>CAWEMN010000006.1:0-96394 GCA_963810155.1 uncultured Acidobacteriota bacterium
TCACCGGGATTTTGTGGAGTGAGGCTATCGGCAGCTTGCTGAACGCAAGCTTAAGAAAAGGGCCCAGATCCAATGATCCACCATGGGGGTAACTGGAGAGACAAAAGGAACCCCGGAACGCCCTCAAACACGACCCGCTTCAAGTATGCTGCTCGGGCGTTTTTCACAAATTCGAGACCGGACAAAACGGCATAGCCAGGATGAGCGAAACCCTCCATACGCAAGTCGCGCGCATCTTTATTCCGGGAGATGGGATTCCGCAAGATGCGCTCCCGCAAAATGAGGTTCTTCAAGAAGGGCCGAAGGCCGCAGGCTTATGCGCTCCGATTCGATCGGAACGGCGGCGGACGCCTCGCGACCATACTCCCATTCCGCTCTTCGTGTACGGCCATAAGCCCGACGGGCAGCCCTTTTATGAGGACAGCTTCACGATTGCCGTCAACGTACATGGCGGATCCATGCACCTGGAGACGAGCGTGCAGCTTGGGCAGCGACTGCTCGTGACCAATCAGCAGAATGAGTGCACGCAACCATGCATCGTTGTATTTGTGGGCGCGCGGCTGGCGGGCGGAGTTGACGTGGCATTTTCATTCACCGCGGCCATGCCTTATTTCTGGAATGATGGTCGCCTGGCAAAACCCAACGGCCGGGAAGCCGGCCGGGGCCACAAGCTAACCGTTTTCGTGAAGCAGTAGGCATTTCTGCTTCAACTCGTCCGCTAAAACTTTAGCCTTGTTCAGCCGAGAGAGCGATCTCTTCTACGCATTCACCTTAAAGGATTGACTCGATTTCGGCGTCGAGGGCGACGTGCGACTGAGGGAAGCCATTGATGCGATACGTCCGCTCAGCGCGCTTCTCGCCGGCAGGTTGGAGCGAGAAATGGAAAAAGCGGCTGATGTGATAGTCCTCATCGAAGAGGCCGAAGATGCGCTCGGTTTCCTGGGGCGAGAAACCAAAGCCAGCCAGGGCCAGAGGGCGTCCGTAGCCGCCCGCGAGCTGGCGGTATTTGTCGACGAGCTCCCGTAAAACCAGGGGCTGATGTGGCGCGGTCATAATCGGGCGATCATATCCAAACGTAGGCCCCCGCTTCGCCGTAAGGCACGTTGACGTAGAAAAGATTTGCCTCGGGAGTGCCCGCGAGGCTCGCCAGCAGCTTTTGGGTGCCGTGGGTCGCACACAAAGGTTCGCCAGGGGCCACGCCGATGCGCGCCACGTCGTCGAGGCTGGGCACATCCTCTTGCGAAAGCCAGAGCCAGGAAGCGGGGCGATCGCAGCGCCTGCACTGGCCCATCGGCTGGTCCAGGCGGCGGCCGATTGCGGCGGCTACCTCAGGCTGCAAGCCCGCGGGAGAGAATTCGCCGGTACCGACGAAAAAGTATTGGGTGAATGCAGCGGTGTCTGGTTCGAAGGCCACGACGCGGCCCGCGAAACGCGTCAGTTCTTTTTCCAACTGCTGCTGCAAACAAGCCAGACAGAGCGAAACCTCGGGCCGGGCCGGGCGCCGGCGAACGGACCCTTTGCCACGCAAGTAAAGCGTGTCGGGAATAAAGGTGGCCATCCACTGGCCGTCGGTTTCCAGGTGCACGCACTCGGGGGGGACGCGCGTGAGCCGAGCCCACCAGTTGCGCGAGCGCCAGCGAAAACTGATTTCCGGATATGCCTGCTCGAGGCGCATGCTTCGACTGATATTAGCAGAGGAGCGCCCGGACGCGATTTGGCCGTACCATCACGCCGAATGAGATGGCAGAAGTGTGGCGGCACTGTGGGCGTTCGGATAATATAAATTGGCTCTAATTGCACGCGCGAGCAACACCAGGCCGCACGTCACAAATACGCTGCACCAGGAGACATTATGGCCATCGCTGTGGGACAGCCTGCACCGGAATTCACGCCTGAAGGACCAGAACCAGAAGGACGTCAAGCTTTCGCGACTATCGCGGCAAAAACGTGGTGATCATCTTTTACCCGCTCGACTGGAGCCCGGTCTGCACCAATGAGCACGCCTGCTTCGTCAACGACATGAAGCAATTCGAGAAATTGAACGCGCAGGTGCTGGGACTTGAGCGTGGACAGCGTGTGGTCGCACAAGGCGTTTGCCGACAAAGATGGGCATCAGCTATCCGCTGCTCGCCGATTTCCATCCGCGCGGCGCCGTGGCCGATAAGTTCGGCGTGTATCTCGCCGACAAGGGCATCACCGGCCGGGCCATCGTCATCGTGGATAAGAGCCGGCAAGGTCGCCTGGCTCAAGAACTACGACATTCCCACGGTGCCGGACATGAAGGAAGTCGCGCAGGCACTCGCGAAGGTTGCAGTAAGTGAAGCTGGCTACGAATCGGATTCATCGGGCACGGTCAGAAGACACGCGTCTGCCGCGATCAGGCCTGCCGCGGAAAACAGCACAAGCAGCAGGCATTCAGCGCGATGATCGCCAGCGGCCAGTAATCCACGCCAAAGCGCCACCCACGGCGGTTGGCGAATTCGCCCATCTTGCGTTTGTCGCTGGTGAACTGCACCAGCGGCACCACCGCAAACGGCAGCTGAAAGCTGAGGATCACCTGGCTGAGGATGAGCAGCGTCGTGGCCTTGCTTTCGCCGGCGATGCCGATCACCAGCGCCGCCGGAATGATCGCCAGCGAACGCGTGACCAGTCGCCGCAGCCAGGGCTTCAGCCGCAAGCTGCAGAAATCCTTCCATCACGATCTGGCCGGCCAGCGTGCCGGTGAGCGTCGAGTTCTGTCCCGAGCAGAGCAGCGCCGCGGCGAAGAGCGTGCTGGCCAGGCTCGCGCCCATCACCGGCGTCAGCAACTGGTAGGCCTGGCCGATGTCGGCGACGTCGGTCATCCCGCGATGATGAAATGCCGCGGCGCCCAGGATCAGGATGGCGGCGTTGATAAAGAAAGCGAAAACACCAGCGCCACCGTGGAGTCGAGCAGGGCAAAGCGCATGGCTTCGCGTTTTTGCCTCGAGACTGCGTCCGAAGGCGCGCGTCTGCACGATGCTGGAATGCAGGTACAGATTGTGCGGCATCACCGTCGCGCCCAGAATGCCGATGGCCAGATAGAGCATCTCGCGGTTGTGCAGCAATTCCGCGGTGGGCAGCAGACCGCTCGCAGCTTCGCGCCACAGCGGCTGCGCAAAGAAAAGTTCGTAGGCGAAGCAGCCGGCGATCGTGGCGATCAGGGTGATCACCAGCGCTTCGATCCAGCGGAATCCGCGGCCCTGCATGGCCAGAACGATCAGGACGTCGAGCGCCGGTGATCAGAACGCCGGCGAGCAAGCGGCAATGCCGAAGAGAAGCTGCAGCGCGATCGCCGAGCCCAGCACCTCCGCCAGGTCGCAGGCGGCGATGGCGATCTCGCACAGCACCCACAAGGCAATGCGCACGGGGCGCGGATACGATTCGCGGCAGGCCTGCGCGAGGTCGCGGCCGGTGGCGATGCCCAGCTTGGCGGAAAGCGCCTGAAGGAAAATCGCCAGCATGCTGCTGAGCAACCACGACGCTCAGCAGCGCGTAACCGAATTGCGATCCGCCGCCGATGTCAGTAGCCCAGTTGCCCGGGTCCATGTAGCCGACGGCGACGAGGTAACCGGGGCCGGCGAAGGCCAAAACTTTCCGAAAGAACGACGATCCGCTGATGATGGGAACGCTGCGATAGACCTCCGGCAAGGAAGGCCGCTTTGCGGCAGGGGCGTGCGCGGGAGCAGGCTGAAAATCCAGGGCGGTGGCAGCCTCAGGTTCGAGCGGCACGGTGTTGGGACGGGAGCCGGACATGAGCTTTACAATGATCTTAACCTAGATGAATGAAGCGAATAAACTACATTTAACATCGATGTTTCGTCAATACAGGTTCTACCGGTCAATCCGTTAAAGGGGAGGCCTCGCTTCGCGTGCCCCAATGCGGATCATCTGTGGTAGCTTGGATTGGAAGCCCACGGAGGCAAAATGGCGGAACAGCAACAACCCCCGCAAGTGCAAATCAAGGCCGATGAAAAGGAACTGGTCGGCCAGTTCAGTAATCTGGTGATGATTCACCACAATCCGGAAGAGTTCACCATGCACTTCATCTACGTGTTTACAAACGGCACCCACGGCAAACTTGTGGCCAGCACGATTGTCAGTCCCGGGCACGCCAAGCGGCTTTGGCGAGCACTCGGGGAGAATATCGCCCGGTTCGAAGCGCAGTTCGGGCCGATCCGCGAAGCGCCCGCGTCTGTGCCGCCTCCGAACGTAGGCTTCGTGCAGTAGGAGTTTTTTGCCGCGCGGGCGGTTCTTGCGGTAGGCTCGTGCGCACAAGCATGCCGCCCATCAGCGCCGTTCTCATTACCTATAACGAAGAGTCCGACCTGCCTGAGGCGATCAAGTCGCTGCAAGGCGTCGCTGACGAGATCGTGGTGGTCGATTCGGGAAGCACGGACCGGACCTGCCAGATCGCGCAGGAGCTCGGCGCGCGGGTGATTCCGCGTGCTTTCACCAATTTTGGCGAGCAGAAGAACTTTGCGGCCGACCATGCGGCGCACGATTGGGTACTCTCCCTGGATGCGGATGAACGGCTGGACACTGAGTTGCGCGGATCGCTTGCCGCCTGGAAGGAACGCGAGCCGGAATACGCGGCCTATGACATCAGCCGCAAGCCCAATTACCTGGGCGGCTGGATCGCGCCATTCGGGCTGGTATCCGGAGTATTGCATACGTCTCTACCGGCGCGACCGCGCGCGCTTTGTGGGCGCTTTGCACGAAAGCGTCAAGTTGCAGGATCGCCCCGGCCGCCTGCAGGGCGAAATCCTGCACTACACCATCCGTTCGCTCAGGGAGCACTACGCCAAGATGGAAGCGTTCACCACTCGCGCGGCGGCGGACCTCTATTCCCAGGGCCGGCGGCGCTGGCGCGGTGGAATGTGGTTGGGCGCTCCCTGGGCGCTCCTGCAACGATTCTTTTTTCAGCTGGGCTTTCTGGACGGCTATCGCGGCGCGCTGATTGCCTGGACCTCGGCGCGCTATGTCTGGTTGAAGTATCGGAAGCTGGGCGTGCTGGTGCGCGGCGGAAAGCTCGAAGAGCGCGCGTGGCCGCAAGCTCGGGACGCTTGATCGTGGCGCGCATACTGCTGGTGGACCTGGAACGAGTGTGGCGCGGAGGGCAAGAGCAAGCGCTCCTGCTGGTAATGGGCCTCGTAAAGCGGGGGCACGTCGCCGAAATCGTTGCGGTGCGTAATTCCGCCATCGCAGCGCGCGCTCAAGCGGCCGGTATCCAGGTGCACGAAGTCTCCGCCAGAGCGCGCCGGATCAGCGCGGCACGCGCGGTGCGCCGGCTGCTCAAACAAAAGCGCTTCGACATCGTCTATGCCAATGAAGCGCACGCACTGACGGCGGCATGGCTGGCGCGCAGCCACCGCCATGTGCCGCTCGTGGCAGTGCGACGAGTCACCTTTCCCCTCTCGCGCAGCCCCATTTCGCTGTCACGCTATCGTGCGGCGGCGCGCATCCTGGCGATCTCTCAATCGGTGCGGGACGCGCTCGCAGCCGCCGGATTTGGTGAAGAGCGCGTCGAGGTGGTGCCGGACGGGGTCGAAATTCCCGACCCGATCGATGCCCAGACGCGCGCGCGGGCGCGCAGGCGATGGGGATTGAAGGAGGACGACAAGGTCCTGGCGCTCGTGGCCGCGCTGACGGGAGAAAAAGGACATGCGCTGCTCATCGAGGCGTTTTCGACGCTTCGGCGGGAAGTGCCAAACTGCAGGCTCCTGCTTGCCGGCGAAGGAGGCTTGCGCGCACGACTCGAGGGGCAAGCGCGCGAAGCGGGTCTCGAATCGGCGATTATTTTTACGGGATTTCTTCCTGATGTTGAGCCTGTCTACGCCGCGTGCGATCTATTTGTATTCCCCTCACTTCAGGAGGGTGCGGGCAGCTCTTTGCTCAGGGCCATGGCGTTCGGCCTGCCCGTGCTGGCGCTGGCGCGGGGCGGCGTTGCCGAGATCATCGACAATGAACGAAACGGAGTTCTGGTGCAAGAAGCGACTGCCGAGGCGATCGCTGCGGAGGCGGCGCGCATGCTGCGCGATCCTGAACGGATGGCTCGGCTTGGGCAGGGCGGCCGCAAAACCGCCGCGGCGAACTATTCCGCGGACCGCATGGTCGATGCCACGGAGGATGTTTTCGAGCGCTTGATTTCGGGCCCATCGACCAGGAGATAGGCTCGCTTGCAAAAAGAAAAAAGCGCCGGATACCCTCTGCCAGGGCACCCGGCGCTAATCTCTGAAAATTTTTTGCGCCAGTTTTTTCGCCTTCGTCCTCCCTATCCGTGCAGGTTATTTCCCAAAGAAGTCAGCGGGCCAAGAACCCAATGGCCCACCGGTTCCAGGAACTCGACACCGACGGCATAGCCGTCGTCGCGCAGGCGCACGCAATAAGCGACGCGGGCCTTGGCGCGAAAATCGCCAGGAAGCGATTCGAAAGACAAATGGTCGTTGATGTTCCAGCGACGCACCGAGAGGACGCGAGCGCCACGAGCGCTGACGTTCTCCGTAAAAGTGGTCTCCACACCGGGCACAGCCCGGTGGCCCGAGATGTGTACGGCAACGGCCATGGGAACTCTTTTCTCGAGACGCGAGGCGGTATAAGTTTTCGGCACGCTCTCCCCCAGAACGAGCACAGAACCAGCTACAAACAGGCCGCGATACGCGACAATCCCATAATCCGGCTGCCGCGCTTCATCCCGTAAAGGTTGCGGTCAGCGGCGTCGAGCAACTCCTCAACCGTTTGGCCATCCTGCGGAAATACGGCCGTGCCGACGCTTACGGTCATGTGAGGCTCTTCACCATCGCTGCTGAGCCGCTCACGGATGCGTTCGCCCACACACTGGGCGGCTTGGGCGCCGGCTTCGGGCAACACAACAGCAAACTCGTCACCGCCATAGCGCGCGGCAGTATCGATCGTCCGGCTGTGCACTCGGAGCACATTGCCCAGGCGGCAGATGGCGCGCGAACCCACCAGATGACCGTAGCGGTCGTTGATCTGCTTGAGATTGTCGAGATCCATCAAGATGATGGCGAAGTTGCGCTTGCTGCGGCTGGAGCGCTGGATCTCGCTTTCCAGCGCATTCAGCAAGGCCCGGTAGTTGCCCAGGCCGGTGAGTGAATCGCTGACGGCGAGATGGCGCACCTGCTCGAAGAGGCGAGCGTTATCCAGCAGCGTGCCGCCCAGGATCAACGCATAACTACCCGTTCGCAGCCCAAGAGCCAGCGTAAACGGCGCATCGAACATGCGCACTGATTGGGTGGCCGCAAGATGGCATGCCACATTAATCCAGAGCGCGGCACAAAGAGCGCGGTTAAAACCGGATCGCGCCATATTGGCGCGGCGCCCAAAACCAATGGCAGCCACCAGGAATAGCGCGGCGGGAAGCAAGTCCGAGGCGCGAGCCAACCATGCCGCGGGGTGAGTGGATGTGTCGATCACTCCGCTCAGGTAGGCGGCTGCGGTGAGGTACGCGACCAGGCCGACCAACACAACAGAAACCGTCGTATCGCGACCGGGATGACGAGAGTGCGGCACGCGATGCTCAAGCGCCAGCGCAGCCACGAGCAGCGCCGCGAGCGCCGTTTGGCCGACCATCCAGGTCATCGAGACGCCGGCTTGTTGCGCTCCCTGAAGTGCAGGGCCGTAGAGTCCCCAAATGGCAAAAGTTTCGATCAGTCCGGCGAAGAGAAATCCGAGCGCGAGAACCAGAGTAAGGCGGTCACGCGTGCCGCGAAAATGCACCAGGGCATTGGCGACAAAGGTGAAGCACAGCAAGCTGCCAACGATTTCGAGATAGCAAAAGAGTACAAATCCAGAGGAAAAATCGCGCTGCCGCAGCCAGAAGGAAAGGGCGGATACCCCAACGAGGGCCAATAGGCCCAGCAACAATTGGTAGCGGGAGAACCACCGGCCGACTTTTTGCGCGACAAGCACTGTATCCCAGCTCCATCCCCAAGATGCCCAGAAAGAAACGCTGGTATTGGTTGATAGAGCACGCCGGTCGCCCTTTTGGCCCCAAACGCCAGATCGGGGTCAAGCTGCTGGAAATACTCAACTTCGAAAGGAGGTTTGGCGTATTAAGGCTGGACCAAAATCCCGAAAATGCCGCTGTGGAGTTTCAAAATGTTACGGGATGAGAGGAGTGATACCCGCCGAGGGCCCATAAAAGGCCGAAATGGCACCGAAACGGAACAATAAGGGATTCAGGGCTTCGGCTTCTGCGGGTCGTTCTGCTGGCCTTCCGCGCGGACAGCAGCTTCCGCCCCCTGAAAGCCGATGCGGCTATGCGTGCCATCGCAGAAAGGCTTCGAGACCGAGCCTCCGCAACGGCAGAGAGAAAAGGCGGACTTCCCGGTCAAGTCATACTTCTGACCATCGGCGTCGACAAGCTCGATGGAGCCTTCGGGCGCTTCCACGCGAAACGGCCCGTTCTTTCTTACCGTGACCTTGACTTGTGCCATCGATGAAGCCTCCAATGGAGTTCGTTATCTGTACCTTACCCTATCGCACCGTACCGCAGGACGCGGCGCTTGTTTTGATTCCCGCGGACGCTTGCGTGGAGCCTTTTCGTGGCTCCCGCTCAATTTAATATTTTGGCACAGAAGGATCGACCTCATCCGACCAGGCCAGGATGCCGCCTTTGAGGTTCCATATCTTACGGAAGCCAGCCTGACGCAGAAACTCCACGGCATCGGCGGAACGCTTTCCGCTGCGGCAATGGGCCACGATTTCGCGGGAGCTATCGAGTTCGCCCGCGCGCCTGGGCAGATCGCCGAGGGGAATGAGGTGGCCATTCAGATTGCAGATCTGGTATTCGTGCGGCTCGCGCACATCCAGGATGAAGATATCGTCGCCGCGATCGAGCCTGGTCTTGAGCTCGCGGGGCGTAATTTCGGGAATGCCTGTATTCATGGGAATAACCTCCTCGCCGCGGATTCCGCAAAACTCCTCGTAATCGATGAGCTCTCGGATTGTAGGGTGGTCGCCGCAAACCGGGCAAGACGGATTCTTGCGCAAACGCAGTTCGCGGAAGCGCATGCCTAAAGCATCGAAGAGCAAGAGGCGGCCGGCCAGGGGCTCGCCGATCCCCAGGATCAGCTTGATGGTTTCCATCGCCTGAAGCGAACCCACAATGCCGGGAAGAACACCCAGCACGCCCCCTTCGGCGCAGGAAGGCACCAGTCCGGGCGGCGGCGGTTCCGGATAGAGGCAGCGATAGCACGGTCCGGCCGGGATAGTTGAAGACTGTCGTCTGCCCCTCGAAGCGAAAGATGGAGCCGTAGACATTGGGCTTGCCCAGCAACACGCACGCGTCATTGACGAGATAACGCGTGGGGAAATTATCGGTGCCGTCGACAACGATGTCGTAGTCGCGGAAAAGATCGAGCGCATTGGAACTGGTAAGGCGCGTTTCGTAGGTATCGATGCGAATCTCGGGATTCATCGCGGCCAGGCGCTCCTTGGCGGCTTGAATCTTAGGACGCCCTACATCGCTGGTGGAAAACGTAATCTGTCGCTGCAGATTGGTGTAATCGACGACGTCAAAATCGACGATGCCCAGCCGCCCCACGCCTGCCGCGGCCAGATAAAGGCCCAGCGGCGCGCCGAGTCCGCCGGCGCCAATCATGAGCACCTTGGCCTTGGCGAGCTTGAGCTGCCCCTCCATGCCCACTTCGGGCATGATCAAGTGCCGGCTGTAACGCTGGATCTCCTGCTTTGAAAGTGTGCGCCCCGTTTCAGGAACAGCGGGCGTGCCGGTAACGATCGGCATAATATTCTCCTTCGACCCTGTTATGAATTTGCGCCGCCGGCGATCGAGGGCACGATGCTGATCGTATCGCCGTCTTTAATGGGCGTATTTTCCTTCTGCAGATAGCGAATATCTTCGTCGTTGACGTAGATATTCACGAAGCTACGGATACGGCCGTCGTCGGTGTAAAGATGCTTGCGCAAGTCCGCGTAGATTCCCGTCAATTGCTTGAGGGCGTCTCCGACGGTTGCGGCATTGAACTCCACGCTTGCTTGTTTGCCCGCAAAGGGTCGCAGGGCAGTCGGAATTTCGAGCTTTACCGCCATAGTTGCCTCACCTCCAGTGTAACTCGCCAAATTCTGGCTGAGTACGAGCACCGCAATTGCTCAACGCCGAACTCGTGGCTAACACCTCTGCGCCCGTCATCTGTGCGCCGTGCCCGGTGGCGCACTCATGAGCGACGCTATCTCCTCAGGCTCAAAATGCGAGCGGTCGTCGGAGAGAAGCCAGGAAGTCATGTCGCGGGGCTCGCCGCTGGCCACGCTCACGATCACGTAGCTGTACCACGGCCAGGCATGCTCGCGATCGAATTCGCTGGGCTTCGCCGGATGATCGGGATGGGAATGATACCAGCCGACGAGGTCCAATCCCTGATCTTTGGCGGCGCGCTCGGCGGCACGAACATCCTCAGCCGTAATGGAAAAACGATTGCGCGGAGAGTCGTCGCGCCGATTGGTGAGCGGGAAAAGCATGCGCACCTCGCGTCCTTCGGCGCGATCAAGGCCGAGCATCGCTCCGCAAGTCTCGTTGGGATAATCCCGGGCGCCGTGCCCGCGGATCGCTTGAGCGATCTCTTTGTTAACTATGAGCATGAGATTGGCCGCTGGGAGCGAAGCGGGTCAGGAGCCCTCGCTTTCGTCCCAGAAGCGTTCGTTTAGATACTTCTCGGCTGCGTCTGCGAAGATGGTCACGATCACGGCTCGCTCGTGCCTATCCTGATCAAGAGAAGCCGCTACTTGCAGGCAGCCGACCAGAGCCGCGGCGGCGCTGGGGCTGACCAACATGGCTTCCTCGCGGGCCAACCGCTTGGCCATGCGGTAGGCGTCCTCGGTTTGAATGACGAGATCGCGGTCGGCAACACGCGCGTCGTAGATCACCGGAACCAGCGCCGATGCCATGTGCTTCCAGCCTTCGAGCCCGTGAAAAGCCTCATCCGGCTGCAAGCTGATGCACTGAATCTCAGGATTCAGTTCCTTCAGCCGCCGCGCGGTGCCCACAAAGGTGCCGCTCGTACCGAGGCCGGCCACGAAATGGGTGACGCTGTGTTCGGTCTGCTCCCAAATCTCCGAGCGCGGTCGTGTGGTAGTGCGCCTGCCAGTTTGCGGGATTACTGTACTGGTCGGGATAAAAATACTTTTGGGGGGCGCTGGCGTAAATCCGGCGCGCCCGGCGAATCGCACCATCCGAGCCTTCGTCGGCCGCCGTCAAAATGATATCCGCTCCGTACGCCGATAGAATCCTTTTCCTTTCGGCACTGGCATTCGACGGAAGGCAGAGCATCACGGGATACCCAAGGGCCGCGCCAATCATGGCGTAGGCGATGCCCGTATTACCGCTGGTCGCATCGAGGATGGTCTTGCCAGGCCGCAGGGCGCCGGTGCGCTCCCCTTCGCGGATCATGCTCAGCGCCGCTCTATCCTTCACGGAGCCGCCGGGATTAAACCACTCGGCCTTGGCGTAGAACTCCGCCCTGGGATACTCGCGGCCTACCCTCTCCATGCGGAGCAAGGGCGTATGGCCGACGCGCTCCAGCACGCCGACACCTATCTTCCTAACGTTCTGAGGCGTCGTAGTCAAAACCGGGCTCTTCGCGAAAACCATGAGTTTACAATAGTTTTCCCAAATTTAAACGGCTGCTACAGAGACCAGGCCCGGCACAGCCCGAACCAATCCTGCGTAGCGCCTAGACCGAATAGATGCTCGGCGACCCCTAATGTATTCAAACGGGAGGGTAAAGCGCCACCTAAACACAGGTTCGGGGCCCCCCACGTCGCAGGCCGGCTACCGGACGACCGACCTCGCCGCCACCGAGAACGTTTGACAATCGGGGCGCAACTGTGAATCCTTCTATTCATGTGGAATGTTACCGAACGATTTGACGCAGCCCTGCTGGAAACTTTGCCACCGAAGGGCTTTCAGGTGAGCAGCACCAGGGGCGTGGTGCGCGTGGAAAAATACGATTGTGGGGCGGAATTTCGGCGCGTGCCGGATGGGCGCTTTCAAATGACCATTCTGCCGGCGCTTTTGATCGACGGCCAGTTCACGCGGCTCTGGGATGCCGGCTATCAGAAATTCTTCATTACGGATGACGAGCGGAAGGTTCCCGCGCTGGCGCGAGCGCTCCAGCAAATGCGCAAGTTCAACGAGGAGTTGCGGTCGGCGCTGGGCGTCTCCACCTACTACAACGAGGCGCTGGGCTCCACTTGTCAGGTGACCACTTACGACCGCGTTCAGGGTGAGCCAGGAGACGTTCCCGACAGCACGGTAGGCATCAAGTCCGGCAATAAGGATCACTAGGCCGAATCAGTCCCGCCTGTCAGAACGCCGGCGAGCCTCCAGGATCTGCCGCCTGAATTGGCTGAGATCGACGCGATGCTTGGCGATCTTGCGATCTCCGAGAAAGATCACCGGCACGTCCACGTTATAACGCTCGCGCAGCAAGGGATCGGCATCGATATTAACCTCGCGCAGTCGAGCTCCAAATTCAATAAGCACCGGCGCGATTTGCGATTTTGCCTCATCGCACAAGTGGCATCCCGGGCGCGTGTAGAGAGTGACCTCCAAGGAGTTGGCGGGCGGTTTGTCTTCTTTGGACTCCAAGCAGCCTCCTTCACGGCAGCCGAGCGCCTTGTTACGATGATGACCTATGGTAGACCCAAACGAGAAGGTTAATGGCGGTACCGAGGTGGTGGCGCTGGTCGACGATCTATTCTTCCAGGCGAAGCTTGCGGAAACGGCACGCAAACTTGGCGTAGTGCTGAAGACAGTTTCAACGGGCGACGCGCTGGTCGAGATTCTGACAGGTACAGCGCTTGGAGATCGGCCAAGGCTCGTGGTGGTGGACCTGAATGCCCGGCAAGGGGCTGTAGAAGCGGTGGAACGCCTGCACAATTCAGGCAACCCCGTGCCCGTTATCGGCTTTCTGTCTCATGTACAGACAGACCTAGCCGAGAGGGCGCGGGCGGCAGGTTGCAGCCAGGTTCTGCCGAGGTCCAGTTTCACAGCGAACCTGTCTGAGATCCTTCGCCAAGTCAAACTGTGATATCTGACGTATTTCATCTCCGAGGCCGGATCGGCGCAACGGGCGCTTTGCTGGTAGCAATGAGCGTGCTGAGGCTCGCGACGCCGGGTTTCGTGGCACGTAGCTTCGCAGCACAGCGCGGCACGGCAACACAGCGAGGCGCGCCGGCCGTCTCTGATCCCTCGCAGGCCCTTGGGGATGCGTTGACGGCCGCCTGCCGGCAAGACCAAACCGCCTTCGCGAGCCACCTTACAAGCGATAACGCGCAGGCTTACCGTGCCCTGGAAGAGGAACAGCGCTTGACCATGTTGAGGCGCTTCGCGCTCCTGGAAGATACGGGCAAACCTCTGCTTTCGGCTCTGGATGGACATACGGTGGTTCGATGTGAGGCGAGTGGCATGACCTCAGAAATGCGCTTTGGCCCGGCCGAAGTCCACGAGAATCTTGCCTTTATTGCTGTCACAGTGCCACGGGGCGGCCCGAATCAAGTCGACAGTCAAACGGTGCGCTTTGGGCTCATCCGGGAATCAGGCGAGTGGAAAGTATTGTCGGTGGGGCTGCTCCTGCTGGATATTCCGGCACTGGCGCGTCAGTGGGAGGCGGGCGACTTACAATCGAGAGAGAGATACTTAGTCAATGCGCTGCGGACCATCGCTAGGGCGTTGAAGTCCTACCAAACTGTCTACGGGAAGCTGCCCGAAGGTCTCGATGAACTGGGGCCCCCGGAGCAGGGCGGCATCTCGCCAGAAAGCGCGAGACTACTCGGTCCCGATTTGGCGACAGGTGCGGCGGGAGGCTATGAGTTCCGCTATTCAATCGTTCCGGCCGGCGGAGAAGACGAATCAGAACGAGATAAGGCGGCGGGATTTACACTCGCGGCGACGCCCGTCAAATATGGGAAGGACGGGCGCCTTTCGTTTTTTCTCGATGCCAGCGGTACGCTTCGAAGTGCGGACAAAAACGGGGCGGTAGCCACAGCGGAAGATCCGCGTGACGCAAGAGAGGGGCCGCAACCCTAGTATTTTCTTCACGGCACACTGACGAACTCCGTGCTTGATTCCCGGTTTGAAAATCGAGAAAATGAAAGTCCCTTCCTGATCCGCGCTGGTGCGTTTATTCAGAGTGGAGATACCTTTCCCAATCATCCGCGGGAGCTTGCTTTGAAACAGCAAGAGCTCATCGCTGGTTCATCTGCGGAACCGGCGCCGAGCGCAAACAATTCGGCCAAGCTTGACGAGCGGCGAGAAACCGCGCGCTTTCCCATCTCCGCAACGGCGGAGATGCAGGAATTGCGCACCCGAACACGCCTCACTGGCCGCGCCTCCGATCTCGGAGTAGGCGGCTGCTACATCGACACGATGAGTCCGTTTCCGGTAGGCGCGCCCCTCCTGATTAGTCTGAAGAGCGAAAGTCATAGTTTCCTTGCCAAAGCGAAGGTTACTTACGCCGTTTCGGGCATGGGTATGGGTTTGGCGTTCACGGAAATGGCCGCGGATCAAAAGGAAAAACTGTCCGCGTGGTTGCGCGAATTAAGTGGCGAATTGCCCGAACCACCAACGGAGCAGGAGTTTGGGGAAACGATTGGCTCCCCCGCTACTGAGCCGAATGCCTCGGCCAAACCTGGAGGCATGCTTGAGGCCATGTACGAGCTTGTGGCATTGCTCGCCAGCAAGCAGGTGCTCACCGAGCACGAAGTCAAACTTCTGCGCCAGAAACTGGGGGAAAAGTAGTCACTACGAGCTTCGCTGGAGCTATGTTGGGTGCCGCGTTGCTCCAGTTGGATCGGCAGCCCGAGTATGCTAGTCTTTTGCCGGCTCAGCCACGATCTTCCGAAGGTCCAAGACTGGATTCCCTTCCTCGGCCACGTGAGCCTATTGAGAATTGACGCCCTTTTTTGGCGGAGGCATCTGCAGGCGTTTATCGGAAGGCCATCGTCGGCCAGGGCGTAGCAGACGTTCAAGACAGAATCGAGGGGCGCATGCCAGCCCGGCAAGCCACGACAAAAATGCAAGAGATCAAGCTGGCGCATTCTCCGGATTCCGATGACGCGTTCATGTTTTATGCTTTAGCGACAAACCGCGTCAAAGTTCCGGGGTTGCGATTCACTCACGTTCTTTCCGACATTGAGACGCTCAATCAAGCGGCCGACCGCGAAACTTACGATGTGACGGCGATCAGCTTCTCGGCCTACGCCTACCTGCGGGAAAAATATGTGCTGCTGGATTGCGGCGCAAGTTTCGGCGAAGGCTACGGTCCGATCGTGGTTGCCAATCACCCGATGACTCGCAAGCAACTTACGGGCAGTCGGATCGGCATTCCGGGGCTGCGCACCTCGGCTTACCTTACGCTTCGGCTTTATGAGCCCACTTTCGAACCTGTCCCGATACCGTTCGACCAGATCATCGACGCCGTTCGCGCGGGAACCGTGGACGCCGGCCTGCTCATTCATGAGGGGCAGCTGCAGTTTCCGGAGATGGGTCTTCATCGCGTGGTGGACCTGGGTCAATGGTGGCTGGAAACTACAAAGCTGCCGCTGCCGCTCGGCGGCAATGCGGTACGGCGAGCCCTGGGGCAGGAGACGGGAGAGCTCATTTCAAGGGCCATTCGCGAAAGCGTGGCCTACGCGCTGGAACATCGGGAAGAGGCGCTGAACTACGCCATGCAATTTGCCCGGGATATGGATACGGATCTGGCCGATAAATTCGTCGGTATGTACGTAAATAACTTGACCCTGAGCTATGGCGAACGTGGGCGCCTGGCGGTGCAGGAGTTGCTAAATCGCGGCTTTGACGCCGGCCTGCTTCCTGGACCTGCTCAAGCGGAATTCTTGAGCGAGGCTGCGCAATAGCCAGGCGGGCTTCACGGCGGGAGACTTCTGCTCTATAATTAGGGCCATCATTAAGCATACTTGGTAAGAACAAAAAGGCTGACCTTCACTTTCACTCTAAACAGGCTTTCGACATCCAACCAACGTAAGACCTCAGGATCCATTCCGCGCGAGAAGTGTCTGGAAAGCGCGGCACGCCAGATGGGATTAAGGTGTCTCGATCGATGAGCCAGGGCGAACAGATTCGTGACGAACTCAATGCGCTGATGCGCGAGCGCATTTTGCTGCTCGATGGGGCCATGGGCACGATGATCCAGGCTTACAAACTGGATGAGGCGGGTTACCGGGGTAAGGAGTTTGCCCGGCACGGCAAGGATTTGCGCCAGAATAACGACGCGCTGAACCTCTCCCAGCCTCAGATTATCGAGGAGATTCACGGGCAATATCTCGAAGCCGGCGCCGACATCGTAGAGACGAATACCTTCAACTCCAATTCCGTCTCCATGGCCGAATACGCCCTGGACAGCCGCGTGGCCGACATGAACCTTGCCGGGGCTCAGATCGCTCGAAGAGCGGTGGAGCGCTACATGGCCTCACATCCGCAACGCAGGCGCTTTGTGGCCGGCTCAATGGGTCCGACGTCGAAAGCGGCCTCGGTTTCGAACGATATGTCCAACCCGGCGTCGCGGCCGGTGACTTTTGACCAACTGCGGGAAGCTTACGGAACGCAGGCCAAGGCGCTCGTGGAGGGCGGCGTCGATCTCCTGCTGCTGGAGACGGTGTTTGACACGCTGAACGCCAAGGCGGCGCTTTTTGGCATCGAGGAGTACTTCGAAGCTTCGGGACGGCGCGTGCCCGTGATCGTCTCGGTAACCATTGTGGATCGCAGCGGGCGCACCCTTTCAGGGCAGACCGTGGAGGCCTTTTGGACCTCGGTGTCGCATATGCCCCTCTTCAGCGTGGGGATGAACTGCGCGCTCGGCGCCAAGGAGATGCGCCCGTTTCTCGAAGAGTTGTCGCGGCTGGCGCCCATTCCCATCACTTGCTATCCGAACGCGGGTTTGCCGAATACCTTCGGCGGTTTCGATGAGACTCCCGAACGCATGGCCGCCGATCTTGGCGAATTCGCGCGCAACGGCTGGCTGAATATCGCCGGCGGTTGCTGCGGTTCGACACCGGATCATATCCGCGCGATCGGCGCAGCCATTCGGGGCGTGACGCCACGCGTACCACCAAAGGTCGAGGCTTATTCGCGGTTCAGCGGCCTCGAAGCGCTGGTGATTCGTCCCGACACGAATTTCGTCAATATCGGGGAGCGAACCAACGTGACCGGTTCGCCGCGATTCGCGGAGTTGATCCGCAAGGGTGATTTCGAGAAAGCGCTGGCCATTGCGCGCCAACAGGTAGAGGGCGGCGCGCAAATGATTGACGTAAATATGGACGAAGCCATGCTGGATTCGGAGAAGTGCATGACGATTTTCCTGAATGCGCTGGCTTCCGAACCCGATATCGCTCGCGTGCCGATTCTGGTGGATAGCTCGAGATGGAGCGTGATCGAAGCCGGATTGAAGTGCCTGCAGGGCAAGGGAATCGTCAACTCCATCAGCCTGAAGGAGGGCGAAGAGGCCTTTCGCGAGCAGGCGCGCAAGATCCGGCGTTATGGAGCCGGCGTAGTGGTCATGGCCTTCGATGAAAAAGGGCAGGCGGATTCTGCGGAACGCAAAGTGGCCATTGCAGCTCGCGCTTACCGCATTCTCACCGAGCAGGTGGGAATGCCCGCCACCGACATCATCATGGATCCGGCCATTCTCACCGTGGGCACGGGCATCGAAGAGCACAATCAATACGCGCTTGCCTTCATCGAGGGGACGCGGCAGATCAAGGCCCTGCTGCCGGGTGTGAAGATCAGCGGCGGCGTCAGCAATATTTCGTTTTCGTTCCGCGGCAACAACGTCGTCCGCGAGGCCATGCACTCGGCATTTCTCTATCACGCTATTCGAGCCGGCCTGGATATGGGCATCGTCAACGCCGGGCAGCTGGCGATTTACGAGGAGATTGCCCCGGACCTGCGGGAACACGTGGAAGACGTGCTCTTGAATCGGCGGCCCGACAGCACCGAGCGGCTGCTCGAATTCGCGCAGACGGTAGAAAAGCGCGGACCGACGGCGGCGCGTGAAGACGCCTGGCGCCAGGGCAGCGTGGAGGAGCGCCTGTCGCACGCGCTGGTCCATGGGATAACGGAGTTCCTGCCAGTGGATGTCGAAGAGGCCCGCCAGAAATACAAGGTACCGCTGACGATCATCGAGGGTCCGCTGATGGCCGGGATGAATATCGTGGGCGACCTGTTTGGCTCCGGAAAGATGTTTCTGCCCCAGGTGGTCAAGAGCGCGCGAGTGATGAAGCAGGCGGTGGCGATTCTGCTGCCGTATCTCGAAGCGGAAAAACTGGCCAGCGGCGGGCGCGAGACGCAAGCGCGCGTATTGATGGCTACGGTCAAAGGCGACGTCCACGACATCGGCAAGAATATTGTGGGCGTAGTGCTGGGCTGCAACAACTACGAGGTCATCGATCTTGGCGTCATGGTTTCGGCGGACAGGATTCTGCAGACGGCGCGTGAAAAGAACGTGGACCTGATCGGGCTGAGCGGGCTGATTACGCCTTCGCTCGACGAAATGGTGCACGTGGCGCGCGAGATGGAGAGACAGGGATTTTCCGTTCCGCTGCTCATCGGAGGCGCAACCACGAGCCGTGCGCATACGGCGGTGAAGATCGCGCCCGGGTATCGCCAGCCGGTGGTTCATGTGCTGGACGCCTCACGCGCGGTCGGCGTGGTCTCCAGTCTGAGCAGCTGCGGCGCAGCGCCCGGAGTTCGCCCGTAAAAATTGCGAAGAGCAGGAAAAGCTCCGGCAACAATACAGCGGCCCGCGAATTGCTCCTCTCGTTTCCTTTCAGGAGGCCCGACGCCAGAAAAGCGCCGATTGATTGGACGAGCTATCGACCTCCGGTGCCATCGTTCACGGGCAACCGCACCTGGGATCATGTGCCGCTAAAGAATCTCGTGCCGCTGATCGACTGGACACCCTTCTTCCACGCCTGGGAGCTGAAAGGGATTTACCCGCGAATTTTGCAAGATCCCGTCGTCGGACCGCGGGCCCAGGAGTTGTTCGATGATGCAAAGAAGCTCCTGGCGGAAATTGTCGACGGAAACCTGCTCACGGCACGCGCCGTTGCCGGCTTTTTTCCAGCCAATAGTGTAGGCGACGATATCGAGCTTTATACCGACGAGGCGCGCACGCGGCCTCTGGCCACTTTCTTCACCCTGCGGCAGCAGATGCAAAAGCCCGATGGGGAGCCCGAGTACGCACTCGCGGATTTCATCGCTCCAAAAGAGACCGGGCTTCCCGACTATCTGGGAGCCTTCGCTGTTACCGCGGGCGTGGGCGCTGCTGAGCAGGCGGCGCGATTTGAAAAAGCGCACGACGATTACAACGCGATTATGGTGAAGGCCCTGGCGGACCGGCTGGCGGAGGCGCTCGCCGAATGGATGCACAAACAGGCGCGCGATGCATGGGGTTACGGGCGCGAGGAGAAGCTGAGCCTCGAGGAGGTGCTGAAGGAGCAATATCGGGGCATTCGGCCGGCCCCGGCTATCCAGCTTCGCCCGACCATACCGAGAAAGACACTCTATTCACTCTGCTCGACGCGCAGCGCGCGACGAGCATCGAGCTCACGGAAAATTTCGCCATGCTGCCGGCCGCATCGGTCTGCGGCCTGTACTTCTCGCATCCTCAAGCGCGCTATTTTGCCGTGGGCAAAATCAGCCGCGATCAGGTGCTCGATTATCAGCGTCGCAAGGGGCTGGAATTGCGCGCCATCGAACGCTGGCTTGGCCCGCACCTGAATTACGAACGCCCCGACTAACCGTTCCGTCGCAACTATTCGCGGGGGATTGTCTGGCGCTATTGGCTCTCGATGTTCACGGCGTAGTAGGCGGCCGTCTTCGTGGGAATCTCTTTCCACCAATGCGGCGTCTTGGCCGGAATCGTGATGACGTCGCCTTTGCTGAGGTGGTGAGTCTCGCCTCCCTCAATGGATGTCGCCACCATCTGTTCGGCGTTGGTTCGCTTGGCGCCGACCATGGTCCCCCCAGTAATGAAAGTGGCTTCCCCCTCAACCATGATGAAGATGTGGTTGGTGTGTTCGTGGTACTCCACCTGGCCAGCTTCCCGGCGATTGGCGAGCACGATCAGGCCCGGGTCATTCACGATCTCTCCGCCTTTGGCCATCACGGCGGAGACTTTTTCGTGGCCGATGTAGTGAACAGCCGCCGGGACGCCACCGCCTATCGGTGCCGCAGCGGCGGTCAGAAAAACAGCCATGGTCAGCAATGTCACCAGCGTCAGCGAGATCTTCATTGAGGTTGTCCCCTTTCAGACGGAACTTTCATTTCAGGTTCGAGAGTTCCGCCGTTCTACGCGGAATTTTCGTTTTAAGCCGTACCCTGGGCAGCATGCTACACCCATGAAACCTTGGCGGTGGAAAATTCTCGTGGCTACTTCCAGGCTTCTATGACAAAACCTCAGCAGATTGGACCGGCAGGTTCGCGGCTTCCCATCCAACGATTCCGCCGGCAATCTCACTGACGCGGCGAAATCCTCGGCTTTGCAACAAGCTCGCGGCGATGGACGACCGGTAGCCCCCGGCACAATAGACGAGCAGGGGACGGTCCTTGGGCAACTTTTCCAGATTTTCCGTCAGATGATTCAGCGGGATACCCAAGCTTCCGGCGATGTGTTTCTGATCGCGCTCGCGCGGCGTGCGGACGTCAATCGCCAGCGGCGGCTGAGGCGATGACAGCAGATCGGCGGCGAACGGCGCACTGAGGCGGTCCGTGGTGACCGTCAAATCCGGACGCGATTCCAGGCTGTGCAATCCATCCTTCAGATATCCGGCGACGTGATCGAATCCGATGCGCCCAAGGCGGATTGCCGATTCATTCTCGCTGCCCGGGTCCGCGATGATGACGATCGGATGCTTCCGATCCAGCACCGTTCCGGCCCACGTCGCGTACTGGCCGACGAGACCGATATTGATGCTGCCTGCGAGATGCGCCGAAGCAAATTCGGCGGGATCGCGCGTATCGAGGATTTGCGCGCCTTGGTCTTGCAATTCGAGCACGCCATCGAGCGTCAGCGGGTTCATCTCGCGAGCCAGCGCCTGGTCCAGGGTCGGCCGTTCTTCGCTGTTCAGCACGGCGTCGTAGGTGAAGTAAGCCGGAGCGTCGGGCTGATCGGCCGTCACCACCTGAATGAATGCTTCCTTGCTCATGGGCTGCAGCGCGTAGTTCGAGCGGCGCTGCTCTCCCAGGGTTGATACGGTCTCCTTGCTGATGCGCCTTCCCGCAGAGCGAGCCCGCGCCGTGAGCTGGATAGACCAGGCATGGATCCGGCAGCGCCAGCAGCTTGTTGTGCAGCGAATCGAAGAGCAGGCCGCCCAGTTCGGTGGCCGACCAGCCCAGTGCCGCGCGCAGATCGGGCCGCCCTACGTCGCCGATGAACAGAGTGTCTCCGGTGAGTACGGCATGCGGTTGCGTGTCGCTTGCGTTCAGGTCGTAGACGATGATGGAGATCGATTCCGGAGTGTGGCCCGGCGTTTCCAGCACCTTCAGGCGCACGCGTCCGAATTCGAGAATGTCGCCATCGCGAAGAGGGGTAAACGCGATACGACGCTTTTGCCGCGGCGCCGAGATAAATGGTGGCGCCCACACGATCGCGCAGCTCCAAATGACCGGCGACAAAATCGGCGTGGAGATGCGTCAGAAACACATGCTTGATGTGTAGCCGGTGTTCGGCGGCAAACGCCATGTATTGGTCGGTGTCGCGCTGCGGGTCAACGACGGCCGCCGTGCCTGTCTCCTCGTCACCAATCACGTACGAAGCGTGCGCCAGGCACGGCAGGTAGAATTGCTTGAAAATCACGCTACACCATCGACCTTTGCGGACCGCTACCTCGGGAGAGGAAAGAGATGGTCTGCGATTCCAGGCTTATGCTGATTATACAACACGGAGCGAGGTCACCGGGCGGAATCGGAAATCGGCGAGTATCCCTGGGAGATTCATTTACCCCATACAGGAGCAACTTAACTCCCGATAAACGCACTATTGGTAACTGGCCCACAACCGCAGTTTTTGCGCGGCTTGACGCCTCATGGGCTTTCGCTTAGAGTCGCTGATTCCATGCGGAGGCCATCTTCAATCGTCTCGACGCTGGATAGAGTGCACGCATCCAGCACGAGTCCGCGGCGTAGTGCCCCAGGAAACTGAGAGTCGGCTATGGTTCGGACCCTATCCACTTACGTGTTCGTGAGGCGCAGGCTCACTCCGGCCTTGCTCACGGACATCGCGCGGTACGGCGTCACTGCGGTGGAAATATTCTGCTCCCGGGCTCACTTTAACTATCAATCCGCCGATGTAGTGCGCGAAATTGCCGGCGCTTTGCGCGACCACAATCTCACGCTGCACGCGCTTCACGCTCCTCCAGAGCGGGATTTCAACCTTACGCACGACAGCAGCGTGCCGCTTTCGATCTGCGATCCCGAGCGCGTTCGGCGCCTGGAGGCGGTGGACGAAATCAAGCGCGCGCTCGACCTGGCCGAAGACCTTCCGTTTCGCTATCTGGTGCAGCACCTGGGCTCTTCGCGCGACGAAGCCGATCGCGCGCCACTTCGACGCCGCGTTCAGCTCGCTCGAGCACCTGCACATTTTCGCCAAGCAGCGCGGCGTGACCATCGCGCTCGAAAACACGCCCGGCGAGCTGGCGACGCCGCGCGAATCTGCGCCAGTTCATCACCGATACGCGCCTGACCGACCTGCGGTTGTGCTTCGACATCGGCCACGCGCATCTCGCCGACGGCGTGCTGGCCGAGCCTCGAGATCATGCGCGATTCATGGTCACCGCGCACATCCACGACAATCACGGCCTGAAGGACGAGCACCTGCCGCCCTACGACGGCACCATCGAATGGAAGGCGGCTCTTGCCGCTTGCCGCCCGGACAGCTCCCGCTGGTGCTCGAGCTGAAGGAACAGCCGGCCTACGCCGACCCGCCCCCGCCTCGGTTGCGCTCGAGCGCCGCGCGAACCGCCTTCGACCGCATCGAGCAGGCGCTCGCATCGCCCGAGACGAAGAGGCGTAGACGCGTTGCGCCAAACTCCATGAGCGTCGTCACCATCGAACACGTCGGAGCGCATGAGGGCGAAGAAGTCACGCTCCGCGGCTGGCTCTACAACATGCGCGAATCGGGCAAGCTGCTTTTTCCGATTTTTCGCGATGGCACCGGGATGCTGCAGGGCGTGGTCTCGCAGAAGGAGCAGCCGGAAGCTTTTGCGGCGCTGCGCGGGCTGACGCAGGAATCCAGCGTGATCGTCACTGGCCGGATTCGCCGCGAGCCGCGCGCTCCGGGCGGATTCGAGATGGGCGTTACGCGGGTTGAGGTCGTGCAGCGCGTCCCGGAGTCCGAGCCTTACCCCATACAACTGAAAGAGCATGGCGTGGATTTTCTGCTCGACCGGCGGCACCTGTGGATTCGCACGCCGCGGCAAGCCTCGATCCTGCGCATTCGCGCCGAGGCGATTCGCGCCGGCGCGCGAGTTCATGGATTGCCAGGGCTACACGCTGACGGATGCGCCGATTTTTACGCCGGCGGCGTGCGAAGGCACCACGACGCTTTTTGAGGTGCAGTACGTCGACGATGAGAAGGCCTACCTGACGCAGTCGGGGCAGCTTTACCTCGAGGCCTTGGCTGCCGCGCTGGGCAAGGTCTACTGCTTCGGTCCCACGTTTCGCGCCGAGAAATCGAAGACGCGGCGGCACCTGACCGAGTTCTGGATGCTCGAGCCGGAGGCTTCCTACGCGCACCTGGAAGACATGATGGCGCTCGCTGAAGGGCTGGTCAGCCATGTCGTGCAGTCGGTCGTTGCGCAATCGCGCGGCGCGAACTCGAGACGCTGAAGCGCGACGTCGCCAAGCTCGAAGCGGTCGAAGCCGCCCTTCCCGCGCATCACCTACGACGAGGCCGTTGAGATACTGCAAAAGCACGGCCATCCCGCGAAGTGGGGCGACGATTTCGGCGGCGACGAGGAGACGATGCTCTCGCAGTCAATTCGACCGGCCGGTGATGATTCACCGCTACCCGGCATCGATCAAGGCGTTTTATATGGAGCCGGATCGCGAGCGGCCGGAGCTGGCGCTGGGTTTCGACGTGCTGGCGTCGGAAGGCTACGGCGAGATCATCGGCGGCGGCGAGCGCGTCTCGAGCTACGACCTGCTGGTGAAGCGGCTGCGCGAAAATAAGCTGCCCGAGGAGGCCTTCCAGTGGTATCTCGACCTGCGCCGCTACGGCAGCGTGCCGCATGCCGGCTTCGGCATGGGCCTCGAGCGCATCGTGGCTGGATTTGCGGAACTGAGCACGTCCGCGAGGTGATTCCCTTCCCGCGCATGATTTATCGCGTGTATCCTTAACCGCGCTGTTCGCCGGCCTTTCCACCCGCCGACCAGGCGAACAGCAGGTCCGCAATGGCCGCAGAAAATTCGCATCATCGGAGTACCGATGGACCTCGGCCAGAGCCGCCGCGGCGTGGATATGGGTCCTTCGGCGTTGCGCGTCGCGGGCCTGCAGGCGCGGCTGAAGCAGCTTGGCCATCCGGTGGAAGACATCGGCAACGTGCACGTGAAGCAGCCGGAAGAACAGCCCTACGGCGAGAAGCGCGCCAAGTATCTCGCACGAAATTGCCGAAACCTGCCGCGGCCTGGCGGAGATGACCGAGCAGACGCTGACGGAAGGATTTTTGCCGCTGGTGCTGGGCGGCGATCACTCCATCGCCATCGGTTCGTGCTCGGGCGTCTCGAATTTTTTCCGCAAGCAATCGAAAAAGATCGGCTACCTGTGGCTGGACGCGCATGGCGACATGAATACGCCGGAATCTTCGCCTTCGGGCAACGTGCACGGGATGCCGCTGGCCTCGCTGATCGGCTATGGCGCGCCGGAACTGGCCGAACTGCTGGGCTACAAGCCGAAAGTCGAGCCGCGCAACGTGGCGATCGTCGGCGTGCGCGATCTGGATGCGAAGGAGCGCCGCCTGGTGAAGGAGTCCGGCGTGCACGCTTTCACCATGCGCGATATCGACGAGCGCGGCATGCGCGAGGTGATGAGCGAGGCGCTGCGCGTGACGACGGACGATACCGACGGCATCGCCGTCAGCCTGGATATGGATTTCGTCGATCCCTACGACGCGCCGGGCGTGGGCACGCCGGTGCGCGGCGGCGTGACCTATCGCGAGGGACATCTGGCGATGGAGATGATCGCCGACAGCGAAGCGATGGTGTCGCTGGAGGTCGTCGAGATTAATCCTGTGATCGATCTGCACAACAAGACGGCGCTGCTGGGAGTGGAGATGGTGCTCTCGGCGCTGGGCAAGAAAATTCTCTAGGAAATGGGAACCCATATTTCATGACGGCAGAAAAGAAACGGCTGCGGGTGGGCGTGATTTTTGGCGGACGTTCGGGCGAGCACGAAGTGTCGCTGGTGTCGGCGGCGTCGGTGATTCGCGCGCTGGACCCCGAGAAATACGAAGCGGTGCCGATCGGCATCGCCAAGGACGGGCGATGGCTCCTGGGTTCGCCCGCGCAGAAGATGCTGCCGGAAGTGTTGCGCGCGGGCCAGCACGTGATGCTCAGCGCCGATCCCAACGTCGCCGCGCTGGTGCCGCTCGAGGAGCGCGCATCCGGCACGCAACGCGTGGACGTGGTCTTCCCGGTGCTGCACGGCACCTACGGCGAAGACGGCACGGTGCAGGGCCTGCTCGATCTCGCCGGCTTGCCTTACGTGGGCTCGGGCGTGATCGGCTCGGCCGTGGGCATGGACAAGGACATGCAGAAGAGGCTTTTCCTGCAGGCGCGGTTGCCGGTCGGCGAATTTCTGGCGATTCTGCGCTCGGAATGGGAGAAGCGAACGCGAGCAGGTGTTGCGCGCGGTGCGGAAGAAGTTTCGCTTCCCGCTATTTGTCAAGCCGGCGACGCTGGGCTCTTCGGTGGGCATGACCAAGGTGCACAAGCGCGAGGAATTGCGCGGCAGCTCTTGATTTCGCGGCTGAATTCGCGCAGAAAATTCTGGTGGAGCGCAATATTCGCGGGCGCGAGATCGAAGTTTCCGTGCTTGGAAATGACGAGCCGGAGGCGTCGATTCCGGGCGAGATCATTCCGCACCGCGAATTTTACGATTACACGGCGAAGTATCTGGAAGACGGCACGCGGCTGGAAATTCCGGCGAAGCTCTCACGGCCACAGGTGAAGCGTTTTCAGGAATACGCCGTGCGCGCGTTCCGCTGCCTGGAATGCCGCGGCATGGCGCGCGTCGATTTCTTCCTCGAAAAGCCCAGCGGACGCATCTACTTCAACGAAGTGAACACCATTCCCGGCTTCACTTCGATCAGCATGTATCCGAAACTGTGGGAGGCCTCGGGCATTGCCTACCGAGAACTGATCGATCGCCTGATCGAACTGGCGCTGGCCGAGCATCGGGAGAAGCAGCGGACGAAATACTCGATCGAATTGCCGGCGGGCTCGGGCGGCGCGCTCGAAGCCTGAGCGCGATGCCCGCAAGACGCGGCCCTCGTGAGGAGTTTGCATCCGCAACGTGACTCTGCTAGGGTTTTCTCCTCTGCGGAATTAACTCTCTGTTTCAACGCGACGCGGCGATAGGCAGCAAGTCCGAGGACAGATTTGAACCTGCTTGGCACCACCACCGAGGAACCAAATTCGAAAAGGCTGCGCTATGCCGTAAGCGGCGTGGCGCTCATCCTTCTGGTCTCTTTTGGTATCTGGTTTTTCTTCCTGCGTTTCATCAGCGAAAAACACACCGTCGAACATTTCATGGATGCTGTGGTGGCGCAGGACTTTCAGCGAGGTTTCCAAATCTGGAAAAGTCACGGCTCGTATACCTACCAGGATTTCGTAGGCGACTGGGGTTTGCAAGGCTATTACGGACCGATCAAAAGCTACCGCATCGAATCCGCGACGCTGCCTCCCAACGGGGGAAGCGGAGTTGTCGTGGTGGTCGAAGTGAGCCCGTTTCAGCCATTTCCGGAAAGTAACGATCCGCGCGGCGGTCGAACCAAAGAGATCCGCCTGTGGGTGGAACGAAGCGATCAGTCCCTTAGTTTTCCTCTGTAACGAATCCCCGGCTCAGGCCTCGGGTTTGGCTTCCTCGCGAATCATGACCGGAAAGCCGTCACGCACTGGATAGACGATCCGGCAGGTGGCGCAGCGAAGACCTTTTTCGTCGACGGTTAGCTTTACCGGCGTCTTGCATACGGGACAAACCAGCAAATCCAGCAACTCCTGGCTGATGGCCATTCTTCACCTCTTCGAATTTCGAATCTAACAAGATCGGGCCAGGCTCGGCAACACTTCTTAGAGACTGCGCGCGAGCCGGAACTCCCGGGCGACTGCGGCGGGATCGCGTTGCGCGCCATCGACCGCGTAATTCATCTGGCGCATGTCGGCGTCGGAGATTTTTCCACCCAGTGCGTCGAGGGCGCCACGCAGATCCGGATGCTGGCGAAGCGCGCCGCCCCGAACTATGGTGACCGCCTGATAGGGAGGAAAATAGTGCCGATCATCCTCCAAAACCACCATTCCGAGCGCAGTGATTAGACCGTCGGTGGAATTTCCGGCGACCACATCCACTTGATGTTCCTTGAGCGCTCGATAGAGCAATCCCAAATCCATGATCCTCGGTTCGGCCGCGAATTTGAGTCCATAGGCGCTGGCCAATCCCTTATAGCCGTCCGAACGCTCCATGAATTCGTAGCCGAAGCCTGCGCGCCATTGGGGAGCGTGAGGCGCCATGTCAGAAATATTGCGCAGCTTGAGGCTTTGTGCATCCTCGCCACGGACCACGATGGCGAACGTGTTGTTAAATCCGAGCGGAGGGCCAACGTCAAAACCGAAGCGATCACGGTAGCCATCGCGAACGGCGCGGTAGACCGCTTCGGTGTCGTTCGAGGAAGGCTGACTCGAGGACGGCCGTGAGGGCCGTTCCGGTGTACTCGGCGTATAAATCCATCTGACCGGCGAGCAACGCCTGGTGGCAGATCAGCGTGCCACCCAGATTGAGACGGCGATCGACTTTCAAGGCGGTATGCACTTCGATCTGCTGGGCCAGCAGTTCGGCCAGGATGATCTGCTCGGTGAAATTTTTAGAGCCGGCCACTACGGTGTTTGGGCGCCCGCGGCGGCACCCCGTGAGCGTTACGACAGCTCCGCCGAGCAAACCTAGCGCCTCTCGTCTCGTTAATCGTGTCGCCACTCTTTGGGCCTTCTTTAACGTGCGACGCTCATTTTAAAGGCTGACGCCCCGGTTACCGAGGGCGTCAGCCTTTGCTCGACCAATGCGAGAATGAGGTCCACGGCAATCGCCAGCAGCGCCGCGGGAATGGCTCCGGCGAGGATCACGGCGTTGCTGACCATGGCCACGCCGCGAAAAATAAATACGCCCAACCCGCCCGCACCGATGGCGGCGGCGATGGTGGCCACGCCGATGCAGATCACCGTGGCAACACGTACCCCCGCGAGAATCACACCCATGGAGAGAGGGAGTTCGACATCCCAAAGGATCTGCCTGGGGGTCATGCCCATGCCGCGAGCCGATTCGAGCACCGCGGGGTCGACGCCGGCGATGCCCGTATACGTATTGCGAAGAATGGGAAGCAAGGCATAGAGCGCCAGCGCGACAATCGCCGTGGTCGCGCCGATGCCGCCCAGAAAGGGTACGGGAATCAGAAATCCGAATAGCGCCAGGCTCGGAATGGTCTGAATGACGTTTGCCGTGCCCAGTACCCAGCGACGCAAGATCTGCCGCCGCACGAGCGCGATGCCCAGCGGGATCCCGATGACCACGGCCGCCAGCATCGCCGCCCCGACGAGCAGGAGATGTTCCAGCGTGCGGGATAAGATCTCGGCATGGTGCATGATCAAGAAATTCCAGAAACTCACGCTTACCTCCGCTAACAACACCCTACACTCGGGCCGCGGACCCCGCGCCGAGCGAATCGACAAAAGCTCGGGCTTCGGTGTCTTTAGCCTGCAAAAATTCCTCGGGTTCGTAAATCCGTGCCAGCCGGCCCTCGGCAAATAGACCTATCCGAGTGCCCAAAAGAAGGGCCTCCCGCAGATCATGAGTGACGAAGACGATGGCTTTTTCCAGGCGCGCCGCCAGCTCCCGAAACTCGCGCTGCAGTTCCGCTCGAGTCACCGGATCCAACGCGCCAAACGGCTCGTCCATCAGCAGAATGGGGGGATCGGCTGCCAGCGCACGGGCCACTCCCACTCGCTGGCGCTGTCCGCCAGACAGCTCGCTGGGCTTTCGTCCGGCGAATTTCGCGAAGTCCAGGCCGACCAACTCCAGCATCTCCCGAACGCGCTCGCTGCAAGCGAGCCTCGGGCCAGGATTCCAGCCGAGGAACCATGCCGACGTTTTGCTCCACCGTCCAATGCGGGAAAAGACCTACGTCCTGAATGACGTAGCCGATGCGTCTTCGCAGCTGGATCGGGTCCCACTCCCGCTGACGGGCGCCCCTCCACAAAGATTTCACCTGAAGTGGGTTCGAGCAGCCGGTTGATTAGCTTGAGCGTAGTAGTTTTGCCGGACCCGCTGCGTCCGAGCAGAATCAGGGTTTCGCCGGGGGCCACTTTGAAGGTGACGCCGCCCACGATCTGGCGGTCGTCAAGGCGGTACTCGACATTCCGTAGCTCAACGGCGAGACCATCCGGCCGAGCCGCACCGCTCACGCGCTACCCTGGGCAGCGGCTCTGGAGAGGCTGAAAGCCATGCGTACATGTTAGGCTTATGCCTCTATTCCGACAATCGTCGTTCTCAGGTTCTCGACTGACCCATTTTGGCGTTACGATCCATGCATCCAGATCGCCGCCAGAGCATCGAACGCAAGGGGAGGGTCATGGGCAATTCAACGCTGGGTACCGCCCGCCGGTCCGTGTTGCAGGAATTATGGGAAGCCAGGGCACAGTCCGACCGTTTGCTCGATATCGTGCGCCCTGAAGCCATCTACGAGCGCCCAATCGCCGAAAGGCATCGCATTATCTTCTACCTAGGCCATCTTGAGGCCTTTGATTTGAATCTCTTTGCGCCTGCCCTGGATGGCCTGAACCCGTTCGCCCCTGAGTTGGACAAGCTCTTTGCTTTTGGCATCGATCCAGTCGGTGGCGGCCTTCCAGACGACCAGCCGAAGGATTGGCCTGCACATACCGAGGTACTTCGTTACCGGCAGACCGTGCGCGACTCTCTTGACGACCGGCTCGCATCCGCACTGGAACGCCCCGAGGGTCGGCGAACAGCCTCCCAACTGCTGCAGGTGGCTATCGAACATCGGCTTATGCATGCGGAGACTCTCGCGTACATGCTGCACCGCTTACCCATCAATCTCAAATGTGCCCGGCAGGCTCCGCCACCGCCTCGCTCGCCACAGATTCGGCCGCGAATGGTGGAAATTCCCGCGGGCGCGGCAACGCTGGGTATGAAGCGTGGCGATGACGGAGCCTTTGGATGGGACAACGAATTTGACGAGCATCGAGTCTCCGTCCCGGCGTTTCGAATCGATGCGTCTATGGTCACCAACCGCCAATATCTTCGGTTTGTCGCTGAAGGAGGCTACAGCGAGCCCTCGTTCTGGGGCGCTGAGGATTGGCAATGGCTGCAATCGAGCGGCACGCTGCATCCGGCCTTCTGGGTTCGTCGGGAAAATCAATTCTTCTTTCGCACCATGTTTGACGAGGTGCCTCTGCCGGCCGAATGGCCCGTCTACGTTAGCCATGCGGAGGCCTTGGCATATTCACGCTGGGCACGCAAGCGAGCTGCCCAGCGAGGCCGAATGGCATCGCGCGGCCTATGGCACGCACAATGGCGGCGAGAGAATCTATCCCTGGGGTGATGAACCCCCCGCCGCCGGCTTCGGAAATTTTGATTTTCAGTATTGGGATCCCACTCCGGTGGCCGCCTTCCCTGGCGGGAAACAGCGCTTTCGGAGCCAGCGATCTGTTAGGTAACGGTTGGGAGTGGACGCGCACGGTCTTTGCGCCCTTCGAAGGCTTCGAAGCATTTCCCTTTTATCCCGGCTATTCGGCAAATTTCTTTGACGGCCAGCACTATGTCATGAAAGGCGGATCGTCGAGAACCGCCGCATGCATGCTGCGGCGGTCCTTCCGCAACTGGTTCCAGCCGCACTATCCGTATGCCTACGCAGGCTTCCGATGCGTCGAGCACTGATCCACATCCGGTTCGCTATTGGGGAGTGACATGGCCACAGAAGCTTTAGCGCAATATTCGATCGCCGACTTCGGAACAGATGTCTGTGTGGGGCTGACCAAGAACGGACAGAAAGAGATTCCATCGAAGTACCTCTACGATGAAGTCGGTTCCGCGCTCTTCGAGGTGATTACGCTTCTGCCCGAGTATGGCTTGTTTCGCGCGGACGAGCGCCTGCTACGAGAAAATGCCCGTGTGATCGCGCGCAGTTTGATGCCGGAACGCATCGTTGTGGCCGAACTTGGCAGCGGCAGTGGAAGAAAAACTCTGGGCCTGCTCGAGGCCCTCGCGGAACATCAACCCACCACCTATCACCCCATCGAGATCTCGCAAAAGGCCCTGGACCAATGCTCCAAGGAGTTGAACCACCTCGATAACGTTGGCATCACACCCCTGCAACAACCCTATCTCGACGGCTTGCTGTCGGTGGTGGCGAACCGCAATTCGGGCGAGCGCATCCTAGTGCTTTTCCTGGGCAGCACAATTGGCAATTTTGACCGGCAACCCGCGGAACGCTTCCTTGGCCAGGTGCGCGCGATGTTGGCGCCCGGCGACGCGCTGCTTCTGAGCGCGGATCTGGAGAAGCCGCTTTCACAGCTTCTGCCCGCTTACGATGACGCGGTCGGCGTCACGGCCTCATTTAATCTCAACGTGCTGGCGCGCATGAATCGTGAATTGAAGGCCGATTTCGATCTTTCCTCCTTCCGTCACCTGGCCCGTTACAACGCCCAGGAGCGGCGCATCGAGATGCATTTGCGGTCACTGCGTGACCAAACGGTGACCATCCCGCGGGCTGCGTGCAGCGTCTCGTTTCTCGAGGGTGAAACGATCTGGACGGAAAGCTCCCATAAGTATCGAGCCAGCGAAGTGATGCAATTGGGGCTGCGCAGTGGATTTCGTCCGCGCGAGCAATGGATCGATCGTGAGTGGGCCTTCGCGCAAACGTTGTTTGTCGTGGACTAGGTCCGGCCTTTTTCCGCAGACGGCCCGGATTCGGTCGGGCGCGCCGGCTCAACCCGCAAGCTTACTTCTCCCGCCCAGGATTTCTCGGTAAGAAACTCCAGGGGCCACACCACCGCGGCAAATAGGAACGTGATAGGTCAACTCCAGTACAGCATCGAAGTTATCATCCGGCTGATGGACATGGGCCAGAGGGACGAGATGAACCTGCTCAAGCTGGAACCCCGTTAAAATGATCTTCCATCGATGGGAGAGTCATTTTCTCGACTTTGGTAAGATGCGCCAGGATCCAATCGTCCTTAACGGAAGCGCGCAACTTGATGAAGGCAGAACATCACGAAACTTTTCGCCGGGGGCTCGAAGAGTTCAATACCGAGCACTTTTTCGAGGCTCACGAAGTCTGGGAAGAGGTTTGGCTTGCATCGGCTGAGCCAGAGAAGAGATTCCTTCAGGGGATCATCCAGATCGCCGCGGCATTTCATCACTATCAGCGCGGCAATCTGCTCGGCACTCGCTCCTTGCTCGAGGCGGGCCTGGGCCGCCTGCGGGATTTCCCTGGCGACCAAGGGGGCATCTCGCTCGACTTGCTTTGCGTGGCGGCCGGCGAATGGGCCGCCGCGTTACGCGGAGGCCGGGACCCGGGCCGGGCACAATTACCGAAGGTACAGATGGCCACTGGCGCTCCGAAAGAAGCCAAGAGTGTTCCGAACAAGGGGAAGATTGTCCCGGAAGAAAAATGACCTGAAGCTTTTTGAAGCAGCGGCCTAAAACACTCGCGGAAAGAATCTCGGCTTGCCGGACATTGCCGCGCGGTAGGCGGGTTCAGCCTCTAGCATGGGCTCCTCCACACGAAGCCGGTTTCGCAAGACCAGGGCGTTGCCGGCCGCGGCAGCGACTGCCGTGATCCACGCAGTGTGAATCAGCGGGAGGGCAATCAGCTCAACGAAGACGCCCAGATAGTTCGGATGGCGGATCCAGCGAAACGGGCCCTCGGTGACCACGCCGAGGGGAGCCGAGTTCATCACCTCCACGTTCCAATGCGTACCTAGCGTGCGAATCACCCACCAACGCAGCAAACTGGCCAGCAGGAAAAACAGCAGAGCGGGAAACGCCAAGGACGCAATAAAGGGACGGTGGAGCAGGATGACTTCCAGAGCCGCTCCCACCAGAACACCGGCGTGCAGCGCAACCATCCACCCATACTGCGGATCGCGACGCTTTTGCGCTCCTCGGAGCGTCAGTGCGCGCTGGTGGCGACGCGAAAGCCGCAATTCCATGAGCCGCTCGAATCCGACGCACGCGAGCAAGATCAGAAACGCGGTTTTGGTCAGGTCCATTGCAGCAGAAGCATCTCCGCGCTGAAACCAGGCCCAAAGGCGGCGAGAAAGCCGCGGTCTCCGGTCTTGGCTTCGCCGCGCGTCAGCCATTCATGCAGCACGAAGAGAACGGAAGCGCTGGAGAGATTGCCGTAGTCGCGCAAAACATCCCAGGAAGGCTGCACCTGGCAAGCACAGAGTCCCAGTTCCTGCTCCATATAGCTGAGCAATTTCTGACCGCCGGGATGGAGCACGAAGGCCCTGACTTGCTGGCGCGTCAGTGCGTGCCGAGCCAGGAAGGAATCAACTAACGGTCCGATGCGGTCGCGGATCAGTTGCGGCACTTCACGCGAAAGCACGATATGAAAGCCCGTGTCTTTCAGTTCGAATCCCATGGCATCGATCGAAGCGGGGAAAAGATAGCTTTCGCTGTCAATGATTGCCGGACCACTCGCAAAAGGGCGATCCGTGATTACGGCAGCGGCCGCCCCATCGCCAAAGAGCGCGGTGGAGATCAAATTGGCTTGCGATAAATCTCTGCGCTGAAAGGTCAGCGTGGGGATTTCCACGGCGATCAAGAGCACCGTCGCTCCGGGATGGGCGCGAAGATAGTCCCACGCGCGCGTCAATCCCACGGCGCCCGCGGCGCAACCAAGTTCTGTAATCGGCAACCGGCGCACGTTGGAACGGAAGCCCATCTCCGAAGCCAGGTATGCGTCTACCGATGGAATCATGAATCCCGTGCAGGAGACGCTGATGATCATGTCCACGTCGGAGGCCGCGCAGCCGGCGCGTTTGAGGGCTTCCTCAGCGACCTTGCGGCACAAAACGATGGCATTATCGCGATATTCTATATTCGTCTGCGTCAGCGATCGCGGCTGGACCAGGTAATCTACGGGAAACAGCGAATAGCGGCGCTCGATCCGCGAATTATCCAAAACCTCCATCATCGCTTCCAGGCGGCGGCCGGTGAGCGGAAACGTACGCCCGAAATATTCTTTCACGATGTCGAGCGAAAGTATGTTTGGAGGAACTGCGGTGGCGGTGGCGGCGATGGTAATCATAGTGTCCGGTAGATCTGAACTCGCTCCGGCGGGCCGGCGTCAGTTTTAGATGCCCGGAGTCAGCGAAGGATGTCTCCGGTCCAGCGGGCCGGGAAAAAAAACGGCGGAGCCCTCAAGCGCCGCCGTCCTATGATCAGATTACCAGTGCTGCCCTATAGTCCGAACTACGCTTTCTTCGTGTACCAATCTGCATTGATCGCCGTGAAGCTTTGCCATTTCTCCGGCAGATCGTCGAGTGCGAAAATGGCAGTCACGGGGCAGACGGGCACGCATGCGCCACAGTCAATGCACTCCACCGGGCTGATATAGAGCTGCGTCTCGCTTTCGTAGGTCGGCTCGTCTTTGCGGGGATGGATGCAGTCCACCGGGCATACGTCCACGCACGCCGTGTCTTTCGTTCCGATGCAGGGCTCAGCAATCACGTAGGCCATCTTGCTCTCCTTGAACGATTTCAGCGCTTCGGGTTATGAACGGTGAATGACGGAAGTCGCAAACTGAAACAACAATATATAGCACCAAACGATTCGGCATACAAGTTGCTCTGAAAGCGCGGAAAACTTGCGAGGGTCGCCGCGTTTTTGCGACACTGAGCGGCGTCATGGCCGACTTCATCGTAGAAAAATCTGTAGAACGCTACCTGCACGATCTCATTCCACGCCGTGATCCCCTGCTCGCGGAGATGGAAGAGCGCGCCAGGCGCGAAGACATCAAGATCATCGGCCCGCTTGCCGGGCGATTGCTGGCCTTACTGGTGGAGTTGGCTGGGGCACGTCGGAATCTTCGAGATGGGTTCGGCGATTGGCTATTCGACCATCTGGATGGCGCGCGCCGCCGGAACAAAAGCTGATATTTATTATAGCGACGGCGATCCGGACCGTGCCCGCGACGCCCGGGCCTATCTCAAGAGAGCAGGAGTGGATCGGCGCGTGCACGTGCAAGTAGGGGACGCCTTGAAGTTACTCCGCAAATCTACGGGAAAGTTCGACATCATTTTCTGCGATGTGGACAAGCCGCAATACCCGGCCGCATTCCGTCTGGCACTGCCCAGGCTCCGCCGCGGCGGCCTTTTCGTGGCGGACAATGTGTTGTGGCACGGCGCGGTGTCTGAACGAGCGCGAGACACCTCCACGCGCGCCATTCAAACATTCAATCGGCTGGTATATGCGTCGATCGAATTGTTTCCTGTCATTGTGCCCCTGCGCGATGGCGTGATCGTCTGCCGGAAGCGCTGAGCGGGCATCGCGGAGGCCTGAGGGCGGCTTAATGGCCGACAACTCCAGATATTTCTCGGCATCCATGGCGGCCATGAGCCTGAGCCTGCCACGGTCAACGGCCTGCCGATAGGTGGTCCTGCACATCTCCCGGCAGCGAATCCCTTGATATTGGTCTTGCTGCCGCTGTAGTGGTTTTCAGATAACCGTTCTCGTCCATGTCGAGAATGGACTTGAAGACCTTGGTATTCGGGTCGTGCCCGATGGCCACGGATACCCCTGAGACGGCCAGCTTCGATTTTCGCCGGTTTCGGCGTCCTTCAGCGACAACGTTTCGACTGAGTCCTGTTTGGGTCGGAGATGTCTTCCAGAACAACCGGGGTCATGAAGTGAATCTTGTCGTTCGCGTGAGCACGGTCGAGCATGATCTTGGTGGCTCGAAATTCCCGGCGCCGGTGGATCAGGTGGACCCGGCTCGGCGAAGCGGGTGAGGAAATTAGCCTCTTCCATGGCCGTATCGCCCCCGCCCACCACGGCGATCTCCTTGCCGCGAAAGAAAAAGCCATCGCAAGTAGCGCAGGTGGAAACGCCATGTCCCATGAGTTTGCGCTCCGCCTCAAGACCCAGCATCCGCGCCGAGGCGCCGGCGGCTACGATCGAGTCTTGGCGGGATAGGTCTCTTTGCGCGGTGGGTGTCGAAAGGGCCTGCGGCCGAGGTCGACATTCGGTGACAGCGCCCACGCGAAACCAGCGCCAAAGTGTTGTGCCTGCGTGCGCATTCTCTCGATCAACTCCGGACCGAGTATGCCTTCGGGAAATCCGGGGAAGTTTTCCACCATGGTGGTATCAAAGTCAACTGGCCGCCGGGTTCATAACCATCAATTACCAGTGGCTTGAGGTTGGCTCGCGCGGCATAGATTGCGGCGGTCAGGCCGGCGCACCCGCTCCCGATAATGACCACGTTGTGCACGGAAAATCCTCCTCAATAAAATCCGAGAGTCGTGGCCGCAAATCTTTTGCGATTGCGGGCACCTGCTCGAAAGTGTTGTAGTGTAACATCCCGACGCGGGAGGGCGGCATGTTCGGGCCGCGCCGCCTGCCAAACGCTGTGCGTCAAGGCAGCGGGGGCACGGCCACAACACGCTTCTGCGATTGGCAATTCGCTTCTCGCATCGTTTCCTTCAAGAAGAAGCGGTACTATTTTAGGGGTTGAGGTTACGAGCGACATCCCAGGGGGATTGCTTTGACAAGAGCGCCAGGAACTTACGCCGTTTTTGAAACTTCGCAGGGCAGCATAGTGATTCGTTTGCTTGAAAAAGAAGCGCCTCAAACCGTTGCAAACTTTATAGGCCTGGCGGAAGGCACCAAGGAGTTCGCCGACGCGCGAAGCGGCCAGAAGACAAACGCCCTTTTTACGACGGGCTGATCTTCATCGCGTCATCCCCGATTTCATGATTCAGGGTGGATGCCCGTTGGGCACGGGCACGGGCGGACCCGGATATCAGTTCGCGGATGAGTTCCATGCCTCGCTGCGTCACTCCACGCCCGGGAAACTTTCTATGGCCAACTCGGGACCCAACACGAATGGCAGTCAGTTCTTTATTACCGTGGCGGCGACGCCCTGGCTTGACAAGCGTCACTCCATTTTCGGTGAAGTCGTGGAGGGTCAGGACGTCGCGGACAAAATTTCCAAGCTGCCCCGAGATTCTATCCGCTCATGTGCGAGCGAAACGATTTGGCGCATTCCTCGCACGGGCAGATGGTTCGCAGGTAGTCGTAGCTGTAGATGCCAGTCGTATGGCCGTCGGTAGAAGTCGATCTGCAGGCATAGTTGCCCATGGCCTTCGCGGCGCGCGCCGACGGGCGTGGTTTGAATAACGGCAGCAGAGCTCCGGAAGCCGCCCAGCACGGTTCCGGAAACGTTCGGCGGATGCGCCGCGAGGTCTTCCTTTTTCCGTCTCTCCTCGTCACAGCGCGCGCAGGGACATTGTTCCCGGAGATATGTGAAATCGTAATGGCTGCTGTGATGATCCGCCCAGACGATATCGACGCCGGCGCCGGTCGAAATTCGCACCTTGATGTCGGCGGGCTTTTTGCGAGGATCCAGGGAATCGGCATTACTTTCCTTCCAGTATATCGCCGGCGCGCGCCTTGCGCCTTGGAAGGCTAAGTCAGGTTCGCAACGATTTGCGCGAGGCGCCCATGCGCCAGTTCGATCCGCCGGTCGGCCATGCGGCCGATCTCGGGCGAATGCGTCACCAGCAGAATGGTGTGCCCGCGCGGTGCAACTCCTGCAGCAAGTCGAGCACGATCTGCTCGTTGGCTTCGTCGAGATTGCCGGTCGGCTCGTCGGCGAGGATCAGCTTCGGCTGATTGATCAGGGCGCGCGCCAGGGCCACGCGCTGCTGCTCGCCGCCGGAAAGCTGGCTGGGCAGGTGATGCAGCCGATCGCCCAGCCCGACGCGAACCAGCGCTTCCGCGGCCTCCGCTTCGTCCGCCATGCTGTGGAAGTACTGCGCCAGCATGACGTTTTCGACGGCGGAGAGATACGGCACCAGATGAAACTGCTGGAAGACGAAGCCGATTTTTTCCGCGCGGTAGCGCGTCAGCTCCACGCTCGCCCTAGCTTTCCGACGTTCACGCCATCCACGACGGCGCGGCCCGCGCGTCGGCCGGTCGAGGCCGCCGAGAATATTGATCAGCGTGGTCTTGCCCGAGCCGGAGGGGCCCATGATGGCGATCCACTCCCCCGCCTGCACGTCGAAGCTGACGTGATCGAGCGCCACCACGCCGCTATACGCTTTCGAGATGTCGTCGACCTGAACCAGAGGGGCCATCATTCGCCCCGCAGAATTTCCGCCGGCCGCACGCGGCCCAGCAAGCGTAGCGGCAGCGCTCCAGCCAGCGCACACCAGCATCATCAATGCGAGAGTCGCCGGCAACACAATAAGCCGGGGAGTTATCGACATCGCGAAGACTCGCTGGCCGACCCACTCCGAAAGGAGCATGCCCGCGGCAAATCCCAGGAGCCCTCCCGCAAAACCGATGGCGGTAGCCTCCGCGAAGAAAAATCGCATCACGTGCGCACCGAGCCGCCCAGCGCTTTCATCAATCCGACGTCGCGCCGCCGCTCCATTGCCAGTCCTGCCATCGCCGCCAGCACACCCAGAGCGGTCAGCGTCAGAATCAGAAATACCGTCGCGAAGATCAGGCCGCGAATGCGCTCGAGCAGGCGGCCTTCGGCTTCCGCAAGCTGGCGCACCGGCCGCACCTCGAGCCCCGGAAGCGCGGCGGAAAGGCGGCGAACCACGTCTTCCATTTCCGCCGTGGAGCCGCGCGCGCTTACTTGGATCAGGCTGGCACGCGCTCCCAGACCGGCAAGTTCCTGCGCCAGCGAGATCCCGATAAATATTTCCGTATCTTCCGAACTGCCGGCGGTAACGATGCCGGCGACGGTAAGCGCCGCTTCCCGCCCGGCATAACGTAGTTTCAGACTTTGCCCGGAAGCAGCCCGAGACGCGATGCCGCCAGCTTCTCCGATCATGCAATCGGAACGGTTATCGCGAGCGCTGACCCAGTTTCCGTCGACTTTCCACCACGAATTCATCCGCGCCACTTCGTCGAGCCAGGTGCCGGCAACAATCACGGGAGCGCTATTCCGTCCCGCATTCGCCACCGGCAGAGAGATAAAGATAAGGTGCGGCGGCAACAATTCCGGGCAGCCGCAGATCCTCGATCTCGCGCATGCTGGCGGCGTCCAGAGTAGCGGCGGCATCGCCGGTTTGCGGCGCTGAGACGATCACATTAGCGCCCAGCACGCGAAATTCGCGCGTGAGTTTGTCCCTGGCGTCCAGATCGAGATTAAGCAATGCCGCGCAAACGGCCGCGCCGCTGGCAACGGCAATGAGCGCCAGCACCAGCCGGCGCGCGGCTCGCATAGAGCAATCGCCAAAGAATACGCCAGAACATCTGTTTGGTTTTGTTGCGCAGGTAGCGGCGCGCGCTTCGGCGGACTTATTCGCCGCGTAGGACGGGCGCTGGATCGAACTGCATTACCTTTCTCAATGAGATCAGGCTTCCAGCCGTCGCTACAGCCGCTGCCAGGCCCAATATAATCGGAAGCAGAATGAGTCTCGTGCTGGGTGAAACTCCAAAAACGCTTTGGCCCAGCACGTGGGCCAGGCCCAGGCCCCCGGCGTAACCCAGCAATCCTCCAACGATCGCCATGAACCACTGTTCCCCAAGAAAGAATGCGCCCACCAGCGTGCGACGCGCGCCCAGCGCCTTCATCAAGCCGATCTCCACGGTCCGCTCGAGAACGGTCGTGCCCGCCGTCGCCGCAACGGCCAGCGCCGCCGCCAGAAGCGCAGCAAACGTGACCAGCCACATCAAGGCTCTGCACGCGCGTCAGTATCTGGCCTTCGCCTTCGGCTATCTGGCGTATCGGCCGCACGCTCACCGCAGGCAACTGCTCCTGGATCTGCCGCGAAATCGAGGAGATGTAGGGCGAACAATACCAGCGGTCGAAATCGACCGGGCTCATGGATCGCGGGTCGCGCTGGGAAAAAGCATCTTCCGGCTTCGTGAGCGCGCTCACCAAAAGGCGCCGATATTGTCCGGGTTTCCCCGAAAGCCGCTGCGCCATCGAAAGCGGCGCAAGAATGGCGTCATCTTCCTGCCCGCCGGTGGAAATAATGCCTGTCACCACCAGAGGCGCGCTGGCATCGCCGGCGTTGATTTCAAGCGTTTGGCCGGCGATAACGCCCGCGCGACGCGCCAGGTTGGCGCCAACAACCGCTTCGGCGACGTCATCGCCAAACCATCGCCCCTCAACTCGCCAGCCTGGATTCGTCGAGGCCACGCCGGTGCTGAACGTGCCGCCGCCATTGGGCACAGTCACATCGTGCCGATACCAGGTGCCGATCAGGGTCGCGTGGAATGCACTGTTGGCTCCGGCAACCTTCATGGAAGTGAGCGTGACGGGCACATCCAGAAACGGAGCAAAACCGACGACGTTGTTGCGCCAAAAGATGGTCTTTAGCTTTCCCAGTTCCGCCTCGGGCAAAAACACCCCGGATTCAACCGGGCGGTAATCGACGCCGCCGATCTCCAGCGGAAGCGTGTCCGCTTGCGGAGTGACCAGAAGATTCGCTCCCAGACTGCGAAACTCACGCGCCAGCCGGTCTCCAACGTCGAGCGCGACGCTCAGCGTCGCCGTGGCTATGGCCGTGCCAAGCGCAAGCGCAGCCATGGTCAGCAGCTTGCGCCGCGGCTGTCGAGCAAAGGAATCTGTGATAATCCTGAAGAACATGAATGCTTTGAGCCTATTGGGGAACTTTACGCGCGGCATCGGTGAGGGCCGAGACGTCGATCACCAATTCGCTGCCGTCGAGATGCGCAGGCACGCTCGCGGGATTACAACCGCCCGCCTGACCAATGCTGGGAACATAGATCGCCGAAGCACAATTGCGGCAAACCACGTTCGAGCCGCTCTGGCGGTAGCCCGCCCACCCGCAGATCATGCAGGCGTCCAGCGCGGTGGCCCAGTTTCCGTCAGGCTTGCGTATGACCATGAAGCGCAAAGAAGTGCTGTTCGCTTCCACCTGAAAAAAATGCAGATTACCGTCGCTTAATCCCGCCGTCGGCAAACGCACGGTGCCATTTTGCGCCGTGACCACTTGCGCCTGCGGGGGCGCGGCCGATACGCGCGCATAGACAAAGTCGGCGGTCAGCGTCAGGATTACGATCACAAACACGATGGCGGCGGTGAACATCCAGCGGCTCTGCGTGCGGCGCTCCCAGCGAATTCGCCGCCGCTCGGCATCATTTGCAGCCGCGGGCGCGGCTGTGCGGCTCATGGATCGCCACTCGCGAAGGATCAGCAGAGCCGCCGCGCCCAGGATGACCACGAAGAAAAAGACCTCGTTTCGCACGATGGGCCCCACCAGCGCCATCTCGCGCTTGCCCGACGGCAACCACATGGCCTCGCTCAGCTCGTGCAATCCGGTCAACGCCAGTTGCACAGCCACAATCACCAGGATCGCGCTGGTTACCGCAAAGAAGCTGCCCAGGGGAATCTTCAGCGTGCCCTTGAAGAAGAAGAAACCGACCGCAATGGCCAACGCCAGGCCCAGGCCCGTGCCAAGCCACACCGCCAGGCCCTCCGTCGAGAGCTCCACCGCTCGCAGAATCAGCGCCAGCTCCGCGCCTTCCCGCAGGACCATCAGGAAGACGAAAGTGCCAAGCCCAAGGCCAGCGGCCAAATCGCTCTTCTGCGCGAAGGACTCCACTCGTTGCTCAATCTCTTTTTTCAAATGGCGGGCCGCGCGGTTCATCCACACAATCATGGTGACAACGAAGACCGCGGCGAGCAGCATCAAAAGGCCTTCGAAGCCGTCTTCGCTGATGCGCCAGTGCTCCAGCGCGATGGCGGCAGCCAGACTCAAGGCGGCGGCCAAGCCCACACCCATCCAGACGAATCGGGCCAGCCTGGATCGCCCGGTGCGGTCGAGATAGACGAGTACAATGCCGACAACCAGAGCGGCTTCGGCACCCTCACGGAGAGCAATAAGGAAAGAGGAGATCAAACCCGGATTCCAGTTGCAACCCGGTTGCAACTCGAAAAACCAGTTTAGTGCCTTTAACCTCCACAGTCAAGGCATTTTGCGCCTTCCGCCGTTCTCGGCCCCTTCTCGGCCTCACCCGGTATCGATACAATACGCCCTCATGTCTCTGTGTGGAATCAGGCGCCGTGCGCTGGTAATGGTGATCGGCGCGCTCGCAGCGGTCGCAGTCCTTTTCGCTTCCCCTCCCCTTCTCGCGCAAACGACGATTCCTACCCCGAACTCTCGCAACGCGGCTGCGGCCTCGCCCGAAGCTATGGCTAAGGCGCGGCAAGCCTATCAGCAAGGGTTACGCGCTGAAGGCACTGGCGATTGGCAAACGGCATTCCAGGCGTACAACGAGGCGGCGGCGCTCTCCCCCGGCGACCGCGACATTCAATTGCGCAGGCAATTGGCGCGTTCAGCGCTTGCGCAACGCCGTACCGAGCAGGCGGAAAGAGAGGCTCTCACTGGAAATATCGCGCTCGCCCGCGCCACGCTGCAATCGGCAATCGAACTGGACCCGAGCTATACGGTCGCGCAAGAGCGATTGCAACAACTCGCGCAGGCAAGCACGTCCATAACGCCTCAGGGCACGCCTCTCGCTGGCGCGGCCTTTCCGGCCACTCTTTCGGGCGACGATCTGGCCGGTCTCCCGGTAATCAAACCGAGCGCGGGCCAGCGCAGCTTCAACTACAACGGCGGGACGCGCGGCGCATATGAGGAAGCTGGCGCGGCAATTCGGAGTGACCCCGGCGTTCGATCCTGAGCTCGCGGACCGGCAGATCAGATTTCGCGTGTCGGATGTTGATTTCGATACAGCGATGCGGCTGCTCTCCGAGCAGACCGCCACGTTCTGGTTTGCCGTGGATGCCAGAACATTTTTTGTGGCGGCCGACACCGCCAATAAACGGCGCGATTACGACCCCGAAATCAAGAAAACGATTCTGCTCCCAACCTCGGAAACGAATGATGAGATGACCGAGGCCATGCGCATGGTTCGGGATATCGTGGGCCTCCGCCGAACCGAGCTTGACTTGAAGACGCACAGCATCACGGTGCGGGACACGCCGGAAAATGTCGCCCTGGCCGAAGCGATTCTCAATGACGTGCAGCAACCGCTGGGCGAATTTCTGCTGGAGGTTGATCTGCTCGAGGTCGACCGGGATGCCGCGCGCGACCTGGGCATTACACCTCCTTCGAGCGCCAGCACCTTTTCTTTGAGTACGGGCGTCATACGTGAGCTGCAACAGGCACAGAGTTCGGGCACGCTTCTCCAGGCCATTCAGTCGCTATTTGGATCCCAGGGTGGATTGGCGCTTGGGGGAGCGGCCGCGGGCATTCCGCCGCTCATCGCGTTTGGAGGCGGCGCAACGCTTTTTCTGGCGACGCTTCCAGGCACGACGGCTCATTTCTCCGACACGTTGAGCCTGGTGCACAGCGCGCAACGCGTGCTGCTGCGCGTCGAGGACGCACGACCCGCGACATTTTTTGTCGGCGAGCATTTCCCGATCACCTTGGCGCTGCTCTCTTCGAGTCTGGTCACGCCAGTCTCGCAGCTTTCCTCAAGTAATCTCGGTGCCCTTACAGGCGGCTTCCCGAGGACGGATTTTACGGTTGGGCACGTCCCCGCAGGCATCGCATCGGGGGATTTCAATGGTGATGGGAAGCTCGACTTGGCGGTTACAAATCAGGGCGACGCCACAGTTTCGATTCTGTTGGGAAATGGCGATGGAACATTCCCGACACAGAAAATCTTCGCGACCGGCGCAGGGCCAACCGCCGTCGTTGCGGGCGACTTCAACTCGGATGGAAAACTCGACCTTGCGGTGACCAATTTCACCGACAACACAGTTTCCATCCTGCTGGGAAACGGCGACGGAACATTCTCGGCGGGGACTACGGTCGCAGGCGTAACGGCCCCAATTGCTATGGTCACAGGCGACTTTAGAGGTAGCGGAAAGCTGGACCTGGCCGTCCTGGACCAAACCGATGGGTTGGTTTCCGTGCTTCTGGGCAACGGTGACGGCACGTTTGCGAGGAAGACCGATACCTTCGTAGGCAGGGGCCCCTCGGCGCTCGTCACGGGCGATTTCAATGGCGACGGCAAAACGGACCTGGCCGTGACGAACAGCGGCTCGAATAGTGTTTCGATCTTGATCGGCAACGGCGATGGCACATTTTCCAAGCGAATCGACTTCGGCACCGGCGTGGGCCCTTCCGGAATTGCGGCCGCGGATTTTAACGCGGATGGACGCCTGGATCTGGCGGTGACCAACAAGATCGACAATACCGTATCCATTTTTCTGGGAAATGGCGACGGGACATTCGGCGCCGCGACGAATTTCACCACCGATGCCGGTCCAACCGCTCTGCTGGCGGGAAATTTCAGTTCAGATACATTCCCCGACTTGATTGTCGTATGCGAATCCGCCAGCACTCTTGATCTCTTCCTCGGGCTCGGCGACGCTTCTTTTGCCACCCCGATTAGCGTTCCGACCGGGACCAACCCCGTGGCGATTACGAGCGGAGATTTTAATGGCGATACGCTTCTCGATGTCGGGGTGGTGAATCAGTCGTCCGACACCGTTTCCGTCATCCTGAATACCGTCAACCTTTCGCAATCTTCGAGCTCGCCTCTTTCATCGTATCCCGGATCCGAATATGTGGACCTGGGGCTGAAGGTTCGCGCCACTCCGCGAGTACACGCGGAAGGCGAAGTATCACTGAACCTGCAGTTCGACATCACTGCGCTGACCGGCCAGAATGTGAATGGCATTCCCATTCTCAGCAATCGGGCCATCGAACAGGCGGTACGGCTGCGCGCAAACGAAACGAGCATTCTGTCTGGGTTGATTCAGTCCAGCGAGATTCGCAGCATTACGGGATGGCCGGGCCTTGCCGGGCTACCGTTGCTTGGGCCACTCACCAGCGACCGCACCAAACAACAAAGCGATACCGAGTTGATCATTGCTATTACGCCGCGCCAGCTGCGTCTTGCTCCGCGCACGGATCGTACTTTTTATGCCGGCCGCGGTGCAGGCACCACCGCCCCGCCGGAGCCTGTAGGCCCGGGGCAACCGCCGCAACCGGGGGCACCCCCTGCTCCGGGTGCCGCGCCCCCACCGGGAGCGCCCGCACCGCCCCAACTAGGGCCAGCCCCGGGACCAGGCGCTGCACCGGGCAATCCGCCGCAAAATCCCGGCGTCAACCCCCAGCTTAACGCTCCTCAGCCCAATGCCTTTCCACCCGTGCAGCCGCAAACAGATCAGCCCCAGGACCGTTAAAGACTCTTCCTGTCAAAACGCCTGATAGCCGGCGTTTCCACGCTCTAGTTCACGCCTCGGCGTCGAGCACGAGCACGGGTTGATAGGTGCGGGGCACGACTGCCTCGGCGATAGCGATGAGTTGGTCCTGCTGGTTGAATACGCGCAGGCGCGCGGGCTTCCACTCGCCAGAATCCAGCTGCGCGGGTGCGCCTTGCGGGATTTCCCTTCTACCAGGCTGAACCTGCGACAGCGAAATCTGAAACCGGGAGCCATGCCGCACACGGTGTTCGATAAACGGCAACACCGATACGCGAGGTAACTCCGTGAGCAGGCGTCCGAGCGGCACAATCCATTCAGCTGCATGGCCGGAGTGCGCGGCGCGCTCAAAATCTCCCAGGCTTATGGCCCGATCCAGGGTGAACTCACCGACGGCCGTGCGCACGATCTCCGCGAGATGAGCGCCGCAACCGAGCTTCACGCCCATTTCGTTGGCCAGCGAGCGAATGTAGGTGCCCGCAACACACTCCACCACAAAACGCGCGACGGGGCCCTCGATGCCCAGAAGACGAAACTCAAATACCTCGATCTCCACGGGCTTCAGTTCCACGGGCTTGTGCTGTCGCGCCAGCTCGTGGGCGGGACGGCCCGCAATTTTTTTGGCAGAGAACGCGGGGGGAGTCTGAAGGAACCTACCGGTAAAGCTCGCGGCGAGCCGTTCGAGGTCGGCCGGAATCAGCTGCGGTTTTGTATCCGGTCCGAGCGCCGTACCGTCTGCGTCGTAGGTGTCGGTGGCAAAACCGAAGCGGAAAGCGCATTCGTAACGCTTGCGGCGTCCCACATAAAATTGTGCCAGGCGCGTGGCGCGCCCGAGAAGTAAAACCAAAACACCGGTAGCCAGGGGATCGAGCGTGCCGAGATGGCCGATCTGGCGAAAGCCAAGGATGCGGCGCATGGCCTCCACCACGTCATGCGAGGTGCGGCCGCGAGGCTTATCGATGACGATGGCTCCATCGTGGGACGCTGGACGTGGTTTGCGGGTCATAGGCTCGAGGCCGCGGGTACTGAGCAGTGGCGGCTTGCTCTTAGCAAAGACGGGGCACAGAAACGGATCGCCTGAATTCGAAGCGAGATAAGACAAATTGCAAGCATGCTCTATCTTACTGCACGAGTAAATAGCACCGATGCAAGTGCAATCGGCCACTTCCCGTTACCGCGCGTAACTGAAGAACATCCACCATTGGCTACACGTTATGTCCCGAGAGCGCCAGTGAGACGTGATCCATCCGCAGGCCATGCCACTCTTGAAAGGCTAAGCGATCAGTAAGGTCCAGTTAGAACCTGTACCTTTGCTTGTGCAACGTTGCCTGTCCGTTTTGTGCAACGCCACCTGTCCGCAATCTAGACCAGCCACCAGTAGAGGCTTCTCCATCGCCCTCCTAGCCTAGACGCAGTTCGGACCCCCTCTCCGAATTTTGCCTGCTCACGCACGCCCTGGACCGAGCGCAGGCCCGGATCAGTCGCCAATGATTGCACAACTGCGTAGCCGCCAAGGCGGAAGCGAGGCTCCCATCGAATCGCACGGGCAGAGGAAATCGCGCGCTCTTGTTCTGTTCGTCTACGCGCTCGTCTTATTGGCAGGCGTCTTCCAATCCGGATGCGCGGGCGTAACCAGCGCCAAAGGAAACTCCACAACTTCGACAACTTCCGACGTCACGCCTTCAGGCACATTAAGTCTAAGCCCCGCGGCAATCACCTTTGGGAACGTTCCGGTAGGATCCGCCAGCAATCAGAGTTTGAGCGTAACGAATTCCGGCAGCGTGGCCGTGACGATCTCCCAGGCAACCGCGACAGGCGCAGGCTTTAGCATCGGCGGCGCATCGCTTCCCCTGACTGTATCTCCGGGCAACACCTTTACATTTACGGCCGGTTTCGCACCCACAGCGGCCGGAAACGCCACGGGGAGCGCCACGATTATAAGCGCTCAGTTGAGCTCGCCACTCACGATTCAAATGACGGGCACAGCGATGGCCGTCGCACCTGCAATTACCAGCCCGCCGATCGCTCAGTCCGTGCTCATCGGCCAGACCGCGACGTTCTCGGTCGTCGCTTCGGGCACTGCTCCACTCAGCTATCAGTGGCAAAAGAACGGTGCCGCTATCAGCGGCGCGACTGCGTTCAGCTATACGACTCCGGCCGAGATTGCCTCTGATAATGGGGCGCAATTCACAGTCGTAGTCAGTAACGCCGCCGGCAACGTCACGAGCAGCAGCGCCGTCCTCACCGTCACCGCCGCTCCCGTTGCGCCGTCGATCACTACGCAGCCCGGAAACCAGACGATCATTCGTCGGCCAGACGGCAACCTTCTTCGTGACCGCGACCGGCACAGCTCCCGCTCAGCTATCAGTGGAGGAAGAACGGGGCAGCGATCAGGCGGTGCGACTGCCGCGAGCTACACGACTCCAGTTGAGGTCGCTTCTGACAATGGGGCGCAGTTCACGGTGGTCGTCAGCAACGCCGCGGGCAATGTCACCAGCAATGCTGCCACGCTGACCGTGAATCCGGATCCCGTCGCGCCTTCAATCACCGCACAGCCAGCGAGCCAGACGATCACCGCCGGACAGACGGCAACCTTCTCGGTGACCGCGACCGGCACTGCGCCTCTGAGCTATCAGTGGCAAAAGAACGGGGCGGCCATCAGCGGCGCCACTGCCGCGAGCTACACGACCCCGGCGGAAACGACAGTTCGGACAATGGCGCGCAGTTCACTGTGGTCGTCACCAACTCCGCGGGCAGCGTGACCAGCAACGCCGCAACCCTCACCGTCAACCCGGCGCCGGTGGCGCCTTCGATCACCACGCAGCCAGCGAGCCAGACCGTTACGGCGGGACAGACGGCAACCTTCTCGGTCACCGCGACCGGCACCGCTCCGCTGAGCTATCAGTGGCAGAAGAACGGCGCGGCCATCAGCGGCGCGACTTCGTCGAGCTACACCACCCCGGCCGAAACGACAGTTCCGATAATGGAGCACAGTTCACCGTGGTGGTCACCAACTCCGGGGCAACGTGACCAGCAACGCCGCGACCCTCACCGTCAACCCAGCTCCGGTGGCACCGTCGATCACCACGCAGCCAGCGAGCCAGACCGTTACCGCCGGACAGACAGCAACCTTCTCGGTGACTGCGACCGGAACCGCGCCGCTGAGCTATCAGTGGCAGAAGAACGGCACGGCCATCAGCGGCGCAACTTCGTCGAGCTACACGACCCCGGCCGAAACGACGTTCTGACAATGGCGCACAGTTCACCGTGGTCGTCACCAACCCGCGGGCAGCGTGACCAGCAACGCCGCGACCCTCACCGTCAACCCAGCGCCGGTGGCGCCGTCGATCACCACGCAGCCGGCGAGCCAGACGGTCACCGCCGGACAGACAGCAACGTTCTCGGTGACCGCGACCGGAACCGCGCCGCTCGAGCTATCAGTGGCAGAAGAACGGCACGGCCATCAGCGGCGCGACATCGTCGAGCTACACCACCCCGCCGACAACGACTTCTGATAATGGCGCACAGTTCACCGTGGTGGTCACCAACTCCGCGGGCAACGTGACCAGCAACGCCGCAACCCTCACCGTCAACCCGCGCCTGTGGCGCCGTCGATCACCACGCAGCCGCGAGCCAGACCGTGACCGCCGGACAGACGGCGACCTTCTCGGTGACCGCGACCGGCACCGCGCCGCTGAGCTATCAGTGGCAGAAGAACGGCACCGCCATCAGCGGCGCGACTTCGTCGAGCTACACCACCCCGGCGGCAACGACAGTTCTGACAATGGCGCGCAGTTCACCGTGGTGGTGACCAACGCCGCGGGCAGCGTGACCAGCAACGCCGCCACTCTCACCGTCAACCCGGCGCCGGTGGCACCGTCGATCACCACGCAGCCAGCGAGCCAGACGGTGACCGCCGGACAGACGGCCACGTTCTCGGTGACGGCGACGGGAACCGCGCCGCTGAGCTATCAGTGGCAGAAGAACGGCACCGCCATCAGCGGCGCGACTTCGTCGAGCTACACGACCCCGGCCGAAACGACTTCCGATAATGGCGCGCAGTTCACCGTGGTGGTGACCAACTCCGTGGGCAGCGTGACCAGCAGTGCCGCGACTCTCACCGTCAACCCGCGCCGGTCGCGCCGTCGATCACCACGCAGCCGGCGAGCCAGACTGTGACCGCGGGACAGACGGCCACGTTCTCGGTGACCGCGACCGGAACTGCGCCGCTGAGCTATCAGTGGCAGAAGAACGGCACAGCCATCAGCGGCGCGACGTCATCGAGCTACACCACCCCGGCCGAAACGACTTCTGATAATGGCGCGCTGTTCACCGTGGTCGTGACCAACTCCGTGGGCAGCGTGACCAGCAACGCCGCCACTCTCACCGTCAATCCGCGCCGGTGGCGCCGTCGATCACCACGCAGCCGCCAGCCAGACCGTGACCGCGGGACAGACGGCAACGTTCTCGGTGACCGCAACCGGAACTGCGCCGCTGAGCTATCAGTGGCAGAAGAACGGCACCGCCATCAGCGGAGCGACTTCGTCGAGCTACACCACCCCGGCGGAAACGACAGTTCTGATAATGGCGCGCAGTTCACCGTGGTCGTGACCAACTCCGCGGGCAGCGTGACCAGCAATGCGGCCACTCTCACCGTCAACCCAGCTCCGGTGGCACCGTCGATCACCACGCAGCCGCGAGCCAGACGGTCACCGCCGGACAGACGGCAACGTTCTCGGTGACTGCAACCGGTACCGCGCCGCTCAGCTATCAGTGGCAGAAGAACGGCACCGCCATCAGCGGCGCGACTTCGTCGAGCTACACGACCCCGGCGAACGACAGTTCCGACAATGGCGCGCAGTTCACCGTGGTGGTCACCAACACCGTGGGCAGCGTGACCAGCAACGCCGCCACCCTCACCGTCAATCCAGCGCCGGTCGCGCCGTCGATCACCACGCAGCCAGCCAGCCAGACGGTCACCGCGGGACAGACGGCAACGTTCTCGGTGACCGCAACCGGAACTGCGCCTCTGAGCTATCAGTGGCAGAAGAACGGCACCGCCATCAGCGGCGCGACGTCGTCGAGCTACACCACCCCGGCCGAAACGACAGCCGACAATGGCGCACTGTTCACCGTGGTCGTGACCAACTCCGCGGGCAGCGTGACCAGCAACGCCGCCACTCTCACCGTCAACCCGGCGCCGGTGGCGCCGTCGATCACCACGCAGCCAGCGAGCCAGACTGTCACCGCCGGACAGACGGCAACGTTCTCGGTGACCGCGACCGGAACCGCGCCTCTGAGCTATCAGTGGAGAAAGAACGGCACCGCCATCAGCGGAGCGACTTCATCGAGCTACACGACCCCGGCCGAAACGACTTCTGACAATGGCGCGCTGTTCACGGTGGTCGTCACCAATTCTGCAGGCAGCGTGACCAGCAACGCCGCCACCCTCACCGTCAATGCCGCAACCCCTGGCGCGCTGACGCCCAGCACAACGAGTTTGAACTTCAACAGCGTAAATATTGGCAGCAACCTGGTTCTGGGCATGACCTTCACCAACTCAGGCACTGTCAATATCACCATCTCGAACGTCACGATTGCCGGCCCTGGCTTTACCGCAGTTGGAGTCTCCAATGGCCAAATCATTACGCCAGGACAGGTTGTGACACTGAACGTAACATTCGCCCCAGCGGGAACGGGAACTGTCCCAGGTAGCATTGGCGTGACGAGTAACGCCTCAAACTCTCCAGCAACGATCACCTTGTCAGGCACGGGCGTCCAGCCAATCGCCCACTCGGCGACGTTGAACTGGACCGCAAGCACATCCACGGTCATCGGCTACAACGTCTACCGGGGGACCGTGTCGGGCGGGCCGTACACGAAGATCAATTCTTCGGTGGTCGCGAGCACGACTTTCACCGACACGTCCGTGCTGGCTGGCCAGAACTACTTCTGGGTCGTGACTGCGGTCGATTCCAGCAATGCGGAGAGCACCCATTCGAATGAGGTGTCCGCAACGATTCCAACGCCTTGAGCGACGCGTAAAGACGCTTGCACACCGCACGAACCTGGGCACCAGCCGTGGTAAAATTCGAGCCTTTCAATTATGGTGAGGTTGCGGTGAATGCATGGACTATGCGCAAGTTCTTCCCGAAGTCTTTGTTGGATCACATCCACACGTCAACGAAGATATCGATAGCCTGCGGCGGGATTTAGGCGTCACCGCTGTACTCAATCTTCAGACGGATGAAGATATGATTACAGCGGACCTCAACTGGAAGCCTCTCGAATCTCATTACCAGACCTCCACCCTTCACCTCTTCCGCGTTCCTATGAAGGAAGAGCAGGTGGTGCTTCGTGAAAAACTCTTTAAATGTATTCATGCTTTGGAGCGCCTGCTCGCAGCCGGCCACACCGTGTACCTCCACTGCACGGCGGGTATCGCGCGCTCACCCACGGTAGCGATCGGTTACCTTCATTGCTGTTTGGGCTGGGAATTGGACGCGGCCATCGATCACATCAGGCGGGTTCGGCAGTGCTCACCCCACCTGGAAGCGCTTCGTCTGGCAATTGTGGATCAGGAAAAACCGGAATCGGCTAAACAGGGAAGTTGATACTCTGATTGATGATCATAACTTCATAAGCTGAGAGGGCTATGCGCCTGCAGAGGATTGCGACATCGCTGCCGGAAGTATGGGAGCTTCGCCCCGCTATTTTTCGCGATGCACGAGGCTTTTTTATCGAAAGTTACAACCAGGCCGGTTTCGCCGAAGTCGGTATCACCGATACATTCGTGCAGGACAACCACTCCTGTTCGGTGAAAGGAACGCTGCGTGGTTTGCATTACCAGTTGCATCATGCGCAAGCCAAGCTCTGCAGGGTGGTAGAGGGAGACGCGCTGGATGTCGCGGTGGACATTCGCACCAGCTCGCCGACTTTCGGGAAATGGGCGGGGGTTGTGCTGTCCGCTACAGCGCAGAATCAGATCTACATTCCGCGCGGGTTTGCTCACGGGTTCCTGGCGCTTACGGAACGAGTCCAGTTTCTCTATAAGTGCAGCGACTTCTACGATGCGGGAGACGAGCACACGATTCTCTGGAGCGCTCCCGAAATCGCCATCACCTGGGATATCGCGTCGCCTCTGGTCTCCGAAAGAGATGCGAAAGCCTCCACGCTTGCGGCCACGCCGCGCGAACTGCTCCCTGTCTACAGAGTGGGACAAGAGCGGTGAAGCTGAAGATTCTTCTGATCGGAAAAGCCGGCCAGATCGGCCGGGAGCTAGTGCCCCTGCTCGAGCGTGCCGGCGAACTGACCGCAATGGATCGGCATGGACTGGACCTCAGCACACCGGATGAAATTCGGCGCGTGATCCGCGCGGTGCGGCCCGATTGGATCGTCAATGCCGCAGCATATACCGCGGTGGACCGCGCAGAATCGGACGAAGCGTCCGCAAGATCCGTCAATGCTGTTGCGCCGGGAGTGATGGCCGAAGAGGCCAAGGAGTTGGGCGCCCTTCTGGTCCATTACTCCACGGACTACGTCTTCGATGGAACCAAGGGACAGCCGTATGAGGAAGACGACCCGCCACATCCGCTGGGCGTCTACGGAACGACCAAGCTGGAGGGAGAGAGAGCCATTCAGCAGATCGCGCCGGCCTATCTGATCCTTCGCACCGCTTGGGTCTACGCGCGTGAAGGCCGTAATTTCTTACTCACCGTTCTTCGGCTCGCGACTGAGAAGCAGGAGTTGAGGATTGTTCGGGATCAGGTGGGCGCACCGACCTGGAGCCGGGAGATCGCAGCCGCGACCGCTGATATTCTGTCGCAACTTCAAACAGGTCCAAAGGGTTTGCCGGCCTGGTCTGAGATCAAAGGCATTTATCATGTCAGCGCTGGCGGCGAAACCAATTGGTTCGAGTTTGCACGCGCCATTCTTGGCTTGGCATCAAGTCAGACGCGCGCCGCCGATTGGTTCACGGCCGCCACCACGAACCTGCCGCTTATTACGCGCCACGTAGTGCCTATCGCCACAACCGAGTATCCCACTCCGGCCCGGCGTCCGGCCTATTCGGTGCTTGCTAATCGGAAAGTAAACGATAAATTTGGCGTAAGGCTGCCGGATTGGGAAACGCAGCTTCGTTCCGTCTTTTCGGAGGGCGTTGCCAAAGGGTAAGGACCGAAGCCAACGGCAGGGCTTTGGAACTTTCTCCCTGCTGCAAAACGCCTGCGTCGCTCTATGAGATTTGGTGGACTTCCTTCTTTTGGCCCCCCATCAGGGGGTGGGTATCGTGCCCGATACCTCGTTTGAATTCACGCTCTCAACATTTCCGGATGCCACCGCAGTGACCACGAAGAAGTACGTCTGGCCTGCAAGAACGGTGGAATCGGTGAACTGAGTTCCCGCAACTGTCGAAGAGTTCACTAGCGTGTAGGGCCCCCCTGACACCGTCCCGCGATAGACGTTGTAGCCGACGACGGTCGAGGTGCTGGCGGTCCAGCTCAACGCAGCCGAGTGAGGGAAGGCGCCTGTGCCGGTGAGCGTAATCGAATTTGGCGAATTCGACGCATTGCTGGTTACCGTCACATTGCCCGGGACACTAGCGGTGCCGGATGGGGTATAGGTCACGTTCAGGGTTACGATCTGTCCCGGCGTGATGATCTGCCCATTGGAGATGCCGCTCGCCGTAAAGCCTGCGCCGGTAATCGTGACGGTCGAGACGGTGATATTGACGCTGCCCGAGTTGGTAAAGGTTATGCCTTTGATCAGGTTGCCGCCAATAATCACGTTGCTGAAGGTCAAACTCGTTGCGCTCGGTGTGAGCGCGCCAGGAGCCGCGGGGTTGACGGTAAGCGTAGCGGCGTTGCTGGTCGCGTTGCCCGCCGAATTGCTAACGACGACGCTGAACTGCGCGCCGTTGTCGGCCGTGGTCTCGGCGGGAGTGGTATAGCTGGCCGAAGTCGCTCCGCCGATGGCTGACCCATTCTTTTGCCACTGATAACTCAGCGGCGCAGTGCCGGAAGCGGTCACAGAAAATGCGGCCGTCTGGCCTGCGGTGATGGTTCTATTTGCCGGTTGGGCCGTAATCGAAGGCGCCACCGCATTAACCGTGAGGACGGCATTGTTGCTTGTAGCCGTGCCTGCCGAATTGGTTACCACGACGCTGAACTGCGCGCCGTTGTCGGCCATGGTCTCGGCGGGAGTGGTATAGCTGGCCGAAGTCGCTCCGCCGATGGCAGCGCCGTTTTTCTGCCACTGATAACTCAGCGGCGCAGTGCCGGAAGCGGTGACCGAGAAGGTTGCAGTTTGCCCGGCGGTGATGGTCTGGCTCGCAGGCTGGCTGGTGATGCTGGGCGCCACCGGATCAGGATTGACCGTCAAGCTGGCGTTATTGCTGGTCACGCTGCCTACGGAGTTACTGACCACGACAGAGAAAAGCGAGCCGCTATCGGAAGTAGTTTCAGCCGGAGTCGTGTAGCTCGTGGAGGTCGCACCTGGAATCGCAACTCCGTTCTTTCGCCATTGATAACTCAACGGCGAGGTGCCATTGGCAAGAACGGAGAAGGTGGCGGTCAGGTTCGCGAAGATGGTCTGATTCGATGGCTGAGTCGTGATAGAAGGCCCGATCGGGTTCGTCGTCACCGTGAGCACGGCATTGTTGCTCGTAGCCGTGCCTGCCGAATTGCTTACTACAGCGCTGAATTGCGCGCCTGAGTCGGAATTGGTCTCAGCAGGGGTGGTGTAGCTGGCTGACGTCGCACCCGTGATCGCGACGCCATTCTTCTTCCATTGGTAGCTGAGGGGAGCCGTTCCCGAGGCAGTCACCGAAAACGTTGCCGTCTGCCCGGTGAGGATGGACTGGCTGATCGGCTGGCTTGTAACCGACGGCGCTACAGCCGCACCCGCGCCGGTCATTGGAACAGTGAAAGCCGCACTTAACTGAGCGCTGGTGAAAGAAGCGCTGCCGGATGCATTCCCCGCTACTTGGGGGGCGAAGCTCGCCGTAAAGGTCACGCTATTGCCAGGATTCAAAGACACCGGCAAAGCCACTCCAGTGATGGTGAACGCCGCAACAGAAGAGCTCACTTGAGAGATCGTAACAGCGGCTGTTCCAGAATCCGTAATGGTCAGGCTCTGATTGCTCGTGGAGCCTACGGACACGCTGCCGAAGCTCAGGGTAGAGGGGCTGGCGCTGAGAGCGCCAGCTGGGGTCGAGGTTGAATTTGTTGAAGTTGTAGAAGCAACGGAGTTGCCCTTGGCGCTGGTAACGCCGGCGCATCCTGCCTGGATAAGTGAGGCCAGGAGGAGAGCAGCGAACGTAAGGAGAATGAGAGCGCGCGGAGTTCGGCGCGCGCGCGAATTCATGAAAACGGAACTTGAACAAGTGGCTGGGCTTGGTGTTTTCATAACGAGGCAAGTTTAGGGAGTACACTCGTTTCCCCTCTACTGGTCGGGCGGCGTGACGAGGAACAGGGGGGTTATACGTGTGCGAGTGAGCAGTGGTGGGCTGGCCTCCTGTCGTGGGACAGTACCGTTGCTGTCCCAAAGGCCACTGATCGCCAGCTCAACTTGCGGGATCGATTGCGCCGTCAGCCAGGCTCCCTGGTTTGTGCCTGGCTGTTAGGGGCCTACGATGCATCGAACTGAGGCGGTACAATTCATTCCGAAGGGCCTATCTCGAGCTCCCGCGGAAGATCGTCTTTAAGGAGGGGTGCTTGCGCGTCGTCATAACCGGAGGTGCAGGGTTTCTGGGTTCGCATCTGTGCGATTACCTGATTGAGCGTGGGTGGGAAGTGCTTTGCATCGACAATTTGGTCACTGGCAACGATGGGAATGTCGCTCATCTGGCCAACCATCCCCGCTTTCGCCTGATGCGTCACGACGTGTCGCAATATATCGACGTCACCGGTGCAGTCGACTACGTCCTGAACTTCGCCTCGCCGGCAAGTCCAGTGGATTATCTAAAGTTGCCGATACAGACGCTGAAGGTCGGTGCCTTGGGCACGCACAACGCCCTGGGACTCGCCCTCGCCAAGAAAGCCAAGTTCCTGATGGCCTCGACGTCGGAGTGCTACGGCGACCCGCAGATCAGTCCTCAACCCGAAAGCTACTGGGGGCACGTCAACCCCATTGGTCCGCGCGGCGTATACGACGAAGCGAAGCGATTTGCCGAAGCCATGGTGATGGCCTACCACCGCTTCCACGGCGTCGATACGCACATCGTTCGAATCTTTAATACGTATGGCCCGAGAATGCGTCTCAATGACGGCCGGGCTCTGCCGAATTTCGTATATCAGGCGTTGACCGCTCAGCCGATTACGGTGTACGGAGACGGCCGCCAGACTCGCAGTTTCTGCTACGTCTCCGACCTTATTGAAGGCATTTACCGGCTGATGAATTCCGATGAGCACGAGCCCGTAAACATCGGAAATCCACAGGAGATCACCATTCTGGAGTTTGCCGAGCGCATCCGCCAACTCCTCGGATCTGACATGCCCATTGTTTTCAAACCGCTTCCGCAGGATGACCCGAAGCAGCGTTGCCCCGATATCACCAAGGCCAAACGCCTGCTTGGATGGGAACCGAAGGTCAATCTGGACGAAGGTCTGCGCTTGACGTTGGAGTTCTTTCGGCAGCAGGTCGCCGCGGCAGAACCCCGAAGGTAAAGCTCAGGACGGAACGAGCACGGCGGTGGTGCTCAGGTCGGGCCGTCCAAAGCTGTGGTACTCGAAGCCCAGCTCCTTCATTTTTGCTGGAGGCAACATATTCCGCGCATCCAGCACCAGGGGGCGGGCCATATTCCTGTAAATTCGTTTCCAGTCCAAGTCTCGATACTCTTTCCACTCGGTCAGTACGAGCAAGGCATCCGCTTCGCGGGCCACCTGATAGGGATCCTCGAGGAACTCCACGCCCTGCAGTACCCGGCTGGCGCGCGCGGCAGCAAAAGGATCGGAGGCGCGAACCTTCGCACCCTCGGACGTCAATCGCCGGACCACATCGATCGCAGGCGCAAACCGGATGTCGTCCGTGTTGGGCTTGAACGCCAGACCCAGAACGCCAACCTTCTTATCCTTTACAACCCAAAGAGCTTTGCGAACCTTTTCCATGAACTGATCGATTCGCCGCTTGTTCACTGCCTCCACTTCCTTAAGCAGGGTGAAATCCACGCCGTTCTTTTCCGCCAATCGAATGAACGCCTGGATATCCTTGGGCAGACAGAAACCTCCGAAACCCAGCCCGGCATTCAGAAAGTGCGGCCCTATGCGCGGATCAAGCCCCATCGCCCGTGTGACTTCCTCCACATTCCCGCCGAGTCGCTCACAAAGGTCCGCGATGACATTGGCATAGGAGATCTTCAAACCGAGGAAAGAGTTCGAAGCGTGCTTGATCAATTCGGCGCTGGCAATCGTGGTCACCAAAAACACCGGTGCTGGTCCCGCTGGGCATTTTGGCTCGTGTACGGGACAATGAAATCTACCTTCGAGGAAGGGCTTATAAATCTCCCGCAATTGCTGCTCGGATTCCGAGTCCTCCACACCTACCACAATGCGGTCGGGGTGAAAGAAATCAGCCACCGCCGTTCCTTCACGCAAAAACTCGGGATTTGAAGCTACGCGAAAGCTGGCGCCGGCGCTTCTCCCATAAACCTGAAGAGCGTGCCGGAGCTGTTCACCCGTCTGTGCCGGGACCGTGCTCTTTTCGATGACCAGCTTCGAGGAACGGGACGCAGCTGCGATCTGCCGCGCCACATTGTCGATTGCGGATAGATCGGCATCGCCCGAATCGAGTGGCGGCGTGCCCACGCAGATAAAAATAGCATCCGCCTCGCGAGCAGCCTTGGCGCAATCGGAAGTGAAGCTAAGTCTCCCGGCAGCGGTGGCGCTTTCCATCACCCGGTCCAGTCCGGGTTCATAGATGGGCAAGCGGCCGGAATTGAGCATCTCGATACGAGCCGTATCATTGTCAGTGGCAATCACTTCGTGCCCCGCCTCAGCGAGACAGCTGCCTGTCACCAACCCCACATATCCGCAACCGATTACGGCAAGACGCACATGAACCTCCCGGCAATTTGGCCGCCGCTGGGTCGTCTCCCGCCATGGGGTTGGCCTACTCCCCCGGCTCTTAGCAAAACCCAAGTTACACGAATGCCACTGCGGCTACAAATGTACATTCTTCGGCTTCTTACCGTTGGATAACAGAAGAGGGGGAAAGGGTCAGGGCCACCGAAGAATCGAGGCGTTTTGCCGGGTGCAGCGAGTGAGCCAGCAATCCGCGGAGGCCCAGCAAGAAAAGCCGGGGCCGGTTGCGACAGATATGCCAAAGGACCCGGGCAGCCTCGTCCCGGGTCACTCGACTCAGTGTTCGCCGCATTGCGCTATCCATCCAATCCACTAAGCGGCTGTAGTCAGCCTGCCCAAAACCGTGAATCGACCGGCGGATCAGCAAATGCAGGTCGAGTTCACGCCGCAGCATCCTCAACTCGCGGCTCCGCCCGCCATTCAGAATGCTTTCGCTAACGCCCAATGCGCCTCGAAAACCCGTAACGATGCCCCCAACGGTCGTGACCTTCACCTGAGCGGCTGCGTCGCCCACAAGGTACACGGATCCCCGGCCCACCCTCCGCTCTACAGGGACCCACCCCTCATATACGGGAATCCGGGCCCCCTGGAATGCCAGCGCTCTGAAATGGCGCTTTTCCATGAAACGATCCAGGCAGCGCCGGGTTTGCTGGCCGTTAACGCCAATCAACCCCAGTGCTCCGCGACCTGCGGACTCTGGAATCAGCCAGTAAAAGTAAGGCGTATCATCGGGAACAAACCATACCCGGACGGTATCGGAAGGCATGCCCGATGGCAGTTTTACAATCGCCTGCACCAGCGGCACGGTTGTCAGCCTGGACCATCCCGCCGCTCGAGCCACGCTGCTCTGTGCCCCATCGGCACCGACCACAGCGCTGCAGGATACGCGCTCGTGCCCCGCTCCGTTCTTCCGAGGGCCCGTTTGCACCAGGCTCATCTCGATGCCGGCGCCCTTGGCTTCCAGAGATACGAATCGTCGCCCAAATTCAAGCTGGACTCCGTGGCTTTGCGCCTCGTCGGCCAGCGCCCGAATCAACGATGAACGCTCGATGATCAAGTCTGGGGAGTCGAGCTCAACGGTAGCCGCGCGGCCATCCGTGAAGAGTTCGAATCGGCGAATTTCGTTGACTACGGATCTTTCAAACGAGGAGCTCAGCAAGTCTCGGATACGATGAGTCACAATCAGGGTGCGAAAGGTGGGGTCTAACCGTTCCGTTCGCTCGAATAAGCGTACGCTGCGTCCTGCCCGCGCCAGACGTAAGGCGGCAAATAGACCGGCGGCCGAACCGCCCACAATCCCTACTGGGCCGCTCGACGCGACCCGCGCCTGCTCTTCGCTGGTCTCTTGCAGCTTACCCTTCCCCAAAATCCACGTTGAACGAGGCACGGCCGATGGCCAGCCTCGCTGCTTCTACCAAAGATGCAGTTTCCGCGCTAACGAGCGTTACTTCGTCCCGCTTTCACCCAAGAGAACTACTCTGGCCGGCAGTATAGCGAAGGAGCTCCGCGCACAAAAGTACACGCCACGGCATTACCTTCAAAGAAAGAGGCGCCCAGCATTCAGGCCCGGGGCCTTAGATCATCGCTACGCTACTGCCGTTCGAACGGCAAGCGTTCCAGCAGTCCCACAGCACCGAGCAGGCTTACCAGCATGATCGCCACAAAAATCTCTGTTTGCGCTGAGTTCAGGTGCGTCGAGAGGATTGCCAGCAGCCCAAAACTGATCCCCATGGCATACATGGCCAGAACTGCGGCACGGGTACCCAGTCCGTTATTCGCCAGCCGGTGGCCGGTGTGGTCTTTGCCGGGACTGGCGAATGGAAGCAACCCACGTCTCAGGCGCGAAATAGAAACAAGAGTCGTATCGAAAATCGGCACCGCCAACACCAGAACAGGGGCGAGCCAGGTCGCGCCCAACGAACTGGCGCTCACGCGTAGTTTCAGTGCCAGCGTAGCCACCAAAAACCCCAGCAGCATCGCGCCGCCGTCGCCCATAAAAATCTTTGCCGGACTGAAGTTCCATCGCAAAAAGCCCAGGGCAGCACCCAGAACCGCGGCCGCCAGCGTGCTGACGAGCACCTGTCCGTTGAGCATTGCCAGAACGGCAAAGAAAAGGCAGACGATGGCGGCTACGCCCGCGCAGACGCCATCCATATAATCGAGAATGCTGAAGGAAGCCGTGATACCAGTCACCCAAAATATGGTGAGCGCGGCGTCAGCCACGAAACCGAGGTGCCCGGGCAGGAATGTGGAGAAGACCTGCGCATGTATCCCCGCGGCAAGCACGATGACACCGGCAAGCGGCATGGCTAAAAAAAGTTTGATTTGATGATGTAACCAACCGCGATCGTCCAGGGTTCCGACCAGCAGAAGCAGAGTAGCGGCCGCCAGAATTCCGAGAATCTCGCTAAGGGCTTCGCCGGAATAGGAGACCATCACCGCCAACGTCACAGCGGCATAGATGGCAATTCCGCCCAGCAACGGGATCGGCTGCAGATGCACTTTTCGCGGGCCGGGCAGGTCTACCATGCCGACGCGAACAGCGAATTGCCGCACGGGAACTGTGACGACCAGGGATGTACACAGCGCGACCGCGAAGGCAAAGAGGCCAACCATCATAATGATCTTGTTCGCTTACCTTGTAATTTCCCTTCCGCCAAACCTATCTCGTCGGGTTCATCCGCTTGCCGCCTGTTCGATCACGTCCACAAACTTCCGAAGTTCATTCAATCTATCATACGTTTTTGCCAGCTTACGGGCCTCGCGGCTCATCTGTTCCAGGCGTTCAGGCGCAGCTAACACGCTTCGCACCGATTTCGCGACTTGTTCCGCGTCGTCCGGGTCAGCGGCGAGGCCGCAGCCGCATTGCTCTGCCCAACGCGCGACCTCAGCTTTTTGCGTGGCTACGGCCAGTAGTGGCCGCCCGGCAGCAAAGATGTTGTACATCTTGCTCGGTGCCACCACCCCCTCCAGCCCCTTCTTTATGGTGACTACGTGCAGGTCCCCCGCCGCCATCACAGAAGGAAGCTCACCGCCCGGCCGAAAGGGCAAGAACCTCACGTTTGCGCAACCCTGCGCGGCCTGCTGAACCTGCTGCTTCTGGGCGCCCTCACCAATGAAGACCAGACCCACGTCGTCGCATTCCAGCAACTGCGCCGCGCGAATCAGCGTAGTCCACGCGCCATAGAACCCAAGATTCCCCGCGTGAATGATTACGAAGCGAAATCTCCCGCGGATCTCGCGCACCACGGCCTCGTCGGCTGCGGCCGGAATTTCAGGAAATGGCACAGCGTCCCGGACGACAACAACCCGCGCGGGATCGACACCTTTTTCCAGGATGCGTTCCCGCATGTCCTCACCGAGCACGATCACTCGCGCGGCGGCGTGCAGGGCTTTCCGATGCGATCTCTCCCAGGAATCCGTCCAGCGTCCTGAATGGAGAATCTCTCCTGCCAAAGCCATATCCGGATATAAGTCTCGAAGGTTGTAGACAAACGGGCGGCCCAAAAACTTTGCAATCGAGGCGCCGACAATTCCCTCGATGGGAGGGTCGGTCATCGCCAGCACGACATCAGGCCGCATTGAAAGCGCCCGCGGCATGGCCAGCGCCAGATAGCTGAGATAATTCGCAATGCGCCCTTTCATTCGAAATCGGGAAAAGGCCGTGGAGCCCACTCGCTCAATCGTAAGGTTCCCCTGCCGTTCGTCGCCGCCATAGATACGGGCGGATGGCGCTCTGTCGGATCGTAAGACGGACGGCCGGCGAGCACGGTGACGTAATGCCGCTCCGCAATTGCCTCGGCAACGAGCGCGGCATTTTTTGCGGTCGCGGCAGTATCCGGCGGGAAATATTCGTTTAAGAGCAGGACGTGCAGCGGGCGCATGCGCTACGGAGAAGGAACTTCCGGCAGGATTTGCATCGAGCGTTCGGTCCGCGTCAAAACAGAAACGGAACCGGCTCGTTGCGGTCAGCGCGACACCTCAGAGACCCGGATGGAACCCGGTGCGGAGCGCTCGCCATCGGCCGGGCGCGGCTTGCGAACGACATAATTTCCCATCACCAGCGTGTCCATGTGTGTCCGCAGAAAGCAGTCGATCGCCTCGCCCGGCGCGCACACAATCGGCTCGTTGTCGTTGAAGGAAGTATTGATCAGGGCGGGGATACCCGTCAGCCTGCCAAATTCGGAGATCAGCCGCCAAAATCGGGGATTGGCATCGCGATCGACCGTCTGCAGGCGGCAGGTGCCGTCTACGTGCGTCGCGGCCGGCAGTGCATTTCGCTTTTCCGCGCGAAGCGGATAGGCAAACGTCATGAAAGGCGACGGATGGCTTTGTTTGAAAAACTCTCCCGTTGAGTCAGCAAGAATCGAGGGAGCAAATGGGCGAAACGCCTCACGGCGCTTGATCCGGCGATTCAAGATCTCTTTCATCTCCGCCCGCCGGGGATCGGCAAGAATGCTGCGATTTCCCAGCGCTCGTGGCCCCCATTCAGCCCTTCCCGAAAACCACCCCACCACATCGCCTTCGGAAATATATTGAGCTGTGGCCTGAGCGATCTTCTCGTCAGCCAGCTCCGAAGTATCGAGGCCATCCTGAAAGATACGCTTCTCTTCCATCGCCGTCCTTATTTGAGCCGCCGAATATTCGGGTCCCCAGTATGCCTGTCTCATTTGAAAACTGCGGGGATGGCCGAGAATCTCATGGTAAACGTGAAAGGCGGCGCCGAGCGCAAGGCCCGCATCGCCCGCCGCCGGCTGCACAAAGATCTGTTCAAACGGCGCCTGGTCGAAAAGTTTTCCATTGGCCACGCAATTGAGCGCCACACCCCCGGCTAAGCAGAGCGCCTTTCGGCCGGAGCGTTCGCTGCTGTTCCCTGACGAGTTGAAAAAGCACTTCCTCCAGCCGAGCCTGTAAACTGGCGGCGACGTCCTTATGTTTTTGCTCTACGGGTGCCTCAGCCGAACGACTGGGGCCAAGCTGCTTCTCTAGATAGCTGGAAAAAAGCCTCCCGAGCACCGGCGTTTGCTCCGCGTCCCTCCAGCTCATCTCCGCGCCGTGGCGATGATGGCTGAAGTATTTCAGCCCCAGACGGAAGCCCTTCCCTTCGCTGACCAGGATGCGACGAAACTCGTCGAGGTATGCGGGTTCGCCGTAGGCGGATAGTCCCATGACCTTATATTCATCGCCGAATTTCCAGAAGCCAAGGTACTGAGTGAGCGCCGTGTAATAGATACCCAACGAATGGGGGAAGGCGATGCTGCCGTGAACACGTATGCGATGGCCCTCGCCCGTCGCCCACATCGTGCTGGCAAAATCCCCCAGCCCATCCGCTGAAAGCAGCGCCGCTTGATCGAATGGCGATACAAAAAATGCGCTGGCCAGGTGTGCGCGGTGGTGCTCCACGCGATGGAATTGGGCGCGAATTCCCTTCGGATCGGTGTCAAACGCTTCGGCCAGTGTTTCGGGAATCCCCGCAAAGGACGACAAAACCTTGACGCGCTCTCGCGCGAAGCTGGGCATGCGCAGAGCATAAAAAAGTTTCGTTCCCATCCGCGCCCAGGGATTGCGCGGAATGGCAATATGATCGACCTCGTTGAGCGTGATGCCTGCGGTTTTCAGGCAATAGCGAATCGCGGAAACGGGAAATCCGGCTGCGTACTTCACGCGATTAAATCGCTCCTCTTCCACGGCGGCTACGAGCTGGCCGTCTGAAACGAGCGCCGCCGAAGCATTCGCGTGGTACGCGTTGATGCCCAGAATGTTCACCGCAAATCCTGCCTTCCGTTATTTTCTAGCTCGCCGGCGCTTGGCAGCCGGCCGTTCAGTCAATTTCGCATTCGATTTCGCTGATTCAATAACTCTGCGTAAAGCGCTTCCGTTTCCGCCAGAGGCTCGTCCCAACCTAATCCGCGAGCCACTTCCGCACAGCCTGCCTTCAAGGCCTCGCGGCAGCTCGGATCGCTCAACTGCTGCAAAGCGCGGGCCAGCGCTGCACATTCGTGGGGTATCACGATGCCTGCGCGGCCTCTGATGAACGGAGCGACTCCGCATCGGTCCGTGACCACTGCGGGCGTCCCGCAGGCGACTGCTTCAGCCGCAGCGTTCCCGAAGTTCTCATTCTGTGATGGCAGGGCAAACATGTCCGCGTCCGTCAACGCCGCCCATTTCGCATCATCGTAGAGCGGTCCCGTGAAGAGCACAGCCCGCCCAGGCCCAGTCGCTTCACCTGCGCTTCCAATCTTTTCGCGTACTCTGGATCTTCAACGGGACCCGCAATGACGAGCACGCCTCGCTGTGATCCCTTCGACGAGGCTTGCCAGCGCGCGAAAGCCTCCAGCAGCAGATCGGGGCTCTTCTTGCTCACGACTCTCCCCAAGAACAACACCAGCAGCGCCTCTTGCGGAATTTTCCATTGCCGCCGAAACTCGCCGCGCGCCGGCAGACTCTCCGGCAGCGCGATGCCATTACGCCGGATGACGATTTTGTGCCCGGCAATTCCCTCTTCGATCAACTCTTGTTGCTCCTGCGCCGACGTCGCCACGAGCCTCGCGGCGCCGCGGACCACCGATTCCCCAAAGAGTTGCCGATAAAGCCATTTGCTTGCCAAGCTGCGAACAATCGGCCGGAACATTCCCATTGGCTCAACGACGTAAGGAATTCCCATCTGCCGGCAGCGCGGCGCCACCACGGGTCCAAGCAGATCGTACGTTCCGTAGATGTGCACGACGTCGAATGTCCTCAGCCGTTCGCGGCAAAAGGCGAATATCCCTGGATTCCAGGTCAGCGAACGGTAACGTCCTCGTGTCGCCAGATAGATCGTTTGCACGGAACCGCTCTCTGAGCGCCATCCCTCCGGCACGCGAACAGCGCGGCTATCGCCGCTCCGTTGAGCCTTTTCGATCCCGAGATCAGAGGTCAATACCGTTACTTGATGACCATTTTTGGCAAGTCCCCGCGCGAGCGCGTGTACCACCATGGGGGCTCCCCCGCGATCGAGAAACGGGTAGTACGATTGCGTGACCTGTAGAATGCGCAAACGCGGCGGAAGTCGCCGGAAGCGAACCGTCGCCTGAAAACGGCGGCATCATCAATGGCCGGAACTGGATAAGCTTTAGAAGGCACAGAAATCCCACGCAAAGGGGCGCGTTGCCGGATCCTCGGTCGCATCTCCCAGCGACACTTGGAAGCGGCGAAACGCATTCCCGGGCAGCCGAATTATAGCTTCGATGCGTCTTCCGCCCGCTCCGCTTCCACCACGATGTTGCCTGCATGCAACCCGACAAGCGCCATTCTTCCTACTCCTCTAGCTCGTTGAGGATTGCCGCGAGCTTCGCCGAGAAATGGGCGAACGTAAAATCTCTCCGGGCCTTGGCAAGCGCCTGCGCGCCCATCTCCTGCCGCAGCGAATCGTTTGCCAGCAACAGACTGAGACGGTCTGCAAGCTGCGCCACATCTCCGTAGCGCACCAAATAGCCATCGACTCCGTCATCAATGACCTCCGGCGTGCCGCCATGCGCTCCGCCGATCACCGGCTTCGCCCGTGCCATCGCTTCGATAAATACCAGACCAAAACCCTCGCCCCGGCTGGGCATGGCAAAGATTTCGCAATGGTCGTAAGCGCTCGGGAGTTCGTCGCGCGTCATGAACGGAAGAAAATGGACGCGGCTGGGAACACCCGATCCTCGCGCCAACGATTGCAGGCGGGGCAGATCGCTCCCTTCTCCCACGGCCACCAACTGCACGTCGGGGAACTTTGCGAGCAACAACGGCAGAGCCGCGATCAAATGGTCCGCACCTTTGTATGCTTCGCTTGCCTCCCAGCGGCCCACCGTCAGAATCACGCGGCCCGGCGGAAATCCCGGCGGTAAAGGTGCGGCGATAGGAACCGCATGGGGATCGAACTCCGGCCCCAGGCTCCAGGCTAGTTTTCGTCCTTTTCCCCCGAAGAGGCGTTGTTCCTGGACAGCACGCGATAATGTATCGTCGCTCGGCGCCACGACCCGGTCCGCCGATTGCACCGCCCATCGCCGCAATACCGGTAGTGGCTTCCAGACCTCTTCGCCGTGCGCAAAAACGACGCCACGCATCCCCGGCGCCGCAATCTTCATGGCGGCCATTACCGGCGCGAGATTCGGATGCAGCCCAACCACGACCGTGGGCTGGCGCAGGGCCAGTTCCAAAGCTGACGAGATGAAGCGCGCCTTCGACCGGCCGTGACCTACGAAGCTGATCTCCGCGGGACCTTCCTTAAATGACCGCGCGCCCGCCGCATCATTCAAGCTGAGAAACCGGCATCTCTCTCCGCGTTGCGCCGCGAAGGGCACCAGCCCCAACGCGGTCAGGCAGCCGGAGCGCTGGATGCCGCCCGCTGCCATCAGTTCGGGAAACAAGCCGACAATCATCGCTGCGAATTTCGCTGCGCGGCGTGCTCGAATAGTTCGCGCATCTGCTGTGCGTTTCGCTCCCACGTGTACTGGCGCGCCGCTTCCGCCGCCGCCGTGCCCAATCGATTGCAAAGAGCCTCGTCGTCGGCCAGCCGCCGGATCATTTCCGCGAGCCCCATAAAATCCACCGGGTCTTCCAGCACCAGTCCGTCGCATCCGTGCGTGATCATTTCAGATCCCCCATTTTTGCGAGAAGTGATCACGGGCAGCCCGCAAGCCATGGCTTCCGCTGGAGGCTGCGCGAAAGCATCAACCAACGACGGCCCGGCGTAAACGTCAGCGGCGGCATAGTACGCTTCCACGTCGGAACGAGGCGGGCAAAATTGAACCCGCCCCTCCAAGCCTAGTTGAGCGATCAATGCTAGAAAAGGCGAACGATTGTCCCGGCCCACCACGAGTGCCCGTAATCGCGGATCCGCAACTTGCTGCATAGCTTTCAAGAGGCACGCCAGTCCCTTGTTTTTCCAATCATTGCCAATCAACAGGAGAACGAAGTCGTCCTCTGCCAATCGAGAGCGCGCGGCGCGAGGCACCGCGGAGGCTCGCGCGGCGCTCTGGAGAGAAACATCCGGTATCCAGGCCGTTGTAGATCACGCTGATCTGAGCCGGACTATGATAGTAACGCTCCAGATCGCCGGCGATTTTTTGTGAGACCGCTGCAATGGATAGATCCCGGCGGCAATAAACGTAGGGCTCCAGCATCGCGATCAGCCGATAGTAAATACGCCGGTGAATGATCCGGGGCCACGCAGCAATTGGATTGCGCCCCAGCCGCAGTTCCTCCGCGACCGCTTCACGAAATCTGGCAAAAACGATATGAACCGATACGGCGTCGGCATCCAGGCAGTTTATTCCGGGCGAATAGACCACATCCGGAACGTTTCCACGGCTGCGCTGTCGCCAGCGCCACAGATGGTTCGCGAAAAACCACCATAGGTAACCCAGCAGGTGCGGACCGCGCAATTCCGGAATGCGATGCCAGACGACTCGCCGCAGATCGACGTCCTCCACGCGCGCGCTGTAAAGGTGAAACTCATAATCGTCGGCAAGGCGGGAGATGAATTCGGCCACGCGGCGCTCTGTGCCGTGGCGCTTGTCGATGAAGGGCGAAACGACTGCGATACGCCGGCGGGACATGGCGCCGGGTGCTAAGGACACACGTTCATCGCTTCGCACCAGCGCGCCACCACAAACAAATTCCAAACGCGCGACCACCCTACCGCTGCCGGCGCCGCCTGAAACCGCTGCCAGATTCTGCCAACGGCCTCGGGCTTAAAAATTCCGCCTTCGCTCAGACGCTGCGCAGAGAACGTCTCGTCGAGCACGGGCCTCAGATCTCGCGCCAGCCACTGCGCAAATGGAAACGTAAATGTCCGCTTGCCGCGTGACTTCAGGTCCGCAAGCAGATCGCCCGGCATGAAGCGCTGGATCCCCCGAAAAAGCAGCTCCTTCGGCTGGCCGTGCAAATAGCTTGGGACGCTCAGCAAAAAGTCGACAATGCAGTCGTCAAGGAACACGGGACGAACCTCGAGGCTATTCGCCATGCTCGTGGCGTCGAGATCGCGCAAGAGCCTGGGTTGAAGGTGCGCGCAGATATCCATGTAAGACAGTTTCTCCCATCCATTCCAGTGCCCCATCCGCGACGCGCAATCGCTCAAGTATTCCCGAGCCTCGGCGGGTTTGCGGCCTTCCCCAAGCGGCGCGGCCAACAATTGCCCAACGTCGCTTTCAAGAAAGAGAGTTCTTACCGCCATTTGTGAAGCCACGAAGGGATCGGGATCTCCGACAAGATACGACAGCTTGCGCCATCGATAGGACGATGATTCACGGTCAAGGAGTCCCGATAACACCCTCGGCAGGTGACCCGCCCACCGGCCCATTCTCTCCAGGCGCTCAAACCAGCTCCAGGAGGTGTATCCCCCGAAGAGTTCATCGGCGCCCTGCCCCGATATAGCGACTTTGAATCCCTGTTCGGCGGCGACTTTTGAGATCCAGTAGGAATTAAGCCCATCGACACTGGGCTGGTCCAAGGCTCGGATACACGGATCAATTTCATCTGCCACGCGCTGCGGCGAAAGTATCACCGATTTCAAGGAAAGTCCCAGCGCGTCTGCCGTCTTCTGGCTGAGCGCTGTTTCATCAAACTCACCCTCCGCAAAGCCCATGGTCATTGCCGTGACGTTCGCCGTGCCCGTGTTTCGCGCCAGCGCCCCCAGGCAAGCGGAATCAACGCCGCCGCTCAGAAATAACACGATGGGCACATCGGAAATCAGGTGCCTTTGCGTCGCCTCGAACAGCAGATCTCCCAGCTGCTCGCCCACATCGGCGCTGTTCGGATTCTTCGCCGCGCAGCCATGCTGCTCCAGAGCCCAGTAGGCCCGCGAATCCCAGCTTCCGTCCTGCCAGGTAGCCAGGTGCCCGGACGGGAGCGGATGCACTCCGTCAATCATGCTCCAGGGCGAAGGAACATGACCGAAGTGAAGATAAAGGCGTAACGCCTGGGGATCAATTCGGCGATCGATCAGGCCCGAGGCCAGCAGGCACTTCAATTCCGAACCAAAAATGAGTCGCTTACCCTGCCGCGCAATGTAGAGCGGTTTGATACCCAGGCGGTCCCGCGCCAGCAGGAGTTTGCGCGTCCGCAAATCCCAGATCGCCAACGCAAACATTCCGCGCATTTTTTCTACGAAGCGATCTCCATACTCTTCGTAGAGGCGCAGCACCACCTCGGTATCGGTGGTGGAGCGGAAGGAATATCCCCGCTGCGTCAGATCCTGGCGCAGCTCCGATGCGTTGTAAGTCTCTCCGTTGTAGGTGATCCAGACGGTTGCTGCGGCATTTGCCATGGGCTGGCGCCCGCGTTCGCTGCGATCCAGGATGGCCAGCCGCGTATTCACCAGCAGGCATTCGCCCGAGGCGATGACTCCATGGCTATCGGGACCTCGGTGTCGCATCGCCGCCGCCATGCATTCCGCCGCCGGTAGAAATGACTCTGTGGGAGCATCGCCAACGATGCCGGCGATACCACACATCCGCGCTACAACCCCTCGGCGTACGCCGTCGTGGGCCGGAGGTTAGCTACTTGGGCTTGACGCGGAACTGCCTGGGGTTGGCCGGCCAGATAAGGCAAACGGAAGAGAACACCGAGCATGAGCCAGAGGTACGCATTCATTACGAAATTTTGGTAGGGCGCCATGCCGTTGTAGCTGAACGGCACCAGCAGCACGAAGGCGTACCAGAAAATCGCTAAGGCCACTGGAAAATAAACTGTCTGGCGTAGTTGCCGCACGACCTTCCACGAAAAGTAGAGCAGACTGAACGTCCAGAGGATCCACAGGATCGGGCCAAGAATGCCCATCTCCAGAATGAGTGTGCCCCAGCCGTTTTCCACCCAAAAGCTGATTGGCGCCTGCCCCAGCACCCTGGCCACATACTGCATCCCCAGCGAGGCCGTGCCCGTGCCATCTCCATATAGCCAGCGCGGATGCTGCAGCGCCGTCAACAAATTACTCACCGGATAGTCCCACGTTCTATAGTGAAGTTCCGATGCCGAACTCGTCGGAGACAGCGTTTCGGAATAGAATGCCCATCTTGCTCCGATGGAGCTGGGGAAAAATTGGACCATGAAGAAAAGACCAATGGCTCCCACCAGAAAAGCTCGGCGCATGGCCTTCACCAGGCGGCGGCCTTGTCCCCAGCGCCAGGGCGCACCCCAGAGAAATCCCGCGGATAATACCAGCAGGCTCATCGTCACGTAGATGATCGCTCCCCGTGACCCGCTCTGCATCGCCGCCACTATGGCAATCCCGACTCCCAGAAATCCCCACGCCGCACGCCTCCGCCGCGTGAGCAGCAGATAGGCCTGAGTGCCGAGAGCCAGTATCACCACCAGAATGATGTAAGAAGCAAAGCGCCCGGCACTGACAAATACCGATGAGGGCTCCGGAACTGCTTGATGAGTGATCGGCGAGTAGCGCGTCAGGTTACCCAGCCCCTCGAGCTCCGGAGCCAGTACCGTCGGATTCAGGAATTTCAGTCCGACGATGGATTGAATGATGCCAAGTACGGCGATCACCAGGCCCAGAGCTATGTTGAAAACGAGCAGTTGTTCGAGGTCCGCCCCGTTTCGCAGCAGCGCATACCCTGCATAAAACAAAGGAAAATAGTAGAAATACAGCTTGAGGCCCAGAAAACCATAGAGGACGCTGGGAGTCCACGTATTGAACACCTGGATCGCTGCCAGGAAAAAAAACAATGCCAGCGGGACCATGAACGGCGGCTTGAACCAGGGAACCTCGCCGCGCCGCTTGGACCTCCACAGCGAAATATAGGTGATCGCGGCTAAAACATCCTTGCCAAAAAAAAGGATCAATCCATTCCCTAAATACTTGCGAGCCAAATCTTCAAACAGCAGCCATACCAGGAACAGCAGTACCCCGATTCGCCAGTTATGGAGCGTCGCCACAATGATGGTGATGAGGGCAATGGCCATTCCCCCCATGACCAGCATCTCCAGCGATCCCGTCACAATCCAATTCGCTAAGGCCAGGACGGTGGCCATCAGCCCCGCGAATAACAACAGCCCTGAAAAAGTCTTGGAACGATTCCGCAGGGCCAGGACGCCGTTCATTGCCGTCCGCCTTCACGCGTGAGTTGGAACGGGGAGGCCCGCATGAGCTTCGGATTATTGTCCAGCAACGATGATCACGAAAGGGAAAAGCGATTGCATGTGTTCTCCCGGGCCGCGGAACAGCCTCTAGTTAGCTGCCGCCATTGCTTTTTTGGCGAACGGCGTCATTACTGACTTGGCTGTTCGCGTCGATTCTGCCTGAAAGCGCGTGCCATCCCAATAAAGGCAAAGCAAGAGTCACGAGCAATTCGGCTGGTTTCGTCGGCAGCAGGCTGATCGAAAATATGTAACCCCGATCCCCGATGAGCCTCACGAAAACTGGAAACCAGGCGACCGCTAAACTCAGCCCAGCCAAAGGCATTATTTGCTGCCAGCTCCAATTTTTCATCCTCTCTGCGCCTGCAATCCAGAAAAGCGGCGCGGCATAAAGAACATAACGAGCGGGAGTTGTGCCTGCGAGGGGGGTCAAAAGCAGCATGAGTCCACCGAAAAGGCATGACACGGCCAGATCGGTGCGTTCGTTTCCCATGCTTCCGATTCGAATGCGACGGAAAACGATTGCGGGAAGCGCGCCGAACGCGGCTATCAGAAAAAGCGCCAGAGCAGCCGGGCGCGCCCAGGACCAATCGATGTAGCCTACCTCCACAATATTGCCGACTTGCAGGAAGTTGGGAAGGTTGAAGGACCGTACTGGCGGCAGGTTTGTTGCCGCAATGGTATTGGCCCAAAGACTGATCCCCAGTATATTCAGCGCAAAATTAAACGGTATTTTCAGCAGGTCCAGCATCCACACCGATATGCCGTGGGTATTGGGAAGCGCAGCCGAGACCCGTAAAGATACAAGTGACGCGCCGGCTAGACCCGTAACCAGGGAACCTGCCGCAAAGAGTCTCTTCCCCTGCAGCACTCCCACGATGAACAACGAGACCACCAGCATGATCGTTGATTCCCGTGTCAAATAAAGGGCCAACACCATCGGGAGGCTGAGCCAGATGTTCCATCGAAGCAGGAGTAAAAATACCAGCCATACGGCCAGGTAGAAGAGGTCGGCCCAATAGTAGTTGCGGTATTGGTCGATGAGAATCGGAGTGGCTGCGAAGAAAAGCAGAACCCAACTACAGCCTTCGATGGCGTAATAGACGCTGAGAGCTGCAAATACTACGATCAGCGAAATCTCAGACATCATGCGGAAAACAGCGGCGTCCGGCGTCCTATGCAGAATTTGAGCCAGCGCCCGTACTGCCCGGGGATGCAGGACACGCCCGGCATAATAACTGTGCAGATGCGACGCGTCTCCATTAGCTATGGCGGCATATTCGGTTCCCTCCTGGTATGGCTCATAGAGCGGTGCCCGAAAGGCGAGGAGCAGCACGGCGGCCAGACCTACTCCGCAGAGCAGGTGAATTGCGATTCTGTGAATATGGATTCCAGCCAGTGGACCATCCGCCACGATCAGTTCAGCCCGGCCACGTAAGAGAGATTATTACCCACTGACCACGGCCACGGAAGAGGAAAGCTTCGAACAGGATCGGATCGGTGCCTCGAGCAAGCGTACGCGAAATGTGCCTGCAGGTTTTCGAACACTGACGTTCGAATATCACTTAGTAAATAGTTCTTGACTTGAAATCGGGGCGCCGATAACATACGCCATGTTCACGCGGGGCCTGCCCATTGAACCTTTTCTTCCTTCCAGCGTTATTCTATCCCGCAGATTTTCTGAGGGTCACAGGCTAACCCGCGCACAATGAACACTTACAAATGCCGATTGTAACCCTTGCATTATGAACACTTCCGCAATCCCTCGAATGCAAGCGGCGCAGAATCAACACTTGCAAGAAAACGGGGGGAGGGGGGTAGGGGCCAGCCGCCTGCAATTCGTAATTTTGCCATTGCTTGGCGCGGCCCTGCTGCTGACCAATCGGTGGTTCACCGAAGTCGACGATGAATGCGCCATCATTGACCGTGCGGCGCAGCCCATTGCCCACACCATTAACCTCTATCTGAGCGGCGCCGGCGAGCACGAGCATCCGCCTCTCTACGATCTGGTGCTCCACGTTTGGCTCCGACTGACGGGAGGGGAGCAGCATCTTTTGAGGCTGCCAGCCATTCTTTTTTATCTTGCGGGAGCTTGGGTGCTGGCAAATCTCGCGAGGCGGCAGGCGGGAAGAGCGGCCCAGGTAGGTGTACTGCTCCTGGTAGCTCTGTGGCCTTACGGTTTCCATTTTGGACGAGTGGCTACCTGGTATTCATTCTGTTTCCTTCTGGTCGCGCTTCTTACCTGGAATTACTTTCGTTACCTTGAATCTCCTCGACTGGCCAATTGGTTCTGGCTGGTCCTGTGTTCGCTGTTGCTTGTCTATTCCAACTATTTCGGTTGGGCTCTGCTCGCTTGTGTAGCGCTCGATTTCACAATTCAGAATAGAAAGATGCCGCTGAAGACGTGGGTTGAGCTCGCGGGTACGGGTGCGCTCCTGCTGGTTTTATACATCCCCATCGGCTCGGCCTTCCTCAGGGAGATTCATGAGGGCGTCAAGCCCGGCGGCCGCCTCGTGAGCCTGGTTTTCACCGGAATTTATAGTCTCTATTCCGTTTTTGTGAGCGAGTCGGTGGCCCCGTGGTTTTGGCTTCTTGGCGTGCCGGTCGCGGCGGCCATTGTGATCTGCCTGGTGATGATTTTCGTCGCTGCTCCCTTGCAGGCGCGGCGCTTCCTGCTCTACTTCGCCGCGCTGACTGCGGTCATGGCCCTTCTGGGCATATCGAATACAAAACGGATGCTTTTCATTAGCCCGTGGCTGATCTTCCCTGCCGGCATTGCGCTTGCTGCGGACAAGAGCAAACTCACACAGCGAATATTACTGCCGGCGCTGCTACTTATCGCAGCAATCGGCTGGTATGGAATTTTTTCGCGCACTTTGTATGCCGCGCCCCATTGGATTGAGCCTTGGGGGGCGATTGCGCAGGATACCGCAGCCATTACCCGCAGCGGCGGAATCGTAATTGGCAATAATCCGTCGTTCTTTTTTTATCTGACGTACGACCTGGCTCGTGGAAATAACCAAAGCGGCGGGTTCGACGGCCTTCTCCCTGACTCTACGCGGCGTCCAAATGTGTACGACGCTCAGCAGTGGATCGAGGCGGGACATCCCGCTGCGCTGCGAGCGATTCTCGTGAAAGGGCTGCCAAGCGACAGCGCGGGCATGCAAGAAGCCGAGCGCTGGCTGAATGACCGATGCGTTCTCCAGAATACCCGGCAAATGGTTCACGATGCCGGAGCGGAATGGAAGCAGCGCTACGCGCCCGAGACGGGGCAACTCCCCTGGAGAATCCAGATCGTTAGTTATGCATGCGACAGGTAGATAGCGCCGTTATGCGAGGGCCTTTTTTACGCTGCCCGTCGCACCGTTATGATTTGCGCTGAGAATGATGATGTGATTGTCGCCCTGCAAACAATCGCCGCGCAGGCACAAAGAAAGCAAGCGCATGGAGCCAGCCAATCCGGGACGCGTCATCTGGTAACCGCGGGCGGGATAAACGCGATGTTCCAGCAGTTGCAGTTCCGCCCTGGGCAAGTACTGGCGTGTGAAGAGGTCCCAAAAAATCGGTGTAATATGCGTCTTCTCGCTCCGCGCGTCCATCATGCGGATCGTTCCACGCAAGAGAAATTTCACTCTCGCGGGAGTGCTGTCCACATTGGGCGTGGTCAGTACGGCCACCCCGCCAGGCTTCAGCAGGCGCCGGATATTGCGCAAGAAGCCGATGGGATTCTCTACGTGCTCGATGACTTCGACGGAGGTCACCAGCCCGAAGCTGCCAGGATCCAGTGCCGACGCAAAATCCCGTTGGTTGAAATCGACCTGAACAAAGGGAGTGCCGGCTTGATGCGCCTCCCGATTCACGTCTGCCGACAAGACGTTCCAGCCGGCATCGCGCAATCGAAGCGCCAGCGCGCCACTGCCGGCACCCAGGTCGATCGCGCGTTCGCCTGCGCGAAAATAGCGCGGAAGGACCTGCCGCAAGAGATATTCGTGCAGACCAGGCGCCGTTGTAGTCCCCGGTTGAGTACCCGCACTCATTCGAGCACCTCACGATAGAGTGCCAAGTGGTCTTCCACCATTCGCCCTGCGTTGAATTGTTTCATGCTGTGATACCGGGCGCTTTCACCCATTTCGGCGGCTTTTTCCGGTGAGCCTAAGACTTTCTCCATGCACGCCGCAAGCGATCCGGCATCCCCAGCCTCAAACGTGAGCCCGGTCTCGCCTACCACCTCTGCCAACGATCCACCCTGGGGAACGATGACGACGCGGCCTCGCATCATGTTTTCCGCCGCCACCAGGCCAAAGACCTCGCCGGCCAGCGAAGGCATTACCACTGCGGTTGCATCCCTCAACAGCGATTCCACCCCGGATTCCGCAACGTAGCCGACAAACTGAACTTCTTGCGCGAGTCCAAGCTCGTCGCATTTCCGCTCGAGGATGTCGCGTTCGGGGCCCTCGCCGGCAATCACCAGCCGGTAGCGCAGTCCTTTCTTCGACAATTCATGCGCCGCGTCGAGGAGGATATTCACACCCTTGGTACTCACCAGACGGCCGATGAAAACGAACTTCGGGCAACTCCCTCGGGCGTAAGGCGCCTCTGGCCGCTCGTTGATCCCGTGCGAAATCACGGAGAGTCGCGGCAGCTTCAGCACATCAAGCAGCCAGCGCGTAGGAGCGATGTTCGCGTCCACAAACCGGCAAGCACATCGGCGAAGAAACGTCAGCGCCCACAATCTAAAGCTGCGCCAGTATCCGGACGCCGCATTACATTTCCAACACTCGCGGTGGTTGCCTGCAAGGAAATGCCCGGGGCACGCAGCACGCGTGGGCTCGTGAAAAAGCAAGCCATTGGGACACAGGGCCTGGAAGCCGTGATGCTCCACGACAATTGGCTTGCGCAAGATGAAGCTGAGCACGAGAGGAAGCAGCGCCGGCCCAGCGATGTGAACCAGGTCAGATCGTCGCAGTAAACGAACTAATTCGACGAGGCTTGGATTGCGCACCACACGAAATGGCAGATCGGCGTCAGAGGCTGTGCCCACTGGCGTATCCGTGACCACAGTGCAATCGACTTGTTCAGTTTGTGCGCTGGCTGCGAAGCCGCGGGCCAGAGTCATCACGACGGACTGCACGCCCCCCACCACCGGCCAGAAATCAGCACTGTAAATCAGCACCCTCTGCGGAACGCCTTTCAGCGCGCCTCGGTTCTTTGCTATCTGGCGGTAAATGGCGACGTAGGTCTCCGTCTTTTGTGTATCCGTGAAAAGCTCCACGCTTCGCTTACGCGCCCGCTGGCCGACTTCATTTACGAGGTTAGGTTCATCGATGACCCGCTGCATGCAAGCGGCAAGTTGATCCGGATCACCCGTGGTGAATTTCAGCCCTGCTTCGCCCACCACCTCACCCAGGCCGCCAATGTCAGAAGCGATGACCAGCCGGCTGCGCATCATCTGCTCAATGGCGGCAAGCCCGGCCGTTTCCTCCATGATCGAGGGCATCACCACAGCCGCCAGGTCGGCGGTTGCGCGATGCAATTCCTCTCCAGTTAAAAAGCCCGTGAATGAAACCCGGCCTTGCAAATTGCTTTCGACAACTTTTCCCTCCAACCGCGCGCGTTCCGGACCATCACCGATCAATTTCAATCGAAAGTCGTATTTTCGGTCTCGAAGGCGAGAAGCAGCCTCAAGCAAAATCATTAAGCCCTTTTCCTGCACCAATCGGCCGACAAAACCGAAACAGATGGGCGCAGAGGGAATGGATATCAGGGATTCATGCCCGGCCGGGGTGTCCGGTATGCCGTGGTAAATCGTGCGAGAGCGTGGAAGCTGGAGACGCCTTTCAACGTGACTGCTCACTGCAGTATTGAGAGTCGCCAGGCGACACATCCAGCGACGCGGAAACGTGCTTAGAAATTGCGTAATGCTGTACATCCATCCACGGGTTGCGGCCACGCACCGCAGGCACTCATCGTAGGCACCGGCCATGAAATATCCCCGGCATGCCCGTTGATATGGAGCCTGAAGGAGCAGACCATTCGGACAGATCGCCTGGTAACCGTGGTGCTCGATTACAACCGCTTTTCGACGCAGCAATCCCATCGCGAGCGCAAGGAAGGGAGGACCGGCCAGGTGCAAAACGTCAGTCTGACCAATTAACCGCCACAAATCCAGTAACCGCGGATTCCTGACCACCGGAAAGAGAAGGGCGCGATCGTCGAAAGCGCCGGCGGAAGTCTCGGTAACGACTGTTGGCCGATGTCCCGTCGCCAGCAATCCCTGAGCCAGGAGCGCGATGTGCTTTTGCACGCCGCCGGCTCCAGGAAGAAAATCCGTTGTGAACAGAAGGATTTTTATCGGCGGATTCGCGCCCGCGTCTTTCGGAGGTCGACTCCCAAGCAAATCCGGGCCGGCCACGAATGCGGTTGTCACGTTCGGAAGCCCTTACTCTCGCTGCCGAGAGCTTCGATCCATCGATCCGCGATCCGGTCCCAAGAAAACCATTCGCGGAAGACGGCGAGATTCCGCGCACTCAGAACCATACGGCGTTCCCTATCCGGCAAGAGACTGGCAAGCTGATCTCCCAACCCAGCGACGTCATCCTGGGGGACGAAAACAATGCCTGCTTCCGTCAGAGGAGATCCCGTTTCGCGCCCTTCATAAGCCACAATCGGAAGTCCGCAAGCAATGCCGGCGATACCGCTGCCGCGCCGGCTGGAAAGAGCCCCACGGACGAAGAGTAGGACCTGAGAAGATGACAAGCCAGCGCTAATTTCCCGGCCACTGCGCAGGCCATCAACTCTCAATCGCACGCCAGTACCCGATAATCCGGCGCGCAGCAGAGGTTCCGCTTCTTTTGATCCACGGCCCAGCACCAGCAGCTGAAGTTCGCCGATTTTCGCGGAGGCGTGCCGGAGGGATTCCACTATGGCATGCACTTCACGTCTCTGCGCAGCGGGCCAAGTAGGAACACCAAAGACCGCGACCGTAGAAATCGCATTGGGAACGGCCACGAAACCGTCTCGCGCCAAATCTTCGAGAGAGGGTACGTTCGCTCCGACGGGAATGAATACAGTTGTGGGCTTTGGATTCGACAACCAAGGTACCTGTTCGAGCGGGACAGGGAGAATCGCGCGATCGGCGCGAGCGCTGACGTGGCGCATGATTCGTTCCTGAAAGGCAACACGAAACCGATCGATCCAGCGGGAGCCAGCGACGGCGTATACGTCGTGAAAAATGACGGCAGTCCGACATCCCCGGAGCTTCAGGACTTGGAGCAGGAGAGGAAGGGCGACAGGAAAACCCCGGCGCGACCACATCAGCGCCGTATAGTGGAGAACAACCCATTGGCCCCGCCAAGAGGGGCTTTCCTTCCATAACTTCGCGAGCGCGACAATCCAGCCCTGCTCTTGCCAATGGACTTCCCAGGATTCGCAGGCGACTCCCTTGCGTCGGAGCGCGTCGCTCAAGAAGTGCGAATAGTCGCGAACGGCATCGGTAGGTTCATCGCGCCGGCCGAGCAGCATGATCATGGGAGAGTGGTCTTCTGCCTTTGGCATTAATTCCGTTATAGCCGAATCGCATCTCGACTTCGACGAGCCCGGCCTCTTCAAACCATCCCCGAACATCATCGATTTCTTGCGGGAGGTCATATCGCGGTGAAAGCATGTCAAACGCGCTCAACACTTTCACCTGCTTGAGTTCCGCATCCGTGTAATGTAAGCCGATTTCGGCATGACTCAGCGGACCGATAGGTATCAGCGCGGCCATACCAGGGCCGATGGCGGGAGTTCGGGAGACGAAGCTCTTTACATCGAAAGCCACCGGAATCGTCCGAGCGAGAATGGCATAGAGCGCCTTCGGAGGAATGCGCCGAGTGATCGGGCGTACCCAATACTTCAACGGAGGTGGAAATCCCGACTTGGAATAGACGTCGATCACAATGGTTCCACCGGGCCGGAGAAAAGGGACCAGGCTGAAAAAGGCTTTCTTAGGTTCCGGGCAATGCTGAATCACGCCCATGCAAAAAATCCTGTCAAACAACCCTTTGCGAAGGGGGATCTGGTAGATGCTGGCTTGAAATATGTAAGCGCGCGATGCGCGCTTATTGTTTTCATTGGCAGCCTCAACCGCGGCGCTTAGATCGAATGAAAAAACCTCCGCTCCCGTTTCGAGAGCGAGTTGGGTGAAACGGCCGGCGCCACAGCCAGCCTCCAGGATGCGCTCACCAGTAAGATTGGCGGGCCAACCCGTGCAATCGTAGAAGCGCTTGCGACTCAAATCGTTTCCCATTACGGAGTCCATCTGTAGCGTGGGGAACTTGTTCCATTGAAAACCGAATGAGGCGGCGTAATTTTCGGAAGCGACAAAGCGAGGCAGGGATCGCACGATGGGATATGCCGTGCCACATTTATTACAATTCAACGCCCCTTCTTCAATCTCGCAAACCGGCCCGCGATTGGCAGTGTCCGGGGCGAGAGACAGCGATCCCCGACAGCCAGGACACTCTAAATATTGCAGAAGGTCGATTTTCATGAGCGTCGATGAGAGTTCGCAGCCAGGCTTTCGGCATGCTGCAAATCAGCGGGAGCTGCCTCTATCTCAGCGTTAGCGCTTCGCTCTGACAAAAACTCCAAAAGCCTGCGCGACCGCTGTTGCAACGAAAAGTCTTGGGTTCTGAGCCGGGCGCCGACAGTCAACCGCACGCGCAGTGATTCGTCAGTGAGCAGAGAGTACAAAGCACGAGCGAGCGCGGCAGCATCGCCCGGCGGAACGAGCAGTCCGCACTCGCCGTCGACGACGATCTCCTTCAAGCCACCCGCCGCCGCAGCTATTACGGGTATGCCGCACGCGAGCGCCTCTAATGCCACGAGGCCAAACGCTTCGTTCAATGACGGAACAACCGCGAGATCCAGGGAATTCCAGAACTTGGGCATCTCGTGACGAGGGACAGCGCCCGCAGAATGCAGCATCCCTTCCTGTTCCATCTCGCGAATTTCGGCAGTTGATTCCTGAGTGCCGGGCGCTTCCGTTCCGCGTTTCCAGAGCCCGGGGCCGCCCGCCAGATACAACTCGGCGTGCGGCGCGCGGGATTTCACGGTGCGCCACGCTGCCAGCAACTCGCGTATACCTTTTCCGGTGACCCACTGGCCGGCAAAGCCGACTCGCAGAGGGCTTCCCGGCGGGCGAGGCGAGAATGGCTTCGCGGGCCGGAACAGATCGAGGTCCACCGAATTGGGAACGACAATTGCCTGCTGCGGGGGTATGCGTGCGTGCTCGCGGAGGAAGATCTGGCGTTCGCTTTCGCTGGGGAAAAGATATCGAGCTCGCTCAAATCGCGAAAGCCACAACGGCCAATTCCAATAACGCGGCAGAGGGGTGGTCCAATCGAAACGCACAATGGTGCGATCGGGCGCACAACCCGCCAGGACGGGCTCGTTGTAGGCAAGGATCAGCGCTTCGGGTTCATTTCGCAGAAGCGCGCGGGCGTATTCAATCGTGTTCAGCTGGGCTGTGCGGGTGCGGAACGGAAGAACCTGCACAGGCGCACCCTCGCGCGCGGCGCTCGCGTAAACGCGGACCGGTATACCGGCGCTCTGAAGAATGCGAGCGTCCTCCCAAAGGACGACCTCCGATCCCCCGCAAGGATCATGGCCGACTACACAGAGCCGGCTCGCCAAGAGCGCAACGCCGGATTTGCGAAGTTCCGCCGCGGTTATCATCTCCAACTCTCGGGAACTCGGGGACCTCGGTTAATCAATCCCGTTAGAGCCAAGGCCCGTGACAGCTCACCCAGGCCGACCACCACACCGCCCCAACAGCCCCGTAACGCGGCGTGCCCGAAAGCCCGCAGCGAAGTTTTGAGCGCGCGTTTCGCGAGATTCCACCGCTCGTGCGCCGAAATTCTCAGCCGCTCTCGAAGCCACCAGCCCCCTTCGCTGCCGCGACGCCAGACGCCCGCCAGAACTCTGCCCGGGGCCACCTCTTCGCGGGTTTTGTAATGCCACACCCAAGCATCTGAAACGAAGCCGCTACGAACTCCAGAACGCCGCAGCCAGTCTGCCTCTTCGATCGGAGGCCGCAAAGACTCATCAAATGTGGCGCCGTCGAAAACCGAGCGATAAGCCGCCAGATTACCGAGCACAGGAACGGCTTGCCCATCGAAGCCCAGGGGAGATCGGAGGATCTCCCCAAGGAAAGCCTGGACCTCCTCGCGATGCTTCCCGAGCACCGGGCCATCCATGGTGAGCCGAACGGGACCGGAAACAACTGGAAACGACTCCGAAAGACCAGCCAAAAGCTTGGAGAGCCAGCCATCGGTGACCAGGACATCGTCATCGATGAAGACAATGATCTCGCCCCGAGCGACCTGCAGAGCGGCGTTCCGCGCTGCGTTGGCGCCCATCGGACGGTTCTGACGCAAGGAATGAACCTTCCAAGACGTCGCTCGGCAGAATTCGTCGGCGACTTTGCGCGTGTCATCCGTCGAGCAATCGTCAACGACGATTACTTCGGGAGGATTCAGACCTTGCGCGCCCCGCAGGAAGCGCGGCCAGGCATTGCGCCAGAATCGCAGAACGGTTCCGCGTGGGGATAATGATGGAGATCCGCTCGCTCGCGCGCTGCACGCTTTCGGGCTGCGTCGACAGGATTTTGGAATTCATCGCTGCACGATCGCAGGAGATGAATTCTCCGCTTGCAACTGCGAGGCAAGCTCCAAGCGCTGTGGCCCTTTCCCCCGGAGAACGCTTGATCGGCAGCAAACATGCGGCCGGAAGGGCCAGGTGTTTCCAATTGCACCGATAGCCATTGGCCGCCAGAATCAGTGGAACGCGAGCGCCAGCCCAGGCGCCGCTGAAAACCTGCTGACCGCTTCGACTGGCCAGGTAAGCTTTTCTTTCCAGAATTTTAGCGCGCAGCAGATTCGCATGGCGGTCGGACAGATGGCGGCGAAAACTGGGATGTGCGAGCAGAAATTCCCACATACAGATCGTTCCCTGAGTGGAGGCAACGTTGCCAAAACCGGCATTCTGTCCATGGATCCGATAGGCGGCGAGAGGATCAGGAAGGTAAACCATTCCATATCGAAGGCCGGCGGCGATCAGGATGCCATCCGTTGATCCGCCAACGCCGGGTGGCAGGGGCAATAAATCCTCGAGGAAAACTCTGCGAATGCAGGAAGTACTGGGCACACCAAAAAATCGGCCGCGCGCCTTTGGCAGCGGATAAAGAAAGCCGACATCTTCGCTCTCATCCAGCGTCAGCCTCATCGGTTCCGCGGGATGCGCGGTGGTCCAAGGCAACTGGATGGGACGCCCCAAAGCATCCACGTAAGCGACTTCATGGACGACGCCACCCAGGCTTTGGATCCTCTGCGAGGCAGCGCAGCACTCGCTCCAGTTTATGGAGATCCCAATAATCGTCAGCGTCCAAGGGGCAGATAATGCTGCCGGAAGACAAGGCAAACGCGCGTCCGAAAGCGACGGCCTTGCCGGCATTCTGCTGGTAGACGTAGTGGACTTCCGGGAACTGTTTCATCAGTTCCGGAGTGGTATCGGTTGAGCCGTCGTCGAGAACGATAATTTCGTCGGGGCGGCGCGTCTGATTCAACACGCTGGTAAGGCACTGCGGCAGGTAACGGGCGTAGTTATGAGTACAGATCAAGACCGAAACACGTTCGCTCATTGTCCGTCCTCTATACTCGCCACTGACGGACAGCCCGGTGCAAAGCTTGGTGACTCGCTCATGCGCTTACCTTATTGACCACCCATCAGCGACCGGAAACGCCGCTGCACTCCCGAGAGTCCATTTCTATTCAACCGCAACGCCTGGCGAAGTGAGAATGTAGTCTGCAGGACCCAATACCAAAGCTGGCTGGAATAGGTGCGCAGGAAAAACGTCGCCGGCACATGCCAGCGGCCCGGCCTATTCTCGATGCGCCCAGCGCGAAGGCGGTGCGTGGCGTGTTCGATGGTGTAAAGGTGCGGTTGGCCGCCTGCGAGGGCGCGATTCAGCCTGGATTCCGAATCTGTCTTCACGCCCCGGAGTCCGTGTACGTGGTAGCCGTAATCGTGATTCTGATGAATGGCTAAGACCTCGGCACTCGCGTCGATGACCGGGACTGACGTGGAGCGAGCCTTCCAAACCAACCAGTGGTCCCAATAGACCCTGCCCACGACGAAGGGCGGCAGATCGCGGTATAGGTCGCGCGAGAATACGAAGTAGTCCACCGCATCGGGAAGCTGTCTGCTCCCGCTGCGCATCGCAAAATCCTGCAGTTGCAGCTCCCAAGATGGGTCCTGAAAATCAAGCGGCGCAGTCACCGGCGTATCCCAGCGCCGACCAACCATAAGGAATTCTTTCGACCAACTTGCAACGCGGACCACAGCCTCGCGAAAAGATTGAATCAAGATGATGTCGCAATTCGAGTAACAAAGCAGGTCGTGCCGGGCAACTTCTTGAGCGCGTGCAAACATACAATCGAGGCGCTTGGTCCCCAATTCGCTGCGACGCACGTCAGGGATGTGCCGAATGCCCAATTCGCGCGAAACCTCGGCCGTCCCGGGCTCGTCTCCAAAGAGAATTACTTCGCAATCAGGATGCAGAAGAGTCCAACTATGAATCGCATTGCGCTGGATCACATCGATGTGGCCCTCAAACGGTTTGGGCGTTGCGAAAATCGTCAGCATAAGTCACCGGGTACGGAGGCGAACTCGTTCACGCGCGCCACCGGCGAAGGCCCAGGGCGTAGCGAAGGGGCTTTGTTGCCTCGAGCGCCGGATACCAGGTGGCGTTCGCGAGACTCACCAACCTCCGACGCCAAGGCGCCAGCCAAAAGAATCGATTTAGCTCAATCCCGCGGCGCGTTAACCGGTACGTGGCGTCGTCGAGAGTAAAGAGATGGCGGCCGTTACCAGCAAATTCACGGTTGACCTGCGCCTCACGGCCGAACCACACTCCATGCAAGCCTTGGGGATGATAGGAGTAGTCGTGATTTTGATGCACCGCCATCACCCTTGACGTGGCGTCTACAACCGGGACTGGGATCGAACGAGCACGCCATACCAGCCAGTGATCCCACCAGAAACGCCCAATCACCAGCGGCGGAATTTCGTTGTACATTCCGCGGGGGAAAACAAAGTAATCGATCGCGTGCTGAGTCAGCCGGGTCCCACGAGCAAGGACGTGGGTGCGCAACTGCTCTTCCCAATTGGACGATAGAAATTGCCATGGGTCCTGGACGTCTACATTCCAACGACGCCCGATCATCAGGAAGCGCTCGCGCCAGGAGGAAACCCGCTGGACGGCCAGCCAAAAATCGCTCATCAGCATGATGTCGCAATTGACGTAACAGACGAGCCCGTGACGGGCGATACTTTGGGCCTGGCCAAAGACACTGCGCAGATGCTTGGCACCGCTCTCGTTGCGTTCCACTAGCGGGATGTGTCGAATACCGAAATCACGAGCAGCTTCAGCAGTGCCCGATTCATCTCCCAACAAGATGACTTCGCAATCCGGATGGAGGAGAGTCCAACTCTTAATCGCATTACGCTGGATGACGCCGACATGGCCTTCGAAGGGTTTGGGCGTGGAGAAAATAGTCAGCATGTATGGCTCTCGGGCCGATCAGATCCAGAATCAGAGCTCGACGCTCGCTCGAGTATGGCTACTGAGCGCATTCCACTTCTCCCAACTCTACCAAGCGGATTTCCGAAGGAACGTTTAGAACTCCAGTCCACTCATCCCGGGGGTGCTGGAAATTCGGCGTGGCCACAATCATTTCCGGAAGGCAATCCCACATGTCGAGCGCGTCGTCGTCCTGCCAAAGGCTCACTTGCCAAAAATAGGGTCCGGGGCGCAAAGGTAGAGAAGGAAACGTGTACGAAATTCTATGGAATCCAGGCTGCAGCTTGAGATCGTCAACGGCTCTGCCCCATATCAGCTCGCGATTGGCGCTAAACAGGGCGACGCCGTGGTGGCCGCGATGCACCGGAGCGGTGACGTGCAGATCGAAGTGAACGGTAACCTCTCCGAGCGAATCGAGGTAGTAAGGATTTGATCCTTCCGCTGCGCCTTCGAACTGCCACTTCAAGAATCGCGTGCGGGAGCTGGAGTCTCTCGGGTTCGCCGAGGCCGCCCAAGTCTCCCCGCGACATGGCGCTTTCGTAGGAGCTCACGACTTCGGCTGTGGCGCCATCCATGCGCAGGCGGCCGCCGTCGATCCACACTACGCGAGGGCATAGCCTGCGAATCTGGTTCATCTGGTGGCTTACAAACAGAATCGTGCGGCCGGCGCGGGCAACTTCATCCATCTTGCCGAGGCATTTCTTCTGAAAGGCCAGATCCCCCACGGCCAGCACTTCGTCCACCAGCAGAATCTGCGGCTCAAAATGCGCGGCCACGGCGAAGGCCAGCCGGGTCTGCATGCCGCTGCTGTAATGCTTGAGCGGTGTATCCAGAAATTCGGCGACTTCCGCAAACGCCACGATCTCATCAAACTTGCGCCGAATCTCCCGCTGGCCCATGCCGAGAATGGCTCCGTTCAGATAGATATTTTCGCGGCCGGTGAGCTCAGGATGAAATCCCGTGCCAACTTCAAGCAAGCTGCCCACGGACCCACAAATTTGCGCCCAGCCCGCGGACGGAAGGGTCACGCGTGACAGGATCTTGAGCAGCGTAGTCTTGCCGGCGCCGTTGCGACCGATTACGCCGATGACTTCACCGGGCTGCACCTGGAAGGTAACGTCGCGCAAAGCCCAGATCTCTTTGAGACCGCGCGAAGTCCCATTCGATTCATGGCTCAGAATGCGCGCGGGGGCGCGCAAAATACCGGCCAGGCGGTCGCGCAAGGTCAGATAGCGATGCAACTGACCGATGCGATAGCGCTTTCCCAGACCTTCTACGCGGATCGCCGGATTCAAGTGCCAGACTCCGCACGCATAAGGTTGTGCTTCCCGTTCCGTGGTTCAAACGACATCGGCAATCGTGCCTTCCATGGAGCGGTAATAGAACAATCCGCCGACCAAGAGAAGTACGACTCCGCCGGCGGACGCGGCGAAGAGAGGCCCTGGCGCCAAGCCCTGGCGTGTAAGCGCCCAGCGAAAACCTTCAATCACGCCGGCCATGGGATTCAGGCCGTAAATCCAGCGCCAGCGCTGCGGCACAAGCGAAGTGGAATAAGCTACGGGCGAAGCGAACATCCAAAACTGAATCAGAAACGGGACGACGTAGCGAACGTCGCGGTAAACCGCGTTCAGAGCCGAAAGCCAAAGGCCGAACCCGAGAGCTGTAAGGACCGCGAGAAACAGAAATCCCGGCAGCAGGAGCACCGCCGGCCCCGGCGTGATGCGATAGTAGGCCATCAGCGCGATCAGCACGCAGAAAGCGATGGCAAAATCGACCAAGCCGGACAACACCGCCGAAATCGGCAGCACGAGGCGAGGAAAATAGATCTTGGTGATCAAGCGCTGTTGTTCCACCACAACATTAGTCGCGTTCTGCAAGGCGCTGGCAAAGTAGCTCCAGGGCAAAAGCGCGCAATAGTAGAAAACCGGATAAGGCAAACCGTTGCTCGGAAGTTTTGCGAGCCGGCCAAAGAACAGGCTGAAAACCAGCATGGTCAAGAAAGGTTGCAATATGGCCCAGGCCGCGCCAATGACGGTCTGCTTGTAGCGAATTTTGATATCCCGCCAGATAAAGAAATACAGCAACTCACGATAAGCCCATAACTCGCGCAGGCGAATGCTCAGTCCCTGCGATGGCTCAATGCGCAGAGGAGCCGGAACGGGAACGGACTGTGAAATTGACGTCGCCATTGAAACTCCAGACTCTCTCGCGAGCGGCGGTCCGTGTGCGAGACCTAAGTGCGATAAGCGCTTACACCGCGCCCGCGCTGTGCCGCTGCCGCTCTTCGGCGGCAACCATCTCTTCGAGAATACCCGGCAAATTGCGGGTGATGCTCCAAGCCGGAAAGTGAGATTTCAGCTTTTTCAAATCGGAGATGTAGCAGATGTGATCTCCCTTGCGCGGCTGCCCGGAATATTTTTGGGCGATCTTGCTTCCCGTGATCTCTTCGACGAGCGCAATGGCCTCCAGAAGAGAAATGCTATTTTCGCGTCCGCCGCCGAGGTTATACACTTCGCCCGGCCGGGGGCTACGAGCGAACTCCTCGAAAGCCCGCACAACGTCGTAGCTATGGATGTTGTCGCGCACCTGCTTGCCCTTGTACCCAAAAATTGTGTACGTTCCTCCGTTGAGGGCCACCTTCACGAGATACGAGAGAAAGCCGTGCAATTCCACGCCGGAATGCAGCGGACCCGTGAGGCATCCACCGCGAAAAACGCCCACGTTGAGCCCGAAATACCTTCCATACTCCTGCGCATAGATGTCCGCAGCGGCCTTGGAGGCCCCGAAGGGCGAGTGCAGAGTGCGGTCAATTCGGCAGGTTTCGTCGATGCCGTCAAAGTCGGCAGGCTCCGCATAATCGTAGCGAGTCGGCAATTCTTCCAAGCGGCTTTTCGTTCGGCGCTTCGCCATAGACCTTGTTCGTACTCATAAAAATGAAAGCGGCCTCGGGGCAATGCTGTCGGGTAGCTTCCAGCAAATAGACGGTGGCCACGGCATTCACTTCAAAATCGAGCAGGGGAATCTCGCCCGCCTTGTCGTGAGAAGGCTGAGCGGCACAGTGAAGCACGACGTCGAAGCGCTCCCGGGCAAAAAGATCGAAGACCCGAGTGCGGTCGCGAAGGTCAATATCGGAATACGTGAACCGCTTTGTGGACTTTTGTAAGCGGCGGAGGTTCCACTCGGTATCACCGGAAGGACCAAAAAGGAGGCGCCGCATGTTGTTATCGATGCCAACGACGGTGTGGCCCAGCCGGTCAAAATACTCCACCGCTTCGGACCCGATCAGGCCGCTGCTGCCGGTTATCAATACATTCCAGGGTTTCAAGCGTGCACTTCCCCAGCAAATATCACAGGGCGCGGGAAGATGACAGTTCTGCGATCCGTTAGCGAGCAGCTCCGACCATGCTCTTCTCCCGCCCTTCATTCATATAAGCCGCCACTCGATCGATGATCTCCGGAAGTCTCGTTTGAGGCCGGAAATCCGTCAAGCGCTCCAGCTTCAGGAGCGAAGGAACGCGCCTATGCATATCCTCAAAGCCAGGCTCATACGCCTGGTCATAGGGCACGTGAGTGATAGGAGAGGAACTCCGCGTGCGCTCCCGGATCAACTCAGCCAGAGCTTCGATGCTGATTTCATCATCGGCCCCGACATTGACCACCTCTCCCACGGCTCGATCGGTGCGAGCCAGGCGCGTGATGGCCTCGACGCAATCCTGCACGTCGCAAAAACACCGGCTTTGCTTGCCGGAGCCAAACACGGTAACCGGGCGGCCCGCGAGCGCCTGGCCAACCATCGTAGGCATGACCATCCCGTACCTGCCCGTCTGCCGAGGTCCCACCGTATTAAAAAGCCTGACCACGATCACCGGCAGTTTCCTTTCCTTCCAATAAGCGAGGGCCAGGAATTCATCGAGCGCCTTCGAGGCCGCATAGCTCCACCGGCCCTTGTTCGTGGGCCCCAGGACCAAATCCATCTCTTCATCGAAGGGAACGTTGACGTTCTTTCCGTAGACCTCCGACGTGGATGCAAGGAACACTAGTTTGCGCTTCTTGGCCGCCGCTTCCAAAACCAGGTGAGTGCCGTTCACGTTGGTTTCAATGGTGCGGACCGGGCTCTCCACGATCAGACGGACGCCCACGGCTGCAGCGAAATGAAATACAACGTCGGCTTCGTCCACCAACTCCGCCAAAAGCTGGCGATTTTCGATGGGCTCGAGGAAGTAATGCATGTGGTCGTACTTCTTCAGGTGCCGAATATTTTCCATGCTGCCTGTGGAAAGATTGTCGATGATCAAGACTTCATTGCCGAGTTCGAGCATTCGTTCGGCGAGATGGGACCCGATAAATCCGGCACCGCCAGTGATCAGAACGCGCACGAATTTTCCTTATAAGCCATCGCTCTGCTCAGCGGTCAGGCATCTAACTTCAGACCCGGAGCTTCCTTCATCGAATTTCCGGCATCATCGCTGCGATAGGCGCTGTACGCATACGGGTAGTAGCGATAGGAGTAGTAGTAATCGGGAGAGCTCGAATCCACAGCATTCAACACCACCCCGAGCACATGCGATTTCACGCTGGTGAGCAGGTCGCGAGTACGCGTGAAAGCCTCCTTGGGCGTCTGGCCGCTGCGCACGACGAGAAGCACACCATCAACCAGAGCGGACAGAATTACCGCGTCTGTGGCAGCCATGATCGGCGGAGAATCAATGACGATGAATTTGTATCGCTTGCGCAATTCGCAAATCATCTCAGCCAGGCGGTGCGAAGAGAGCAGATCGGCTGAATTGGGCGGGATCGGCCCGGTCGGAATGGCGTGCAGATTACTGATGGCCGGGTGTGGAACGGTAACGACGTCGAGGGCGCTCGCGCCCGCAAGGTAAGAACTGAGCCCGGGATGCTTGCCATCCACCATGTTAAGCGCGCGGCTGACGCCCGGCTTGCGAAGATCGCCGTCGATCAGCAGGGTGCTATCCCCAAGCTGCGCGAGAGTCACGCCGATGTTCACGGCGGCCGTTGTCTTGCCTTCGTGGGGAAGCGCGCTGGTGACCAGAATAACCTGCGGCGGATGATCGGCCTGCGAAAGCAACAAGGAAGTTCTCAACGCGCGAAAGGCTTCCGAAATCTGCGATTGCGGCTGCGAATGGGAGAGGAGCGCCACCCTCTCCTGAAATCCGTTGCTGGACGCACGCAGGAACTTCGGCAGGCGGCTGCGGTTCATGGCCGTCAGTATTGATGAAGGCGGGCACGACGGCGAGAGAGGGCAGACGCGACAACGTTTCCACGTCGTCTGGATTCTTAACCGTGTTGTCGAGGTATTCCCGCAACAGCGCCAACCCAATACCACCAAACAGGCCTACCATCACCGCCAACAACAGGTTGCGCGATTTGTTCGGTCGTGACGGAGCCCCCGGGCATCGAGGGCCGGATCAACAACGCGAATGTTGCTCGAACGCAATCCGGCGGTGATTCCCGCTTCCTTTAGTTTCTGCAGCAGTCCGTCATAAAGTTGTTTGTTTGCTTCCGCGTCGCGTTTCAGGATGTTGAACTGCACCATCTTGTCGGCCATCGAGGCGGCTTCGTTCTTTTGCTGGTCGAGCGCCTGTTGCAGCAGAACCTCGTTTTGGCGGGAACCGCGATATTCGGCCTCGATCTGATTGCCGATATTCTTTTTCTCCTTGGCGATTAGCCCCTCGATCTCCTTCAATTGGGCCTCGAGCCGCACCACCTTGGGAAATTTCGGCCCGTACTGATTGAGAGCTTCCGTGTATTGGTCGCTGAGTTCGGCCTGACGCTTGAGGCTTTCCTGTATGACCGGGCTTTCGCGAACCGCCGGAATGGCGTCGTAATTCGCAGCTTCCGCCAACTGATAGACGGCTTCCTTATTGATCCGATCGGCTTGAGCCGCAGTCAACTCACGATTGAGGTCGGCAAGTTTTTGGGTGGTGACATCCTGTTTTTCGTCGATGGTCCAGATTTGATTACGGCGCTCGTACTGGATGCGGGCATCTTCGGATGCCTCCACCTTGGCTTTTAATTCATCGAGCTGGTTTGCGAGCCAGTTGGAAGCCTGCGTGGTGGCTTCATAGCGGCTGCGAAAATTCTCTTCGATAAAGTTATTCACGTGAGCGTTGACGATCGTGGCCGCCAATTTTGCATCGGTCGTGGAAAAAGTCACGTCCAACAGCCGGCTGTTGGGCACACGCTTCACGGTCAGGCCGCCCAGAAATGCTCCCAGAGCAGGCGGCCGCGACTGTACTCCATCCTTCGGCAGCGCCACACCCAGAGTTCCGGGATCCTTGGGATGGCCTCCAAATCGCGGGTCTTCGTCTAAATTCAGAGACTTGACCGTCTGCAAGGCCAGGGTCTCGCTCACCAGGATTTTGGATTGTGTCTCGATGTAATCGTCCAGATCCTGGTACACGTCATAGGTGCCGTTGCCGGCGAAAGGCAGGAAATTCGTATTCTCCCGATCAATCTCAATGCGCGTCGTGGCATCGTAAATCGGCTGCATGCGGAAAGTGGCAATCGCTACCAGGGTGACCAGAGCGAGAAGAAACGAAATGATCAGCCATTGATGCTTCCGCAAGATCATCAGGTAATCGAGCAGATGCGCGTCGCGCGGCATCATCTCCAGGGTGACGAACGGCGCGTGGTGGGTTAGATCCTCGAAGGATGCTCGGTCTCGAGTAATCAGGTTGGTCTTTTCGCTCATGTATCGCTTACCCCAGCTCTCGGTGGCTGGGGAAGCCCGCTCATTGGGCAACCCGGATGATCGCAACGCCGGTGGCAATGGCAATCGCTATCTCGGCCGAGCGGCGCAGCGCATGCTTACCGGTGCTATCCGGCACGTACAGGATATCGTTCTGCCGCAGCGAAACATCCTCAGTTTTGAGCGCTAAAAGTTTTTTCAGGTCGACCGGCACCTGCTCGCGCTGCTGGCCTCCCGGAGGCTGCCGCAGAATTACGGCATTGGCCCCCTTCGCCGTGGTGCTCAGTCCGCCCGCCAGCGAAAGTATTTTGAGAACCGTAAGCGCATGGCGATCGCTTTGCATCACGAAGCCGCCGGGATGCTGCACGGCGCCGACGGCGTAGACGACGCCGGCGCGAGGCACCGTAACGACATCGCCGCCAACCAGCGGGACGTTATATTTCGAATCGCCGCTTTCGAGCAGATCGTTAAGGTCTATGGTGATGGTGACTTCGCTCGGCCCGGGCGTGGCTGCGGAGTTACCAGCCTCGGCGGAGGGTTCGGGCGGACGCGGGGCTCGCGTGATCAGGACTTTGCTTCCGGCATCGTCGGCGATGCCGCCCGCCTGCGATAGAACCTGCAGCAGGTTCATCTGGTGTACGGCCTGAATCGTGAGCGGCGCTTTGACCGCACCGATCACGGTGATGGGCTCGCTGTGCTGTTCCTTTACGGTGACAGTGATCCGCGGATTCGTTACCAGCCCATTGACCTGCAGCAATTCCGCGAGTTTGTCCTGAAACTGGAAAGGAGTGAGCCCCCCAGCCTGCACCTTGACCGGAATCAAGGGAATGGACACGAAGCCGGATTCACTCACGCGCACATCTCGCGACAGTTCGGGTACGTCAAAAACTTCGATGCCTAACAGATCGCCGCCGCCGATTACGTACTCCGCCTGCTTCGCCGATGAAAGCGCGAGCAGAGCAATGCGATCGTTGGCCTCTTGGGCCGTCTGCAACCTTTCGGCGTCGGAAATTTGAGGGGATGGCGCCTGCTTTTGGGAAAAAGCAAAGGTCGAAGATAGCAAGAAGAAAAACGGAAGGATCCACCAGCGGAGCCTTCGACCGAACCGGACACGTGCAACGTAATCAGAATTCATCAGATGGATCTGTCCCACGCGGGTGGGATTATACCGTCTGAGTTGCGCGACTCACATGCAATTTTGGCGTTTGTTTCCGATAAGGCCCCTCGGGATAGCTCTCTCCGCCGGCAGGTATTGTGGAAGTGGCCAGAGCCGATTGCACCAGAAACAAAAAGGCGTTCGAGGGAATGTGCAGATTGAAATCGACGAGGCTGTGGGCCAACAACGGCACAGCAGGCGGAGAGCGCCCCGATATGAAGAGCCAAATCCAGGGGGTTTTTTGCTCGCGCAATGCGCGCCCATGCTGTGCGAAAGAGGATTACAAGAAAACCGGCGCATATGATCCCGCCGATCACGCCGGTCTCCGCGAGAGCCTCCACATAGTCATTGTGCGTGTGGTTTACGATGGTGCCGTCGTAGAGCGTTTCGTATCGAGGAAAAACGTCCTCCAGGGTGCCGAGCCCAGTTCCCGCCACCGGGTGGTCGAGGAAAATTCGCCAGGAGTCTTTGAGCATCTCGGCGCGGCGTGATTCGCTTACCTCCAGCTTGCGATAGCTCTCGAATCGATCGATGGCCTTGCCGGCGCCGAGCCAAACCACGAACCCGCCCGCGAACAGCAGGATTACAGCGCCGGCGACCATCTGGCTCCGGCCATGCCCGCGCAAAACGCCCAGAATCACGATCAGGCCCACTTCCAGGAAAAAACCACAGCAATTGGTAATTTTTTTTTTTTTTTTTTTTTTTTTTTTTTTTTTTTTTTTTTTTTTTTTTTTTTTTTTTTTTTTTTTTTTTTTTTTTTTTTTTTGTTTTTGTTTTTATTTATTTATTTATCGTTCAGTTACGTATGCTCCTAACCATCCCCGGCCCGGTCGGCCAGGACGCGTGTCCGCAGCCGCCCGTAGTCACACAGCGTGGAGACTGGGAACCCGTAACTCGCGATCGCCGAGTCGGCGCGGCCGTGTATCGGTTCCCTTCTGTCGCCGGCGGCGCGCAGATCGGCCCGTTGGGCCCGCTCAATACTGTGCCCTTGGGGGTAACGGCGGCTGCGGCAGCGGCATCGCCGCCGGGGCGGGCGGGGTGTGGGGGACCCATGGGGTCTCGTACCCCTGAGTGGTGCTCTCGTAGGGCAGCGTCTTCTCGTTGGGAGAACTCGACTTGTCCTCAGTTGTGTCCATCTGTGCCCGGGCCGGGGACGGCACACGCCGAATAGGCTCGACTGTGTGCTGGCCGCCGGGGCGGCCACCGGAGCTGGAGGTCCAGGCCATGCCCGATCAGGCACCAGATCGCCAAGCCCGCGAGTTCGCGGCAGCGTTCCGTGATTTCCTGGACTGGATTCATTCGCCTGCGGCCGGCGCCGGTAGCGACAATGAGGTCTCGGCGCTAGTGCGTGATTTCCTCGGACCTGATGGCACGCACCATTCTGTGGTGACCCGTGACCTGCCCCGGTTCGAGCACGTCAATTTGCAGACTGCCATCGATACCTGGTGTGCGCGGGCCGGTCGGGTGGTCGAGGTCCGCGGTATCGCCATGCCGCCGCACTACGGGGGCTTGTCGCTGCAGCAACTGGTCGGGGGCGACGGATTGCCGCCGATACGCCTGACCGCGCCCGCGCTGACCGACCTGCCGAACGGGCCGGGTTCGACGCTGGGCTGCCTGCGCCTAGCGGTCCTACTGGTCAGCGACGAGCTCGGCCGCTACGTCGTGATGATCCAGGCGCCGAACGAGCATCAGCCGAGCCTGCAGGTCGAGGTGGCGGGCCTGCCGGTCCGGCCTGGCCCAGCGGCTGCTCGCCGAACTGGACCAGCTGCGGGCCGAACTTAACGTCTACTGCGGGCACCTGCTCGACGTGTCGCTGGACCCGATGGGCGGTGTCATCCTCGCTTTCACCGACCTGCCCGGCCTCAGCCGGGAAGACGTCGTGCTGCCCGTCGCGGTACTGGCGCGGGTCGAGCGGCATGCCCTCGGAGTGGCCAGCCACCGGGAGGCACTGCTGGCCACCGGCCAGCACCTCAAGCGCGGGCTGCTGCTCTACGGCCCGCCCGGCACCGGCAAGACGCACACCACGCGCTATCTGCTGGGCCAGATGAACGGCTACACGCGCCTGGTCCTCACCGGCCGCTCCCTAGTCGCCGTCGGCGCGGTCACCGATCTGGCCCGGGCCCTGCTGCCCTCCGTGGTCGTGCTCGAAGATGTCGACCTGGTCGCCGAGGAACGCTCACTCGGCCCGTCGTCCAGCCCGGTCTTGTTCGACCTGCTCGACGCCATGGACGGCGCGCCGCCGACGCCGACCTGCTGTTCCTGCTCACCACCAACCGTGCCGACCTGCTGGAACCCGCCCTGGCCGCGCGGCCGGGACGGGTCGACATCGCGGTCGAGATCGCCCTGCCCGATGCGCCCGCCCGGGAACGCCTGCTGACGCTCTACGGCCAGAACGTACCTCTGGCGCTGACCGAGGAGGACGTCAGCCTGACCGTCGAGCGCACCGACGGCACCACCGCCTCGTTCTTCAAGGAACTGATCCGGCGCAGCGTGCTGGAGGCACTGCACGACGACCCGGCGCTGACCACGGTCACCGGAGCGCACCTTGCCCGCGCGCTCGACGACCTGCTCGACACGGCACAGGCGGTGACCCGCACCCTGCTCGGGGTCGGCGTCGACCCAGCCGACCTGCCGCCTGGCGGCGCGCTATCAGCGAGGCCCAGGCCGGGACTGGATGGCCCACGGCCGCCGGGCCATGGCGCGGCGCTTCGTCCAGTACGGCGGCTGAGCCAGCGCCACCGACCAGCCACAGGCGGGCGAGGAGCCTGTAGGAAGGAGCCTCGGAGCGATGACAGGCGGAGCAGGCTGAGACCTACGCGATGCCGCTGGTGATGACCTACAGGCTGAACATACCTGGCCAGCGAAGTCGTCATTCGGCTGCTCCGGGCGATACTCGCCGCGCGGGGCGAAGGTGAAGCGCCTGACGTGCCAGATCAGTCTGTTAGGGATGCTTCCCAGAGAGCCACGGCCGAAGGCCGACGCAAGCCATAACG
>CAWEMN010000007.1:0-614745 GCA_963810155.1 uncultured Acidobacteriota bacterium
TACCCGGTCAGACCAGCGGCGTCTGCTCGCGGTAGATAGGCAAAAACTCGTCGAAGCCTTTGCCTCGCAGGACCGCCGAGACGGGCTTTTCGTAATTTGACTTCACCCGAACCGCAAACCATTGCAGACTCCGGGAGAGGTCTCGCCTGCATGGCCACCAGGATTTGAATTTACGGACAAGCTACCGCCCTTTCACTCCCAAAGCCGTCTTCCGACATATCCAGCACCTGGTCAATCGAGAGTTCCGTGCTTGTAAAAATTCTCGCACGCGCACGAATCGCTTTCTCAGGTGCATCAGCCTCGCCAGACACGTCTACCCTGGCAACGGCGAGGGCTCTTACTTATCTAGATGAAAAATTGCCGAAGTACGGCCAGCTTTTTTCGCCCTCACCCCTTGCGGCGCGATTCTGGGGTTTGTTCCCGGCTACTCTTCTCGTTCGCCGCCCGCTCGCTCGACTCGCGAAGCAGGACCGTGTGATTCATCGCCGCGAAGCCGGAGGATTGAGTGCCGGCACGCCGATCGATGCGCACCACCAGTCCCTTTGCGTGGAGTTCGGCAGCGCGAATCTGATATCCAGGCTCGGGGAGAAACACGTTCATCTCCACCGCAGCCCCGACCGGCGGCACCATGTCCGCGCGCACGTAGATCCCGCGGCTGCTGAGATCGCGGCTCCAGCCTTCGCTGCCCTGGACGATCCCATGCTCGTCGCGCCACGAAAACACCACCGCGAGTCGCAAGCGAAAACGCGTGGCTCCTCGGCGCTCCATAACAGTGCCCTTGGATGACGGTTGCATCGTGGCTCGGAATCCCAAACCTCAAATCGTCGTAGAACATCGCCAACTCTACGCGAGTGCGCAAATCTGTAAAGATGACGATAGTGGACTGCGACGAAGGACTTCTGCGCGCCCCTTGTGGAATCTTTTTGCGACTGGGACGCTTTACTCTGCATTTCAGGTAGACAAGTCCCTAGCGTGCAAAGCTTCTTCAGGTTTCCGTGAAGCGGTTCTACAGGACTCTGAGATCCAAAACGGGGAAGCGGGCGAGCCGGGCCGGAAATCTACGGGAATCCGCCAACGGGTTTACCCCCAACGCCTTAAAGCATATTCCCCCCAGACAGCTCAGGTGAACACGTTATTGTGCCAACCCTCCTTCTCCCTACAATGGACTCTACCCGAACCAATATGCGAAACCAGACGGCTATACTCATTCCCGAGCTGAGCAAGCGAAACCAATCGCTTTTGATACCAGAATCCGAAAGACGCACCCAAATCAGCCGTGCCGGAACCGAGCAAACGCAATCAAACTACAGTCCTGATTTCTGAGCCCAACAAGATGTATTGCGACCTTCTCAAGAAGGCCTTTTACGTGGTGCGCAACCGGTTCCAGGTGGTGGCTACTGCTTCGACAACGGTGAGATTCTCATAGGCATCGAGGAGACTCGCCCGCATGTCGCGATCGTGAGCGCCAATCTGCAGGATGGGCCTCTCACGGGCATTCGTTTGTTGCCTGAAATACGCCGCATCAATTCCGATACGCGCACGCTCGTAGCGCTCGAAGCTCCCGAGCCTGACTTGGTTATCGAAGCATTCCGGTTCGGCGCCGACGGCGTATTTTGCCGAAATAGCCCTTTCGATTTGCTTTGCAAATCCGTGGAGGCAGTTTCGCAAGGTCAGATCTGGGCCAGCAATGACGAGCTGCAGATACGTGCTCAATGCGTTCGCGAAGTCCTCCAAGCAGCGCAAAGATGGATTCCAACGTCGAGAGCCGCATGACCAAGCGAGAGGCTGAAGTAGTTCGGCTGGCGGTCGAAGGCCTCTCCAATCGAGAGATCGGCCAGCAGCTCGGACTAACCGAGCACACCGTGAAGAATTATCTCTTCCGCGTCTTTGACAAGCTCGGGGTTTCTAACCGCGTGGAACTGGTTCTCTCCTGTCTCCGGCAGGAGGAAGATGCGCGCGAAGATGTGGGCGCCGAACAGAGAAACATGGCCCCGCCCCGCTAGAGTTGTCGCTTGGTCTTAAATCGTTTGGCAGCAAATAATCCCAATAGGAATAGCCCGATAGGAATAGATTGATGAGCCAAGAACAATTGCAGCAGCTCGTTATCGATTGGATCAAAGCCAACAAACGTACTTCGAATCACGTTGACATCGCGGCCGACACGGAACTCCTGGGAACCGGAATTCTCGATTCCTTCGGCTTTCTCGATTTGATCATGCATATCGAGGGCAAGACCGGCCTTCAGGTCGATTTGGCCGACGCCGATCCCAGTGAATTTGCCGTTGTACGCGGTCTTTGCAATCTCGCGCTAAGAAGCCAGGCGGCCCAACCATGTCCACAGGCGTGAATCCTATAAGCCCCGTAAACCCAATTGTGGAAACGTATTCGCGGCTCGCGCGCGAATACGACGAAGACGCCAACTTCCTTTCGTGCTGGGGCCGCGCTTCGGAACGCGCTCTCTCCATGATTCGCCTGCGTGACGATTACAAGCTTATCGTCGATATGGGCTGCGGAACCGGCAGGGCCGTCCACGCGTTGGCCTCGGCGCGCCGCCGGACACTCACCTCATCGGCATCGATCCTGCCGAGAATATGTGCAGCATTGCCGCCCAGAAAAGCGGCTGGACAGAAAAACGGTGGAGGTTCGGCAGGGCTCTTTTGAAAAAATTCCTCTGGAGACCGCCTCGGTCGATTATCTGTACAGCATTCTGGCCTTCCATTGGGTGACCAATCTGGACCGGTCGGTCGCGGAGATCGCCCGCGTACTGAAGCCCGATGCAGAGATGGATCTATTTTTTATTGGCCGCGACAATGGCCGCGAGTTCATCCAGAAGACGAGCGCGATTTTCTTGAAGTATATGGGACCCGCTCTTCTTTTGGATTCGGCCCGCCTGCGAAAGCAAATGACGCAGGAAACGGCTTGCGAGCTATTTTCAAAGGCGTTCGATACCATCTCGTCTTTCCGTCGATGAATCGTTTACGACCTACTACGACACGTTGGAAGGCCATTGGTCCTGGTGGGTGCGCGTCGAGGGCCACTTCGTGAAGATTCCCGCGGAAAAGAAAGCCCAATGCGACACGCCAGGTGCGGGCTGCGCTGCAAAGCCTGGCCGGGCCGCAAGGCATTCCGTACACGATTCATGAGCTGCACGTGAAGCTGCGCCGGGCAAAGGCGTCAGCACTAAGAGCCTATCAGTGAGCGACGCTGCGTGCGTGTCGGGCGCGCCGTCGAATCCACGGATCGATGCGCGAAGCCTCAAAATCCCGAGCGGCAATACCACCAGGTCGCGCACCCATACATTCTTTGCGTTGTTCTCCGTGATGTAGACGATGGCGTCCGCGATCGCGGCGGGTTCGAGATAGCCTTCGTACTTTGGTGTGGCGATATTCGTTTTCGTGCCGCCCGGCGCAGGAAACGTCACTTTGATTCCTCGATCCTTTCACTTCCATGGCCAGCGCTTTCGAGAAACCATGCACGGCCGCCTTGCTGGCGGCATAGGCCGTGGTTGTCGCGTGCGGGTCGAGCGCCATCCGCGAGCTGATATTGATGATCAACCCCTCGCGGGCCGCCAGCATGTCTGGAAGAACGGCGCGGGTAAAGTGGACGGCTCCCATAACATTGACATTGAACATCCGCAGCCATTCCGCGGGCTCGATCTCCAGAAATGGTGCGAATCGGCCGATGCCCGCGCAATTGATGAGCGTCGCGGCGCCGCCAAACTCGCTGCGGATTTGCTCTAGGTTCGCATGACGGCGGCCTGATCGGTTACGTCGCACGTGAAACCTGCGCGTCCGCGGCGAACTCTTCTGGCACGAGGCTGACGGTCTCCTCCAGCATTCCGGGATTGACGTCAACCAATGCCAGGGCGTGCGGTTTGGCCGCCAATGCTTGCGCCGCCGCTCGGCCGATGCCGCTCGCAGCGCCAGTCAAGATGATCTACCCCTTGCGGCCATTGTTTCTCGGATTTCCCCGCCGGGCCAGCGACTCTCGCTCTCGCCGCCGCAGTAAAGCAAATTTGAAAGCGCAGGCTAATATATAATGCAGCGCATTTGCCAGTCGAAAGAGGCGCTCCGGTGACGACGGCGTCGGTCGAATTGCCGCGCATAAAATCGCGGCTGAATCCCAACCAGATCCGCAGCTTTTGGGCCGCCTGGGGCGGCTGGACCATGGACGGCATGGATTCGTTTATCTACTCGCTGGTTCTGGTGCCGGCCCTGCGCGAATTGCTGCCCAAGGTCCGGAATCGAAGCTACGACCGCCAATGTGGGCTTTTACGGAGGCCTGCTCTTCGCTCTTTTCATGGTCGGCTGGGGAACCGGCATGATCTGGGGACCCATCGCGGACCGCTTCGGCCGCGTGCGGACCATGATGTTCAGCATTCTTTCGTTTTCGGTCTTCACGCTTCTGGCGGCCTTCGCTACCGGCATTTGGACTTTGGCGGTTTTTCGATTTTTGGCCGGGATCGGCATCGGCGGAGAGTGGTCCATCGGATCGGCGCTGGTGTCGGAAGATTGGCCCGAGGAACGGCGAACCATGGGCGCGGCCCTGATGCACACGGGCTACTACATCGGCTTTTTCCTGGCGGCCGCCGCGAATTTTTTTATCGGCAGCCGGTTATGGGTGGCGCTACATGTTCGCGGTGGGCGGCGTGCCGGCGCTCTTCATCGCCTGGATCCGAAAGAATGTTCACGAACCGGTTCGCTGGGAAAACAGGCTCGAGCAGCTCGGAGAAAAGTGGTCGATGAGCCGTTCTTTCTTTTTGCTGTTTTCGCCGCAATATCGCCGGCGGACGATTCTGAACTCCTCGTATCTGATTGTCTCGCTGATCGGTCTATGGGCCGGCTCGGTGTATACGCCGGCGGCGATGACCTATATCGCCGAACGGGCAGGCCGCACCGAGATGGAAGCGGCGCGGCTGGCTTCGTATTCGACGGCACTGCTGGGCATCGGCACAGTGATCGGGGCTCTGATTGTTCCTTTCATGGCTGACTGGTTAGGCCGCCGTCTCACCCTCGCCGTTTTCTACGTTCTCATGGCAGCGGCCATCTGGCTCGCCTTCGGCCACGTGTTTTACATGCAGATGAATGCGGTCGGCTGGTTCATTGCTTGCTCTTTTCTGCTGGGCTTGGGAGGCGCCAACTTTATCGTGTATTCGTTCTGGCTTCCCGAACAGTATGGGACCGAATGCCGCGCGAGCGCCTTCGCCTTCAACACGAATTTCGGGCGCTTTGCCGCGGCGGGCTTCACTTTTCTGGTGGGCGCCGGCGTGCGCCACTTCCAAACGCTGGGTACGCCCGTGGCTTTGACGGCGTTTGCTTTTGTGGTGGGCTTGGTTCTCTTGCCGTTCGGCGAAGAGACCAAAGGCAAGCCTCTTCCCGCGTAGCGCTTGTTGCACAATCTTACGGCACCCGGCTATCTCTCTCTTCCAGTAGCCCAAGTGACGCTGGAAATCATCTCTAGAGTACGGTGCATTTACATCGTCAAATACAGCCGGGCAAAGCTCGGCTTAACCCGCACAACTCCCGCTAAGACATTCGTGTCTGCGCGGACCCGAACTTCTCTACTATCTTTAGCTCTCGCCGCGGCGTGGATTGCGTGTTTGTGCGTCCCGCAGCCGGTGCAATCGCAAAATCAAACCGCTCCGGAAATGGTGGATGTCGATTTGACTGCGCCGACGCATCCTTTCCCTCATTTCTGGGAGCGCATGTTCGGATCGGGTCGCGCCATCCTGAGTCTTCGTGAAAGCTACCGCCGGGACCTGCACGACGTGAAGCAGATCACCGGGCTCGAGTACATTCGCTTCCACGCGATTTTTCACGACGAAGTCGGCATCTACAATGAAGACGCCAGCGGCGCTCCTATTTACAATTTTTCTTACGCCGATCAGATCTACGACGGGCTGCTGCAGAGTGGCGTTCGCCCGTTCGTGGAATTGAGCTTCATGCCGCAGAAGCTTGCCGCGGAGCAGGCGCTGCACTCTTTCTGGTATCGGCCGATCGTGTCGCCGCCGAAAGATTGGGCGAAATGGGGCGATCTGATCTCACACTTCGCCCAGCATCTGGTGGATCGGTACGGCATCGACGAAGTCTCGCAGTGGTATTTCGAGGTGTGGAACGAACCCAATCTCGATTTTTGGGCGGGCGAGCCTAAAGAAGCAGACCTATTACCAACTCTACGACGTCACGGCGAAGGCGCTGCGCAGCGTAAATCCGCGCTTGCGCGTGGGAGGGCCATCCACGGCCCAGGCAGCTTGGGTGGACCGCTTTATTCAGCACACCACTGAAAACAAGATACCCACGGACTTTGTTTCCACTCACGTTTACGGCAATGACTCCGCCAACGACGTCCTGGGCACGCACGAGGACGTATCGCGCACGCAAATGGTTTGCCGCGCCGTGCACAAAGTTCACGATCAGGTGGCCGCTTCGGCGCAGCCCAATCTGCCGATTATCTGGAGCGAATACAACGCCAGCTACAAGAATGAGCCGGACGTTACCGACTCTACTTTCATGGGGCCGTGGCTCGCCGATACCATTCGCCAATGCGATGGGCTTGTGCAAATGATGAGCTATTGGGCTTTTTCCGATGTGTTTGAGGAGCAGGGCGTAGTGAAGGAGCCTTTTTACGGTGGATTCGGGTTAATCGCCGAACGCGGTTTGCCAAAGCCCGCCTTCAACGCATTCAAGTTGCTTCATTACCTCGGCAGCGAGCGAATTCCAGTGGATTCGAATAACGCGATCGTCACGCGACGCACTTGACGGCAGCCTGGTGATCGCTCTGTGGAATCTCTTCTTGCCTGAGGAACACGGCCAGTCGAAGCAGATGGCCCTCTCGATCAAGGGGCTTACGGGCAGCCATCACGCGGTTATCTCTCGCGCTCGACGCTACGCACGGCTCTTTGCTGAATGCCTATCAAGCCATGGGCCGCCCGAAGAGCCCGACTCTGCCGGAAATCGAAAGGCTTCGCGAGGCAGCGCAACTGGGTTCGCCGGAGACTCAGGATCTCGAGGGCGGTCAACTGACGATTGCGATCCCCCCGCAGGGATTGGCACTCATCGAGATTCAGTGAGCAGTTGCGCACCTACAGAAACCTGCCTGCAAACTCAGTTCATCGCAAACTAACGCGTCAGGGGAGCGCCGCCCTGGTTGGGCGGCAGGGACAATCCGGTCTCTTGGGTTACTGGGGGTGAGTAACTGTGGAACCCGGCGCGTTCCATGGCGCGCTGAGCCTCCGGGTTCTTCATAAAGGTATCCCAGACGAAACCTGTGCGGGCATTCTCCGCCATGACCATGGTGATTCCGGTATCGATCCCGATTACGTCGGTGTCATACCAATTCTTCAGCGGGTTGAAGGCATCCACGAATCCGTACCGGCTCCATGCGCCGGCGCCATATTGATTCTTGATGGTCCGCAGCACACGCATGGCAGGCTGGGGTAGAAAGGGCAGCGAACCGGCTGCGGCGCACGGCACGACTGTCCCGTCGATCGGCCCCGTCAGCGGCGGACCGCCCCAGACCTCATAGCCTTTCACTGAATCCGAAGCGGTGATGCCCCAGAGGTCGTCGCTGTAGTCGGGAAACTGCTTCGCAAGTTGCAAGCAGAAGCGCCGATGAACGTCCGTGGCCCGAATCGAATTCTGAAAGTAATCGGCGTAGCGGTCTCGTTTGTTGCGGAAATCAAACCAGGCCTGCGAATATTGGTGAATGAAGAGCGGCGCGAACGAGCCGATATAACGGATGCCGTCGAACTCAAATGTCGTGCGGTTCCAGGCGTCCCACGTTTGGGGCTTCAGAGGATGAGTCGGCGACCCGAGGCCCAGCAGATACATCATCATCATTTCGCTGTAATCGTCCCAGCGATAAGGAAGGAATCCGCTCTCCGGCGTCCAACCGTGTGGCAGCAAGGGCGTGTCTTCGGAGAGCCAGCTCCAATCCACACGGCTGTAGATCTTGTAAGCGAGATCGGTGATTTCGGCGGAATGAAAGTGCTCGCGGCAGGTCAATACGCCGCACAAGAGGATCGCCGTATCAATCGAAGAAACTTCGGACTCCCACAGCCGTTCGCCGGTGTTAATGTCCGCCCAATGGTAGAAAAACCCGCGATGCTGCGGCAGCTTGGTCCACAGAAAGCGCAGCGTCGCCAGGGTGCGGGCGCGAGCCTCGGCGTAAGGGACGAAGCCTCGTTTATCGCCGATGCAGAGCGCTGTAAGACCGAAACCCGTGGCTGCAATGCTGCTGAGTACCGAGGTGTTTGGCGTGCGGACGTTGCAACGGTCTCGAACCATGCCCGTTTCCGGATTGGCTTGCTCCCAGAAAAAAAGAAAATTTGCCTTCTCGAGATCTTCGAGGAACGCCTCGTCGTCCGGCGAAAATCCGCTTTGCTGGGTGAGCCGGTTACCCTGCGGGGCAGGCTCCCCCGCGAACAAGTTCAAGATACCCTCGCTGGGCAAAAGGCAAGCAGATGCCACCGGCTGCAATGTCTCTCAGCCAGTCACGCCGGGACAATGTTTTGTTAGGGTTCCTGCGGTTCAACTGAGCCACTCTGACAATAGGGTCTAGGCATCTCTAGACACAAGGATCACGATGCGTACTAAGAGTAAACAGGTTGGACTACTTCATCGTAGCATAAATCAAAAACCTGAGATACCGTTTCCAGGCCCAAGCTCTCCCTCAGTCTGGCCGCCATAGGTAGCCGAATTGCTGGGAATTGCCCTCTCACGCACTGTCGTGAGATGCGGCGCCAATACAAAAAATTAAGGGTGAATTCATGAATGTAACCAAGAAGGTGGCTTTAGCCGCCACCGCCCTCGCCGTTCTTGGCGCGATGGTTGCCAGACTGCCGATCTCAGGCTGGTCGCGCCCGACGGCAGATCGGGCCAATGGCCATTCGCGGGGCCATCATTCAGCAAGATGCTGATCCGGGTAAGCAATTGCCCATCGCCGACGTGTCCATAGCCACAGACAGCGATGTGGCTACTTCCGGCAGCAGTTCCGATAGTTCAGGCTTTTTCAGCCTTGCGCTCCGCCCCGAAATCAAGGCAGGCACCCCCATCGTGTTGAAATTTCGGCACCCGGATTTCGAGCCGCTCGATTTGAAGGAAGTTGCCGGCGACGAAATCTACGTGGCGCATATGGTGCCGATCCGCCGTGAGATTCAAAACCAAGGTCCGGATGTGGTTATCGCTAGTATCTCGGTACGCTACTCCATGGAAACGGCTACCGCGGTCAACGTGGGAAGTTCCGTCAAGACGTTCAAGATAGCGAATACCGGTAATGTGCCGTGCGACGGCAAACCGCCGTGTTCGCCCGGAATGAAGTGGAAGGCCGCCGTCGAGTCGGCAACGCTCGATGCCGGCGAAGGGAAAGAGTTCCGAAACGCAAGATTGTCGTGTATCGCCGGCCCCTGCCCCTTTACCGAGATTGAATCCGACAATTTCTCGCGTGGAGGCCGCACGATCAGCGCCGCTGTTCGCAACTGGTCCGACACCACCACATTTTTACTGCAGGCCGACGTTTTCCGGCGGCAGGTTGGCGATACGATTCGCCAATCCTATCCTGTGATGATCGACGAAGCCCTCAATTTCACCCTGCCTGCCACGGCTGAGGGCGCGAGCATCCAGGCCAAGATCGACGGGGCGCCCATCGTATTCCCCTTGGGACCCACTCCGGTGTTGAGCTGGGCGGATTGTAACGTGAGGACGGACCAGGATCAGGCCCGGGTCTTCTGGTGCGAGCTGAAGCCCGGATACCGGTTCCCATAATTCTATTAACGGGCTGAGTACTTTCCCGCCACGAAATTCTGCATCAGAATAAAAAAAAGGAGGCAGCCCAGGTCAAGCCGCCTCCAGTTGTCCCCGGTGAGGGACTGTCCTTGCCCGTCGGAGGAGGGCAGGACACGTGTGTGCTAGCCTAAGGTTTAGAACACGGGCGCCAATAAAAAGTTTCACTAGATTTGTAATAATTTGTTGGCGCGTTACTCTTTCCATTAAGTCCCCTGCTTAGAGTATCCTGCAGGTATGTCGCGCCGCGAGGCTTGCACCGAAGACGACGTATTGGACTACCTTGGCAGCGCCTCCGCCCCCGCATCGGTCCGCGATATCGCCTCAGCTTTGAGCCTGCGTCACTCTGGGAGACGCGCTCTTGGCGTCATCCTCTCCCGCTTGAAGCGCAGGCGCATGGTGGAAGAAGTACGCGGCGGCCAATACCGTCTGGCAGGCACAAAGGCCCAGCCGCGCGGCGATAAAGCAAAATCCGACGATGCTCCCGGCGTGCCTCCGAAAGCGGCGACGCGAGATCCCAGTTTGCTTGTCGGACGGCTTGTCGCACACCGCGATGGTTATGGTTTCGTGGTTCCGGAAGCGCCCCGGCCGGATCTCGATGGCGACCTCTTCATACCACCGGACCAATTGAGCGACGCCATGCATGGCGATCGGGTGATCGCTCGCATTGAACGCCGCGACACGCGACGCCAGGGCTCCGCGTCTGCCGCTCGCGCCGAGGGCCGCGTCGTGCGGGTTCTCGGCCGCGCTCATCCCACCGTCGTCGGTATCTTCCGCTATGGCCAGCGCGGCAATTTCGTCCTTCCCTACGAGTCTCGCATTCAACACGAAATCGTGATTCCTCCCGGCGATGAGTTGGCGCCGGAGCTGGTTGCTAAACGCAAAGCCGAGAAGCTTCCCGGACGGCCGGGTTTGCGCTTGGCGGAGCTCGACGGTGCCGTGGTGAACGTCGAGGTCACGCGATTTCCTCGCGCCGGCGTGCCCGCGGCTGGGCGCGTCATTGAACTCCTCGGACGGCCCGGCGAATTCGGTGTCGATGTCGAAATCCTGATCCGCAAACACCACCTGCCGCACCGTTTCCCGGAAGACGTGGCGGAGGAGGCCCGGCAAGCCGCTCGGCCCGTTGGAAACGTGGAGCGTGAGGGACGCCGCGACTTCCGCGAGCTATCCATCGTCACGATTGATGGCGAAACCGCGCGCGATTTCGACGATGCCGTCTACGTCGCACGCAGGCCCCAGGGCTGGCACCTGCAGGTCCATATTGCCGACGTGGCTCATTATGTCCTGCGCAACTCGGCTCTCGATCGCGAGGCGCGCGTACGCGGTACTTCCGTCTATTTTCCCGATCGCGCGGTGCCCATGCTGCCCGAGGAACTTTCCAGCGGCATCTGTTCCCTGAAACCCTACGAGGACCGCCTGGTGATGAGTGTGCTCCTGGAGCTCGATCATTACGGCGAAACTACCGATGCTGAATTTACCGCGGGCGTCATTCGTTCCGCAGAGCGGATGACTTACACCGCTGTGAATCAGGTCATTGAAGGCGACCCCGTGGCCACCTCCCGCTACGCGGCGCTGGCCCCTCATTTTCGCGACATGCGCGACTTGGCGCTGATTCTTAACTCGCGGCGCACTCGGCGCGGTTCCATGGATTTCGATCTGCCCGAAAGAGTGCTCACCTTCGATGCCGAAGGCCAGATGACCGGCATCGTCCGCAGCGAGAGAAATATTGCGCATCGCCTGATTGAAGAGTTCATGCTCGCGGCAAACCAGGCCGTGGCCCGCTATCTGGAGCAACGCGGCCTGCTCTCGCTTCATCGCGCCCACGAAAAGCCCGATCCGAAAAAGGTGCTCGAATTCGAAGAGCTGGCGCACGCCTTTGGCTATTCGCTGGGCATTCCGGGACTTTCCGAGAAACGCATCGCCGTTCGCCATGGGCGCGTCGCGGCACCGGGGAAAGCGGGCCGGGGCGCGGGCTCGCGCGACCGCCCCATGGTCGTCACGCTTCCCAGCGCACAGAACTTTCAGATTCGCCCGCAGCACTACCAGCGCCTGACGCAAAAGATCGCCGGCAAGCCGGAGGAGCGAATCTTGTCGTACCTGATGTTGCGCTCGCTCAAGCAGGCGCGTTATGCGCCGGAGCCGCTGGGCCATTTTGCGCTGGCCTTCGATCAATACGCTCACTTTACTTCGCCCATTCGGCGCTATCCCGACCTGATCGTCCATCGCGTCCTCAAATGGGCCCTGGCGCATCCGGATGCGCGTCCCGACGATGCCGGCCCGTACAGTCTGGGCGAACTTGGGGCCATCGCGGCGGAATCCTCCGAGTCTGAACGCCGCGCCGATGCGGCCGAACGGGAGCTGATGGATTGGAAGACGGCGCAATTCATGGAAAGGCATCTGGGCGACGAGTACGATGCCCTGATTATTTCCGTGCAGAAGTTCGGTTTCTTTGTGGAGCTGATGGAGATATTTGTGGAGGGGCTGGTGCCCATAAACCGCCTGGAGGAAGAGACCGGGGAGCATTGCTTCTACCGCGAGCGCGACCACGCCATCGTCTCCGGGCGCGGCGGCCACGCGCGTATCTGGAAGCTCGGCGACCGTGTGCGTGTCCGTGCCGATCGCATCGATCCGATGCGGCATCGCGTCGAATTCGCACTAGTCTAATTCCGCGCTTTTCCTTCCCGGCGCGTTGCGCTATCGTGGTTTGCTTTTACGAGGTGAAATTGTGGCCAATCGGATGTGCCCGCAATGCGGCAAGGTTGTTCCAGCAGTCTGCGTTATGGCCCTCTCGGACGGTATGATCTGCCCCCATTGCGATGCCCGGCTGGAAGTCGCTACCGGCAGCCGCATGCTCGCGGTCACTGCAGGTCTCATCGCCGGGTGGCTGGCCTGGCGGCTGACGCGTGATTCCACCAACATACTTGGCTTCGCGCTTCCGGTTCTATTTGCGATCCTGGCCTTTGGCATCGTTTCGCCCCTCATGTTGTTATTCGCCGCAGGATTGCGTCTGGTGCCCGCCGCTACCGTTTTTGAGCCGATTGCCGCCGATCCTGGCGGCCATGCACAAAGCGCGCACGGCCATACCGGCGGTCATCACTAAAGCGATTCGCGCACGCAATTTCACACCGCATTTCCAAAGGCGCAGGAGGACCGGTGAAATCTTCAGTTGGGCTGATCGGGTTAGGCTTGATGGGACGGCCCATCGCGACGAATCTGCTGAAAAAAGGATTTTCGCTGACGGTATGGAACCGCACGCCCGCGCGTGCCCAGGCTTTGGCGTCGGAGGGCGCGCGAGTGGCCGCCACGCCGCAGGAAGTGGCCGCCGCCTCGGACGTGCTGATCGTCATTGTGAGCGACCCACCCGCCGTCGAACACGTGTTGTGGGGCGATAAGGGAGCTCTCGGCAGCCTGCGTCGCGGCAGCGTGCTGGTGGAGTGCAGCACGATCTCGCCCACGCTCGCGCGGCGTGAGGCAGCCGCATGCGCGGAGCGCGGCGTGGAATACCTCGATGCGCCCGTGACCGGCGGAACCTGGGGCGCCGAGAAAGGTGAATTAGTGATGATGGTTGGCGGCGCCGAGGAAGCTCTAAAGCGCGTCGAGCCTGTCTTTGCCGCCATCGCCAAGCGCTGGTTCCACCTCGGTCCCGCCGGCGCCGGCCAGACCGTGAAGCTGGCCATGAATCTGCTGCTCGCCCTGGAAGTGGATGCCTTAGCTGAAGCTTTGGCACTGGCGCAAGCCGGAGGCGTTGCCGGTGAACGCCTCGTTGAGGTCATGCAGTCCAGCATGGGCCGCGCGCCCGTTCTGGACGTCAAGGCTCCGATGCTTCTGGAGCACAACTACCCCCCGAGTTTTCCATTGCGCCTGATGCACAAAGATCTGGCCCTCGCGCTGGAGTTGGCGAAACAACTAGGCGTCTCCTTGCCGGCGGGCACTGCGGCCGGCGAGATCTACAGCAAGATATTGAGCGCCGCGCGTGAAGATCTCGACTACGCCGCCATCGGCCGCTACTGGGAAAAAGCGGCGAAGTAAGCAGGTTTGCGGCGCGCTGGCCTAAGGCTTTGCGGACGGCGGGAAAAAGCAGAATGGCAGGTCGCGCGAGGTCTTGAGTCCCGCTGGCGCCGCAAGGATTGCTGGAATAGCATTTACTACCAAGGCTGCTGTGGCAATGTCTCCGTGGGTCCCCCCGGGAAGCGTCAGCACGAGGTTCGGTTGGCCGCTTAGCTCGATCGTGTCGCTCGACTCAGGCGCTCCGACGTACATCTGCAGCTCCATATAGATTTTGGGCTTCCCGCCAGCGATCCCCCGAGCAATCTGATGGACTCCAGCAGCTTGGCCGGGCGCCACTTCCAGGAATTCGGTGCGGACCGCCTCCTGCGCGATCACCGGCTCGATTGTCTCCGTGATCTCCTCGATCTCCAGGCCCAGGCCATCCGCTACCATCGCAATCGATTCAGGCAGTCCGTGATGCTTGATAATTCCCGCCGCAACCTTCTTCTTGAACTCCTCGACGCTCAAACCCGCGCCAACTTTCCTCTGCAGCGGCATCCGCCGCTTGGACGCGTTCACAATCCGCAGGACACGCACGGAATCGACGCGTTGTGCCGCCGCGCTCAACGTCAGCACCAGCTTGTCCATCACGAATCCGGGGTTCACGCCGGTGCCGACCAGGGCCACGCCCCACGATTTTGCCTGGGCATCCAACTGGGCCGCTAAATCCGGATATTTGCGAAAGGGATAAGCGAGCTCCTCGCACGTCGAGACCACGCATGATTCTGCCGCGAGGCATGCGGAGAGCTGATCCATCACCGCGGGTAACGAGGAAGAAGTTGAATGCACGACCACGTCCGCGCCTTCGTCCAGAACGTCTGTTTCCTCGCTGATTTTAATGCCCCACGGCGCGTCACTCGCCCCGGCGACTTCGCCGAGGTCGCGGCCGACCTTTGCGGGATCGTGATCGATTGCGCCGATCACCTCGATGGCTTGCTTCTCTCGCATCAGCCGCACCAGGGATGCGCCGATGGGTCCGACACCATATTGAATGGCACGAATCTTCTTTTTCACATGAACTCCTGCAAGAAGCCGGTAGCTGAGCCAAGCATTTGAGCCAAACCAGCGAGCTAAATAAGTTAAAGGAATCGCACGGATCGTTCAACTGTTTGAAGCCGGTTGCTCCCACGCGAGGGCGGCAGGATAATCAGGCCTGAGCCATTCTGGGTGCCAAAAACTGAAGAGCCACAAACTGAAAAGAAAATGAAAAGAGGAAGCTCCCATGCACGCCACCAAGCTGACCGGTCAGGAAATCGCCGCTGAGGTAAAGAAGTTGAAGGGCTGGACCATCGAAAAGGGAAATCTTCACCGCACTTTTGAGTTTCATGATTTTGGCCAGGCATTTGGATTCATGACCCGCGTGGCGCTTGCCGCCGAAGTGATGGGCCACCATCCCGACTGGTCAAACGCCTGGAACAAAGTTGTCATCGATCTCAGTACTCATAGCGCGGGCGGACTCACTCGCAATGATTTCGAGCTCGCCGGCAAGATTCAAGAGATCTCCGAAAACTAGCGCTCTGCGAATTTGCAACTGGCGCTTGCAAGCGCTGAAGCACAGCATCAGATGGATTTTGCAGTGGTCGCTTCCCAACCGGAGGCCCTCGAGATGGCCGAAGTTGCGCCGAAGACCGCGAACGCCTCCTCCGCAGCAGCCGCGCTCCGCGAACTCACGTTCGACAAGTTTCGCCGATGGGGATATCTGGCAGCCAACCTCGATCCGCTGGGATTCTTTCCCCCGGGCACCCATCCCGAACTAGACGACACATCGCCCACAGCCTCCGAGGCACGCACCCTATACTGCGGCACCATTGGCGCCGAGTTCATGCACATTGTCGATCCGGAGCGGCGCCGCTGGGTTGCGGACCGCATGGAACGCCCTCCCAGCGCAGCGCCCGACCGGGAGCGCATTCTTGAGCGCGTGGTTCGTGCCGAACTTTTTGAGCAAGTGCTGCAGGCGCGCTTCATCGGAACGAAGCGATACTCGCTCGAAGGTCTGGCGATTTTGATCCCCTTGCTCGATCACATTCTCGAGGGCAGCGCCGCCCTGGGCGCCGAGCAATTAGTGCTGGCCATGAGCCATCGTGGCCGGCTCAACGTGATGGTCCACATCGTCGGCCGGCCACCATCCGAGATCTTTGCCGATTTTGAGGACGTCGACCCGCGTGGCGTGCTCGGCGGAGGCGACGTCAAATATCACGTTGGCGCAACCGGAGAATATCGCACCGCGGCCGGGCGCCCAGTGCAAGTCCACCTCGTCTCGAATCCCAGCCATTTGGAGGCAGTCGATCCCGTGGCCATGGGCCGCGCCCGCGCCAAGCAGGCGCGCATCGGCCAGCACGGCCGGCAGCGCGTCTTGCCAGTTACTCTGCATGGCGATGGAGCCTTCGCCGGCCAGGGAATCTGGGCCGAAACGCTCAATATGGGCGATCTCTCGTCGTATACGATAGGCGGCGCGATCCACATCATCGTCAACAACCTCATCGGCTTTACCACGCCGCCCGCTCAGCTGCACTCCTCACTCTTTGCTTCCGATCTGGCGAAGCGGCAATCCATTCCGATTTTTCATGTCAATGGAGAAGATCCGGATGCCGTGGTGCGCGTGGGGCAGATTGCCGCGGACTACCGCGCGCAATTTTCGGATGACGTAGTCATCGACCTCATCGGATTTCGCCGCCACGGCCACAGCGAAGTGGACGACCCCACCATCACGCAGCCGCGGCTCTACGCGAAAATCAAGGATCATCCGCCGCTCTGGCAGATTTACGCCGCTCAAACTGGCTTGGACCCCGCGCCAGACGTTGCGCAGGCGCGAGAGGAGTTCGAGGAAGCGTTCGCAGCGGCCAGCCAGGCCACGGGACATCCCGTGCACCATCAACTCCCGTCGTATTGGGCGCCGTACGAGCGCGGCTGTTATGACCCGAAATACGAGGTGCCCACCGGCGTCGATCGCGCGCGGCTCGGCGAACTTGCCGCTGCGCTTACCCGATATCCGCAGGACTTTGCCATTCACCCCAAGGTGAAAAAACTTCTCGAACAGCGTCTGGAGATGGGCCGAGGCTCGCGCCCTGTGGATTACGGAATGGCCGAGGCGCTCGCATTTGCCACGCTGATCCTGGAGGGCGTGCCGGTCCGCCTCACCGGTCAAGACACACGGCGTGGCACGTTCAACCAACGGCACGCAGCTTTAGTCGACACCACCACAGAAGTGGAATACGTCCCCCTCGAGCATCTTGCGCCGTCGCAGGCTCCCTGCGAAATTTGCAATTCGCCGCTATCCGAAGCCGGCGTGCTGGGTTTTGAATACGGCTTCAGCCGCGACTATCCCGAGGCGCTCGTCGCCTGGGAGGCGCAATTCGGAGATTTCGCCAATGGCGCGCAGGTCATCACTCGATCAATTCATCTCCGCGGCCGAAGACAAATGGGATCTGCCCTCGGGAGTTGTGCTGCTATTGCCGCACGGTTACGAGGGCCAGGGCCCCGAACACTCCAGCGCGCGAATCGAACGCTTTCTTCAATTGGCCGCCGAAGACAATCTGCAGATCTGCCAGCCCTCCACGGCCGCGCAATATTTTCATTTGTTGCGGCGCCAGGCGCTGCGCCGCTGGCGCAAACCGCTCATCGTATTTACGCCGAAAAGCATGTTGCGCCGGCCGGAATCGGCATCGCCGCTCGACGATTTGACCCAGGAACGCTTTCTCAACGTTGTGCCGGAGCGCCAAATCACCGGGGCGCAGCGCATCCTCATCTGCACCGGAAAAATCGGACATGAGCTGCGCGCTGAGCGCACCCGTCGTGGCGACACGGAAACGGGCATCGTCTTTCTCGATCAGCTGTACCCCTTCCCCGCGACCGAGTTCGCTGCGGAGTTGGCTCGCCATGGCGACGCCAGAGAGATCGTCTGGGTCCAGGAAGAACCGGCGAATATGGGCGCGCTTTTCTACGTTGTGCCGCGCATGCGCGAAGTTGCAGGCGGATTGCCGGTGCGTTCGGTGAAGCGTTCGGCCAGCGCCAGTCCCGCAACGGGTTCGCCAAAAGCTCACGAGCTGGAGCAGAGAACTTTACTCACGCTGGCCTTCACCACTGCGGACAATTAGTCTCGCCTTCGGCCAATTGAAGCCAATTTAACTCGGGCTCATCCGCGTTCGCTGGACAATCGGCTGCTCTCGCTGTAGCGTATCGGTTCCATCTCATGTCCCGACAGGTCATCAAGCGCCGCTCGCGCGGCTTCATCTGCGTCAACGCACATCCGGAAGGCTGCCGCCTCAACGTCGAGCGGCAAATCGCCGTCGCCGCGCGAACACCCCGCCGCGTGGGCCCGCTCCGCGCAACGTGCTGGTCATCGGAGCCTCCACCGGCTACGGACTGGCTTCGCGCATCGCCGCCGCCTGGGGCTATGGCGCGCGAACGCTCGGCGTATTTTTCGAGCGTCCGCCCGACGGCGACAAAACCGCCACCGCCGGTTACTACAACACGGTCGCGCTGCGACGAGCGCGCCAAGCGCGACGGCCTGTTCGCCGCTCACATCAATGGCGACGCCTTCTCCGACGAGTGCAAGCGCGAGGCCATCGAGATCGTTCGCCGCGAATTCGCTCCGCTCGACCTGATCGTCTACAGCCTGGCGTCGCCGAAACGCACTCATCCGCGCACCGGAGTCGTCCACAGCTCGGTGCTCAAACCCATCGGCCAGCCTTATTCCAGCCGCACCATCGAGCTCGATTCCGAAAAAGTCGTGGACGTGACTCTTCGCTCCGGCGAGCGAAAAGGAGATTGCCGACACCGTTGCGGTGATGGGCGGCGAGGACTGGCGCATGTGGATCGAGGCGCTCGCCGAGGAAGGCCTGCTCGCTCCCGGCGTGCGCACGCTGGCCTATTCCTACATCGGACCGGAGCTGACCTGGCCCATCTATCGCGACGGCACCATCGGCCGCGCCAAAAACGATCTCGAGCAGACCGCGCGCTCGCTCGACGCGGCTCTTTCGCCCAAACTCGGAGGGCGTGCGCTCGGTCTCCGTGAATAAGGCCGTGGTCACGCAGGCCTCCGCCGCAATTCCGGTGGTGCCGCTTCTACTTGAGCCTGCTGTCGAAGGTGATGCGCGAAAAGGGACTCGACGAAGATCCCATCGAGCAGATGTGCCGCCTGTTCACGGATTTTCTGGCTAGAGACGCCGAGCCTGCCACCGATCAGGCGAATCGCATCCGCCTCGACGACCGCGAGATGCGCCCCGACGTGCAGGCCGAAGTCGCCGCGCTCTGGCCGCAGGTGACCACGGAGAATCTGCGCGACGCTCACGGACTTCGCCGGATTTCAGCGGCGAATTCCGCAATCTGTTTGGCTTTGAGGTCGAAGGCGTGGATTACGAACGCCCGGTCGAGACGAACGCCGAACTACTCCCGAAACCTGAACCTGCAGCAAATCTAGTTGGAGTGTTCGGCTCGGCCGGTCTTCAATGTACGGTCCTCAATGCACGGGAGCGTCGCCGCGCCGCTTCGGCTTGCGGATCAGGAAAACAAACGGAATCAGCACCATCGTCACGATCGCCAGCATCGCGGAAATTGTCGATGTAGGCGAGCATCGTGGATTGCCGCTCCACCATCCGCTGCAGCAATCCATAGGCTTGCTGCGTCGCCGCCAAGCCGCTCTGTGGCTTGCAGAGCGCCCGACGCGCCGTGCAACATCTGTTGCACTCGCGGATTTGCCGGATTCAGATGCGCGGATAGCTGCGATCGGTGGAATTGCGTGCGCCGGTCGAGCATGGTGGTCACAAAGGAAATGCCCACGCTGGCTCCGACGTTGCGCGCCAGATTGATCAGGCCGGAGGCGGCATTGTTTTTTCCCGGCGGCAGATAGGAATACGCCACGGTATTGATGGGCACGAATAGAAACGCCAGCCCGGTGCCTTGAATCATGCGGGCGAGCGCGGCGGTCTTGAAATCGATCTACAGATCGAAATTGGTCATGTAGAAAAGCGCCGCCGTCAGCATACATAGTCCGAAAATCATGATTCGCCGCGGATCGGTTCTGCCCAGCAGAAATCCGACCAGCGGCATGGACGCCAGAATCAGCAATCCGCCCGGCATCAGGGCCAGTCCGGCCTTCTCCGCCGGATAGCCCAGCATCGTTTGCGTGAACAGCGGCATGAGCAGCGTTGTTCCGAGCAGGACGAAGCCCAGCATGAACATCATCGAATTTGCGATGGCGAACGAGCGATCGCGAAATAGTTTCAGATCGATGATCGGATTTTTTACGTGCCATTCCCAAAACACGACCGCAATCAGCGCCACGGCGGAAATCAGGGACAGGATGAGGATGAAATGCGACTCGAACCAGTCGTCGCGCTGGCCTTTATCGAGCACGACCTGAAGCGCGCCCAGACCGAGCGCCAGCAGGCCCAGCCCGATGTAATCGATCTTGATCCCGCCTTCACGGCGCGCCCCGCTCAAATGCGGCGGATCCTGAATCAGTCGCGAAGTAAGCAGCAACGAAATGATGCCGATGGGAACGTTGATGTAGAAGATCCAGCGCCAGCTGTAGTTGTCGGTGATCAAGCCGCCCAGCGTGGGGCCGATGGCCGGCGCCACGACCACGGCCATGCCGTAGACGGCGAACGCCATGCCGCGCTTTGCCGGAGCGAAGGTATCGGCCAGGATCGATTGTTCGCTGGGCTGCAACCCGCCGCCGCCGGCGCCCTGCAGAACGCGAAAGAGAATCAGCATCGGCAGATTGGGCGCGAGCCCGCATAGAAAAGAGCTGATCGTAAAGATCGCCACGCAAGTCATGTAGAAACGCTTGCGCCCGATCAACGAAGAAAACCAGCCGCTCATCGGCAGCACGATGGCGTTCGACACCAGGTACGAAGTGAGAATCCAGGTGCTTTCGTCCACGCCCGCGGACAATCCGCCGGCGATGTGCGGCAGCGAGACGTTGGCGATGCTGGTGTCCAGCACTTCCATGAACGTCGCCAGCGTCACCGTGAGCGCGATGACCCACGGATTTACGGCCGGAGGCACGTAGGCCTGCCGCGCGGGCATCGTTGCGGCAGCTTCGCTCATCGCACCCAGACTTTCGGCTCCACGGACATTCCCAGCCGCAGCAGATGGTCTTTGTTCTGACCTGGGTCGAGCACGATCTTTACCGGAACGCGCTGTACGACTTTGACGTAGTTGCCGGTGGCGTTTTCCGGCGGCAAAAGGCTGAATTGCGCGCCGCTGGCGCCGGCGATGCTGTCCACCCGCCCCTGGTAGTCGCGGCCGTAGGCGTCCACCGAAATCGTGACGCGCTGGCCGAGCTTCATCTGGCGCAGCTGCGTCTCTTTGAAGTTGGCGGTGATCCAGACATCATCGAGCGGCACCACGGACAACAGCGTCTGGCCGGGCTGGACGTTCATGCCCACTTCGACCTTCTTGTTAACGACGCCGCTGACCGGCGCCGTCACGCTGCAGTACTGCAAATTCGAGTTGTGCCTTATCCAGCGCCGCCTGCTTCTGCTGCACCGCTGCGATTGCCGCGCGCGCCCGGGCCTGCGTCGCCGCCACTTGCTGCGGGCCGGTGCGCGAATATTGCAGGCCGGCCTGTGCGGAATTCGACCCGGCTCTGCGCCTGCGTCAACTTGCTGTTCGGCGGCGGCGACAGACGGCTCGCGCGCCTGCCACGGCGGCGGCATTGGCCTTGGCCGTGGCGTCGGCCTGGTCGTAGATCTGCTGCGAGACTTCATCCTTTGCCAGCAGCGCCGCGTAGCGCGTCACGTCGGCTTGCGCGCGCACGTTATTCGCTTCCGCTTGCTGAAGCTGCGCACGCGCGGCCTCGAGCTGCCCCTGCGCGGCGGCCACGCCGGCTTGCGGACGACTGCACATCCGCCTCCGACGACGACACCTGCGTCGTGGTTCCGATCGTCTGGACCGGCACGTTCAGGTTCATGGCCTGAGCCGTGGCCTCGCGCATCGGCCAGCTCCGCCTTGGCTCTCTCGCACGCGCGACCTGATAATCGCTGCGGATCGATCTCCACGAGCACGGCGCCTTTCTCCACGCTTTGGTTGTCTTCCACGTTCACCTTGAGGACGTACCCGGAGACGCGCGTGCTGACATTGTTGATGTGCCCGTCGATCTGCGCATCGTCGGTGGCTTCATAGGTGTCCAGATAGCGCCAGACAAAAAAACCCGCCACAGCCGCCACGCACCACAATTCCCAGAACGATCCACCCGATCCGGGACCGTTTTTGCGCGGCCTGCTCTCGCTCTCTCAAAAGCTTCGGGCTGGGCATTTCGCCCGAGGCTGTGGCGGTCACGTCTTCAGTCGGCGCATCCGCACGATCTACCTGAGTTGGTTCGGCCATGATCTACTTTCCCTTCCAGTATTGGCGGAAGCCCCGCTCGGCGGAGCCGGTCGCTCGCGCGAGTTCCACCCGCGCCAGGTTGAAGGCGTATAGACTCGAAATATAAGATTCATGAGCGCTGGCGACGGCGTCCTGTGCCTGCACTACTTCGATGTTATCCGTCGGCCCCATTGGTAAATCGGTCTCGCGCCTGGGCCAGGGTCTGTTCGGCGAGATCCACATTGCTCTTGCCACGATCCACCTGATCGGCGGCGGACTGCAGGTCCAGCAGGGCGTCGCGCACGTCCTGTTCGATTTGCGCCCGCAAATTCTCCAGTTGTTGGCGGCTGCGATTCAGCTCTGCGTCGGCCACCAGAGCGTCGCCGTGCGCTCTGTTCCCCGCAAAAATGGGAATGTGCACGGCCGCGTAAGTCGTGAAAGTGCCATGTAGTGTCGAGGGAGTGGGCCCAATGATTCCATAATCCGCGTAGATCGACAGCGACGGGTAGATGCTCGGCGGTCGCCGCCCGGCGCGTCTGCTCAGCGGCGCGCACCTGCGAGAGAGCAGCCTGAACGTCCGCTCGGCTTTTGTAGGCCTGCTCCAGGCTTTCCTCCACGGTGATGGGCTCGGGCGGCTCATAAGGAATGTTCTCCGTGAGGGTGAACTCCTGTCCCAGCGGCAGGCCGATGACGCGGGCCAGCGCCAGCTTCTGCTTCGCAAAATCGTTGCGCGCGGCAATCAGCTGCTGCCGCCGGCTCTGCAGTTCGACCTGTGCCCGCAACACGTCGATGCCAGCCGAGACGCCCACCGTTCTCATATCCACGGCTTGGTTGTACAGCGCTTGCGCGGTTTGCACCTGGGCATCGGTCGTATCCACCCGCGCTGCGGCTGCAATGCTTTGCAGATAGGTGGCCCCTACAACCAGCACAATGGCTTCGCGCGTATCCTGATAACTGAGCCGGGCCGCTGCGGCATTCTGCCGGGAGGATCGTTCGCTGGCAAGCAGGTTGAAATCGACCAGCGACTGCGTGAAGACAGCGCGCGCGTCAAAATATCCAAATGGTCCCACAATCAACGGAAAACCCGGAAATTGACCGACAATTTTGCCAAATCCCTCGGCGGCGAGATTTACCTGCTGCGCGTCCTCCTTCACCGTGGCCGACAGATTCGGCAGGAGCGGGCTGCGCGCCTGAACCAACTGCCCCTGCGCAGAAAGTTGAGCGTCGCTCGAAAGGAGCAGCCCCAGATTTTGCCGCAGCCCGCGCTCGATGGCATCGGCAAGCGAGAGGGGCAGGGGCTGCGGGCTCACGGTGCCGGTGGGCACGCTGCCGAGCGTCTGGTTCTGTAGCGAGTTCTGGCGCAATCCCGGCACCGGGCCTCCGCCAGCGGGCGCATTGCCGGGCGCAATGGTTTGAGCAGGTACGGCCGCCGCGGCAAACGTTACGCACAGAACTGCCGCTATGATTTCCCATCGTCTATTCATAAGGCTCTCGGGTTTGAATTTGTGAAGTCGCTCGGCCGGCATTACCGTGCGGCGCGCGAAACACTTAGATTACAGAAGATCACGGGAAGGTACAAAGCTGACTTGCTCCTGTTCGGTGCATCACGCGGCTTTTACAGGAGTTATACCACATCGAAACGGGACGACAAGGAGCAGCCGTGACGCCCGGCGGGTGGCTGATTGTTTAGAACACGGCGCTTCATTTTTGACTTTGCAGTTTTCAAAAAAAGAAGCACGATACCTGCTCCCTTTTCCTTTTTTCATTTCATTGGAGGCGAAGTTGAACAGGCAAGCATGGACTATTTGGAAAAACCGGCTCATGTTGATTCTTCCGGTGATCCTGGGCGTAGTCGCCGCGGTGGTAGGAGTTCGCATGCTCATCCTTCGCGATTTCTCGGACTCGAGCTGGGAATTCATGGGGCGCTGCGGTGCGGACGCCCTGGGATTCTTTCTCGTCGCCGGTCTTGGCTGGCTGCAAACCCGGGAGGAGTTTGATCGCGGAAACTCGGATTAACTCAGGCAGCGTCCGCGGCATCCGTTCCCGAATCTCAGTACGCCGAAGGACTCTTCCTGATCTTGGAATCGCCGGATCGCTCGGACGAAGTTGCGCCCTTACCGGTCAATTCATCCGCGAGCGCATTCGCGCCGTAGATATCCCGCAACGCTTCCAGAATTCCGCGCGAATCAACCTGCACGGAGCGGCCGATCGAGTCGTCATAAACAAAATTCCACGGCAGCGACTGAATGTTGCCGTCGAAAATGATGCCCACCAGATCGCCGGCGCGATTCACCACCGGGCTGCCGGAGTTGCCACCGATAATATCGGCCGTCTCGACGACGTTGAGCGGCGTATCCAGCTTGATCTTCGATTTTGCTTTAGTCCAGCTATCCGCCAATTTGTAGGGATCCTTGTTTCCGTGTTCGGCCGCGTGCTGGAAAGCACCACCCATGGTAGTGAAGTAGGGGAGTTTCGTTCCTTTAGGCACGGTGCCTTCGCCATTCTCGGTGTAGCCCCGGGCGGCGCCGTAGCTGAGACGCAACGTGAATGTGGCATCGGGGTAGCTGGCCGTGCCCTCGCGTGGCAAAGCGGATTTTTGCGATGGTGCCGCCATCGCGCCGGACCACGGCGTCGATTTCGTCATCGTATTGCTTGCGAACCGAGCGCGACTCCGGCTCGATATCCCGCATGACTTTTATGAGCGGATCTGTGCTGGCTTCGATGGCAGCTTTTCCGCCTTCATAAAGCTGTTTGCGCACGGCGACATCGTCGAGTTTGGTGTTGTCGATCAGATATTGCGCCAGTTCCGCGGGCGCCTTCCCCTGCAGAACACGATTGACCACCGGACTACCCGGCATTTTCTCCTTCATCTCCGCCAGCGAATCCGCGAGCAACTCACGTTCGAGAGACTTGTAGATCGGAGCGCTGGAGAAGAGGTCCTGCTCCAGAGAAGGCAGTGCGGAATCGCGATATTCGCGCAAACGATCGCCATTGGGCCTGGCTCGCTCCTCGCCGGCGCGCACCAGGATGCGCGCAAAGCCTGCGAGGTCGCCGCCAAAACCGCCGCGGCGCTCCAGGTAGGTGAGCGGCAAATAGATCTGCTTTTGGGTGTCCATGGCTTTTGCGAGCTCCGCCCACGGATCGCCGAATTCAGCCTTCTTGGCTGCGTCGGAAGCGACGGCCTGGCGCATCTTGTTTTCGTCCGCGGCCTTCTTGGCCATGAGCGACTTATCCACCAGACCGGAGTTGTAGCCGCGAATGGCCTTCAGCGAATTCTCGACGCTGAAGAGATCTTCATGCGCGATGCGCGCGTTCTCCTCGGATCCGGCGCTGAACTTTTTGAGCAGGTCGTCGCGACGGGCCAGCCGGTACAGCACCAGCGGGTATCCCGTGTCCCGCAGGAACTCGAGCTGTGCCATGGTGTTCAGCCGCCCTGTAGATCCGGGATTGCCCGACACAAAGATCAAATCGCCGTCTTTCACTCCGGCCGTGGACCACTTGAGGTGGTTGTCCAGATGCGCGGGGCGGTCGTTTTCGTAAACGCGGAAGAAGCAGATATCCAGATCGTAGCGGGGATATTCAAAATTGTCCGGATCGCCGCCAAAAAAAGCGGCGTCAAATTCCGGCGCAAACACCAGGCGCACATCCGTATATTTTTTGTATTTGTAGAGGTGATACATCGCGCCGGAATAGAGCGTGATGACATCGCAGCGAAGTTTCGTGGCCGTGGCGCACTCCTGCTCGATCGCGGACATCTCCGCGCGTTGCGCCTGCCCCTGATCGGCGACGGACATTCCCGGCTTGGCCGCGGCGTTCACTTTGGCGGTTACGTCTTCAATCTCCTGCAAGACGTTCAGCTCCAGATCGGGGCACTTGGCCTCTTCGGCCTGCGTCTTCGCGTAGTAGCCGGTCTTCAAATAGTCTTTTCCGCCGGTCGAAAGCTGCTGAACGCATTCCGCGCCCACGTGATGATTGGTGAACGTCAGCCCATCGGCGGAAACGAACGATCCCGAACCCCCGTTATTGAAACGTACCGAGGAGAGCTGGATATGCTGCAGCCAGGCTTTGGTCAGATCGAACCCGTACTTGGATTTCAGTTGCGCGGTGGGAGGGACATTGAAAAGCCACATGCCCTCGTCTGCGGCCGCGATTCCACCCAAGGATAAAAGAGCGCAAATAATCAGGATCGAGCGTCTCATGAACGGCACCTCCGGCCTCGGACGTATATTCGAGAAGCATACCGCTGTGCAGGTGTCGGATGAAAGCAGGTGTTTGCTTGAGCCGGGTGTGCGTGGGGAAGCGGAGATTCCCAACGGAGTGCCCCCTCCGGGTGTTTTTTTTGTAAGTGTTCATTCCAGGCAACTTTCAGTCTAGTAATTTTGTATGTGTTCATTTCAGAGGAGTTGCAGATGAATTTCGCGCAAGTGCTCATTCTGCTGAGCTTAAGGATCGAGACCGCTACATACTCGCGAGACACACGTTTCCGCGAGAGTTGGACCTTCAACGGAAGGAGAAGAGTGAGTGAACGCGCCAAGCGGGGGAGAGCGAAACCGCCAAGGTTCAGACGCCAGAGATGAGCCGGATTGCCAGCGTTCATGCGTGAAAATAGCATATAATCATCTAATTATCAATTAATTTTAATTGTTACCTGATTAGTATTCGAATGTCAGGGGATTCGAACGACAACTTTTCGAATCAGGTCCGGGATAAAAAGGTTCGGGATTTTCTTACCTTTTTATTACTTAATAAACACCAACAAAAAGTGGCGTTTTTTCACAAATTTCGCCACCACATTTTGTCACTTTGAGTACTACTCCTCAGCGAAATCGCCGGTCTGACGGTGTGTAATTTGGTGACGATTCCGTCCGTAACACTCTGCATGGATTGGCGCTTATGGAATTCGGGAGAAATTTGGCGGCTGCCTTGCAGACTCTCTTTCATGGTGAATTGCGGCTATAAGTTCGTTTCCGCATGAAAGGGAAACCCAGCTCTATGCGAAAACAAGAACGAATTTCAGCAAAAACAGGCGCTGTATTGTTCTTTATGATTTTGACGGGCGGTTGGAACAGCCTGCACGCGCAAGGCGGCGGTGAGTTGAGGATTACGTCCTACCCTTCCGGTGCGCACGTCTCTATCGACGGAGTCGAGATGCGGAAAGAGACTCCCATGAACACCGAGCTGCGAGTGGGGACGCATCTCGTCCGCGTCTTCGTGCCAAACTCACTATGGAATCCGGACAGTCGTACGGTAGACATTGTTTCAGGCCACAACGATCTTAGTGTGACACTGTTTCCCCAATACACAGCCGGGACTCCTGGGCCGCAAGGACCTCAAGGCCCGCAAGGACCTCAGGGACCAGCGGGCCCACAGGGGCCAGCAGGTGCACCAGGAGCTACTGGCCCACAGGGACCTCAAGGACCTAAGGGTGATGCAGGTCCTCAGGGACCAGTAGGAGCTACGGGTGCAGCCGGACCCATCGGAGCTACGGGTGCAGCCGGACCCATCGGAGCTACGGGTGCAGCCGGACCCATCGGAGCTACGGGCGCAGCCGGGCCTACCGGAGCCAACGGCGCAGTTGGTCCGCTGGACCACGGGACGCCGCCGGACCTATCGGAGCTACGGGTGCAGCCGGGCCTGCCGGAGCCGACGGCGCGGTTGGTCCCGCTGGACCACAGGGACCTGCCGGACCAATCGGAGCTACGGGCCCTGCCGGAGTTGGGGCAACTGGTCCTGCTGGACCGCAGGGGCCCTCTGGCCCTTCCGGTTCCAACGGTAACCCCGGCCCCGCCGGGCCTCCAGGGCCAAACCGCTTACAGATCGCCGCGCTGCACTGGTTCCAGGCAGCCCAGCCGGGTACAAAATTTTTCGTCGGATCATCTCCTATCGGAGTGGCGTTCGATGGATCCAGCATTTGGGTTACGAACAACGGCGATAATACCGTCAGCAAACTTAGGGCGAGCGACGGCGCTCTTCTCGGAACGTTTAGCGTCGGAAACAGTCCCATTGGAATCGCTTTCGACGGCGCAAATATCTGGGTGGCCAACAACCTGGATAACAGCGTCACCAAACTTCGCGCCAGCGACGGAAGCTTTGTTAGCTCATTCTTTGTTGGGGCCGGCCCCACGGGAGTGGCTTTCGACGGCACCTACATCTGGGTGACAAACAACCTGGGTAACACTGTTACCAAGCTGCAGGCCAGCAACAGCTCTCTTATGGGGACCTTTAATGTCGGGATCAAGCCCGCTGGACTAGCCTTCGACGGCACCAATGTCTGGGTTGCTAACAGCGGCAGCAACACCGTCACCGAACTTCAGGCCAGCAACGGCAACTTGGTCGGAACGTTCAGCGTCGGCTCGGGCCCCAGCGGAGTGGCGTTCGATGGCAGCAACATCTGGGTGACAAACACCTCCGGTAACAGCGTCACGGAGCTTAGCGCCAGTAACGGAAGTGTTCTGGGTACTTTTAACGTAGGTCTCAGCGGCCCGATGGGTATCGCCTTTGACGGGACCAACATCTGGGTGGCCAATCAGTCCAACAGCACGATCACTGAACTGCGTGCCAGCGATGGAGCGCTGTTGGGCATCTTCCGTGCCGGCCCATTTCCTCAAGGAGTTGCCTTTGACGGCGTGAACATCTGGGTCGTCGACGAAAATGGCAGCGGGGTCACAAAACTCTAATCCTCGAGGAACGCTTCGATGATGGGTGGAGGCCCCGGGGCGATTTGCCCAGGGCCTCCGTGTCTTTTTTGGGACAACTTCGAGGAGGTTTGGCCGACTAGCGGTGGAAGCACCAAATTCGTACACGATTGCGAGCGCTTGAGGTATTCGCTCGTGACTCCGCTCTTCAACTTTGACAGGTGGTCGAAATGCCCCTTTGCAACAACAATCCACTTGACCTGTTTTAAACGAACTGGGATAGTCAAAACCCTTCCATTTTGTTGTTCGACCCCCCTTCCAGAAAATCGTTAAACGGCCGCGGCTATTTCGCGATCAGGAGCGTCTGCTCATGAAAGCGAAGCTGCGACCGGCAAACGATCCAAGTCACCGACGGTGACTCACACAAAGCTGTGCATACCCTAAAGGAGGGTCATGATGAATTATCAGCACAAGTACATCCACCCGTATCTGTTTGCAATCGCGGTGCTTCTTTCCTCGGCATCATTCCAGGCAGCATGGGCTCAGACCGCGCCATCGCTCGGGGCGGCTGCGAACTTCTCGGTCCTGGGTGGACAAGCGGTGACGTGCAGCGGCTCCGTTATTACCGGAGACGTAGGCGTTAGTCCCACACCGGCGTTCGCAAATGCCGGCTGCACGATTGTGGGTTCGACACCCCCTGCAACCGACGTAGCCGCGGCACTGGCGCGCACTGCCTTCCTCAGCGCGTACCAGGCAATCGGCCTAATGCCCTGCAGCCAGACCATCGCCACGGCCGCCTTCACGGGGAATGTGCCGGCGCTCGGGCCGCTCGCGCCCGGTGTCTACTGCTTCCCGGCGGCAGTCACATTCACGAACACAACACTGACGCTCGACGGGTCCTCAAATCCAAACGGGATCTGGATCTTCAAAGTCGGGGCAGCCCTAACCGGCAGTGGGTTCCAGGTGGTCATGACCAACGGCGCGCAGCCATGTAACGTGTTCTGGTCGGTGGGCTCCGCTGTGACGCTATCCACCTCGACGCTCACGCCGGTATTCCAAGGAAACATTCTGGCGGGTAACGCAACCGGCGGGTCAGTCACCATGACCGGCGGAAGCTTGGTCGGGCGTGTCCTGGCGAACGTCGCCGTGACGATGACGAGCGCCAACATCCACGGTTCGTGCGCCCTTGTGAGCAAGGCGAACGGTATGTGCGATGCGGGCGACAACGGTAACGATAAAGATAACGGGAAGGGCAACGATAAGGACAAGGGTAAAGGTAACGATGACGATCAGGACAACGATCAGGGCGGAGGAAACGACAACTAAACTGAAGTGACCGGGTAGCTCAAGACGCGGCCCCTTCCCCGTGTCCACATCAGCTCTATAGATAACTGCCGTCACCAACCCCGAGGTCCCCCGAATTGCAGGTAAGGTCTAATGCCGCAAGTCCAGCCGCTCCCAACGACATTCCTGCCGTCTTTACGCAAGGCGCCAGCCCCGATCCTTTGCGATGGCGGGGACGCGCCGGGTGTATAGTAGGGCGATCCGAAGTCGGTTTTCGAAAGCTTACCTCCTCGGCCCTCGAGGGAGGCACATCAGAGACGGAGTTCACCATGGCGCAAATATCGCTGAACGTGAACGGCAAATCCCGCATGGTCGATACAGATCCCACGACTCCGCTTCTTTACGTCCTGCGGGGCGACCTGGAGCTGAATGGGCCCAGGTTTGGCTGCGGTCTTTCTCAGTGCGGGGCCTGTACCGTGATCATCGACGGCAATACCGTGCGCTCGTGCAGCTTTCCGGTGAGCAGCGCGCAGAATAAAAAGATCACCACACTCGAGGGTTTGGGCACCGTGGCTCATCCGCATGCACTGCAAAAAGCGTTTGTGGACGAGCAAGCGGCGCAATGCGGCTACTGCATGAACGGCATGATCATGAGCGCCAAGGTGCTGCTGGATAAGAATCCCCATCCCAGCGACGACGATATCAAGCGGGCCCTGGATCCCAATCTCTGCCGTTGCGGCAGCCACCTGCGCGTGATCCGCGCGGTGAAGCGCGCCGCAGCAGCGATCTAGTGCGGCAACGCGCCGCAGGCGAGTCTGATCCGCGATTTTTGAGCCAAAGGAGAGCGCAAATGGAAAACAGCACAATCTCCCGCAGAGAGCTTCTCAAGGGCACCGGCGCGCTGATCGTGGGCTTCAGCCTTTTTGGGCCTGCCACGCGCGCCCTGGCACAGGCGGCCGGGGCGGGCGGCGCGGAGCCTGAAGCGTCCTCGCTCGATTCCTGGCTGGCGGTTGGACAGGATGGCAGCGTCACCGTCCTCACGAGCAAAGTCGAGCTGGGCACCGGAACGGAAACGGCGCTGGCACAGATCGTGGCCGAAGAGCTGGACGTGCCTTTCAGCCGAATTCACATGGAGGCGGGCGACACTTCGAAAACGGTGGACCAGGCGGTCACCGCGGGCAGCAGGACCATTCAGCGCGCGGGACCGCAGTTGCGGCAGGCCGCCGCTGTCGCGCGCCGCGAACTGCTGAGGCAGGCGTCCGAGCGCCTGAATGCTCCCGTCGAGCAACTCACGGTCAGCGATGGCGTGATCGCTCGTAAATGGGAATACCGCGCGAAAGATCTCCTATGGCGATCTGATCGGCAACAAGCGCTTCAACGTGAAGCTGGCTGTGAGCGGAACGGGCTGGGACATGCAGCTGTCGCCCGACGTACCCGCCAAGAGTGTGAAGGACTATCGAGTGGTGGGTACGCCGGTGCAGCGCATCGACCTGCCCGGGAAATTCACCGGGGAGTTCAGCTACGCGCACGATGTGCGCCTGCCCGGCATGCTGCATGGGCGCGTGGTGCGGCCTCCGGTGGTGAATTCGAAACCGCTGAGCGTGGACGAAAGCTCGATGAAGCAGATCGCGGGCGTCGTCAAAGTGGTGCAGCAGGGAAATTTCGTGGGCGTCGTAGCGCAAACCGAATGGGCCGCGATTCAGGCAGCCCGGGCGCTGAAAGTGACCTGGTCCGCTCCGAGCACAAACCTGCCGGCCACTCCGGAGGAGCTGTACGCCTATCTGAAAAATACCAAGAGCGTGCGCGATCAGGTCGCGGTCAAAAAGGGCAATCGCGGAGTCCGCTTTCTCGCAGGCCAGCAAGAAATACGAAGCTACCTACCACTGGCCCTTCCAGTTACACGGAATGATGGGGCCGTCCTGCGCGGTTGCGGACGTTCGCGGAGATTCGGCGACCATTTGGACGGGAACGCAAGGGCCGTTCAGAACACGCAAAGGCCTCTCGGATCTGCTGGGCATGCCCGAGAAAAATGTTCGCGTGATCTATCGCGAAGGGTCGGGATGTTACGGGCGCCTGAGTCCCGACGACGCTCCGGAAGATGCCGCGGTGCTTTCCCGCGCCGTGGGCAAGCCCGTGCGCGTGCAGTGGACACGCGCCGACGAACATGGATGGGAGCCCAAGGGGCCAGCGCAGCTGATCACCTTGCGAGCCGGGGTCGATGCGCAAGGCGGCATCGTCGCGTGGGACTTTATGGACCGCAGCTTCCCGTGGACCGAGGCTCAGGGCAATCCGATGCTGGCTTCACGGCAGGTGGGGATGAAGACCGTGAGCCCGGGCAACACCAATGGCACCGGCGGCGGCGGCGAAGTCTATGAGTTTGAGAATCAGCGCATCGTCGCGGCGATGATTCCCTGGGTGCGAGACGACGCTTCGCCCTTACGCACCAGCAACCTGCGCGCCCCGGGAGACCTGGCGCGCGCATTTGCGAGCGAATCTTTCCTCGATGAGATTGCGGCGGACTTGAAGGTCGATCCGGTGCAATTCCGGCTTCGCTACCTGAAAAATAATAAGCGCGCTACGGACGCCCTGCTCGCCGTCACTCGCGCGGCGCAATGGAAAGAGCGGGTCGCGCACTCCGCGCCTTCCAGCGGGCCGAAGGCCATTGGCAGGGGAGTTTCCGTTGCCGACCGGTCCAGCACTCTCACCGCGGCCGTGGCCGACGTCGAGGTGGACCGGGCCACCGGGACCGTCACCGTGAAACGCATCACGCTGGCTCACGACTGCGGCTTGATCGTAAATCCCGACGGCCTGAGGAATCAGATCGAAGGCAATATCATTCAAGGTGTGAGCCGCACGCTGCTCGAAGAGGTGCGTTTCGACTCCAAAGGCGTAAAGAGTCTCGACTGGATCAGCTATCCCGTTATCACCTATCGCAGCGTGCCCGATATTCAGATTGTGCTGCTGAACGAAAAACAGGCGCCCTCGCTCGGCGGCGGCGAACCCGCGATTGTTCCCGTTCCGGCGGCCATCGCCAATGCCATCTTCGATGCGATCGGCGTTCGGGTGCGCGAGGTGCCCGTGACGCCTCAGAAGATGCAAAGCTATCTGCGAGGCAAGTTACCGGAGCAAGGCGCCTGAGTTTTTTTCGAAAGCTTCCCTGCTGTGGTGCCGAGATTCGGTCGGGATGAGAACAGGGGACTAGACTGCAGACACTGGTGCATCTTCCACCAGTGAGCGGGTGACCTGCTACAAAGGCTTGAGCGACTAACTCTTGCGGGTTGTTTTGCGGCTACGTCGCTTGGCGCGTCCGGTATTCACCGGCGCGTCGCCAATGAGCTCAGCCGTCATGATGCTGGTGACGAAAAGCTTCTTGCCGTGGTCGTTAAAATCGATAGCGGTGCGCTCGGCGTCGGATTCGGTCACGATCCCGAGGCCGTATTGCTGATGCTTGACTTGCTGTCCCGATGAGAGAACCTGCACATTGCCTCCTTGAGTACTCGATCAGTTCCAGGACTTTCTAACCGCGAAAAGGCGTTTTCGCGAGAGGAGGTCGGGGCCCGTCCCCGAACGGGCCCCTGATGGGTTAGAGGCCTACCACGTTCTCCGCCTGCAAGCCCTTGGGGCCCTTGCGGACTTCGAATTCAACGGCCTGGCCCTCATTCAGACTGCGGTATCCGTCAGCTTGAATGGCCGAGTAGTGTACAAACACGTCCTCGCCCGTCTGCCGCTGAATGAAACCATAGCCCTTGCTGGCGTTGAACCACTTCACAGTTCCTTGTTCCTTCACTGCTTTGTTCCTCTTCTTTTCTAAATGCTGTTCGGTGCCGCTCGCCTTTTCCAACCGATTATTCGATTGGCGCCCCTAACCCGCACAAAAATAGGCTGCAAGTTTGTCCCTGCAGCCCCGTTGAACGAGTCAAAAGGATGTCAAGAGCAACAAACGCATCAACATGGTAGCACAGTGTGGCCGTTTTGTCTATGGGCATGATAGCCAGGATCGGCATCTAATTAACTCAATTCAAACAACTTATTAGCGACACAGCGTCAGTAACACAGCGCCGCGACGACGTACGCAGAGCCCCGGCACAAACGTATCGCCCTGGGCTCTTTTAACCAAGTTTTGACGCTGGCTGTGGATTTCTTTGGCACAATCGAGCGACTCGCCCGCGACTGCTTTCGCCGGCTTTTTGGCACTGGAGTGCGAGATATGCGCCCTCGACCGCTTGCTCGATGCTTCCGCTCCCTTATTCTCTTTCTCACGTACGTTCTCTTAGGCAGCGGCATGCAGTTCCAAATTGAAGCGCGGGCCACACCCGACGACGATGACGTCTGCTGCTAAGCCCGCCGATGTGCCCAGCGGTATGCGCATCACTCCCACCGCAGCCCCGGGCGCTCGTTTTTCAGCGCTAAACCCGGATCTGCCGGGCTCGCCCAATTTTACGGCCGGCCAAGCCGTCACCACGGCGGTCAGCCCCGACGGGGCCACGTTGCTGATCCTCACCAGCGGCTACAACATCCGCTACGACTCGAGCGGCAAACTCATTCCGCAAGAATCGAATGACTACGTTTTTGTGTATGACATTACGGTTCAGCCGGCGCGGAAGGTTCAAGTCCTGCCGGTCCCCCGCGCCTTTGACGGATTGGCGTGGAATCCCAATGGCAGCGAATTCTATGTATCGGGCGGCGAGCAAGACACGATCCACATTTTCTCGCGGCAAGGCACTGTCTGGGGTGAAAGCGGGGCGCCCATCCGGCTGGGGCATTCCGCGGGCCTCGGGCTGGCTATCCCGCCCGAAGTCGCTGGAATCGCCGTGAACGCGGCCGGCAGCCAATTGGTGGCGGCCAATTATGAGAACGACTCCCTCAGCGTCGTGGACATCAGGTCGCGCGACAAGCTCGCCGAGATCGATCTGCGGCCGGGAAAGAGCGATCCGTCGAAGAAGGGGGTTGCCGGCGGCGAATATCCTTACTGGGTGGTCATCAAGGGCAATGACAAGGCATACGTATCGAGTATTCGTGACCGCGAGATTGTAGTCGTCGCGCTAGGCACAGGCTCGAACGGAGGGCCTCACGTCGTCACGCGAATTGCCGTGCGCGGCACACCTAACAAGATGATCCTTAATCGCAGCGGCTCGCGGCTTTACGTCGCCTGCGATAACAGCGATTCCGTGGCCATCGTCGACACGGGTAGCGACCGCCTGCTGGCTCAGTTCCCGGTCACTGCGCCGAAAGATGTTTTTCTGAATCCGCGCGGGTTCAAGGGCAGCAATCCCAATAGCCTGGCGCTGGCCCCAGACGAGCGCACGCTCTACGTCACTGAAGGCGGAACGAATGCAGTGGCCGTCGTCAAATTGGACGGGGACGCCGGGCGCGTTGCGGGCCTGATTCCGACCGGCTGGTATCCAAACTCCGTCAGCATCAGCCGCGATGCGGCGCGGCTGTATGTCGTGAACGGCAAGAGTCCTGAAGGACCGAATCCGCAGGGCTGCGGTTACACGCCCTCGCCGGCCGGATGTCACGCCAAAAATGCGTTCATCTTTCAGCGCACGCGGGCCGGTTTTCTTACGCTGCCAGTGCCCTCGGAGAGGAGCCTCAGCGCCTTAACCGCGCAGGTAGCACAAAACGACCACTTCCGCGCCGTCGGGGCTAAAGAGCAGGCCATGACTGAATTTCTGCGCGGCAAAATTCATCACGTCGTCTACATCATCAAGGAGAATCGCAGCTACGACCAGGTGCTTGGCGATCTCGAGCGCGGCAATGGCGATCCGGCGCTCACTTCGCTGCCGCAGCCCATCTCGCCAAATCATCACGAGCTGGCGCGGCGATTTGTAACTCTCGACAATTTTTATGCCAGCGGCGAAGTAAGCGGCGACGGCTGGAACTGGAGCACCGCAGGACGAGCGACGGATTCGGTGGAAAAGACGCTCCCGGTGAATTATGCGGGGCACGGCATCGATTACACCTACGAGGGCGGCGGGCGCAATATCAATACCGGCATCGCCACAACCGCTGACCGCCGCAAAGCGAACCCGCTGACGCCGCCCGACGATGACCTGCTGCCCGGCACCGCCAACGTCAGCGCGCCCGACGCTCCGGACGACGACGAAAGTTCCGCGGGCGCCGGCTATCTCTGGGACGGCGCGCTTCGCGCCAAGCTAAGCGTCCGCAATTATGGCTTTTTCATCGATCTCGTGCGGTACCGTTTGCCCGAAAGCGTTCCGGCGCATCTGGCGCCGGTTCGCGACCCTCGCGCACAAGGGACTGAGGTCGCATTTGCCGCCAACGCCGATCTCGCACCCTACACCGATGTTTATTACCGCGGCTTCGACGAGCGGTTGCCTGACTATTGGCGCTTCAAGGAATGGGAACACGAATTCGACGAATACGTCAAAGGCGGAAATCTCCCGGCCCTCGAGCTTCTGCGTCTCGGTGGCGACCACTTTGGCGATTTCGCCAGCGCTATTGACGGCGTCAATACCGCGGAGACGCAGATGGCGGATAACGACTATGCCCTGGGCCGGGTGATCGAAAAGATCGCCCGCAGCCCCTATAAGAACGACACGCTGGTGTTCGTTGTCGAAGACGACGCGCAGGATGGCCCCGATCACGTCGACGCGCATCGCAGCCTTTCCTTCGTCGCTGGACCTTATGTTCGCCAACAGGCCCTGGTCTCCGACCGCTATACCTCAGTTCACGTCCTCCGGACTATCGAAGACGTACTCGGCATCGAGCCGCTGGGTCTGAACGATAGTTCGGTTGAGCCGATGACCGCCGTCTTCGACCGTGCCTTGCAATCCTGGGACTATCAGGCCATCGTGCCGGCCGTGCTCAGGTCCACGCAATTGCCTCTACCCGCCGCGACCGCGGTTGCATCAACTGCTGCAGGCAGCGGCGCCTACTCTGAGCCGCGGCACGATGCCGCTTACTGGGCGGCAAAAACAGAAGGCATGGATTTTTCCGCCGAAGATCGCCTGGATACGCCGCGATTTAATCGCATCCTGTGGGCGGGACTGATGGGCGACGCGATGCCGTTCCCGGAGAAACCCAAGCCGGCAAATCTCCGCCGGCATCGGGGTCGTTTGTTAGGGAGTTCCGCCCGGCCATAAAGGTGTCCAAGAAGGGTCCGCAGCCGTTTCACGGCAAGCAGGAGAAGTGACTTACGCGCTAAGGGTTGGCTTTATTGTCAGACAAAAACCTCCGGAGAGATCCCTCGCTCCGGCTCGTCGCTCGGGATGACGATCCTGGCCGGATCGTCACTTGATTTTGAATGAGCCGTCCGCGGCCTTATCCCGGTGAGCCATGTGACATCCCCCGCAAGTGGCCTGGACGGGTTTCAGCGCTGCTGCCGCATCGTCGAACTTATTCTGGGAGACCAGTACGCTGACTTGCGCGAGGCCGTAGGTACCGTCGAGAGCAAATCTCACGGCGTCGCTGACATTTCTGATCTGCCAGTAGCACATGACCATGGCCAGGTTCTCCTGGACTTTGCGGACATCCGTCTGAGCTCCCGCGGCATTTTTGGCGGTGAGATTCTTATTGAGATCGGCCATAGTTTCGTTGTTGGACTTCATCCAGGTCTGATATTCGGCCGCAGCGTCGACGGGGCCAGTCGCAGCGCCACGCTGAGCCCATAGCCCGACGCCGCCCACCAAGAACGCGCAGACCACCAACGCAAAGAGTCGTTTCATCGAATGCTCCCTTTTGCCCGATTTCCGAACTCGCGCGATGTTCCGCGCATAATACGCTTCTCCCGTACTAGAGACAACGAGCAGGGGTCCCCTTTGACCTTGCGAATCAGCGCATTTTATACACGAGAAGCTCTTTTAGTGGACAAAGAAATGTGGGCGCATCGTTCCGGCCTGGCGGAGCCGCCAGCGTGGTTCGCGTTGGTGTATCCTTGACGACTTATGGCCAAGCGACCAAAACCGATTGTTCTGACCGTACTCGACGGCTGGGGCTTCCGCGCCGAGACCAAGGGCAACGCCATCGCCCTGGCGCGCAAACCCAATTACGACCGGTTGCTCGCGGAATATCCCAACACGCTGATTCACACCTCCGGCCCGCCCGTGGGCCTGCCCGAAGGGCAGATGGGAAACAGCGAAGTCGGGCATCTGAATATCGGCGCGGGCCGCGTGGTGCACATGGACATCACGCGCATCGACAAGGCCCTGAGCACCGGCGCGCTTTTTCAGAACGAGCTTTTGCTCGCCGCCATGAAGCGCGGACGCGAGCGGCAACTGCATTTGATGGGCCTGCTCAGCGACGGCGGCGTGCATTCGCACATCGAGCACCTGTTCGCGCTGCTGCGCATGGCGCAGCAGAACAAGGTCGAGCGCGTTTTCGTGCATTGCTTCCTCGACGGCCGCGATACGCCGCCGCACAGCGGCATCGATTTTCTGCGCCGGCTGCAGCAAAAACTTGCGCGAGCTGGGCGTCGGGCGCATCGCTTCGCTCTCCGGCCGCTATTACGCCATGGACCGCGACAACCGCTGGGAGCGCGTCGAGCGCGCCTACCGCGCCGTCGTGCATGGCGAAGCCGAAAGGCGCTCCGCCGATCCTGTCGACGCCGTCTGCGTCGCAGCTACGAGCAGGGCGTCACCGACGAATTCGTCGAGCCCATCGGTGATTACCTCGGGCAGCGAACCGCGGCGCTCCACCGGTGGGCGCATTCGCGACGACGATGCCGTGATTTTCTTCAATTTCCGCGCCGATCGCGCGCGCCAGATGACCCGCGCGATTGCCGAACCCGGCTTCGACAAATTCGCCGATGCGGCGCGGCCCAAGAATCTTTTCTTCGTGGGCATGACGCAATACGACAAGAGTTTTTCCTGGCTGCGCTACCTGTTTGGCGCGGAAAAGCTCGAACACATCCTGGCGCAAGTCTTCGCGGACATGAACTTTCGCAATCTGCGCGTGGCGGAAACCGAGAAGTATGCGCACGTGACCTACTTCTTCAATGGCGGCGTGGAGAAACCTTTTGCCGGCGAGGAACGGATTCTGGTGCCCTCGCCCAAAGTTGCCGACCTACGATCTGAAGCCGGAAATGTCCGCCGCAGGCATCACCGACAGCGTCATTCACGCCATCGAGAAAGGCTCTTTCGACGCCATCATCATGAATTTCGCCAATGCCGACATGGTGGGCCATTCGGGCAAACTCGAAGCCACGATCCGCGCCGTCGAAACAGTCGACGCCTGCCTGGGGCGCATCTTTCAGTCGCTGCGGCCGCGCGGCGGCGCATGGATCATCACGGCCGACCACGGCAACGCCGAAACGATGATCGATCCGGTGACGGGCGGCCCGCACACCTATCACACCACAAATCCCGTGCCTTTCCTTCTCTTGGATCAGGATGGCCCCGTGCAGCTCAGATCGGGCGGTGCGCTGCGAGATATCGCGCCAACGCTGCTCGAAGTTCTCGGCGTTCCTGAACCTGTGGAGATGACCGGCCGCGATCTGCGAATCGTTTCCAAATAGATCAGAGAAATGAATCCGCCGACTCCTGCCGATACCAAGCTCGTTATCTCCTCTTATCATCGATTCACGCTGTGGCGCTCTCCGCCTGAACTGGCGGCGGCCGTGCGACAGAGGTGGCCGGAGATGCGGGTGATGGATCTGCCGCACTACGACCGCATCGCGGCCGAGCTGCCCGATACGGATATTTTCGTGGGATTGATGCTTCGGCCGGAGCAGCTGCGCCTGGCGACACGATTGAAGTGGGTGCACACGACTTCCGCCGGTGTGGCTCAATTGATGTATCCGGAATTCCGCAGCTCCGGGATCGTTTTAACCAATGCCAGCGGCGTGCACGCTCCAGCCATGGCCGAGCACATCGTGGGAATGATGGTGGCCATGGCGCGCGATTTTCCGGGGTCCATGCGCTTTCAATCGCAGAGTAAGTGGGCGCAGCAGGAGATCTGGGACGGCGCTTCGCGGCCTCGGGAACTGAGCGGAGGAATCGCCCTGCTGGTGGGTTTCGGCGCCGTCGGGCAGGCGGTCGCCGAGCGGCTGCGCGCCTTTGGAATGCGCATCTGGGCCGTGACGCGTTCGGGCAAAGACAGCAGCTCACTGGCGGAGCGCGTTTTTCCCGCTGCCAAATTGAATGAGGCGCTGCCCGCCGCCGACTACGTAATTTTGGCGGCGCCGGAGACCCCCGAAACGCAACACCTGATCGGCGCCGAACAACTGGCGGCCATGAAACGCAGCGGGATTCTGGTGAACGTGGCGCGAGGCTCGCTGGTGGATCAGGGTGCGCTCATCGCCGCACTCGAGAAACGCGCCATAGCCGGAGCCGCGCTCGACGTGACGTCACCGGAGCCGCTGCCACCGGAGAGCCCGTTGTGGTCGCTCGAAAACGTGTTTATCACGCCGCACACCAGTGGCATAAGCGAACGCATCTGGCAGAGAGAAGCGGAATTGCTGGTGGATAATCTGGAGCGCTGGTTCAGCGGGAGAGCCGTTGCGGAATCGGGTCGATTTGAACCGGGGGTATTAAGACAATACGGCCTCTCGAGTTCGTCTCGCCACGCGGTCAGTTGACTGACGTAGTGGGTGCGGTATAGCCCTGGCGGGCATAGACCTGGAATTTCCGTTTCTTTCCCTTTTGATCCAGCACGGTCAACGGTCCGCCGTCGGGAGCGACCAACTCCACTTTGATCTTGCGATACTTGCCGTCATTTTTCGGACTGCTGGGAATGTAGCCGAGGCTGTACTCATTTCGCAGGCTGCCCGCGACATCGCTCATGATGCCGGGTATCTCCCCATCAAACCTTGGGAACCAGGCGCGGCCCCCGGTCATCTCGGCGAAGGTCTTGAGTTGGTTCTGAGCCTGGAGATACGAGAGTCCGCCGCCGGAGATGGTGCGCACAAACATCTCCTCGGCCACGCCGACGCAGTAGATGGTTACGTCGGTCTGCTTTAATTTCACAAGCGCCTTGTCGAGAGTCAGCCGGCTGAATGTATCGAGGCCCGAGGCGAGGACGAGAACGGCCTTCTTCCCTTTTACGTCCTGGAGGCGGTCCGTGGTGTCCACGATGGCATCGAACAGGTTCGATTCGTGGAAGGGCGGATAGATCAGGGAGACCAACCCTTGGCGGACCTCGCCCTGATTGTGCGTGAAATCCACCTCCACGTTGGGCCGCATGTTAAACGATTCGAGCGCCACCCAATCGTTGGGCTTGAGCTGACGCAAAAATGCGTCGGCCCAACTCACCGCGTTATACAGGAACCAGCCGTACCCGATGCTGCTGTACTCGACCAGCAAAACAACGGTAATGGGGGCGTCCGTGGTGGCAAAATTTGTGATCGTCTGGGGCGCGCCGTCTTCGGCGATGCGAAAATTTTCCTTCTTTAGACCGTTGAGGTAGTTGCCATCATTATCGGTGACGACGACGTCGACGTTGACGACCGGCACCGTCAGGGAGATGGCGAAGCCCGGCTGCTGTTGATCCTGCGGCGCCTGCTGAGATTGCGCCGGGGCCTGCGGCTGCTGCGGAGCCGATGGCGCAGACGGCTGTTGGGAAGAAGCCGAGGCGGCCGGCTGGCCAAATCCTGGAACTGGCGTCCACACCAGAACCGCCATAAGCCCGTAAACGAGTATCAATCGCATAGCTGTAACCACCCTTGCACCTTTGATGCTGCCACGAAACGCAGGGATGTTCAAATGGAGTTGCTGGCAGGAACCATCGGGCCAGTCGTCAAGGCGGGCATGTTAGTATCGTTAGCTTGCTTCAAAATTTGAAGCCCACGTAGTCAGGACAAAGGAGAGGGAATGGTCAGGCGAATTGCGTACGCTCTCAGCCTATTTGGGATCACGTTGATGCTGGTGTTGGCACCCCCGGCGTTGAAATCGCAAACGCCGGCGCCCGCTTCGGCGCAGCCGGATATGCTGCAGTTGACGGCTGAAGCGCAAACCTGGCTCACCGACCTGATCCGCATCAATACGACGAACCCTCCGGGCAACGAACTCGAAGCAGCCAAGTACATTCAGAATGTGCTGCAGAAAGAGAACATACCAGTCGAGGTACTGGAGATCGCGCCGGGCCGCGGAGTGACGGTGGCGCACCTGCAAGCCGGGCCTCTGCCCGATTCCTCCCGAGCTCTCCTGCTGCTGGCGCATCTGGACGTGGTGGGCGTGGATCGCTCCAAGTGGAGCATGGACCCCTTTGCCGGGACACAGAAGGACGGCTACCTCTACGGCCGCGGGGCGATCGACGACAAAGGCATGGTCGCGGCGAATCTGGCCGCGTTCATCGGACTCAAGCGCTCGGGCGCACGCCTGACCCGCGACGTCATCTTCCTGGCCGACGCCGATGAAGAAGAGGGCGGAGCGGCGAGCATCAAAACCGTAATCGAAAGATATTGGGACAAGATCGCCTGCGTTTTTGCGATTAACGAAGGCGGACGGGTGGTCTTGCAAAACGGCAAGGTGCAGTACGTATCCATCCAGACCACCGAAAAAGTGTCTTACAACGTGCTGGTAACGGCGACGGGAACCTCCGGGCATGGCTCGGTGCCGCGGTCGGATAACGCCGTCGTGCACCTTGCGGCAGCGGTACAAAAAATTGGCACGCTGCGAGACACCGATGCACCTGCTGACGATCACGCGCCGTTACTTCGAGCAACTGGCGCCCATCGAGGATGAAGAGACTGCAAAATGGATTCGCGCATTGGACACTTCGGAACGTGCCGACCTGGCGGCCCGCCGCCTGGCGGACATGAATCCGGTGTGGAACTCGATGCTGCGCGATACCATCGCTCCCACCGAGTTGAACGCGGGCATTCGCGCGAACGTGGTGCCTTCGGAGGCCACCGCCAATCTGAACATTCGCCTGCTGCCGGGCAATTTTATCCAGGACGTGATCGACCAGATGCAAAAGGCCGTGAACGATCCTCAGGTCAAATTCACGGTGCAGCCCGACGCTGGGCCAAATGCTCCGGCATCCTCCATTACGTCGGAGCTGTATCAGACAATCGAGCGGGCGGCGCCACAGCAATTTCCCGGTTCCGTCATTGTTCCTGATCTGTCAACAGGCGCCACCGATTCCGCTTATCTGCGCCTTCACAACGTACAGTCCTACGGCTTGCTGCCCTTCCCGCTGACGGAGCCGGATATCCTGCGGATGCACGCCGACGATGAACGAATTCCGCTAGCCGGCTTCCGCACCGGCGTCGAGTTCCTTTACAGGACGGTTCATGAGTTCGTCACCAAATAGCTGGGGCTCCCCTAAAGTACGCCGCGCCAAGATCGTCTGCACACTCGGGCCAGCCAGCCACTCACCGGCAGTGATCGATCAGCTCATGCGCGCGGGCATGGACGTGGCGCGACTCAATTTTTCGCATGGCACGCAGGAGGAGCACGCGCGCGCGATCACACTGATCCGCGCAGCCTCGGCCGCCACGAGAAGCCCATCGCCATCCTCGCCGATCTGCCAGGACCCAAAATTCGCACGGGCTCGCTGGAGGGCGGACACCGAGTGACGCTGCGCGCCGGCAGCCGGTTCACGATCTCAACGTGGACTCGCCGGGAAGCAGCGACGGCGTCTCGACAACGTACAAGCGCCTGCCGGCGGAGGTGCACAAGGGCGACCGCATCCTGCTGGCCGACGGGCTGATCGAGTTGCGGGTCGATCTCCACGCAGCGGCAGCGCATCGTCTGCCGCGTGGTGAATGGCGGCGAGCTGGGAGAACATCAGGGCATCAATCTTCCCGGCGTGAAGCTGCGTATGCCAGCGCTGACGGAAAAGGACCTCGACGACCTGCGTTTTGCCGTCGAATGCGGCGTGAATTACATCGGCGTGAGCTTTGTGCGGACGGCGGCGGACGTGCTGATGGCCAAGGCAGCCATTGAGAAGACCGGCAAGAAAGTTCCGGTGATCGCCAAGCTCGAAAAGCCAGAGGCGATCGACAATCTGGACGACATTCTGGAAGTGGCCGACGGAGTGATGGTGGCGCGCGGCGACCTGGGCGTGGAGATGAGCCCGGAACGCGTGCCCGTGGTGCAGAAACTGGTGATCGCTCGCGCGCGCGAGGCGCGCGTGCCGGTGATCACGGCGACGCAGATGCTGGAGTCGATGACCGACAATCCACGACCGACGCGCGCCGAAGCGTCCGACGTGGCCAACGCGATTTTCGACGGCAGCGATGCCGTGATGCTGAGCGCCGAAACCGCTACGGGCCGCTATCCGGTGGAGTCGGTGAAAATGATGGACCGCATCATCCGCGAGGCGGAGGCCAGCGTCACCGAATATCTGCGGCCCCACCGGCGGGCGCTCCTGAACCTCGCGGAAACCACGGCGGAACTCATCTGTCACGCTTCCGAAGAGCTGTCCATGAAGGTGATTGCGGTCTTCACCGAAAGCGGCTCGACGGCCCGGCTGATCTCCAAGCATCGGCCGCGCCCGCCGATCATCGCTTTCTCGCGAAGCCAGGAGACGCGGCGGCAGATGACGCTGCTGTGGGGAGTGCTGCCACGAAAAGTAGCGCAACTGCGGGACATCGATGACATGGCGGCACTCACGGAGCGTCGCCTGCTGGAAGAAGGCCTGGTGCGGAAGGGCGATCTGGTGGGAATCGTCGGAGGCACGCCGCTGGGCATTGGCGGGACCACGAACTTCATGAAATTCCACATTATCGGCGGCGGCGAGCAGGTGTGGCGCTGAGGCCGGCGGTCAAAAAAGCCGCTCACCCACCCGGATTCGACGGGCTCGGGATGAAAAACTTCGTCAGTTCACCCAGTGGTCGGGGCGTGAGGGCGGCTCTTCGTCGTGCTTGCGCATATAGACCTCAAATTTGCGGCGGGCGCGCTTTCGCTGCCAGTCGGAGATGCCGTTGCGGGCGCGATAGAACCAGGAGCCGCGGCGCAGGTAGAGGTAGCCGACGAGCATGCCGCCCAGATGCGTGACGTGGCTCACGTTGTCACCGGCGCCCGAGCCCAACGTCAGAAAGAATTCGATGGCGCCCGCCCCAATCACGTAGATCTTCATGGGAATGGTTACGGGAAAGGGAATCAGCCAAATCTTACGGTCCGGAAACATCACGGCGGAGGCGAGCAAGATTCCGTAAATCGCTCCCGACGCGCCGATGGTGGCCACCGCGGAAGTTCCGGAGCCATGCGGATCGATAATCGTCTTCACAAGAATGTTGATCACACCCGCACCAATACCGGTCAGAAAAAAATAACTGTAGAAGCGCTGCGTTCCCCAGGCGCGTTCGAGATCCACGCCAAACATCCAGAGGAAAAGCATGTTGAGAAGGATGTGCCACAAACCCGCATGCAAAAAAATGTACGTTACCGGCTGCCAGATGCGCAGGCCATGGGTGACCGCCAGCGGCACGAGCCCGAACTCGCGAATGACCAGCCGATAGCCGTCAGGATTGAAAAGACCAAGAAGAGTCTGAATCAGAAAAACGCCGACGCAGGCGAGCACAATATTGCGGATCGCCGGAGTGATGAATCCGCCCCAATCCCTGCGGCCCCGAGGGTAACGCGCGAAAGAACTCATCGAAAGAGTCTACGGTGAGCGGCGCCCGTGAGTCAAAGGGCGCGCGGGAGACCGTACTCAGGTTGCACCCCTCGCCGCAGGAGGCCATCGCGGGGCGCGGGGCTGGCGTAGAGAAGGCGTGCGAATTATTTCGCGGGGGTCGGCGAGACCGTACGATCCATGATGTTCTTCTGAAACGACTGGACCTCGGACACCGAACACATCGTTTCGCCCATGGGGAAGGAACTCAGCTTCCAAACTCTCGTTGCCGTGAACGGCTTGGTGTAGGTCTTAGGGTCGTCGATGGTGAGCTGCATCTCCAAACTATCGTGGCTGAGCCGCCGAATGCGCTCCACCGTGTGCAAAGCGTCGCTGTGCGGATGCCCCACCATGTCGAGCCAGGTCTTGTCGTTGAATCCGATCGTATCGATAACGAGCGTACCACCCTCATAGTGGCCCACCGAGTCGCCGAGCCAGGTGGAATCCACATCCTTGGGATGAGGCTGATTCATGGTAACCATTCGCCAGACGTGCAAATATTCAAAGAGGATGTAAACCTGGGCGGGAGTCTGGACAATGGTGAACTGCCAGGGATAAGAGTACATGCGGAATGGGCCTGGCGGGTCGCAATACATCTGGTGGGGATCATTCGGCTTGAAGGTCTGGTTGGCCCCAAAGGGAGGCTTGTTGGCCTGAAACCGTTCGCGCCCCCATGGCGTCATCGGAAGCTGGGCGGGTTTGTCGCCCCGAGGGTCAGACGGGTCCCAACTTGGACTGCCACCCACCACGGCCCAATTGCCGGTTAGGTCCGGCACTGCGGCTGGAGCCCGGGCACCCCGCGAATTCGCAGCGCCTGACGTTGCAGACGTTTGCGCGATCAGTAACGCGGGACAAAACAGTAAGCCCAGAGAGACCACGAAATTCCTGAGGAAGTGGGTCCGGCAATTACGCATCGTAAAACTCCTCACCTGACGCAATGAATGATTGTTGTGTAATGCGGCGCAACGCTGCGAGCGTTAAGCCCCGCCCGCTTCACGAGTGAGGCAGCGGCGTGCCGTTCACAACGAACTTCAGGAGAAAGGTAGCAGTCCCGCTGATGCCGACTGGCGCGCCATCCTTAGCAGGATGGGTTTCGGCAACGAGTTGGTCGCCAACCTTGACCGAACTCTTGGTCCAGCCGGAGCGCGTCATCAGGAGCGGCGCGGAGAATTCGAGAGTCCAGTGCTCGATATCGGAGTTCGCACCTTTCGCGTCCAGATAAATGACGATGTGAGGATTGCTCCAATCGACTTTCGTCACGGTTCCCGTAAGCGTGACGACCTTCGCCATGTCATATCCGGCGGTCCCGTGGTGGGCAAATGAGGGGCCAGCAGCGAGCAGGCCAATCGCAACAACAAAAAGGAGTCTTTTTTTCACAGCACACCTCTGTCCGTACCCCAGAAACTACGCTTTTCTCACTTATAGCACAAGCATTTGAATCAGCTAAAGATAAAGTCGGCGGCTACAAACTCCAGCGGCTAATCCATCTTCTTGCGGGCAAAGTAGAACTGCGAAGCGGCCAGCGCGACGAACATAATGACTGCAAAAAGATGGCTATCGGCCAGGCTGCCCATAATTTTGGGACCAAACTGAAATTGGCCGGGTCGGAAAATGTGGTAGCGAAACTCCTGGTCCTCGAGGAGGGCGACGACGATGCCGAGCAGGCCGAAGACGCCACCGCCGGCGATCAAGCCGCTGGCATAAAGCGGGCCGGGACCGACGTCGCTTCCGGCAGAGGCTCCGCGGCTGCGCTCCACAAGCCAGCGCACGACGCCACCTGCGAAGATGGCCATGGTCGTAGCGATGGAAAGATAAGCGCCAGTGGCGAAAGGCAGCGAGCGGATGCCGAGCAGTTCCACGGTGAGGACAAGAAACACTCCCAACAAGACGAGGCGCCAGGGAAGCTGGCGGTTCAGGATGCCGTTGATGACCGTGGCCATGAGCCTGGCCTGGGGCGCAGCAGCTTTGTCGCTGCCGATTCCCTGAACCCACTGAATCTCAATGCGATTGGTGTCGCGGTCATACAGGTATTTGCCATCGGGCACGACACCCGAGCCCAGGGCGTTGACGAGCGTGTATGTACGGCCCTGGTAGGGATAGTTCTGGGTTTCCACCTGCACGCCGGAAGGCAGGTGCGCGATGTCAACCTCGATCTGCACCGGCTTGTATTCGGCGAGGCCGACGTTCATCAGCTTGAGCGTGCCGCCGATCACAAAGACCGAGGCCATCGCGCCGATGATGAGGGCGATCTGCTGCTTCGAGGGAGTCGCGCCGACCAGAAAGCCCGTCTTCAAATCCTGCGAAGTGCCGCCGGCATTTGCCGCAGCGACGCACACTACGCCACCAATCGTGAGCGCCAGCACGGAATAGTTTCCGCCCGTCCATCCGGCGAGCAGGAAGACGGCGCACGTAGCCATGAGCGTGGCGATGGCCATGCCGCTGATGGGATTCGAGGATGTTCCGATGAGCCCGGTGATGCGCGAAGAGACCGTGGTGAACAAAAATCCAAAGACCAGCACGAAAACGGCGGCCATGCAATTCGCAAACAGTCCGGTTTTAGCACCGGGAATGGGACGAAATGTAAGCAGCGCCCAGATCATGACCGCCACCGCGAGAGCGCCGAGAGCAACGAATTTCATCGGCAGATCCTGCTGGATACGGTGGGCCACGACGGCGCGGCCTTCGCGCGCGTCCTTCATGTCTTTAAGCCCGGCGGTGAGCGCGGCCCAGATCGTGGGCAGCGTCTTTGCCAGCGTAATCAACCCCGCCGTGGCGACCGCTCCCGCGCCCATGGGCCGGATGTAGCTGGACCAGAGCTGGTCGGACGTCATCAAGGGGATCGGAATGGTGCTGGGATAAAGGGCCTGGTTGGGCGCGAGCGAGCCGAAGAAGCGAATCGCCGGCATCAGCACCAGCCAGGAAAAAACGCCGCCGGAAAAGAGAATGCCGGCAATGCGCGGGCCGATGATGTAACCCACTCCCAGATATTCCGGCGTGATATTGGCGCGGAAGGATGCGCCTGGAAGCCATTTGGGATTATAGGTCGGCGTATCGCGCCAGGCTCCGATGGTGTTCATCAGCACGGAGTAGAGGCCGCCGAGACCCAGTCCCCAGAAAACGCGGCTGGCAAAGGAGCCGCCGCGGTCTCCGGCAACCAGCACGTCGGCGCAAGCCGTGCCCTCCGGGTAGAGCAGATTGCCGTGTTCTTTGACGATGAGCTGGCGGCGAAGCGGGATCATGAAGAGCACGCCCAGCCATCCGCCAATCAGGGCGAGAAAAAATACGCCCCAGTACTCTAGAGGAAAGCCCAGAAAGATGAGCGCCGGCAGGGTGAAGATGACGCCACCGGCAATCGATTCACCGGCCGAGCCGGCCGTCTGCACGATGTTGTTTTCGAGAATGGTGACCTTGCCGAAGGCGCGCAAGATGCTGATGGAAAGCACGGCGATGGGAATCGAGGCGGAAACGGTGAGTCCGGCGCGCAAGCCCACGTAAACGGTCACAGCGCCGAAGAAAAGGCCCGCCACGATGCCGGCCAGGATAGCCCGCAAAGTGAACTCGGGAACGCCCTGCTCCGATTCGATGTAGGGGTGAAACTCTTCGGGAGGCGCCGTGGAGCTCCAAGTCTTCGTGGCCAAGGGTCACCTCAGGGAACGAAACCAGCCGCTGCCGCGACGACGGCGAGCGCGCCGCGCATTATCGCCTAAAACAAGGGCAGGGAGTAGGGAAATGGAGAGGCGCGTTCCACTTCACTGGCCGAATGCGGTTGGGCGCTACCAGACGTGGTAAAAGGCGTCGCGCTGGGCCATGGTTACGGGCACGCCAAACAGCTTCTGCAGGCGTTCTTCGGTGAGCAACTCGGTCTTGGGTCCGTCGGCGAAAATTCGTCCCTCGCGAAGCATCACGACGCGATCGATCTCGGGAATGACATCGGCGAGGTGATGCGTGATCAGGACGATGCCGACGCCGTGCTGCGCCAAACGGCGCAAGCCCTGGCGCAATTCGCTCTGCGCGGCCAAGTCCAGGGCATTGCTGGGCTCATCGATGAGCAGCATCTCGGGATCGTGCACCAGGGCGCGGCCAATGAGCACACGGCGCATTTCGCCCGCGGACATTTCGCCGACGGGTTTGCCGGCGAGATGGCCCGCTTCGAGCTTATCGAGCACCGCGGAGGCGCGCGTACGCATCTCTTCGGTGACGTTCATCTCGGGCCAAATCGTCGAGCTGGCGAAGAAACCGGAGATCACGGCGTCGCGGCCCAGCGTATGCAGCGTTCGCTCGCTGGGCAGCTCGGCGGCGACCACGCCGAGTCGCTTGCGCAACTCGAAGACGTCCCAGCGTTCGCGGCCAAAGATGCGGGCACGCGCGCCATCCCGGGCGATGGGATAGCACTCGCAGGTCATGGTCTTGATCAGTGTGGATTTGCCGCAACCGTTGGGGCCGAGAATGGCGACGTGTTCGCCGCTGGCGATGCGCAGGGAGATATCGTGAAGCACGGTCTTCTCGCCGCGCGCCACAGAGGCGTGTTCCAACTCCAGAAAACTGCCGGGCTCTGCCATTCGGGGTCCTCTCGATTGTGCGGCGCTATTTTCGCCGAGCCGCATCCTGCCGTCTAAACGCTCGAAAACGAAATCACTGAAGTTATCCGAAAGCGCGGCGATTGTCACATGGCGATTTGCAGGCTAAGCAGACCCGCGTGGGCAGATGAAGGCGACTCTCGCGGCGTGCGCGATGGCCTGCAGCTCCTTGCGCTGCGCTCGCGGGACGAGCGAAGCCACGGCCGCAGTGAGCCGGGTACGGGCTTCGGGGGTGAGATCGAGACGATAAAGATCGGCGTGATGGGCAAACGAATATCCCTGGTAAGCGACGGGGGCGGCGGAGCCCTCAGCCAGCAAGGCGTCCCAAAAGCTCTTGCGACGGAATAGCCGCCGATGCGAAATGGTTTTCTTTTGGACCTCCACCGCGGGCCGGGGGGGCGTGGCCCCCGATTCGATGGCAATCATGGTGCAGTCCACGCCGCGAAATTCGCGCGAAGGGTCGGGATCGGGAAATTGAGCCAGCAGCCCGGTTAGTTCGGTTTCGTCAAGATCAAAGCCCGTCCACCAATAGCGGTAGAAATGAAAAACCACGGTGCCGGAACGCAGAATTTGCCGGATGCGCCCCACATCTTTGCCGGTAACGCTCAGCACCATATCGAGCAGTTCGTGGGGACGAAAGCTCTGCCGCACCACGGGGCGGAAACTGACGTATCCGGCCTCCTCTTCGGTGTAGCGAACGGGAATGGTTTCGGGCAGCGGCATGGGTGGATCGTAACGCAGGAAAGGTAAGCGGTGAAAGCCGCGCAGGCTTCGGCGGCGAATGGCTCGATCAGCTCATGCGGGCCAGGCGATCGCGAACTCGATCGGAAAGCACCTTGCCATCAACGGTTTTCCCTTCGAGGCGCGCTCGCGCCGCCTTGATTACCGCGCCCATCTGCTTGGGGGAGTTGGCGGAGGTCTCAGCGATGGCCGCTTCGATGGCTCGATCGATATCGGCTGTATCCGCGGCCGCAGGCAGATACGTTTCGATGATGGCGATTTCTCGGGTCTCTTTATCGGCCAGATCCATCCGGCCGCCACGGGTAAACAGTTCGACCGATTCTTTGCGCTGCTTGACCAGAGTCTGCAAAATCTGAAGCGACTCGGCATCGTCCAGCGGCCGTATTTTCTCGATCTCCTTATTTTTGAGCGCGGTTTTGACCATGCGCAGGACGCTCAGCCGCAGCTCGTCCTTGGATTTCATGGCTTCGGTGAGCTCTTTTTGAATGCGGTCGATGAACGCCATGGGTGTTTGTTTCGCGACTCTCCTAGCGAAATGGCAACTATAACATACGCGCCTAAAGCCAATTTAATTTCGCAGGGCTTCGCCGGGAGTCTTGAGTCTGCGTTTGACAGCGGAACGCATGGCCGATACGCTCTTGGGCCATGAAAATTATCGTTGCTGACCGCATCAGTGAACACGGTGTCAAACTGCTCGCAGAACCCGGCTGGCAGGTCGTGCAGCCCACGGCGGGAGCGCTCGCACAAGAGCTCAACGAGGCCGATGCGCTGGTCGTGCGCAGCGCCACGCGCGTGACCGATGAATTGCTGAGCCATGCGCCTAAGCTGCGCGTGATCGGACGCGCGGGCGTGGGCGTGGATAACATCGATCTGGAGGCCGCCACTCGGCGCGGCGTCCTGGTGATGAATACGCCGGGCGGCAATGCGCCCAGCGTAGCGGAACATGCTCTCGCCTTGATGCTGTCGATGGCCCGCTCCATTCCGCAACTAAACGCCAGCATGCATGCGGGCAAATGGGAGAAGTCCGGGAGCGCGGGCGCGGAGCTTCGCGCCAAGACGCTGGGGTTGGTCGGCCTGGGCCGCGTGGGTGCGGAAGTGGCGCGGCGGGCGCGGGCGCTGGAGATGCGCGTGCTGGCCTACGATCCTTACGTGAGCGCGGAACGCGCCGCGGAGTGGGGCGTGGAGCTGGTTCCGCTGGCCGATCTGCTGGCGCAGGCGGATTACATCTCGTTGCACACCGCGCTCTCGCCGGCCACCGAGCGCATGATCAACGCGCGAGACGCTCACGCAGATGAAGCCCGGCGCGCGGCTGGTAAACACCGCGCGCGGCGAACTGGTGGACGAGGCGGCCCTGGCCGATGCGCTGCGCTCGAGGCATCTGGCCGGCGCGGCCCTGGACGTCTTTGCGGTGGAGCCGCCGGTCGATTCGCCGCTGCTGCAGATGAGCAACGTGATCGCCACGCCGCACGTGGCCGGCTCGACCGCCGAAGCACAGGAAGAGGTGGGCGTGCAAATCGCGCAGCAGGTGCGCGATTATTTGCAGGATGGCACGCTGCGCAACGCCGTGAATCTGCCTCCGATTCCGCCCGAGCAGTACCGCCGATTGCGTCCTTATCTGGACCTTGCGGAACGTCTGGCGTCTCTGGTGGCGCAGGCGGCGCCCTTTCCGGCCCGGCGCGTGCGGCTCGCCTGCGCGGGAGAACCAGCCGAGCTGGGCACTCACGTACTGCGCAGCGCAGCGCTGGCCGGCGTGTTGAACGCCGTGCTCGACGAGCACGTCAATCTGGTGAACGCGACCGCGCGCGCGACGGAACGCGGCCTGGACATCGAGGAGAGCAAGCGTCCGCGTGAACGCGGCATTGCCGACGTGGTCGAGATCGCCACATATTCCGCCGGCGACGGCAAGCGACAGGAATTTTCCGCGTCGGGCACCATTCTTTACGGCACCACGCCACGCCTGCTGCAGATCAACGGCATCGCCTGCGAAGCGCCGCTCGAAGGCACCCTGCTGGTAATGAGGAACCGCGACGTGCCGGGCGTGATCGGCCAGAGTGGGTACGGTGCTCGGCACCCAGGGCCTGAACATCGCGACCTTTGCCCTGGGGCGCCGCGAGGCCACGCTAGGCGCCGAGGCACTTGCTATCGTGCAACTCGATGGCGAGGTCTCCGAGGCGGTTTTGCCGCTCCTGCGCTCCATTCCCAACGTCATGGAGGCGCGCATCGTGCGTCTGCCGCGCGCGGCCGCGGCTATAGCTTCCGCCTCAAGCTGAAGGCTGGAAAGAGCGGACGGAATTCGCTGATATAGACTCCGTGAAAATGAAAAGGCCCGATGCGAATGGCACCGGGCCTTTTTTTCCGCCTGATTACGGCGTTAGATGGGTTGTTTACTTGGGCGCGATCACGACGTAACGAGAATTGCCGCCACGATTGACGAGCATGAGCAGCGGTTGATTCTCTGCACCGCGAATTGCCGTACGGAACTGGTCTACGCTGGCGACCGGCTTGCGATTGACTTCCTGAATGACGTCGCCACGGTCGCAGTCCAGCCTCCGCAGCTGTGCTGTCGGGATCGACGCGGGTGATGACCACGCCGCGCGTGCCCGCAGGCAAATTCAACTGCTGGGTGATTTCCGAAGTGAGCGCCTCAACCTGCACGCCTTCCATGGCCGGGCTCTCACCCGTTTTGGACTCTGCGGCAGCTTCCGTCTTCTCAGGATATTCAGCGAGAGTGACGGTGAGGTCGCGCTTTTGGCCGTTGCGCAAAACCTCGAGTTTTGCCGCGGTACCAGGCGCGGATTGTGAGACGCGCAAACGCAAGTCGGTGTAATCAGAGATACGCTGACCGTTTAGACTGGTGATGACGTCGCCTTTCTGGAGTCCGGCTTTGGCACCTGGGCTATCCGGCGTGACGTCTCCAACGAGAGCGCCTTCCGCCGAAGGCAGGCCGAATGCCTTGGCCAGGTCGGGGGTCACTTCCTGAATCATGACGCCAAGGTATCCGCGGGTGACTTTACCGGTTTTCAGAATCTGCTCCATCACGGGGCGCGCCATGGTGATCGGAATTGCGAAGCCGATACCCTGATTACCGCCGCCACCGTTGCTGATGATGGCCGTGTTGATGCCGATCAGTTCGCCGCGCGTATTGACCAAAGCGCCGCCGGAGTTGCCTGGGTTGATGGACGCATCCGTCTGAATGAAATCTTCATAGCCCTCGGGGCCTTCAATGGCCAGGCCTCTGCGCCCTGTGGCGCTAACGATTCCCATGGTTACGGTTTCGCCGATTCCAAAGGGATCGCCGATGGCCAGGACGATGTCGCCAACTTTGGACTTGCTCGAGTCGCCCAGGGTGACCGAGGCCAAACCGGACGTCGGAATCTTCACCACGGCGATATCGGTGCGCGGGTCCGTGCCAACGACCTTGGCCTTGAAAGTCCGCTTATCGCTGAGCGTAACCTGCACATCACTGGCGCCTTCGACCACGTGATTATTCGTGAGGATGTAGCCATCGGGATTGACGATCACGCCGGAGCCCAGGCTGTGCTCCTTCTGCGAACGTGGCTGTTGCTGGCCTTCTTCACCATCGCCAAATGGATTTCCGAAAAATTGGCGGAAGAAGGGGTCGTTCGAGAAAGGAGACTGGCTCTTCTCGGGCTTCACGACTTTGGAGGTGGAGATATTGACCACCGCCGGAAGCAGTGGCTCGACCACAGCCGAAAACCCTTCGTTCAAATTCACAGGCCCTGCCGGCGCACTACCGGAAGCGATCTTTAGCATGATCGGACTGCTCGCGCCGAGCACGGTACGATTACTCGAGCCGATCGCCCAGGCCAGCGCGCCGCCAATCGTAAGAGCCGCGGCCAGGGAGACCAGCGCCACCGAACGTCGAATTTGCAAGAATCTATTGTTCATAATGTATGGCCTCCTGCCACTCGATAATGTGGGCCCTCCCCGGCCAGCGGCCGGGGGCTATTCATATGTACGTTGATCGCGGCGCTATGTGCACGTGTCATTTGTTGCAGCACTCTCTCACGGGAGCACGCAGCCACAACCGACCCTGAACCTTAGATGCCAACTTCCATCGCAAAGAAACATATTGTCTTGCACAGCCGCCTCGGCACCGCGGAGGGAGGGGCCGTAACCTTCCTTCCCCTATTATATAACGCACTTCCACGACTTGGGGTTGCGCTATTTTGGCTGCTTACCCGATCTATTAGACGGACGAGATTTGAAAATGTCGTTTCACTGCAAAGGCGCTTCCCTGTGCTAATCTGGAATCCCGCTCGGGATAAGGGGTTGCCCGGGGGAGTTCGGTCGGGGCGTAGCGCAGCCTGGTAGCGCACCTGGTTCGGGACCAGGGGGTCGGAGGTTCAAATCCTCTCGCCCCGACCATTCTTTCCGAAGTCTTGGCAACAACAGAGGAGGCATGAACCCATGAAGTTGAACTACAAACTGACATTGGCAGTGCTTGCTGGAGCGGTCATGGGCATCATTGGCGCCAAGACGATTCATGCGCAGCAAGCCAAGGTAAACCCCGGCTACGTCATCGCGGAAGTCGATGTTACAGACCCCACTACGTTTCAGAAATATGCGGACAAGGTGCCCGGAACGCTGGCGCCCTTCAACGCGCACTATATCGTCCGCGGCGGCAAGATCGAGGCCGTCGAGGGCGACGCACCCAAAGGCCGCTTCGTGGTGATCGCTTTCGATAGCGTGGAGAAAGCGAAAGCATGGGAGAATTCAGCAGCCTACGAAGCCATCAAGCCGATCCGGCATAATTCGGCGAAGAGCCGGGTGTTTATCGTGAAGGCGTCGAAGGCCTCGCGCCGTAACTCGTAGCGACAAATTTTCATCCACGAATCCGGGGCGTCCCGCGGGCTGTCATTACTGAAACGATTTTTGGATTTCCCATCCACCTGGTTGAGAACCAGGGCGAAGGTTCAGGTCTCCGCCGCCTCGGCGATTCTTTCCGAATGGATTGATGAGATTGATTCGGCCGGATCCGATAATTCGTTTATCGGAATCCGGCCATCTGCGACAAGTACGAAACGACGTATTTTTGCGAGAGTCGCGTTTATCGGGAGGGAACGAGTCCGGGGCGCCCCACCAAGCGTAGAACCGTCAGCCCCACAACCCCTGAAAGCAACAAGAGCACCAGCGTGGAGGGTTCAGGGACACCAACCGGTGTGATCGTGTACGTCCCGTGGAAACCCTGGTCAGGAGTCTCTGCCAGTAAAATCCAGCCGGATGGAGTGATCACGAAAAAGTCATCCGTCTCACTGTTTGTCGTCCCGGGACTATCCAGGGTGTTCGTCGCACGGGTGTAAGTGATGAAGCTTGAAGCTGAATCGTCGGTAATATCGAAGGCGTTAGCTCCGGTATCGAAAGGTCCGGTCGGTGAACCGATTTCGATAGTGAAGCTGAGCAACCCTCCATTCGACTTCGAACAAGTTGCGCAGGTGCCGTCGGTGGTGAACTGACCAGTTCCCGTCAGGTCTCCGGTCAAGGCGATCTGAAAGGTGTCAGCTTTAGCGATTCCTGAGAACCCGATCAACAACAGAAATAGCGGAAGAGCTCGAACAAAGTAACGAGACATATCAACCCCCTGCGGCCGATTATCCCAAGAACTCCAGGGAAGCCCCCCGCTTGGAGTGCAATCCGCCAACCACTCTTCCGAGCATTGCAGAATGAGAGACTTCCCGGCGTGGAGGCTCCTCGCAGGTGCATGTGTTTTCACTCTTTTACGCAAAAGTAGATAGAACGATGAGGTCTGTTGCGCTTCCTGCCGGATCGCCTGGTCCAGTGGGGAAGCACCGGAGAGGGTCGACTACTGCTGGGGTTGCTGCGGGCGTTCCACGATCAAAGGCGCGGCGGGCGCGGCAGCCGTCCTGGCGAGCTGCTCGCGGCCTTCGCCATCGAGGTCCGGGCGCACCCGAACGTCGACGGAAAGACTCTGTCCGGCGTGGCCCTTGTAGACGCCGCGCACTGGCGCCACATCTCCGTAATCTCTTCCGTAGGCCAGGCGAACGTGCCGGAGTCCAACGGGACCTCCAAGGGTCGGATCGAATCCTATCCAGCCACTTCCCGGAATCAGAACCTCGGCCCACGCGTGGGACGCCTGTCCGCCGATCACTTCTTCCTGCTTGCTCTCCGGCATCTCGCTACGCGACGGCACCAGATATCCGGAAACATACCGTGCCGGAAGGCCGCGCATGCGCACCGCACCCAAAAGCAGATGGGCAAAATCCTGGCAAACGCCGGCTCCGATGGAGAGCGAATCGGCGATCGATGAGTGAACGTGAGTGGCTCCCTGCAAATATTGAAATCGCTCGTGAATCAGATCGGAAACTTTCTGCACAAAAGCGCGCACCACGCCGCCACCAGAGGCATCGGCGGCCTCGATGAACTCGCGCAGCGCCGGCAGATGAGGAACATATGCCGACGGCGCGATAAACTCGAAGTATTCCTCATATAGATCCTCTCGCTGCGCGTCCAATTCGGCAAAACTGATGGGTTCCGCGGAGTTTTCCGGAATTTCATGGGTCAGCACGATGGATTCCGCCTCGATCCTGAGCCCGCGGTGTTCGGGAATAACATTGAACTGATAGACAGAGTTTCCGTAAGCGTCGCGAAAGGAGGCTCCGTTGGCGTGGGGCATGGTGGTAATGCGGAAGGAAAGACAACTTTGCCGTTCGTCGTGCATCGGCCGCAGGCGTAGCTCGTTGTAGCTTTCGGAGACAGGGCCGTCGTAGGCAAAATCGGTGATATGGACGAGGCGATATCGATTCATGCGACCACCGCATAGTAGAAGTAGTTACGAGCGATGTCGCGGCCCATTAATCCGAACATCTGTGACAGCTCATGCAGATAGCTGTGCAGCCCTTGCTTGAAGATCTCCTCAATCCTGTCGTAGCTGAGCCTTTCGACGACTTTCCCCGCGAGCCTTTCCGCTTCGTTGGCATAGGAGCCCGGGCCGGTGCCGCTGATGGCGCGCAATCCGGATTGCACTTCGGTGGTGCTGAAACGTATCGACCTTGGGTGCTGCGAATTCAGAATCAGCATTCCAGCCACTTTTTCGGGCTCGATGGAGGAGTGGTACTGACGATGGTAGGCCTCGAAAGCCCCGACGGAGCGAAGCACGGCCATCCACTGGTGATTGTCGGGGGCTCCCACCGTTGGTAATTCGTCCAAGAGATTCTGATACTGGACGTCGACCAGGCGAGAAGTCATCTCCGCGCGTTCGAGCGACCAGCCGACACGCAGGAATTGCCAGCCTTCGTCGTGCGGAGAGGTGGCATCCGTGACGCCATGAAAGCGATGCGTGCCGAATTTGATTTTGTCGCAGAAGCGATGGGGGCCGGCGACGAGTTCGTCTCGCGGGCTGAACCGGCTCACCATGTGATAGAAGCCATTGATGTCTTCCCACATCTCCCGGGAGATGCGGTCCCGGATGGTGCGCGCATTCTCACGCGCTTTCGCAATGCACTGAACAATGGAGCCGGGGTTATCCTGGCGAAAGGCCAGAAACTCGAAGACGTTATCGGCGTTCACTTCGGAGTAGAGCCGCCGAAAGAGCTGTTCTTCACCAGCCATCACGATGAGCGGCTCCCAGCGCAAGTGATACGAATCCTGCGACTGTTCGAGCAACATCTGGTAATTCACATCGAGAATGCGAGCGGTGTCCTCGGCGCGTTCGATATAGCGCGCCAACCAGAATAAAGACTCCGCAATACGCGACAGCATCAGCCCTCTCCCCGCAGAATCCAGGTGTCCTTGCTACCGCCTCCCTGGGACGAATTCACCACCAGTGAATCCCGCTGCAGCGCGACGCGCGTCAATCCTCCCGGCACGATGGTCACCTTCTGCCCGTCAAAGAGGCAGTAGGGGCGCAAATCCACGTGGCGTCCAGCCAGGCGCCGGACGGAAGGGTCATAGGAGGGGACACGGGAGAGCGGAATGACCGGTTGGGCGATGTAGTTGCGGGGATTCGCGCTGACGCGATTTCGGAATTGCTGGATCGTATGTCGATCGGCGGTGGGTCCCATCAACATTCCGTAGCCGCCGGATTCGCCCACGGCTTTGACAACGAGTTCCGGCATGTGGTCGAGGACATACGCCAAATCGGCAGCTTTGGCGCAAACGTATGTGTCCACTGTTTGCAGGATCGGCTCTTCCCCCAGGTAATAGCGAATGAACTCGGGGACATAGGCATAGATCGCTTTGTCGTCTGCTACGCCATTGCCCACGGCGTTTGCCAAAGCGACGTTGCCGGCCCGGTAGGCACCCATCAATCCCGGCACCCCAAGAAGTGAATCGGGACGGAAAGTCAGCGAGTCCAGGAATTCATCATCGACGCGGCGGTAAATCACATCAACGCGCTTCAGGCCGTGGATTGTCTTGGTATAGACAATGCCTCCATCCACGATCAGATCGCGGCCCTCCACCAACTCGATGCCCATTTGCTGAGCCAAAAAGCTGTGCTCGAAGTAAGCGCTATTGTAGATACCGGGCGAGAGCAAAACGATCTGGGCATCGTCCTCCCCCCGCGGCGAGAGGCTCCGAAGGATCCGGAAGAGCTCGGCGGGATAGTGGCTTAGTGGCAGCACCTCGCAAGCCTGAAACACCTCCGGAAAAATCCGAGTCATCACCAGCCGGTTTTCCAACACGTAGGAGATCCCGCTGGGAGTGCGGACATTATCCTCCAGTACCAAAAACTCGCCCGTCTCTGGAATCGCGGACCAGGTCGATCCCGCAGATGTGTGTGAAGATTCCTTTGGGAACTTCCACGCCGACCATTTCGCGATGGAAATGAGCACAGGAGTAGACCAGCGACCTGGAAATTTTCCGGTCCCTCAGAATGCATTGCTTGCCATAGATATCCTGCAAGAAGAGATTCAGCGCCAGGACACGTTGGGTGAGGCCGCGATCGATTCGCCTCCATTCGGAATTCGGGATGATTCGCGGAATCAGGTCAAATGGAAAAAGCCGCTCGGTACCACGGCCGTCGCTGTATACCGTGAAGGTGATGCCCTGGATCAGGAAGGAAAGGTCGGCAAGTTTCCGGCGCTCGTCAAATTGGTCTGGCGCCATGGTTGCAAGCCTCTGAAATACTTTGGCATAGGGACTGCGAGGCTGCGCCGGGGAGGAGAACATTTCGTCGTAAAAGCTCCCCGTGTCGTAACCCGCAAACAGGCCGGTAGCCAGAGTCCTAGGTGTTGCTGCTCCCATGGCGGTGCATTACTCTACCAGCCGCGGCAGAGGCGCCGTTCACGCAAAATTTCTATCCAGTGCATCGGCAATTCCGGCGGGTTCTACGTATCTCGCGGAGAGAAACATGGCGATTGATCGCAGAGATCTTCTAAAGGCACTCAGTACGACCACGATTGCTGCCGCCATTGAGGGCGTTTGGAGCGAGGAAGCGCCGCCGCAAGCAAAGGCGGCAACTCAGGCGGGACAACGTGCGGAAGGCTCGAAATCGCCGGTGGAACGCGCTCCGGAGCGCCTGATCCAAGCGGAGCCGGTGGTCGCGCTGGATCCCGACGGCACGGCCAGAATCGAGTGGGAGACCGTAATCCCGACGCAAGGGGGAACAATTTACGCAGGTCTGCCGAACGACGAGGTTGCGCTCGATTGGCCCATCTACAACGCGAGCCAGCCGATCACCGAAGAGAGCGCCCGGTTGAAGCATGCGGCGCAGATCGATGTGCGCGGGTTTGCCACTCGCTCGGCGGCGCGCATGCTGGTCGAGGGCGGCACGCTCACTTATCGGCTCGAGCTTTTCGATACGCGAAAAGGCGCAACGCAATTTATCGATCGCCATTTTTGTTTTCTGGTGGAACACGATCGATTTCGCAAGGCGCCCGCCATTTTGGAAGGGCCCTTTCTCAGCCAGATCAATGTGGATTCGGGAATCATTTGGTGGGTCACGGATATCCCCACCAGCGGCGAGGTTCACCTGATCGGCGGAGCGACCACACTCAGCGAAAACGGGCTGGCCAATCGCCACGTTGTGAGGCTGAAGGGCCTCAGCGCAAACACGAAGTATCGCTATCAAGTGGTCAGCAAGGCATCGAACGATGAAGCGCGCTCGCGCACCTACAGTTTCAAGACCTCGCCCCGGGAGCCCGAATTTTCATTTGCCTTTACGTGTGACGGTCGCACCGGGGGATTGGGCGGCGGCGACACGGCGCTCGAAGGAGTCAATGGGATGTCCGCGCGGGCGCTGGCTATACAAATGGTGCGCCACACGCCGCATCTGCTGATCTTTACGGGCGATCTCATCAACGGATATACGACGCGCGAGGACGACTTCCGCGCGCAATTGCGCTCCTGGAAGCGCGTTTATGGGCCGCTCTGGCACGAGATTCCCGTGTATACCGGAATCGGGAATCATGACTCGCTGATCGACGTGCTCGACGATGGGACGCAATTGGACAAACAGGGCGAGCAGAGTGCCGAAGCCGTATTTGCTTCCGAATTTGTGCATCCGATGAACGGTCCCGACCCTGAGCGTCCCGGCTTGCCCCCTTACAAAGGAAGCGTCTACAGCTTCGACTACGCCCGCTGTCACTTCACGCAGCTCAATTCGGATTACTGGTATTCGAGCCGGCCGCAGCAGCATCCGGGCAACCCCTTTGGGCGCCTGCTTCCGAAGCAACTCGATTGGTTTGAGAGCGATTTGAAGGCGGCGCGATCTGCGGGGGCACGGCAGATATTTGTATTTGTACATGAGCCGGCATTTCCAAATGGCGGGCACATGCAAGATTCGTTATGGGGCGGGGGCGACGCCGAGGGAGTGAAGGCGCGAGACCGCTTCTGGACCATCGCTGCGCAAGCCGGGGCTAGAGCCGTCTTCTCTGGACATGAGCACAACTATAGCCGCACGCTGATTGACGGTAAAACGCCGGTACATCGCGATGGCACCCCGAATCCGGGCTTTGTGAAACCCACGTGGCAAATTACGCAGGGCGCAGCGGGTGCACCCTTCTATCCGCGCGATTTCACCTCGCCGTGGGCAAAAAACGTGAAGAAATTCGTGGCTCACACGTGGTCGTACTGCCTGGTCCAGGTGCGAGGCCCACGCGTCAGCCTGGAAACCTACAGTTACACCGGGGAGCTGCTCGATCAGGCTGAGCTAGCCTGATTGCGCTCAAGCGCGGGCGGCCGGCTCGGCGCCGGAAATCACCCGCATCGGAGAACCTGCGAGGAAGGCGCGAATGTCCTCCAGGGCCTGGCCATAACACACGCGATAATTTTCGAGTGTGACATAGCCGAGATGAGGCGTGAGCACCACGTTATCGAGCCCGCGCAGCGGATGATCGGCGGGAAGGGGCTCCTGGTCGTATACATCGAGGGCCGCACCGGCGAGCTTCCGATTGACCAGGGCATCGAGCAAGGCGCGCTCCTCCACGATGGGTCCCCGAGAGGTATTGATCAAATAAGCCGACGGCTTCATCAGCGCAAGGTCACGCGCGGCGACCAGCCCCCGCGTGCGCTTGCTCAGTACCAGATGGATGGTCACGAAATCTGCACGCCGAAATAACTCATCTTTCTCGACGCGCGTTACGCCCAGAGAGCCAGCATGCTCCCGACTCAAGTTCTGACTCCAGGCGATCACTTCCATCTGGAATGCCCTGCCGACCCTGGCGACTTCGCTGCCCAGCTTTCCGAGACCTACCAGTCCAAGTACCTTGCCATTGAGGCCAACTCCTAGGGTCGTCTGCCAGCCTCCATCGCGCATCTGCTGAGCCTCCCGAGGAATATTGCGCGCGAGCGCAAGGATCAATCCCCAGGTGAGCTCGGCCGTCGGAGGCGTGAGCAGGTCCGTGCCACTGACTACGATTCCCAGAGCGGCGGCAGCCCTGACGTCGATGGCCACGTTACGCATGCCCGTCGTCACCAGCAGCTTCAGCTTCGGCAAACGCCCGAGCAGCGAACCGGGCAGGTTGGTTCGTTCGCGCATGGCCACGATTACTTCAAAATCAGCCAGGCGCTCGCCTAAAACGTCTTCTCCCGAAAGGCTTTCGTGAAGCGCCTCGACGGTCACCTCTGGGCCGAGACTCTTCCAGTCCGCGGATGAAAGAGCTACGCCCTGATAGTCATCGAGTATCGCGACTCGCGTCATGGCTTTGGGACTTCCTTTATGAAAGTGGCCCCACAACCCGCAACACAAACCATGGAATTATGCTACAAACACACGATCGAAATGTCTGCCAGCGCAGTTTTGCCCGACGTCGGAGAGCGCGCAACGCGACGTATCGCCCGCCGCCTGCTGCCCTTTCTTTTCGTTCTCTACGTGATTGCGTTTCTGGATCGCGTCAACGTGGGTTATGCCGGCCTGGAGATGTCTCGGGACCTAAACTTCAGCGACCGCGTGTTTGGCCTGGGCGCGGGGATTTTTTCGATCGGATACTTCCTGTTTGAGATACCGGGGGCGCTGATTGTGGAGCGTTGGAGCGCCCGCAAATGGATCGCGCGCATTCTGGTCACCTGGGGCCTCGTAACCATCCTGATGTCGGCGGTGCACACCCCGCGTCAATTCTATCTGGCCCGATTCCTGCTCGGTGTCGCAGAAGCAGGCTTCTTTCCGGGGATCATCGTTTACCTGACGCATTGGTTCCGTTACGAAGATCGCGCCAAAGCCGGAGCTATTTTTATGGCTGCGATCCCCATGTCCAATATCATCGGTGCGCCTCTCGCCGGGTGGATTTTGAGCCAGCACTGGGCAGGCGTAGCGAGTTGGAGATGGCTATTCGTAGCGGAGGGCCTGCCCGCAATACTGTTCGGCATTCTCACGCTCATTTACTTGACGGACTGGCCGCCGCAGGCCCGGTGGCTCTCTGCGGATGAACGAGCCTGGATCGGTGGGGAGTTGCAGCTTGAGAAAGCGGCGAAATCCAGCGCTCGCACGTGGACTGTGCGGCAGGCCATGCGCAGCCGGGAAGTGATTCTGCTGACGCTGGTCTATTTCTTTGCCATCATCGGAATCTACGGCTTCGTAATCTGGTTCCCGACGATTGTGAAGCGCGCCACAAACCTGCCGAATATGGCGGTTACGCTTCTCTCCGCGTTACCTTACGTAGCCGGTCTAGCCGCCATGATCTGGAATGGATGGCACTCGGATCGGACGGCCGAGCGGCGCTGGCATACCGCTTTTCCTCTGTTCCTGGGCGCAGCTTGCCTGGGTGTGGCGATTCACTTCAGCACGAACCTGCCTGTGGCCTTTCTGTCCATGATCGTGGTCGGCGCGTGCACCACCGCCTTCATGCCCAGCTTTTGGGCGCTACCCACGGCGATCCTCAGCGAGTCGGCCGCAGCCGCCTCAATAGGGTTAATTAATTCCGTCGCCAACCTGGGAGGATTTGCGGGACCCTTTCTGATCGGCTATCTGCGGACGCTGACGAACTCGTTCACGCCGGGCCTGATTTTTCTGTTGGTCTGTATGGTCATGTCGGGATTGCTGGCGCTTTTTTTGAATGTGCGACGAGCTGGCTAGTCCGGCTGAAGGTCACTGCACAGGCTGATCTCTCTAGTAACCGGTAACTCGGCGACAGCAAGCCGCCCGCCGTACTCATCTTTCACCTTAAAAGATGCGCACAACTCCCAACGAGATAGGCGAGCGGAGGAGATTGCGGCTTACGGGACCGTCGGGCGGAAGAGTCTGTGGGAGGGTGAATGCTGCTACGAGATCGGTGCTCGCTGGCTCGGCGATAATAGGACGAACCTCGGCATGTTCCGGCTGATAAGAGACGATCGGAGATACATATACCGGGGTGACACCCTTTTGGATGTAGTCCAATTGCCTCGCCGCCGCCTCGGAGAGGTCGATAAGGCGATGCAGGCGGAAATTGGGACCTCGATCCGTGATCGTCACGGTGACGGATTTGCCGTTTTCGAGGTTAACCACGCGAATCGTGGTGCCCATAGGCAGATACCACGAGGCTGCCGTCAGTTTGCGGCGGTCAAACCTCTTGCCATTGGCCATCTTGCGGCCCTGGTGTTGCGCCCCGTACCAGGAAGCGATTCCTACAAAGCGCGGCTTAGCAAGTGCCGCGGCTGCCATTTCTTTAGAGCGAGACGCCGCAGAAATCATGGAAGCAGTCAGCAGGGTGGCTGCGATCATTGACATCGTAATTCGTAGCTTGGTCTGCATGCTTTTCCTCCAAATCTCTTAGTTCTGTTAGCAGCTTCAGAAGTGCGCTTCCCTTACTCCTCTCGTATAGTCTTTCGATTCTCGCCATTCAAAAGCGGACAGCCTTTTCTGCTCCAAGTTTCTTATAATCTTTGTATTACAGGACTTTCCTAAGTGAAAATGCCTACGAATAAATGAGAGGTCACCCTAGCTGCGCGCAGCGAATTCGAGTATGACTGCGCTGCAAATGGGCCTGGCATAGACTGCCGAAGTGAAGTCCGGCTAACGCTCCCGCCAGGGCCGCCGTATCCGTGGTCGCATGCGGGGAAGCCAACCCTCGGCAATCCGTCCGTCGCGATCCGCTTCGGTTGTAGTTCAGAGCGTTTCATGGGAACAAGTTTGCCCTGACACGGGAGATTGGGCTATGGCCGGAAAGCCCTAATTTTTTGGGTACCCGGGTACTAGGAAGGGGTTAGCTGCTTAAACTGTTAAGTGGTGTATTTACACATATGTAACGCGAGACCGGTGTACTGGCGCGAAGACCCGAGCTGGGCACCACCTCGGCAAGTACAAAATAAGGCTAGCATTATCAATATATTACATTAATCAATACTGTAAGTCACTAAATATAAAATACTTATTCTGTTTGCTGGGGGCGGATACAGCGGTGACCGTCCCTCTATCCCTTTGGGGTGGTTTTGAGGAGGTCCGCCCAATGGGAGAGATGGTTCAGCGACGGCTCATGGGTGCGCTCCAACTCGATGGGGGTGACCGATATATGGCCGTCAAAGACGCAGGCATAGTCGCTCTCGGGATCGAGCGGGCCGGTTAGGCGCTCTTCGTTGAGCCAATAATAGGTTCGCCCCCGAGGGTCCGCGCCCTCCTGAAGCACCGTCCGGGTTACTTTCGCAGACTGGCGGGTGATTCGCACCTGCCCTTTCCACTCCAGGGGCACGTTCACATTAAGCAGCACGCCAGCGGGCAATCCCTTTTTCAAGATAAGCTCGCCCAACTTACGTGCGAACCGGGCGGCATGGTCATAAACGAAGCCTTCACCGCGGTGAGCCAGGGAGATGGCGATGGCCGGAACATGGTTGATAACGGCCTCTGTAGCGGCGCCCACTGTGCCGGAATAAAATACGTTCTCGCCCAAATTCGGCCCCCGGTTGATTCCTGAGATCACCAGATCGGGAGGCTTCGGGAAGAGGCGGTGCAGGGCCACCATCATAGCGTCCGCCGGAGTGCCCTCGATGGACCACTCGCGCTCCGCTACTTGCTCACAAAATATGGGGTGGCGCACCGTGAGCGATTGGGCCGCCGCACTACGCTCAGAGGAAGGGGCCACAACGCTGATGGTGCCCATTCCGGCCAAGCCAGCGACCAGAGCGCGCAGGCCTGCGGCGTGAATTCCGTCGTCGTTCGTTATCAGGATTTCAGGCACTTCGCTCGCAGACGGGCGGGGCTGGAAAAATTGGGTAAGGGCCGATCATGTTTTTGTTTTCAATCTACGGAAAGTGGTCGGGACGACTGGATTTGAACCAGCGGCCTCACGCACCCCAAGCGTGCGCGCTACCAGGCTGCGCTACGTCCCGACCGGTGAAAAAGGGAGCTGCCCGTCGCCTGCTTTGCAAGAGGGCCTGAAGGCGCCGGCTTTTGAGCCTATCACTCATTTTCCAGCAGCGTCAAGAATGCGCGCAGCGAATCTCGCAGGTCGAGCAGCACTTTGCGACTGATGTTTGGGCCCGGATCTGCCGCAGGCGGCGCCGGAGCATGCTGCGGCTCGGCAGGGCCAGGCCCCAGTTCCGTTGGGGCGCCACCGATTTCCCTCAGGTGACGACGGGCCCCAGCAATCGTAAAACCTTCGTCGTAGAGGAGGCGCTTGATCAGCAGCACGGTATCTACATCTTCCCGGCGATAGAGACGGTGGCCCTTGGGACTCTTTACGGGCTGCAACGAGGGGAATTCGGTCTCCCAGTAGCGCAGAACAAAAGGCTTGGTGTCGGTCAGCCGGCTGACTTCCCCGATGCGATATAGATTCTTCCCCGCAGAAATTTCCTGGTGGCCGTTATCAGACATTTCCACTCTATCCTATGCCGATTTGCGTTCAAGTCAATCCGCTCTGCGGCGCTTTTGCGGTGGACGTTGTCGCCCTCCACGCCCGAGCTCTCGCACGCGCTGAATGAAGCGAATGGGCGTGCCGAAAAAATCGAACTCCGCGCGCATGCGGTTTTCGAGGAAGCGTTCAAAGCTGAAATGCAGGCGCTTGCGCTGGTTGGTGAAGAGAATAAAAGTTGGCGGCGATACCGCCGACTGCGTCACGTAGTAGATCTTCACCCGATGTGCCGTAGGCGAAGTTCCGCGTCCCAGGTCCACGCCCGCCAGCCAGCGATTCAGCTCGCCCGTGGAGATGCGGCGTCTCCCGGCCTCCGCCACGCGATCGATCAGATCGTAGAGGTCGTCGACGTGTTCGCCCGTCAGCGCGGAAACGAAGAGAATCGGGGCGTAGGGCAGAAACTTGAATCGCTCGCGCACCAGAACTTCATATTCAGCGGCCAATCGCGCCGGGTCTGTCGTGATCTGCCTCTTCGGCCCGCTTCGGCCTCGGCTCTTTTCCGCTGATTCGCGGCGATCCTTTAACGCTTCCGTGGCGGCCTGCTGGGCCTTCTGAATGGCCAAATCCCATTTATTCATCACCACGATTACCGAGCGGCCCGACTGCTCGGCATATCCGGCAATCGTGGCATCGCCGGCGCTGATTCCCGCAGAGGCGTCCGCAACCAGCAGAGCCACGTCCGCGCGCTCCAGATGCTTGCGGGCCATGATTACACCCAATTTTTCGGCGAACAGATTTGTTTTGCCTTTGCGACGTATCCCCGCGGTATCCACGAAGCGATAACTTTTCCCTTCGCGAAGCACCAGCGTATCCACGACATCGCGGGTGGTTCCCGGCTCGGCGGTGACGATGGATCGTTCCGCGCCAGCCAATTGATTCAGCAAGGTTGATTTGCCGACGTTCGGCCGGCCGATAATGGCCACTTGCACTTCCGTCTTTTCCGGTGCAGTTTGCTCGCCCTCGGCCACCGATGGAAATTCACGGGTCAAAGCATCCAGAAGAGCGTCCACGCCTAAGCCGTGTTCGGCCGAGAGGGGGAAAATCTCCGCGCCGATTTCATAGAATTGAGCGGCCAGATCTTCCTGCCGGATGGTGTCTACTTTGTTGACGGCGACGACGAAGGGCTTGCCCGTTCGTCGCATGCGTCGCGCAAGCTCCGCATCGAGTGGAGTCACGCCGGAGCGGCCATCCACCACCAACACGAGACTCGTCGCGCCCTCAATCGCAGTTTGCGCCTGCTTAAAAATCTCGCGCGGGATGGCCGCACGATCGTCGGGCAGCAAGCCACCGGTATCCACGATTTCAAAGTGTCGCCCGTTCCAGGCCGCGTTTCCATAGATGCGATCGCGAGTGATTCCCGGCTCGTCGGTGACGATCGATCGACGGGTGCCGGTAAGCCGATTGAAGAGCGTCGATTTGCCTACATTCGGACGCCCTACGATCACGATCGATGGCAGCTTTTCATTCATATGTCGGACGGGTTTCTCTGAGTGCCCTCGGAAGGGTTTCTCTGATCCCTTGGATCAGCTTATCTTATAAGATGTGCGCGGCACGCATAAATCGCCCGCGCGGAGAAACAGCACTTGCACTTGAAAGACCGGCTTCGCGAAATTCGCCAGGGCTTCGAACCCGCCTTCTGGGTCGCGAACATCACCGAACTTTTCGAACGGATGGCCTACTACGCGCAGGCCGCCGTTCTGGCAATTTTCTTGCACGAATCCCTCCACCTTTCGACGGAACAAACCGGGACGCTCATGGGTGCGTTTGGCTTCGTCGTCTGGTTCTTGCCGATCCTGGGCGGCAGCCTGGCAGACCGTTTTGGGTTCCGTAGATCGCTGGCGATCGCTTACCTGACACTCGCGGTCGGATATTTCCTGATGGGCTCTCTGACTGCCGGATGGATGGCGCCGTTGCGCCAAGCCGTCCCGCTCTACTGGGTCGTTCTGATCGTGCTGATGGTGCCGGCCCTCGGTCCTTCGATTGTGAAACCGTGTGTTGCCGGGACCACCGCGCGGGCGTCGAGCGAGTCCGTGCGGTCGATTGGATATTCCATCTACTACACGCTGGTCAATATTGGCGGAACGCTCGGACCTATTGTCGCATATCTGGTGCGCAGGTCGCTCGGAATCGAGAACGTCTTTCGCGTATCCGCGCTTTTCGTGCTCTTGATGTTTGTCGCCACGTTGATATTTTACAAAGAGCCTACACGCTCGGGCGAACAAGCGGTCCCCACCATCTGGGCTGCGTTGCGGAACATGCTGGTCGTGCTGTCGAACCTTCGGTTCGTCGCATTTTTGCTGATTTTCTCAGGCTTCTGGATCATTTTCTGGCAGGAGTTTATCGCCTTGCCGCTCTTCCTCCGCGGATACGTCGATCCGAACGCTAAAATCGATCTCTTGCTGTCGGTCGATCCCGCCACGGTAATCGCTTTCCAAATCGTCGTGAGTTACCTGACACGAAAAATACCGACGTTTACAGCGATGACCCTGGGCATTCTGATCTCCAGTTTTTCCTGGATCATCCTGCTGCTGCACGCCAGTACGGGTTTCGTGATCGCAGCGCTTTTTGTGTTGGCGCTCGGCGAGATCACGCAGTCGGCGCGATATTACGAATATGTCTCACGATTGGCCCCGCCCGGGCAGCAGGGGACTTATATGGGCTACTCTTTTCTGCCGATTGCCATCGGTTACCTGGTAGGGGGGAAGCTCGGCGGTTATCTGGTGCACTATTTTGGCGAGGTGCTCCATCGCCCGGAACAGATGTGGTGGGTTGTTTCGGCCATCGGATTCGCGACCGCGGTCCTCATGTGGGTCTACAATATTGTCGTTAAGCCGGTTGCAGCGGCGGATTCTTCGATAGCCGATTAAGCGGATGCGACTTTTTCTACCGGAATCTCACCATTCGAACAGTAGCGCGGGAGTTAAGCTTGGCGGCGTTGCGTCCAGCGTTTTGTTTCGGGCCTTCGCCTTGCTGATCATGACGTTGGCGGCGGCAACTGCTTCCAGGGCTCAGTCGGATGCCTCCGGGAAAGATCTCTTCAACCAGCATTGCGCCTCGTGCCATTTCACAGAGACAACGGCGCAGAAAATCGGCCCCGGTCTGAAAGGTTTGTATAAGCGGCAGACATTTGCTGACGGAAAAAAGATAACCGACGCCACCGTGACCCGATGGATCGAAGCCGGGGGCAAAGATATGCCTGGATTCAAAGAGAGCCTCAAACCCGAGCAGCTTCGCGCGCTGATTTCCTACTTGAAGAGTTTGTAGCCGGCCGAGTCTTTCACGCCCGCTTTTCTTTCGAGGCGTCGAGCAAAGCAATCGCGTCGCGAGTGTTGATCATCCTCGCTCCCAGCGACTTCATTTCCGCCAATGCGCCCGTCCCGTCTTCGGTTTTCAGCGTCTTGATGGCATCTTCCACCAGAGCGACTCGCCGGCCGCGCTCGAGCAGGCCTTTGGCGACGCAGCGCACGCAGTATTCGGTGACCACTCCAAAAACGATGAACTCGGCGTCGGCATCGGTAAATTGCTTGAGCCGCTCGATCACTGTTTCGGTGAGGGGATTATCGAAAACGTCCAGTGTTTGCTTTTCAAGTATGACTTGCTGGTAGGGCGACAGGTCGGGCGGGACAGCAGCCTCGCGGCGATTCGGCAGGATCAGAAATCTGTGCGCGATCGTCTCGGGTATCATTTCCGCGCCGACGGAGCCGCGCACGCAATGGGGAGGAAATCGCTGAAATTCCGGGTCGTCCGGCGCGTGCACACATGCATCGGACACTAGAAAGACACGGTCCTTACGAGCCTGATCGGTGAGCCGATCTAGATTAGGAATAAGCTTTTCTGCCTCCGGGACATACAGCTTGCCGCCCGGAAGCATGAAATCAACCTGTGTGTCGACATCCCAGAAAATAACCCGGCGAGAGACCACCAAGACTCCTAGGAGCGCCCTACCGTTCGGGCGACGCGCTTTCGAACTTCCTCTAGCAGCGCTTCCAGGCGCGCGCTATGCCGCACTGGGTAAGGCTTAGCAGGGGTATCAAGCGCGCGAAGATCGGAAGGTAAACGTTCGAGCTGCGACTGGCAAAGCTTCTGCAACTCCACCAGCCGAAGGCGGGGGCCAACCCGCTTACCGGCGCGCATGGCCGGTACGAGCAAAGGCTCGCTCGACATGCCCTCCTCCTGCAGGGCAATTACATCGCCTGCATACATCCCCTGAGAATCGATTTCGCGGTAGACCTGCTTGCAGCCGGGATAAGTTACCTTGGCGGCACTGAATTTCGCCGCTTCGCGCACTTCGCCGCCTCGCTCTACTTCGACGAGCTTGTAAAGCACGCTGAGGGAGGGCGCATCCGAGGATGTGGAGAGTGAAGTGCCTACGCCAAAAGTATCCACTCGGGCGCCAGATTCCAGCAAAGATGAAATTCGCAGCTCGTCGAGCTCGCCGGAGATAAAAATCTCCACGTCGCCCCATCCCGCTTCATCCAGCCGTTGCCGCGCCCAGACGCTATCCGCAACCACGTCGCCGCTATCCAGACGCACTCCGCGCGGTTTGCGCTTCGCGGCAATCACTTTTTCGAGCGCCGCCCGCACATCGTAAGTGTCCAGGAGCAGCACCGAATGGCGCGGGAAAATATCCATGAATTGAGTGAAGGCTTCTTCCTCGGTGTCATGGGCCATAATCCAGGAATGCGCCTGCGTACCATAGGTGGGAATCTCAAATAATTGCCCGGCGCGGACGTTGGAAGTTCCCAGGCAGCCCCCGATATAAGCGGCGCGCGCGGCCAGCACACCGGACTCCATGCCATGGGCTCGACGCGTGCCGAACTCGACTACGGGCCGCCCGCCCGCCGCATGGGCCACGCGAGCAGCCTTGGAGGCAATCATCGTCTGGAAACTTACCGTGGCAAGCAACGCGGTCTCTAGAATCTGCGCTTCGGCGATTGGCGCGGTAATGCGAAGCAGGGGCTCGCCCGGGAAGCAGACCGTCCCTTCCGGTAACGCCCAAACGTCGCCGGAGAAACGAAATGCCTCCAGGTAATCGAAAAACTTACCGCTGATACGCGCGAAGGCCGGATGGTGCCGGAGATAGGTGATGTCCTCAGGGCTGAAGCGGACGGTTTCAAGGAACTCCAGCGCCTGCTCCAAGCCAGCCGCCACCAGGAAATTACGCTTGGGAGGCAGGCTGCGGACAAAAAGCTCAAACGTGGCGCGGGCCTCGAACTGCGTTTCGAGGTAACCCGCAGCCATGGTCAACTCATATAAGTCCGCCGACAGCCCAGAGGGCGCAGGAGTGGTAGGCATGGGGCCTTCTCGCCCATTATGACACTAGATGGGGTGGATTAGCGGACTTCCTGCTCGGCGGCCGGGGACCGATCGCCCCGGCCGTGACGTCTCTGAAACAAGTTCTCAGACTTCAGTTCGAAATATCAGCCCAGGATGGCGTCTTTGAACGCTTTCGCCGGCCGCAAACGCACGACCGTCTTTGCCTTGATCTTGATCGCTTCTCCGGTCTGCGGGTTGCGTCCCATGCGAGCCTTGCGATGAGCCTTCACCGCGCGCCCCAGGTTTGGAATCACAAATTTACCCGCGCCGCCCTTGCACTCCTTGACTGCCAGCTTGAAGAGCTCGTCAAAAAATGAAGTTACCGTCTTTCTGGGCGTTTCCAGTTTGTCTGCCAGATGGCCCACAATTTTGGACTTGCTCATCACCTTTGCCATCGAGATATTCCCCTCCTGTAGAGATCAATGATTCGAGCCTGCGTGGAGGCCCGAACCAGGGCCGCGCACGCGCGACACTATAAATAGAGTCCCTTCGCAAGGCAAGAGAAAATGAAAAAAGCCGCATAAAAATGCGATTTTGTGACGCGCCGCGGTAGCAGCCCCTCTCGCTCTCCTGTAGACTACGGACCATTCTGGCACATTGGGCGGGGCTCGCTGCCCTAAATCCCACTACCCGGCGTGACGCTCTTCACTGGAATTCCGCTACAATTCGCCCAGGCCCTGATAAAAATTGGCTACCGCCTTGATGCCTCCAAAATAGTTCTCCAGCAGAATGTGCTCGTCAGGGGCGTGCGCGTTCTCATCGGGCAACCCAAACCCCAGCAACACGCAGGGCACTTTAAAGGTGTCGTACATTTGGGTCACGAACGGGATCGATCCGCCCTCCCGGATGAAAACCGCGCGTTTGCCAAATCCCGTTTCTAGCGCCCGGTGGGCCACTTCAAAAAAGGGATGCGTGTAAGGCGCAACCCACGGCTTGCCGGTGCTCAAGACCTGAAAATTGCACTTTACCTGCTTGGGAAGCAGCTTGCGAATGTGGCGTTCCACGAGGCGCGCAATTTTCGCCGGATCCTGGTTCGGCACGAGCCGTGTCGAAAACTTCGCGTGCGCTTTCGACGGTATCACTGTCTTTGCGCCCTCGCCGATATAACCTCCCCATATCCCGTTGAGTTCACACGTGGGCCTGCACCAGAGCTGTTCCACCACCGTATAGCCCTTTTCACCACAGAGCGCCGGCGCGCCCACCGTTTTGCGGAAGACTTTCTCCTTGAAAGGCAGCCGATTGAGCGCCTTGCGCTCGGCGCTGGAAACCGTGGCGACGTCGTCGTAGAAGCCGGGTATGGCGACGCGGAAGCTCTTATCGTGAAGCTTCGCAAAAAGCTCGCTCAGGATGGTAAGGGGATTGGGCACCGCTCCGCCAAACACCCCCGAATGCAAGTCCTGCGCTGGCCCGGTGAGATCCACTTGATAGTAGTTGAGCCCCCTCAGACCGTAGGTAATCGAGGGAACGCCGGGGGCCAGCATGGCCGTGTCGGAGACGATCAGCGCATCGGCTTTGAGTTTTGCCTTGTTGTGATTCACGTAATCCCAGAGGCTCTCACTGCCGACTTCCTCCTCCCCTTCGACCAGCACCTTCACATTGACGGGAAGCTTTCCCGTCGTCTGCCGCAAAGCATCCAGCGCACGGATGTGGATGTGCACCTGGCCCTTATCGTCTGCGGTGCCTCGGCCGTAGAGATTGCCGCCGCGGACGGTCGGCTCGAATGCGGGCGAGGTCCACAGCTCCAGCGGCTCAGGCGGCTGAACATCGTAGTGCCCGTAGAAGAGCACGGTAGGCTTGCCTGGCGCCTGCTGGGACTCGCCATAGACGAGGGGATGCATCTTTGTGGGCACAATCTCGACCGGGTCCAGGCCCACCCGCCGCAAGCGGTCAGCCACCCAGCGCGCGCCCTGCTCAATGTCAGGCTTGTGCTGAGCCTGCGCACTGATGCTGGGTATGCGGAGAAACTCGTAGAGGTCCGTCAGATGTTCGTTGTGCTTCCGTTCGATGTACTCATTCAGGTCCATCTGCCCTCCTGAGACGACGCCTAATTCTAGGGGCCAAGCAAGGGCCCCTGCAACAAAGACGCCCGCCGCGCTCTGTACTTGTGGCCAGTTATCCTGAAAGACAAACGAATCTAGCGCAAGATTGACCGCAAGTCAGCCTATACCTGACCATGTATGCGCTATGTCCCCGAGCCTCTACGAAACCGAACGGCGCAGTTCTCGCGTGTTCATGCGCATTCGTGTAGTTCTCGTCGGCAAGAATCAGCGGGGCCGCCGCTTCCGCAAGGCTAGCGAAACCATCATGATCAGTGCGCACGGCGGTCTCCTCTATCTCGACCAGGATTTGGAGATGGGATCCATGCTGGTCCTCGCGAATCCGTCTACTCAGGACGAGCAGGAATGCCGCGTCGTCTATCTCGGAGAGGATTCCGACAAAGGCCGACGCGTGGGCATCGAATTCCTCACGCCTGCTCCGCGATTTTGGGGCGTGGAATTCACGCCTCCCGAACAGGTCTCCGCCCACACCGACGCTTTCCAGAAGAATTAGCCGGCGTCCGCCCGCTTTCATCCTGCGAACATTTCGTGTGGCGTTCCCAAAAGGCCGCATTCTGGCGTATACTCCCGCCCAATTGAAGGACTTCAACCATGGATAACACACAGGTATCGGCGGTTGGTGTAACCACGGCGCCCCGCGATCAGGCGGGCACGCGCACCGTGGCCATCACGATGTACTGCATCCTGCTCCTCTCGTACGTGCTGATGGCGGCCGACCGCTATCTGTTTCCGGTGCTCGCTACGGATGTGCGCACGGAATTCGGTTTTTCGCTTGCCAATATAGGCCTCCTCTCAACCATTTTTACGCTTGGCTTGGGAATCGGAGGGCTACCTACTGGCTATCTGCTCTCCCGCTTCTCTCGAAAGACGGTGCTCCTAATTGGAATCACGATTTTTTCATCGGCCACCGCCCTAACGACCGTTTCCATGGGCTTCTGGCGCATGCTGTTCTGTCTAGCGGCGCAGGGCATAGGCATGGCCATGCTGGCTACCTCCATGTTTGCGCTCGCGGCAAGTTACTTTGTTCGTTACCGCGCGGCCGCGATAGGTTCCGTTAATTTGTGCTACGGGTTAGGCGGTTTCTTTGGTCCGATTTTAGCTGGTCGACTCCGCGCCTATGGGACTTGGCATGCTCCCATGATCGTTTTTGGGCTATTCGGTCTTGTTATGGTTGGTGTGATCGCTGTTACGGTCCGGCCCTGGTTCAGTGAAACGAAGCGGGCGGCTGAGAGTCGCGTCGATGGTCGAGGCGCTTCTACGCTGCTCAACAGGAACACAGTTATCCTAACGCTGCTGAGCATTATTCACGGCCTCAGCATGTATGGTTTTCTCGGCATGTATCCGACATTTCTTCGTGAGAACCTGCATTATTCTCCGCCGCTGGCCGGATTCGTAATCTCATTTTTTGGACTTGGCGCGGTCGCCTCGGTTGCCGGCGGCTGGTTGGGTGACCGCTTTTCTCCGCGGCTCGTATTGAGCGCAGCCTATGTTTGCATTGCCGTGCTAGGGTATCTCTTCTTCCAGCAAGCGACGACACCACTAACTCGCGAAGTTCTGACCTTCATCTATGGCGTGGTGGGCAGCGCGGTCCTCTACGTGAACTTGGCCGGCTACCACGTCAAGGCGCTGCGCTCCAGTCTGGCCAGTCGGGGCTCGGGAATGTTCGTTACCACGCTTTACGGCGCCGCCGCGTTCAGCGGCTATCTTATCGGCACTCTGACCATTCATAAGGGTTGGCTGGTGGCGGCGGAGATTCAGATGTCCCTGCTTTCCCTTGTTGGCGCGATCCTCGCGCTGGCCTTGAGACCCCGCGAAATGAATGCCTAGTTGAATCGAGTTGCGCCGCACCTTCATTTGGGAGTCACGCTAGTTGTCTGGGTTCATAAGAGGCGCATTGGTTGGATTTGTCGTTTTGCTCCTCGGCATTCAGTTGATTCGGCCCGCACGTACCAATCCCGTCGCTGAGCCCTCGCGTGCCCTCGAAGCAACCGCTCCGGTGCCGCCACAGGTCGAGACCATATTGCGAAGGGCCTGTTATGACTGCCACTCTGATTTAACGGAGTGGCCCTGGTACAGCAACGTGGCACCGATATCCTGGTTCTTGGTCGATCACGTCAACGGAGGACGCCGCCATGCAAACTTCTCGGAGTGGCTGTCCTACAACGCCAAAGACACGAAGGATCCGACCGAGTTTACTCTGCAGAGGTTTCATTCGATCTGCCGTCAAGTGCAGACCCACGCCATGCCTTTGACCTCTTACCTTCTGCTCCATCCGGCAGCGAGGCTATCGCAGGGTGACATCGACACAATCTGTCAATGGACGGATGCGGGCTTTCACCCGAAGTAGGGTCTGAGGCGCTGATGAGGCAGCCAACGCAGCAAGCCGCCGCGCAAAATCCCACGCTGGAGCTGCTGCTACTCTGCATGCGCCCGCGCCTTGACGGCGACACCTCAAAGCGCATTCTCCCAATCGCCAGTAGCATCTCCGACTGGGACGCGCTTATTGCTGCTGCTGCGGAACACAATCTCGCACCCCTGGTCTGCAAGAATGTGGAAGCCTGCGCCGGAAAGGCAATCCCTTCCGCATGCGCTCAGCGGCTGAGCCAGCAGTTCCTTCGCAATTCCTATCGGAATTTGGCCCTTACCGCCGAACTTTTTCGTGTCCTGGCCGCGCTTGAAGACCACGGCGTCTGCGCCACACCCTACAAAGGCCCGGTGCTGGCGGCGCAAGCGTACGGAGACATCGCGCTACGCGAATTTTCGGATTTGGACATCCTCCTCCCTCAGCGCCAGGTCGTGTCGGCGCACCGCGCGCTTCTTGCGCTCGGCTTCCGCTCGGTGATATCCGGCCTGCAAGCGCCGGACATCTCCCGGCGGATTCCCGGTCAATACGCCTATCAGAGGGGGACTGAAACGATCGTCGAACTCCACACCGAGGCCACGCTGCGATACTTTCCTAAGATCCTCGATATAGAGGGGATATGCGAGCGCCGCGAGCCCGTGGAGGTTGCCGGGCGGCAAGTGCTGACCTTTTCACTCGAAGATACGCTCTTGCTTCTGAGCGTGCACGGCTCCAAGCATCTATGGGAGCGTCTCGGATGGACCGCGGACATCTCCGCTTTGAGCGAGGCGCGAGCGCTCAATTGGTCGCGGACGATGGATCGAGCGCGTAACTGGGGAATTCAGCGCATGGTTTTGCTGGGGGTGGGACTTGCTCCGCACTTGCAGTGCGCGCCGTTGGCGGATGAGATCGCGCAGTGCTTGAAAGACGACCGAGTTGCGCGGCGCTTGATCAATGAGATCAGTCAGAGATTTTCTGTCCGAGGAGTGCAGCTTGGAGTTTTCAGTCGCTTCGCATTTCGAGTGCACATGCGAGGTTCTCTCGCTGCAGGAGTCCCATACGCACTCCGCCTGGCGACGATGCCTACTGAATCCGATCGCGGCCGGCACCCGCGTCATCTCGAGTTGCTCTACGCCCTCCGGCGGCCTTTGCGGCTGGCGCGGCTTTATGGCTGGCGATCCCGTGCCGGACCGCCGTTCTGAGCGCAATACCACTCCCAGGTCTTGCGTAACCCCTCCTCGAAATTTACCTGGGGCTTGTATCCAAATGCTTGCGCCGCCTGCGAGATGTCCGCCTGCGAATCGCGGATATCGCCCTCGCGCGGAGGACCATACTTCGCGTCGGCGGGCCTCCCGGCGAATTGTTCCAGGAGCCGCAAGGTGTGGTTGAGCGTGTAGCGTCCTCCGGTTCCAAGGTTAAATGAGCGTCCGCCAATTCCCGGAGTTTCGCAGGCCAGCACATTCGCGGTGACCACGTTTTGAACAAATGTAAAATCGCGTGATTGCTCTCCGTCGCCGAATACGCAAGGCTGGCCGCCATCGCGCATAGCTGTTATGAAGAGCGAGAGCACCCCGGAATACTGTGATCCGGGATCCTGGCGGGGCCCAAAGACGTTGAAATACCGGACCGCCACGAAATCCAGGCCATAGGTACGGTGGAAAACGCGGCCATACAACTCGCCAACCAGCTTCGTAACGCCATAGGGAGAAATGGGGTTAGGCGGCATGCCCTCGTGCTTTGGCAAAGTGGGCGTGTCGCCGTATACGGACGAAGATCCGGCAAAAACCACGCGGCGCACGTGCGCGTCTCGTGCAGCCACCAAGACATTCAATGTGCCGTCCACATTGATCTGATTTGATTCCACAGGCTGCTTCACTGAGCGCGGCACTGAAGTGCGGGCTGCAAGGTGAAGCACGTAATCGACGCCGCGGCATGCCTTTTCGACCGTTTCTCGGTCCGTGATCGTTCCACGAATAAAGGTGATCTGTTCGCGGACTTTTGCCAGGTTCGCTTCTTTGCCGGCGGAAAGATCATCGAGTACGGTAACCGCGTTACCCCGGCGCACCAACTCGTCGACTGTATTCGAACCGATAAAACCGGCGCCGCCGGTGACCAGATAGTGCATCAAAACCTCCCTGAAATTGACCTTCGCTGGCGGGCAAAGAAGATGCGGCGCCACCCGGAGAGTGCAGAGCCGTCTCCCCCAGCACGATGGTGCCACCGAGGGGTGCAAACGTCTATGCCACTGCTGGTTTTGATGCACGACCCGCTCCGCGGCACACGGTGGCGGACAAAAACGCTGGAATCGGCATTCCTGTTATAGGCAAAGGTTTTCCCCTATAACTGCACCCAATCCAAAGCCTTACTAGAGGAATGGTACGGAATTTACACTTTGCTGATAATAAGTGGCTTACGACACTCGCTAGGCCTCTTGCAGTGCAGTTCAGCTCCGCCTCCTCTCGGCAAGGCACTAATCGTTTGGTGTTCCGTGTGCTCCATAGGCACCAGGAGAAGCTGAAATATTCTCTCCTCGGGGGAGTTGACAGGTGGCCTTGGCTGGTACACAAAAAGTTTCGCTCACCGTTCGTACCGACGATTTTCCGCCAGAGGAAGTGATTTTCGGCCGTTCGGCCACCATGCAGGCATGCCATCAGAAACTCCAGAAGTTTGCCGCCACACCGGTACCGCTCCTGATTCAGGGCGAAAGCGGCACCGGCAAAGGGGTGATGGCGCGCTACATTCACTCCCGATCGAGCGTCGCGTCGGGTCCGTTTGTCAGCGTCAACTGCGCCGCTATCCCCGGCACGCTGCTGGAAAGTGAACTCTTCGGCTATGAAAAAGGCGCGTTTACCGGCGCATATGTCACCAAGCCCGGGCGCGTCGAGATGGCCAATACGGGCACTCTTTTTCTGGACGGCATTGATGAGATTGACCTGGGACTCCAGGCGAAGCTCCTCCAACTTCTGCAGGATGCGCAATTCTCACGGATCGGAGCCCGCGAAGATATCGCCGTGCAGATCCGCGTAATCTGCGCCACCAATCGGCCCCTGGAACGCGAAATCGCCGCGGGTCGTTTCCGCGTGGACCTTTACTATAGGATTAACGTAGCTACCGTGGAACTGCCCGCGCTCCGCGCGCGAATGCAGGATGTCCCGCAACTCGCCGCCCATTTTTATGAGCAGCATCGCAAGAGGCACAAGAGCTCAGTGCGTCCGATCTCCCCCGCACTGCTGAGGCTCTTTGAAAAACACAGTTGGCCCGGGAATATTCGTGAACTCGAAAACCTCATGGAGCGTTACGTGATTCTGGGTTCGGAGGAAGCGATCGGGGCTGAATTGGCGAATTGGGAACGCGTCCCCGTGACGTCCGAAATGCCCATGAATGGCCCCATTCACCTCAAGAAGGTGACTCGCCAGGCCGTGCAGGAGCTCGAGCGCAAGATCATCCTCAGCGCCTTGGAAGCGAATCGCTGGAACCGCAAAAGAGCCGCGAGCGACCTTCGAATCAGCTATCGCGCATTACTGTACAAGATCCGCCAGGCGGGACTTCCGCCTAAACGTTCTTCTCACGCTGCCGCTAGTGCGCCTGCCAATATTCCGCTGGCCTCAGATTGAAGTACCGCTCGATGCGAGTGCTACGTTCTTGAGTTTTTTTGTTGCACGCTTGGTCTCACAGAACATTTTACACCCCGCATGAAATCTGACGATGCAAGCACACCGATGGAAAACCCTTGGCACTGCCGCCGCTGAAACAGATGAAGACCGTATGACTTCACGATGATTCCGGGGAAGCTCTGCTCTGTTAAGGAAACTACACATGCGCCGAGCATGTGGAACCCTACTATCACCGCGGCTAATTGAGTGTCAAGCGGAAGCTTGCGCTGCTCGCGAATACGACTGTAGAATGGCCCCGCATCGCGGCATGGCCTCAGCGGGCGCGGTCTCCGAACATCGATTTGGTGAGGGATGCTATGAAAAATAAACTTACGGCAACTCTCCTTGCGGTTGTCGGCCTCTTGGTCGTTTCAGGTCCAACATTCGCGCACCATGGCAACGCTCAATACGAAAACAAAGTGCTCACCTTGAAGGGAACCGTGACGGCGTGGATGTGGACCAATCCCCATGTCTTCCTGAAGGTGGACGTCAAAGACGATAAGGGCAATGTCGTTAATTGGGCGGGCGAGTTGGTTGCTCCCTCTAACATTATTAACTTCGGCTTTACGAAGGAGACGTTCAAGCCCGGGGACGAGGTCACCATTGTCACGAGTGATGTGGCCAAGAATGGCGCGTCAGTCGCGCGCCTTTCCGAGGTCATACTCGCCAACGGCCAGGTGATGAAAACGGCCGGGAAGTATGATGGCAACGCCGCAGCCGCGGCGGATCACAAGGCCAACGCTGAGACGAAGTGAAAAGCGTGACGTCGACGCCCGCCTGTGATTTCAAGCCGCCGTGCATTCCGGATCATGCCAGCCTGTAGAACTGCAATGAAGGCGGGAATTCAAGTGACAGAAGGAGTTTCGAAAATGCGAAAGCGATCTCTTGCGCCCGCGTTAGTGGTCGCGGCGTTCATCTCCTGTCCTCTCCTTATGCCCGCTCAAAACACTCAACCTGCGTCAGGAGCAGCGAAGGGTCTGCAAGCCCCGGTTGACCCCGGCGATCTCGAGCAACATGTCGATGGATGGGGCCGGCCCGTTCCCATGGCGGACGAGACCAAGAAGCCGGCGCCTGCTCCCGTTCACGACATCTCCGGGACCTGGGAGCCGGCCAAGGGATGGCGCAACGGAGTCCAGGCGCAAGGCGCCTACAACTACCCGATGGACGGCAAGCATTTCGTGCCCTTCACGCCTCTCGGCGAGCAAATGTGGAAGACCCATAAGTATGGGGACGGACTCGGGTCGGCTCCCCTTGCAGAAGTTAACGATCCATTTGAGATGTGTGATCCGATCGGCTTTCCAAGGATCGATCTGCACGATTTGAGGGCCGTGGAGATCCTCCAGACCCCCAAAAAGATGGTGGTCGTGTATGAAAATGATCAGGTGTGGCGCACCATCTGGACCGACGGACGAGATTTCCCCAAGATTACGGAGCCCAAGTGGTATGGATACTCCACCGGTAAGTGGGAAGACAACTACACGTTTGTCGTCCAGACGGTTGGGTTAGATGAGCGAACCTGGATCGATAATGTTGGCCGTCCGCATACCAAGGACTTGCACGTGGAGGAACGGTTCCATCGCGTGAACCGTGACATCCTCGAACTCACCGTAACGATTATCGACCCTCAGCTTTACACGAAGCCCTGGAATGCCCTGGACAAGTATCCGATGCGACTGCAGTCAGACGATTTTGACATTCGGGAGATGGTCTGCTCGGAATCAGAGGCGACGGAATACAACAAGGAGATTGCCGAAGAGGCTGCCCAGGCGAAAAAAGCCGCAGGGGAAAAGAAATAGCTGTCTTATCGCCCATGGGACCCCACATCGTTTTGTGGCTCTTTATTTTCTTTCTGAGCGTCGGAATCGGCGGGGGTCTGTACGAAACTCTGGTTGTCTATCCCAACTGGAAAAACGGTGCGACGCCGCAGAATCTCCCTCAGAAACTCAAGGACTCCGGCCAGGCTTTAGCCGCGAGGCACTTCTGGCCATTCATTTCACCGACAACCGCTCTACTGGCTCTGGTCAACGCGTTCTTCGCTTGGCGGCAGTCGGGTTTCGTCCGGGAGGTGTGGCTTGCAGCCTCCATCGCAATCGTGCTCAAGAGTGTGGCCACATACGCCTATTTCGCACCGACGATGATCCGCAAGTTTGAAAGAGCCGGGTCATTGGAACCTGCGGAGCTCACCAAGAGCGTAAAGCGATGGACGGCGCTCAGCCCCCTGAGACTCTGCGTGGAAGTGCTTGGCTGGGCGGCGGCTGTCTGGACGCTCTGGCTGGTTGCGCATGGATGAGGAGCCGACCAATCCCACAACAGGAAATTGGCCACACCTTAATCAGAATGGAAATACCATAACCGGATCGTAATTTCTATTTCGCAGTCACGCAGCCCAACCACTTTTCGAGAGTCGCTTGATCCTTAGCGTCAAGATGGGAAAACGCAATGCCCATCCCGTCCCTTGAGACATTGTCGGTGACATGGCCTAACGCCGCGAAGCTTTCGCCAGAGCTCGTTATCGTCACAGCCACTCTTGTCCCCGCATGGAAAAGTGATGTGGTTCTGACGAAGCAACCGGACAGGCTAAGGTCCCGTGTGAGTAAAACTAAACCCCTTTGCGACTCCACCTCAACCACCTCGACAATCGCTCCGAAGTTATAACGGGTGGTACCTCGGCGGTCCTTTTGCAAGACACTGATTCCGCGTGTCTCGGTGAGTTCGTCAGCCACATTTCGGGTCAATGCAAGAGTAGAACCAAACACCCGAGCAGTAACGCTCAGTTAATGTGTGCTTTAGCGGAATTGCAGTAAGGACACCGAACCATTTCGGGAATGGCTGCACATCCTGAGTTTCAAACCGCAAAAGACCGGCCGCTGCAGTGAACCATTACGAGAAACCGGCCACATCCATCTCCAGCCACCGGGGAACATAAGATCGCAAACCTCAACGCCGAGAGAACTTCTATCGGCCTGAGCTCCCGGTAGCGTTATACTGCGTGCGATTCACGCGCCGCACGTGAAACCATGAGCAACATCATCCCTATTAGACCCACCCTGCGGGCCGAGGTTGACGAAACTGCGGTCACCAAACAGGTCGAGCTCATTCCGGGCGAGCTTGACCTGGACCGCGTGATCAAGGCGCGCCTGTCGGCTCCGGAGGTCACGCAGAGGATCGCAGAACTGGAAGACTGCCTCTGGGCATTGACACAGGAGCTTCGACGACTCGATCCGAAGTCCGCTTTGGCCGAGCGGGCCAAGCTGGTGCTGAAAAACCGCCTGGAGATCTAGGACGGAGGAGCGGTATGAAGGTGCCTGCGCGCGCAGTTGCTCTACTTCTCGCCATTTCGATCCCGGCATGGTTTTCGCTTGCAGCGAAGGCCCAGACTCAAGCAGTTGGCGGTTCGCAGAGTGCGGCTCCGACTGTCTCGGGCAAGGTCTATTCGTTTGAGAAGATCGCTGATGGAGTGTATTACGCGACTTCCGATGGTCCCATGGCCACGGGTGGCAACCACCCGATCATCGTAAACGACCGCGATGTATTGGTCGTGGACGATGGCACGACACCCGCCGCGGCCCGCGCCCTGTTGGAAGATCTAAGAATGATCACGGACAAACCCGTACGCTGGGTGGTCAATACCCACTTCCATTACGATCATACGGACGGCAACTCCGTCTTCGGGCCTGATGTTGAGATTATCGGCCACGAGTTTGTGCGGCACGCCATCCTGGATCTCGATGTGCTCCATCGGGAGCCTTTCAAGACGTTCCAGTCGAACATCGCAGCCCAGCTGGAGTCGCTTCCAAAACAGATTGCTGGCGAGAAGGACTCTGGCCGGCGGGCCACACTCGAGAAGCAACTCGCAGCCACACAGGCGGATTGGGAGCAGCTCAAAACGCTTAAGCCCACTCCACCGACAATGACCTACACATCGAAAATGACGCTGCACCGCGGCCAGCGTGAAATCCAGATTCTATTTCTCGGGCGGGGCCACACTCAGGGCGATACGGTTGTATTTCTTCCGAGAGAACGGATCGTGTGCACCGGGGACCTGATGGAATCGCGCCTGGCATATATGGGTGACGCACTCTTCGACGAATGGATCACCACCCTGGACGCGCTCAAGGAGTTGGATTTCGACACGGTGCTGCCCGGGCATGGCGTGCCGTTCCGCCAAAAATCTCTCATCACGGCGTTTCAGAGTTATTTGAAAGATCTGATGGTGCAGGTCGCCGCTCTTCGCAAGCAAGGCGTTTCGGCCGACGAGGCCGCTCAGAAGGTGGACCTCACATCCCACAAAGCGGATTTTCCGCAGATTCAGGGTCCCGGCGCCGATCTCCGGGGCGTTCGGCGAATGTACGAATGGATGAACGAGCGCGGCAACCCCTGATCAATCGCCGGCGCGCGCTGCGTCAGCGAATCTCTTCAAGCCGGCTTGTACGCAGGCTCTTTTTCGGTGAGTGGCACGTTCCAGGCGTCGTAACCGTACAGCCAACTCGTGTCGTCGTTGCCGCCCTTCATCCAGGTGTTCGCGCTGGAGATGGCCTGGATGAGCGACGTCCGCGGCTTCCGGTGCGCCTCGTAGCGTTTGAACGCGCCGGGAAAATTGTCGCCTCCGGTTCCTGCAGGCACCGTGCCAGCACCGCCGCGTCTTCGATCGCCGTCGCCGCCCCCTGCGCCATGTACGGAGTCATGGGATGGCACGCGTCGCCCAGCAGCACCACGCGCCCGTCGCTCCAACGGGGCAGCGGGTCGCGTTCCAGGATCGCCCACTTGTGGCAATCGGGGCATGCTTCCAGCACGGCGCGCACGTCGGGATGAAAACCCTGGTAGGCCTCGCGCAGTTCACGCACGTCGCCCTTGGCCGACCATGACTCCCGTGTCAGCCATTCCGCACGTTCCGGCAAGCTGGTGACGAAATAGAGTTCGCTGCGGTCCGCCGCCGTGTAATAGATCACGATGTGCCGGTCGAGACCCCACCATTTGGTGCGCGACGGCCCGATCTCTTTCCCCTTGAGATATTCCGCGGCAAAAATCGCGCGATAGGCGATGCGCCCCTTGTGGATCGGCTCGTCGGGACCGATCAGGATCTGCCGCACTACGGAGTGGACGCCGTCGGCACCGATCACCGCGTCGGCGCGCGCACTGGTTCCGTCAGCAAAGGTCAGCGTCACCTGGCCGGCGCGCTCTTCGAGCCCCACCAGGCGCTTGTTGAAGTGGATGATTCCCTCCGGCACGGCGGCGGCCAGCGCTTCGTGCAGTTCCGCCCGGTGCATGCACAGATACGGCGCGCCGAATAGGCTCTCCGGCATCGGCAATTCTCGTAGCACCTCGCCCGTGTCCCAGGCCCGGTTCAAGTGTGAATATGGCTGGAACGCCTTGCGCCGCAGCGGCTCCTCGACGCCGATCCGCCGGAGCACCTTCATGGAGTTGGGCATCATCTGGATGCCCGCGCCCACGCGCGCAAAGCGGACCGCCTGTTCGTAAATTTCGGCGTGCACGCCGATCTGCCGGAGCGTGGCGGCCACGCACATTCCGCCGATTCCCGCACCCACAATGGCAATGGAAGGCTTTTTGTCGCTCATGCGTGCTTGCTTCCTGATCTCATGGCCTGCAGAGAAATCAAATCGCGCTTTTTCACGGGTCTTTCTTTCATGGGTCTTTCACGCTGCGCACGGGAGTCTCGGGAGTCAAGCCGCCGCGCCGTCGCGGCCACGTGTTTTCGCCATTTTTATCCCACTCGCCGCTCACGGCGTTGCGTGCGAAGGCTTCCCACGCTTCGCTCCAATCGCCCAGCGAATAGCCGTGCCAGGGAGGTCGCACGGTGAGCGCGGGAAGATTCAACTCTTTCCAGATCAAGCGCGCCCGCTCCATGAACTCCTGCGCAGGCAGAGCCAGCGGCGACATGACACGCTTCAAAGTTGCGTCGATCAGCAGGGTTGAATCCGTGGTTGACGCGCCGGACTTGGGCGCATGACCCAGTCGACCGGTAAGGTTCGGTGTGCACGTCGTCCATGGGATTGCAGCGGTAGGCAAGGGACCACATCACCGCGTCGGTATTCGTCGGATCGATGTCCTCGCTCACCGCGATTACGATTTTCCCGCAGTCTGCGCGCCAGGCCGCCGCGCCCTGCATGCCGCGCCATACTTCGGTGCGCGGCGCGCCATTGGCGAATTGCAAGAAGATCACCGGACGCAAATTGCTGAGCGGTTCGTGCATCACCACGCGCCGCACCGCTTTGAGCGCGAGATGATCGCGCAAATGCGCGAGAAGTAGAGGCTCGAAGACAACCTTCTTGATCACGCTCGATTCGCTCGGCGTGACCTGGCTGATGATGGAGACGAAAACCGGCGACCGTTTGCGCGTGATCGCGGTGACCTGCATCGACATGTTGTAATCTTCGAGCGCGACGTAGCCGTTGCTCTCCCCAAACGGCCCTTCCGGCTCCAGCATCTCGGGATCGATCAACCCTTCAATCACGATCTCGGAATCGGCGGGGATTTCCAGATCCACCGAGACGCACTTCGCGGTGCGAATGGGAGCGCCCGCCAGCGCGCCCGCGACGCCCATTTCGTCCTGTCCTTCCGCCAACTTTTGCGGCCCCGTATAGAGCACCACCGGCGCGCAGCCGATCACGATGGCGCAGGGCATCGGCTCGCGCCGCTGGCGATACTTCAGCCAGTGCAAATAGCCGCCCGCGCCGCCAATCCGCGAGGACATACGCACGCCAAGCCGGTCGGTCTTTTTGAGCTGAGCGCGGTAGGTCCCCATGTTGCGGACGCCGGTCTCCGGATCGCGCGTGATGCAAAGCGTGGCGGCCAAATAGGGCGCGGAGTCGAAACCGGGCGTGGAGACCGGCACCGGCAGGCTTGCCAGTCCGCAGCCGGGCTTCCGAAGCTCGTCGCCCGTAACCACCACTTCCTGGCAGGGCGGCGACGTTACGACGATGGGAGCAATCGGGTTGGCCATCGCGCGCACCCATGTGGCGCCGATTTGTTCGACCGGGCAACCCATTCCCAGCGCATAGATTTTCGGCGAGGCCGCGAGCGCGCCGACGGCAACAGGAATGTCGTAACGCCGGCCATGAGAGTCCACGACGTTGGTGAAGAGAAACGCGCGGCGCTCTTCTTCGGGAATGCCGCCCAGGAATTGCCACCGCACCAGGGGATGCAGCTCGGTGTCTTTGTTGATCGGCCGGTTGATGCGGACGAGCAGGCCTTGCGCTTCGAGAAGGGCGAGATGCGATTGCAAATCGAGACTGGGCCCGGCGGGCGCCGCGTTGCCGCTGTCGCTCAAGGCAATCTCCCGGAAATTGCCGTGCTGTAGGACGTCGGAGCTATTTCCACGTCATCACCAGGATGACCGCAAAAATCGCGGCCACGGCAAGCTGCAGCAGCTGCCATCGCAGGCAGATACGGAAAATGTCGCCGTCCCGGCCTTTCACGTTGGCCAGCGAGGAAGTGTAGGCGATCTGCGTGGGCTTCAATGCGTTGTTGGGCCCCATGGTCACAACGGTAACGATCCCGACCAGAAGCGCCAGCGGGATTCCCAGGGTCGGCGAAATCGCCACTTGCATCCGCGAGAAGAGAAAATCGCCCGGCAATCCCTGCCCAAACGCCAGGCCTCCCAGGAACGCCACCACCGGGTAGAACAACCCGTAGACGAATTTCCCGCCGGCGGCGATCACTTTGCCGAGCAAGGCGATCTGGCCCGTGTCCACCATCAGGTAGACGGTTCCGCTGCCGACGCAGAGAGTGGCGAGGCTTCTCCAGCTCCTGCGGCTGGCGGCGGCGAAGTCGCGAGTCACGCGAGCGGGTTTGCACTTGAAAAGGTAGCAGACCAGCGCGGTCAGGAAGATGAAGAAGCCGGCGGCGGTGACGATGTTGATGTTGATCGGGGCATATCCCCACGCGGCGACGCGGAATTGAAATCGCTCGAGCGCCTCTGCAACACTCGGGATCCTGGTCGCTACCACAATGAGCATTCCCAGGACGAGCGGCGCATAGGCCCGGAAGCGCATCGTTCCCGAATATGCGGGCGGAAGCGCCGCCACGCGCGACGCACCCACCACGCTCGGCACCGGCTGCTGCTTGGCGAGATAGCCATACACGGAGAGACCCGCGAGGGAAATGGCCGCCCCCACGACCAACATCACGATGTAATACGCGGGCCAGATCTGCGTGAATAAAATGATGGACACGGTGTTGCCCCCGCCGACGAGCCACAGGAGGACCTGCGAGTCCCACTCCCACAATCGGAATCCCAAAACCTTCAAGAACCCAATCACGGATATGAAGATCAAGGGAATGCTCATCAAACCAGCCACGTGAACGATGTCGGCCACAGGCACGTGACTCGCGGCGTTGGAAATATTCGGCGCGATGAACAGGCTGTTGAAGGGCAAGGTCCACGAAAAATAGATCAGATAGCTCGAACACAGCGTAAACGCCGTCGAAGCCGAGCTCAACCAAACCGGGGATCGTTACCGGATACGTGGCAAAGCCGTTGAAGGCGCCGATAAACCCGCCGACGATGGCGACCAGCGCGACGGCACGCCCTTTCTGGTCCCAGCTGGGAAAAATCGATTGGACGGAATCGAGCAGGATTTCAAGCAGCCCGGTACTTCGGTAAGCCTGCCCGAAGATGTGGCCGGTATAGAGGACCAGAAACCCGGTCCACATCGCCAGATTGCCGTAGATCGACGCTTCCAGACTTTTCAGGGGAGCCATGCGGTAAACGGCCAACACGATCAGGAGTTCGACAGCCCAGGCGGAAAGACTGGCTCGGAGCGCATCCCATTTGAAGATAAGAAAGGCCGCGAACAGTACGGCGAAGGGCAACAGGGTGATGATGACTTTCAGACCGGTACTCAAGGGCGCGTCCTGAAGAGCGGGCACAGTTAATCAGCGCCGGCGACGCTTGTCAACGGTGAGGGAGTCTTCACGCCGGCGACTCGCCTAGCGCCTTGCGAAATGCGCGACGCAGGAAGACGTGGATCAGATGGCGCTTGTAGGCTGCGCTCCCTTCGTGGTCGTCGAGCAAGCTGGCAGCATCGGCCATCGCATCCGCGGCCTGCGGCAATCGGCGCTCGACCACCTCGCGCGAACCCACCAGCAACGTTTCCGCGCCGGATGCGCGCGTGGGAGAGGGACACACGCAGCCGAGCGCGACGCGCGCTCGCGCGAATGTCTTCCCGCTGTCTGGACTTTCCAGCCACAGTCCGAGGCCCAGCGTCGGGCGCTCGCGCACCTGGAATTTTACGTAGGCCGCACGGTGGTTCGGCTGGGCGCAGGGAACCACGATCTTGGCGAGAATTTCGCCCGGCAGCGAGATGGTTGGCATAAGCACCCGCAATAAATTGGTCGATCCCCAGTTCGCGGCGTGCCACCAGCGCCTTCCAGTTGCAGCTTGGCTCCCAGGACCAGCAGTAGCGTCGCGGGATCGGAGTGCGGATCGGCAAAACAAAGATTGCCTCCGAGCGTGCCGGTGGCGCGCACGCGCACATTGGCGACCTGCGATTCGAGCTCCGCGAGCACCGGCTGTCGCTGTCGCACCACGTCCGAATGCTCGATGGCCCGGTGTGTCGTTAGCGCGCCGATCTCGATGCAATCGTTGCGCAGATCGATGGAGTCCAGGCCGGGAATTACCTTGAGGTCGACCAAATGTTTGTAGTTCAACACGCCGTGCTTCATTGCCAGAAGCAGTTCGGTGCCCCCGGCGTAGTAGCCGGCCTCTTCGTCGTACTGCGCCAGCATCTGCGAAGCCTCTCGCGCGCTGGCGGGCTGATGAATCTCGAATCGACGGAGAGGGATCATCGGGTGGCCGCGCCTGTCTTTTTCTTCTCCTGCAGCGCCTTCCAGACTCGCTCGGGGGTCAGCGGGAGCCTGCGGATGCGAACTCCGGTGGCTTGATAGAGAGCATTCGCCAGGCAGGCGCCGACAGGATTCACGGAGCCTTCGCCGCCGCCCTTCGCTCCGTAAGGGCCCACGCCATCGCGGTTTTGCACCAGTTTCAAATCGATGTGCGGAGCCAGATCGGAAAAGCGCGGCACGCGATATTCGAGCATGTTGCCGTTCATCAGCTGTTGGCCGTCGTAGATCAATTCCTCGAAAAGGCCCACTCCAAGTCCCATCGTGGCCGCGCCGATATCCTGGCTCTCGGTCATCGCCGGATGAATGGCCAAGCCGACATCGCCAATGGTGACCAGCGAGTCCAGAGAAATTGCGCCCGTCTCTTCGTCCAGGGCAATCTCCACGCCGACGACGCCGACCTCCCAGAAAATTGGGACCGCCTTGAGCGCACCCGCGCGCCGCAGATAGGCGCGGCCAATGATGCTGCAGCCCTCCATCTGAAAATAGCGTTCGAGTATCTCGGACCAGGTCAGGTGCACGTCCGCGTGACGGACTCCTCCCCGTTCCTCGATCAAATCGCCGGCGGGAACGTTCAAGAGCTCCGCCGCCATCGTCTTGCACTGCGCAATAGCTTCGCGACACGCTTCCAGCACCGCGCGGCCCATCAGCGTGGTCGTGCGGCTGGCGCCGGTGGAGCGCTCGAAAAGCGTGATGGCGGTGTCTGAGGCGATGAGGCGCACTTTGTCGAGCGGCACGCCCATCTCTTCAGCGGCGATCTGCGCAAGCACGGTGTGGCTTCCCTGCCCGATCTCGGTGCTGCCGCTCAAGACCGATACGGAGCCATCGGTGTACACCTGCACCATCGCCAAAGTCACTGGGTGCGCGCCGGCGTCGCTGGCCGAGCAACAGACCGAGCGGCCGCGGCCCGGCGCCAGCGGCCCATGCCGCTGCAACGTCTCCGCCGCCAGGCGGACATCGCCGGGAACGTCGGCGTCGATCGGGCGCAGACCTGGATGAATCGATTCGCCGCTCTGCGCCAGGTTTTGCAGCCGGAATTGCACGGGATCGACGCCCGCTTTCTGCGCGAGTTCGTCGATCTGCGACTCTCCGGGGAACGTCACTTGGGCCGCGCCCAGGCCGCGATAGGAACTGGCCGGCACCGTGTTGGTGTAGACCGCCAGGCAATCGATCTTGACGTTGGGGATGCGGTAGGGGCCGACGATTCGATTGGCCGCTTTGCGGCTGACCATGGGACTGTTTTCGGCGTATGCGCCGGTATTCAGATGGATCGTGGCTTGGCGCGCCACCAGGCGTCCGCTCGCGTCCGTGGCCGTGCGCATCCGCACGCGGGCGTCGTCGCCGCGCGTGGTCAGGAAAGCCTCTTCGACGCTCAGTTGCAGCTTGACCGGACGCGCCGCCTTCCACGAACACGCGGCCACGAGCGGCTCGATCTTTGTGTAGGACTTGCTGCCGTAGCCGCCCCCGACAAAAGGAACGATCACGCGAACGGCGTTCAACGGCAAATTGAATACCTCGGCCAGATCGTGGCGCACCATAAACGGATGCTGCGCCGAGGAATGGACGGTCAAGCCTCCCCTCGGATCGTAATCGGCGATGGCCACGTACGGCTCCATCGCGTAGGCGTACACCATGGGGAAGTAGAACTCACCCTCGGCGATGTGCGCCGCCGAAGCGAACGCGGCTTCCACGTCGCCCCATTCCACGTGCACCGCCTGGCAGACATTCCTCGAGCCTGCGCCGAAATCATCGAAGCCGCGGAAAGCGCCGCCCGCATAGTCGCCGCCGTGAACCAGCACGGCATCCTGTTTCAGGGCCGAGTCCACGTCCAGCACCGGAACGAGTTCGTCGTACTCCACGACGATTTTTTCGAGTGCCTCCTGCGCCGCCAGTTCGCTTTCGGCGATCACCGCGGCGACCGGTTCTCCCACGAAGCGCACCTTGCCGATGGCGAGCAGGGGATGATCCTTCACGGCGTGGCCATAATAAGGATGAAGTCCGCCCAGGCCGTCGCCGGTGAGCACTTCGATCACGCCGGGGTGTTTGCGTGCGGCGGACGCATCGATGGAGACGATGCGGGCGTGCGCAAACGGGCTGCGCAGGACCTTGGCCCACGCCATGTTGTCCACCACCAGGTCGCTCGTATAAATGGCGCTGCCGGTGACCTTCGCCACGCCGTCGCCGCGCGGGACCGAATGGTTCACGATTTGGAATTCGCTGCGCTCCACGATTGGCGCCGCGTGGACTTCCGGTGCGCGGCCTTGCATCACCGCCGAAGCCTGACGGATCGCCTTCAGGATGGCCAGATAACCCGTGCAGCGACACAAATTCCCGTTCATTTGCGCGATGATTTCCGCGTCGCTGGGCGCGGGATTCTGGTCCAGCAGCGCTTTGGCGGCCACGATCATTCCCGGCGTGCAATATCCGCACTGAAATGCGAATTGCTCCTGGAACGCCTGCTGCAGCGGATGCAGGCGCCCGGTTTCATCGGCTAATCCCTCGATGGTCGTGACGCGCTTGCCGCGCGCCTCGTACGCCAGGTAAGTGCACGCGCTCACCGGAAGGTCGTCCACCAGCACCGTGCAACTGCCGCACACCTGCATCTCGCACGATACTTTCACGCCGGTCAGCCGGCAGCGCGTTCGCAGGACTTCCGCGAGAGTCTCCTGCGGCTCGATTTCGAGGTTCGCCGGCTTCCCATTCAACTCAAAGGCAACGTTCACGACTTCTCCTTCGCAAATTGGCCCTGGATGTTCCTCGCAAACGCGGCAAACGACTCCGTGGTCCGGTGGCGAATGGGAACCGCGCCCAGCGTCGCCAGTTTGCCCAGCACTTCGATGGACGCTTCAAAGCGCATCTCCGTCCCGGCAGGCGAAGGGCGCAAAGCGACCTGCAGCGAGCCGGTTATGCGGTTCAAGCCCAGCGAATCCGCACCCTTGATCGCGGCCTTCAGCAGCGAGGGCTCGATCGTTTCGGTGATGCTCACCGCAAGGTTCAGCGTAACTTTGAACGGGCCCACCTTCTCGCTCACCTTGGCCGTATATTCTTCCGCCGCTTCGTTATTGGAGCGCGCCACACTCTCCACTCCGGGCAGAAAGCCGGCGAAGCGCTGCGTATCGCGCAGCAGTTTCCAGACTTCGTCTGGCGGAGCGTCCAGGGACAGGTCTTCGGTGAGATTCATCAGCACGGATGGCCTTAATTCTGCTTTCCCCGCGAAAGGAGATCTCGCAGAAGTTCGGCGACCTCCCCGGAATTCTCGATTGGCGTCAGGTGGCGGCCGCCCTGAATGACGGTGAGCGTCGATCCGGGAATCGCGGCGTGCAGGGCCTGAGCCATGGCGACAGGCGTGGCGTAGTCCTCTTCGCCGACAATCACGGATACCGGCATGCGCAGCGAGCCGAGTGCGCTGCGCAGGTCCGCGTTTCCGAGCAGCGCGCACGAAGACTGGTAACACTCCAGATCGCCCGCCAGGAACACACGCGATACCGCTTCCACCACATCCGTATGGGCGGCGCGAAATCCGTCGCCGAACCACCGGGTCACCTGAAAAGGAAGCATCGCGGCAAACCCTTTCTGTGCGGCTGTCTCCGCACGCTTGCGCCACTCCGCCGGCGCCTCGGGCCCGTACCACGCCGTGGTATCGATCAGGCCCAGCCCTCGCGCGCGCTCTGGAAATGCGTCGCCGAATGCTTGCGCCACGCAGCCGCCCATCGAACACCCGGCGACGAATGCGGAGGGCCATTCACAATGGTCGAGGATCGCCGCAAGATCTTCAGCAAAGAGTTGCATGGTGTAGGTGCCGGCTCGCCGCTCCGACTGGCCGTGCCCACGGCAGTCGTACACCAGAATTTCGGCGTCCCCGTCCAACTTGGCCGCCACGCCGTCCCAGATACTCGCGTCCAGCGCCAGAGAATGGATCAGCACCAGCCGCGCTTTGGCCGGTTGCGGGTAGATGCGATAGGCGAGCAGGCACCCGTCACGGGCGCGAGTCTTGGCGGCGCGACTTTCAATCATAAAGTGTGGATCATAACCTTTGTTTGCGCGTGGCTTGGATCATTTGGAAGCTCTCCGATCCGCTGTGTTCGCATTCGCAACTCTAAGCCAGACGGAAACAAACAAATATAATCGAGGACGCTGCCGTAAGGAATCCCGTAGCGTTGGCTGGCCTCCGCTTCGTCATTGTTCTTTGGTCGCGCTTCCCGAGTAGTGTCGGTCCTACCAAAGCGGATGTTCCCAAGCGTAATGAATCCCTGAAATCAGCGCCCAAGCAACAAGAACAATCAGGCCGACACCGATGCAGGCAAGCAGAGCGATTATTCCGTAATAGATAGCAGTGCTCAGCGCAGAGGCGTGCCGTCTTGGCGATGTTTCCTCCCAGAGTTCAGGTGTCCGAACTAGAGGAATTGTTGAAAGAGGTATTGCGGGACCGCCGTGCTCGCTACAGTAATCGGACTCGCTTCCGATTCTCAGTGGTATGCCGCATGTAGCGCAGAAGTCAGCCATGGCAGTCTGCGGAGCGGCATTCTAGCACTAAAACAAACCCTAACCATCGCCAGTGCCGCTCTTACACGATTTATTAACTTAATAGATAATGGTCCGAGGTATCGGGAGAAGAGTTGTGGCAACCACAAACGTAATTCACGAGAATCGGGTGTACAGTTATTGGTCCACAGATTGCTACGAATGCGCCCAGCCCATTCTGCTGCTCCCATATCGGGTTAACCGGCTCCGCTGGCCAGCGGTGCATCAATTGACGTGTCTAAACTGCGGCTCAGTCGATACTTATGACATCAATACGGAAGTTAATCCCGAGCCTACGCGACATGATGAGCGAATCCCTTTAGAAAAGCTGCCGTTTCGAAGATTGATACGCCACGAAGCGCAATAACGCGGGTCTATGTTAATCTCGGGTTGTGCCCGAATGGCGGAATTGGCAGACGCGCTAGGTTCAGGACCTAGTCCTCGCAAGGGGGTGGAGGTTCGAGTCCTCTTTCGGGCACCATCACATCAGGAATTGCATTAGTTTTCGCTGAATGCTTTTCGCTTTCGAACCTTTCGAAGCTTGCATTCCCATAACACCAAGCACTTCCATCTCATGCCCCGGAGCCGCCGCGATTCCGATTAGTCTTCTCTGGCCAGTATTCGAAGCGAGACTTTGGTATTCGCCCCAGCCTGCAAGCATGGCCATGCCAGAAACCAACGCGACGCTCTGCGCCGTGATCCGGTAGTGATTGGGTCTGCACAAGTTTTCGCGCCAACCGCGGGACGCGGGCCGCTTCCTGAGGTCCCTCGTTGGCCGCCCCGGCGCTTGACTCCTTCGTGCCCGAGCAGTGCTATAATCCGGCACAAGAGCGGAGGCCGTGGCTTTGGCACCGCAACTTCCACTCAATCTGAACAGTCCACGTTTTTAAATATCGCAGGGGAGAAACCATGGGAGATATATCGGGTCCATTGGCCTACCTGTTGCTTCTCTGGGGCTTGATCACAGTTGTGCTGGTGGTCTTGCTGATCTACCGCGCCACGCTTTCAAGCAGAGAAGACGACCAACTCTATCTGAACAAAGCCGAAGTGAGCATGATGGGTGGTCCTCAGGCCGTGCTCATTTCCAAAATGAACCGCCTGAGTAAACCTATCGTCGCCCTCGCCGTGCTTTCCGGCGTTTTACTGCTGGCAAGCGCTAGCCTTTGGGTGTGGATCGGGTTCAACACTCACTAGCCGAACTAGCCGCGGCCCTGAACAGGCGGATGCAGACCGGCGAGAGTCCGCCCCGCCTTCAATTCCGGCCCGGCGCGAGAGAGCTCGTCGGTTGCCCGTTAAGCTGCCCGTTCGGCTGTGTGGCGGGCGCCGAGGAACTGGGTTCGTCGGTGGGAATGGCTGAAGTGTGGTTCAGCACGATCAACCAATTGCCGGCCCGTTTCTGCAGCACGAGCGTCGTGTGCCCCAGGGCCTGAGTCAGCTTGCCGTCCACGTTTCCTGCAAACTGCCACTGATACGTCACCACCGCGGAATCGCCCATCACCTTGGTATAGGAATTAGATCGCTCTAGCCGGCAGCCCGAAGTGCGCGAAAGCTGCGCCTGATATGCGCGCGCGTAGTTCGCCCATCCGACGAGGGGTGGCTCCCATGCTCCGCTGATGGCCATCATGTCGTCGGCATAAAATTTTTGCAGGCCTGCGGCGTCGCCCGCCTGCCATGCGCCCAGCATTTGCGAAACTGTCAAATCGATAGCTTGATTATCCGATAACAAAGACGCAGTGCCCGTGGTGTTTTCGGGTACTTGTTTGATTTTGACTTTTTGATTCTTCCCGTCGCTCCGCGCGTTAAGAAACCCTGCCCCGCAAAGTGCAGCCGCCAGGGCCAAAACCGCCATGCCCCACCCGGTGATCCGGCGGGTATCGCTCAGCGCCTTTGCCGGTTTGCCGTACTTTCGATCACTCTGCCAATCTGTCCCTTGTTCATTCTCGAACTCACGCATTTTGCCCTCCGCTCGACCATCGGCCAGGAGCCCCAGCCAATAGACGAGACTGCAGGAACCATAGCAGAAGAAGCCCGCCCCGGCAGGACGCCCGCAAAGCGAGTTGACCAATCGTTCATCGCTGGCTTCCCAGGAGGTGCTTCCGGCAATCGCCGCTGCCGCGCACGGGGACGTTCGCGCCGCCGTTGCTTCAGATCGATCGAGCGACGCGAAAACCGTAGTCGGCATATTTGAATTCAGGAGGAATACTGGAGCGCGCCGCGCATCTCGACGCCTTGATCTGGTGCCGCCAGGACCCGCCGCGGGACGCGCGCCGGCTGCCCTCCGGCGGTCCCCCGGGATTACGTTCCACACTGCGCTCGTAGTAATGCGCGTCATACCAATCTGCGCACCATTCGTGAACGTTGTCGCCCATGTTAAATAGACCGTATGGGTTCGGCGCATATCGCCCCACGGCCTCCGGGCCACTCTTCCAGCGTCGCGCGTAATCTGGCAGTTTCTCGGGCGCGGCATCTCCCCAGCTAAAGAGCTGCCCTTCCACGCCTCCGCGTGCCGCGCGCTCCCATTCCGCCTCCGTTGGCAGCCGATAAGGCCGGCCGGTAGTCGTGCTTAGCCACTCGCAGAACGCGACAGCGTCAAACCAAGACGGCCCCACCACCGCTTGCTGCGGCTCCTGAAAATTGGGATCGTCCCAGAAGGGCGGCGCCAGCCGCCGCGTCTCACTAAGAAAGAGCCCGTACTCGACGCGCGTCACTTGATAAATGGCCAGTTCGAAGCGGTCAATCCATACGCGGTGCACCGGCTTTTCATCATCGCGGCCGCTTTCGCAACCCATGGCGAACCAGCCCTCCGGAATGGCTGCCATCGTGGGTTCCGCAGGCCGCGAGCTGGCGCGAATGCCGTTCTTTTCAAGTGGGCGCTGCGTTTCTGACATGCTCTTTGCCGTGCCTACGAGCATAGCAGACTCCTCCATCGGCAAAACCTGGGCTACCATGTGGGTCATGAACTCGATGCGAAGTTCGGGACGAAATTCGAGGCGAAGTTCGAGGCAATGATCAAGGCCGGCGTCATCCTGCTGGTATGCACCGCCTCGGTGATGGTCGCCGAATTCCTCCGGCGCCGCACGCGCCCGTTTCCCGCATACGGCTGGTTCGGCCTCGCCTTATTGGCGATTGCGGAGTGGCTGATGTTCCGCGGCGTCGAACCCGTAGCCACGTTTTTCACGCCCATCGTCTGGACTGCCTATGCGCTGATCGCCGACGCCGCGGTTTTTGCCATCCGCGGACGGTCCGCGCCTGCGCGACGCCCCCGCGCATTTTGCAGGCATGGCCGTGCTGTCGATTCCGCTGTGGCTCATCTTTGAGGCTTATAACCTGCGGTTGGCAAACTGGATCTATCTCGGCGGCCTGCCGCTATCGCTTCCCTGGCGCTGGTTCGGCTACGCCTGGGCTTTCGCCACCATCTGGCCAGGAATTTTTCTCACGGCTGATCTCATCGAATCCTTCGGCTGGTGGGACGTTCCCGCCCGTCCCATCGTCTTCTCCCGCGCCGCGCAAAACGCCTTCATCGTGGCTGGCGCGTCTCTTCTTATTCTTCCGGTCATTTTGCCGGCACCGATCGGCTCCTTCCTCTTCGGCGCTGTATGGCTTGGATTCATTTTTCTTCTCGATCCCATCAACTTCCGTCTGGGACTGCCGTCGCTCGAAGCCGATCTGGCTTCTGGACATCGTGCGCGCTTTTACGCTTTCCTCGGCTCTGGCTGGGTATGCGGCTGGCTGTGGGAGTTCTGGAATTTTTGGGCCGCGGCCCAGTGGCACTATGTTTTTCCCATTCTGCAGAGAGATAAAATATTCGAGATGCCCGCCCCGGGCTATCTCGGTTTCCCTGCTTTTGCGCTCGAATGCTTCGCGATGTATTACTTCGCCGCCTGGGTGCTCCGGCTCGAAAGACCGTTAGCCCTGGAAAAGACTCCCCGAACCGGAAGCCGCGCGCGCGACAGCCGCCAAACTCAGGTGGCGTCCTTTTGTGCTGTTTCCGTGGCTCTTCCTTGTCCTGTTGCTTGGCTCGCCGTCTGCGCACGCCTCGACGTTGCATTTGCCGGATGCGGCTACCCACGGGCTTGACCTGCTGTACGCGGGTCGCTCCGCGGATGCGATCGCCGAATTTCACGGTGTGCAGGCGGCGGATCCCGGCAGTCCTCTGGGCTATCTCCTCGAGGCCGAGGCTCGCTGGTGGCAAATCTATTGCGAAGCTTGCGAAATCAAGTGGAACACCATCGACGCCTGGGACCGCCCGCGAAACGCCGCCGATGATGGTTACCTCGCCCTCACGCAGAAGGCCATCTCCATTGCCGAGGCCAGAATTGCGCAGTCCGATTCGGCGGAGATGCGGCTGTACGCCGCCATGGGATGGATGTTTCGGGCGCGGCTGCTCGGTCTGCGCAATGACCGTCGCGCCACCGCGCGCGCGGGCATCAATGCCCGGGCCCACCTGCTGCGCTGCCTGGAGCTGGATCCGCAGATGGCGGACGCGTACACCGGCCTCGGCCTGTACAACTATTACGCCGACACTCTCTCTGGTATCGCGCGTGTTTTGCGTTTTCTGATGGGCATTCCCGGCGGCTCTAAAGAGGAAGGCGTCCGCCAGCTCGAGATAGCCATCGAAAGCGGCGAGGTCACGCAGGTGGGAGCGCGCTTTTATCTGGCGAAAAACCTGCGCATGTACGATCACGATTATGCCCGTGCACTCGAGCTTTTAACGCCCTTGGTGGATGAGTATCCCGGCAATCCTTTGTTTCAGCTGATGATGGGAGACATTCAAGCCAAGCTCGGGCGCAACGAACTGGCCATAGCGAGCTTCCATCGAGCCCAGGAATCTGCTTCGGGCGACACCGCGTGCGAACTCCGCGTCCGTCAGCTCGCCCAGCAATCGACCAGCGCTTTGGCCGCAGCCTCGTCGATTTCGCGCTAAAGCAACAAGCCCGGTCCGATGTGCATCCTAGAATCACGGAAAAAATCACCGCCTCGGCGTATGCTATTTGACTTGCCGCTACCCGAGTGGTATCACGAGGACGCCTTAGCCAGGGGGACTTCCAAGCATCTTGAGACTGCATGGCACGCGTAGTAGACCCCAATTTTCCCGCGTCGCTCACTCGATTGCCGGAATTCGGCCGGTATCTCGCAGGAAGCGTACCTTCCGGCTCTCTACCGATGGCCTGCGCCTAATTTCGGTTTTTGCCGTGGCCTTGCTGCTGGGTTGCAATACTTATAATCCTAATCTCGGGGCCTCTCCCACGGTCACTTCGTCCATCTCGTCGATCAGTCCCAGCGGTGCCACCGCGGGCCAAAAACAAGACATCAATCCGATCACCGTCTTCGGCTCCGGTTTCGTGGCAGGCTCCATCGTTACCTGGAATACCAACAACTTTAGCGGCAGCAGCAGCAGCACGGATTTGGTCTCAAATTTCGTGAGCGCCAGCGAAATGCAAGCCACCATTAGCGCCTCACTCTTGGCGACTCCGAGCACGTTTTTCATAGGCGTCAGAGCCCCCGGACCGACCACGGGTAATACGGCGGGTAACGGCATCTCAAATTTCGTTACCTTCGTGGTCTTCCCGCCCTCTGGTTCCTCCGGGGTCTCTGGTGGTAATCCCAGGGTCGTGAGCGCCTCGCCGGATCCTTCGCTTTCTCGCCTTGCCGCTTTGATCCAGGCCGGGCCCCGCTATCAGCCCTTGGTGGCGGATGCCATTGATCCTGCGGTCGAGCCGGTTACCGGCATCGCCAGGATTTTCTTGCGGGACACCTGCCTCAATGCCGCGGGAAATTGTGTGCCTCGGATTATTCCCATCTCGGTTGGATGGAACGGGACCGGGCCCAACGGACCGAGCCGCTCGCCTTCCGCGACTGCGGACGGCCGCTTTGTCGTCTTCGAGTCCGAAGCCAACAATTTGGTGAAAGGTGACGGCAACGGATGGAGTGACATTTTTCTACGGGATACCTGTATCGGTGCTTCCTCGACTTGCGTGCCCGCCACGACGCGTCTTTCCGTCGCCGCGGACGGCTCGGAGGCCAATGGCGCCAGCTTTTCGCCCGCCATCAGTCCGGACGGGCGCTTCGTGGAGTTCAACTCCCTGGCCACGAATCTCACACGGCTGGACTTCGGACTTTCCATCGCGCCAGCCGCCGCTGCGCCGCCCTTCTTGCGAGATACATGCTTTGGCGCGACTTCGGCGTGTACGCCTGCAACCTCTCGCATCATTCCTGCGTCCGCATCGCAGCGCTGATCTTCTACCCGCGGTCACTTCACCAGCCCGGATAGCCCCGGATCGGCGTCGACCAAAAAATCGATGCCCTTATATGCGATTCCGCGTGTTCCAAAACGCTTTTTGTGTACGGATTATGGGACGTCGCAGGCGCGTTATCGGTGCGCCGCTTGCTCTTGCTCAAAGGCGTGATAGGAGGAACGAACCAGCGGGCCCGATTCCACATGCCGAAAGCCCATCTGCTGGCCCAGTTGCTTGTATTCAGCAAACTCCTGCGGATGAACGAATCTCACCACCGGCAAATGCCCCCGCGTGGGTTGCAGGTATTGGCCGAGCGTGAGGATATCCGTGCCCTGTGCGCCAAGCTCGCTCATCGCTTGCAGCACCTCCTCGCGACTCTCGCCCAACCCCAGCATCATCCCCGTCTTTACGGGCATGCTCGGCGCCAGCCGCTTGGCGTTAGCCAGCAAATCCAGTGAGCGCGCATAAATCGCGCCCGGCCGTACCTGCCGATAAAGTCGCGGCACGGTCTCCATATTGTGGTTCAGCACATCCGGCCGCGCCGCCACGACGGTTTCAAGCGCGGTTCCATCCCCGCGAAAATCGGGAATCAACACTTCGATCCTGCAATCCGCCACGCGTGCCCGGATGGCCGCGATGGTGCGCGCGAAAATTTTCGAGCCGCCGTCCGCCTGATCGTCCCGATTCACCGAAGTCACTACGGCGTATTTCAGATTCATTTGCTCGATGGCCTGGGCTACGCGCTCCGGCTCTTCCTCGTCTGGAGGCCCGGCGGGCCGCCCTGACGTCACCGCGCAGAATCCGCACGCCCGCGTGCAAATATCTCCCAGAATCATGAACGTGGCCGTTCGGTGTTCCCAGCATTCACCTTGGTTCGGGCATCGCGCGCTCTCGCACACCGTGTGCAGTTGCAGGGTCCGCATGATGCGCTTCAGTTCCTGATAATTTTCGCCGCCAAAAAAACGGACCTTGAGCCAGGCGGGCTTCGGCTGTAACTCGCCCTGTCGAACCTCTCCTCCACACCTTGTCGTGCTCGCCCCTTCGTTGTGGGATCCTAGGCCGGGGACCAGCCCGTCGGTACGACCCTGTGCAGGAAGAATGTTGAATGGGGATGCCATAAGGTTCGGGTCGATTCTACCCGCCGTAACCGGCAGCGGCAAGGCGCAAAGGCATCGCGACGAAGGCGCGCGCCCGCCTATGGGAATTTGGCAAATGAACCACAATGAAACTGGACGTTTGTTGCAGTTTAACCACACTGCAATCGCAACGCTTCTTGCTGCCTTTGTAATCACCTGAATATAAATACCTTGCAAATGTAACCAAAGGATAGCTAAATGCACCTTAGAAGCTCATGGCTATTCAGACGACGATCGAACGGCCCGTAGAGACCAGTGGAATTGGCCTCCACACCGCCGTTCCGGGACGCGTTCGCCTGGTGCCGGCGCCTCCCGATACGGGAATCGTTTTTCGCCGCGTCGATCTCGATAACTTTGAAATCGAGGCTCACGGCCGCAACGTAGCCCGCGTCAGCTACGCCACCAGCCTGATGAAAAAGGGTGTGCTGCTCTCCACCACGGAACACCTTCTTGCCGCCCTTTATGGCTGCGGCGTGGATAATGTGTACGTCGACATCGACGCCGTCGAAATTCCCATTCTCGACGGCTCGTCGCAACCCTTCGTCGAAATGCTTCAGCAAGCCGGCATTCGCCGCCAGCGCCGCCACCGCCGGTATCTGAAAGTCTTGCGGCCGCTCGAGATTTCCGACGGGGATCGCCACATCGGAATCTATCCGTCCGATGAGTTCTGCGTCCACTGCCTGGTCGACTACTCCCATCCCATGATCGGCCGGCAGGAGATTCAGATGGTCGTCAACCGCCAGACGTTCAGCGAACGCCTGGCGCGCGCGCGCACCTTCGGCTTCGTTGACGAACTCGAAAAACTTCGTGCCGTCGACCTCATTCGCGGAGGCTCACTCGAAAACGCTATCGTGCTGACGCGGGACGGCATCATGAATGGCGAACTGCGTTATGCCGACGAGTTTGGCCGGCATAAGACCCTGGATTTGATCGGCGATCTCGCTCTGATCGGCCGTCCGTTATTGGCGCGCGTTGAGGCGCATAAGGCTGGCCACGCCCTGCATACCCAATTGGTCTCGCGGCTGCTCGCCGATAAGTCCCTGTGGACTCAGACGACGGTCTCTGCACCCCCACAGGAGGAGTCCATCGCCGCCGGCTTCTCCGCTTTATCTGCATAAAATCAGCTATCGACCGTCGGTTTCTACGTTCCCACCTGTAGGTGCAATTATTCCTGTCACATTTCTTGCCAAAAAGAATCCAAACAACGGAGAATACTGAAACCAACCATGGCTCTTTCTGATTTCGCCGTCGTCATCTTGGCTGCCGGCAAGGGAACGCGCCTCAAGTCTTCCCTCGCCAAGGTGTTGCATCGCGCCGCCGGTCGTACCTTGATTGAACACGTCGTTCGTGCCTGTCAAGCCATCAAGCCGCGCGCCGTGATTGCCGTTGTCGGGCACCAGGCCGCTGATGTTTCCGCAATTCTCGATCCCGCGGGCGTGCAGACCGTCGTCCAGGAACCGCAGCGAGGAACAGGCCATGCCATGCTGGTGGCCCGTCGCGCGGTGGGCAGCCGTCGCCAAATTTGTCATCGTGCTGCCGGGTGACGCGCCTCTAATCCGCGCCGAGACGCTGGCTGAACTCGCGCGCTTGCACATCCAAAGCGCTGCCGCCGCGACGATTCTTTCCGCTGATTTGGCTCAGCCCGCCGGTTACGGCCGTATCATCCGGCGAGAAGATGGCGGCGTCACCGCGATCGTCGAAGATGCGGCGCTCACCGACGATCAGCGCGGCATCAACGAAATCAACTCCAGTATTTACGCCTTTACGCTGGATAAGCTCTGGCCCTGCCTCGCGCATCTCCGGCCGAATAACTCCCACCGCGAACTCTACCTGACCGACGCTATCGCTTTGTTGCGCGCCAAGGGCGAGCCCGTGAATGCGCTCATTGCCGCGGACGCCGATGAAGTGCTAGGCTGCAATACGCGCGCCGATTTGGCCGAGGTCGACGAGGCCTTTCGCCGTCGCAAGCGCGCCGAACTGATGGCGGCCGGCGTCAGCATGCTGATGCCTCACACCGTGCTGGTTGACCTCGATGTCACCGTCGGGCCGGACACGCTCCTCGAGCCCGGCGTGCAGCTGCTCGGCAAATCGCGGATCGGCGCCGGTTGCACCATCGGCACTGGCAGCATACTGAGTGACGTCACGCTCGAGGACCGCGTCCTCGTCAAACCCTATTCGGTGATGTACTCGAGTTATCTCTCGGCCGAATCACAGATCGGGCCCTTCGGCCATTTGCGCTTCGCTGTGCGCCTGCTCAAGGGCGCGCGCGTGGGCAACTTCGTCGAGGTCAAGAACAGCGTTCTCGGGGAGCGCGCCAAGGCCATGCACCTGAGCTACCTCGGCGACGCGCGCATCGGCAGCGAAAGCAATATCGGCGCCGGCACCATCACCTGCAATTACGATGGGGTGCACAAGCATCCCACCACCATCGGCCGTCGCGTCTTCGTGGGCAGCGACACGGCCCTGGTCGCCCCGGTCAAAGTCGGGGACGGCGCCTATATCGCCGCCGGCTCCACCATCACCCAGAATATCCCTGCCGACGCCCTCGCCATTGCTCGCGGCCGTCAGGTGAATAAGCTCGGATGGGCCACGGCGCGTCGCCGTCAAACGGCCGCAGCCGCGAAGCACAAACCGGCGAAGCTACCAAAACGCAAACCTACGGCAAAGCAGGCTCGTGTTACGGGTGGCAAGGCTGCGGCGGCGGCCAAACGTGCGCCTAAATCCGCGCGCCTGCGCTAGCTCGGCGCATCGCCCGCCAAACTGCTATAATCTAGTTTCCCCAGGAGCTGCGGCGCGATGAAAATTGGTTTCGTCGTATGAAGATGGGTGTTGGCGTATGAAAGCCGGCGTCGTCGTATTCCCCGGTTCGAATTGCGACCACGATGCCCTGTATGCCGTAAACGAAGTCCTCCACGAATCAGCCGCCTTTATCTGGCACCAATCGCAAGACCTTTCGGGCCTTGACGCCGTCATCCTGCCCGGCGGCTTCTCTTACGGCGATTATCTGCGCACCGGAGCCATTGCCCGCTTTTCCCCGGTGATGAGCGCCATTGCGCGCTTCGCGCGTTCGGGCGGCCTGGTGCTCGGCGTTTGCAATGGCTTCCAGATTCTCTGCGAAGCCGGTCTGCTCCCCGGCGCTCTCATGCGCAATCAAGGCCTGCGCTTCATCTGCCGTCACGTCCACGTTCGCGTGGAGACCACGGCAACGCCCTTCACTTCCTCCGCCCAAGCGGGCCAGGTGCTGCGCCTTCCCATCGCCCACGCCGATGGCAACTACGTCTGCGACGCCGCCACGCTTGCCGAGCTCAAGCAGAATGGCCAGATCGTTTTTCGCTACTGTGCGCCCGACGCTCGCATCGATCCCGCCGCCAATCCTAACGGCTCGCTCGACGCCATCGCCGGCGTCTGCAATCGCGAGCGCAACGTCATGGGCATGATGCCGCATCCCGAACGCGCCGTCGAAGCCGCCCTCGGCTCGACCGATGGCCTGGTCGTCTTGCGCTCTCTCGTACAATCCCTTGCGCGGCAGCCTGCCGCCGCGGTGAGCTGACGCTTGTCGCACGCGGCCCGCACTTCCTCGATGCTGGAAACCGAAATCAAAGTGACGCCCGAGCTCGTCGCCGAACACGGCATCACGCCCGAAGAGTACGCGCGCATCCAGCAGATTCTCGGCCGCGATCCGAATTTCACTGAGCTCGGCATCTTCAGCGTGATGTGGAGCGAGCATTGCTCCTATAAATCTAGCCGCGTGCATCTCAAGCGTCTCCCCACGCGGGCGCCTCAGGTGCTGCAGGGTCCCGGCGAAAATGCAGGCGTAGTCGACGTCGGCGACGGTCTCGCCGCCGTCTTCAAAATGGAATCGCATAATCATCCCAGCTACGTCGAACCGTTCCAGGGCGCGGCCACCGGAGTCGGCGGCATCTTGCGCGATGTCTTCACCATGGGCGCGCGGCCCATTGCCGTGCTCGATTCGCTGCGCTTCGGCACGATCACCTCGGCCAATGGCGAAGCGCCCGAAGTCATCGCCCGCAACCGTCGCCTGGTCGACGGCGTTGTTCGCGGCATCTCTTTTTACGGGAATTGTTTCGGCGTTCCCACCGTCGGCGGCGAAGTCGAATTCGAGCCTGGCTATGCTGGCAATCCGCTGGTCAACGTTCTGGCCTTAGGCATCGCGCCTAAAGACAAACTATTTTTCGCCCGTGCGAGCGGCGAAGGAAACCCCGTCATCTACGTCGGCGCCAAGACGGGCCGCGACGGCATTCACGGCGCTTCCTTGCTCGCCTCTGCCGAATTCACCGAGGAATCGAAACAGAAGCGCCCCAACGTGCAAGTCGGCGATCCCTTTCTGGAGAAGCTTCTCCTCGAGGCTTGCCTCGAAGCCATGGCCACGGGCGCCATCGTCGGGATTCAGGATATGGGCGCCGCGGGGCTCACCAGTTCTTCGTGCGAGATGGCTTCACGCGGTGGCGTGGGCTTCGAAATCGAGCTTGACTGCGTCCCGCAACGCGAAACCGGCATGACGCCCTACGAAATGATGCTGAGCGAATCGCAGGAGCGCATGCTGCTCGTCGCCGCCCGCGGGCGCGAAGACGAAGTCTTTGGGGTCTTCCGCAAATGGGGTCTCGACGCCGTGGAGATTGGCCGCGTCACCTCCGATGGCAAGCTCCGCGTCCTGCATCACGCCCAGATCGCCGCGGAAATCCCCGCTGGTGCGCTCGCCGAGCAGGCGCCTGTTTACGAGCGCCCTGTCGTTCGGCCCAAGCCTTCGTTGCCACGCGAGGTCCGCGTTGAGCTTTCTCCGGCGGGTGCCGACCTCACCGCGAATTTCCGGCGGCTGCTCTCCGCGCCCGCGATTGCTTCCAAACGCTGGATCTTTGAGCAATACGATCACATGGTTCGCACCAATACCACCGTCTTGCCCGGCGCAGCCGATGGTGCCGTCGTTCGCCTCAAGGGCACCCGTCGTGCTCTGGTGCTCTCGACCGACGGTAAGGGCCGTTGGTGCGCCCTCGATCCGCACTCCGGCGCCATGCATGCCGTCGCGGAAGCTGCGCGCAATGTCGCCGCCGTGGGCGCCCGTCCCTGGGCCGCCACAAACTGCCTCAACTTTGGCAATCCTGAAAAACCCGAAGTGATGTGGCAGTTCAGCGAAGCCGTTGACGGCATGGCCGAAGCCTGCCGCGCGCTCTCTATTCCCATCACCGGCGGCAATGTCAGTTTCTATAACGACACTCTGGGCAGATCCATCGATCCCACTCCCATCGTTGGCGTGCTCGGCGTCCTCGAAAACGCGGACCATGCATTGACCATAGCCTTTCGCAACGAGGGCGACGCGATTGTCCTGCTCAACGGTGCCGCTGCCGCCACCCCGAGCAATTCCCAGACGCGTGATCCCTTGCGCGAGTTCTCTTCCTCCGAGTACGCGCGCACCGTCGCCGGCATTGTCGGAGGAGTGCCGCCCGCGATCGATCTCGCCGCTGAAGCGCGCCTGATCGAAGCGCTGGTCGCGCTTGCCGCGGAGGGCATCCTCGCTTCGGCGCACGACGTCAGCGATGGCGGCATCGCCGTGACCCTGGCCGAATGCGGCTTCGCTTCGAATGGCCTCTCCGCGCAAGCGGAGTGGCGCATCCAGGAACCCGCCGAGTTGGCGGTTTTCTCGGAGACCGGCGCCCGTGCGATTGTCTCTTTGCCCCAGGCGTCACTTGCTCGCCTGCTGACCCTTGCGGCACAATATAAAGTCGCGGCGCTCGTTATCGGTCGCGTCGCGCGCCGACAACTCCAGCTCTCTCTCAACGGCTGCACGGTGATTCGCGACTCTGACGATTCGCTCCGCGCAATCTGGAGCGGCGCAATCGAAGATGCTGTTCTCGGCAAGCCAGCATCTAAACAACTATGAATTATCGCGACGACGATCGGTTCCACGATCACTGCGGTGTCGCTGGCGTCTTCGGTCATACCGAAGCGGCCAAGCTCGCCTATCTGGGCCTGTACGCGCTGCAGCATCGCGGTCAGGAATCCGCCGGCATCGTCTCTTCCGATGGCGCCGTGCTGCATCTCGAAAAGGGTATGGGCCTGGTGCAGGAGGTCTTTGGGCCGCGCGTTCTGGCTCGTCTGCCGGGCACCTCCGCCGTGGGACACACGCGCTACTCCACCGCCGGCGATACCTCGCTCATGAATGCGCAGCCCATCGTCATCGATTGCAATAAGGGCAAGCTGGCGCTGGCGCACAATGGCAATCTCACCAATGCGGGCAAGCTGCGCCGTAACCTGGAGCATCGCGGCTCCATCTTCCAGACCACCAGCGATACCGAAGTGATCGTGCATCTCGTGGCCCGCAGCTCCGCCCATAATCTTCAGGGAGCTCTCGGCGACGCCCTCAATCAAGTCGAGGGCGCCTATTCGCTGCTGGTGCTCACGCGCGATGAGATGTATGCCATCCGCGATCCTCACGGCTTCCGCCCGCTCTGCCTCGGTCAGCTCGGGGATTCCTGGCTGGTCGCCTCGGAGACGACTGCTTTCGACTTGATCGGCGCTCAATACGTCCGCGAAATCGAACCCGGCGAGCTCGTGCGTATCTCCCGCAGCGGGGTCGAGTCCCTGCATTTCGCCCCGGAAAAGCAGCATAAATACTGCGTCTTCGAACACGTCTATTTCTCTCGTCCCGATAGCCTGGTTTTTGGCCGCCCCGTCGACCGCAGCCGGGAGATGCTGGGCCGCTTGCTGGCGCGCGAACAACCCGCCGACGCCGATCTCGTCGTGCCTGTGCCCGATTCCGGGGTGCCCGCGGCCATCGGCTATGCGCTCGAATCCGGCCTGCCCTTCCGCATGGGCTTGATTCGGAATCATTACATTGGGCGCACCTTTATCGAGCCGGAGCAGTCCATCCGCGATTTTGGCGTTAAGTTGAAGCTCAATCCCGTGCGCGCCCTGCTCGAAGGCAAGCGCGTCGTGCTTGTGGACGACTCCATCGTTCGCGGCACCACCAGCCGCAAGATTGTGCGCATGATGCGCGAAGCCGGCGCCACCCAGGTGCACATGCGCATCAGTTGTCCGCCTACGGTTTCTCCCTGCTATTACGGGGTGGATACGCCCACGCGCGAAGAGTTGTTGGCCGCGGAAGCCTCGCGCATACGCCCGCGCCTGCCTGAAGGCAGCCGCTCCGATCTCAGCGGAGCCGCGCGCACACTGGAAGAGATTCGCCTGTTCCTCGATGCCGATTCAGTCGGCTATCTCTCCATTGAAAGCCTGCGTCGCGCCGTCAACGACTCGAACGGCAGTTTCTGCACTTCCTGTTACACTGGCGTCTACGTTCCTGAAAACGTGCAGCTCGAGGTCACCGTGCCTGCGAGCGCCCCTGAACCGGTTCCGGTTGCTGAGTCTGAAGGAAAACACCGTGAACAATGATTCCGTCAATCCGGCCCCGCTGACCCCCGAGTCGGTAGGCGCATCGGCGAACCCCGAGCCGAAAGTCGCCGGTTCCATCTCCTTCAAGCAGCGCCTGGCTCGCGAACTGCTCTCCTGGGTCTGGGTCGGCTTGGCCTTTGTCCTTATTACCGGCACCATGGTACAGGCCCGTGTGATTCCCTCCGCTTCCATGGAAAGCACTCTGCTCATCGGCGATCACCTGCTCATGAGCCGCTTTGGTTACGACGTTGGCCTGCCCTTCACGCGTTATCACGTGCGCCTGTGGCGGGAGCCGCGCCGCCAGCAGGTCGTGATCTTCCACGCGCCCATTCCCGGCCGCGATGAAGATTTCATCAAGCGCCTCATTGGAACGCCGGGGGATACCGTCAACATCCGCCAGGGGCGCGTCTACGTGAATGGGGAGGCCCTCAGCGAGCCTTACCGTCATGACCCGCCGAATGTGCTCGATAACTTCGGCCCGGTCACCGTCCCCGCGCGCAGCTATTTCGTTCTCGGCGATAATCGTGAAGACTCCTGGGATAGCCGGGACTGGGGCTTTGTTCCCGAGTCCAATATCATCGGCACTCCTGTGGTGATCTATATGTCCGTGCAAGCCAATGAGGATGCCTGGCAGCCCGGCCAGGTGCGCGAGCGGTTTTATGCTTACGCCAATGCTTTGCTGCACCCGCGCCTGGTTCGCTGGCGCCGCGTGCTCATGACTTTTTAGGATTGGGTCCGGAATTGGATCTGCTGGCCGGGGCATCATTCAGTGGAAAGATCGGTGTAGGGAACTGCGGGGGCTCTCGAAACCGGAGCGAAACTCTCTCGGAAACCTGGAATGTAGTGACGAAAAGAATTCAACCCTATTCTGCACCGTAAACACCGCCAACGACTGCGGTCAAAAAATTATGCGCTATGCCGATGCCGGCGTCGATATCTCTCGCGCCGAACAAGCCAAGGAACGAATTCGCCGCATGGCCTCGCGTACCTTCACGCGCGGCGTCGTAGGCGGCATCGGCGCCTTCGGCGGCCTTTTCGCGCTCGACGTCAAGCGCTGGAAGGAGCCGGTGCTCGTCTCCAGCACCGACGGCGTTGGCACCAAGCTCAAGATCGCTTCGGCCATGGGCATCCACTCCACGGTCGGCGGCGACCTTGTAAATCACTGCGTCAATGACATTCTCACGCTCGGCGCCGAACCCCTTTTCTTCCTCGATTACCTGGCTCTGGGCCGCATGGATCCCGACGTCGTCGAACAGATCGTCGACGGCATGACCCGCGCCTGCCATCAGGCCGATTGCGCCCTGGTCGGAGGGGAGACGGCGGAGCTGCCCGATACCTACGCCGCCGGCGAATACGATCTTGCCGGCTTCATTGTCGGCGTCGTCGAGCGTAGCCGCGTCCTGAAAACCAGTGCGGTTCGCGCCGGCGACGTACTCTTGGCCTTGCCTTCGCTCGGCCTGCACACTAATGGCTATTCGCTCGCCCGCAAATTGGTCTTTGAAACCGCCGGGCTCGCCCCGGACACTTACGTCCCCGATATCGCCAATAAAATCGGCGCGGAGCTCATGTTGCCGCACCGCTGCTACTGGCCCGCGCTGAAGAATATTGTCGGCCAGGGCCTCGTCACCGGCATGGCCCACATCACCGGCGGCGGGATCCCCGGCAACCTGCCTCGCGTTCTGCCGCGCAGCATCCAGGCTGTGATCGAATTGGGCTCATGGCCCGTGCTGCCCATCTTTTCTTATCTTGCAAAGCTCGGCCAGATCGAACGGGATGAACTGCTGCGCACCTTCAATCTCGGCGTGGGCATGATCCTTATCGTCCCGCCTGCCAATCTCAAGGCCGTCGAGAACGAGCTCAAACGCCGCCGTGAGAAGTACTACCGCATCGGCGAAATCCGCAACGCCGACGCCCGTAAAGCCCCGGTCGTCTTCACCTCGTCCCTTCCTCTCAGCAAGCTTCGCGTTCGAATGGCTCGGCTGGCGGGTTGCACAGCGTTCGAATGCTTTATGGTAAATAGACTTGATTTATTGTTACTAATCGGTTATACTCGCTTGTGACTGCGTTGATCCGGATCTCTCCGCCTTCTTCACCCGCCATGGTTGGCCGCGCCGCGGCGGCGATCTCCTTTAAAATGAACACTTGCACAGAAATGTCTCGTAACTCTCTTAGAATGCGCACTTACGAATTGCTCGACTCAAAGAAGTCGTTTGGAATGAACACTTGCGCAAAACTAGCGGGGGGTATCCCAACCCCTGAGTTTGCCTGTCACGCTCGATATGCTAACGTGAATCGCCCGTGATCGAAAAATGACCGAAAAACCATGACCAAGAAACGGATTGGCGTGCTGCTCAGTGGCCGCGGTTCCAATTTTGAAGCTCTTGCCGATAGCGTCGCGGCCGGCCGCATTCCCAACGCCGAGATCTCCATCGTCATCAGCAATCGCGAAGACGCACTCGGCCTTCGCCGGGCCGGCGCGCGCCTCATTCCCGCGCGCGTGATTCCGTCCAAGGGCCTCGAGCGCGAAGCCTACGACCGGCTCGTCGTCGCGGCTCTACATAAGGCGCGGGTCGACCTGGTCTGCCTCGCCGGATTCATGCGCTTGCTCTCGCCGCTACTTCGTCGCCGCGTTTCGCGGCCGGATTCTGAATATCCATCCGTCGTTGCTGCCGTCGTTCCCGGGACTCGAAGCGCAGCGCCAGGCGCTCGAGTACGGCGTGAAATTCAGCGGGCTGCACCGTGCATTTCGTGGACGAAAATCTCGACGCGGGGCCGATCGTGGCGCAAGCGATCGTGCCCATCCAGCCGGGCGACACGCGAGGAGACTCTGGCCGCGCGCATTCTGATCGAAGAGCACCGCATTTACACCGAGGCGGTTAGCCTGGTGCTGTCCGGGAAATTCCGCATCGAGGGCCGCAGCGTCCTGCCTTCTGCGCCTCTGCGGAAGGTAAAGAGGATAAACGGAAGGAGCCTCCGACCGGGCGGGCCAACCAGGCCTAGCTCCCGTCGCCAATTCATCTCGCATGTCGCCGCATCCATTTCGCCCCGTGGACGAGCAGCTCGCTGCGCTGCGCAAAGGCGCGGCCGAAATCATTCCCGAAGAGGAGTTGCGCGCCAAGCTCGAACGTTCGCGCAGCGCCGGCAAGCCGCTGCGCGTCAAGCTCGGCGTGGATCCCACGGCGCCCGACCTGCACCTCGGCCATACCGTCGTGCTGCGCAAGCTCAAGCATTTTCAGGATGAGGGGCACACGGCAATTTTTCTCGTCGGCGATTTTACCGCCATGGTCGGCGATCCCACCGGACAATCCGAAACGCGCCCGCCGCTTACGCGCGAGCAGGTGCAGCGCCAACGCGCAGACCTATCTCGAGCAGGTGTACAAAATCCTGGACCGCGAGCGCACCGAAGTCCGCTACAACAGCGAATGGCTCGGCAAGCTCTGACCAGCCATGAGATCGTACAACTATGCGGACAGTATCGCCTGGCGCGCATGCTCGAGCGCGAGGATTTCCGCTCGCGCCTCGCCAACAATCAGCCCATTTCGATCCACGAGCTGCTCTATCCCTTGTTCCAGGCCTACGATTCCGTCGCGTCTGCAATCCGACGTGGAGCTCGGCGCCACCGAGCAGAAATTCAATCTGCTGGTGGGCCGCGATATTCAGCGCGAATACGGCCAGGAGTCGCAGGTGGCGCTCACCATGCCCATTCTCGTGGGCACCGACGGCGAGCGCAAAATGTCCAAGAGCCTCGGCAATTACGTCGGCATCACGGAACCGCCCATCGCAGATGTTCGGCAAGCTCATGTCTATCTCCGACGAGCTGATGTGGTCCTACTACGATTTGCTGACCGATTTCGCGTCGCCGGTTATCGTGCGCCTCAAGGAAGAAGTCCGCACCGGCGTACTGCATCCCATGAACGTCAAGATGCAGCTCGCGCACAACGTCATCGCCGGGTTTCATGGTGAAGAGGCCGCCCGCAAGGCCTCCGATGAGTTCCGCCGCGTCTTCCGCGACCGCCAGGCCCCCGAGGAGGCTCCGGTTCGCAAGCTGCCGCGCGGAGGACCGAAACGCGTTGCCGCGCTCCTGGTTGAACTGGGCCTGGTGCCCTCACGCAGCGAAGCGGAGCGGCTTATGAAGCAGGGCGGCGTGGAGATCAACGGCGAGCGCGCAAGCGATGTGAAAAAAGAGCTCGATCTCTCGAAATCAGGAGAGTTCCTGCTCCGTGCGGGCAAAAAGAAATTTCTGCGCATCGTCGTCGAATAAATTCGGCGGTGACGCCGCTGGTAGATGTTGTCATTCCGAGCGTAGCGAGAAATCTGCTTTCCGAGCGCGGTAGACGCGGTCGAATACCGCGAACAACAGCGCCATGACCACAAAATCGAGCGCGCTGCCCTCCGGACCGACGGTGCCGCCGGTTAGCCAGGCCGGGCCGTGAAATGACGACGCCAACAGATGCCCGGGCATTACGATTCCGCTATTCGGCACGGAGAAAAGATAGGTTTCGCCGAAATCGTAGGCCGCGTGCCAGCCGATCGCGAACCACAAACTCCCGGTGCGCCGCAGCGTGAGGCAGAGAAAGGCGCCGGTCACAAACACGCTAACGGCGCCGATGGAGCCTTCGCCCGGATTGCGCAAGTGCACGGCCCCGAAAAGAATTGAGGTCACCAGCGCCGCCGGCCAGAAACCGATTCCTGCGGTCAGCGTAAACTGCAGGTAGCCCCGAAAGAAAAACTCCTCGTAAATTCCCACCAACAGAAAAACCGCCGCCCATTCGAGCGCATAGCGCGCCACGTCAGCCGGAGAAAGATCGATGGTGCCAAACGAATATCCGCCCAGCGCGCGGATGAGGAGCACGAGAGCGCTGATCGTCGCCGTCCCCCACAGCGCGCCCAGCCAGAAGTTCCCTCGAAACGCCTGCGTCCACGGCATGCCGTAGTCGCCGAAGCGGCGCCCCTCCAGGCGGCCGAGCACCAGAGCGGCAGCGATCGCGCAAGCCGACGCCATACTCTCCTGCGCAAAAAGCACCGCAGGCGTGAGCGTTTCCCCGGGCGCGGGAAAAAGGTGAAGGAAATTGCCAGCCATGGCCAAAATGTAGAGGAAAAGAGAAAACAGCGCGACGTACAGGGCAGCCCGCCAGCCGGCGCGTACGCCGTCAGGACCCAGAAAAATAGATTCGAGCGGAAATCGCGGCGGACTGGGAGGCGGCGATTGCGGCGGAGCGCCGCTGTTGCCGGGCGAAACAGGTTCGGAATCATTCATGGATTCAGAGTTCACGTGGTATTTCCAGGCCACTCTCGGCAGTGTGTCCCGCGCGTCGTTTTCTCACGGGCGCCGCTCGGCGAGGCGCGCCAGCCGCTCGAGATAATCGCGGTTCCTGCGCGCCAGCGCATGACGCGTCAGCAGCCAATCGATCAAGCGGCCCATGCGCCCAGGAATTTCATATTCATTCGTAAAGCGGACGAGCGCCTGCGCGCCGCCGGATTTTTCCGCGGGCTCAATCTCCCAGCGTTCACTGCCGCGCACACCGTAAGCATCTTGAAATCGCCATTCAAAAAGACGTGGTTTCTCGAGTGCCGTTACTTCCGCCGTGTGCGAAACATTCCGGCTCGCCAGCTTCCCGGAAATGCGCACCTTCGAGCCGGTACGAAATTCCGATCCGCCGGATTGCACTTCAAAGCTGCTCTGCATCTCTACGCCGTACCAATAGGGCATGCGCTGCGGAACGAAAAAGACGAAGACGTCCTCGGGCGGCGCTGCAACCACACGCGTGAGCACAAGTTTGGTCATCGATTCAGCAGCCTGGGCCACGCCAATGTATCACGGGGATTCCGCAGAGAGGGTCGCACTGGCAATGAGCAAACGCTATTTCACGAATGCCGGCGCTTCGCCGTGGTTCCAAGGATCGTACGTTTGCGCGAAAAGAATTCGTTCGTTCAACGGCGGATGATCGTAAAACCAGATCTTCACGGCGGTGGAGGGAGAGGGCTCGGCAAGATCGATTTCACCCAGAATCTGAAAACTCTCCGCGGCCACTTGCGGCGCATTGGGCACGATTCCGTGCACCACTTCGAGGCCGTACTGATCGGCCTGGTGCTCGAGATGACGGCTGTAAGCATTGTCGATGGGCGTGAAAATGAAATTGAAAAGCAGGAGAACCAGAATCAAAACCGGCAGCGACGCCCAATCGTCCACAGATCGGATTTTCCAAACGATCCCGAAGCGCCGGAGCGCGCCGTGCAGCGCGTGAAAACCGGCGAAGAGAAACACCAGCAAAACCCCGGCGGTGAAAAGAATTCCATTGCGGATATGGTGGAGCACGTAGTGTCCCATCTCATGTCCAAACACAAAGAGAATCTGGGGCGTGGTCATCCGCGCGATCGTCGTGTCCCACACCACGACGCGTTCCGACGGGCCGATGCCGGTCACGTATGCATTCAGCGAATTCAGCTTGGAGCTCGCATTCATCAAATACATGCGAGATTCGGGAATTTCCTGCCCGCCATGCCGGACCACGCGTTCGAGCTCGGCAACGAGTTGCGGGTCGCCGGCGGCGAGCGGCGTGAAGCGGAAAAAGAGGGGCTCCAGAACAAACGGCTCGACCAGGATAAGAAAGATCAGGATCGGAAGGGATCCGAGCCATGCGTAGAACCACCAGCGACGCGGGCTGCGACGCACCGCTCCATAGAAAAGCCAGACCAGCAATATCGCCAGAACCAGCGTGAGCAATCCACCTTTAGCTCCATCCCACAACCACGAGCCCCAGCCCTGGACCGATTGTCCATAGTAGCGAGCCAGCCACTGGCTGGCTGCGGCCGAGGGCAGGCTTAAAACCCCGAGCAGGATGAAAAAGGGTCCAGAAAAAAGAATGGCCTGAAGAAATCGATTGCGGGTAATGCTCTCAGCCCAATCGCGCAGCCTTGGCGCAACGCCCAATTGAATCAAGAGCACCAGCGCCACCAGAGTGAAGACAAAATCGAGGAAGTAGAGCTGGTGGCGCGAGCGGGCGTAGGCGATGGCCTTAGCTTCTTTGTCGGGCGGAAGGGTGTAGCCCTTTGCCTGCGGCTCTTTCGCTTGCGAGGGAGCCGGCTCCTGGCTGATGGGGCGGGGAACAGCAGCCCGCGACGGAGCGGCTTGCACGCCGCGCGCCACGCCCATCGCGAACGCGCTCACCGCGAAGGCGAACGCGCCCACAAGCGCGAGGCGCCGAGAAAGAGCTAAGCCCATGAGAGCACGTCAACGGAGAAGCGGCTCGCGTCAGCGTTGCTGCTGCTGTTGCGGCTGTGGGGGACGTGGCTCGGAAGACGTCGGGACAATGCTCTTGATGCGCATGTAGGTAACCATGTTCCCGTAGATCTCATTGTTATGGCCATAGTTCAAGATCAACAGGGCCATACGCAGGTTACGCGTCTGCCGCCCGCTTTCCTGGGTGATGTCCACAACCTCCATGCCCGAGGCATCGGTCAGCGAAGAGTAGACGCCGTCACAATAGGCAAAGGCGTCGTTCAGCGCCTTTATGAATTCGGCCTTGGTATTCAGCTTTTCGAGATTCGTGCCGGCGTTGGGATTCTTTTCCCCCTTGGCCTGCGAACACCACAGGTAGTTGTAATCGGCGATGTGTCCGAGTTGCTGGCCAAAGGTGCGCACCTCTTCTTGAGGGCCGGGGCGCAGACCGTAATTCTCTTCCGGCATCTTCTCCGCCGATCTCACAATGTTATTTCGATTGCCCATGTAGGCGCCGCGAAGCCAGGTGGACAAGGGATTGGGGGTGCTGGCGGGGGGTTGCTGAGCCGCGGCGGGAATTACGAATAAAGATCCGAGTAGCGCAAGACCGAAAAACTTATTCACGATCGTCTCCTTGTACGCGGCAAGATTGCTCACGTGAGCAGGTCCGCAAGTCAAAGTTATATCACAGCCAGCACACGAACCCCGGATGGTCCGGAGGGGACGGATTTCCACAGACTTGCAAACATACCACCAGATATAGATGCTTTACGCTTGACACCACAAGTGCGCCGCCACAGAATTCGGCCACTGCGCTTCATATTTTTCTGAAGCGTTGGGGAGGTCGCCATGCGCTATTTGCCAGGATGGACCGTGCAGTGCATTAACCCGGAGTGCCAGGCGCGCGGGCTGTGGCTGCGCATCGACGCCGCGCCGGATGAGCATTGCAGCAACTGCGGCGAGCCGGTGCACAACGTTCCGCCACCTCTCGCTTCGCGACTCCGGCTAAGGCCGCGTGCGCTGACGAGCTATCGGCCCCGGCGCGCACGGTAGGCGCGCAAGGCGCCGCGGGATCTCGACTCTCGCCAGAGCCTTCTGCAACCAATGGCCGCTTTGACCCTACGCGGTCGTTTCCGAATGACTCACCATCTGCTGCCGTCCCACGCACAGCGACACGGCGGCTACGTCAACACGCTGAAGCCTGCCGTCGAGGATCTTGTTCGGGCATCTGTCGGGACATCTTGTTCGGGACATCTTGTTTGGACAGACCCGTTTGCGAAAAAAAAGAGCGGCCGGTGGGGGCCCGGCCGCTCGGGGCATGGGGTAGTTGGAAGGAATATGCCAGGCGTAACCTACGGAAGCTGCCGGCGACTTGCCGGCTCAGGAGCCTCAGCGATAAGGGCAGGTTATCGTTGGGCCCGGGCTACCGTACGTTACGTCGAACATGGATACATTTTGCGTTCCAGCGTGTTCCAGGTCTATGGCCCGCGAGGGGCAATCTCGCGGTACTTCCGTACCCCATGCTAAGCAACTGAAGATAAAGAGCTAAGAGCCGAACCCTGAAGATTTGGGTAGAATCGCAGGCATGGCGACACTTCTGCCGCAATCCGACCGCTCGGCGATAGAAACGCAGGTGCTGCGCATTACCCGCGATCTCCTGCGTGAATTAGGCAATTCGAACGTAGCCGAAGCTGTGCGCCCCTCCGCCACCCTGGACCGCGATCTCGGATTGGGAAGCATTGAGCGTGTGGAGTTGCTATCGCGGCTCGATCGAGCGTTCAACGTGACGTTGCCGGAGGGGGCCTTGGCGGAAGCCAAGACCGTCGAGGACATCATCTCCGCGCTAGCGGCTGCGCCCTTCGATGACGGCGCCAGATTCGCTCTACGCAGCGAGGTCGCACCTGCCGCGGAGCGCGATGCAGGGGAGATTCAACCGCGCGTCGAAACGCGCTCCGAGACCCCTTCCGTGGAGCCTGGCGACGCGAGTACCGAAAAGGGCATTCGGCCTTTGCGGCGGATTTGGGAGACGATCTATGGCGTTTATGCGGCGGGCGTATTTTTTATCTGGCTTGTGCTTACGTGGCTGATCGTATTGCTGATGCCAGAGGGGCCGGCGGCGGCCCGCCTCACTTCAGCGGCAATCCGCACCTATTTCGCGCTCGTCGGCTGCCGCATCGGCATGGAAGGGCACGAGCATCTAGCCGCGCACAGCCCCTGCATCTTTGTAAGCAATCATACGAGCTATAGCGATGTGCTGGCAGTGATGGCGCTCTTCGACACAAATTATCACTTCGTGGCCAAGAGCGAGATCGAGCACATGCCATTCATTTGCACTTTTTTGCGCAAGCTGGGGCACTTCTCCTTTGACCGCCGCAAACTGCGAGCGCGCTCACGCCAGGCGGAGCGGATGGAGCAAACACTGCTGCGGGGCGAATCCATCTTTGTGTTTGCCGAAGGAACATTTACAGCGCAACGCGGGGTACGCCCCTTCCAACTAGGAGCGTTCCGCGCGGCGGTCAAGACGGGACGGCCGATCGTGGCCGTCGCGCTGCGGGGCGCGCGGCAGTTCCTTCGAGACGGCACTTTTCTGCCAAAACCCTCGCAAATCACGGTGACCGTAAGCCCGGCTCTCTATCCGGCACTGGACTCCGGCGGGCGGGAATGGGCGGAGGTGCTGAGGCTGCGCGACGAGACCCGGCAGACGATCGCCAGAAATTCGGGCGAGGGGTTGATCCAGTAATCCGGGTTAGAACCAGCCCACTTTTCGCCGGCGCCCGCCAAACATTCGGTGCACGCCCAGGTCGCCGACCCACTGTTAAGCTCGTAAGTCTCTGTTATTAGTGGCATTACACAAAAGTGAAGAAAAAGTGGCCTGACTGCATCAATTCCGCGGAACGGGGCATCTATACGTCTGTCGCTAACTAATAGATCGAGGTCCCTGGCTATGAATCGCAATTCTCATTCGGAAGACATCGTAGGAGTTCGCTATACCGGTTGGGCTGCTCTGAACCGGGACCCCCAGGAAGACGTGGTCGAATTTGTCTGCCCGCATTGCAGTAATAAGGGGGTAAAACCAGCCCGACGGGAACGATCTGAATATCACTTCACCGACGGGTTCCTCCAGGACATGAACGGCGAAGCCACCACTTGCAAGGCTTGCCGCAAGCCGCTTCACCTTGCTCCCGTGGTGCTGGTGCACGACCGCGACGAGAAGCGCCGCTTTGAGGCCGTATTCGCGGACGAAGCGGTTACGGCGCCAAACTAAGAAAAAAGCGAAGGCCGGATCTCCGAAAAGATCCGGCCCTGGCTGAGGTTCATAGCTTCGGTTACTTGCGGATATAGACGCCGAAATCGAAGCGGTCGTGATCCCAATCGGCGCGGTGCTGGCGGCACCACCGACGCGCATCCTCCAGCTTGTCGCGATCGCGTTCAACTTTTCCGCTTCGCTCCCCATAACGGGCGGCGTCGCGGTCAAGCCGCACGCGAGCGTCCTCGAGCCGGCGGTGGCAGTCCTGTGCCCAATCTCTTTCTGGGTCAGGAGATGCAAGGGCGGGGGCTCCGGCGGCTATCACCAAACCGGCGCCTAACGCGGCACTCAAGATCACTCGACTCAAAAATCCATTTCCCATCATCAGTCACCTCCCGGGCAACGAACGCCGTCACCGGCTGGCGTAACCGCGAAGGGCGTTACCCGCGTTTTTTGTGCGTCTCACTAATTTTAAGATGCGGGATGCACGGGAGGAGACCCCGTGCCGACGTCGGTCGATCCCTGTAAGCAGGGCCGCGTTTTATCCTCTTGGCTACTCGTAAAACAGGGTATCGGGGGACATATGAAACTCTTCGAGGCCGGTGCGCACGCGGTCGAAGGCCTCGTCCACGCTATCGGCAAATTGCAGGAGGTCGTACTCGCGCCGGTTGATGGTGCCCCAATTGAGCATTTCCCGCCAGTCGATCACACGATTCCAATAGCGGCGGCCGTAAATCAGGATCAGATTGCGGCGATGCAACTTGCCGGTCTGCATCAGGGTGAGTATTTCCCACAGTTCATCCATGGTGCCAAAGCCGCCGGGGAAAACGATGAGCGCCTTGGCGAGCTGCGCGAACCATAGCTTGCGCATGAAGAAATAGTGAAATTGAAAATTCAAGCCGGGACTGATGTAGGAGTTCGGCCACTGCTCGTGCGGCAGCTCGATGCTCAGGCCGACGGTTTTCCCGCCGGCTTCGGCGGCGCCGCGGTTGGCGGCTTCCATGATGCCCGGGCCACCGCCCGAGCAGATGACGAAGCGCCGAGGATGCTCGCCGAGGGTCATGGACCAAGCCGTGAGGCGGCGCGCAAGCTCGCGCGCCTCTTCGTAGTAGCGGGACATGGAGAGCGCGGCGCGAGCATCGCGCAGAGCCACGCGCTGGCGGGGAGTTTTCTCGCCGCGAATCGCTTTGAGGCGCTTCAGGTGCGCCAGGGCGCGGTCGCGCGCCGATGAATGCGCGCCGATCCGAACATGACGATGGTGTCGCCGACTTCTTCACGCCGAAATGCGAACCAGGGGATCGAGATATTCGGTGAGGATGCGCACCGGCCGCGCGGCCACGCTCTCCATGAAGAGAGCGTCACGGTAGGCGGGCTGCTGCGGCTTTTGGTTCGGCGACGGGCCATGAAACCTCCAGGGTCACAACGAGACGAGTGCCTCATTCTACGCAAGGCGCGGAAGGCATCCAACGAGACGAGGCGGTCCGAGGCGGCCAATCTAGTACACTTATGGCCGGCGACAAGGGACCCGCGGCAGAACGCCCAACGAAGCGGAGGCACGATCATGAACGCTAACCCATGGGGACAGAGAACGCGGGTTTGCTGGCGCTAATCCTGGCCGGATTCGCGATGGTGGCGGCCGCTCCTATGGCCCGGGCGCAGGCTCCCTCCGGGCCCATCGCTCCCGCGGCCGGGCCAACCGGCTCAGAAGCCGCCTCAACAACAACCGGATCAATCCATCCGCGTGCGCGTGAATCTGGTGAATGCGCCGGTGGTGGTGCGCAACGGCCAAGGGCGAGCTGGTGCTGGACCTGCTCGAAAATAACTTTCGCGTGTACGACAACGGGGTGCAGCAAAAGCTCGAGGATTCGATCTGGGCGGCGCGCCGCTCTCCGTGGTGGTGGTGATGGAGACGAGTTCGCGAATTCAGGCGCTGCTTGCCGGCGATTCGCCGCACGGGGATTCTGTTTACGCAGACCGTTCTCGGCGAAAGCGGGGATGCCACGGTCATCGGCTACGACGACGAAGTCGAACCATCTGCAGGATTTCACGAGCGACCATGACGCCATCGAAAAGGCCATCGCAGACCTGCAGCCGGGCAACTCGGGAACGCGGCTCTACGACGCGCTCTCGCACCGCCGTGGACATGCTGCGAAGACCGGCCGGCATCGCGCCGGCGCGTGATGATCACCGTGGCGGAAGCGGTGGATCAGCGGCAGCGAAGAAAAGCTGGGGCAAGTGTTGCGAGAGGCGCAACTCGCCAACATCACGATCTATTCGGTCGGGCTGTCTTCAACGGCTGCGGCGGCGCGCGGGCCGCAGAAGCAGCGGCGCACCGCCATCGGCGACGCCGCCGGGCACGTTTGGATTGCCGCCGATGCCCGGCACGCCGCAGACGCCGGCGCACGGAAGCGCAACGCACCGGGAATATGGACGTGCTGACCTGGCGGTGTGGGTGGTGCAGCACGTGGACGCTGCGGTGAAAGAACGTCCGCTGGAGAGTGGCTACGGTGGCCACCGGCGGACTTTACCAATCAACGGTTCGCGATGCGTCGATCGAAAAAGCCATCGACGAGATTGGCGGAGAGCTGCACGCGCAGTACACGCTCAGCTACCGCCCCACCGGGACCGGCACCAAGTGGGTATCACGAAATTCGAGTGCAGGTGTCGATCGGCCGCGGGCTGACGGTGCGTTCGCGGCCGGGATATTATCTGGCAGCGCCGGGCGCGTAAGAGAAACCCTCTAACACCAGCGCTCTCCAACAACTGTCGTTCGCAAAAACAAAGCCTCTGTAAAGCTTTCAGCGAAGAGGCGTCCGCCGGTCAGGGCTTCTCGGGCTCTTTCGTTCCGGGCGCCGCGGCGGGAGGCACGCCGGTCCCATCGGACCGTTTACAACGGCTACCTCTTCCAGAATCGAAGCGGCGGCGGCGATTTTATCTTCATCTTCCAGGCGCAGCAGGCGCACGCCCTGCGTGGAGCGGCCGGCCTCGCGAATCTCGTTGGCATGCACGCGAATAATCTTGCCGAACTCGGTGATGATCATGACGTCGGACTCTTCGCCAACCTGCAGGGCGGCGACGACAGGGCCGTTGCGGTCGGTGGTTTTGAGGTTGATGACGCCCTTGCCGCCGCGCGAAGTGATGCGGTATTCGGCGAGGGGCGTGCGCTTGCCGTAACCCTTTTCGGAAACGGTGAGCATCAGGGAGGTCAGCGAATCCTTGATCGCCTCGTTTTCGAGCTCGTCGAGATTTTCGCGTGGTCCTTCTTCGATTCCTTGCGGATGATCTCGAAATCCGGCTGCACGGCGTCCATGCTGACCACGTAGTCGTCCTTGCCGAGGTCCATGCCGTTGACGCCGCCGGCCTGGCGGCCCATGGCGCGGACTTCCGTTTCGCGGAACAGGATGGCCTGACCCTCGTGGCTGGCGAGGAAGATCATCTGCTTGCCGTCGGTGAGCTTGACGCCAATCAGCTCGTCTTTGCCATCGAGATTGATGGCGATAATGCCCGAGGGACGCGGATTGCTGAATTCGGCGAGCTCGGTTTTCTTCACGGTGCCGTTGCGCGTGGCAAAGAAGACGTAGCGGCCGGCCTCTTCGAGATTGCGCGCGGGGACCAGCGCGGTGAGGTGCTCATCCTCCTGGAACTTCACCAGGCTGGCGATGGCCTTGCCGCGCGTGGCCGCGGCGGCCTCGGGAATTTCGTATACCTTCAGCCAGTAGACGCGGCCTTTGGAGCTGAACAGCAGAATGTAGCTGTGCGCCGAGGCGACGAAGAGATATTCGACGAAATCCTCTTCGCGCGTGCGCGCGCCGATGCGGCCCTTTGCCGCCGCGCGACTGGTGGCGATAGACGTCCACGGGCGTGCGCTTGATGTATCCGGCGTGGCTGATGGTGATGGCCATGTCGACATCGGCGATCAGGTCCTCGACCTTGATCTCCTCGACAGCGTCCACGATTTGCGTGCGGCGGTCGTCACCGAACTGCTTCTGAACGTCGCGCAATTCGGAGACGATCACCTGCTTCAGCTTCTTTTCGCTGGCCAGAATCTCCTTAAGCTCGGCGATCTTTGCCCGGATTTCGGCCAGCTCTTTCAGGATTTCGTCAATCGAGAGCCGGGTCAGGCGGTGCAATTGCAGTTCGAGGATAGCGTCGATCTGGATGTAGCTCAGGCCGATCACGTCGTCGGAAAGGCCGTATTTTTTCCGGTCGAGTTTGACGCCCTTGAGCGTCTCGGTCTTCTCCGACCCGGTGATGATGTTGACGCTCTTATTATCGAAATACGCGAACAAATTCTCGCGTGCATTCGCGCGGCTCGAGGAACCCCGGATCACCTTGATGACATTGTCCAGGTGGTCCAGCGCGATGTGATAGCCGAGCAGAATGTGTTCGCGCTCCTCGGCCTTGCGCAGGTCGTAGCGCGTGCGGCGCAGGACGACTTCGCGGCGATGTTCCAGGAAGAGCCGCAGGAACTCGAGCAGGCCCATTTCGCGCGGCTGGCCGCCGGTGATGGCCAGCAGGATCATGCCGAACGATTCCTGCATCTGGGTGAGCTTGTAGAGATGGTTCAGGACGAGCTGGGACTCTTCACCGCGCTTGATTTCGACGACGACGCGCATGCCCTCGCGGTCGGATTCGTCGCGCACATCGGAGATGCCGTCGATCTTCTTGTTCTGCACGAGGTCGGCGATGCGCTCGACCAGGCGCGCCTTGTTGACCTGGTAGGGGATTTCCGTGATGACGATATTTTCGCGGTCCTTGCCCACCTGTTCGATGGAGGCCTTGGCGCGCATGATGAAGCTGCCGCGGCCTTTCTTATAGGCCTGCTCGATGCCTTCGCGGCCGGCAATGTATCCGCCGGTGGGGAGATCGGGACCGGGCACAAGCTTCATCACTTCTTTAAGCGAGGCATCGGGTTTTTCGACGAGCAAAATCGTCGCCTCGACGATCTCTTTCAGGTTGTGCGGCGGAATATTGGTGGCCATGCCGACGGCGATGCCGCTGGCGCCATTGACCAGCAGGTTGGGCACGCGCGTAGGGAGCACGACTGGTTCGTGCTCGGTTTCGTCGAAATTGGGAATGAAATCGACGGTCTCGTTGTCGATATCCGCCAGCAACTCTTCGCTGATGCGCGCCAGGCGCGCCTCGGTGTAACGCATGGCCGCGGGCGGATCGCCATCGACCGAGCCAAAGTTGCCCTGGCCGTCCACAAGCGGGTAGCGCATGTTAAAGGGCTGCGCCATGCGCACCAGAGCGTCATAGACGGGAGCATCGCCGTGCGGATGATACTTGCCGAGGACCTCGCCGACGATCTTGGCGCACTTGCGATAGGGGCGCGTGGAAGTCAGACCCATCTCGTGCATGGCCAAAAAGGATGCGCCGGTGCACGGGCTTGAGGCCGTCGCGCACGTCGGGCAGCGCGCGCCCAATGATCACGCTCATGGCGTAGTCGAGATAGGACTTCTTCATCTCGGCTTCGATATCCACCGGAATCATTGACGCTTGCGATTTTTCGTCCGCCATTGCTTGGTCGTTTCCTTTCTTTTTGGCCTTGCGCTGCTACTTTTTTCCGCCGGCGCGCTCGAGGACGTAGGTTTTTACGGCTTCAAACGCGGCGGCACTATCCGCGAACCGCTGGGCGGCAAAGTGCATTTCCAGCTCGGCGAGAAGACCCTCGCGTTCCAGATCGTTTTCGAGATTGACGGCCACGCCGCGCTCAAGGTCCGGAGCTTGCGTTCGCACGGCACGAAATCTAGAGCAGGACAACCCACGTAATCCGGGTAAGGTTTCCCACGTCAACTGATAAATCATTCCGCAATGCTCCGTGGAATCAGCGGGAGCGCTCAGATATCCAGGTTCTGCACATCGAGAGCATTGTCTTCGATAAATTTGCGGCGCTCCTCGACGTTTTCTCCCATCAGCGTCGTGAACATCTTTTCGGCCTCGACCACGTCCTCGAGCCTGACCTTCAGCAGGGTACGGGTCTCGGCATTCATGGTCGTGGCCCAAAGCTGCTCGGGATTCATTTCACCCAGGCCCTTGAAGCGCGTGATGGTGAAATCCTTCTTCGCGTCCTCGAGCACGTAGGCGAGCACCTGCGCGGCGTTCTGCTTGGTCACCTTGTCGCCGTTGCGCGAGACCGTGAATGGCGGCTTGTCTGTAGCCGAGATGGCCCGGCTGAGCGTGCGCAAGCGCTTCCAATCCGGGGTGGAAGCGAGCGCCCAATTGATGCGCGCGAGGGGGGCCGCTGCCGTTTCGCTGGTGAGCACGAGTTCATAGAGGCTGTGCTCCTCGTCGAAAGCGATCTTGGCCTCCTGCTTGAGCTTGGCTTTCTCGACGGCCTTGAGCAGTTTCTCGAGGGCTTTTTTATCCTCGAAGTCGGATTTCTTTTCGAGATCGCTCAGGGCGGCGAGATCCACCAGGGCACGTTCGCGCAGCCGCCGCAGCAGCTTGGCCGCGATCTGGTCGTACTCCTGCACATTCAGCAGGAAAGTGGTGAGCGCGGCGCCTTCGAGAGCGACGCCCTCCTTGGCCTTGACGACGTGATCCTCGGTGGCGCGCTTCATCAGCTCGCGTAGCGAACTCGCGCTCGTCGCGGATGTAGCGGTCCATTTTGCCGCGCTTGACGCGATAGAGGGGCGGCTGGGCGATGTAGATATGGCCACGCTCGATCAGCTCTTTCATGTGACGGAAGAAAAAGGTGAGCAGCAGCGTGCGGATGTGACTGCCGTCCACGTCGGCGTCGGTCATCAGGATCACTTTGTGGTAGCGCAGGCGCGCCGGCATCGAAATCGTCCTTGCCGATTCCCGTTCCCAGAGCGGTGATGATGGCGCGAATTTCTTCGTGGCCGAGCATCTTGTCGTAGCGGGCTTTCTCCACGTTCAGGATCTTGCCCTTGAGGGGCAGGATGGCCTGATAACGGCGGTCACGGCCTTGCTTGGCAGAGCCGCCGGCGGATTCGCCCTCGACGATGAATACTTCGCACTTGGCAGGATCGCGTTCCTGGCAATCCGCGAGCTTGCCGGGCAGGCCTCCGGAATCCATGGCCGATTTGCGGCGGGTAAGCTCGCGCGCCTTGCGGGCGGCTTCGCGCGCTCGCGCGGCGTCAATACACTTGCCGATGATGCGGCGCGCGACCGTCGTATGCTTGTCGAAGTAGGTTCCCAGGCCCTCGTTTACGAGCTGTTCGACCTGGCCCTTGATGTCGCTATTCAGCTTTCCTTTGGTCTGCCCTTCGAATTGCGGCTGCGACAGCTTCACGGAAACGACGGCGATCAAGCCTTCGCGCACATCGTCGCCGGTGATGGTGACCTCGTCTTTCTGTTCCTTGAGCATGCCGGTGGAGCTGGCGAAATTATTGATCGAGCGGGTGAGCGCGGAACGGAAACCGGAAAGGTGCGTGCCTCCATCGACGGTATTGATGGTATTGGCGAAGGAAAAGACATTTTCGGCGTAGCTGTCGTTATATTGCAGGGCGATTTCGACCTCCACGCTGTCGCGCTTGCCTTCGATATAGATGGGCGAATCGTGGAGGCCCTGCTTGCCGCGATTGAGGTGCTTGACGAATTCGACGATGCCGCCGGTGAAGCGAAATTCGGTGGACTTATCGCTGCGCTCGTCTTGCAGCGTGATTTTCAGGCCCTTGTTCAGGAAGGCCAGCTCGCGCAGGCGTTGCGCAAGAATGTCATAGCTGTACTCGACCTTGTCAAAGATGGTCGGATCGGGGTGAAACGTGATCTTGGTTCCGGTCTTGCGCGTCTTGCCGGTGACCGAGAGCTTCGATTTGGGAACGCCGCACTCGTAGGACTGTTCCCAGACCTCGCCGTCGCGCCAGATCTCCAGATCGAGCCAGTCGGAGAGCGCATTTACGACGGAAACACCGACGCCGTGCAAGCCGCCGGAAACTTTATAGGTATCGCTATCGAATTTTCCGCCGGCGTGAAGGACGGTCATGACAACTTCGGCCGCGGGCTTCTTTTCCGTGGCGTGCATGTCCACGGGAATGCCGCGTCCATTGTCAACCACGGTGACGCTGTTATCGTCGTGCACGGTGACGTTGATTTCGTCGCAGAAACCGGCCATGGCTTCGTCCACGGAGTTGTCGGCCACTTCCCAAACGAGATGGTGCAAACCCTGCTCGCTGGTCGAGCCGATATACATCGCCGGGCGCTTGCGCACCGCCTCAAGATCGCCCAACACCTTGATCGAGGTGGCATCGTACCGATGGCCGGCGGCTTTGCCGGTCACCGTCTCTTTCTCACCCATATTGTGTGCGTCTCCTGACTATCGTGGAGGGGAAGGCTGCCGCGGAACGGTTGTTTTCCGCGTGGATATGTGATCCTGGTTTCGATTCGCGAACCAGCGTTTCTGCTCCATCCCGTCCGGATTTCAATTCAATCGAAAGCGGACGCGGCGAAGACTGTGTTTACCCAGCGACTGCACCCGCTCGTTTCTGGCGCAAACGAGAGTGCCCCAGGCACAAAGCTGGGCTGAAATGCCGTTCCGGAGGACCCAAAAATATGTCTGGATACCAAAACCAATTCTACGCCAAACGGGCGATTTTCTCAAGCCCACACAAGACTATTTATTAATAGTAAGTCGCTCGTAATCAGTAGTTTATGTGAATGTTTAGGGCGATGCGAGAGCTAACGGTCAGGATGTGCCCTAAAGCGCAGCAGGCGTTCCCGCGGGCGATCGGTTTTGGCCGAAAAACTAGATCCGCATGGGCATAATGATGTAACGATACCGGTACTGCTCGTCCGCCAGAGGCCGCAGTTGAGCCGCAGATTGTTCGTCTTTGAGCTCGACGCTGATCGGCCCGTCGGGCGCCGCGGCGAGAAAATCCAGAAGATATTGGCCGTTGAAGCCGATCGAAATCGGGTCGCCCGAATATTCTTTCTCGATATTCTCAGTGGCCTCGCCATATTCCGGGCTCGAAGCGGAGAGCTCCACGCCCTCCTGGCTGACGGAAAATTTAAGCGCGTGCGAGCGTTGATCGGCGAGTTGAGAAACACGGCGCACCGCGTCATTGAATTCGCCGCGCTCGAGTACGATTTTTTTGTTGTTGTCGCGGGGCAAGACGGCTTCGTAGTTGGGAAATTGACCGGTGAGGATTCGTGAGATCAGCAGGCCCGATTCGACCTGAAAGAAGAGATGACTATCGTCGCGAGCGAATTCGATCTGACCTTTGTCTCCAGCTTCGGCGGCGAGGCGCTGAATTTCAGCCATGGCCTTTTTGGGAATCAGTGGGCGCGTCTCAGCGGATAAGCCCGCAAAAGAGTGGTCAGTTTCGGCAAGCGCCAAACGATGGCCGTCTGTAGCAACCATGGCGATGGTATCGGGCTTCAATGTCAATTGAGCGCCATTCAACGTATAGCGGGATTCCTCCATGGAGATAGAAAAGGCTGTCTTGGCAATTAACGAAGAAAGAATAGCTGCCGGTATGCTAACCAAGGTATGAGGGAATGTGGGAATGGCTGGAAAATTATCCTTAGCCATGCCAACCATTTTATAGTTCCGCCGGTCGGAAGTAATCTGCACCCAATGATTCTCGAGGAGTTTGAAACGAATTTCCCCCTCGGGCAATAACCTCACTAACTCGAGCAGTTTTTTTGCCGGAATAGTGCCCGCGCCCTCTTTTTTCACCTTCGCTTCACAGGATGTCCGAATACTAAGCTCTAGATCCGTGGCGGTTAGCGTGATGCGAGTGCCTTTCGCCTCACACAAAAGATGCGAAAGGATAGGGATGGTCGTCTTTCGTTCGACAACGCCCTGCGTGAGGTTGAGTTGCCCAAGTAGATCAAACTTCTTTACCGTAAATTCCATCTACGATTTCCTCCGCCAAGGACCACCGACTACAAACCGGTTACTGTACCCTGTTTTAGAGAAGGGATAAAGCTAGTAGTAGTAGTCGTCTAAGCGGAAAAGAGGATAACGCTTCAAGCGCCATTGTTTAAGTGTATTAGCCTGTGGACCGAATTCAAGAGATTTACGGTTGTAAGTGGAAATCATGTTGTGGCCGATGGCGGGAGGCGAAAACGTCCACAGGAGTGCCCATAGACGCACATTGTTTGCACAACGTTTTCCTCAGTGATTCAGCGCGCGTCTCTAAGACTGTGAGGCGAAGCGACACACAACCATCAAAACGAAAAAGTGATAGAGACAAATAGAGGGAGGAGCGCTTTATCAGCCTAGCGTATCGAGCAGGCGGCTGATGGTACGGTTCAGATCTTTATCTGTGCGGCGCATAACTTCGATCTTATTGATGGAGTGCAGCACGGTAGTGTGGTGTTTGCCGCCGAATTGCTTTCCGATTTCTGGAAGGGAAGCGGAGGTCAACTGCTTCACGATATACATCGCGATTTGCCGCGGGAAGGAGATTGCTTTAGCGTTGGAGCGGATCTTAAGGTCCTGGTCCCGCAGGCCAAATTGCTCACCGACGCGCTTTTGGATCAACTCGATGGTGACCTTTTTTTCCTGGGTAGCGATGATATTACGCAAGCCCTGCTGCGCGGTGGCGAGGTTTACCGCGGCGCCGGTCAATGAAGCGTAAGCCATTAGCCTCGTGAGCGCGCCCTCCAATTCGCGAACATTAGACTTGATCGATCGCGCAATAAACTCAGCGACGTCATCGGGGAGCTGGAAATGCTCCGAGTCAGCCTTCTTCTGGAGAATAGCGATTTTGGTCTCGAGATCGGGTGGCTGGATATCAGCGATCAGTCCCCATTCGAAGCGTGAGCGCAAGCGCTCCTCAATGGCCGCAATCTCCTTGGGCGGGCAGTCCGAAGAGAGGACGATCTGCTTCTGCAGGTCGTGTAGGGCATTAAAGGTGTGAAAAAACTCTTCCTGGGTGCGCTCTTTGCCGGCGATGAACTCGATATCGTCGACAAGCAAGACGTCCACAGACCGAAAGCGGTCTCGAAACGTGATCATGCGGTCGAACCGGAGAGAATTGATGACTTCATTGGTGAATTTTTCGGCGCTCACGTAAGAGAGGCGTGCAGCCGGGTTACGCGCCTTTATCAAGTGGCCGATGGCCTGCATGAGGTGAGTTTTGCCCATGCCCACTCCCCCATACAGATAGAGAGGGTTGTAGGCCTTGGAGGGCGCCTCGGCCACGGCAAGCGCGGCGGCATGGGCGAACTGATTGGAGCCGCCGACGACAAAAGTGTCGAAGGTGTATCGCAAGTTGAGTTGATGATCGACGGAATCGAAATCCAGGCGCGTCTGTTTTGTCGCTGAGGTCGCGGCGGAAGGAAGCGGCTCCGGTTCGCTGCAAACAAAATTGAGTTGCACGTCGGGCATGCCCACTTCCACCAAAACGGCCTGAAGCAATTCTCCGTAGGTCTCCGTCAGGCGTTTGCGAAAGGGTCGCGAAGGCACGCGAACGACCACGGTGCCGTTATCAGCCCCCTCCTGCTTTGTAGGAAGGAACCAGGTGGAAAAGCTGTGCGGGTTAACCCGCCTTTCCATGTGCTGGAGAATCTTTTCCCACGAATTCATACGTTTTAGAAAGCCACAAAGAGGGCGGCACAGTATTTCCACAAGGTGTGGAAATACTGTGGAAATAGCGCCACAGCGGCCACCTACTCCATCTTGAAAGTTTTTAAGTTTAGGACTCGGGCCTTAGTTTTTCCCCTGCCTGACAGTGCCGCGAAGCTGCCTAAGGAGTGCCACTGAATCCTTTGCTTCGCGCCACATCACCGACGAAGGTTGATTCTCCACGAAACGTAGCACGCGCGGCAAGGGGAAAATCGTCCAGCATAGGGAGAAGACTTCACAGGAGATGCACAGGATTTCCACAGGCGCCGAAATTTGCGCTCCATGCAGGTGAAACCACACATTTGACGCATTTCCCCGCATCAGAATCATTCGGAGCGCCGGACGGTGCCGGAAGCCCGCGAAAATTCATAGATTCCAAGCGGGTCGCTTCCCAATAGCAAGCGATCTTTTTCAACCAGGATGAAATTGGGCACCATACGCGCGCCGCTCATCGTGTAGGTGCGATTGCTCCCCGCAATATTATCGGCGCTGTCGACGTGCAATAGCAGGTTGCCTAATGCCAGCCAAAGTTCCTGAGTTTCGGGATCGATTCCGAAAGCGGAGATGATTTCGTGCGGATTGATCGCCGCTCCGGAAGCGGCACGGGCGATTTCATGCCGGCGGATTGCGCGATGGGCTGAAGCTCGATGGGGGTAAGGGACAACTCGTCGAGCAGAAGTCCGGAGGCGGGATCGTATTTTCGTACCGTTGGTTCGGGCAGATATCGAAAGACGAAGTAGAGATTGCCAGCCTTGTCCGCGGCCAAATGCCCGGCGTTGAGCCGCTGATTCAGGTCGGCGTCATCGGATAGTTCCGCGAGCTCTCCGAATTTGCGCAGCAGCGTGCCATGCAGATCGTAAACAGCGATCAAGCGATCAGCGTTTGAGCTGTAGACGGCAAACTGGTCGTGCGGCAGCGCAACGATCTGGGCTGGCTCGGGAACGAGGAGATGCGCGAAAAGCGTCCCGTCGGCGGCATAGATGGTCACGGCATTGCCGCCAAGATCGGCGATATACACGCGTCCGGACGCATCAATATCCAGCGTATTCGCAAAGACAGTTTCGCCGGCGCGCGGCTGCGCCGGAATCTGGCGCAGTTTTTTGCCGGCGGCGTCAAAGACGAGCGCGGCGCGCGGCGGAGGCGCCAGGACATAGTACGAGCCGTCCACAGCGTGGCGGACGGCTCGAAAGCCAGCGCCAACGTCGGGGAATAACCGCCGGGAGGCATCGAGCGGCGCATCCTGCTGCGCGTGCAGCAATGGCCCGGAGATGAGGGCCATGGCAAGCACGCATTGGGCGGTCCGTTTCATTGTTCGCGCGAACTATATAAATGCGGCGTGCTTGCTTAGGGTTGCTCGGGCGGATGAAAATCAATGCTCCAAACGATAGCGGCGCCGGCCGATGGATATTGCACGACCGCTGAGCGAATCCACCTCGACCAGCACGGCATTCATTTGGATATCGCCGGATGCGACCTCAAAGCGGGCCGGCATTCCGTCCAGAAATCGCTTGATGACGCTGCCTTTCTCCATGCCGATCACCGAATCGTGCGGACCGGTCATGCCGACGTCGGTGATGTACGCCGTGCCGCCGGGCAGAACCTGTTCATCGGCAGTGGGCACATGGGTGTGCGTGCCGATCACGACCGAGACGCGCCCATCCAGGTACCAGCCCATGGCCTGCTTTTCGCTGGTGGCTTCGGCATGAACGTCCACGATAATCACCTTGGTTTCGGCAGGCAGCCTGGCCAATTCGCGATCGGCGGCGGTGAAAGGGTCTTCGTTTGGCGCCATGAATACGCGACCCTGCAGGCAGAGGACGGCGTAATGAACTCCCTTGAGCGAGGTGCCGCAGAAGAGGCCGCTTCCGGGGCTCGACGCGGGGAAATTGGCGGGGCGCAGCAGTCGCGGCTCGCGCGGGATGAAGTCCAGAATCTCCTTGCGATCCCAGATATGATTTCCGCCGGAAAGTACTTCGATGCCGGCGGACAGCAGCTCTTCGGTAAGTCTGGGCGTAATACCGAAACCTGACGCGGCATTCTCTCCGTTGGCAATCACCAGATCGGCCTGCTCGTTTTTGGCGATGTCCTCCAGGCGTTCGAGCACGATGCGCCGGCCCGGCGAACCCACAATGTCCCCGATAAATAGAATGCGCATGGATTTATTTTATGGATGGAGCGGTCCGCTTCGCCGTGTGGAGCTAGATCCTGAACCTCTGTGATAAGGTGGGCGCCCTGCGCCGGCCTTTAGGCTTTCCCGCCGCCGAGACATGCCCGGCCGCGGGCCATGCGCACAGGCCGTCTGACCCGGGCACCGCAGAGATCCAGCATTGGTTCAAAAGATCTTCGCACCAATCGCGTGCGTCGCAGGCCTACTCCGCATACATTCTAGCGGTCTGCACAGGAGCGTCAAACCGAATTCCCGGATGGCGTTGTCATGGCCTTTCGAAGAAATTGGCGCCCGGAGAGCCGAAACTCCGGTGGCTGGCGGCTCAGGCGGATTGCTGAAGCGCGCGGTCGATCAGCTTGATGCACCGCTCGGCGCTGGCTCGCAAGGCCGCTTCGTTTTGCTGGTGGCTCTGCCGCAGGGTGTGCAGTTCGTCGGCAATGGACAAGGCTGCCAGGACGGCCACTTTAACCGAGTCCACCGCTCCGGTGCCGCGAGCGATCTGGCGCATGCGGGCGTCCACGTACTTAGCCAATTGCTCGACGTAGGCGGAGTCCAGGTCGCCAGCGACGTTGTAGATCTGATCGTAGATTTCGACTTTCATTTTTGCGGAGCCTCCGGCGAAACGTCGCGGGGCTGGAGCGCGCTATTGTGCGACAGGCGGATTGCTGCGAGCAAGACTAGTATTTGGATCGCCCGTTCTTGGCGCGACCGTCACGCGGTACGCAGGGCAGCGCCGAGCTTCTGTTCGAGTGCTGAAATAATGCGCGAAGAGAAATCGCTCAGCTGCGCTTCGGTGAGAGTCGCTTCCTGGCTTTGAAACGTGACGCGCACGAGCAGCGAGAATTTTCCGGAAGGAATATGTTTACCGCGAAAGAGGTCGGCGGCTTCGATGGAGATGATTTCGGCGATTCCGAGCCCGGCGATGGTCTCGCGCACGGATGCAAACGCGGTTCCGTCAGCGAGAGTTAGCGAGAAATCGCGTTCGACGGCGGGGAAGCGCGAAATTGGCCGATATTTTCGCGCATCGCGGGCAAGACGATATCCTTCATAAAATGGATCTAAGGCGAACTCGGCGAGGAATATCTCCTGGCGCAGCTTGAAACGCTCTGCAACGCGCGTCGCGAGTTCTCCCGCGGCGCCGACAGCGGTGCCACGTGACTAACTCGCGAAACGGTTTCCCTGGTGCCGCCGCAAGCGCCGAGAGTCCGGCGCTTGCTAGAAGGATCTTCCCGGCGCGAGCGGGATGCTGCCACGGAAGCGTCGCGGCATTCCAGCCGAAGCCGCCGGCGAGATCGCCGATCTGATCGAGATCGCCTTTGAGGTCGGCGAAGCTATATTCACGCGCGGATTCGGAAACGCCTTTTTCGCGCGCCGAGCCAGTGGCGCCAATAGTAACGATGCGGGTCTCTTTCGGCGCGGCCGTCTTTCAGGCTATAGGCGCGGCCGATTTCGAATAAACGGAGGCTGTGCTGTCCGCGATTCAAATTCCAGGCCAGCGCATGCGCCATGCTTACCAGGCCCGTGGACCGCAGCAGCCCGGCATCTTCGGCGAGAGGATTGGCCACGCGCGCAGGTGTCACGCCGGCAGGCCGAAAGAGGGCATCTTCGGCCTCGTTGACCAGGGGAATGGAGACAATCTCCCGATAGCCCAGGCCGATCAGACGTTCACGCAGGCGATCCTCGGCCACCGCGTGGGGCAGTCGCGCCGCCGGCTGTTTCGAGGCATGAAGCCGCGGCGGAAATTTATCCAAGCCGTAATGACGGGCAACTTCCTCGATGAGGTCCACCTCGCGCGTCACGTCCTGGCGCCAGGAGGGCTGGCGGCATTGCCATTTTGCTTGCGGCGAATCGGGGGCGCTGGGCGTATCGACGCGCTTGGGCGCGAAGCCGAGGGCCGCGAGGATGGCCTCGATCTCACGATCCGGCACGTCGGCTCCCATGACGCGCAGCAACCCTTTGCGGGAGAGTTCCAGACGCACGGGCTCGCGCCGCGCCGGATAAACATCCACGACGCCGGAAAGAATCTCGCCGCCGGCCAATTCGCGGATAAGGCCAGCGCAGCGGCGTGAGGCCAGCTCCGCCATCTCCGGGTCGGCCCCGCGCTCAAACCGCGTGGAGGCCTCGGTGCGCAGGCCGAGCGCCTTTGAGCTGCGACGAATGGAGATGGGATCGAACCAGGCCGATTCGAGCAGCAGATTGCGCGTGGAAAAACTGATTTCGCTCTCGGCGCCGCCCATGATGCCGCCAATGGCCACGCCGCGAGCTGCGTCCGCGATGACGCAGGTCTCCGGCAAAAGCGCGCGCTCCACGCCGTCGAGCGTGCGCAATTTTTCGCCCGCCCGCGCGCGACGCACGACGATGCGCCGCTCGGCCACGCGGTCGAGGTCAAAGGCGTGCATGGGATGGCCGAGCTCGAGCATCACGTAATTTGTGGCGTCCACGACATTGTTGATGGACGCCTGCCCGAGCGCCTCCAGGCGCTTGCGCAGCCAATCCGGCGAGGGCTGCACTTTCACGCCGCGCAAAACGCGGGCGGTGTAGCGGCCACAGAGATCGGGGGCTTCGATTTCGACGCGCGTGACGCCGGCGGCGGGCTCGCGGGCCTCGGTAAGGCTCGCCGAGACAGGTTTCAACTCACCTCGCGCCAGAGCGGCAACCTCACGCGCGACACCATAATGGCCGAGGCAGTCAGGCCGATTGATGGTCAAATCGATATCGAGGATCGGGCCGGCCGGACTCTGCGCCAGTCCCTCTACAGCGATGCCGGCCAGGGAGAGACGTTCGCGCAACTCTTCCGGAGCAAACGGAACGGCGACAAACTCCTTCAGCCAGTCATAAAGGATTTTCATCGGGGGTTATTCATCTGCGGCAAGGGCATCGTGCGTCAGGGAAACTGGCGCAGGAAGCGCACGTCATTTTGAAAGAAGAGCTGCACGTCATCGATGCCGTACTTGAGCTGCGAAAGACGGTCCACACCCAAGCCGAAGGCATAGCCGGAGACGCGCGACGCGTCATAATTGACGAAGCCATAGACGGCGGGATCGACCATACCCGCGCCGAACAGTTCGATCCAGCCCGAAAACTTGCACAGGCGGCAGCCGCTGCCTCCGCAAGAGAAACAGCTCGCGTCCACCTCCACGGAAGGTTCCGTGAAGGGAAAATAACTGGGGCGCAGGCGCGTCTTGGCCGCGGGCCCGAGAAATTCGCGCACAAAATATTCCACCGTGCCTTTGAACTCGCAAAAGGTGATGTCGGTGTCCACGGCGAGCCCTTCGACCTGGTGGAACATGTACGAGTGCGTCACGTCGGGATTATCGCGGCGGTAGACCTTGCCGGGCACGATGATGCGCACGGGAGGCTGCTGCTTTTCCATGGTGTGCACCTGCATGGGCGAGGTGTGCGTGCGCAGCAGGTGCGGCGATCCCGGCGGCAGATCGAGGTAAAAGGTATCCATGGTGTCCCGCGCGGGATGGTGCTCCGGGATATTGAGCGCCTCGAAATTGTAGTAAGGAGTTTCGATCTCCGGGCCCTCGACCACGGTAAAGCCGAGCGAAAGAAAGATGCGCTCGATCTCTTCGAACGTCTGGCGGATCAGGTGGCGCGAGCCGGTGGGGCGGGCCACGCCCGGCAGCGAAAGATCGACGCGCTCGCGCCCGAGAGCGGCCGTCTCAGAGGCGGAGGTTACGGATGTCCGCAGGCGCTCGATGCCCTGCTCGACGTAGGCCTTGAGTTCGTTAAGACCACGGCCGACGGCAGGACGCAACTCGGGCGAAGCCGGCTTCAGCCATTGTTCGGTAACGCGATTGAGCGCGCCGGATTTGCGGCCCAGCCAGGAGTCGCGCAGCGCCTTCCAGGAGGCTTCGTCGACCACAGAAGCGAGCCTGCCGGTCGAATTCCACGCGAAGATCGGCGAAGCGAGCTAAAACGTCCGCAGGCGTGGAGACACCGGCTGCGGCAAGCGTCTGTCGAGTGATGTCGGCTGCTTCGGACATGCGAATGCGAGCTTACACCAAAGCGATGGGCCCGGGATGATGGGCCGGCACAACGGCGTTAGCGAAGGCTCCTACGCGGAAAAGCCTGGCGCTCAAGCCTTAACTCCGGCCTTAGCGCCGGCTGCCTTCTTGGCCTGGGCGGCGATTTGGGCGAAGCCCGCGGCATCGCGCACCGCAAGGTCGGCGAGGATCTTGCGGTCCACATCGATCCCGCCGGCCTTGAGGCCGTGCATGAGTTCGCTGTAAGAAAGCCCATTCAAGCGCGCAGCGGCGCCGATACGCTGAATCCACAAGCGGCGGAACTGCCGCTTGCGATTGCGGCGATCGCGGTACGAATAGCGGTCGGCGCGATTGGCAGCTTCCTGGGCCGATTGATAAAGCTTGCTCTTGGTGAGGAAAAAGCCCTTGGTGCGGCGCAAGTACTTCTTCCGGCGCGCGCGGCGCTTGGTGCCACGTTTCACTCTAGCCATTGCTCTTCTCCTGCGAGGAGATGGCTACGAAGCGGCGTGAGCTCCCAGAGGCAGATTGGCGCGGTGCGAACGACCAACGCGCCTAAATCGGCAACCTTGCGAGCAACGACGGAGTCGAGCATCTCCACGGCGTGTTGAGATTCGCTCCATGCGCCGGGTGCGGCGCAGAGCGAGTTGCCGCCGTCAAATTAACTTTGACTGCGGCTGTTGGCCGGCAGGCCCGCCGTGGCGGATAACGCACTGCCTGGCACAAAACCAGACTACAAAACCTAAAGACTAGCCGTAAGGCAACATCCGGCGAACATGGGGCGCGTCCGGAGGAGAGACTTGCGCCAGCTTCTTCAGATGGCGCATGCGCTTCGGCCGCTTGGTGCCCATGAGGTGGCGCTTGCCCGAGTGCATGCGCAAAATCTTGCCGTTGGCCGTGATCTTAAATCTCTTACCGGCGCCGCGATGAGACTTCAGCTTTCGTTTCTTCTGCTTTTTTGCCACGGGTTGTCCTTTATTCTCTCAACCCTGCGTCACGCAGGGCGAACGGCAGCCACGCCGCCCCTCTTGGGCGCGAGGAGAGCCATCAGGATATTGGCCTCCATACGCGGCCCGAGCTCGATCAAAGCATGATCGGCTATATCTTTCAGCAGCCGGTCCATCTTCGCGCGGCCAACTTCCTGGTGAGCCATTTCGCGGCCGCGATGGAAGATCATGGCCTTTACCTTGTGGCCCTCGCCGAGGAACCTGATGATCTGGTTTTTGCGAACCTGATAATCATGCTCGGCAGTTGCCGGCCGAAACTTCACTTCCTTGAGCTGCGTGCCCTTTTGATGTTTGCGCTGTTCGTGCGCCTTTTTATTCGCCTGATAGAGAAATTTTCCGTAATCGGTGATTTTGCAGACCGGCGGGTCGGCACTCGGAGAAATTTCCACCAGATCCAGGCCACGCTCACGGGCCAGCCGCATAGCCTCAAACGGCTGCATCACACCTAATTGCCCGCCATCTTCATCTACAACACGAACTTCCCGAGCCCGGATGCGTTCGTTCACCCGGGTGCGTTCTGTGGCTCGAAAACTTCGTTCGACGATAAACCCACCTCCAGCGGCGCCTTGGGCGGCCGGCCCCGGTCACTTTGCAGCAAGACAGGATCACGGAGTATAGCACGGTTGGTCTAGCCGATCATCCACCGAGGGGCACCACGGGCATGACTGACGACCGGCACCGACCGAGCCTGGCTGCGGAACGCCGCTGCCCATGCGATGCATAGCGCGTACCGGGGGTGACTGGTCCCGAGAAGCTATGGCTTCGGCACTGCGGAGCGGGCGCTTTCTATCGCTCTGAACTGCTTGCTGAGCGCCAGCCCCTGCCTCTGATAAGAGGAGCCGATCGCCTGGCCGTAAAGCTTTTCCGGGGAGTTTGCCATCCGGTGATAGATCAGCCGTCCGACGATCTGCCTGTCTTCCAGCAGGATGGGCACCTCGTGCGCGCGGACCTCGAGAACTGCCTTTGTGCCTTTGATGTCGCCCGAAGATCCGTAACCGAAGCCGGGATCAAAGAAGCCGGCATAGTGCACGCTGAAATCGCCGATCGATTGGTCAAAGGGCTCCATTTCGGCTGCGTAGGAAGGGGGCACCGAAAATCTTTCCTTTGAAGCCATCAGGTAGAAGTCACCCGGATCGAGAACCACTCTCTTTGAATTGGGGCTGTGGATGGGAATCCAAAAATCCCCGGCATCGTAGGCGCGGACTTTACTCAAGTCGACCGGAGGGCAATGCCTTTTGGCCTTGTACGCGACGATGCTCGAGCTTTCGCCGCCTTCGAGATCGGTGGTGGTGCGCAGGCCGCGATCGATAATCGCTTGCTGATCGCCGCCCTGATCGGCCACACCTTTTTTCAGCCCGCGCTCAATTACCGCCTCAGCCGGGCCGTCGCCATTGTCGTAGTAGACCAGATGTTCTCTCTCGGCCAGTTGCGCGAGAATGCCGTCCGTGGATGGCGGATTGCCGCGAATGAATCGAAGCTGATTGAGCTTTGTGCCGGCGGCCACAACGATCGGAAATGTCCGCGGAACGATCTCCACATACAAATCGCCCGAGTAGCCTTTCAGCACGTGCTCAAACTCCAACCCACCATCGGTGATCAAGCGCGTGAAGATATCCAGCCGCCCCGTAGTGCTCTTGGGGTTGGCCTTGCCACCGATGTCCCGCGGAAGCGAGAGACTTTCAATCAGGGGCACGACGTACACCGCGTTGGTCTCGAGCAGCGTCGGCCGGCTGAGGTCATATTCCGCAATTTTCAGCTCTGCGATCTTGGTGCTGAGGGCCGACGAGCGCCCCGGCAGGAAGCTGGCCTGGACGCGATAGGCCACATTCCCCAGACGCAAATCCATTGAAGCGGGCTGAATCTGGTCGTCGGAGATTTCGACCGAAGAGCGAATCTTGCCGTTTCCGATCAGCTCCCGGATTTCCTGCGACGGCAGTATCCCGGTTTTGCGCTCAGAGCGCGCTGCGTTTGTGAAGAGGCCCAATGGGCGGCATTCCTTTCTCGATCTTTCCTGGAGTAGGGGCTTGTCGCTGGGGATTTTAGCACGGCGCAAAAACGCGAACTCAGGTTTGTCGGAGGAGTTTGGCGTCGCTGAGGAAAATTCTAGGAGACAGCGCGAGCGTCGACCTGGGCGCGCAGCTCAGCCAGGAACGTCGCGAGAGGCTGGGGGCCGAGGTCACCCTTGCCGTGGTGGCGCACGGAAACGGTATGCGCTTCGGCTTCCTTGCCGCCCACGACGGCCATGTAGGGAATTTTCTGCATTTCGGAGTCGCGAATCTTGGCCTGCAATTTTTCGTTGCGGTCATCGAGCGTGGCGCGGAAGCCGGCAGCGGTCAATTCGGCCGCAACGCTTTTGGCATAGTCGCTGAACTTGTTGCTGACCGGCAAAATGGCCACTTGGATCGGCGCAAGCCACAACGGAAACGCGCCGGCGTAGTGCTCGATGAGAATGCCGAAGAATCGCTCCACCGAGCCCCACAGCGCACGGTGAACCATCAGCGGTTGATGCCGGTTGCCGTCTTCACCGACGTACTCCAGGCCAAAGCGCCCGGGCAGATTGAAATCAAACTGCACGGTCGTGAGCTGCCAGGGGCGGCCAATGGCGTCGATGAGCTTGACGTCGATCTTGGGGCCGTAAAAAGCCGCTTCGCCCTCCATGCGCTTGAAGGGAATCTGCATGCGTTCGAGCGTGGTGGAGAGAGCGCGCGTGGCGCGGTCCCAATCTTCGCGAGAGCCGGCGTAATTTTCGGGATGCGCCGCGTCCCATTCCGAGAGCTCCACCTGGTAGCGGGAGAAGCCAAACGTCTTCATCACGGCAAACGCGAAATCGACGCAGGCCTCGACTTCCGCTTCGATCTGGCTCTGCATGCAGAAGATGTGCGCGTCATCCTGCGTAAAGCCACGCACCCGCAAGAGGCCGTGCAGCACGCCGGAGCGTTCGTAGCGATAAACGGTGCCCAGCTCGGCCAGGCGGACGGGCAGATCGCGATAACTGCGCATGCGCGATTTGTAGATCAAGATGTGCCCGGGGCAATTCATGGGCTTGAGCTGGTACTCGGCGTTTTCGACTTCTACCGGGCCAAACATATTTTCGCGATAAAAATTGGTGTGCCCGCTGGTCTTCCAGAGATCCAGCCTCATGATATGAGGCGTGAAGACGAGCTGATAGCCGCGGCGCAACAGTTCGTCGCGCAGCCAGTCTTCCATCAGCTTGCGCACCAGGCCGCCCTTGGGATGCCAGAAGATCAGCCCCGGGCCGGCCTCTTCCTGAATGCTGAAAAGATCGAGCTCGGTGCCGAGCCGCCGGTGATCGCGGCGCTTGGCCTCTTCCAGGCGATGCAGATACTCGTCAAGCTCTTCCTTGGTGAAAAAGCACGCGCCGTAGACGCGCTGCATCTGCGGATTGCCTTCCTGACCTTTCCAGTAGGCACCGGCCACGTTCATCAGCTTGAAGGCGCGAATGCGGCCCGTGCTGGGAATGTGCGGCCCGCGGCAAAAATCAATGAACTTGCCGGTGGTGTAAAACGAGACCATGGGCTCAACGGCTTTTTCCTCGACGAGCTCGCATTTGAAGCCCTGGTCCCAGGTTTTATAGAGCTGCACCGCTTCCGCTTTGGGGAGCAGCTTGCGTTCGTTGGGCACATCGCGCGCCGCTATCTCGTGCATCTTCTTCTCGATGCGCTCGAGGTCTTCGGGAGTAAACGGCTGCTCGCGCAGGAATTCATAAAAGAAACCGTAATCGATCGGGGGGCCGATACCGAGCTTTACATCGGGGAATAGCTCGAGCACGGCGGCGGCCAGCAGGTGCGCCGCCGAATGACGGAAGACTTGCAGCGACTCGGGATCTTTCGAAGTGAGAATCTTCAGCGAAGCGTTCTCTTCGAGTGGGCGCGAAAGATCGATCAGCTCGCCATCCACGCGTGCGACGAGCGCTTCACGCGCCAGCCCCTGCGAGATTTTTCGCGCGATCTCCGCGGGCGTAGTGCCGCGCGGCACCTGCTGGGTGGAGCCGTCGGGAAGCGTGATTTGTATCGTATCCATCGGTAATTTTCGTGTAGCGAGAAAATCTAACGCTAACAGATGGTTTCAAGCAGGGTCAAGGCAAAGCCTGATTACTCTCGCGAAAATTATGATACTGTCGATTTTTCTGAGGGTGCAAAGAATGGATTCGACAAGCGACTACAAAAAACGCCTGAAGGACCTGCTGCAGCGGAAATCGATCGTGTGGGGCAAGGTGAAACTCGCCTCGGGGCAGGAGAGCGACTATTACTTCGATTGCAAGCTGACGACGCTCGATCCCGAGGGGGCGTTCCTCACCGCACACGCGCTACTCGACCTGCTCGAGAGCCAGGGAATCGAGGCAGACGCCATTGGCGGACCTCCCATCGGGGCGCACCCGATTGTCAGCGCCGTTGCTGCCGTGAGCTACCTGCGATCCAAGGAAGGAAAGGGCCGGCCGCTGCCGGCGTTCTTGATTCGCAAGCAGCCGAAGGCCCATGGCCTCGAAAAGCAGATCGAAGGACTCGATGTCAAAAAGATCCGCGACGTGGTCATTGTCGACGACGTCTGCACCAAGGGCGAATCGACTTTGGAAGCGCTGAAAATTGTAGAGGACGCCGGTCTGCGCGTGACAGCGGTGCTCAGCGTGGTGGATCGCGAGGCGGGCGGCTCTGAAAAACTGCGCCAGAAATATCGTTATTTCGCCCTGTTTACGGGAAAAGAGCTACTCGAGAAAGCCCAGCGAAGCGCCACGGAATCCCGTTAGCACGCGCGACCTGATGGCGGTCGTTGCGAATCAGCTGCGAATCAAGCGCCGCGCCATGGGTCAGGGCTCACCGCGGGATGATCCGCTCGTAATCACGGGCGTAACTTTCGCCAGTTCGCTCGCGAACAGCGGATTTTCGGGGAACTCCGTCACCAACTGCTGCAAGTTCAATCGCGCCAAATCTGGATTTTTCTCCCGCATCGCGGCCAGCGCCAGCATCAACCTCGCGAATGGACGAAGATAGCGCGCATGTTCGCTCGAAGCCGCTCGAGCGACCTGTTGCATGCCGAGCGTCTTATCACCGTGCACGCCGCCCATCCACAACACCGCTCGTTTATATGTGGGCATGCACCCGATGATGTAGTTCGCAACGCCGAGCGCAACATAGGCGTCGTCCGTATCCGGCGCGACGGCGAGCAGGATGCGGGCAGTGCGATCGGCTTCGCGCAAATAATGCAGGCTATCGAGCTGGCGCTTTTGGATCAAAAAGAGATCGTCAGCCCGCATCCCGGCCATCAGTGTCAAAGCGAAGAGCGCATCCGGGTCCTTTGGTTGATTCGCCAGGCGTGCGCGTGCTGATTTTTCGGCGCGCTGCGCGGCCGAAGCAAATTGGCGTTCGAGCTCGGCGTCGGGCTGATCCTTGATCCCTCCCAGAAGGCGTTTGTCGTCCAGGAAAAATTCGGAAGTCATCACGCCTTTGCGATAGAACTCCTCGAAAAGATCGGAGGCGGCTTCGAGTGCCGGCCCCAGGGGCTCCTCCGGCCGCTTCTGCTGCCACTTCGCAAATCCTTCGCGCGCCTGATCAAATTTCAATTCATAGAGGAGCCGAAATCCAGCCGCGAGCTCGGGATCGTTCGTAACCCCTGGAGCGGCAGGCGCGCTTGCATCGCCGGCATCTGCGGGCCGGGCCCGAGCACCCGCGCTCGATACCTGCGCGGCGATGAATACCGCCAGCAGCCACGAAAAGGCGCGGCGGTGCGCGGCGGTCGTCCTGACAACTGTCGAATGTGGCATCACTGGTTAGATGCCTGGGCTGGGAGTATGTTGCCGCGAGTGTGAGTGGAAGTGTTGACGCTTTGGCGCGGCGCGCCGGGTGAGTGATTTCTAGTGGGTTGGGTGCTGCCTACGACTTCGATCTCTCGGAGCCGTCGTCCCCGCAGCGGCCCCCAACCCGCGATCATGATGGCAGTGGGCACTTGTTCCGCCTATGGACCACTAGCGCTAAAAAAAGCAGTACCAGCGTTTTATAGGTTTTAGTACGAAGGGTGGCTCCTAGCAAACTAGCGCTTGGGACGTGACGCGGTGGTCGGCCGCGACGTTGGGCGAGATAGACGTAACGTCAAGCCCGCAGCGGCTCCGCCGCGGACGAATATATTGTGCTGCCATTCCGAGGACATTCCGGAAGCCTGCGCGCGCAGGTCATACAATCCCTCACGAAGTCCAGCAATCCGAAAGTGCCCGTTCGCATCGGTGCGCACCGCATGTGGTGTCTTGCCGTCCGCGGTCTGCCAGAAAACCTGGGCTGAGGCTACCGGCGCGCCTTTACTATTGAGCACAATTCCACCCAGGACGCCTTCCGTAGTCCTGCCGTATGCAAAGGCCGTGGCCATCAAGAGAACAAAGATTGCTGCCGTAACTTTAGGTTTAAGCATGGTCGGACCCCCCGAACTGCCGTTGCACTGATTTTATCGTGGTTGGAGGCGGAGCCGGTGAGCCCAGGAACCAAAGGGTTAACGCTTTCCGGCTACGACCACTTTCTATGTGAATTCAGCGGATGCAGTTGCGGGCTTCGCTGTGTCTGGTTATTGTGGCGACTTCTCGGGCAACCCAGGAGGATTGATGCCTCGCTATCTATCTCTACACACGCTCGCTTGCCTGACGCGCCAAGGAGCCGGCCAGCTGACCGAACGCATATTTTCCGCAAGCAGCGTCAAAGCGCGCCGCGTCCAGGTGAGTATGATCGAAGGGAAGATGCTGGTTGAATTCGATGCGGCGGATCGGGATACGCTTGAGGCGTGGTTCAAAGCGGAAGGCTTCCATTACGAATGGTTGATACGAATCGAATACGAATCCGAGGCGGGCAAACTCGTTCCGCTCTCCTGATGTTTTTCAGCCCGAAAAAGAGCGGCTGCTCTCATCCTTCCGGGGTCCTCTTTGAGTTCGATGACAGGCGTTAATTCAGGTTCGAGAAAATGGCAGGATGTTCCCGCCGGATCGCAGCAAGGGCCTCATCGGGCGGGCCAAGGCGCAGATAGTCGGTGTATTCCATGCGTTGGTGCAAACTCAAAGTAAAAAGAAATTTTCGCCCGTCGAAGTCATAAGAATACTGGGAGGGCAACCAGACGCCTGGGGAAACTTCACGCTGCTCGTAGGTAAACTGCCCCCCACGATAGAGTTTGGCAATGAGTCCTCCGCCCCAGGAGACATCGTCGCTAAGTTGAGCTTCGGCACGCATCAGCTGAGCGCTCGACTCGTCGACCCACGCTGTGCCGCGGCTGTGTGCGTAAACAGCGGCAAATCGTGCGGACGATCTGTAAGCCGGATCGGGTTCAAAAGTGAGCTTCACGACCGTGCGGCCGTCGATCGAGGCACGTCCCGCCCAGTGAAAAATGAAGGCTTTGCCGATAGCGGAGACCATGTCAGTCCGTTCGTGGCTGCGCCGGTCCCTCTCGAAGGCGGCATCGCCGTGGAATTCCCGTCCACGAGCCTGGGCCAGGAGCGCTTGGGCTACGCTGTGCCACTGCTCATCCAGGTAAGCTGTATCGCTCACTTTGCCATTGTGTTCCAGCTCCACGCGAACGGTGGAAGAGCCCGCCGGGATCACCCGGCAAATGGTCTCTTTGTCCGGTTCCTTGGTGCTTCCCCGCGCGAGCGAATGCTCCGTGCGGCCGTACTGCTCGAGCAAAAGATCGTTATGGCGCTGGTTCTCAATGGCGCGATCGACAAGAATGCGAATCTGTTGGGCGTTCAGCGGGGTGTCGGATCGCTTCCCGTCGTCTTGATCCGAGTCGGTGGAAGGTAAGACGGCCGGCCATGCTGCCGAGAGGGTCATACCAGCGGCGAGAATAGCCAGCAAGCTAAAGCCGAGCTGTGCGCGCTGTCGCATCGTAGTCCTCACCGGGTTGGCGTTTCCCGGCGGCCGGACTGAGCTTTGCCGAAAGGGGGGCAACCCCATTATCTCACTAAGTGGACGAGAGTGAAACTCACCCACGCCGAGCTGTTCGAGGAGTCGAAACATGGTATTGGCTTGGCCCGCTTTCGTCAGCGTTGAAACGTGCTTCCATAACTATGTGATGATCCGGAGGTGGGACTGGGGGCGGCAAGGATTTGTGATCGACAGCAGCAGCGATTACCTGCATCTGGCGAGAGGGCCACATATACGGCTGATCTGAAAGCACACCACCATATGTAGATGTTTTGGGCAACACTCCCGCAATACTTTGTGCAAATCGCACAATTTTTCCTTGACAAGATTTTTACACGTCGCTATCTTGCCACACAGATTCGGGACACATGGTTGCGCTGGCCGGGCTGTTTAGGAGTCGCGGTAATCAGTAACCGGCGACGCGTCAGCCCGGGTTCAACCGAGACATCCAGAAAGCCGTGATGCTAGTGCGTCTAGCGTGGGCGCGCAACCGGCTTAGCAGGCGATCGCCACCCCCTCAGCCATGGGTGGCATTTTTCGCTTTTGGCGTCTCAAAACCCGTTGCCGCTGTCTTCGAATCGAGTGGTTTCCGCCGGAGAAGCGGAAGCCGCGCCCCGGCGGATCGCTCATTCGCCTGGTAAAATATAAGGGTTCCCATCCCGCGGGAACCCTACCTGCGCGGAGGAAAGATGGCGGAACCTAAGATGGCGCTCCAGAACGACCAGACCACCACCACTACATCCGAGGCCCGTACGAAGACGGGATTGGAGTTCAGACGCTACTTTACCGACGGCCGTGTTTCTCCATTTGACACCGTCGAATGGGAGAGGCGCGTGGCCCAGATCGGCAACGAAAAGGGTCAAGTCATCTTCCGCCAGGAAAATGTGGAGGTGCCCAAATCCTGGTCGCAGACCGCGACGAATATCGTAGCCTCCAAGTATTTCTCCGGGAAGCTGGATACGCCGGAGCGGGAAAGCTCCGTGCGCCAATTGATCGGCCGCGTGACGGATACCATCGTCAAATGGGGTGAGAAGGGCGGATATTTCGCCTCCACAGCTGCACGGGACGCCTTCCGGGACGACCTGACGCACCTGCTGGTGCAGCAGAAAATGAGCTTCAATTCGCCGGTATGGTTCAACGTCGGCGTGCAGCCGAAGCCGCAATGCTCCGCGTGCTTTATCAACTCCGTCCAGGACGATATGAAATCGATCATGGATCTGGTGAAGACCGAGGGCATGTTGTTCAAGTGGGGCTCGGGCACGGGCACAAATTTTTCCGCCTTGCGCGGCAGCCACGAATCGCTTTCCGGCGGGGGCATCGCCTCCGGGCCGGTGAGCTTCATGAAGGGCTTTGACGCCTTCGCGGGGGTCATCAAGAGCGGAGGAAAGACGCGGCGGGCGGCCAAGATGGTGATCCTCAACGCCGACCATCCGGACATTAAGGATTTCGTGGAAAGCAAGATGCGCGAGGAGCGCAAAGCGCATGTGCTTATCGAGCAGGGCTATAACAGTTCCATCGATGGCGAAGCGTACAGCTCGGTCTTTTTCCAGAACGCCAATCACTCCGTGCGCGTAACCGACGAATACATGCAGGCCGTCGAAGGCGATCGGGATTGGTGGACGCGCAACGTCACCGATGGTTCGCCCGCCGAGAAACTGCGCGCCCGCGAGCTTCTGCAGACCATTTCGGAATCGGCCTGGCATTGCGGCGATCCGGGGATGCAGTACGATTCCACGGTCAATCGCTGGCACACTTGCAAGACGACGGCGCGCATCAACGCTTCGAATCCTTGCTCCGAATACATGTTCCTTGACGATACAGCGTGCAATCTGGCTTCGCTCAACCTGATGAAGTTCCTGGGGCCCAACGGCACTTTTGACGTGGAAAGCTTCCGCCACGCGGTGGACATAACCATCACGGCGCAGGAGATTTTGGTCGACAACGCCAGCTACCCGACTCCCCGAATCGAAGATAACTCTCATAAATTCCGCCCGCTCGGCCTGGGCTACGCCAACCTGGGCGCGCTGCTGATGTCGATGGCCCTGCCTTACGATTCCGAGGGCGGCCGCGACGTCGCTGGCGCAATCACGGCGCTGATGTGCGGTGAGGCTTACGCGCAGTCGGCGCGCATCGCCGAACGGCTGGAGCCGTTTCCGGGATTCGCGGTTAACCGTGAGCCCATGCTCGAAGTGATTCGAATGCATCGCGACTCGGTGCGGCCCATCAAGCCCGAAAATGTGCAGCCTCAGCTTTTGGCCGGAGCGCGTCAAGCCTGGGATGACGCCCTCGCGCTCGGAGAGCGGCACGGCTACAAGAATTCGCAGGTAACCGTTCTCGCCCCCACGGGCACTATCGGCTTCATGATGGATTGCGACACCACGGGGATCGAACCGGATCTGGCGCTGGTGAAGTACAAGAAGCTGGTGGGCGGCGGCGTGATCAAAATCGTGAATAACACAGTTCCGCAGGCGCTTATGCACCTCGGCTATTCACCCGAGCAGACTTCCCAGATCGTCACTCACATCGATCTGGAGGGCACCATTGAACGAGCGCCCGGCCTTAAGCCCGAGCACTTGGCCGTCTTTGATTGCTCGTTGACCCCTGCCGGCGGCGGGCGCTCCATTGCCTGGCGCGGGCACCTGAAGATGATGGCGGCAACGCAACCTTTCCTCTCCGGGGCGATCAGCAAGACGATCAACATGCCTGAGGAGTCCACGGTCGAGGACGTCATGCAGGCCTATATCGAATCCTGGAAGCTCGGCCTGAAGGCCGTGGCCATCTACCGCGACAATTCGAAGCGCAGCCAGCCGCTTTCCGCCGCCGGAGCCAAGAAGGAAGCCGCCGTGGCGAAGAGCGTGGAGGCCGAATCCCCAGTGGCAGAGCAACGCGAACTCTTTGTGCGAGTCCAGCGGCGCAAGCTGCCCAGCGAGCGCCAGTCGATCACCCACAAGTTCTCCAGTCGGCGGCCACGAGGGATACATCACCGTGGGCATGTATGAAGACGGAACGCCGGGCGAGATATTCATCAAGATGTCCAAGGAAGGCTCCACACTTTCCGGCTTCATGGACGGCTTTGCGCTATCGGTCTCCATTGGCTTGCAATACGGCGTCCCGCTCAAAGCGCTGGTCGACAAATTCATCAATACGCGCTTCGAACCGTCCGGTTACACCGGTCATCGATCCATCCCTTACGCCAAGTCCGTGCTGGATTATATCGGCCGGTGGCTTGGCGGGCGGTTCATCTCTGCCGATTATTTGACTGCGGCTGGGGAAACTGTAGCTCCTGCCGGCATGCCGGCAGCCGTGGTGAGCCATACGTCACTGAAGTCAACCCCTCCAGAAGAGTCGGTGCGAGCTCAGGTTGTAGTTGACGGAGCACCGACCTGCGCCGAATGCGGGATGCTCATGACTCCCAATGGCGGGTGCTACAAGTGCGAGAACTGTGGCAGCACGTCGGGCTGCAGCTGATCGATCCGAGGACCCATTCGAACAACCGCAATTTGAGGCTGGCAGGGAACGCAGGAAGCGAAGATAAGGTTGGCTAGCCTAGACCGAAAATGCAAAGGGGCCCCGCGCGTTGGGCCCCCTTTTGTTCCACCCCATACTTAGCAACAACACCCACCAAATTATCCCCGCTATTGCGGGACTTATTTCTAGACCCCCCGGGAAACATTGCAGGTATAAGTGCACGCCCCCTGCCAGTGTGTGTCCGGAAGTTGTAAATAGATATAAGCATATTATTATTAGTGTGATGTGGGAAATATCTCTCGAATTACCAGGCCGAAGGAAGGCCATTTTCTATGGTTTTTCACAGGTGCAAACACCCCTGAATACGGTGTTTGGTAGGCGCTTATAGGGTTCTTATGCACCAATCGCGGCTCTGAGGGCGCTCGCGAGCCATTCCGCCCAGTGTTCAACGTCCTCAGCGCGCTCGGCCTCCACCATCACGCGCGCCTTGGGTTCGGTGCCCGAGTAGCGCAGGACTACCCGCCCCGAGTTACCCAGCGCCTGCGTGGCATCATGAAGGGCCTGCGACACTTCAGGAAGCGATTCGAGTGGCGGCTTGGAGCGAACCTTCACGTTGACGATGGTCTGGGGATAGACCTTGAAATCGCTGACGAGGGTATCCAGGGGCCCGCATAAGGCGACGAGACAGGCAATCTTTGAGCGCGGTGAGCAGGCCGTCTCCGGTGGTGGCGTCGTCGAGAAAGATCACATGGCCAGACTGTTCGCCGCCGAGGTTCGCGCCGCTGCGCAGCATCTCCTCCAGCACATAGCGATCGCCCACAGGAACGCGCACGAGCGTTAGTCCCTCGCCCGCCAACGTGCGCTCCGAGGCCAAGATTCGTCATCGCGTGCCTACGACGCCGGTTCCTTTTAGCTTTCCCACGGAGCGCAAGTAGCGCGCGGCGGCGAGCAGCACGCCGTCGCCATCCACGAGGCGTCCTGAAGACGCTCACAAACATGGCGCGGTCGGCATCTCCGTCAAACGCGACGCCCAAAGCAGAGCTGTCTCAGGGACCTTTCTCTGCAGCTCTTGGGATGAAGCGATCCGCAGCCCGCGTTGATATTGCGCCCGTCGGGCACGGTTGTGGATGGCGATCACCTTGGCTCCGAGCGAACGAAACAGCGCCGGACCGAGCGAGCTGGCGGCGCCATTAGCGCAATCAAGCACCAGTTTCAGACCCGAGAGGTTCGCCCCAGGGATCAGACAGCCGCGCAGGAATTCGAGATAGTCTTCGTCGAGCTGCCGGATCAGGCGAAAGCGGCGCCTTTGGAACGGAAATATGACCGTTGCGATGGCGCAGGATTTCCGTCTCGATCTGCTCCTCGATTTCGTCCGGGAACTTCATCCCGGACCCGGCAAACAGCTTTACGCCATTGTCGTGATAGGGATTATGCGAGGCGGAAATCACGACACCCGGCCGCAAAACCCTCCTTGCGGACCAGGCAGGCGACGCCCGGCGTGCTGATGATCCCGGCAAAGGAGCTGTGAACGCGTTCGTCAGCCAGTCCGGCCAGCAATCTCCGAAGCGATATGAGCACCCGATTCGCGCGTGTCCATGCCGATCAGCACGCGCGGGATGCGCGGTTCCCGAGGCGGAGGTAAGCCTCCGAGGCTGCGGCCGACCCAGTACAGGGTCGTATCATCCAGGGGATATTCGCCGGGTATGCCGCGGATGCCGTCTGTTCCGAAGAGTTCTTTAGGCATTTCGAAGAGAGTCACCCCTGCCAATTCGGACTTCGCGGACGGGGTGAGCCATACTAGCACGATGATTGGATTATTCCGACGCGGCTGGGGCAGGGTGGTAGACACCAGGGAGAGGTGGAATTCGGCGGGGGCAAGGCGTATGACCTCGGTGCCGTACGGCACTCCAACCATGTTGGGGGAGAGGCGAATCGGGACGTCTCCCGGAAGGAGCCGTGGCCAGGTCCACGTCGAGCGTCAGATCGGCCGGCGTGAGCCGGCGAAGCAGTCCGGAGCGTCCGCGCAGAGCACACGCACGTACAGGGGCGCGTCGCCGGCGACGGTGAGCCCATCGGGCACGTTCACGTAAGCTATCGGGCACGTTGTAGACGACCTCGGCGAATGGCTCGGCCGTGTAGGTGGCCCACAGAAAGAACGAGATTCCCAGCGGCGAGCAGCTTCAGGCCGCAGATTGTGCAGAAAGACTCTGCGAATCAGGCGCATCAGTCGGCCTTCCCGGACACACGCGCGCCTGGAACGGGCGCCGGTAGCAGCCATGGTCGTGCGGAAACGGCGGAAGAGATTCGCAAGCCGCTCCGTCAGCTGTTCCACGGTTAGTCCGAGCTCGATCGTGCCGCCCGCGGCCAGGGAAATGGCGCCGGTCTGCTCGGAAACCACGACCGCGACGGCGTCGCTTTCTTCGGTGACGCCGATTGCCGGCGCGATGCCGGGTGCCCAGCTGATTGGAGATCATGGGGTTCAGCGTCAGCGGCAGAAAGCAGGCTGCAGCGTGCAATGCGCGGTTCCCTGCACGATTACGGCGCCATCGTGCAGCGGCGAGCCGGGACGAAAGATCGCCAGCAGCAGGTCATAGCTCAGATTGGCGTCCAGCGGGATGCCGCTCTCGATGTACGTGCGCAGGCCCACGTCGCGCTCGAAAGCGATCAGCGCGCCGATGCGGTTCTGCGAAAAGTAGCCTGCCGCCAGCACGACATCGTCGAACGACGGACGCGGGACTGTTCGAAGAGAACCTGCGAGAGAGAGAGGTTGCGCCCGAAGCGGTCGAGCGCGCGGCGGATTTCCGGCTGAAACAGCACGATCAAGGCGATGGCCACGTAGGGCAGCAGCGTGTCCAGCAGCCATTCCACCATTTCAAATTGCGCCCAGCGCGCGCCCTCGTAGAAGACCACGAGGAGCAGAATGGCGATCAGCATCTGCATGGCGCGCGTTCCGCGCAGCAGTTTCAGCACGTAGTAAATCAACATCGCGATGATCAGGATGTCGAGCGCCGCGCGCACGCTCAGGCGCGCAAATGGGTTGGAAATGATGGCGGCGATCATCTGCGTAGGGCTACGGTAGCGCAGCGCGTCTTGGCGCGCAAGCCACGTTCTCATTTCTAGAAAGGCAAGCAATACGAACTAAAGGGAACAGGGGTAGAGTTGTAGAGGCGCTTTTGTTGAGAGTGTCCCGTAAGGGAGCAGAATTCGCATCGAGGGCAGTGCGAGCGAAAAAATAGATGGCTACGACTGACCTTCAAGTTAGTCCCGCGCGATCCACGGTATCCCAACGCATCATTGCGCTTGGCGTAGTCTTTGCGTTTCTCTACTGGTCCTCGGGCATCGTCATGACTCTGATGCTGGCTGTGCTCCTGGCATATTTTCTCGATCCAGCTGTCGTTTTTCTGGAACGCATTCACGTCCCGCGCGCGCCGGGAGCTCTGGTTGTGCTGCTCGTGGCTTTTGCCGCTCTTGGCGCCGTGGGTTACCTGGTGGTGAACCGCGCCCAGAGTTTTGCGGAGGCATGGCCGCGCTACAGCGCGGAGTTGAGGCGGGCTGCGCAGAACGTCGACCGCAGGCTCGGCACCATCGAACGGGAACTTGCCATCAGGCCCACCCAGCAGGCTCCGGGGCAATCCATCAGCGCCAATGAAATAGAGCAACTTCGCGGCTGGCTGCTGCACGGACTTGGCTCGATCACGTCGGGCCTGCTGCTTTGGGCATTTCTGCCGTTTCTCATCTTTTTCATGCTCGCTGCCAAGCCCAAGCTTTGGCGCGCCACGATCGAACTATTCCCCGAGGCTTCGCGCCCATCGGTGAGAAGTGCGCTGGACGACGTCAACGTGGTGCTGCGAAGTTACGTGGCGGGGAGCAGCCTGGTAGCCGCGATTCTGGGCGTGGCCTGCTGGGTTTTCTTCACGATCATGCACTTGGAATACGCGTTCATGGCGGCGCTGGTCTCAGCCATCGTGAACATGATTCCATATATCGGCATGATCCTCAGTTGGGTGCCTCCCTTCCTGATCGGCCTTGATCAATGGCATAGCATAGGGCCCTTTCTGATTGTGGCCGGCTGTGCTCAGCGCATTCCATCTGCATCGCAGCAAACGTGCTTATGCCGGCGATCGTGGGCCGAAGCGTCCATCTAAATGCGCTTGCCGTGACCATCTCGCTTCTGTTTTGGGGATGGCTGTGGGGCGCCTTCGGACTGATTCTGGCCATCCCCATTACGGCGACATTCAAGGTGATCTGCGATCATGTGCCTGATTGGCAGCCCGTGGGACGCTGGCTCGGCGCCTGAAAATCAGCGCGCAGTCAGGCGCGCCACGATCTCTGTCACGGCGGACTTCCCCTGAAAAAGACGAATCGCGGCGATTCCCGCTGCGCCAGCTGCGGCGCACGCTGCGGCATTTTCGAGCGTAATACCGCCGATAGCGATCACCGGAATCGACACAGCTCGGCAAATTTCAGCCAACTTCGGCAGTCCCTGCGGCGGCCCAAAACCCGCCTTGGACGGCGTTGCAAAAATAGGACCAAAGAAGAGGTAGTCCGCGCCCTCTCCTGCAGCGCGGAGAGCGGCGCCCAGAGAGTGGCAGGAAGCTCCCACAAGGAAGTCCGTCCGCGCAGGCCCGCGTCGTACATTTACCAGAGCGGAAATCGGCAAGGACCTTTCGCCCAGGTGCACCCCTGCGGCTCCGGCGGCCCAAGCGACATCAGCGCGATCGTTTACGAGAATGCGCCCGGCACGATGCGCGCCAAGATTGCCGCAAACTCGAATTGCGTTGCGCGTGAGATCCAGCAGCTCTCGCGCCGGCAGATCTTTCTCGCGGATTTGAATCCAGTCCACCCCTGCGCTGGCAGCGTTTTCGATTCGCTGCAACAATGCCGATTCACGGCGCTCGCCGGACGTCGCGTCCAGAGACTGGCGATCGGTGACATAACAAACAATGAGTTTGGAAGCGCTGTCCAAAGCTCAGGAGCCGGAATCTTCTATCGCAGGGGATTGCCGCCGCAACATCCCCGCGGCGACCACGACATCGAGCACGCCGAGCCCGGTAATCATGCCGCGCACAGACGGATTTAGCAGGAATGGCCGAAGAGTAGGGTAGTGAATCAGAAAGAAGTTCTGATCCCACAGGCCAAGCCAAGGCAGGAATAAGAGGACCACTCCGACCTCGAAAAGAAAAAGCATGGAGAGGACACGGATCAAACGAGCCAGGAAGGAGCGCCCGTTAGCGCTCGTTTCCGAGTGAGGAGAGCCGTTCGGCAACGTCGCGATAGTCAATGTTCATGCCGTAAACTTGCGAGAAGCTCTTGCGAGCAGCGGCCATATCGCCGGCGAGCTCTTGTGCAACCCCTAGATCATACCGCAGAGCGAGGATAGATTCCTGGTCGAGTCCAGGCATGGCCAGCGCGCGCTCATACCAAGTCGCGGCAATGGCGGGCTGCCCCTTTTCCATGAAGGCGAGCCCGAGCAGCGTGCAACACTGCATGCCATAGCGGAAGGCCTGACCCTCGCTGCTGCCCTTTGCTACTTTCTGAAATTCGCTGATGGCCTCTTCAATCAGTCCCATCTCGCGATACGCGACTCCCAGATTATAATGGGTCTCCAAATCTTCGTCTTCGGCTCCGACTTCACCCATCTCAGACCGGAACTGATCGAAAACCTCACTGAGCGGACCTGGGGCCTGGGCGGAAGGCTGGGCAGAATTTCCAGCCTGCGGATTTGGCGCTCGCATTTGCACTCTTTGAATTGCCACCCGCATCCGCAGGAGGCAAATCCGCCTTGAGCGAAGGCAGGGCGGCATCCAAGTCGCTGGAGAGCGCCTCCAAGAAATCTTTTGAAGTTGTCGGTTCTGCATTCGGCTTTTGTTTGGCAGCCTGCGAAGTATCCAGCTCAAGGACATAATCCTCAGAAGCGTCGCTCGCTGGCGAAGGCGCCGAATCTACGGACTTCAGGACTTCGTCGATATCCGCCACGTCGTCGAAAGCAGGCCCTTCCGCCGGTTGAATCGCGAATTCTACCGCGCCGTCGTCAGCCGGTTCAGTCGATCCAACAGGCTTGGAGGACTCGGCTACAGATGCGGCGGCCGGCGCCTCCTCGGTGGCGCCCGGAACAGAGTCGAGCTCGCTCGCCAGAGCCTCCCATTCTTCGGAGAGATCCAGCTCATGAACGGCGGAATCCTGGAGCGGCTTGTCTTCCGTCAATTCGTCTAGGGGAATGGCTCCCGCTACCTCCGCGGCCTCTTCTGATTCCGCTGTCGATCCATTCTTCCCAGCACCAGAGCCATGAGCCGGGATCGAGAAGTCGGCGGCCGGCTGCTTCGTAGCTGCAGGGGCTGCGGCTTCGGTGATCAGCGCGGCTCGATCGAAGCGTTGCCGCAAATCACCGAAACGTTCCGCGGCAGTTGTGTTGCCGCGTTCCGTGTGCATCTGCTCGAGCTGGGCAGCCAATTCAGCAGTGCGTTTCTCGTTGCCTTCGCCCAGATAGTGGTCGAGCAAACGCTCCAATGTGGGCGCGTGTCCCGGAACACGCTGCAAAACGACTTCAAGAAGATCGATCGCCTTTTGCGTTAAACCGTAGCTCGAGAACAGATCGATATCGGTGAGCGCCTGTGCAACGTATCGCTGCGTTTCCTCGTCCAGTAGGGGTTCATTTTCCTTGGCCTGAGCGGCAGGCTCCAGGGGTGCTGCCAGATGCTCCACTTTTGGCGGCTCGGTCGGAGGCGGCGGCGCAGGAGGCGCAGGCGACGCCGGGGCGGCCGATTTACCCTGCAGCCTTTCACGCTCGCGACGCGCAGCTTCATTTTCCGGATCGCGCTCAAGGAGCTCTTCATAGACCTGCAATGCCTGCTCTTGCCGGCCTCCGGCTTCATAGACGTGAGCCAGTTTGCCGAGAGCATCGGCCAGACCAAACGAATTGCTGGTGTGTTTATAGAGTTCCACCAGCCATTCGTGAGGCTCGACTCTGTCCGGGAGCTGCTCGGCGGCAGAGATGAGCATATCCGCCAGTGCTTCCTGTTTACCCTTCTCCATCATCGCGGTCCGAATCAGATCGATGAGCGGAAAAGCGGCATCAGGTTGCTGTTCCTCGAGAAGCTTTGCTGCGACCAAGCCCAGGGGCGCGAAATTGCCGGAATCACGAGCGAAGATTTTGGAGGCGAGTTCGGTAGCCGGCCCTGTTTGCCCCTCCTGCAGATAAAGATGAACGAGGAACTCGGCAGCCTCGCCGCGTTGCTCCAATTCCGGAAGGGCGGTGAGAAGAGAAACTGCCGCGGCCTTTTGCCCCATTTCGGTCGAGGGCTCGCGCCTTGATGATGTGTGAGCGTGAATCCTTCGCGTCAATCTTGATGGCGCGGTCGGCGTACTTGATCGCTTCAGCGTGGTTGCCGCGACTGTGCAATTGGTCAGCCGCGCTCCGAAACGCGGTTGCCGCTTCACCCGGTTGGTTCATGGCCAACGCCAGGTCCGCCACCCTCGTGAGCACGCGGAGATTATCCGGCTCAGCCTCGAGCAGCTTGCGAAGGAGCGCAGCTGCTTGCGGCTGGCGACCCGCACGCTGGTGCAGTTCGGCTAGTTGCAAGTAGATCGGCCGGGCTTCGCTGAGGACACCCTGCTGCACGTAGAGCTCGGCGAGCTTCTCGACCGGACGCGTTTCCTCCGGCGCCAGCTTGGCGATCTTCTTGTAGATCGCGATGGATTTGGTGACAAAGCCGTCGGCGAGATAGATCTGCGCGAGCCGCTCGAAATACTCCAGGGCCTGGAAGGTGTCACCTTGCCGCACAAACAGGTCGCCGATGGTCATCAGCGTGACCTGATCCTTGGGCTCGTGCTTCAGAATCTGAACGTATTCCTGAATGGCCTGAGCGACCTTGCCCTGATGGAGGTAGCTTTTGCGCGTTCACGACGTTCTTGGTTTTGTTGTAGGCCATCAGCGATGCTCTACGTGCCTTCCGTGCCGGCGCCGCGTCCCGAATTTCCACGCAGTGGGCAACGTCTTATCATTCGGACTTAGTTCCCAGTGCCGCAAGCCTAGGCGGCCTACGAAAAAGCCGTCACAACGCGTCGAGAGCGTGATGCCGGCAAATTGCGCGAGTCAGCCGCCAGATGTGAAGCCCCAAAATTACGCTAGCATGCGACCTGAAGGCACGTCAACGAAACGCCGGCCGGGACGTTCGCGGTAGTCATCAGGGGCCGTCGGAAATTACCCCGGGCCGCCTAGGTCGCCGCTAATGGGAAGGGTAAGGGGTAACGGTTCTTGCGTTGCGCCGACGGCCCAACATAACGCTTGCGCACCGGAGCGAAAGAGAATCGGTGCAGCGGCGAAGGACCGTGCTTCGCGCAGAGCCGCCAAGTGGCCCGGCGTGCCGTAACCCTTGTTGGACGCGAGGCCATATGCAGGATAGACCAAGTCGAGTTCCCTCATCATCTGGTCGCGCGTCAACCTTGGCAAGGATGGAGGCAGCGGCGATGGAGACCGAGCGCGCGTCTCCCTTGATGAGGGGCTTCTGCTCGACCAGCAGGTCGAGATGCATCGCGTCGATGAGCAGGAAATCCGGCTGAACGGAGAGTTGCGCCACCGCGTCGGTCATCGCCTGGCGGCTGGCCTGGTAGATGTTCCAGGCGTCGATGCGGCTGGCGTCCACTTGTGCCACGCACCAGGCCACGGCGTGCTCGCGAATGCGCTGGCGATAAGATTTCGCGGCGTTCGGGAGTGAGTTTCTTCGAGTCGTCGAGGCCGACGATTCGACGGCGTGGGTTGAGGATTACCGCAGCGGCAAAGACCGGGCCGAATAGCGAGCCGCGGCCCGCTTCATCGAGTCCGGCGATGCGCTGCCAGCCCTTGTGCCGTGCAGTGCGCTCGAATCGAGAAGAACAGAGACGCCGCATCGGCGCGGATTCTAGCACAGCATCGAGCGACACAGCCCGCGCCACAGAGCGAGAAACGGCGCGGATGTGCTTTACGCCGTTCAGCCCTTGCGTTCCACTCCGGCAGCCACGGCTGCTCGCGCAGGCCTCTCGGCCCGACGTAATACGCGCTGCCTTGCCCTTGAGGCCGCGCAGGTAGTAAAGCTTCGAGCGGCGCACGCGGCCCGCCTGCAGAATTTCAATCGAGCTGATCATGGGCGAGTTGATCGGGAAGATACGCTCCACGCCAATCCCAAAGCTGACACGGCGAACCGTGAAGGTTGCGCCGGAAAGATGCGCCGCGCTTGCTGATGACCACTCCTTCAAACGGTTGAACGCGTTCCTTTTCGCCTTCGGCTTCTTTCAGCCGGACGTGCACACGCACCGTATCACCCGGGCGGAACGCGGGGATATCTTTCCGAGCCTGGTCCTCTCGGACCTTCTCAAGTATGCGACTCATATGGATTCACCAGGGCAGACCCGCTACGGTGGGGCCAGCGCCACAGAAGACGGTGTAAATTATAGCGAAATCCGCTCAGCCTGCACAGGCCAAATTCTCACACGTGCGGAGATACACGCAAGCGGCGGGTTCAGCTACTTTGGCCCCGGCAGAAGATCGGGGCGGTTTCGACGCGTTTTTTCCAACGACAGTCGCTGGCGCCAGCGCCGAATCTCCTCGTGATTGCCGCTCAGGAGCACTTCCGGCACCGTCCACCCGCGAAAGTCAGCCGGGCGCGTGTAGTGCGGGTAATCAAGCAGGGAGGGTATACCGTCTACGTCGATCGGGAGACTCTCGCTTTGCGCTTGTTCCTGGGCCTGCCGACGGGGGGCCGGTGAGCTCCCGCCAGTCGAGAACGATTCGTGGACGGCCGAGGCTTCATTGCCCAAAGCGCCTGGGAGAAGTCGCGTGACGGCGTCAAGCACCAGCGCCGCAGCCAGCTCCCCACCGGAGAGCACAAAATCACCGATGGAAACCTCGTCCGTGGCCAGATGCTCCGCGACGCGCTCATCCACACCTTCATAGCGGCCGCAAAGCAAGACCATGCGGTCTAGTCCCGCAAATCGCTGCGCCATCTCCTGCGCAAATATCTTGCCCGACGCCGACAACAGCACAACCGCCGTTCCGTCGAGGCGTCCATGCGCCTGGTGAGGCCCCGCATCGTCCGGCAGCGTATCGCTGAGAATTGTCTCTACCGCCTCGAACATCGGCTCCGGCTTCAGCACCATCCCTTCGCCGCCGCCGAACGGGCGATCATCGACGGTTTTGTGACGGTCATGAGCGAACTGCCGCAGATCGTGCACGCGGATATCGATCAGGCCGGACTCGCGTGCGCGGCGAACAATGCCGTAGTGCAAGGGTCCAGCGAAAAACTCAGGGAAAATGGTGACGATATCGAACTTCATTTTGCCATGGACGACTGCGTTCTCGACTGTGCGGCACGAGATTACATCGAATTGCCCGCATCTGTTCAGGGGGTATTTAATTCTCGCAAGCCCTCCGGCAGCCGCACGTCAATGCGCCGCGCTTCGAGGTCAATGCGTGTACAAATCTCCGCCGCCATGGGAATCAGGAGCTCTCCGGTCGGTGTAGCGACGGCAAGGATGCACGATTCCGGCAACTTGCCGCGCGAATGCTCTCCGGCACGGTGCACGTCTTCAACCGTGCCCAACGGAGCCGCGGCGCCCACTTCCCAAACCTCACAGCCAATAAGGTCGGTGACGTAGTAACGATCCGGACCGGTGGGAACACGTTCGGCCAGCGGCACCTGCACCTCGAGTCCACGCAGAGTTTCCGCATCTGAGATGCTGTCGACGCCCTGGAATTTAAAAACGGCTTGGCCTAGATGTATGCGACAGGAGGTGATTTTTGTCAGGCGCGGCGCGGTTTGCCTTCCCGAGAGCCAAGCTTCGCGCATCTGGGTGAGCCGCTCGGGAAAATCGGTGAGGATTTCGGCGGCTACTTCGCCGCGCCGTCCCCAGGGACGCACAATGCGCGCCAGGGTCACGCCGGAACAAACGATTCGGCGCCACTACTCGAGAATTTCGAGCGTGAGGCGCTTCTTGAGCTTCATTCCAGCCGCGCCCAGGATGGTGCGGATGGATTTCGCCGTTCGGCCTTGCCTGCCGATCACTTTACCAAGATCGGTAGGATGAACGCGAAGCTCCAAGACGGTAACCTGTTCACCTTCTACAGCGCGAACCTGCACTTGTTCAGGATTATCCACGAGCGCCTTCGCGATGGCTTCAACTAGTTCCTTCATGGGCCCTCCGCCATTCGCAAGAATCAGCATTCAGCAGGAGTTTTCGCTTGCACATCTCGCATGCATCTGGACGAACTGCCCGGCGGGGCGATTTCGCCCGCGAGATGAGGAGACTCGACGTGTAGAGTGCAACGCTTAGGCGGATCTTCTGTTTTACCAGGAAGCTGCGGACGGTGTCGCTGGGTTGTGCACCGCGAGCAAGCCAATAATCAATCCGTTCGGCATTCAGCTTAATTACTGCCGGGTGTTTGCACGGGTCGTACGTTCCCACAATTTCCGTGAAGCGGCCGTTGCGGGGACGCCTCTTATCGATGACCACGATGCGGTAACTCGGCATCTTCTTCTTGCCATATCTAGCCAGGCGGATAGCGAGCACTCGGAAATTCCTCCTAGGTTATTGTATATCGGAATAGCGGATTCTCCAATGCCCCATTCGGCGCTTGAGTTCGGCATACCGGAAGCAGCCGACGGCGTGATCGTTGACCATACCCGCGGCCTGCATGAAGGCGTAACAGATGGTCGATCCCACGAAGCGAAATCCGCGCTTTTTCAGTGCCCGGCTCATGGCATCAGATTCAGGACTCGTTGCAGGCACATCTTTCAGCGAGCGGCAGGCGTTGACCCTGGGCTTGCCGCCGACAAACTGCCAGATGTACTTCGCAAAGCTGCCACACTCCTTCTGGAGAGCCAGGAACGCGCGGGCGTTGCTAACGGCCGATTCAATTTTCAGGCGATTGCGGATGATCCGTGCGTCGGCGAGCAATTCCTGAATTTTCTTTTCGTCGTAGCGCGCGATCTTTTCAGGATCGAAATCGTCGAAGGCCGCCCGAAAGCCTTCACGCTTGCGAAGGATAATCTCCCAGCTCAGGCCGGCTTGCGCCGCGTCCAGGACCAGAAACTCGAAAAGCTTGCGGTCATTCTTGAGCGGAACGCCCCATTCGCGATCGTGGTAAGCCAGAGAGATGTCGCTCGAAGGCCACGAGCACCGGCGGCGCACCGGTTTGGCAGCGCGCTTCGCCCGCTTCATTCCTTGGCGCCCTCGTCGCCGCCCTCCTGCATCTGCTGGAGAGCGCCGCGCATTTTGCTCAAGCCACGCAGCCGGCCCTGCGCCGCAAGCGCGCCGTATTGCTTCATCATCTTGCGCATCTGCATATATTGCTTCAAAACCTGGTTTACTTCCTGCACCGAAGTGCCGCTCCCGCGAGCGATACGCTTCCGACGCTTGCCATCAATCAAGTCGTGATCCTCGCGCTCCGCCGCCGTCATGGAATTGATGATCGCTTCCACATGCTTCAAGCGTCCCTCATCGACGTGCGCATCGCGCGGAAGGTTGGCAAACGGGCCGACCTTCGGAAGCATTCCCAGCACCTGGTCAAGAGGGCCCATCTTGCGGACCTGCTTCAACTGATCGCGAAAATCGGCGAGCGTAAACTCGCTGTGGCGAAGCTTTCGTTCGAGCTCCGCAGCTTTTTTGTGATCGATGGCCTCCTCGGCGCGTTCGATCAACGTGAGCACGTCGCCCATGCCGATTACGCGGGAGACAATGCGCTCTGGATAAAACGCTTCGAGAGCGTCGTATTTCTCTCCCACGCCGACAAACTTCACCGGCGCGCCGGTGACCTTGCCGATGGAAAGGGCGGCGCCACCGCGGGCGTCGCCATCGAGCTTGGTCAGGATCACACCGGTGAGTCCCAGCCGGCGGTGGAATTCACCGGCGGAGCGCACCGCATCCTGCCCGATCATCGCGTCGGCAATGAACAGGATTTCGCTAGGCTGGAGTTCGCGCTTGAGATGGCCGAGCTCGCCCATCAGCTCATCGTCGATATGCAGGCGTCCGGCTGTGTCCACCAGGATCACGTCGGACGCGGAGAGTTTCGCTTCGCGAATTGCACCTTTGACAATTTCGAGCGGCCGATCCGTTCCTGCGCCCGGCCAGCAGCTCACGCCGACCGCCTTGGCGACCTGCGCGAGTTGCTCTCGCGCAGCCGGACGGTAAACGTCGGTCGAGACCACCAGCGGCCGGTGCCCGTGACCGCCGAGCCATTTGCCGAGCTTTCCCGTCGTCGTGGTCTTGCCGGCGCCTTGAAGACCTACGAGCATCCATACCGAGGGCGGACGCGAAGCAAAAATCGGCTTGGCATGCTTGCCGAGCAGCTCCAGGAGTTCATCGCGGACGATCTTGAGCACCTGCTGATCGGGCGAGAGTTGCAGGAGGACTTCCGAGCCCAGGGCCCGGGCACGAATGTGAGCAAGCAGTTCATCGGCGACGTCAACGTTGACGTCGCCATCGAGCAGCGCTTCGCGAATGCCAATCAGCGCCGCGTCCAGATGTTCGTCTGTAAGTTTCCCCTGGCCGCGGAGATTTTTGAAAACGCGCTGAAATTTTTCGGTGAGATTTTCAAACATAAAATCGAAATGCGCTGTCCCTTATTGGAGAGCCCCGACCTTACGATGCACGATCGTCGCCAGCGGGGACGGATCCTCCCCAGCAGGGCTTGGTCGAATGGTTACAAGGGCTTCGATTGATTTTAGGAGACGAGTGTGTCCGGGTCAAACGCTGGTTTGCTCGGCCGAACCGCGCTCTTTGCAATTGGCTTAGGCGCTTCTCGCGCTTCGCGCCTCTCCATGCCACGCAGCCAGACTGACTCCCTGGCCGAGGCCCTATTTCGGAGTCAGTCTGTGACACTACGGAGATGAATATTAGATCGACGCCCTGCCGCTATGGAGTGAGCGAAGCCACGTACGCCGTGATGTCCAGAATATCTTCGTCGCTCAGCTTTTCGACTACCGGCTGCATCAACTGGGCGCCGGGGCCTACGCGCGTGAAGTGCTGGAAGTCCAGGAGTTGGCGCGCGAGGTAGCTGGGAGAACGACCGGCGAGCGATGGGAAGTTGTCGTGGCCTTTCAGGCCTTCACCGTGGCAAGCGGCGCAGGCAACCGTCTTGCCGCCGCCACCATGCAGAACGAGTTCCGCACCCTTCTTAAGGCTGCCCACGGGTACATAGGCGAGGAATCCAGACCGTGGGTTACGCATCGGCTCCGTGTCTTCCGGGCTGACCGGAGTCTCGATGATACGATTTCCGAGGGGTTCCATTCCCGCTTTGTCCCCTGTCAGCGGCATGCACAAACCACCTCCGCCACCCACGTACATTGTCTTGGGGACCATCTCCGCCTCGACCACTTTGACCCAAGAGGTCCACTTCATGGAGGAGAAATAGTTGGCAGCCGCCTCCATATCTTCCGGCGAGAGGTTCTTGGCGATGGCGATCATTTGACCCGTATTGCGTTTTCTCTTGTCCCAACTGGTCCTGGAGCCGTTCCTGAAATCTTCGATTTGCTGCCGGACATATTCGGCAGGCAGACCCGCAGGCCCTGCATTATTGGGGCGCCCCTTCCCGTTGGGGTAGTGGCAGAAGCCGCATGCATTCACCATCGCGTCTTTCCGGCCGTGGGCCACGATCTCAGGCATGGAGGGATGGTCACCTGGATACCAATCGGCCGGGCCGTAATTGTTATCCACTTCTTTCAGTGCAAACGCAGATGCCGCGCCGGGCAGCTTCCGCGGAGTTTCACGATCCTCCGGCTCTGCAGCCGGGGCCGCGGGAGCAGGAGCAGCGGCCGCGGGCGCTGCCGCACCACCGCGTCCGCCAGCCGCTGCACCCTCTGGCGGAGCGGACGTAGCAAAGCCGTAAGCCCATGGGAGCCCGCTATTGGCGTTTCTATCCTGTGCGCCTGCGCCTTGCTGCCGGCCCTGAGGCGCAGCTTCAATCGCCAGCGCGCAAAACAAAGCAGACAATCCAAGGAGGAAAACTCCCACCCTATTTCTCATGACCGCCTCCAGAGCATGCCGTGATCCCGCAATTGATGCGCGATTTGATCACGATTTCTAAAACGATTCAATCCAGAAATTGCCTATCGTCTGGGCGGGGATTATATAGCATAGCCGCGCCGGTTGGCGAGCCTATCCGAGCCGCGGCACCCACGAACCCAATGGAGCGCTCTGTGCGCGTATTTCAGAAGTCTGCGGCAATTTGGCTACGCCGCGGTTTTGATGGTGGGTACCAGGGGCCGCTTTATCAGTTTGCCTGCGGCGAGCGCAAACAGACCGATTAAGATGCCTGAAACAAGTCCGACCAGCGGTCCGGTCACGGCCATCATCAGCTTAGGCGTAGCGGCTAACGGCATGGATTTCATCATCGCCGCTTCTTGCGGGTGACCCGCAATATAACGATCGAAGAGCAAAACGTGCGCCGCTGTGATCCAGACGGAGTTCGCTAAGCCGAGAAGCAAACCGTGAACGAAACGTCCCGTCGGACGCCGCTTGGCGATCACGTAGGCACAGATCAAGAAAATGACGAGCCAGCACGCCGGCTCGACATTCGGGGGGATCAGAAACACGGTCGCGATGCTCATTGCCAACCCGAACAGCGAGAGCTGAAAGATCAATTTCCAATCCATATCAGCACCCTCCCAGACCCCTACCGAGCACGCGAAAGTCTATAATGAGTGCAATTGCAAAGTCATCTGAGCGTCATGGCCAATAGCGGTTGTTGAGCGCGCCTCCTCAGCAAACACGCCCCGCGGTTCGGCCCACTGCGCACACCATTGCCATTGCTCCCCCGCGGGGAGGTCGAAAATTTAAACTGCGCTATGGTGGGTATGTGCGAGCTATTTCCGTCGGGATTACTCGAAAGGTAGCTGGCGGAGCAATCGCTCCGCCAGCCATCGTACTCTTCAGAGCCAGCCGTCAGAATACGAATTTCAAACCGAACTGGTATCGGCGGGCATCGCCGGTGCCTTGGACCACATTCCCATTGGCTACGTTAGGCGTCGCGGTGGATGTGCCGAAGCTAGACGGAGCCATAAGGTTACCGGTCGCGCTCGGAGACGCGAATTGAGGGGTATTGGTCACGTTGTACAGGTCGAATTGGAATTCGGTGGTCACCCTCTCGCCTATCCTAGTCGTCTTCCGTACCGAGAAGTCCCAGAGCCGCAAGCCCGCGCCCCGGAACATGTTCCGGGCCATGTTGCCGACCGTGCCCTGGGCGGGAGGAACGATGACCGAATTCCCCGATACGTAGCAACCAAGGGAAGCGAGTGACTTCAGTCCCGTGGATTTGGCATCAGAGCTGGGAACGCTGGGGTTGGTCGGCAATGCGTTGGCGGCATCCACGCAGGCCTGGGGCATGGCATTAACGGTTGAAACGATCGTACAAGGTTTAGTGGCAAACTTGCTGTTGGTGACCCCGTAGCAAGGAATCGAAGTGAAGCGTCCGAACCCATCGAAGTCGTTGATATTTCCGAAGAGACTCCAGCGGTCTCCGGCGCTGGTGCCGCTGACGGTGGCAACGCCCTCCCCAGTTCCACTGAGATCGTTTGTGCCATCCGCTCCGTTATAGGGCAATGCGCCAATCATGTTCACGAGCGTACTGAGCTGCCAACCCTCCAGAAGCTGCCCGAAGGACTTCTTCCCCGGAACGAGATAGATCGATCTGATGGTTACCCGATGACGTACGTCGAAACCGGTTGGACCATAGTCACAGCTCGGACAGAGCGGGCTCGGATAGATGTTCTGGGTGATATCCGTTTGGGTGAAGTCGAGAGCATGGCCATATGTGTAGCCAACGGTTGTGGTCAGCCCGTGCCAGTTCCGCTGGGTCAAGGTCGCCTGCAAAGCGTTGTAATTGCTGAAGGCTCTATTGCTGATGTCGGTGATTTTTCCCATCCATGGGAACTTGCCGTAGAACGGACGCGACGTCTGCTCTCTCGGCTTATCGGCTGTTCCCAGCGTTGGCGTATTCAAATCAGTAGCGCCAAGCAAATTTTGGGCGTGGTTACCGACGTAGGCGACGTCGAGAGCCATGGCTGACGTGAGCGAGCGCTGGATACCAAGGGTCCATTCCTTGGCGTACGGCAGTTTCCAATTTTCGTCCATTGTCCCGATTGCGCAAGTCCCCGGATTGGCGGGATTCGCAGCGCGGTTTGACCAAGAGGGTTTACATGCCCAGGCCGTTTCCGCACTTCAGAGCGCCGGTTCCGAAAACAGGCCCTGCGGGGGTCCAGGTAAGCGTCGGGGATGGATTCACGAAGACGTTATTTACGGTCGTGCCGCCCCCGGTGGGAAACGTTACGTTCGCGCTACCGATCGTTCCGGTGCCTTGCGTGGGCACCCCCGTCGCTGAAACAAAGGTAGCCGCAGTCGGGTTGCTGCCGAGGGCGGCGACATTTACGGGCACCTGCCAAACCGGCCAATTGCTGTAGATTCCGAAAGCAGCCCGTACCACGGTCGTGCCCTTGCCGGTCACGTCGTACACGACGCCAAGTCGTGGTTGCAGATTTGGGCCAAAGGCGTGGGTCTTCCAGGGCGAATCGAGCCCGTTGGTGCCGACCTGCACGAGTCCCAGGTTCGGATCGAACTGGGCCAACTTATTGTTGTCCTCGCTGAGAGGTGTCTCGTACTCGTAACGCAGCCCGAGGTTAAGCGTCAGCCGGGGAGTGAGACGCCAATCATCCTGGACAAATATTCCGAAGTTATAGCTTCTGACAAGCACGGTGGGGTCACCGACGATGATGGACCCCGTGCTCGGCACACCCATCAGGAAGGATTCGATTGGAGTCGCGCCATTGAAGGCGCTGATGCTCGCAGTCCCAAAGCTTACTGTGCCCCTCTCGCCTGAGTACGAGGCGCCGGAAAAGTAAGGCCGGCGAATCTCAAAGCCGAACTTGATGTTGTGCTTGCCCATGGTATGCGAGACGTTATCAACGATCGCCCAATACCCCTCGACACGCCGCTGCTGAGTGTTAGAGGCTCCGAGCGTATCGAATCCGCTAATGGTGATCTGCGGAAGTGAAAAGTTTGTCGGACTGCCAAAGCCGAGGCAAGGCGTTGCCGCGCCCGTGTTGATCCCATAGTCTGGTGATGCGGCGGCCCGGCCTGGGTTGCACTCGGCAGGCCAGGAGTTCTCGACCTTGCGGTCAAATCCAAAGTGGGCCTCATTCGCCCAGTTCGAATTCGGCAGGTAGGTCCAGTTGGCCCTGGTCACGTTACCCGTCAAGTAGTAATCGGTAAACCAGTACGGTTGCACGACAGTGTCGGAATTCCCGATTTCAGTGTCCCTGTTCCAGAAATATTCGCCGCTGATCTGGTTCTTGTCGTTAAGGCGGTAGTCAATCTTCCCGATGATGTTTTTATTCGGGTCGCGGAGTGCGGTGAAACCATAATTGAACACACCGTTATTCCCCACACCCGTTTGGAAGATGCCGTCCTTCACCAGACGCGCGCTCAACTGTTGCTGAGGAGTGAGCAATGCCGAGTTCACGACGTTGCCGCTGGCATCGATAGCCGCTGTGGGGATCTGCCCCTTGGCCACCATATCCAGATAGGCGGCGGGAATGCTGTTCGTCTTATCGCCGGCAATCAGAGCTGTAGTCGCGACATTGTGCGCCGTGGGAACCCCCTGGACAAACTGCATGCCCTCGAACGCCGCATAGAAGAAAAGCTTATCTTTCTTGATGGGACCGCCGACGGTTGCGCCGTACTGCTCGTATGAGAGTTCCGGCTTGGGGTTGGGTGGCGGATTAAACGGGTTGCGCGCATTCAACTGGCTCGTTTGGCCCACGGCGAAGGCCGTGCCGTGAATGGAGTTTGTTCCCGACTTAAGACTCACGTTGGACGCTACGCCCGGCTTCCAGCCGTATTCCGCCTTGTTTTGGAAGGAGACACCGAATTCCTGGATGGAATCCGGCGGGATCACGCTGGCTCCATCTCCCGTGTTGCTATTCGTATTGATGATGCTCCCGGCGGTTCTCACGCCGCCGCTGAAGATGCCTTCGAAAAGCCAATTGTTGCCGTCCGAACGCAGGCCGTTGCTGGAGTGGCCGTTGGACCCGCCGCCCGGGCGGGTCACGACGCCGGGTTGAAACTGCAGCAGCGACTGGTAACTGCGGCCGACAACCGGCAGATCGTTAAAATCTCTGCCTTCCACAACGCCACCCAAAGTGGCATTCGTGGTGTTGATCATGGGCAGCGCTTCGGTGACGGTGACCGTCTGCGTCTGCGATCCCGCCTGCATGACGATGTCGACTCGCGCGTCCGAGCCGACTTGAACGATAACGTCCTTGCGCTCGGCTGTATTGAAGCCCGAAACCTCCACGCGAACCGAGTACGTGCCAGGAATCAAACTGGGAGCTGCGAAGGCCCCTGCTTCATCTGACGTCAATGCTCGCGAGGTTCCCCGCTCCTGGTCCGTGACGGTTACTTTGGCGCCCGCCATAGCGCCACCGGTTGCGTCGGTGACGGTCCCGAGGATGCGGCCCAAGTTTAATTGAGAGAAAGCTGGCAAGCTGAACACAACCACGACCAGCCACGCGCTAATCACGCGCACAGCTATGCCAATGCGGATATTCATGAATTTTCCCTGGAAATTCATTTGCACACCCCGTCAAGGCTAAATGTCGAGCCGTCACAAAAGCGCGACTCTTCTTACGAATCGTGGTGTCAAGACAGAACACCGCGAGAAATACGCCGGTAACCGACGTACCCTGCCGGGGCAAAGGCATTCGTCAACTTGCTCGAAGCAAGTCAACTACTCGCGAAAGGAGGTCAGCTGCAGTCCAGAACCGAAACCCACACCCAGTCCGACAATTTGCAATGCCGATCCCCGGTGACAGTGATGGCGTATTAACACGTGTACATCCAGGGTGTCAAGTAGGAACCGTTTTGGTGCGGCGGCAAACAATCAGAATGTCCGGTTTGTGCAAAGTACGAAACGGCTGGCTCCACAGAGCGCAGGACGAGCCGCCTTGACCGGTCTCAGAGGCTCGCATACACTAAGCGTTTTACTGGTTCGCTCCGGCGAAATTTGTAAGGGCAGTGCCTTCGTTGGCGCATTGCTATGCGACTAGCGGCCTGCTGTAAGGAGTCTCGTTGCCTAAACGTACCTTTCAACCCAAAGTGCGCCGGCGCCACAAAACGCATGGCTTCCGCGCCCGGATGAAGACCAAAGGCGGCCGCAAAGTTTTGGCGGCGCGCCGCAAGAAGGGTCGTCATCGCCTCACGCCTATTTAAAGCCTCCGAGGGTGCGCCGCAGGGTTTTCCCCGCGCCGCGCGTCTGGTTCGCCGCTCCGAATTCGAGGCAGTCTATCGCAGCGGCGGCCGGAGATCCTCGGGGCAGTTCGTCGTTTTTTATCGCGCCAATGGCGGGCCGCGGAGCCGCTTCGGTACCAGCGTAAAGAAGGCGCTGGGAGGCGCGGTGGTACGCAATCGAATCCGCCGCCGCATCCGCGAAATCCTTCGGCGGAATAATTCGGAGATCTCTCCTGGATGGGACATCGTCATTCATCCACGTCATGCGATGACGCGGGCCACTTTTGCCTCGATCGAAGCGGAGTTGCTGGGCCTGCTGCGCGGCCTTCGCCGCTAGAGCCGATTTTGCCGGCGAGTGCTCCGATCAGCCGATTCGGAGTCTCGCTGTTGCTCTCGGCAATCCGTTTTTATCAGGCGGTTTTCGCTCCCGTCATGCCGCTGGGCTGTAAGTTCTATCCTTCGTGCTCGCGCTACGCGGCAGAGGCCATTGCGCGTCATGGCGCTTTGCAGGGCGCGCGACTCGCGGCCGCGCGTTTATGGCGCTGCCGCCCTTTCACGCGAGGTGGTTTTGACCCGGTTCCCGATCCGGAGGAGCACTGGAGCGGAAAGGTGCGTTTGTGAGAGAGATTTCGGATCAGGCGCGCGTTGCGCTCGCGTTCGCGCTGGCGCTTCTGGTGATGGTCGGCTGGTATTTTCTGAATCCGCCAAAACCGCAGCCGCCGCCGGGATCGGCGATCACGCAGCCGCTTCCGAGCGCAGCAGCAGGCGCCACCGCCGCAAGCCCCGCGAACGCTCCGCCCGCGACAGTGGGCGCGAGCTCAACCGGCGCCACGTCTACGCCTCCCGCCGCAGCTCAGGGCGAGAAGAACATCGTCGTCGAGAGCGATCTTTATCGCGTGGAACTTTCCAATCGCGGCGGCGTAGTGCGCAGTTGGCAGCTGAAAAAATATACCGACGAAGGCAATCCGCCACACATCCTCGATTTGGTGAATGCAGACCTGGCGCGGCAGACCGGCAGCTGGCCGCTCTCCTTGCAGTTCGCCGACGCGCAGCTCGAGTCCGCGGCCAATCAGGGCCTTTACGTTGTTAAAGCGTCGTCTGCAGGCGGCGCGGAGAATCCAGACAGCACGCTTGCAGCGCCCGCGCAGGTCGAATTCCACTGGAGCGACGGCCAGCTCGAAGTGACCAAGACCCTTAAATTCGCCCGCACCTACGTCCTTACTTTGGAGACGTCGGTTCGACAAAACGGCCGCCCCACCAATTACGAAGTCGCTTGGCGAGGCGGCTTCGGCGACGTGACCGCGTTTCGCGCGACGGTGCAGACGCTCGTGTTTTACGCCCGCGACAGCAGCGTCACGACGCTCACAACCAAAAACGTGGGCGCGCCAGCCCAGCGCAACCTCCCCGCCCAGGTCCCCGGAAGCTTTGATGCAGTGGGCATCGAGGATCTTTATTTTGCGGCCGCTTTTCTACCGCCAGAACCTCCATCCGGCCAGTCGTATTCCAACGTACTGGCGCTTTCTGCGCGCCAGGCTACGCACACCCTTCAGCAGGACGGTAAGACACAGCAGGAAATTTTGCCGGAAATGGCCGTCGGTTCAGCCACTCCGGATTCATCACTCGCGCTGCGTCTTTATGTCGGGCCGAAGGACATCGACCTGCTCAAAACCATTCGTCCGCCGCTCAACGGGCTGGTCCAGTTCGGCTGGACCGGCTTCATCGCCGAACCGCTCTTTTATATTCTTCGCTGGATTTACCACCTCATTCCCAACTATGGCTGGGCCATCATCGTGATGACCATCGCCATCAACATGCTGCTCTATCCCCTGAAGCTGAAGAGCTGGCGATCCATGCAGAGGATGCAGAAGGTCGCCCCGGAAGTCCGCTCAATTCAGGACCGCTACAAGAAATACTCCATGCGCGATCCGCGCAAGCAGGAGATGAATAAGGAAGTCATGGCGGTTTACAGCCGCGAGGGCATCAATCCGATGGGTAGCTGTCTGCCGCAGTTGGCGCAGATGCCCATCTGGTTCGGCCTGTATCGCATGCTGAACGTTGCCATTGAATTGCGCCACGCGCCCTGGCTGTGGATTCATGATCTGTCCGGACGCGACCCTTACTACATCTTGACGATCAGCATGGCCTTGCTGATGTATGGCGCGCAAAAGATGACGCCTATGACCGTGACGGATCCGGCGCAGCAGCGCATGATGTCGCTGATGCCCATTATGTTCGCGGGCATGTTCTTCATCATTCCAGTTTCCAGCGGACTGATTCTGTATATCGTCACGCAAAATGCCATGGCTGTGATCCAGCAATGGCATCTGAATCGAAATTCGCCTTTGAAAGGCCCCGGCCGAAAGCAAAAAAAGTAGAGTCCGCCGGCAGATACTTCGGAGAACAAGCCATGCCCGCCAGTCTTGTTCGTGACGGCAAACTCGATCGTGAAGCTGCTTCCGCCGAACTTCGGCGATGCCTGGACGCCATCCTGCGGCCTGCGCATTTTCAGCTGAGTTTTACCGTGGATATCGCGCCCGAAACGGAGCCCGACAATCTGGAGGCCGCCGAGATCGTCGTCAAGTTCGATGGGCCTGATAAGGCGTTGTTGCTCGAGCGCAATGGAGATTTGCTAAAAGCTCTCGAGCATATTGCCGTCCGCTGGCTGCGGCTCGATCCGCAACTCTACAATCGCGTGTGTTTCGACTGCGACGATTTTCGAGCAGCGCGTATCGCCGAATTGCGGATCTCCGCGCAGGTCGCGGCCGAACGCGTCCGGGAGACGCGCGAGCCCTTCCGTTTTAACCCCATGGCCGCGCGCGAACGCCGCATTATTCACCTGGTGTTGAAGGATCAACCCGGCATCCGGACGACAAGCGAAGGAAACGGGGAGATGCGACAGGTAGTGGTTTTTCCCGCCGACTAGGCGTCACTTTTCGCGCAAGCGTCCTTGCGACAGGACTCGGCCGTCTGGCGCAAAAACCACCTCAAAGGTGAAATTTGTCGGAGGATCGGCCTCTCCGGGCAGCGCTTCGCGGCGGGGTGGTCCATAGAAGCGCATGTCGCTGATGTCCACAACGGGTTTACCATCACGCTCTAAAAACTTGAAAAGGGGAAAACGCGCGAACCACAAAAATGTTTGTACCTCGCTCAGGTTTTTCGCGGCAACGACGTATTGATTCGAGGCCGCCTGCGGAAAAAACTGAAGCCGGAACGGTTCGTCTCCCAATTGAGCGAACTGCACTCGATAGATTCCATCGGAAGTCTCGATCAAGCCGGCCCAGCGTGCTGGTGAAGGCGGCAAAGGTATCGCCGCTATATTCTGAATATTATTCAGACGGGCCTCGCCGGCAAACTCAGAAACGTGTTGAAAAGCTGAATGATGCATAGCGGCCGCGAAGCCCAGATAGGCACCCGCCAGAGCAACGCCGATGCGGCACCACTTCACGCGTCCCGCGTGCGACCCGCTTGAGTGCCTGAGCGGCAACAGAAAAAAGCAGGCCAAAGCCCCCGCCACAAAAAACGACGCGCCCGTCGGAAATGGAACATCCAGAGGCCGCACCAGGGGTCCGATCGCAAATGCCGCCGCCGTAAACACCGCCCACAGCGGAATCGAGCGCCGCCAGGGATCCTTCAGGGGGCGGAAGGCCCAGGCGGCAAGTTGCGGCATCAATGCCAGCGAAGTGAACGTAAGATCCAAGATAAAAACCAGATCCCAAGCCGGTCGCGAGTAATTCAGCGGACTCCAGACCATCGTTCCAAACGACGTGACGAGATCCAGAAAAATGTGGCTACCGATGGCTATCAGATAAATTGCCACCAGGTCGCTGAATACCGGAGCGGGCCATCGTGCCCAGCGCGCCAGCCACCACGTTAACGCCGCCAGCACGAGCGCCCATGCCGGCAACAGAACCGCCGAGTGCGTAATGCTCCGGTGCCAGGTCAACAGCGCGAGGCTGTTGTGCGCGAACGGACCGGCCAGGACGTCGATATCCGGAAAGATCGCGCCGATCGTGCAGGAAAGAATAGCCACACGGCCCGCGGTTCGAGGGGGCTCGCGCCAAGAAACCGGCGCCCGCGAAGGCTCTCCGGCGAAAAAGCTTTTGCCAATCAGCGCGCCAACGATGCCATGTGTGATGGTATCCATCAGAGGGGCAGAACTCTTGCAGCGAGCGGAGACAGCCTCCTGGATGTTCTAGATGACATGGATCAGTGGAGAACGCTTTTCGAGCACTCTGCCAATTCGGCGTGCCAAAACCTCACGAGCGGCCAGTGCTCGCAGCGCCCCTTCGGCCTGATCTGGATCCAGTGCCACGAGGAGGCCTCCGGAGGTTTGCGGATCAAAGAGCAAATTCCGGATCTCCTCGGGAACGGACGCTTGAAACGTAACGCATTCTCCGATGAACTGACGATTGTTGGTGAGCCCTCCCGAGTAGAAGCCTTCGCGCGAAGCCGCGAGGGCGCCCGGCAGGTATTCAATTGAGGCGTGATCGATCTCGAGAGAAACACCGCTGCCCACGGCCATCTCTCTCGCATGGCCCAGCAGCGCAAAACCTGTGACATCTGTGACCGCGTGAATTGCTTCGGGAGTGCGCTCCTCGAGTTCAGACAGTGCCTCAGCGGTGTCCCGATTCAAGCGCGACATCGTAGCCATGGCGGTCGCCACTGTGGCTTCGGGGATCCGGCCTTGCTTCAACCCCGTCGAGATCACGCCGGTACCCAGCGGCTTGGTGAGCAGCAGCGCGTCGCGGGGTTGCGCGCCCACATTTCGCCATATCCTCTTCGGATCGATCAGCCCCGTCACTGCGTACCCGAACTTCATATCTTCGTCGCGGATGGAATGCCCGCCGATCACGGTGCAGCCCGCCTCCGTCATTTTTGCCAAACCACCGCGAAGAATCTCTCCGAGAATTTCCAGATCACCCTTTTCGGGGAACGCCACGATCGAGAGGGCGGAAATGGGCCGCCCGCCCATGGCATAGACATCGCTAAGTGCATTGGCCGCGGCGATCTGCCCGAAGAAAAAAGGATCGTCGACAATCGGAGTGAAGAAATCAACGGTCTGGACCAACGCCAGGCCCGCGCTCAGGCGGTAGACTCCGGCATCATCATTCGTTTCAAACCCAACCAGAACATTCGCATCCTTCTGCCGGGGCAAGCGTCGCAGGACAGTATCCAAGACGCTCGGGCTCAGTTTGGCGGCACACCCCGCCGCCTTGACGGTGGCGGTAAGTCTCACTTGCTCAAGCAATCTACCCCTCCGCAAATTTCAAGCCTAAGATTATAGCCCCCAATCATTCGAGAAACCGATTTCGGTGGAAGCAACAGTTGGTTTGCTGCGAAGTGCCGTGAATCGTAAGGCTTAACCACATTTCTAACGGAATAGGCATTAACCAATAGACAAAATGTAACGGAAGGACAGGTTTTCTTTCTGCGGGGCCTGCCAAAATGAAATCACGAAGTCACGCTCCCCGCAGCGCCGCTATACCGTGTCTCGCGATGAGGGCAGCCTTGATCTGGAGGCATTGACGTGATCATTCCTCTCAATCACGAAAATATGCACGGCCGCCGCTGGCCCTACGTCACGATCGCGATCATCGCCCTCAATGCGATCTTCTTTCTCGCTACACATTGGACCATGGACGGCGAAGCTCGCCAGTTGGGCGAAATCCAGGAGCACATCATCCTCCTGGCTGCGGCCCATCCCGATACTCCGGCCAGTACGGAAGAGAAGAAATTAATCGAAAACTTCCGCCGGTCCCAACCACAGACATGGGATGTATTTGCGTCGCCCGATCACACGCCGCTCGACGCGTGGGACGTGCAAATGCGCTCGTGGAATGAACCGCGGTGCGAGGAGGAGATGACCCGGCTGGGCTTGCAGTTTGAGCAAATGCGAGCCGAATCGATCCTGGGGCGCTATGCCTTTTATCCGTCTCGCCGTACGCCGATCAGTTACCTGACGGCCAATTTTCTGCATGGCGGCTGGATGCACCTGATCTTCAACATGTGGTTCCTGTGGCTGGCAGGCGGAATACTCGAGGACACTTGGGGGCGGCCTTTATACGCGGTTTTCTACATGGTCTCCGGTTTCGCAGCCCTTTTTGGCTACGCGATCGCTTACCCGCACGGCCTCATACCCGTTATCGGCGCGTCGGGCGCCATTGCTTCTCTTATGGGGGCTTTTCTTGCGCTCTTCCCCAAAACGAAAATTCAGCTCGGCTTTTTTTATTGGATTCTGCGGCCCCGTCTCTATCGTTTCAAAGCGCCCTCTTTCGCGGTCTTGCCGCTATGGCTTTTGCTTCAGCTTTTCTCCGGAATTCTCGCGGGCGAAAGTGGTGGAGTTGCTTACTGGGCGCACATCGGAGGTTTTGGTTTCGGCCTGGTGATGGCGTTGATCCTTCGCTATAGCGGAATCGAAAAGAAAGCGGATCAAGCGATCGAGGCAAAGGTCGGCTGGACTGCTGATCCCCGCATCGTCAAGGCCGGCGAGCTGCTCGAAAAAGAGCAATTCGACGCAGCGATCGCTGAGCTCCAGGCGGAAATCGCCGAGAAGCCAACCTCGCTCGATGCGCATGAAATGTTGCCCAGCGCATATTTGCGAAAAGGCGACACACAATCCTATCTACAAGCGATGGAGAGCGTGTGCCAGCTTCACCTGAAGCTTCACCACACTGACGCCGCTTGGCAGGACTATGAGGATTACGCACACGCCGGAGGCGCCAAAATGCCGGCGGCGAGTTGGCTCGAACTTTGTCGCCACGCTGAAAACGCACAACAATGGGAGCGTGCCGTCAGCGAATACGAAAAACTCGCGGAAGCGTGGCCGGAAGACCGCAACTCGGTACTCGCGTTGATCTCCGCGGGAAGAATACAGCTCAAGCACTTCAAACGCCTCGACCAAGCCCTGCGGCTTTATGTGGCGGCGCAGAACTCGCGTGTGCCTCATCAGGATTGGAACGACACGATTCGCAAAGGTGTGGACGCCGCAATGGGCAAGACCAAGCCCACTGTTCCCGAATCGGCCGCGCCTCCGCTCGCGGGCACGTTGCGCTAGGCCGTTAGCAATGAAGCGACATCGGTTGCAGTAGAGAAATCTTGAGTTCGGCTGGTTGCGTTATCCCGATTGGGCAGCGCGGATGGGAATCGTGACCGTCTTCGTGGCTTCCGATTCCGCCAGCATATGACACTGGCCGTCAAAAACACCGCCAGGCTCGATCACCAGGCAGTGCGTGTGGATCTCGCCCGTGGCAATTCCTTTATCGTGGATCTCCACTTTCCCTTTTGCAAAGATCACGCCGTTAAAATGCCCGGAGATCACCACGTGATTGCCTTCGATCTGCCCCTCGACGCGGGCCTCGTGGCCCAAAATCAGCGTCTGCGTTGAAATGAGCAGGCCCTTCACTTCTCCTTCCACGCGAAAAGTCCCGGGGCACTGCAGCGTGCCTTCGAAACGTACCGACTTATCCAGAAAACCGGTCCACTCAGGCGTGGCGTTTGACGATTCTCGTTTGCGAAACTTCCAGGACAGAGATCACCTCGGAGATGTTGTGACGTGCACGCAATTGTTTCAAAGGGCGTCCGGCGGCACAAGGTTCCCGAGTAAGTACTACATACGTAGTGTTCACTTCTGGATAACTAGGCGGTCGTACAGCCACACCAGTTGAGAATCTTCGTGATACTCGATGGCAAGTTCGCCGGCGCGAGTTTTCGTCGGCTTGCGCAGGCTCACTCGCATTCCCAGCATGTGTTGCAATTGCTCCAGGGCCGCGCGCGTGTTTGCATCCAGCTCAGGCTCAGCCGTTGAAGAACTGGTTTCGCGGCTGCGGCGGGACGCGCTTCTTTCCAGCTGGCGCACCGTCATCCGGCCGCTGGCGGCCCGCTGCGCGAGCGTCTTTCGCAGCTGCGGGTCGGTTATCGCCAACAGGGCGCGGCCGTGGCCTGGAGAAAGGCGTCCATCCTCAATTAGATCGAGAATGGCCTTTTCCAGGCGCAGGAGGCGCGTAGCATTGGCAATCGTGGCGCGGTCCTTGCCGGTTCGGGCCGCTACTTCCTCTTGAGTCAGATGAAATTCACTCATGAGGCGCTCGAAAGCGCGCGCTTCTTCAATTGGGTTGAGATCTTCGCGCTGAATATTCTCGACGAGCGTGATCTCCAGCGCAGCTTCGTCGGTGACCTCGCGAATGACAGCCGGTACGCGGCTCAGGCCGGCTCGTTGCGCGGCGCGCCAGCGCCGTTCGCCCGCCAGAAGTTGAAACCGCGAGTTAACGCGGCGCAAAACCAGCGGCTGAATGATTCCGCTGACTTGAATGGATTGAGTGAGCTCGGACAGCGCCTCCTCACGAAAATGGGTGCGTGGCTGGTAGGGGCTTGGCTCGATCAGGTCGATATCCACGAATTGCGAGCCAGTTAGGCCTGGAGTTGATTCTGAATGCGTGGCGATCGGCAGGTTGGTTACATTGACAGGCTGCGGGTCCGGTTCACGAATTAGAGCTCCCAGCCCCCGCCCCAGCGCGTTTCTGGCCATTAGCGATTACCTCCCTTGCGAGTTGAATATAGGCTTCTGCGCCTTTACTATGAATGTCGTAGAACAGAATAGGCTTTCCATGGCTGGGTGCTTCTGCTAAACGGACGTTTCTTGGAATCACGCTTTCGAAGACCTGTGTTCCAAAGAAGCTGCGAAGATCGGCTGCAACCTGGCGGGAGAGGGTCGTTCGCTCATCGTACATCGTTAGAACGATACCCTCGATCGCAAGGCTCGGATTGAGCGTCCGGCGAATTCGCATCAGCGTGTCGAGAAGCTCAGAAACTCCCTCAAGCGCCAGGTATTCGCACTGAATGGGCACTAAGACAGAATCACTGCCGACGAGTGCGTTCAAAGTGATCAGATCGAGTGTCGGAGGGCAGTCGATTATGATGAATTCGTAGTTGGGGCGAACTTGCTCAATAATCTCTTTGAAGCGATATTCACGATTTTCAGCGCCGGCCAGCTCCACAGCGGCTCCAACTAGATTCTTGTCCGACGGGATGATATCCAATCCCTCGACCTGGGTCTTCAGAATGATCTTGCTAAGGGGCTCGCCAAGGATTAGGGAGTGATAGAGCGTCCTTCGGGCGGGATCCCTGGGAAATCCCATGCCTGTGGTGCTGTTTCCTTGTGGGTCAGAATCGACGAGTAGCGTTGGGGCTTCGGCGGCAGCCATAGAAGCGGAAAGGTTGATTGCCGTTGTTGTCTTGCCTACGCCGCCCTTCTGGTTGGCCACAGCGATTACGCGCGCCAAATCATCTCCTTAAGCGGCTTACTGCTTTGGCGCGGGAATTTAGCAAAACCACGTTGTGTGTGCAAGATATTTCCCGTGGGTCGCTGGCTTTCGGCGCGGTATTGGAGGTTATCGGGAGCTAAATATTGTTTCACGTGAAACAATTGCGTACGAAGCTGGAATCACCCAAGAGGTACGAACGGAGAAAATGTTTCACGTGAAACATTTTCCTAGAGAATAGGCCTGCCAACCAGGACGACTCGGCGCTTTGACTCTGGTATCTTGACCGGGACCTCCCAAAACCAGCCTTTTGTCCTCGATATAAGCGTGCAATCGTCGAATCCGAGCCATAGAACCACATGGCCCCGCTCTGCGAGGAGCCTTCGCGACCATTGGAGCAACTGCTTATAGCCGCCCAAAGCCCTCGAACAGATAAAATCAAACGAACCTGGTTGTACGCTGAACTCTTCGTACCGGAGACGGACGGTCTCCACGCCGGAAATGCCAAGAGTCGCCTGAATCTCCCGTAAAAAAGCACATTTCTTTATATTTGGCTCAAGCAGAGTCACTTTAAGGTCTGGAAAGGCAATTTTCAGCGGCAGTCCTGGGAATCCCGCCCCACTGCCAACGTCGGCGAGCCGACCACTGCCTATGGGAATAATGGAGTTCGCAAAAATGCTCTCACCAAAGTGTCTGGCTACCATTTCGCGCTCGTCCTCAACTGATGTCAGGGGGATCGTCTCGTTCCATTTCTTAAGCAGCGCTAGGTATGTCGAAATGCTCGTGAGCTGAGGCTCGGAGAGCCAACTAGCGTGATACGGAGAAAGCGCGTCGGCGATCTCTGAAAGAGACAAGCGAGTATTGTCACTGACATTCATGAACGTGGCGGCTAGCTTACAATGCCTTGATCAAACAACCAATCGGCTCGCGCACAAGATTTGAGTTCCTGACGCGCTAGGCGTTGACATGGCCGCAGCGTCCGACATATGTTTGGCAGCGCCCATGAAAACACTGCTAATCGGAGGAGGCGGCCGCGAACACGCCCTGGCTTGGAAGCTGCGCCAGAGCCGCTCGGTATCGAGAATCTGGTGCGCACCGGGGAATGGCGGAATTTCGCTCGATGCGGAGTGCACCCCTGCAGATCTGGGGGACGTACCTGGCCTGGCGGATCTGGCCGCAAAGCTTCAGGCCGATCTAACAGTCGTAGGTCCCGAGCTCCCACTCGTTAATGGCATTGCCGACGAATTCCTACGTCGCGGAATGCAAATTATCGCGCCATCCAAGAAATGCGCGCAACTTGAAGGAAGCAAGGTATTTGCCAAGGAATTTCTCGATCGCCACGGGATTCCCACGGCTGAGCTTCACGGGATATTCGACTCGGCTGACGCCGCCATCGAGAATTTGGAGACGCTCAGTTATCCACTTGTCCTGAAAGCTGACGGGCTCTGCGGTGGAAAGGGTGTGCTGGTCGCGAAATCGCATAACGAGGCCGTAGGGTTTGTTGATCGCGTCCTTGAGAAGCGGGAATTCGGGGATGGAGGCAGCAGTCTGCTCATCGAGGAGGCGTTAAGCGGGGATGAGCTCTCATATATCGTCCTCAGTGATGGGAAGAATTTCGTACCCATGGCGCCAACACGAGATCATAAGAGAGCATTTGACGGCGATCTCGGCCCTAACACGGGTGGAATGGGCGCTTATTCGTGCGACGGAATGATTTCGCCCTCGCTCGAGGCGGAGATTCTGGCGGACTTGGTAGAGCCAACGATGAAGGCGCTCGCTCAGGAGGGCTGCGATTACCGCGGCTTTCTCTATTTTGGTTTGATGCTTACGCCGACTGGGCCAAAAGTCCTTGAATTCAATTGCCGCTTAGGAGATCCGGAGGCGCAGGCAATCGTAGCACGTATGAATTTCGATCTCGGTGAGGCGCTTTCTGCTGTGGCTGACGGGCGCTTGGCCGGTCAGGCGCTGAATTGGCATCCTGGGGCGAGTGTATGTGTGGTGATGGCGTCGGGAGGGTATCCTGGAAAGTACGACACAGGGAAAGAAATTACTGGCTTAGAGAAGGCCGGATCCTTGCCGGACGTCAGCATCTTTCACGCGGGTACAACCCGGTCTTGGGATATATACTACACATGTAGTGGTAGAGTGCTGGGTGTGACGGCTCGGGCCCGGACATTGGACGGAGCCCGCCGAGCTGCTTATGATGCAGTTCACGCAATTGATTTTTCGGGATGCCAGTATCGCAGCGATATCGCGCTGGCCGCGTGTCGCGTAGCCAACGCCGGAGAAGCCTGAGCTCATGGCGCGCGTTCTGCATCTTTTTATTGCCGTGCAACGGCGCGAGCCGATGAAAGCTGTTGAGCAGGTCACTGCGATTGCGGATCGAGGCTTTGAAGGCTGCATTCATGGGCGCCCGGGTAGCAAGCGACAGATCTTGCTGGTCGAAAGCGAGATGCTTGCGGAACTTAGCCTCGAACCCGGCATCATTCGGGAAAATATAACGACTGCGGGCCTGGAGGCGATTGAATTAAAACCGGGTCAGCGACTGTTGATCGGGGAAGCGGTGCTTGAGGTCACGGCCCGGTGCGAGCCATGTTCTCGTATGGACGAGATTCGCATGGGATTGCAGGGCAACCTTGAGGACCGGAGAGGTATGCTCTGCAAGGTTATTGAAGGCGGACGGATCTCTTGCGGAGACGAGATTCGGGTTGAGACTGGGGTAATTTCCTATATCGGAGGGAGCGTTGAGTAAAGGCGAGGCATCGCGAGAGAGAGCTCTCGTCGGCATCATCATGGGTTCGGACACCGATCTGCCAATCATGAACGAATCGGTGAAGATTTTGGCGAAGTTTTCGATTCCGTTCGAGATTGAAGTGACTTCTGCACACCGGTCGCCAGCGCGCACACACGAGTACGCCACCACAGCAATCGAGAGAGGGCTGAAGGTAGTGATCGTGGCTGCGGGAGGCGCTGCGCATCTAGCCGGCGTGGTAGCGGCATTAACCACTTTGCCGGTGATCGCCGTTCCCATGGCAACTACGGTACTGTCAGGCATCGACTCGCTTCTTTCGAGTGTGCAAATGCCGGCCGGCGTGCCCGTAGCGGCCATGGCGATCGACAAGCCAGGGGCCATCAATGCGGCCATTTATGCGGCTCAGATCATCGCCACATCCGATGCGCGAATTGCGGAGCAACTCGTGGCCTACAAACAGGAATTGGCGCGGTCGGTGGCGGAAAAGAGCGCACGGGTAAAGCAGCAGTTCCTCGATAAGGCGGTCGCCAAGTAAGCCCGCGTTCCGGGAAGCAATACACCCACGGAGCCTTACGGTCCCGGCTCCATTCGAGAGCGAGATTATTGCGGACGCGGCCCGCGCTTGCGCAACGAGGGCGCATCGGGCTCCGTCGGCTGCTGCTGAATCTTGCCAGGGGGGATTGGTTCCTGAGGAGCGAGCAGCCATTGGAAGCCGCGATTCATATCCAGGAGCGCCATGACCAGATTTGTTTGATCTCCCACGGCGAGCGGAATAGCCGCGCGCATGAAGTCAGACGTAGGCGAGGAGAGCGCCTTGATGCTGTTTCCCGACGTAATGGAGGCGATGGACTCGGACATATCACGCGAGGAATTGGCGATGCGATCGAGTTGCGGATCGTGTCGCGCAAGGCGGTCCGCCAGGCGAATCTGCGGAACATTCGCAGGATAGCCGGCCTCAACAAAAGTGCGTGGCTGTCCTTTCTCAGGCGGATAAAGCTGGACGTAGGCGGGCCGAAGCAGCCGCGTCTGCCAATAATCTTTGCCTAGATCCTGCTGCCGAACGTGATATTGCAGACTCCAGATTTCAGGCCCATAGTCCTGCACGTAATCCGCGAGTAGCAGCTCCACGAGCGGCTCATCGGGCGGCAAGTCAAGCTTATGGTGAATCTGGTCGACCAGAGGCCGTATCTCCTCGAGCATCCCAACGCCAATAGCTTCAATTTCACTGGCCTGATCGGTCGCTTTCTGCGTGGGACGACGAAGAGCATTGGCGGTTACTGCCGGTAGTTCGGAATCGAGGCGCGTGGCTTTACCCGCGTCGGGGGCAGTCCACTCAATAGCGCCCAGGAGCACGCCAATGCGGCCGGGGCCAACGGGAAGCACGGCCGGCGGACGCGACCCCACTTCTCCACCGCCGGCTACCGCGGCGACGATAATGGAGTCGCGGGTAACACAAAAAACGACTCGGCCGGCGGCCAGATTGGCCACAATTTCACCGCTCCGATTCTCCTGGGCACCAAGCGCAAACGGGAAAGCGATGGTGAGAAGAAATCCGATCGTCAGAGTCAGGAGACAGAAACGCGCGGCGCAGCGGCTGGGATCTGGCGGGATGACTCGCATAGGTTTCGCAGGTTGGATGCGCTTCGCAGGGCCCAAATACAGACCCAGCTCTACGTTATCACAATTTGAATGGGAACTGAGGGATGCCAAGAGTGAGTCTTGGCATCAGCAGGATCGAGACACGACTTGGGTTGTAAGCTGATTTTGACGGTACTTCCAGTAGAATGAACACCAGGAAAATCGCAATCGATACCCGAGGGTGAGGAAATGGGACTTTTGGATCTAATCACGGGGACGAAGGGACTGCGAAAGCCCAAGTCCATTCGCCATAACGGTAAGACTCTGTCTGAAATCCTGGAGGCGCATCAGAACCATTTTATTGGCAAACCGGGCGGCACGCGCGCCGATCTGACGGGAGCGAATTTGAGGCTTGCCGACCTGAGATATGCGAATCTCACCGGGGCACTGCTCGAACGAGCCAACATGGAGGGCGTAAGTTTGCGGAATGCCAAGCTATCGCACGCGAATTTAGCAGGCGCCAACCTGCGCGGAGCCGACCTACGGAGCACCGACATGACCGAAGCGAACCTGCCGGGGGCCGATCTGCGCGAAGCGCAGGCCAGCGGAGTGGAGTTTTTTCGATGTGATCTGAGCAACGTCAACTTCCGCGGCGCGAATCTGCGCAATGCGAATTTTCGCCTGGCGAATATCAGGGACGCGCAGTTTGCGGGGGCCGACATGGGTGTGAGCATCCTGCGCGAAACGAACCTGGAAGGCGTGGATCTTTCCGAAGTTGACCTGACGACTACGCTTCTGCCGCGCGGATATACGCCGGCGGCGCAATCCGCAGAGAAGAAAAAGACCTGACTAGCTGGTCTCCGCGGCGTGAGCGAGCGGATCGCCCGAAGCGCGGCCAGCTCCGCGGCGACGAATCTCTATCCCCAGGCGCTTGATTTTCTGGTTAAGGGTTGACAGAGGAACCTGAAACCGCTCGGCCGCTTCGGTCTGGTTCCAATCGGTTTGTTCCAGCATGTCAACGATTACGCGGCGCTCAATCTGTTCCATGATCTGAAAGAGTGAGGGGGCGGGTTGCCCGACGGCGGCGCGCTGATGGCCTTCTTTCGCCAGAGAGTTCAGGAGTTCGGAGAGTTGCAATCGTGCGTTGCCGAGCATTCCTCGCGCGAAGATGGTTTCCGGAAGGAGATCGACATCGATCTCTTCGTGCGTGGACAGAACCACAGCGCGCTCGATCACGTTTTCCAACTCGCGCACGTTTCCGGGCCAGGCATAGTCGACCATCAACTTCATGGCTTCCGGCGTGAAGCGGCCCAAAGGCCGGTTGTTTTCCTTGGAAAAGTCGCGCAAAAAATGATCCACCAGCAAGGGAACGTCTTCGCGGCGTTCACGGAGCGGCGGCAATTTGAGGGCGATCACGTTCAGGCGATGATACAGATCTTCGCGAAACCGGCCATCGCGCACCAGGCCCAGGAGATCGACGTTGCAGGCGGCGACGATGCGGACGTCCACTTTGATATTTTCGGTGCCGCCAAGGCGCATGAATTCGCGTTCCTGGATCACTCGCAGCAGCTTGGCCTGGGTTTCCATGCCGATCGTGGAGATCTCATCGAAGAAAATGGTGCCTTGGTCGGCGACCTCGAAGAGCCCCTTCTTGGAAGCGACGGCGCTGGTGAAGGCTCCTTTGACATGGCCGAACAACTGCGATTCGAGAAGATCAACGGGAATTGAGCCGCTGTTGACGGCCACGAACGACTTGTCTGCGCGAGGCGATGCGGAATGGATGGCCTTGGCGATGAGTTCCTTTCCAGTGCCGCTTTCGCCGACGATCAGAACGGTCGAGCGAGAGGGAGCGACCTGGGCCACCAGGTCGAGCACGGAGACGATGCGTTCGCCCTTTCCAATGATGTTGGGGAAGTTATACCGCTGTTTGAGAGCCCTCTTGAGCTGGACATTCTCCTCCCGCAGACGGCGTCCCTCGACCGCGAGGGCGATTTGCGCGAGGAGTTCGTCGTTCGACCACGGCTTGGTGATGTAGTCCTGGGCGCCGCTCTTGAAGGCCTGCCGTGCCATGTCGATAGAGCCGTACGCGGTAATGAGCACGACGGGAAGATGTGGGTCGCGGCTTCGGATATCGCGCAGCAGGTCCAGGCCATTGCGGTCCGGCAGGCTCACGTCGAGAAGCAACAGGTCGTAGGGCTCTTGCTCGAGGCGCGCCAGTCCGGCAGCTCCGGTATCGGCACAGGAAACTGAATAACCTTCCGAGGAAAGAAGAAGCTCGAGGCCCTCGCGAATTTCAGCTTCGTCGTCTATGACCAGGATCGAGCCATTAGGCATGAACCGCTTTCCTCACGGCGGGGAATTCCAAGCGGAACGAGGTGCCCTTACCCGCCGTAGAGCGTACCTCGATCTTGCCGGCATGTTCCTTGATGATGCCGTAACTGACCGAGAGCCCCAGGCCGGTGCCGCGGCCAATGGCCTTAGTGGTGAAGAAGGGATCGAAGACCCGCGTCAGATTTTCGCGTTGAATGCCGATGCCGGTGTCAGAGACCTCGATTTCCACGCTGCCATTGCTGCTGCTGCTACGCACTTCGAGCATTCCACCCGAGGGCATGGCATCTTTGGCATTCAGGAAGAGATTCAGGAAAACCTGCTGCAGGCGATTGCCCGAGCCCAAGACGCCGGGGAGATCCGTCGAGAGATTTTCGATTACTTGCACGTGGGCGGCCCGGAAGGGATGAGAGACCAGCGAGAGCGTCTCGCCGATGATCTGATTTAGATTTAGCTCCTCGAATTCGGCACCGCCGGTGCGTGAGAAATTGAGAAGACTATTGACGATTTCGCTGGCCCGGAAGGTCTGGTTGACAATCTTGTCGGTCAGTTTGTGGCGCGGATCATTCGTGGGCAGCTGTTTGGCAAGCATCTGAATGTAGTTGGAGATGACCGCCAGCGGCGTATTCACTTCGTGGGCCACGCCCGCGGCGAGCAAGCCGAGCGAAGTGAGTTTTTCGGTTTGGAGCAACTGCTCCTCGAGCTGCATCCGCTGGGTGATGTCGTCGACCAGAATCAACCGGCCCATGCGCTCGCCCGATTTCCCCGCCAGCGGAGCAATGGAGATATTCGCCACCAGGGTGCGGCCGGTACGATCTCGCAGCGGGAACTTATAGAGACTGCTGACGCGGTCCTCATCGGCACGCGCAGCGATTTCGGCAGCCAGATCGGCGGGAAGGATCTCCTCGATAGGCCGGCCGACGGCGTCGGCGCGCCCAACGCCGATGGAGCGTTCCATCTGTGTGTTCCAGAATTCAATGCGGCCTTCAAAATCGACGGCGAGCACACCGACATTCAGCGATTCGACGATATTTTCCGAGAAGTCTTTCAAGCGCTCGATTTGCTGTGCCTTCTGCTCCAGCGAGGAATAGAGGTGGGCATTGTCCAGCGCGATGGCCAGGTACCCGGCAATCGTAAGCACAAGCTCGACGTCTTCGCTGGTAAGGAAATCCCCGTGAATGGTCTTGCCCAGACCGAGAATCGCCACCGTGCGGTCATGGACGCGGCAGGGGACGAAGTAATTGAGGCCTAGATAATCAAGGGTATGGCGTACGGATTCACTCTGTTCCCGGGCGGCCCGCGGGGCATCGTAGAAAAGATATCCGCGGGACAGCTCCGGCCGCTCGGGCGAAAGGAAACTCAGGTCGAGCGACTCACTCGCAGAATCGGAGATGCGCAAGCCGTGGGAGCGCGCAAGGCGATATCGACCGGCTCCTGATGAGGAATCGAGGAATACGGTAATACGGTCGACCAGCAGAGTCTGCGAGAGACGATCCATTACCGAAGCGAGCATGGGCTCGGCGTGCATTTCGCCCGTAAGCGTGCGTCCGAATTCGATCAAGGTGCGGCGGTAGTTGAGGCGGTCGCGGTAGAAAAAGCGATCGAGCCGGGCCTGGGTCCAATCGCGGAAAGGTTGAAACAGGAACGCAGCGATGACGATGGCAATGATTTCACCCAGCAGGCCGCTGGGCCAGGCCGTGTGAAAGAGTGCGCCGATGACGGAGACGAGCGCAACATAAACGGCCACGACAGCGCCGGTAGCCGCGGTATAAGCCAAGCCGCGTTTGAAAATGATGTCGACGTCCATCAGCCGGTAACGCACGATGGCGTAAGCGAAGCAAAGGGGGATCAGGGCCAGCGAGAGGGCGGACAGATTCATCCATTGTCGCGGGATGGCGCCCAGCGAAAACGGCAGGATGTAGAAAGCGGCAAACGGCACGGTACCAGCCAATGTGCCGCCTGTGATCCATTTCAGCTGTTGGCGCAGCACTCCGCTGGGCGCTCGCCAATAACTTCGCAAGAAAATCGCCGCTGCCAGCAGGAAGTATGCACCCAAATACGCGAGTTCCAATTGGTCCAGGGCAATGCGGGCAGGGAGCGTCGGAACGAAGCCCGCGAAATCGGTGGCTACAAAAATATGGACGATCAGCAACGCGAGCGGAGGCAGGTAACAGGCTAGAGGCAAGGCCCGATGAGAAAGCCTGCGGATTACGCTTCGCTCCGGAAAGACCAGCGCGAAGTGGACCAGCAAGGCTGGCGCAACGAGAAGCGCACCGAGTTTTGCCCAGTAAATTTCCCAGTCAAAGGCGTTCATCTTTCCTGTGTAATGAAATGAGCAGAGGACAAACGATGCCAAGCAGAAGGTATAAAAGTGGACGGCGCGCGTGGCATTCCAGCGGCGCGCGAAAATGAACAGTCCAATAAAGAGATAGAGCAAACCCACGAGGCGAAGGTAGTTTTCGATGGAAACGGGTTTAGGGGCGGGCGCAATAACCAGGCGCGCATCGAAGCTGCGGCTCTGGCGCGTCATTTGGTAATGGGCCTGCGACCAGACGCCCAGATTCCAAAGCCGCTTTACGACCTGGACGGCACGGTAGACCGGCTGGCCGTCGATCGAGAGGAGCACATCGCCCGACCTTATCCCCGCGTGATCGGCCGGGGAACCAGGAACGACGTAGAACGCCTGTACACCGTGTTCCGCGTCGAGCCAGGAGATGCCGTCGTCGGGAACATCGAAGGAAATGCGTTGCTGAAAATTGATGACGCCGAAAGTGATCGTTGCCACGGTAAGAAGCACCAAGGCAATTGCGCCTAGGCGGGACCCGATGGTTTGGTTTTCACCTGTCATTGCGAGGCGCTTCTGTTTGAGCTACCAGGAGCGATTATCCCGAAGAGTAGCACGTTCCGTGCCGCGCGATATGAATTTTCGTGACAATTAAGATCTGTCGATACAGGCAGATAGTGCCGCCTCGGATTTTCCTGCCGAAGAGAATACGGTTTATAGTAGGGCGCTTCCAGTATTTGGTAGCAGCTGGCCCGGGGTCAGAACTGGAAGCTCACTCCCCCGCGGAATGACCGTTCGACCGGCATTACCAGCATGTGCCCGTCCTGACCTTCGAGGGACACGTAGCCCTGAGCTAGTATATTGCGGAAATCGGCCAATGCCTCCCAATGCCCGGCCATGAGGAACGAAGGCAGGGGCTGCCTGACGGAGAGACTCAAGTTGGGGTCGATGGCCATTGAGCTTTCGCCGTAAAGGTCCTGGCGGTTGACCACTGTTCCGTCCACCCACTTGTAACTGGCCGCAAACTGAGTCTTGGATTTAGCCAGCTTACCGGCGACGCGCGCGGCAAGGCTGTGGCGGTAACGAGCCTGGACCATTTGTCCAAGGCTAGAAAGCGGGGCAAGTTGATCGTCAGGAGCCAAAGCGCCAGCCCAAGCGTAGACGCCCGCGACCTCCAGGTTGGAGGAAAGCCTGTGATGGTAAACCATGCGCGTGCCCCAGAAACCCGCCGCCCCGGCATCGCGTGCCAACGGACCCCGGAAAAGGCCAGCAGCGGACTGTCCCACTATGCCGTATATAGCTTGATGATCAGAGTCATCGCGAAACGCGGCAACCTCAATCTGGTCGCGCGCTCCAACGGAATGGTGAACCGCGAACTCCTCGTGCCAGCCGCCGCTCAAAACTGGATGGCCATCGCCCCAGACCAGCAGAGGGGCAGTCTGGAGGGCATCCATGGCTGGTTCGATACCCGAAGATTGAGACCGCAAACCGAAAGCATCAACATCGGTCTCGAGCGAAAACGCCGCCTCCCAACGCGGAGAGAAATGCATACCCAGGCGGGCGTGAGGACGAACCGATGAAGTGATCGCACCGACCAGGCCACCGGAGAGATACTCGCCACCATAGGCCATCACCATGTGATCACCTAGGGCAATTTGTTCGGAATGTTCGATGCGCATGCTGCGGATGGATCGGTCTGAGTCTCCGATGCGGATCTGGCGCATGACGAGGGTGGTTTGCGGTCCCTCTCCCAATTTGCCACTGGGGAGCCAGACGGTCGCTACGGACCCGCCAAGCACACCAGAAACTCCCTGGTCATAGTTCACTTCGCCGGCAATCAGCAGCTTGCCTGCTTGGCCGAGTCCCTGATCGTAGGAGACAGCCGTGCCCAATGCCCCGGGCAAGGCGGAAGCTGAACCGGGCCGAATCGAGCCATTGGTCAGTTCAACGCGGGTACGCAAGCGAGGCTGCGAGTCGAATTCACCGGACGTGTTCCGGGCGATGATTACGGTGCCGTCTCTCAGTTGCAGGGCAGGACGCGAGGAGCTGGCGGTGCGCAGAACCCATTTCCAGTCGTCGCTTTCAGCAGGCTTGGACGACGGGCGCCGCATCCGATCGAGAGAGACCAGGATCGAATCCAGCTGGATATGAACGAGCGCGTTCAGATTCGAATTGACGCTGACGTGCTCCTGGATAGACGGGAAGAAACCAGCCAGTGTGACCTTAACGGAGTACAGTCCCGGACGGAGCCTCTGGCTTACGAAGATGCCATTTTCATCGGTGAGCAGCTGGATGGCGCGGCCACCAACGTATTCCGGGGTCAGCCATACAGTCGCACCCATTTGGGGAGTGCCGGCGGGATCAGCGATGATGCCGGTCAACTTTCCGAAGTCGTTTGCCACGAGCCCCGATGTGCCCGTCAGGACAATCGCCAGAAAGGCGAAGACGGTGACTGGGATTCGTAGCAACTTCACTGCATCACCTCGGTGGAGCAGCCTGCGCCGCCGTATTCTGCGGCGCGGCGGGAGTCACTGTGAATTCCGACGTCCGGGAAACGGTCTGATTCGCGAGTGCGTCGGTTGCCTTGATGTCGATACGATATTTTCCTGGCGGCAAATTCTGGAGTGGCACCGACTCCTGGACGGTCAGTTGCTCACCAGACTGATGCAGCTGTTCAGACGTCTGCACCACGTGCTTGATGGATTGGTTCCCTTGAAAAATCTCAAAATCGATGGTCGCATTATTCTTATGCGTTTGGTCATCGATCTTCAGATTGTAAAGCTGGAGATAGATCCCCATGGGCTGACTCGGGGCAAAGCTCTGGTCCAGCTTAGGCCTCACCTTGGTCGAGCCGATCACAAACATCCCCACGCCAATATCCTTGGACGCCACGGCGGAAATCTCATCCGCCAAGATCAGCGTGCTGGCCTGAAGCTTGTCGTCGTCAAAGGGCGGCACGGCGAGGCGCGTGTTCACCACGCCGACGTTATTACTGGTGGTGTCTTTGATCACCACGTCGAGCCGGTAGAGGCCCGGACGCAGAGGCACAGCCTTTTGATAAATCGAGGCGGAGCGCAATGAGGCCTGCAGGAGCGAATCGGGGAAGTCCCGCCGGATGGTGTCTTCAAATGTCTGCACCGTTCGCCCGCTGAGCGAACTTACCCGCGCAAACAAGTTCAATGTAGCTGTGTGCACTCCATCCTTGCTCTGGAAGCTCATCTGATTATTGGGAATTTGGAGCGTAATGGGGACCAGGACGGTGTCTCCTGCTACCCGCATGAAATCAAATCGGTAGTCGAATTTGAGCTGGTCGCGAACGATACGCGACGACACAACCGCCTCAAGATCCTTGAATTTCACCGTGGGAGGCTGCCAAATCTTTGCCGATAGTTCCAGCCGATTGAACTCATCCAGCGCCGCGGATCGGCCGCCGGTTGCAGATGGCGCGAGATGCGTACCATCGCTGTTCAGGAAACGCGCTGACTTGTCGGACAGGCCCTCTTGTTCCGCCAGCGTTAACCCGGCGCCGGGGACGTAGAGCAGTGCGTCTTTCTCGGAGGGATCGCTCGTCAGGTGAAACTCCCCAGTGCCCGAAGGATCCACGAATTCCAGTTCCACGTTTTCGCCGATGCCGTCGATATAGTGGTAGGTCCAGTCTTCGAAGGCGTAGGTCTTGGTCTCGCCGCCGCCTTGATCCAGAGGACGTTCATAGTTCTCGCCTTGCGTGTGGCTCTCGAGCGAATCAGGCTTGCCGTACATGATGTAGATGCGACCGCGGTCGGTTCTCCAGCCTTGCACACCCGACGAGAAATGTTCGTTGGCGTAAGCGATGCGCCGGTAATGCTCTTCCTTTACGGTATTGTCCACGGAATCGGGGTCTGGATTGCGCCTCTGCCAGAACTGCTCGATAAACTGCTCGCGCTCTTCGTTGGTCTGCAATTGCAAGAAGGCTTTGCGCTCCGCATCGGTAATGATGTAGGAGACGTCTTCGCTCAACCACTTTTTATAAGGTGTGGCGAGCTCCTTTAGAACCTGCTTCTCATTAGGTTTTTTCTTGTTGTCCTGCTTTTGATCGGATTGCTGGCCGGAAGGAGGTTGATTGCCCGGTTGATTCTGCGCCGGCATAACGGCCGACGACACCAGCAGAAACAAAGCAGTCCCTAAAAACGTGGAAATTTGTGGGTAGCCCAACTTCTTCATCGGATATGCCTCTTCGCGCGTAGAGTTGGAATTCTAATCCCAGACGCAGCAAGCGTCAACGAGAGAATCCTTCATCCAGGGCACCTATTCTTAACCTGTTCAGAACCACCTGAGGCCCGGGGGGTTGCTTATCTCCTTGCTCTTGGTTACGAAACATCCGGGATGCCGGCTGCGGTTAGAGGAATCCTGCTAAAATGAACCCGCGCGCCACTCCGCCCCCGCTGGCCGGGGTGAGAAGCGCGCAGCACGAGGTTTTATCGCCGATGCGTCAACCAGGTACTCCTTTGGGAGGCCGTTAATGGCCATCAGCTCCGCTGTGCGCACATCGCTTCCCAGCACTCATCCGGACCAAGGACTGGCAATCAAGACCGAGAATCTCTCAAAGAGCTATGAAATGGGCGCGGAGACGGTGTACGCGCTGCGCGGCCTGGACCTATCGATTCGCCACGGCGAGTACGTCGCGATCATGGGGCCTTCGGGTTCGGGCAAGTCCACTTTGATGAATCTTATCGGCTGCCTGGACACCCCCACCGGCGGCAAGTATTGGCTCGCAGGGAGGCTGGTAAGCGATCTGACTGACGACGAATTGGCCTATGTCCGTAACCGGGAGATCGGCTTTGTCTTCCAGACGTTTAACTTGTTGCCCCGGGCTACCGCTTTACACAATGTGGAATTGCCCATGATCTATAGCGGCACGCCAGCGGATGAGCGGCTGAAGAAGGCAACCCGTGCGCTGGAAGAGGTGGAACTGGGGAGCCGCATGATGCACAGGCCCACGGAACTTTCCGGCGGTCAACGGCAACGCGTGGCCATCGCGCGAGCCCTGGTCAACTCGCCTTCCATCTTGCTCGCGGACGAGCCAACAGGGAATCTGGATAGTCGTACGGGCGGCGAGATCATGGCTTTATTCGCGCGGCTGCACGAGCAGAAGAACACCATTATTCTGGTGACCCACGAGCATGAAATCGCACAATATGCAGATCGAATCATTCATTTGCGAGACGGTAAGATTGAATGTGACGAGATTGTGACGCACGCCGGCGTGCCGATCCGCTCGGGTACTTGATCGCGTGGCTCATGCATGTTTGCATCGCGCACAAATTGGCCTCTGGGGCCCAACCGGTTTGCGACTGCACTCGAGGAACACCGGCGCCGCACCAGGCCGCTGCTTGACCTGACGAACTCCAACCCTACAACTTGCGGGATTTGCTATCCGGAAGAGCGGCTTTTTGCCGCGCTCAGTGATCGCCGGACGCTGCGATATGAACCTGCCAGCAAGGGTTTGCATGAGGCTCGCACTGCGATAGCGGACTACTATCGCCATCGGACGGGTTTTTTCGGCGCTGCGGAGGAGATTGATCCCGAGCGCATCATCATTACTTCCGGTACGAGCGAAGCCTACAGCTATCTGTTTAGGCTCCTCTTTGAAGTGGGCGACACGGTTCTAGTGCCCGCACCGGGCTACCCGCTCTTCGATTATCTGGCGGACCTCGCTGACATTCGCACGAGCTCTTATCCGCTCCTCTACGATCAGGGTTGGCAGATGGATTTCGCGGGCCTCGAAGCCACGCTCAGATCAGGTTCGAAAGCTGTAATGGTCGTGCATCCGAATAATCCGACGGGTTCCTACGTCAAAACGGAAGAAGGCCGGCAGTTGGCGGAAATTTGCGCGCGCCGCGAGATGGCCATCATTGCCGACGAGGTTTTTCTGGACTATGCGGATGATTCAGGGCCGCGTCCTAGCTTTGCGTTCGACGGCCCGACACTGGCGTTTACACTCAGCGGCCTCTCCAAGATTTCCCTACTGCCACAGATGAAACTCGCCTGGATCGTAGTGAGCGGTCCGGAAAGCCTTGCCGCCGCGGCTGTGGCGCGATTGGAGGTGATTGGCGACTCCTACCTTTCGCCAAGCACTCCTGGGCAGATCGCTTTGCCAGAAATGCTGGCCATGCGCACGAATCTACAGGCACAAATGCGCCAAAGGGTCTGCGCAAACCTGGCTTTTCTCGACGCGCAGCTACGCGAGGGCGGCCTGGTTAATCGGCTGAAACGCGAGGGCGGATGGTATGCGGTGCTGCGCGTTCCAGCGACCGGTTCGGATGAGGATCTGGCCGTGGCACTGCTTGAAAAGTGTGGTGTACTCGTGCACCCGGGACATTTTTTCGATTTCCCACGCGACGGGTTCCTGGTGATCAGCTTGATTGTGCCAGAGGCTGATTTCCAGGAGGGCGCGCGGCGCTTGCATCGTTATTTCGTCGAGCATCATTCCTCTGCCTCCGACCAGAATTCGCCTTGATTTTGACTCCCGTCCGCCTGTAGATTGACGCGAGCCAAAACAACCCCAAAGGATTTTTTCTCAGGACAAAGGTCTTTTGCCGATGGATAGACCAGCAGAAAAACAGGCTGAGCTTTCATCATTCTGGATACTTGCCTCGCTGGCGTTGCTCGCCGTCGTAACTTACCTGCCTACTCTGCGGCAGCCATTTATCAGCGACGATTACCCCAATATTCTTCTCTCCAGAAGCTACGGCCCGTTTTCGGGTTGGGGCGCGATGTGGGCTGATCCTGTCTCGCGTGTCCGGGCAACGTCCTGGGTGATTACGTACTGGATTGAGCGTGGGTTCGGCTTGGTGCCCGCTGCGTTTTACGCCGTGAGCATTTGTTTGCACGTGTTGAATACCTGGCTGGTGTACGCACTCGGTGCGTGGCGCGCGATTGGCTGGCGCGTGGCGGCACTCGCGGCCGGCTTCTTTGCCGTGTCCGAAGGGCATCAAGAAGCGGTGATGTGGTATTCCGCCACCAACGAATTGCTTTTGTTTCTCTTTGGGGTGCTGTGCCTGCTCGCCTGGATCAAGTTCATCCAAGATCCAGAAATCCGCTGGGGCTGGCTGACGGTTTCGTTTCTATGTTTCCTGCTTGCGCTAGCTTCGAAAGAATCCGCGGTCATTATCGTTCCGCTGCTGGGGCTTGTTTGGCTGAGCAAGAGTGAAGCGCGAGGGCGACTTCTGGGAGTTACGCCGTTTCTGCTGGCGAGCTTGATTTATGCCTGGGCGATTTACGAAACGCGCACCTACTCCTTCCGATTTCAGGACGGCAGTTTTTCACTGCGCGCTCCGGTATGGATCACCTTGCCGCATACGTTTGGCCGCCTCTTGTGGCCGTGGGGACTCATCAGCCTGGCGGGAATCGTTATCTGGCGCGCGCGTGAGTGGCGGCCGCTGATCGCGTATGCCGCGGCTTGGGCCGCAATTTCGCTGCTCCCGTACTCTTTCCTCACCTACATGACGCAGGCGCCCAGCCGGCAAACTTATCTGGCCAGCGTCGGCGCTGCGTGGATCGTGGCGGCAGGTCTCCTCACTTGTTGGGATCGCCTGTCCACGTCACATCATCGATGGGTCTATGCTCTGGCAGCGGTGATCATCATTCACAACTGTGTCTATCTCTGGACAAAAAAGAGGGGCCAGTTCATGGCCAGAGGGGCTTCGACTGAGGCGCTCATCCATCAGGCGCGGAATACGACCGGAAACATCTACATCCCGTGCCCGCCTTCAACCGGCTGGGGAGGGTGTCGATGCTTCCCCTATGGTCCCATTGTAGCGTCGGCGGCGTTGCAACTGGAGACGAGTAAGCCAGTTTCGGAATTGATGTGGAGCGACCCTCTGCCAGGTGCGGCAGAATTCTGTTGGGGGCCCAAGTGACGCATGTCTCGAGAGTTATTTGCGAGGGTGTTGCCGGGCCGCATCTAAAGCTCTCCTTAACATGGATTTAACAAGTAGCGGCAATCGCAACTGTTGACAGAGATTGGTACTCAGTGCGAGACTTCACCGCTAGGTGGAGGTATGCCCCACATGCGGAATAAATCGTTACTGTTGTCGTTGGTTGCAGTCGGTGCCTTGCTCATCCTCTCAGGAACCGCTTTTGCACATCATGGATCGGCCGCTTACGACATGTCCAAGACCATAACGGTCACCGGGACGATCACGGATTTTCAATTTGTAAATCCTCACGTGCTAATCGCCATGGACGTGAAGGATCCCGCGGGTAAAGTTGAGAAATGGCAGGGTGAACTTACGAGCCCGAACCATCTCCAGCGGGCCGGCTGGACGAAGAGCACGCTGAAGCCCGGCGATCAAATTACGTTGATCGGCGGCCCAGCCAAGAGCGGCTCGCCGACGTTGTGGATCCGCAAGATCACGAAGGGCGGCGAGGAGGTCTCACTCGGCGGTGGCGGCGATAATTGAGAATGCGCGCGGGTGCGCCGGCGTTAGAGGGAGTTCGATAATGCGAAAGTATTTTGTCTGGGCCACTTTTTTGCTGGCCGCGATCTGCGTTTGTTCGTCGGTGGGACGCGCGCAGAACGCAGGTGCTGCAGCTGGCCAGCGTCCCGCGCAAGGTTCTCAGCCTGCGGCAGCACCAGGTGCTCCCGCTCCGCAAGCGGGTGGAAGAGGGGGGCCAGTAGCGGGACCTCCGCACGATGCGCATGATTTGTCCGGCGTGTGGAACGTGCGCGGCTTTGCAAACAGTTACGGCAGGCAAGGCCCAGAGATGACTCCTTGGGGTGAGCAGCAATTCAAGCTGGCCAAGTCCTCAAACGGCGGAGACTACACGCTGGACCAGACGAACGATCCGGTCATCACCAAATGTTTCCCTCCGGGCGTGCCGCGGATCTATCTGCAGCCTTTCCCTTTCCAAATTGTGCAGACCCCGAAAGAGGTCATCTTTCTTTACGAATATGACCACACGGTGCGCCATGTTTTCACCGACGGGCGGAAACATCCCGACGATGTCACGCTTACCTACATGGGCGATTCCATTGGTCGCTGGGACGGGGATACATTTGTCGTCGATACGGTAGGTTTCAACGAGAAGACTTGGCTCGACCGCGTCGGTCATGGTCACAGCGATCAGTTGCATGTGGTCGAGCGGTTTCAGCGCGTGAACCTTAACGACCTCGAAGTCGATCTGACGATCGAGGATCCCAAGGCTTTGGCTAAGCCGTGGGTTGGGCATCTAACTTTCCAGCTACACGCGAATTGGAGCATTTCCGAGCAAGTCTGCGCCGACAACGGCGACTTCGTCAGCTTCGAAAAATAATCCAGGCGGCATAATCAAAACAGGGGCTTCCGCGGAAGCCCCTGTTTGCTTTTGGTGCGGCTTTTATCAGTTACGGCCGGACTCCCGCAACCTTGAGCCGAATCCGATAGAGTCCGGTGCGGGCGGTTACGTAAAGCGTTTTGCCATCCGCATCTCCCCAAGCCAGGTTCGCCGGAATCTCCGGAAAAGAAAGTGTCCCCAGTAGCTTGCCTTGCCGCGAGAAAATCATGATTCCGGCGGGTCCGGTGGCATAAATGTTTCCGGCGGAGTCGACTTTCATTCCATCGGGCACGCCGTCTCCCGGAATCTTCGTCGCGTCAAAAAACTTGCGGCCATTGGCTAGCGTGCCGTCGGCTGTGACGTCGTATGCCATCCAGAATTTGTCCGGCCGGGAACTGGCGATATACAAAGTCTTTTCATCGGGCGCAAAAGCCAGGCCGTTGGGATAGGGGATGTCCCTTGCGACCAGATCGAGTCTGCCCTTCGTGGTAATGCGGTAGACACCGTTGAAGTCCAGTTCCTGTGTCGGTTTATCTTTTGCGTCAGCCGGATACGTTCGCAAAAGTCCTGGGGGATCGGTGAAATAGATATCTCCATTCCTCCTGATCACCAGATCGTTTGGGCTGTTGAGGCGCTTGCCTTGATAGCGGTCCGCGAGAACCGTCACCGATCCATCCTTTTCGAAGCGCGACACTCTGCGATTTCCGTGTTCAGCCGCCACGATACGGCCCTGGCCGTCCAAGGTAAGCCCGTTTGTGCCGATCAACACCCCCACCCCTTGCGGGAAAGCACCGGGGAATATCGGACTCCGAATCGTGCTGACCTTGCCGTCGACAGTCCACTTCATAATCGAATTGCTGGGGATATCGCTGAAAACAAGATAGCCGCCACCGCGAATCCACACGGGACCCTCTATGAATCCAAAATCCCCGTGAACCTTTTCGATCTTTGCGTCAGGTGGCACGAGCTTGTCCAGTTCCGGATCCATTCGCGCAACGGCGCCGCGCGACGCCTCTTGCGCTTGGAGAGGCAGATTCACTATCGCGGCCAGCGCAAAGTTAGCGATGAAAATAGATACAATGGCCATGCGGCTCATATGTGTGCGTTCCTTTTGCGGAAGACTGTACTTTTACTCCAACGGCCACGCGTGATCTTAAATCAAACGAAGTCTGCCAGTGAGGATAACTGATTCTAACTAAGCCCCTGGACAAGGGCATTTGCTGTACGGGGTTATTTGAGGCGCACAATAAAAAGGCTCCGATCGCGGTTAAGCGTCGGAGCCTTTTTTGTGTTTATCCTGGCGGCGACCTACGTTCCCACACAGTTACCCGTGCAGTATCATCGGCCCTGCGGGGCTTAACTTCCGTGTTCGGGATGGGAACGGGTGTGACCCCCGCGGTATGACCACCAGAAACTTGTATGCAGCAAATCTGGACCTTGGAGGCTCGAGCCTAAAGCGCAGAGCATTGAGCAACTGAAGCAAGCTGGAATCCGCAAGTTTCTAGCTTGAAGAGAATCTGCAAGCCTTCCAGAGATCCATCTGCGACCGTAAATGCTCTCCAGAGATTGCACGTCACCTGGGGATGACGACGAGCTGGGAAAGTTTTATGGTCAAGCCGAACGGCCGATTAGTACGGGTCAGCTAAACGCATTACTGCGCTTACACCTCCCGCCTATCAAGGTCGTAGTCTTCGACCGGCCTTCTTACGCCGCCGTAGCGGCATTGGGAGACCTTATCTTGGGGTGAGTTTCTTGCTTAGATGCATTCAGCAATTATCTCTTCCGGACTTCGCTACCGAGCAATGCCCCTGGCGGGACAACTCGTACACAAGTGGTCCGTTCATCCCGGTCCTCTCGTACTAGGGACAACTCCCCTCAAGTCTCCTGCGCCCACACCAGATAGGGACCGAACTGTCTCGCGACGTTCTGAACCCAGCTCACGTACCGCTTTAATAGGCGAACAGCCTAACCCTTGGGACCTTCTACAGCCCCAGGATGCGATGAGCCGACATCGAGGTGCCAAACCTAAGCGTCGATGTGAACTCTTGGCTTAGATCAGCCTGTTATCCCCGGCGTACCTTTTATCCGTTGAGCGATGGCCCTTCCACGCGGGACCACCGGATCACTAGACCCAGCTTTCGCTCCTGCTCGACTTGTGTGTCTCGCAGTCAACCCGGCTTATGCTCTTGCACTCCACAGCGGGTTTCCAATCCGCCTGAGCCGAGCTTTGGGCGCCTCCGTTACATTTTGGGAGGCGACCGCCCCAGTCAAACTACCCGTCTGGCCGTGTCCTCCGACCCGTCTAGGGTCGTAAGTTAGAACGACAGAAGAATCAGGGTGGTATTTCACTGATGCCTCCCCTCAACCCGAAAGCCGAGGTTCATAGGCTCCCACCTATGCTACGCAGATCCTCCCGTTAATCATGACCAGAGTGCAGTAAAGGTGCACGGGGTCTTTCCGTCTAGATGCGGGCATCCGGCGTCTTCACCGGAACCACAAATTCGCCGAGCCACTCGCCAAGACAGTCGCTCTATCGTTACGCCATTCGTGCAGGTCGGAACTTACCCGACAAGGAATTTCGCTACCTTAGGACCGTTATAGTTACGGCCGCCGTTCACCGGGGCTTCAGTTCAGGCCTTCGCTGCCTTGCGGCAGCTAAGCCCTCGCTTTAACCTTCCGGCACCGGGCAGGCGTCACCCCCTATACGTCGTATTCGACTTAGCAGAGAGCTGTGTTTTTGTTAAACAGTCGCAGAGCGCGTTTCACTGCGGCCGCCTCGGGCTATAAACCCTAGCGCGGCACCCCTTCTCCCGAAGTTACGGGGCTAATGTGCCTAGTTCCTGAGCGAGTGTTCTCTCGAGCGCCTGTGGAGATTGTCCTTGTCTACCTGTGTCGGTTTGTGGTACGGGCACCTTGCGGACTCCTTAGAGGATTTTCCCGGCAGCGTGAAATCAAGGACTTTATGGCCGTGTGGCCTCGGGCCCTGTCTCACCGTTGAATGACCGCGTGGATTTTCCTGCGCGATCCGGCTTACACAGAGCCATCGGGATATCCATCGCCCGACTCCTGTATCCTTCTGCGTCACCCCATCGTGATAACGTCCGCTAGGTGGGGCAGGAATGTTGACCTGCTATCCATCAGCTACGCCTTTCGGCCTCGCCTTAGGACCCGCCTAACCCTGAGCGGATTAACCTTCCTCAGGAAACCGTAGACTTTCGGCGACACGAGTTCTCATCGTGTTTATCGCTACTTATGCCGGCAGGGTCTCTTCCGTGGCGTTGAGTAGTCCTCTCGGTCTACCTTCAGACTCCACAGAATGCTCCCCTACCAAAATGTAACGGCTTGCGCCATCACACATTCCGCAGCTTCGGTCGCAGACTTGAGCCCCGTTGGATTGTCGGTGCATGATCGCTTGACCAGTGAGCTGTTACGCTTTCTTTAAAGGATGGCTGCTTCTAAGCCAACCTCCTGGCTGTCAGAGCGATCACACTTCCTTTCCCACTTAGCCTGCAGTTGGGGACCTTAGCTGGCGGTCTGGGTTCTTTCCCTCTCGACCACGAAGCTTATCCCTCGTAGTCTCACTCCCGTGTATTTGTCCGCGGCATTCGTAGTTTGATTGGATTCGGTAACCTTGGTTGGTCCCTAGTCCATTCAGTGCTCTACCACCGCGGCAATTCACACGAGGCTGCCCCTAAAGGCATTTCGGGGAGAACGAGCTATCACGGAATTTGATTAGCCTTTCACCCCTACCCTCAGCTCATCGGAGCTGATTTTCAACCAACACCCGTTCGGCCCTCCAGCAGCGGTTAAGCCGCCTTCAGCCTGGCCAAGGGTAGATCATCCCGCTTCGCGTCTATTCCCACAGACTATGCGCCCTATTCGGACTCGCTTTCGCTACGGCTCGCTTACGCTTAACCTCGCCTGTGAGAATAACTAGCCGGCTCATTAAGCAAGAGGCACGCCGTCAGGCGGCTCCAATCCGAAGATTGGAGATCGCCCTCCGACTGCTTGTAGGCATACGGTTTCAGGTTCTATTTCACTCCCCTCGCAGGGGTGCTTTTCGCCTTTCCCTCACGGTACTAGTTCACTATCGGTCGCCAGAGAGTATTTAGCCTTGGAGAGTGGTCTCCCCGGATTCCCACGAGATTTCACGTGTCCCGTAGTACTTAGGATACCGCTTCGAGTCCGGTAAGCTTTCGGTTACGTGGCTATCACACTCTGTGGCCCCGCTTTCCAGCGGGTTCACCTAGCCTCCGGATTGGTAACTCTACTTATGCGGTCCTGCAACCCCGCCGTGCAAGCACGACGGTTTAGGCTGTTCCGATTTCGCTCGCCGCTACTATCGGAATCTCTGTTGATTTATTTTCCTCCAGGTACTGAGATGGTTCACTTCCCTGGGTTAGCTCGTACCCGCCTATATATTCAGCGGGCCGTATGCCTGGTTCTACCAGGATGGGTTTCCCCATTCGGAAATCCCCGGATCAAAGCCTGCTTGCGGCTCCCCGGGGCTTATCGCAGCTAGCCACGTCCTTCATCGCCTTCTGGCGCCAAGGCATCCACCGTACGCCCTTAGTAGCTTGACCATAAAACTTACCCAGCACGTCGCCGCCGCGACCTTGCTGTGTACGCGGAGCGTTCCTGTGCGGATAAATTCGCCTTTCCACAATTTGCTCTACTCGAGCAGAACTTGCGGACTTAAAACACGCGTCGCAACGGCTCCCGACCTCAAGCGGCGGCGAGACTGGCGTCGCGATTTGCCAGCTTATTCAGTTGTCAAAGAGCTTCGGCCCCGGCTCCCGGCCGAGAGCGCCCCGCGCCTGGCGGAGCGTTCGAAAATCTCGAACCGAAATAAAAAACCCGGCGTCGAGCGCCGGGCCAATTCGCCTGCACACAGAGCGGAAGCGGATTCGCGCGATGCTCGACTGGTTTTTATCCGGTATTCGTAACTGACCTCACCCGAGCCCGGAGCTGAGCATGCCCTGGCCTGCCGGACAGATATAGCAGTTTCTCAGGACGAGCGCGAAAGTATAGCAGCTTTTGTGAAAGCGTCAAAGCTGCGGATTAAAAGAACGGCCCCTGGATACTGGCCTGTGAGAATCTCTTCGCCGCATGTGGAAATGCAGACCTTTGCAAAAACGCTGGCCGGCCAGCGTCGCTTTGGCCCGTCCGCCGTGACAGCGCTATTTCGGCCGGATTTTGCGATACTCCGGCTCGTCGGATTCCGCTTGAAACTCGCGCCGGAGTGGATCGGCAGCTCGCAGCCTGCTCTGCTCTGCGCCCCGACTGTTCGCGGCTCAGGTAGAGGACGAAAGGCGTGACCTCGAACGGCATCTTTTCGCGCTCCGCGACATCGCCCACGGGCTTCGACTTCAGCATTTTCAATTCGTCGCTCCATGGATCCATCTTGATGCGTCCACCAAGCGGCAGCGCGGCCATGATCTTTGCCTTGCCGGATGAATTCGAGGATCCGCCTGCGAGGACGCTGGATCCGTAGCGGAGTTGCGCGCAGCGTTCGCAGGTCGAAGACGTGGCCCAATTGTTTGGAACGCGATCGCCCAAGGTGCGGGCTGATCAGATTGGGAATTTCCTTCGCGCGATTCTGCAGCGCCTGGATGAACAGCTGCGACGTCGCGAGCTGATCCTTGTATGGCGAATTCTTCAGCAGTTCGGCGCCTTTCTGGCGGCGGCCTGTTCTTCTTCGGGCGTTCTGCGGAATCCGAAGTGACGGAAGGTGTCCTTTTCGTCGAACAGCATCCGATCGAAGAACGCATACTGTGTGTCGATGCGATGGCCGAGCACGACGTGACCCAGTTCGTGGGCCAGGATCGCGGCCAGGCTGGCTTCGTCCGGCAGCACGTCAATCAGGCCGCGGCTGACGACGATGGTGTGGCCGATGGTAAAGGATTCGAGTGTGGAGGTCATCAGCACGCGGCAGCGAATCTCCGGCTCGATATTCAGATTGTTGGTGACTTCGAGGTTGTTGACCACGGTCTCGAGCACTTTGTCGACTTCACCCGGAGGCGCGAGGAGGCCCAGTCGTTCCATGCGATCGACGACGTTGTCTTCGGCCTGCAGGTCCCAGGCGCGCTGCGCTTGCAGAGGCGAATAGTCATTGGCAGCTTCGGTCTGATCTTTCACCGGCGTGCGAAGCCTCCACGAGGATCTTGCTCAACTCCTGCTCTTGTTTGCCGCGCCCCACGTTGTAGCCCCACAGGCGGGTCTGCGCCTTGAACATGAGCTTTTGCGTGACCGCGTACTTGACCTCGCCTTCTTCGCTGTAAATGAACGCGGGCAGCCACTGCTGGGTCCCGGCGAAGACGCGCCAGCTGTCGAAATGGAAGTAGAAGTTCGTCCGCGAGGAGCCGTTGTAGGCCCCATTGAAGCGAACAATATGAAAATCCTGGTCCTCGACCCAAATGCGGCCCATGAAGCGGCCTTTGCCGGCGTTCGGCAGTGGGCGTGACATCGAAAACCAGGCAGCGGACTTCTCCCAGAAATTCGCGGCGAACATAATCGAAACGGTAGTTTTGCTGGTCGAATCCATTCGTATCGAGGTAGATCATCTGCAGAAAGCCGCGAGGCAGAAATTCGACGCCAAAAAAGCCGCTCACTCCGCTTATCTTTTTCCGGAGGGTGCCTTCATCGCCGGCAAAAGGATCCAGGTCGACTCCATTCGCCAATTGAGCTTTCCCGAGAAAGTAGCGGTCGCCGGCCGGAATCGGAACCGAGCTTGGCATCCGGCCGCAACATCTGAATGTAAGTTTCCACCAATGGCGAGTATTGGCGGAGCATCTGCATCTCCGCCTTTTCTTGCGTGACGATGCGGTCAACCACTTGATCCATACTCGGCGTCTGCGCAGATCCGCGCAGCGGCACGAGGCCAACAATCAGTATCGCCCCCAGCACTTTCCAGACGCGCATCACAGCCTCCCCCAACGCTTAGAATGCAAGTTGAAATACGATGTGTGCGATGGCCGGGAAATCCACCGCGTGCCCTTCTTGCAGAGCTGGCTTGAAGCGAATTTGCTCCGCCGCTCGCAGGGCGGCTTCGTCCAACCCGTGCCCCAACCCCTTCACCACTCGAACCGTTTGCACCTGCCCCGAGGCCTTAAAGATGACTTCAACCAACACTTCGCCTTCGATTCCCAGTTTGCGTGCTTCATCCGTGTAGACGGGATTTGGTTTTCCCAAAATGACCACCGCCTGAGTGGCCGGCGCGTTGTCAACGTGCCTGGGAGCCGCCTTCGCTTCCGCGGTCACGGCTGCATTGGCGAAGCCGCCGGCCTGCACTGTCGCGTGGGTGCTGCCCGTTACGGGCGCAGCCACGCCATTCCCAAAGCCAGCGCTGGCCACCGCGCCGCGCGCTCCGCTGGAGCCTCCGGTCCCGTTTCCATAACCCGGGCCGGGTGGAAGTTCAAAGGAGCCTACGCGCGCCACATTGCCGTGCTTGGCATCGGCCGTGTCACCGGCAAATCCATGCGCATCCCCGAATCCGCCGGTCTGAACCTTTTCAACCGCGGCGTTGAGTGTCGGTTGCGCGGAGCTACCGGCGTTTAGCACTCCTGTCCTGACGGGCTCGCGCGGTCGCTCGGGTTCAGGTGTGGCGAATTTGGTGGCCATCAGCGTCGGCTCAAATTTGGGTATCTCCTGATTCGGCCGCTCCACAATTTTTGGTTTCGGCGCAACCAGCGCCCGCGGATTGAATAGCTTTGCGACGTGCACGGGTTCAACCGGCGCAGCCGGTATTGGCCGCGCTGTGGCTTGCACGACCGGGCGCTCGACCGGCAGGGGTATTTCTGTTACCGGAGCGGCCAATGGAGTGACCTGGTAAATCATCCGAGTCGAGAGGGTTTGAGGGAAAAGTAGCGGCAGCGCGGCGACGGCCATCGCCAGTGCTAGCTGAACAGTCGAGCTAACGGCAAGTGCGCTCCAGCGCACTTTATTTTCCGGCAACGTATCCAGCCGGGCTTCCACGGGCTTCTCACCGATCAGCCTCTTCCAGGCTTGGGGATCAGCCGAGCCATTCTCCTGGTTTTCAGTCAAGCTTTTGCGGTTCAGCTCGATCAATCCGAGTCTCCTCTACGATTGTTCGCTTCAGAGCTGCATCCTGCCCAGACTTAAGCTTTCGGCGGGAAAGCAGAAAAGCATAGGTAACCGCCCGCTCAGAGGACACCCAGCCTCAGGGTCAGCCTAATGGGACGATCAGCACAGCCGTATAGGAAATTCGTACTACTGTGGCTTAATGACCAATGTTTACCGCTTGGCGGAGTGTAGCTCCTGATCGCTCGACAGTCTGGTCGCCGTGCGCAAGGAGGCGTACGTCTGCAGCGGTTCTTTGCGAGGGAAGTAGTCAGACCTCTTAGAACAAAAGCTCGAAATCAGCCCGATAACGGCGGGTGTAGTTCCCAAAGAAAATCCCGTACTGAGGATCCGCAGTATTCGCATGTACGCTGAGGGCATTGAAATGATTGGTCAGGTTGAATCCGCTCACGGAAAACCGCAAGGTATATTTTGACCGGTATTTGAAGTCTTTTACGAACCGTGCATCGGCAGAGAAAAAGTTCGGAAAGCGCGTCTGTTCCCTGTTGGGCATGCCAACATAATTGCCCAAGACGTCGACGCTCGCATATGGAAACCCGTTGCGGAATTCGATCAGAGGAAGAATATAGAGCCCCAGGGGCGCGCTCACGCGGCCCCATGCCAGGAGCCGGTTTGGCGAATCGCCGGGAAGATTGGAAAATAAGTTCGGCCGAACCAGCGGGAGCGGAAAATTGCCAACGAAGCCGCTAAACTCATTCAAGTGCCCTTGAGCGCGACTGCGTGTGTAGGACAGAAAGATCTGTTGCCCCCTTTTCCACTCAATTCGAGTGCTGAACTCAGCTTGCCGATAAAAAGAACGGCCGCCGCCATTCAGCGTTAGCAGATTGGTGTCGGTCCCAAATTGTTCGAGGTCCACAAGTCCGGCCGAGCGGCTGTGTTCGTAGAGGGCCTGGATGACAACCTGGCGAGAGATTCGCTGCTCAAGTTGCACTCTCCAGGTGGCGTTCCGTGGCGCAAAGCTCCCCAAGGCCCGCCTGTCGTGAACCAGAACCGTATCCGGCCCCGCATCCATTCCCAGAGCGTTTGCGTACCAGCGGATCGTTTCAATGTTGCCGTCCAACGAATAGTCGGTAACCATGCGCTGCGGGTAATGATTGAAGGTGTAAACGTCGAGCGGAACACGGTCGTAAAAGCGGCCATATCCCCCGCGAATTATGGTCCGGCCCCCGCCAAAGGGAGTCCAGGCGAAGCCAAGCCGAGGCGCCATGCGAAAGCTCTTGGCAATGCCCTGACGTTCGAACCGCGCTCCGAAATCGAGCGTGAATCCCCGCTTGAGTGTCCAATGATCCTGTGCAAACCCCGCCGAACCGAAGTCCTGGACTTCGTATGCGCTCCCGTTCGTGAACTCAATGCGTCTCAAAAGATTTCCGGCGAGATCGAGAATATTGACGGGATGAGCGGTGAATTGGCCACTGTTCGTCAGGATGTCCAGCGAGCTGCCGAGCTTCAGATCATGAGCTCCGGCCCAACTGATTTGTCCGGGAGACCAGGTCTCGAGCCACTCCCCGCGACGCGCTTCGCGATATTGCCGGGCAAAATAATTGCCGAGGTTTCCAGTAGGCGTAAGCACCATATCGGCGTCGCCCTGCCCGCCGATGGCCGCGTCAAATCGCTGCAGGGAAATGACGCTGGCCAGAGTTCCGCCGTGAATTGCCATGCGATCAGCAAGCGTCGCTTCATAGTTGTGCTGGGCATACGACGGTGTCACGGGCTGTGGATTAAAATATTCCGGGTTAACGAAATTAACGTGCTGGGGAGTGAAGTGGAATGATCCGGCGAGCAGATGTCGTGTGGAGAGAATGTAATCGAACTGAGTGAATGAATTCACGAACTCTTGTTTGGATTCGTTAAATGGATAGGGAAGCGTGAGATTCGGATGCTTATCCAGGTAGTACTGCACCTCTGTGATCATGAAGAGACGGTTATGAAGGAGAGGTCCGCTCAATAAAGCTCTTGGAGTGCTGTTACGAAGTCCATCCATATGCCCGCTGCGGATGCGGAAGTCGGGAAACGGATCATCCAGTTCCGTGTGCCATTTATCGGCTCCCCGGTGCGTTTCCACGGAGACAATTCCGGTGGTAAAGCGCCCATATTCGGCCACAAATGGCGCTTTCACTACATTAATTGCCTCCACCACCTCCACGGGAAGAGTTGGGCCGAACTTGCCGGTAGCCGGATCGGTCACATCAGCCTGGTTCACTACAAACGCGCCATGGTATTCGCCGGTGCCGCTGATATTGATCTCGCCATCGGCTGAGCGCAGCAGGCCGGGCAGGTGCGTGAGTGTCTCCGCCACTGTCGCCGGTACATAGGGAAGTTCTTTAACCTCTTCGGCTCGCAATTCCCCTGTTGCCGAGGAACTCGCTTCAATAACCGGCGTGGACGCGCGGACTTCCAGATTCTCCTGCACTGTCGCTGGGGCCATGACTAAGGTCGCTTCGACGGGCCCCGCGCCTGTGATCTGAATGGTCTTCGCTAATTCCTGAAAGCCGTCGCTCGATGCATGCACAACTACATCGCCACAACTTGGATTGTTAAACTCTGCTGTCCCCTCGGAGTCAGTAATTCGCGAGCCGGTTTCCGAGTTGTCTCCCAGCCAGAGTTTCGCATCGGATATCGCAACGCCCGAGCGATCTTGCACAAGCACTCGTAGCTCGCTAACCGAGCAGGTTTGCGCGAAAGACGCAGCCGATACCAGGGAGAAAGTTACGAGGAGCATGACTCTGGGCGCCAGCCGGCTTTTTATTACGGCGTCAACGAGCCGGCTTAATCGCGCCAACGAGCTAGCAGAGATTTGCAAAATGAACTCACTGCCTCATCACGCGCTAAAAGGAAACTAATGTTCGCGTTGTGTATGTCGTTGCCCGACTGCGGGAATATGGGCTCCGACGGCCCAATAACTGGCGGCGATGCTATCAAAGCGTTGCGCCGAGTACAAGAACTCCACTAGGCTAGGACTTCCAGTACTTGCTCCGGCCTCCTGCAAGAAACCTGTTAAACAGAAACAACATTGGAGGCGTGTGGAGACTCTACTGAAGAGGTCAGGCCTGACCGCTACTTTTGAGTTTGCGCGGGACTGAACCGGTGGCGGCGTTACTTGGTGAGCTGACGCTGCGTCTTTTTCTTCTGTTGAATATCCAGATTACATTCTGCAATCTGATCGTCGATAATTTTGATCTCTATCGCGAGAGCGATCTCGCTTGGATTGTCCGCAAACTGCTGGAACAAAGGCTCTCGTTCGGCCCTCAACAGCTGAAGCTTTTTCTCTGACATGGGTCCCCTTGAGTGGCGTGCTGGTGAGAGGAAACAACCACGTATTCAGCATAGCAGGATCAATCAGCGCGTGCCGGCTAGACTGATTGGTGTTTCCAAGACGACCGATTGGAGACCGCTCAGCCCTAAAAGGACTCCAATCGATTACGGTTACCTCGTCGGCTACGCTCCCGCCGAAGCGCCCAACGAACCGGGCTCCCTCGCCGGTAAACTCATCCTACGCGAGGGTTCGTGATGCAGCAGATCGGCAGATACGAAGTTCTGCAGGAGATCGGCCACGGAGCCATGGGTGTCGTTTTCAAGGCTCGCGATCCCCTGATCGACAGGCTCATCGCGCTCAAGACCATTACCGCGTCCGTGGCTGAGGATAAGGACCTGCTCGAGCGGTTTCGCCGTGAGGCCAAGGCGGCGGGCACGTTGCAGCACCCCAACATCGTTACGATCTATGAGATGGGCGAGGCGGATGGAGTTCCCTTCATTGCGATGGAGTATCTCGAGGGGGAGAGCCTTGATGCCCTGATCACTCGCCGTGCCCCAGCCCCCTTGCCGCAAAAAGTGGGATACCTCGTGCAAACCTGCCGCGCGCTTCAGTACGCGCACCGGCGCAGTGTAATTCATCGGGACATCAAGCCGGCGAATATCGTCGTCACGGTCGAGGGCGTGGTCAAGGTGGTGGATTTCGGCATCGCGCTACTCGCCGCGGCCTCCAAGACGCAAACCGGAACACTGCTGGGCACTCTGGCCTATATGTCGCCCCAGCAACTCGGTGGAAAGCGAGCCGACGCGCGTTCTGATATTTGGTCCGTAGGCGTTGTGCTCTACGAGCTCTTGACCGGTCGACGCCCCTTTGCGGGAGAAAATCATGCCGCTCTGGTGCTCAGCATCCTGCAGGAGGAGCCGGTTCCCCTTCGCGAGATGCTCCCCGAGTGTCCCTATCAGCTGGACGCAATTGTACGGAAAGCTCTTGCCAAGGATGACGCCGTCCGCTTCCAGAGCATGGAGGAGCTGCTTCTTGGATTGAAGTCCGCATGGGCTGCGCTGCACCTGAATAAAGCTGGTGAAGCGCCGGCGGACGCGGCGCTCACCGCTGCACACGAGTTCGCGCTCCAACCGGCGGCAAGCCGTACAAAACCCCGAATCGCGCAATCGGCGCAGAGAGTCGTCGCGTTGAGGGACTTGCCCGCCAAGAACGCCCCCTCCCGCGCTCTGGCACCGAAGCCCGCAGGAGCCTCGATTCCGTCAGCTCTTAATTGCGGCAAGGGTGCCTGAGCCGGACCTTTTGTCACCGAGTCCACCGAAGGTTGTCATAGCCAAGCAGGTGGCTCCGCGATCACGGCGGCGCGGAATCGCGTTTGCCGCGATCGGACTAGCGGTCCTGGCCGGGATCGGGTTTGCAGCAAGACGCGCCAAGGAGGCGAACACACCAGCGGCATCAACTGCACCGGCCTTGTACGCGCATGAACCGGTTTCCGCAGTCGGGAACGTGATCGAGGACCGGCGTGCCGGCAATGGACAGATAAGCCCCGATGCGCAATTCAATGCAGTTGTGGCTCAGTTCAACCAAGCTGTTGCAGCGAAAGACGCCGCCTCTTTGAAATTACGTGTTCTGCCGGGGTTTCAGCGGATCGCGCTCGAAGGTCGTGCTCGCGCCAGTGATGCGCGAGAGATACGTCTCGTCTGCAATCCCCCAGGCGCTGCGCCGCATGACGCCTTGGCCGCAGATCAGCTGTGGCGTAGATGCGCCTGATCCGGGAACCGTGGTCCAGTCTGGCGCTTTCGTCGCTTGCGGCGTACTGGATCCGCCCAAACTCCAGTGGGTACAGTTTTCCTGGCCGGAGTTTCCCGCGCAGGCTCGTCAAGCGGGACTGAGCGATGGGGTGGCCATGCTTTCTTTGACGGTGGATCAGCGAGGAGTTGTCGTTGCGGCGCGGTCGCGCGTGCCTGATCTTTACGGCTTTGCTGAAGCGGCCATGCAAGCTGCCTCGAAATGGAAAACGACGGTCCCGCGCTCAGCAGGAAAGCCGGTTCGAACGCAGTTCTCTGCGGACGTTCCCTTTAACCCGTAGGCTGCTGATCGCAAAGTGTGCGTGCGAGGGACTAGATCCCGCCCTCGCAACGGAAGCTACTCTTTGATCGTGAATTTCAGCTGCACGCCGCAAACATCAATCACATCGCCATCGGCAAGCAGTATCGGAGCCCAGACAGGGCTGCCATTTACGTGCGGCACCTTGTCGCCTCGGCCCAGATAGTAGCCGTCGTCGCGACGGCTGATTTGAGCGGCGACCTTTGGCTTGAACCAGCCGCGGAGGCGAACCGTGGCCATCTCCGATTTTCCGATCACGGTCAGCTTGCCGGTAAGAGGATATTCGGCCTCCTCGATGCGCCCTTTCACTCGGACGAGGGTAGCAACGCGTATGCGTGAGGGAGCGATTTGTGAGCGCTCGCCTGTAGCGGCGATTTCCTGCATCAAGCGGCGGCGCTTTTCTGTGTCCAGGACCAGCGTTTCATCTACGCTGCGAGCTTCTTTGGCATTAGGGGAGGGTTGCTTGACATCGCTGGCCGGCACTTCGCCGCGATCGTTTCCGTCGATATAAATGGAGTGCTTGCCGACCATCACCACGTCGCCGTCTTTCAGGCTGCTCTGCTTCACGCGCTGATTGTTTACGAAAGTTCCGTTCAGGCTGTCGAGGTCTTTGATCACCAGATGACCTTGCTCGGAGCTGATTTGGGCGTGGCGATTGGAAACCGCGAGATTATCAATCGCAATGGCGTTGTCGGGGAGTCGGCCAATGGTAATCGGTCCGCCGTTGGTACGGACTTTCTTCAATACCGAGCCTTCAAACTTTACGACAAGGATAGGCATGCTTGTTCACCTCTTGGATGAATCAAATGACATTCGAACGACCCCAGGCAAAAAACTTTGCCATCCAGCGTTTAGACCGCTCACTACCACGAATGACGATGACGGTAACGTTGTCGTGACCGCCGTGTTCATTCGCTCGATGCACCAGCTGCTCCGCGGCAATCCGGACATCCGGAGCCTGTGCCAGGATTGCGCCGATCTCGGCTTCCGACACCATTCGCGTGAGCCCGTCAGAACAGAGCAGCAGCGAATCCCCGGGGAATAACTCGATTTCGTCGGCATCGATTTCGACGGTTTCTTGCATTCCCAGAGCTCGCGTCAGCACGCTCTGCAATTCGCTCGTGGCCGCCTGCTGATGTGTCATCAGACCGTGACGCACCTGCTCGGCAACCAGCGAGTGATCTGCGGTCAATTGCTCCAGTGCGTCGGCCCGGAACAGGTACGCCCTGCTATCGCCTACGTGGGCCAGTCCCAATCGTCCGCCGCTTATACGCGCGGCCACAATCGTGGCGCCCATACCGCGACACGTCGAGTCGCGCATGGCCTCATCATGAATCTTGCGGTTCGCCATCTCGATGGCGCGGACCAGGGAGCGCGTCTCCTCTGAAACTTCCGGACGAGCCGCGGAGGATCCCTGCGCCCCGGCCGAGGTACGTTCGTTCAGTGACGCGGCGACGGCTTCGACCGCGATGGCGCTTGCGACTTCGCCCTTCGCGGCGCCCCCCAATCCGTCCGACAGCACAAACAGGTTTTGCTCCTGGGAAATGCGATAACTATCCTCATTGATCGGGCGGATGAGGCCCTTATCGGTACATGCCGCGGCATCCCAGTGCATCTTTTTGGCGTTCAACTTGAAAGCTCTTCAATGAATTTGCCGCTCGGCATGGCTACGCAGAGGCAGCAAAATGGCTGCAACCACGCTAACAAAGCACATGGCCTCTGCTCAAGAAGGCAATGGCACGGAGTTATGGCTTTGTAGCTCCTCGATTACGTGTGAAATCAGACAAATAGCCCGGTAGTTTCATTGCCTGCTAGGCCAACGGACTGGATGATAAAGAGCGCCCTCTCGAAAATCTACGCTCCGGGGCGAAGCGCAAGACGACTGCACCCGCCGCACATATAGCGCAGGCCAGTTGCGCCTTCACAGGGACGGTTCGGGAAACCCGCGCAAATCCGCGGCCAGCTGCCTATCCACCTCTCTGTTAACGGTCCAGTAACAAAGACTTTGCAGGGCGCGAAAACGATCAGCAATCAGGCCGATAATGGAGACAAGCACCTTGCTAGGCTGGGCGTGGGTGTCCCGGCAAGCGGCGATCGAAAAGGGTCGGCTGTGGCTCGTCGAGTCTCCCCATCCAGTGGAGTGTACGCAATTGGCAAAGCCTTGCAGGATCATTGCAGTCCTGGGCACGCGGCCGGAGGCCATCAAGCTCGCCCTTGTGATCCACGATTTGCGCCGCCGGTCGGCTGAATTCGAAACGGCCGTGGTGCACACGGGTCAGCATCGCACGATGCTTGATCAGGTGTTGCAGTACTTTAAGATCAAGCCGGACTTCGACCTGGACGTCATGCGCCCGAACCAGACCCTGAGCATGCTGACCGGCCGCGTGATCGATACGGTGGAAAATGCGTGCTTGCGCTTCAAGCCCAACATGGTCTTGGTCCAGGGGGATACCACCACGGCCTTCGGCGCGGCTCTCGCGGCCTACTATTGCAAAATTCCCGTCGGACACATCGAGGCGGGGCTTCGCAGCCACGACATCTACAATCCGTTTCCCGAAGAAGCGAACCGCCGGCTCGTTTCTGTCGTCACGGAGATTCACTTCGCTCCGACGGCGCTGTCACGCGACGCTTTGCTGGCCGAGGGCGTTCCTGCAGCGAAGATCGTGGTCACGGGAAATACTGTCGTTGACGCGTTGCGTGGACTCAGCGATCTCCCTCATTCCTGGGAAAATACTCCGCTCGCTGGCATTCCCGCGGACGACCGCCGGCTGATATTGATCACTTCCCACCGCCGTGAATCGTGGGGCGCCGACCAGGAGAACATGTGTCTGGCGCTGAAGGACCTTGTGGAACGGCACCCGGATATCCGCGTCATCTATCCCGTGCACATGAATCCAAATGTACGCAGCACGGTTAACGCATTACTCGGTGGCGTTGACCGAATCCACCTGACTGAACCCCTCGACTACTTCACCTTTGTCAGCTTGCTGCGTCGCTGTTTCATGGTGCTCACAGATTCAGGTGGGATTCAGGAAGAGGCCCCCAGCTTTCACAAGCCCGTGCTTGTGCTCCGCAAGCTGACGGAACGCCCGGAGGCTGCGCAATTCGGGATGGCCAAAATCGTCGGAATGTCGCGCGAGGGAATCTTTCGCGAGGCCGAGCGACTTCTGAGCGACACCGAGGAATACAAGCTGATGGCCGAAGGGGACAACCCCTACGGTGATGGGCGTGCCGCTGAGCGGATCCTCGAGGCCATCACTCGCTGGCATCAGGGTAAGACACCGCTCCTCGATGCCGACAAGGAATTCAAACTACCTCCCCCGCGGCCTCCGCTACGCCGCAGGACCGACATCTCGGAAGGCGCGACGGCAGACGTGCCTGAGAAGGTTCATTCGTAGCCCGCGGTAACCAAGATGCTCTATCCGCTCATCGGCATCATCGCCCTAATTTTGGTGTACACGGCGCGCCATTACTTTTTTACGCTGAATCGGCTCTTTGGATTTCAGCGCCATCCCTACATCGATATAGACACCGCCAACTGGCCTAAGGTCACAATTCTTGTCGCCGCACACAATGAGGAGAAGGTCATCAGCCAGATTTTGGCGGCCCTGATGAGCGCACACTATCCACAAGACAGAATGCTCGTCATTCCGGTCAACGACCGCTCGACCGACCGCACGCGCGAAATCATCGATCGTTTTTGTAATGACTACCCGGGCCGGATACGCCCCTTTCACCGGACGAGCGGTAAAGGAGGCAAGGCTGCTGCGTTGAAAGACGCGATGAAATTGGTTCAGACCGAGGTCATCCTCATCTTTGACGCCGATTACACTCCCGGCGGCGGCCTGATCAGACAGCTTGTCGCGCCGTTCTTCGATCCGGAGGTAGGCGGGGTCATGGGGCGGGTTGTCCCTCTGAACGTTGGGACGAATCTGCTCACGCGGCTGCTCGACCTGGAACGCGCGGGCGGCTATCAGGTGGATCAGCAGGCGCGCATGAATCTTCGGCTCGTTCCTCAGCATGGAGGCACGGTAGCGGGCGTAAGACTCAGCGCTCTGCGCCAAATAGGCGGCTGGAACGACAATACGCTCACCGAAGACACCGATCTCACCTATCGCCTCTTGTTGGCGGGCTGGAAGACGGTCTACCAGAACCGTTCCGAGTGCTACGAAGAGGTCCCCGAGACGTGGCCGGTCCGGATCAAGCAGATCATGCGTTGGGCCAAGGGACACAACCAGGCGATGGTGGCTTATAGCCTTCCGTTGTTGTTCGGCAAGCATCGCGCAACCCTGCGCGAACGCATCGATGGATTTCTTCTCCTCGGAGTTTATGTCATGGCACCGTTGACGTTGATTGGCTGGATCCTGGCCCTTATTCTCTTTTATGAGGGAGTAGCTCCCCTCCACGGCGTCATCGCGATCCTCTCGTTCACCGCTTTCGCCACGACCGGTAACTTTGCTGCGTTCTTTGAAATCGCTGCCGCCGTCCGGCTGGATGGCTCCCGCCAGCGAATCTGCTTGCTCCCCTTCCTTGTTCTCGGGTTTGCCGTGAGCATTTTTGCCGTGTCCCGTGCGTGTCTTTCGCAGTTGCTGGCTCCCATCACCGGGGCGAAATTCCACTGGGATAAAACGGAGCGGTTTCGGACTTCGTCATGACCCCCGCGCTCGCAACCGTGCTTTTGGTCTTGTTAGCGGGCATCGTTTTCGTGGTGCCCTTGCTGCCGGCTCTGATTGAACTGCGTCTGAAGCGAGACGCGCACCCCCTCAACGTGATCCAGCAGTATGCAGGTGAGATTCGGCATTTCTCCTACGGCTTCCGCGTATATATCGAGGCTTTGTTGGAGCCGTTGCAGAAATGTGTTGTGTCACACACCTCGCTGAAAGGCGCTATGCCGGACGGCGACAAATATCTATTGCTCGGGCATTCCAGTGCCCCGCTTTCCTCTTCTATTGGGGAAAAAACACCGAACTGCAGTTCGATCGTGGCGGCTGGCGTCGATATGGTTTTTCCCAACGGAATTACGTTCACCAAGGAAGTTTATGCCGCAAATAAATTAGTGAGCGGCCAAAAAAATGTTTTCCGGGCGCTTCTCGGAGAGAACGACGTCCATTTGGGGCGGGCCAGCACGATTATCCGGTGGGCGCATGCCGTCGGTGCGCTGCGAGCTGAACCCGATTGCGATCTCCATGGGCGGATCTCCTCCGACCTCGAGATTCAGTTGGAATCCGGTTGCGCCTTCCAGCGGCTGAATGCTCCTTGCATTGCATTGGGGTACTCAAAGGTGGAAGTGCCCGACGATGTTGCAGAAACGGGGGAAATCTCGCTGCCGATCGGCCGCCGGCTGGTTGACGAAGATTTGGAGATCAAGGCGGGCGAAGTAGTCACGACAAACATCGTCACGCGGGGCAGGCTGCACATCCGCACAGGCGCGCGCGTCCTGGGCAGCGTCAAGAGCAATCAACACATGACGCTGGATGCCAATGTGTCTGTAAAGGGCAGCCTGATCAGCGCGTCGACGATGCACATCGGTCCCGATTGCCGTATTGCCGGCCCGGTCATCGCCGAGCACGGAATGGCGATCGAGACCGGAACGCGCTGCGGCTCCATCGGAACGCCCACGACGGTTACCGCTCCGACGATTGAAATTGCGGCCGGTGTCATGGTTTTCGGCACCGTGTGGGCACGGACCGAAGGGTGCGTGGTTCCTAAACGATGAAGAAACGGGCGATCGCCATCGGCGCGACGGTTCTTGCCCTTTCGTGCGTAGCCGCGTGGGTGGCCGTGAGCGCCTACGGCCATTTCAGGGCTGCGGCCGATGAACTGATTCTTCTGGTGCCCGACGGCGCCAGCTTCTCCGATCCGCGGGTTACGGTTTGGCTCGATGCCGCGAGCGAGGAAGGCTTGCATATAACTCCCATGCACGACTCCGGCTTTCTTGGTGCTCTCTTTGGGAGGCCGAGATGCGCAGGCGTCATTTTTCCGGACTCGATTCACCAGGGGGCGAGTGATCTTCTGCTCCGTGAGATCCGCAAATATGTGGCGGACGGCGGGAACCTGATGCTGGTGTACGACGCAGCGACGAAATCGATTGCGGGATTTTATCCTGGCGGTCGCTCGCGATTGTCCGACTTGGCTGGAGTGGATTACGCAATTTACGAGAAACTTGGCAACGCGACGATCCAATCGGCCGACGTGAGCAGCACGATTGCATTGATGAAACAGCTCGGTGTGCCTCCCGGGAAGTACTTTCCTTTTTTGGCGCCGTCTCCCGATCTCGAGAGCACCACCTCGACTCAACTCCGACGCTATCAATACGGGAGTCTCGAATATCCAAGTTTCGTCACATCGGGAGAATACGCAGGCCAGGTTTTGTTGCGCTCGAGCGCCGGTATTGTCGCGGGTCTCCATCGTTACCAGAATGGCTCTGTGCTGTTCGTGAATCTGCCCCTGGGATACCTTAAGAGCAATACCGACGGTCTTCCGCTGCACACCTTCCTCTACGACTTCGCTGTGCACGTGCTCTCGTTGCCCAATTTGCTGCCGGTTCCCGACGGTGTCGGAGGGCTGATATTGAACTGGCACGTTGATTCCAACGCAGCTATTGCAGCCCTGAAGTCCATCGACTCGTGGACGATCTTGCAGCAAGGGCCGTATTCGATCCACATTACGGCCGGGCCGGACACATATGCGATGGGAGACGGCAAGGGATTCGATGTCCTCCACAATTCTGTAAGCCGAGACCTGGTGCACGAATACGTCCACCACGGATACGAAATCGGCAGCCACGGCGGCTGGATTCACAATTATTTTGCGGCCCACGTTGAAACCGATCCGCCCGAGGCCATGTCGAAGTTCCTCGATCTCAACCAGGATGCTCTCGAGCAGGTAGTTGGGAGGCACGTTGTCGAATACTCCGCGCCGAACGGCGATCAGCCTCAGTGGGTTACTCAGTGGCTCGAGGCGCACGGCTTCGTGGCGTACTACTTTACCGGCGATGCCGGCATGGGGCCCACGCAGAGCTATCGCAGCGGCCGGCGTGAGGGCAAAGAGATCTGGGCCTTTCCTATCACCCAGCTGGACCGTGCCGCCTCCTTCGAAGAGTTGAGTGCCGAGGATATCTCTTTCGATGTGATTCAGCAGTGGCTCGAAGCCTTGACCGCTTTTGTCGTAGATCGGCGGGAGGTGCGGCTCATCTATTTTCACCCGCCGGGGATTCTTCCCTATGGCGAGGTGGTTCAGCACTGGATGGAAACAACCGCGCAACTCGGGGCGCAGGGGAGCTTTCGCTGGTACACAATGGCTCAGATCGCGACCTTTCTCAATTCCCGGAAGCACGTAGCGTGGAAGCTGACCGAGCGCGGCGGCCTTGCTTCGCTCACGGCTTCCAGCTCACAAACCTTGGCGCACCAGACCTGGAGCCTGCCAACGGAGAAATTTAGCAAGCCCGTTGTGATTCGCGGTGCCGCGACAGTGCTGCAGAACGGCGAGAGGTGGCTCGTGGATGCGGGCGAAGGGACTCAGCTTGAAGTCCAGGCTGGGATAACTCAAAAGTGAGCCACCTTCGATTTGGCTGGAGCGTGACGTTCTTGCTGCTCTTAATCCTCGTTCCCGCATCGAGAACGAATGCTCAGCAAGCGTCCTTGTTTGCCGATCAGCCTCAGTCATCGCCTCAAACGCCGGGCACGGATTTTCCGCCGTCACCCGTGACTGAAAAGGTGTTGACGAATTTCGTGGAGGCCGGCGGCAGCTACCATCAGCTCACGAGTGGTTTCGGCGTTTGGAGCGGCGGCTACGCTCGCGGAGTGCTGGCGACCGGAAAAAATATCTGGAGCGCCGAGGTCAACGGACAGCATGAATTCGGCGATGGCGGTGTATACCTGGCCGCCGGGGACACGCTTAACTTCAGCTCGAGTTGGTACGCGTCGCTCACGCTTGGATCCAGCGTCGGAGGATTCTTCTGGCCGCGGTACCGTGGTGATGCGTTTTTAAATCACAAATGGACGGAGAGGAAGCAGTTCATCACCACTCTCGGCTATGGGTATTACGCCTCTAAGGACGTGCATCGCGACCAAAGCGTTTTCTTGGGCACTGTCTACTACTTCCAGGGCCCTTGGATCGTCGAAGATGGAATTCGATTAAACCTCAGCAGTCCTGGCAAGGTTTTCTCGCCAGCCGGCTTCCTGGCGGTGACCGAGGGTCGCAACAAGCATCACTACGTCACAGTGAACGCCGGGGTCGGACAGGAGGCATATCAGCTCGTCGGACCGACCTCGGTTCTGACGCGCTTCGACAGCCAAAACTTGACCATCACCTGGCGCCAGTGGACCGGAAGGAGCTGGGGATTCAATCTCGTCGCCGACTATTATCACAGCCCATTTTACGAAAGGGGCGGGGGAAGCTTTGGATTCTTCAAGGAGTTTTGACCGATCGGCACCCGCTAGGTCCTCGCGCTACGTGCCGACATTCTCCGATCGCGGCCGCCTCCGAGGGCATCGCGGCGGCGTCATCGCCATGCACCGCGCTCTGGCGCGGTTCGTCCTTGAACCCCTGGATTTAGTCACGGCGGCCCTGCTCGTATTGATGTTTTCATTCGGCTGGATCGTTTCGCTGCCGCGGCTTTGCCGGCTCTGGGCGTACGTGCTGGGAAACGGGATTACCATGCTGGGGCTGCACACCACCTTAGGGCTCACGCAACATCACATCACTTCGTACATTTATTTCAGCGTTCCATATCCTCGATTGGAGGGGATTCCTCCGGATCCGCGAACGTGGTGGTCCACTGCGGTGGTTGTTTGCCTTGCGTATGCCGCAACTTACTTTTTCCCCAACAGGGCTACGCCCGTCAAGTATCTTTTGCGTGCGGTTCTCTTGATTCAGTTCAGCGCACTGCTCTATTTTCTATTCGTGGGGGCGAGTTATCCGCACACGCCGGATAGTTACATGGAAGGGCTCGTGTCGTACAAAATCGCACTGATCTCGTTCGTCCCCTCGTTATTTGGCTTGACCTACTACATCTTCATATTTAGCGCGTTCAAGAAAGTCGTGCTCACCATCCTGGCAATGAGCCATCTTTCCGTTTTTCTCCCTCTGCACATTCTTCTACAGGCGATGATCCTTGAGAAATCGGTAGTGTTCATGCCGGTGCTCTATATCGTCTTCGGGCTGCCCCTGGACATCCTCATCATCCTCGCTTTTTACTCGTGGGGGATGAGTTGGGTGTCGAAAGCCAACGTCCAGAGCGCCTAGTTGCGCATTCGGAGTATCGAGTTAAGCCCTAAAAGGGCCAATTATCGTCCAATGTAGGGAGACGCACGTCCACAGAGGGCTTCCCTCGGAGACCATAGGGAGATGCGCATTTGAGCGATAGGCACTGGCTTAACGTCTCCCTGCGAACGTGCTTGCTGGCAGCACTGTTGTATTGCATTTATCTCGCAGCCACACAAGGCATAGCTGCCTCGCGTTTCCGGCAGAGCTCTCCGCAAGCCATCCAGGCCGCAATTAGGTGGGACTCAAGTAACCCGCAGTATTACGATGCGCTGGCTATTCTGACACACCATTTTTCAGCGAATTCAAACCCTGAAGAGATTGTTCGCCTGTGCGAAACCGCAACGCGTCTAAGCCCGTACAACGCTCAATACTGGGCTGATCTCGGTGCCGCCCAGGAGTGGGCCGGACATACGAGCGACGCCCGTCGAGCGTTCGATCGTGCGCTCGAACTCTTCCCGAACTCTCCGGAGATAAACTGGCAGGTGGCAAATTTCGACATTCGTTCCCGCAAAACACCGGACGGACTACGCGCTCTCCAAAAGGTACTCCTCGGGAATGATATCGGCGGCATTGCGCGTCGGGACGTATTCGCTCTTGCGACCCGGGCTGCTGACAGCCAATCGATACTCGATCTGACGCTTCCGCCTCGCGCAAACATCGCCCTCGACTACGTCAATTTTCTCAGCGAGGCGGGCGATATCGATGCAGCCGAATACGTCTGGGCGCGCCTGCTTCAGATGAATCTGCCGTTCGACTTTCATCAGGCTTCCCCTTATCTTGACGCTCTCATCCAACACCGGCAATTGGCTGAAGTGGTAGACGCTTGGTCTGCACTTGCCGAGCGTTTCCCAGGCAGGATACGTGGGCATACGACGGATGCCAATCTCATCACCAATGGAAGTTTTGAATCTGAAATTCTCAATATGGGTTTCGATTGGCGCGTCGTGCCTGTGGAAGGGGCTGTCGTAAGCGTAGATTCATTGCAGTCGGTTGAGGGCGCCCGTTCACTTCGGATTGAATTTGACGGGACGCGCAATCTCGATTACTGGCAGCTATTTCAGTTCGTCCCGGTTAAGCCCGGTACTCGCTACAAATTTTCAGGCTATATGCGTCTTGAAGGGATTACTACGGACAGTGGGCCCAGGTTTGAGCTCTACGACGGTTATGAGATGGGGGACTTGTTCGTCTCGACCAAAAACATGATTCGCACATCCGATTGGTCGGTGCAACAACTTGAGTTCGAGACGAAACCCAATACCCGACTCCTTATCGTAAGAATGGCCCGTCCCCCGAGCCGTAAGTTCGATAATCAGATTGCTGGCACGGTGTGGATCGACCATGTCAGCCTCGAAGCAGAAAACTAGGCGGCGTTGGTTGAGCGCGACGGACGTCGGAGCGTCCCCAACGCCGATGAAACGGAGTTCCTGCGGCTGAAATTCGGTCAACCGATCATGCAAATCATCTGATTAGTACCCCCCTGATTGAGCCTGAACACATTAGGCGATCGGTGAATCAAATATAAGGGCAGGCGAAGCTTGAGTGCGGAACGGGTCTGGGGAGCGTTAGTCCGAATATGAAAGACAGCGAGGCTGTGGCGAGCAACGACAGAACCATGATGAAAGGCCCGGCGCCCTGGGAATGGCAGGAACCATACCTCCGCGCGCTTCGTGAAAAGGCCCCGGACAGATTGGCTGGGCAGCTGGTTATCGCCGAGAAAGCAATCCTCGTGCGCCTGGAACTGCTTCGCGATGCCCCAGACACCCTTCCCGAGGTCCTCGCTCTGCGGAAGGCACTCGATTCTTTGTACTCTCTCATGCCGAGAAAATACGATCATCCCGGCGAAGTGATGGAGGACCCCGAAGATTACGAAGGAAAACACCTAAATTGGACGAACCTTACGGTTCTTATCGGTGTGGCAATATTCCTGTCATTTGCCGCCGGGTGGATCCTGTCAAGAAAAAACACCGCGAACGTCCAGACGATGCAGGCCGCCAACGACCGAGCGGAGAGCATGGCGAACTCCGATGACAGCACAACTGCAAGCATTCCGGATGTCCACATCCTGGATGCGCCCCCTCAAGGATACGGCGCCAAGGCGCCCTTTGCGCTTGATGTGCCTCGCCGCTCCCGCCGTCGTGAATAAAAATGCCCACGCACAACCAGAGACGAACGCGCGCTCCGCTACTAGCGCGATTGTCGGTGGGGAGCAAACTCCTCCCGAGAAGGCGCAAACGCGAGGAACTATCGAGCCTGTTCCGACGAGCGCTGCTGAGCGTCTGTCCGGTCGGCCCGCCGAAACTCCGTCCAATCAGGCCTTGGGGGGAGCGCCTCCGCGGTCCGAGGGAAGCTCCGGTACTTCCCCAGCGCCTTCAAATCCACCAAATGCTGCGGCACAAGCTCGCGACGAGCACCAAGTCGCTCCACAGCCGCCGGTCGAGGCACAGGCAAAGCCACAAATCCCCTCCGGTACGGTTTCGGTCAGTTTCGGCGCATATCCTTCCATTCGCGTACCGCCTGAGCTCAAATCGCAGGCATCGGCAGCGAGCCTTCAAATCGGATCATTGATCTCACGCGTTGATCCGATCTACCCGGAGGACGCGAGACGGCAAAATATCGAAGGCACGGTTAAGGTACACGTCATTGTCGGAAAAGATGGCGCCATTCAAGGTATGGAGGGTATAAGCGGGCCGCCTTTGCTGGTGTCTGCAGCACTGAGCGCCCTTCGGCAGTGGCGTTATAAGCCAACTCTGCTCGGGGATCAGCCAATCGAAACCGGGCAAGACATCACCATTGTCTTTCAACTTGCAAAGGAAGCAGCGACGCCAAATTGAAGGAATAGCGAGAGGCCGGCGGAGACGAACTGGAAGTTTAGCCCGCGATTCGAGAAGAACTACATCACATCGTGAAGAACTATTATTTTTAAGGCGCGGACGGGCTCACAGGCGAACTCCCGTGAGAGGCCAGTGCGGTAACTCCACCGATCCCGGCAGCAGCAGCGGCACCCAGAATAATCCAACGTGCATTGCTTTTTTTCGGCGATGTGGCCGGTGCAGTTGTCGTTGTCGGGGACGCGGGAGCCGCAGGCGCTGTAGCGGGACGCTTTTCAGTAGATAAGTCGCCCTGTGGCGAAATACTCACGGATTGACCGGCTTGAATAAAAATACCGTTTGCTCCCTGCAAAGGAATGACGCCCACACTGCCATCGAGACAACTAATGAAGAATGAGCCATCGGCTGCCATATCGATGTTCGATGTCGATTGCTCTCCCTCCGTTACCGCCACCACTACGGAGTTCCCGGCGCGCAGATTGATGCCCGTGGCTCCGCTCAAAGAACTCATCACCACACTGCCCGCCTTGAGCTCACCGACATATTGTGGGGCACCGGTAAAAACAACCTGGGTGTTGGGAGTGATTTTGAGAGAACCCTTTCCGCTCAATGCAAACGTTGCGCTGCCGGCTCCGCCGGTGCGAACAACGTCACCGGAAAAAATTGTCGAGTCGAGCGGAGCCGCAGCTCCATTCACGAAGACCTCGCCAAAAGTGCTCAACGAACCAAGGGCCACTCCCGGCTGTTGCGGCGCACGCGCGGCACTACGCGACCACATGGGAGAGAGTAATTGGAGCGCAAGCACAACAACGAGCGTGAGGGGCAAAGCCCTCGCATGTTTTTCAGCTCGCGGCTCGGCAGTAGTCCGGTTCATAGTCACGGCCGTCCGGAAACCCGGAAAGGCCTGTAGGCCAGTTAACACCTCCGCCTGGTACCTGTCCATACGCAGAAGACCCCATCCGGAAGCGATTCTCACGATTGGGAGCTAAGATATGACCCCATGAAGGTCCTCCACATCGTCAAGACCGCTGTAGGAGCGGCATGGGCCTATCATCAGGTGCGCGTACTGTGTTCCCTGGGCATCAAAGTGGTAGTGGCGCTGCCCTCCGTAACGGAGGGCTTGGCCCCCAGCTATCAACAGGCGGGTGCCACAGTCATTCCCGTCAACATGAATTTCGGCGTCCAACATCTCTGGCGCGTTCCCTCGGCGGTAGCAGCCTGCCGGCGTCTGGTGAAGGAGGTGGCACCGGATCTGGTTCACCTGCATCACGTGGGTACGACCTTAGCGATGCGAATGGCTTTGGGCAAGAGTTCACCTATTCCGCGCATCTTTCAGGTCCCCGGCCCCTTGCATTTGGAGCATCGCTTCTTCGCAGGCCTGGATACGCGGCTTGCGGGGCCGCAGGACTACTGGATCGCCACTTGTCGGTGGACGTACCAGAAATACGTTCAACTCGGGATTCCGGCAGATCAGCTTTTCCTGGCGTACGCCGCCACGGACATAAAACCTTTTAGAGGGGTACGAACCGGGCGTTTGCGACACGAGCTCGGAATTTCGAGTGAAGTTCCGCTCGTGGGGATGGTCGCATACATCTATGCGCCGGTTTGGTTCTTAGGGCAGAGACAGGGCCTGAAAGGCCATGAGGATTTCATGATGGCGCTGAGGCTAGCCAGGCAAACCCTTCCAATCATCCGCGGGGTCATCATCGGGGGGCCGTGGGGCAATGCGGCATGGTACGAGTCACGCCTGCGAGACCTGGGGACAAAGATGTGCGACGGCTCTCTGACGTTCGTAGGCAACAGGACAGATGTGCCGGTAATTTATCCGGATCTGGATTTGGCCGTCGTCCCTTCACATTCGGAAAACTGCGGCGGGGCGGTCGAACCACTCCTCAGCGGCGTGGCCGTCGTGGCGACAAACGTGGGAGGCCTGCCCGATTTGATCGAAGACGGGAAAACCGGTTGGCTTGTCCCTCCACAAAATCCAGAAGCGTTGGCTCGAGCGATGCTGGATGCTTTGCAGAACCGAGAAGAAGCTCAACGCCGCACCGCCGAAGGACAGAAGCTTGCCAGACGTCTCTTTGATGTAGAGAGGGTCGGGCGCGAAATCGCCGGGGTGTACGAGAAAGTGCTAACGCGTTCGGCCAGGTCCAATGGAGATGTGCTCGAATCGATCGCGCAGTCTTAGTGCTGCAACAATACTTAGCGAGGATAGATAAGACTTGGTCTGGTGAATGCCAGTGGATCCTCTGATCAATACGCAGCCGCTAGGAACGCTAAGCATTCGCGATGCCGGATTTACATCGGACGCGGTTCGCCGAAGTTCGCGCGGGGACTATGCCGTCGCGGCTGTTTGCGTGGCCGTTCTATCGCTCCTATTCATGTGGCGGAGCAAACCGGTTACCCACTGGTTTCTGTTACCCGTTATCGCCTGTGGCATCCTTGCCGGAGTGGATGTCATCCGGTGGTTACGCGGTCGGCTTGATCTCTTCGATCCAAAGACGATTATTGCCTGCCTTGCTTTCTATGGATTTTTCCTCGCCCCGCTTTTGCATGTGCTTTGGAACACTTACGGAGAGGGTGATCTGACTCTCTTCGGAGATTGGCGGACCTGGCTGGGCGTAATGGCTTGTTTGAACGCCTCGGGCCTGCTTGTTTATCGTTTTGCTCATGACCGTGCGTTTGGCGCGGCCGGGCCTCCGTCGATCCCGTGGGAGATCAATCGAAAGAAGTTCTATCCGTTATTTGCTACTGCACTCGTTTGCTCGACTTTCGGACTGGCCGTTTTCCTGTGGCAATTGGAGGGAATCTCCGGTTTGATCGAGGCCTACGAGGAAAACCAGGTGGCTTTCGTCGGAAAGGGCTGGCTATTAGTTCTCGCCTGGCCACTTGCTGTTTTGTCGTTCATCATCGTTGTTTTTACGTTGACGGACCGCCAAAGAAAGGCCCGGCGCCATCTGACCACGGGCATGCTCCTGCTCAGCGCTGCTGGGATCGGCCACTTTCTGATTCTGGGTTGGTATGGAAGTCGCGTCGCAACTGTCGCAGCTCTGTTTTGGATGGCGGGCCTGGTCCACTACCGCTTCCGCAAGTTCCCACGAGTGATGATGGCAATCGGGGTGATTTCCCTCATAGCGTTTGCGTATTTCTATGGATTCTACAAGGAGCGCGGCCGCGTGGGATTCGAGATCCTGCGGACGCCGGCCATGTGGCTCCAACCAAGAGGTTACGACCGGGATTTCAAGTACCTCTTGTTGGGTGATCTGGCGCGGGCGGATTCCAACGCGCTGATCCTTCACAACCTCGTCAAAGATCCGGGAGATTACCATTATCGGTGGGGACTCACTTACGCCGCGGCATTGACGATCCTGATCCCTCGGTATTTTTGGCCGGATCGCCCCTACTACCGTGTGGATGCAGGCAGCGAGGCTCTGCTGGGCAAGTCGGCGCAAAACCTCTCGAGCAGACTCTACGGCCTCAGTGGGGAAGCCTTATTGAACTTTGGCCCTTTTGGTGTGGCACCGATCTTCGGAATCTACGGGGCGCTGCTCGGGTATTACCGGCGAAAGCTGCAGGGCTGGCATAGGCTGGATGCCCGCATGCTTCTGGCTCCCTTCTTCACCTCTGATGTTTGTTGAGGCTCTTTTGTGCGACAGTGACGTGCTGGTATTTTTTGCTGCGACACAGGGAGCTTTGATCTCTTTCTTTGTATTCGCTGCGTCGGATAGCACTCCCGCTGAGAATGAGACGCAAGCATTTGCCCGAAGAACACACTTACGGCACGAACGAGAGGGCGCTCTCGCGAGATTGAAAGTCAGCCGTACGGATGGAGGCCGGCTGCGAAGAACGTTCCTACCATTCAGGCCGTTTTGGTTGCAGGCCGATTTCGGTTGCGGGGACCCCCGCAACGATGACACCTTCCGGAATTTCTTTGACGACAACGGCCCCTGCAGCTACGTATGCGTGTTTTCGGAGGGTCAAGTTGGGCGCCACCACCGCGCCGGAACCGACACAGACGAACTGTCCTACACGAACCGTCCCCGTAAGGGTTGCGTTCGGGAAGATGTGGCAATTCTTCTCCAGATAATTGTCGTGATCGACCGATGCGGCGGTGTTCACGCAAACATTGTCTTCGATGACGGTTCCCGGGTTGATTGTGGCCCCCGCCAGGATGGTTACTCCTTCTCCCAGCGTCACAAAACGAGAGACGTGCGCGCTCGGGTGGATCACGTTCACCAGCTTCAAGCCGTGAGCTCGAACGTACCGAAATTTCTTGTCACGCACGTAGTTGTCGCCGATCCCTATGGCCATGCCCTCGGCTTGCAACTCGCTGACCAGCTTAGAGAAGTCTCCGGCGGTATCGAACACGGGTACGCCAAGAACTTTGCCTCCGCCCTTCGCACTGTCGTCGTCCAGGATTCCGACAACGTCCCAACAGTCGCACGCCAGCAAGGCGTCGACGGTCACCTTACCGTGGCCTCCCGCCCCCCAAACGATTACTCGGTGTTTGTCGCTTCGCATGTCTCTGGAGCCCGAACCAACTCATGCATTCTGACTTTTCCGTCTGGTCCGTAAACACCTTCGCCTCGCACCACAACCGGAATGGTACGAGCCAGAATCCTGAAATCCATCCAGAGCGAGTAATGCTCGATGTAGGCAATATCGTAAGCCACCCTTTGCGGCCAGGGCAGCAGGTTGCGGCCATGGATTTGCGCCAATCCTGTAAGCCCGGGACGCATCAGCAGGCGGCGCGCTTCCAGAGGCGGATAACGTCTGGCGACCTCGATAAAAGCCGGGCGCGGCCCGACCAGGCTCATCTCCCCTCGGAGCACATTCCACAACTGAGGCAGTTCATCGATGCTCCATCGGCGCAGGAAGCGTCCGACTCGCGTGACGCGCGGATCCGTGTCCGAGACCTCGAAAGGATGCCCCGTATGCCTCGCGTCCACCTTCATTGTCCGAAACTTCCATTGGTCGAAGGCCTTTCCGTCTCGCCCCGCAGCCCTCAGTGTGAAAAGAAATGAACCCGGAGAATCGAGAGATATGCCAACGGAGATCAGAATGAACGCCGGGATCGAGACGAGCAATCCTACGCCGGCGGCGACAATATCGAATGCCCGTTTCAGCACGAACTGATAGTTACCTGCCACTTTTCGGACTCCGAGCCTGCATACTCCGGGGTGGTGCCGACATTGCAAGTCCCGAAATCGTCGAGAACACCAGCGCATTCGCGGGGATGTACAGATTGAAATCCGCCATGGCGTGTAGCATCAGCGCCACGATACTTCCTGCGCATCCCAGGCCAACCATTCGTTCGAAATTCTCTTCTGCGAAGAGGAAGGATCGCACGGCACGCGCAAGGAGGAAAAGGACGGAGGGAAACAACACTAGTGCCGCTGGTATGCCCAGATCGCTCGCAACTTCCAGGTAATCGTTGTGCGCATGATTGACAAACTGGCCCAGGAAAGTTGTCTGTACGGTCGTGAAGGCGATCGGAAAGGTTCCGAGCCCGGTTCCCAGCCACGGATGAAGATGGATGAGCCTCAGATCGTCTCGCCAGATGGAAAGTCGGCTCTGGTCACCCAGCGAGTATTCCTGTCCAACACTTTGAAACCTCTCTGCGATTGGACCCGGACCGATCCAAACGGCAAGGCTAAGGCTGAGGATGACAAAGGCAGCAGAGAGAGGTAGAAGGATACGGATTCGGAAACGGGAAACTTCCGCGAGACCAAACATCGCGAGTAGCGATGCACATCCCGCGATAATTCCCATTCGCGATCGGGAGAAAACAATACCCGTGAAGAGCACGACCGTTATGAACAGCCAAAAAAGTAAACGCTGAAAACTCGCTCGCGTGATCAGTTTCATCATCACCGGACTTCGCCAGCGCTGATTCTGACTGAGATTCACGTATTCGTAAAATGCCAGTGCTAAGCTGAAAGGCAGGACCATTTCGAGGAAGCCTGCATAGTGGTTGCGGTTAATGTACGTACCCGTCGCCTCCGCCAGATCATATTTCTTCACATAAGCAAAAATCGTTTGCCAGCCGGTAAGGTACTGAAATAGACCGTAGAAAGCCTCAAAACAGCCCAGGGCGATAATGGAAAAAATCAGGCGCCGCTTGCGCTTGCGATCCTGGCTGACGATTTGAGCAAGGTAGAAGGCCGCCACACAGGCCAAAACGATCAAAAGCTGTGCCCGGGTACTGTAGGGTTCGATGCTCAATGAAGTCAGTTGCGCCCCCGTTGCTGAGCTTTCTCGTCCCGCGAATCGATCCAGCAAATGGACGGGAAGAGGGCAGAGCTGCACAAGAATCACGGCGACGATTGCAGCTGGGACCGCAAGCGCCTTTGTCGACCCGCTCAGCGTCACCGTCCCCGGGCTTGCGAGCAGCAAGGCCGATCCGCCCAGCAGGAGAACTTCAACGATGGCGAAAGAGGCTGGTTCAGTACCGCCAAATGCGAGAACGGCAAGGGCGATCCCGAGTATAAGCAACGCTTCCACCAAGCGTGACATAGCTCTTCCTTCGCGGCTTCTAACGCAATTGAGAGTTTCGACCGCTCATTACTGCTTCTCGACAGTGTCTTGCTGGTATGCCGATGAATAGTAGTCGGCCTTTGTGTCAGCGAAGTTGATCGTCGCGCCCAGAACGTGGGCTCCTGCGTCGAGCGCAGAAGTATAGGCGCGATGGACGAGGTCTCGTGGCGTGATCCCGCCCCCAACCACGAGTATCACGCCATCTACCAAGGTGGCCAGAATGCGGCTGTCCGCCAGATTCAGGAGGGGCGCTGAATCCAGGATCACAAATTTATATTCTTTTGATGCGTCGCGAATTAGGTTGCGCATGTACTCGGACGAAAGCAAGTCGGCCGGGTTGGGTGGCACAGGTCCGCAAAGTAGCACGTCTAAGCCGGCTGGGCCGGGCCGATAGACCAGGCTTCTCCAATCCTGGTTACCCGTCAGATAGTTAACAAGACCGGAGGAATTGGCGACCCCAAAAAAACCATGAACACTCGGCCGGCGTAAATCCGCGTCAATGAGCAGGACGCGTTCCTCCAGTTGAGCCAGCGAAATAGCCAGGTTCGTCGCAACGGTTGTCTTGCCTTCGCGCCCTTGCGCACTCATTACAAGTAGAGACCTCGGGGGGCGCTTGGCCGTTGAGAGCAGAACCGAGGTACGCAATCCATGGAAAGCCTCGGCCAGGTCGGTATTCTGTCCGTTTCCCTCGATCCGGTTCCACCTCGGAGCCAGGCTCGTCCCGTTCTTCTCTTTGTCTTTACCTAGAATTCGAGCGCGTTCGTAAAGGCCGTGGATGGCCCCGTGGCCATTGGGAGACTGAACTGCAGGGACCGAAGCCAGCACCGCCAGGTGCAGGAAGCGCTCAATTTCTTCAGCCGTTTTGAAGGTATTGTCGAGGTGCTCCTGCAGGAACGCGCCGCCGATACCGAAAGCAAGTCCGAATATAAGAGCGAGCGGCAGGTTCAGCAGAATGCGAGGGCGAACCGCTTTTTTGGGGGGATAGGCCGGGTCAACGACTCGGATGTTCGCCGCTTTCAGGCTGGTGGACACACCTGTCTCCTTTAGCTTCTCCAGGAGGTCCACGTACAACTGCTTATTCGTATCTGCTTCCCGCTTCAGGATGTTGTACTGAACCGATTTCTCGGCAATAACATTCGCTTGACCTTGTTGCTCCCGGAAGGCGCGTTGCACCATATCCTCGCGCTCGACGGCGGCATGATAGTCATTGGTGATGGCGTAAGCGGCCCGTTGGCGCTCTGCCGACAACATTTCTTGGGTTTCATCGATCTGGTTTTGGATCTCCTTCACCTGCGGATAATCGGGATAGAAGATCGCGGACAATCTCGAGCGTTCGCGGTTCAGCTCGGCCAGTCTTTCGGTCAGGTCCTGCATCAACTTGTTATCGACAACGCCGGGCAGCGAGGCGAAATCGCCTCGTTCCAGTAAATTATAGAGCGACTCTTTTTGGTACCTGTCCGTCTGGGCCTTGGTCAAGCCCTCCTGCAGCTCTCGAAGTCTTTGAGTGACGATGTTCTCTATGGTTCCCTTGTCCGTCTCCAGGAACAGCAGCCCATTGTTACGAGCGTATTCCTGCAGCTCGTCCTCCGATTTCTCCAATTGCGCCTTCATGCCCGACAATTGCTGGGAAAGCCAGTCGGAAGCTTTCTGAGAAGCGTCCCAGCGGACTTCCAGACTCTGCTGAATGTAGGTGTCGGCGAGCGTGTTCACTGTCTGGGCTGCCAGCTGGGGATCATTGGACTCGAAGCTGATTTCGACCAGGCGACTGCGCTTGAGCGGCTCGATATCCAGCCGATCCTGAAACTTTTTCAGAACTTCATTGTCGACGTCCCCGGGGCGAGGGCTCCTGCCCGCCACAGCGAAAACTTGTGGTGCGGAGGCTTCGTCTTGCCTGTTTTCAGTCGAAGGCGAAGGTGATGAACCGAACTCAGCAGTCTGGCTGAGCTTGAGTTGAGCGATCACACGCCGCGCCAGATTCTCGCTCTCCAGGATGCGATACTGCGTCTCGAGATAGGCGTCCGAAATGTTCTCCGCCTGAAAAAGCTCCTGCAGCGTCGGAACGTCAGGATTCTCCGTCTGAATTTCCACCAGTCCTCGAGCTCGGTAGACAGGTTTCTCTTTGAGAGTTGCGATAAGTCCAATGGTGAATACGACGAAGGCAATCGTCAGTATCGTTGCGCGACGCTTCCGGGCGATCCGCCAATACTCCAGCAGGCCGGGCACCTTTTGAATTTCGTCGGCCTCAAGTGGGGTGTATCCCTGTGCGCGCCGATTCTCTAGCGTGTCGGACGGAGAATCGTAGAGGCTAATTTTGTTTGTTTGGTCCATATTACCAGCGGAAGACGAGCAGGCTAGTTATGGCTGAGATAGCGGCCTCACTGCCCCTATAAGCAGCATACTTTCCTGTGCTGTTCGGTATAAAGACAATGTCAGCTGGTTTCAAGTCCGGGTCCGGAGCCTTCCCATCGAGTATTTTTCCGAGATCAATGGGAATTTCGACCTTCTCTGTGCCCCCTGCGTCCGTGCGGATGATTCGCGCTCGATTTTTGACGGAAGTCGGCGTCAAGCCTTCGGCAAGTGCCATCGCCTTTAGGACCGTCATCTTTTCGTTGCTCTTGAGCACAAATCCGCCTGGCTTCTTGACCTCGCCCACCACATAGACGATCCCGGACTTGGGCACGTTGACGATGTCACCCGGGTAGACGGTCACATTGAAGCGAGGATTCCCTGTCTCTAGTAAGTTCTTTAGGTTCACTCGGACGGATTCTTTCATGCTCCCGTTCAAATCGTCGTTTCCGCTGAGCGCATCTCGCGCCGGAGTGGCTTCGCTTGGTAACGGCTGATCACCGCCTGCTTGTTGTTGGCTGTTACCTTGTGCAAAAGCGGTACGCAGACCGGCGCCTCGCATGATGATTACGTCGTCGCCCGCGTCATCAGCGAGACCCTCAGCGGAAGAAAGCATTTCGAGTACAGTCTTCAGGCCCCGCACTTGAAAAACTCCGGGCTTCTTCACCGCACCTACCACGGATATCGGATGGCTTTCAACCGAGCTCACCAGGACGTCAACATGAGGATCCTTCATGTATTTACGCAGCTTGAACTCCAGCAGCGCCTGGAGCTCTTGGGCGGTCAGACCGGCTGCGTGAACCGAACCGAACAGCGGGAAAGAGATTTCGCCGCTAGCCGACACACGAAGGGAGCGGTTCAAATCGGCCGCCTCGAAGACCTTGATCTCAAGCAGATCCTGAGCGCCGATCCGATAGTCAGCGACTTGGCTCTCCGGCGTACTTGAGGCTAGCGATCTGCGCAATTCTTCGAGTCTTTGGTTGTAATCCTCTGTTGTTTGCTCAGGAGGATTCTGCCCGGATGGATTGATCGATTGCGGCGCCTGGGAATGTAACGCAGACGAAGATCCGAGAAGCCTCAGAACAACTAAGGCAACAAGAAAAGGCTGTCCTTTCCCAAAAAGTCTTGGCACCTGTCCGCACTTCTCCTCTCAAATTGCACGATCAGCCAGGGGTAAGTGTCTACATAAGTACGATGATTAAGCATGCGAAAGGGGGTACCCTTCGCTCCTGAAGCTAAGCCTTGAGGAACGGCATACGACTCTCCATTTTGCTACCACGCTCTTGATGACAGGATGGGCAGTTGTCAGGTACGGCTCCGGCATAGCGGGATCCTGTTCACCGTGCTTTGCTTGCGGCAGGTGCTGTCGTGGGCCAGTTGCCAACAATGGTGCTCTATCGCAAGGAATCCGATGACGCCTGTGAGTGGATCGGGTTGGACACGTGGGTCGAATCAGCTCAGCCTCCTCTGGGGCTGTGGAGAGCAGCCATTCTGTGCCAATCAAATGCAGATGAGATGCAAGCACTTGCACGATGGACCGAGAGGTGAGCCCGCTAAGCTCTCTTGTTTCACCAACCTTAGATTGGTAAAGAGCTTGCACGGAATTTGTTGGGCAATGAATACGACGCTACCGCTATAGGCAAATGGGGACGCGGTAGCGTGGGCCAGAATCAACCAGTTCGGTAGCTTGGGGCCTTTCACAAAACAGGCGTCGAGGTTCAACGTTCATGAGCGGCCCCTTGGGTTTTATCAGCTGGAGATGCCGGCTTCAAAGCCTTTCTGCACTCTCGCTCACCGTTAGTCACCAAGAGTCCAATCGGTCAGTCATTCGTTCAAGCGCAAGACACTGGAGAATCCTGATGCGGCAACCCAGCCATGCCGGAGTTTCGCGGTTAGCAGCGAGATGTGCTTTCCTCTCTTTGGTGTTCCTCGTGCTGACCTCAGCCACTGCGAGGGCTCAGTCCAACCCTATAGTCCTTGAGAACCAGCAACCTGGCTCGAGCGCGTGGGATATCGGCACTGACCACCTGGGCAAGGATGCAGTCGGCCAGATCAAGGGTTATGCGTCCGCCGCCAGCGTCAATAAAGGCGAGAACATTACGTTCTATGTGAGCACGAACCCTACACAGACTTATACGATCGACGTCTATCGCATCGGCTGGTACCAAGGACTGGGCGGGCGCCTCATGCAGCATATCGGTCCGCTCAACGGTATCACGCAACCCACCTGCCCTATGGATGCGACGACGGGAAAGATCGAATGCGGCTGGGCGCCAGCCTACATTTTGGCTACCCAAACTACTTGGACCAGTGGCGTCTATCTGGCGGTCCTCACGAACGCGCAGGGGTATCAGAACCTGATGATATTTGTCGTCCGGGATGACACGCGAGTCGCGGCACTGCTCTACCAGCAGCCCGTGACAACCTATCAGGCCTACAACGACTATCCAGATGACGGCCTCACGGGCAAGAGCTTGTATGACTTCAACAGCTATGGTGTGAAATTAGCGGCCACTGGCTATAAGTCGGCGGCCAAGGTTTCGTTCGACCGGCCGTATGCAGATTCAGGTATCGACGAAGGCTTCCGTTCGGATTATGGGGAGGTCAATTTCATCCGTTGGATGGAGCAGTCCGGGTATGACGTGGCGTATTCGACCGATGTCGAGACACATTCGGACGGCTACCGCCTGTTGAACTACCGCGGCTTCTTCTCTGTCGGGCACGACGAATACTGGTCCAAGCCGATGTATGACGCCGTGACCGCCGCTCGCGATGCGGGCGTAAACCTGGGCTTCTTCGGCGCCGACGCGCTCTCCTGGCAGATACGGTTCGAGCCTTCGAGCAGCGGAGTACCGAACCGCGTAGAGGTTTGTTATAAGGACGTTAACCTCGACCCGATCACCGACCCGACCCTGAAAACCATTAACTGGTACGACCCGGCGCTGAACCGCCCGGGGCAGACGCTAATGGGCGTTCAGTACAACACCTACAGCTATCCGACGCAGAATGGCCAAGGCTTTTTCCCCTCGTACGTCGTGACCAACAGCGGGAACTGGGTATATGCCGGGACAGGGTTTAAGGACGGCGACAGCGTGAGAGGGATCGTTGGGTACGAAGCCGATCTCTACGACAGCAGCTTTCCCTCCCCGAACGCGGTAGGCGGTACGTACACGCTGTTGTCACATTCACCTTGGGGCACTGGTGCACATTCCTACTCCAACTCATCCGTCTACCAAGCTCCTAGCGGAGCCTGGGTATTCGCAACTGGAACGATGAGTTGGAACTGGGCATTAGACAGCTATGGACACGGATATAACCTCGTCGACGCGCGCATCCAGCAGACAACGGCGAATGTCTTCAATCAGTTTGTCGTCGGCTCCGGGAACCCCCCACCCACGGTAAGCAGCGTGGCGCCAACGAGCGGACCGGCTGCCGGCGGTACGGCCATCGCCATTCAAGGTGCGAACTTCCTTTCCGGCGCTACGGTGAACATCGGCGGTACGGCGGCGACGGGCGTGACGTTTGTGAACAGCACGTCGCTGACCGCCACCACTCCCGCGGGCACTGCCGGAACCGTCAGCGTGAGCGTCACCAATCCTGATGGGCGAATTGGGACCCTGCCGAATGCTTTCACGTATACGTCGACGGCGCCGACGGTCAGCAATGTGTCGCCGAACATCGGCCCGACGAGTGGCGGTACGGTCATTACGCTCACTGGGATCAATTACGCGGCGGGAGCGACCGTCAGCGTTGGGGGTACGCCGGCCAGCGGCGTGACCGTTCTTAGCAGCACATCGATCACGGCCACGACGCCGGCGCATGCCGCTGGCGCGGTGAGCGTCACCGTGATGAACACAGACGGTCAGAGCGGCACGCTTACGTCCGGCTTCACGTATCAGTTACCGGCGCCCACAGTCGTCAGCGTTACGCCAGTATCGGGCCCCACGACCGGCGGCACACCGATCACAATTAGCGGAACTAACTTCACGGCAAGCGCCACGGTGAGCCTCGGCAGCAGCGCGGCGACCGGCGTCGTCATCGTCAACAGCACAACCATCACGGCGACAACGCCAGCTCACGCCGCTGGTGCCGTCAACGTTACGGTCACGAATAGCGATGGTCAGGGCGCCTCTCTGACGAATGGCTTCACGTACATTTCAACCCCGGCGCCGACGGTCAGTAGTGTGTCTCCGAACACCGGGTGGACCACGGGGGGCACGGCGGTGACGATCACCGGCGCTAACTTCGCTGCGGGGGCGACGGTCAGCTTCGCCAGTAGCGCAGCCACGGGCGTAAGCTTCGTCAGCGCTACGACGATCACGGCAATTACTCCAGCGCACGCGGCTGGCTCGGTAAGCGTGACGGTGACCAATCCAGATGCTCAGATCGGCTCGCTCGCCGGCGGGTTCACCTATACCCTCCCGCCGGCGCCGACGTTGATTTCAGTCACTCCCAATGGCGGTTTCCGCGGTACTGCTGTTCCGGTGACACTAATCGGCACGAACTTCACCGCAACCGGAACCAAAGTAGTAGTGTCCGGATCGGGGGTCACGGTCGGCGCCATAACGGTTGTGGATTCCGGGACGATCACGGCGACCTTCACGATCGGAGCTACCGCGACGATCAGTGCGCGGAACGTCAGCGTCACAACACCAGGCGGGACCAGCAACACCCAGACCTTCACCGTGCAGGGGCCGACGCTAGCCTCAATCGCTCCGAACACAGGAGCGCGGGGTACGAATGCTGCGGTGACATTAAGCGGGAGTGGGCTGACCGGCGCGACCGCAATCACCGTGTCCGGAAGCGGGGTCACTGTCAGCAATCTTGTGGTGGTAAACGACACAACGGTCACCGCCACCTTCGCGATCACGGCTGGTGCTGGACTCACATCGAGGAACGTCAGCATCACTGCGCCGGGTGGAACCAGCAACACCCGTACATTCACGGTAGTTGTGCCGCCTGTGCCAACGCTGACGTCGGTCGGTCCCAATTCGGGCGTGCGCGGTACGGCCGTTCCGGTAACCCTCATCGGCACGGACTTCACTGCAACTGGAACCAAGGTTACCGTGTCCGGATCGGGGGTCACCGTCGGCACCATAACGGTTGTGGATTCCGCCACGATCACGACGACCTTCACGATCACGGCTAATGCTGGACTCACCGCGAGGAACGTCAGCGTCACAACGCCCGGTGGGACTAGCAACACCCAGACATTCACGGTGCTGGGGCCGACCCTGACTTCAGTCGCCCCGAATCCGGTCACGCACGGTAGCGGCGTTCTGCTGACGCTCACCGGCACAAATCTGGCGGGAGCGACGGCAGTGACCGTGTCCGGTACGGGCAACACCTGCGCCGTTAGTGGGTCGAACTCCACGACCGTAAGTGCGGTTTGTACCTTGAACGTGGGCGCCGACACCGTTAAAGTCACAACGCCGATCGGAGCTACCGGTACGGTTCCCTTGACAGTGAACTAGAAGAAACACGGAACCGGACGACAGTTCCAGGATTTTGAGGGCGCCCACCCGTCCCTTCCTTCGGGTTAGGCAGGGAACTCCACAGGCGCAGTTCGTCGCGGCAATAAATTCGTTATCCGGCTCGCAGCCAAGCCACATTCAAAATTGCTAGCGGCTCAAGAAGAGCAAGTAACTTAGTGAAAGCGTGGAAGAAGTTTGGTGGACGTGAGGGGATTCGAACCCCTGACCCCCTGCTTGCAAAGCAGGTGCTCTGCCAGCTGAGCTACACGCCCCTTCCAAATTCAAGTTTAAGGCGAGGACAACTGCTTCATGCTACAGAGCCTTAGGTGCCGGCGCAACTGAGTCCAACTTGCTCAGTGAGTCCATCAGGCAACTTTAGGTGCCAGCTTTTCGACGACGTCACGGACGTACGCTTCGTCAAAGTGCCCGCTGGTCGTCCGAAGGCTGGAATGCCCACCTGCCGTTTCGTGAAATCAGGCGGCGGAAGGCAAGAACAGCTCATCATAATTATTCGCCGCGAATTCTATATCGAACGCTCATGCGGATATCAAGGTGCGGCTCTTAATATAATGCTTGCCGCAATAGCGGCGCACAAATTCCCGATCATTTTGACTCTCCGTATTCTGAATCAGAATAGTGCCGGACCTAAATCAAGCTTCTCTCTACGTGACGTAACATACGTACGTAACGTTGGAATTGGTGACCTCAGCCTCCGTCTTCTTAGTAACGCGGAAACAAGAGAACACGTTGGCTAGCCGTCAGCCTTTGCTGACTCACCCTTGGTCGTTGCAGTCTTTGCAGTTGGCGCGAGTACGAGCCTATTGTCCGTGGCGAATCTCAGAAATGAAATCGGCGAAACGGTTCTCAACCTCCGCCCGATTTAGTGATTCTATGCTCTGGCGGCCCATCGAGTAGGAGCTGTTTCCTCTCTCAAAGCTAGCTTCGTGGATATAGCCAGCGACCGGATTTCCCCACTGCCTCCGTCCTGAAGGTCAGCGTTCCGCCACCGATCTGCTTCGACCACGTATCCTTAGCGTTATTCATCTGTGGTTCGGCCACTCGCTGTCCTTCGCCTTGCGGGAATATGTCCTGCTGCCGGAACTGAAGCGTGTTCTACCAGAGTAGCTTCAGGCCGAACTGAATCTGCCTAGAACTGGTTGACGTGCTGGTAATAGTTCCAGCCGCGGGCGACTGGACGGGCACTGTGGCATTTGGAGCAGGCAGCAACACATCGGCGATGAGGTTAGGAGTGTTGAAGTTCGCGCGGTTCAATAGATTGAAGATTTCAACGCGAAACTGTAAGTTCAATTTCTCGCGGATGGCCGTATCTTTCAGCACTGAGAAATCCCATGTTGCCAAGCCAGGTCCAATGAACGTATCTCTTCCTACGTTCCCGAAGAAACCGCTGTTGTTGGGCGGCGCGATGAAAGCGTTGGGGTTGAACCACTGATTCGGATTTTCCGAGACAACCGGGCCTGAAAACGCCGGATTGAGGAACGGCCGGACTGGATTCCGTGTGTCGCCGTTGTTGGAGGGGTTGTAGCTAAGTTGTGGCGTGAACGGAAACCCGGACAGAACATTCACGATGCTATTCAGCGTCCATCCGCTCATCAATTGTCCGGATGGGCCGTGGGGGGCGCTCAGGTATTGCCTGCCGCGGCCAAATGGCAGATCGTACGTTGCTGTGACTACTCCGGCGTTCCGCACGTCATACGTCGCAAGACCCCAATCGGAGCGCACGTTGAAGGGATTCGAAACAAGCCCGGGGGCGTTGGCAGCAGCCGTGGCGTTCATGGAGTCGCCATCGTCGAGCGTCTTCGACCATGTGTAGACGCCCCGTAGAGACAGTCCCTTGCTAAAGCGGCGCTTCAGGTCAACTTGCAGAGCGTTGTAGGAGCTCACACCCTCCGAAAACCATGTCCAGGTGTTGGCAATCTTGGGATTGGGTTTCGCGGTGCCGGGTGCGATGAAAAAAGTCCCAGCGGGCACAGGCTGTCCGGCCAGTGCACCCCAGATAGGGGTGACCGCGCCGTTCGCTGGGTTCACGAACGTCGTACTCGGGAAATTAGCGGGACACGGAGAGGCCGGGCATATAACCGGAGCCGGTGCGTTCGCGTCCACGCCAATGAGTTCGTGATAGGCGTGGTTTCCCACATAGCCTAGGCTCAGAGACGTGTTGGGAGTGAGTTGCTGCTCTAGCGTCAGAGACCAAGACACAACAGTGGGAGTGTACATGTCCGGCTGAACTCCTCCCGGTATAAGGAGCGCGCTTGCCGCCGGTGCTGCGACAGGATTTATTGGCAGCGATAGATTCGCTATTGGTCCGGCAGCAATCGTGTAAGCGGGATTGAAAGGCGCGTTCTGATCGGCGCGATAGCCCAGAGCATCCTGCAAATCGTTATACATGCCAAAGCCGGTGCGAATCACAGTCGTGCGACCGAAAGGACTCCAGGCGAGACCCAGGCGGGGCTGCGGCAGGAATTTTGCGCGATTTACGGAGAACAGAGAGTTTCCAACGGTTGGCTGAGTCGCAATCATGCCGCTCGGAAAAGAATAGTTTGAGGCTCTCCCGTGTGCTTCATTCCAGCCTGTGCTGAATTCGTCGCGGAAACCCAGCGACAGTGTCAGCCGGGGGCTTATGCGAATGTTGTCTTCGGCATAGACCGCGCCGAACAGCGATCGCCAGCTTAGCGGCGTCGGCGACGGATCGTAGAGGAAGCTGGCCGTGCCGGTCAGAAGAGTGGGCAATCCGGTGAAGGTCATCTGGCCAAACTGACTGAGCGCGATCTCTTCGTTGGATTGGAAACGTTGGAACCAGGCACCGACACTCCACTGATGACGTCCTCGCGTAAACGAAACCTGGTCTGTATAGGTGGCAATGTTTCGAGCGATGTGCAGATTGCTCCCGTTGTTGCTTCCCGCCAATCCCAACTGCGCCTGCGGGTTAGAGGCCTGGCTACCTCCCACGACCACCGCTCCGATCGGGAGCCCGGTCAAGAAGCCAGGGACGCTGGCTGACGGCGCACCGGGCGTGGGTTCACCGGTAAAGAAGTATCCCGCGCGGGAGAAACCTAATCGAGCAGTATTGATAAGTCCCGAAAACACGTGGGTTTCCTGAAGGCTCAAGACTTGTTCTCGCAAGGTGAGCAGGTCGGTGGAGAATGCGTCGAAGGGAGTCGCGGTCACGCTGCTGCTGTCGTCTGCAGTGTAGATCGCAGACGCGGAATCCCTCTGGGAAAATAGGTGGTCAAGTCGGACAGTTCCGAAGTCCTCTCGAATCGTCTGCAAAGGACTGAGGAAAGCTTCGGCGATGCCGTCCTGGCCCGCGACCTTGAAGTCGGGGGCGTTAGCAGGGGCAGTCGGCCACAAGTTCAGGAGGCCAAGCTGCTGAACGATTGGCGCGGCATCCGCCCGAGCCTGAGCGTCGGGCACAAGCTCGACAGACGTTTGATGCAGGCTTTGACGGAACCCCTCGTAGTTGAAGAAAAGGAAGGTCTTGTCCTTTCGTATCGGCCCTCCGACCGAGCCTCCGAACTGATTTCTTCGAAACGGCGGAGCCGAGCTATCCACATCAAAGAAGTTGCGTGCGTCCAAGGCACTATTTCTCAAGAACTCAAAAACAGAACCATGCCAAAGGTTTGTGCCCGATTGAGTGACGATGGTGACCTGCCCGCCGGGGTGCTTACCGTACTCAGAGCTGTAGGCGTCCCGAAGCAGGTTGAACTCCCGTACCCCATCGACGCCGAGCAGTTGCCCACTGGCGCCTCCAGGCGTCATGTTGTTTTCGGCGGCTCCCGTGTATTCCACCCCATTCAGCAGGAAAAGGTTCTGCTGCGGGCGGTTTCCCGAGACAGAGAACATGTTGGCGGTGGTGGAATTGGAGATACCGATCCCTCCGGTCTTCTCCCAGGTAAAGTTCACAACACCCGGATTGAGCGTCATCAACAAGTCGAAGCTCCGCCCGTTAAGCGGGAGATCCTTCACCTGCTGTTCCCCGACGAGCCCTGAAATATCCGCCGTAGTGGTCGCCACGGGTGGAGCTTCTTCGGTTACTGTAATTTGCTGGCGGACTTCTCCGACCTGCAATGTGAGATCGAGAACCGCCTCTTGGCCCAGAACCAAGTGAATGCCGCGCCGAATCACTTCCTGGAAGCCATCTTTCTTGACACTGAGCTCATACCCGGCGACTGGAAGCGCAAGCACCTGATATCTGCCGGCACCATCTGTTATTGCTGCGCGGGTGGCTCCCGTCTCCACATTCGTGGCCGTCACGGTAGCGCCCGGCACCGAGGCACCCGTGGCGTCAGAAATCACTCCGGAAATGGCCCCAGACACTTGGGCCGAGGCGACAGGAACGCAAGTCGCAACGACGATCAGCAAGAATAAAACGACAAAAGTCCTGCTTGAATGCGAACGCATATTACACATCCCCCCCTGAAAAGGTACGCGAGGACGACCTGCAGCCAGTTGCACACCGCCAATTAAACATACTGTATAATATGCTTGCCAGCGAGATGTCAAATCGGTTCAATACGTATTGGCGATAGACGGATAGATATGCTTTTTGCGCACATTTTTCGTAAAGGCGGGCTGTCGGGCAGGCAGAGGCGAGGGAAAACTTGGCGACTAGCGGCACGTGAAGCCTTGAGAAGCTACAGAATTAGGCGATCACGATGCCTCACGCAAAGCTTTTCAAGCCTCGGGAAGCAGCCCAGATTCTAGGTATCAGCTATCCGACACTGAAGCAGTGGATCTACAAGAATAAATTGCAAACGGTCAGGACTGCTGGCGGGCATCACCGAGTGCCCGAATCACAGGTGGACAATTTTCTACATGTAATACCTGAACCTGGCAGCGCCGGTCGCCGCAGACCAAGCTTTCGGCGCATAAGCCCGGGAAATCAGCTTTTCGGGCCGTGTAATCGGCATTAGAACCGATGGCCTAGTCGCCGAAGTTACGATTTTCATCGGCGGCCAGCGCATCCATTCCATCGTGACTGCCGATGCTGTTCGAGAGATGCGTTTGAAAGCCGGTCAGACGATCGCCGCGCTTGTTAAGTCTGACGGACGTAATGCTGGTTCGCCCGTAGCTTCGTGATGGGGAGACAAGACATGAAGATTTTGCGTCTGCTTGGCTATTGCTTGTTGGTTTGTCTGCTGCCTGGAGTCGCAGCGGGCCAAGAATTGCGGGTGGCGGCTGCGGCGGACCTTCAATTTACTTTTCAAGAAATTGCCGCCAGGTTTCAAAAAGAAACGGGGCACACCGTTAAGCTCACCTTTGGCTCTTCCGGTAATTTCTTTTCCCAAATTCAGAATGGTGCGCCTTTTGACGTGTTTTTTTCGGCTGATACCGACTACCCAAGAAGACTTGCAACGGCGGGTTTAGCAGAAGAGGGATCGCTTTCGGGTTATGCCACGGGGAAGATTGTTATCTGGGCGCGGAAAGATTCGCCGATTGACGTAAAGAAAGGCCTGCAGGCATTGCTGGACCCCGGCGTCCGCAAGATTGCCATCGCGAATCCCGAGCATGCTCCATATGGCCGAGCAGCGGTTGCTTCATTGCAGCACGCGAAAATCTACGAGAAAGTGCGGGACAAGTTTGTGTTGGGCGAAAACATCTCTCAAGCCGCCCAATTTGTGGAGTCAGGAAATGCAGATATCGGAATTCTGGCTCTTTCTCTGGCGTTGGCTCCTCCATTGAGGGACGAGGGAAGCTACTATCAAATTCCGACTTCCTTTTACCCGGCTATCGACCAGGGGGTTGTAATCCTGAAGTCCTCAAAAGAAAAGGACGTCGCCAAACAATTCCTGGCTTTCCTCAAGCGACCGGAGATCGTCGAATTCATGCGAAACTACGGCTTTAACGTGCCAGAATCACGGCCGATGCAACGGAAAACGAACCCATGATCGGGAGAGCCGATAAGATGGGCCTCGCGGCGTCGAGAAACAAACAGAAACAGTCATATCGATGAACTGGCCGGCCATTCTCCTCAGCTTGAGGCTTTCGTCGCTGGTATGCGCGTTTCTGTTCGTTATCGGCATGCCAATCGCGTATTGGGTGACCTTTTCCAGGTGGCGTTTGAAGTTTCTAATTGAATCCGTAGTGGCGCTGCCTCTTGTGCTGCCGCCGACGGTTCTGGGCTTTTATATCCTAGTGGCAATCGGTTCGCGAAGTCTGATTGGGCGAGCCTGGGCAGCGTGGTTCGGTCACGGGCTGGCATTTACCTTTGAAGGTTTGGTTATCGCGTCTGTCCTCTACAGCCTGCCGTTTGCGGTTCAGCCGATGGCCGCGGCATTTTCCCAAGTCGATCATCAACTCATCGAAGCCTCCTCTATCCTAGGCGCATCCAGACTGCGGACATTCTTTCGTATTATCCTTCCGCTTTCGATCAACGGAGTAATCACGGGAGCAGTCTTGAGCTTTGCCCATACGATGGGGGAGTTTGGTGTCGTGCTGATGGTCGGGGGAAATATCCCTGGTGCTACCCGGACGATCTCCATCGCAATCTATGATGAGGTCCAAAGCCTCGACTATGCGGCTGCCAACGCGACGGCCTTGCTCCTCTTGCTGTTCTCATTTGGGATCCTCTCCATCGTGTATGGACTTAACCGAAAGTCATGGGTGGTGTGGTCGGTGCGGCACTAAGTACGATGCAGGATAAGACTCAATAACGATGAAGCTTTCGGCACGCTTGCAAAAGCGTCTTTCAAGCGGTTTCGCTCTCGACGTGGAGTTCTCTATCCCACCTGGCATTACGATGCTGTTTGGCGCATCAGGGTCGGGTAAAACGACGCTCCTCCGCTGCGTGGCGGGTCTACTTCTGCCAGACTTCGGTCTAATCAAGGTCGGCGACCAAGTGCTCTTTGATTCAGGCCGCCGTCTGGACGTTTCGGTGCCGGAGCGCAAGGTTGGATTTGTTTTTCAGAACCTGGCGCTATTTCCGCACCTGACTGTGGCGCAGAATGTTGGATACGGCCTTCGCAATCTTGATCAAGACCAAATAGGTAAACGCACCGAGAATATCCTCGAATCCTTTCGCATTTCAGGCCTTTGGAAGCACAAACCGAATGAGATTTCGGGCGGGGAGCGCCAGCGTGTAGCCTTGGCCCGCACGCTTGTCACGGATCCATGCTTCCTCCTACTTGATGAACCACTCTCTGCATTGGATTATTCGACGCAATCACAAATCATTGACGATCTGCGTGCTTGGAACGCCGCACACGGCATCCCCATTCTTTACGTGACCCATTCCCAAAGAGAAGTATTTGCTCTTGGCGAGCGCGTTATGGTTCTGCAAGGCGGGCTAATCCTGAGTCAGGGGACGCCGCAAGACGTGCTCGATGCGCCCACACAGGAGTCACTCGCTCAATTGGCGGGGTTCGAGAATTTCTTCGACGCCATTGTGCTTTCTGTGGCGCCAGGCTCGGGGACCATGCATTGTCGCCTGGTTGGGGCGGACACCGAGGTTGAAGTGCCTCTATCGAGAGTTGAGGTCGGCTCCACACTGCGCCTTGCAATCCGCGCGGGAGATATTTTAGTTGCTGCTGAGCTGCCCCGCGCGCTAAGTGCCAGAAATGTCCTGCCAGGGAAAATAAGATCACTGAAGCGAGAAGGTGCAATGGTCATTGCCGAAGTAGAAGCGGGCAAGACTTTCGAAGTCCATCTGACGCCCAGTGCCTGCGAATCGCTCGGGCTAGGAGTAGAGCAGCAAGTTTGGCTTGTAATTAAGACTCACTCCTTCCGTCTCATGATGGCAAAAGCGGTCTGAATGGACTTGACACGCATAGACAGGCTCTTTGGAAAGGAAGATACTCTGTTGTTATGACACTATCAGCGCGAAATCAACTTGTCGGGAAAGTGACCGAGATCGAATTTGGCGGCGTCATGGCCCATGTCGTTGTGCGTGTCGGCGAGAATTTGATCGAGAGCGTCATAACGAAGCGCAGCGCCGATGAGATGAAATTGAAGGTGGGCGATAAGGTGTCTGTTGTAATCAAGTCGACCGAAGTCATGTTGGAAAAGGACTGAAGCTAATCCCGCTATTCTCTCTGAGAATTTCTGGGAAAGACCGATTCCGGGTCTCCCCACGCCGACTCGCTAGCCGCGTGAAATCTGGTGAGCCCACGTCGCTCGCGCGATATTTGGGAACGGGAGAGAAGAAAACCAGAGATAGGTCATCATAATTATTCCCGGTCAGGCGGCCGTCGGCCGCCGGACCGGGAAACGACTTCGTCCTATTTCCAAGCTGAGTAGATCGGCTTGGCGACCAGAAATGCCGGATTGGCGCCCGCCTTCGGATGGAACTTCTCGACCCGCCCGTTATCAACTTCGGCCAGGTACAAGTTTCCTTCCTGATCGACGCTCATCCCATGAACGCCCCACAGCGCGCCAGGGAAATTGCCCATCGCTCCCCAGGCGTACAGTAGGTGCCCTTGCAGGTCCCACTCGACCATCTTGTTGGTGGTGCGATCAAACGTCCAGATGGTGCTGCCGGACCCGATGTAGAGCAGGTGCAGGCTCGACGGGTCGGCGTCAACCTTCCACTCGTAGAGGTACTTGCCGTTCTCGTCGAAAACCTGGATCCGGTGATTGTTGCGGTCGTTCACGAACACGTGGTGTGTCTTCGGATCGATAGCAACGCCGTGCACGTTGCTGAAGTAACCCGGACGAGTCTCCACCGGCTCGTTACCGCCGCCTCCCCGAGGCCCGCCCTTCTTGCCCCAGTCCATGATGAATTTTCCGTTCTTGTCAAACTTCGCCACACGCGTACCCGTGTAACCATCGGAAACATAGAAGGTGCCGTCGGGCAGCCAATCGAGATAGGTTGGGCGGTTGAAGTGCGTTCCATCCGCGCCTTCCTTCTCTGGCGTGCCGATCGTCTGCAAAAGCTGTTTGCCGTCATGGGTGAACTTGTAGATGACTTGCATGTTGTCATCGACAATCCAAACATTCTTGTCGGGATCGTAGGGGCTGATGTACACCGAATGAGGCCGCCGGAAGAGCTTGTCCCACTGCTTCCAGGTCTCAACGATATTGCCGTTGCCGTCGACTACGACCAGGCAGTTCTCCCAATTCGCATCCACACCCATCTTCCGGTATGGCGGCCCCTTGATGCCGATGTCGGGCGCTTTACCCTCCCAGGAGGTCATCCATTCAGCCACGTTGTTGTCTGTACCGCCCGTTCCTGGCGGAGAGGCCGTTGTTGTGTCGCGCCACAATCCTGCTACCGGGAAGCTGATGCTTGGTCCTACGTCCGGCAGCAGCCTGGCTTTGGGCGGCGCCATCTTCGGCAACTCACCCCGGAAGAGCATGTAAACGCGATTGGGGCTTTCCGCGAACACGCCCTCGGCCGCGCCATAAGTCCACTTGTCGTTTCCGGGCAAAGTGCTGACGTCCTTTGGCCAGCCTTTCACCACGTCATAAGGTCCGGTAACATCCTCCGAACCCAGTGATCCCGGAATCGCAGCGAAGCCCATTCCGGGCTTTGCCTGTCCCTGAACTGGAGCTAGCCTGCCGGAGATCAAAAGCCCGATCCCCACGCCGAGCGCCAGTACTAGCACGATCAAACCAATTTTTCGCATCTCGATCCTCCGAAAACGTCCCTATCTCTGAATTCTGCTTCCTGATTCGTAACATGTGATTGGAAAGCGCCGAATGCCGCAAAATCGCGACGGCAGTCTACATCGCCTGCCCGGTGGAGTCACCCAATTCCTCGCGCTCCCAGGCGCCTCAGTTGTCCCGCCGTTGTGGCGCGAGCAGTATCCAGATGGCCTTACCGCTCACGAATCTGCTTTTGTGTGGTCGAAAAATCTCTGTTAGAATGCGTGCTCCAGAGACAGAGCAGGAGCTTCCATGGCCCAAAAATGTGAGATCTGCGGGAAAGGCCCGCAATACGGAAACGTCATCAGCCACGCCAACAATACGCGTCGGCGTCGCTGGAATCCAAATCTGCGACGCGTTCGTGCGCTTGTAAACGGCGCGCGCAAGAAGATGCGTGTTTGCACCAGTTGCCTGCGCTCAGGTCGCGTAAAGAAGGCTGCTTGATTCATCGCAGTTTCTGCAAGGCAAGGACTTCACTTGGTTAGAAAAGCGTTAGCTACGGCGCTCCTGGTTTCTGTGTTGGGCGCTGCTGGTTGCAAACACGATGCACCCGCGGCCCCAGACGTGTGGGCCGTCGTCAACGGTCAGGAGATCCACCGCGCCGAAGCGGAAAAATACTATAAAAGCCGCTTGAACCCGCAGGCGCCCACTCCGTCCCAGGAAGAGGCCCTTTCCCTCACGCTGAATATTCTCGACGAACTGATTAACAATGACATCCTCATCCAGCGCGCCAAAAAGCTGGGCCTGGAAGCCACCGATGGTGAAGTCGAGGATAAGTTCACGGAATTCAAGAGCCCTTACACCGAAGATGAGTTCCAGCGGCAACTGAAAGATCGCGGGGTAACCACCAGCGATCTAAAGGACGACATCCGCCGCCAGCTTTCCGTGCAGAAACTCATCAACCGCGAAGTGGTGGCGAAGATCTCCATCACCGATCAGGACGTCTCTAATTTCTATAATCAGAATCGCGCACAGTTCAACGTCGCGGAGCCCCAATACCGCATCGCGGAGATCAAGATCACCCCGCAGAAAGATCCCCAGCTTCATAATCGCAAAAACGATGACGCCGCGACGGATGTCGAAGCTCGCCGCAAGGCTGCGGCGCTGCTTGAGCAGCTTGCCAATGGCGCCGATTTCACGCAGTTGGCCATGGACTATTCCGAGGATCCAGCCACCGCCTCTTCCGGCGGAGATCTCGGCTACGTTCCTGACTCCTCACTCAATCAAAGCGACCCTGCATTGAAGCGGGCCGTGGTCGGGCTCAAGGTGGGGCAGATCAGCCCAATCATCCAGCTTCGCGATGGCTATCACATTTTGAAATTAGTCGGCAAGGAATCGCCGGGCCAGCGTGAAATTTCAGATCCTCAAGTGCAGCAGTCGATTCGAGACACTCTGCGCAATCGCAAAGAGCAGCTCCTGCGGTCGGCTTATATGGCTTCCGCCCGGGACGATTCGAAAGTGGCGAATTTCCTCGCCCAGCAAGTGATCGAATCCAATGGGAAATTGCCGGAAATTCCCAAGATGGGCAGCACGGCCCTTCCTTCAGCTCCCCCGTCAAATCTGCCGTCAAAGACTCCTGCAGCTCCTTCGCAGCCCTGACCTGAACTCTGGATCAAACCCGGATCCCGTCGCAAATCGGCTCATTTCAGCGTGACCAGCGCTTCACCGGCAGCCACGGCTTGCCCATCGCGAATGAATACGCGGTCAACGGTCCCGGCTCTCGGGGCCCTGATTTCATTTTGCATTTTCATGGCCTCCACTACCACCAGGCCTTGATTGGCTCCAACCGTCTGGCCGGCCGACACGAGAACGCGGATCACCTTTCCTGGCATCGGCGCGGTAACGCGCTGCTGGCCTTCGGTCTCGAAGCGGGCGCTGCGCTCGCGCTGCCAGGCTCGAGGATCGGACACTGTGGCGTGGAATTCGTGGCCGCGACAGTGTACCCGCACTCCCTCGGGCGCAGGCACGACGATTGCTTCAAAAGCGTGCCCGTTGATTAAGATCGAATACGTGCTTGGAGTTACTTCGGTGGCATCAATTTGCTCGCTCTCCTCCTCGCCTCCTATGGTGAATTGGTTTTGGTCCGTGCGTTGGACTTCCACCTCGCGGGTCAGCGTTCCAATTCGAATTTCCAATTTCATTTGGTACGCACCCCAGCGGAGCTCCGGCCATGCTCGCGGCGATGCAGAATCCGTGTCCGGGGAGATTTCATCGTCAGCGGTCGGGGGTGCGGGAGAGTTGCTCCCGTCTTCCGTCGTCTCGCCATCGGGACGCGGCCGGAGGCTGCACCTCCGATGATTTTGCTTTGGAAAAGTGGTCGAGCCCTGCGGCGATCGCTGCAGCCTCGATCGTCAGCGGATCGCTGGCGCCCCCTGCGCTTTGCGCGCCGGCGGCCAAAAGCGCGGCGAGCCGCTCATCGAGCCAGCGCGTGTGGATTTCGCCATTCTGAAAATCTTGTTCGGCGAGAATTCTTTGAAAAAAAGCCATGTTGGTCCGGATCCCCGTAATTTCGAACTCGTCGAGGGCCCTTCTGAGGCGGGCAAGCGTTTCTGCGCGATTGGCGCCCCATGCAATTAACTTCGCGAGAAGAGGATCGTAGTCGCCAGGCACCGTCCAGCCGGAATAAACACCTTCATCGAGACGAATCCCCGGCCCCTGCGGCGGACGCCACTGCGTGATGCGGCCCGGCGAGGGGAAAAAGTGATTCTCCGGGTCCTCCGCGTAGATCCGGCATTCCATGGAGTGCCCACGCAACTTCATTTCCTGCTGGGTCACCGGAAGCCGCTCGCCCGCAGTCACGAGAAGTTGCAGCTTGACCAGGTCCAGCCCGGTCACAGCTTCCGTAACCGGATGCTCCACTTGCAGTCTCGTGTTCACTTCGAGGAAGTAGAACTTGCGGTCCGCGTCTACCAGAAACTCAGCCGTGCCCGCATTAACGTAACCCGCCTCCCGCGCAAGGCGAACTGCGGCTTCGCCCATCTCGCGCCGCAACTCAGGGGTCATAAACGGCGATGGCGTCTCTTCGATCACCTTCTGGTGCCGCCGCTGCACCGAACATTCCCGCTCTCCGAGATAAACGACGTTCCCGTGCGCGTCGCCGAAAAACTGAATCTCGATGTGGCGCGCCCGCTCTAAATATTTCTCGATATAGAGATGCTCATCGCCGAAGGCGTTGAGCGCTTCGGAAGCTGCATCACGCCAGGCTGCCGCAAGTTCGTTTGCGCTTGCAACCGCCCGCATGCCCTTGCCGCCTCCACCCGCCACAGCCTTCAGCACGATGGGGTAGCCCATTTCGCCGGCGATGCGGCGCGCTGCCTCAAGCTGCGGAATCGCCTCGCGAACTCCGGGGACCATGGGCACGCCCGCCCGATAAGCAAGCTGCCGGGCCTTGGTTTTCGAACCGAGTTGCTCCATCGCCTCGGCGGATGGGCCCACGAATGCAATGCCTGCGGCCGCGCAGGCGCGTGGCAATTCGGGGTTTTCCGCCAGAAAGCCGTAACCGGGATGAACCGCGTCGCACCCGGCGCGTCGCGCGATATCCATCAGCTTATCGATGCGCAGGTAACTTTCCCGAGCCGGGGCGGGTCCGATGGCATAGGCCTCGTCAGCCATGCGGACGTGCAGGGAGGCGCGATCGGCTTCGCTATAAATTACGCAGTGCGCCAAGTTCATTTCGCGGCATGCGCGCAGGATGCGCACGGCGATCTCCCCGCGATTGGCGATCAGCAGCTTCTTAATCATAGACGGGCAGTTTCCTGATCATCGTTAAACGCCAGGCGCGCGTGCATTCTAGCATTACAGCAGCGGGGTCATTCAGGTGGGTAATCCGAAGATCGCTCGAGCGATGCCACACGAATCCGCATTCGTGCCGTGTAATTAAAGCGGGATATTGCCGTGCTTTTTCTTCGGGTTTGTATCGCGCTTATTTTCAAGCGCGCGCAGCGCGTTGATTAGCCGCCTGCGTGTCTCGCGCGGCTCGATTACGGCGTCGATATAGCCACGCTCAGCCGCGATATAGGGATTTGCAAAGCGAGCCCGAAACTCCGCGATCTTCTCTTGGCGCAGCGTCTCGCGTTCTGCTTCCGGCGCGTTTTCGATCTCGCGCTTGTAAACGATGTTTACGGCGCCTTCGGGGCCCATCACCGCGATTTCCGCAGTGGGCCACGCGAAGTTGGCATCCGTGCGGATGTGCTTGCTCGCCATGACGCAGTAGGCCCCGCCATACGCCTTCCGGGTGATCACGGTCAGCTTGGGCACGGTAGCCTCCGCAAAGGCAAAGAGCAGTTTGGCGCCGTGCCGGATAATGCCGCCAAACTCCTGCTGCGTGCCGGGCAGGAAACCGGGCACGTCCTCAAATGTGACCAGCGGGATGTTAAACGCGTCGCAGAAGCGCACGAAGCGCGCCCCTTTGACTGAGGCATTGATATCCAGCACGCCGGAGAGTACGGCCGGCTGATTCGCGACAACGCCCACCGGCCTGCCGTCAAGGCGTGCAAAGCCGATCACCAGATTTTTGGCGAAGTGCTCCTGCACCTCGAAAAAATAATGGTCGTCCACAACCGCGCGAATCGCTTCCTTGATGTCATAGGGAACGCGCGTATCGGCGGGAACGAGTTCATCGAGCGAAGCATCCGCCCGTTCGGCGGGATCCTGGCACGCGCGCCGCGGCGGATCGTCCACGTTATTCGAGGGCAAAAAACTGAGCAGCTCGCGAATCATGGCCAGGCAATCGGCGTCGTCATGCGCCGCAAAGTGCGCCACCCCGCTCGTGGCGTTGTGGGTCATGGCGCCGCCAAGCTCCTGTTTGGAGACCTCTTCATGCGTCACCGTTTTGATTACGTCGGGCCCGGTAACGAACATGTAGGAAGTTTCGGCGGTCATGAAAATAAAATCCGTGATGGCCGGCGAATAGACGGCGCCTCCTGCACAGGGACCCATGATGGCGCTGATTTGCGGAATCACCCCGCTGGCCAGCGTATTGCGAAGGAAAATGTCCGCATAGCCGGCCAGTGACATTACCCCCTCTTGGATACGCGCGCCGCCTGAGTCATTCAGCCCGATCATGGGCGCGCCCGAGCGCATGGCCAGATCCATTACCTTGCATATCTTCGAAGCGTTGGCTTCGGACAGTGATCCGCCGAAAACCGTGAAGTCCTGCGCAAACACGTAGACCAGCCGCCCATCGATCCGGCCGTATCCCGTCACAAATCCATCGCCCGGCGGACGCTGCTGCTCCATCCCGAAATCAACGCAACGATGCGTAACGAATTTGTCCACTTCCTCGAAAGTGTTTTCATCGAGCAGCAGAGTAATACGTTCGCGTGCCGAGAGCTTTCCAGCCTTATGCTCGCGTGCGCGCCTCTCCGCTCCTCCGCCTGCTTCCGCCGCCGCGCTGCGGCGGCGTAGCTCTTCGATTTGCTGCCGGGACCTCTCTTGAGTAGCCATTCGGACGCCTCGGGTAAGGATTCTAACCTAGCGTCCCTCCCAAGTATCTGAAACTCGTGCGCGAACCTGCCACGAATGTACGGCTCTTGCGACCGGTTTCACTTGTCGATCAGGTTTAAACGATTGCAGTGCCTAACTCGAGGCGGAGCCGGCTTGGCCAAAAATGAGCACGGCCAGATGCGTGGCGATATAGACAGTACCCACCAGCCATACCATTCCCACGAGCACTTCCGCCGCCGTGGCTAACGCACGCATGGCGGGATTGGTCATTTGTGAAATACTGATTGTGGCGCCGACCAACACGATTACCGAACCCAGCGTGAGTGTCACCGCGATCGCCGCCACAATGACCAGGGCAGCCCATCTCTTCAGTTCAGCTTGCTCCACCCACCTCGTCAGTGGCCACTTTGCCGACTCTCGCGTCGTCAGTGAACGACTAGCGTAAGCCGGACCAATCGTCGGCGATGAGGATGGAGTTACTAGGATTGGAGGGATCATATTTTATGCTTGCCGGTAACCCGGTAATGATTCGGTTCATCTCCGTGCGGCTTTGCAGGGTCGTAATGTCCTGCGCGGTTTCGTAGCTGACGCCGGAAATCGAATAGCTGTAGCAGACCAGCTTCCGTTGGCCATCGGCGAGCTCTTTAGCGCGTTTTTGCGGCACTGTATCTTCAGCCACTTCCACGAGGTCGGTGATCTGCCCTTCCACGATTCGCCCAATCTGGTTCAGGTAGGCGCGCCTTCGCCGCTCGATCTCCTCTGGGTCAGGAGCCCCGCCAAATAGCCTGGAGATAAAAGTGCCCGCCACCACCGCCAAACCGGCGGAGCTCAGAATCCACATACGCCAATCCGATTGAGTGTTGATCAACGTGCCACTTTGCGTGCGGTGGGCTCGACAATATTGCCGAGCACTTCGCGCGCCTTCTCCCAATCTTTAAGGAATCCCTGCAGCCCTTTATCCGTCAACGGATGCTGGAACAGTTGCTGGAACACTTTGTAAGGCATCGTGCCGATATGCGCACCCATCTTCGCGGCTTCGATCACGTGTATGGGATGGCGCAGGCTGGCGGCGAGCACTTGAGTCGAGAAGTTGTACGCGCGGTAAATCTCCATGATGTCCCGCAGCAGCACCAGTCCGTTTTCGGAGATGTCGTCCAGCCTCCCGAGAAATGGGCTCACGAAATAAGCACCGACTTTGGCCACCAGCAGTGCTTGCGTCGCGGAGAAGACCAGCGTCACATTCACTCGGATCCCCTCTTTCGAGAGGATGTGCAGAGCGCGAACGCCGTCTGGGATCATCGGTATTTTTACGATCACATTCGGATGCCAGGTTGCGATCTCCCGCGCTTCTCGCAGAATGCCTTCGGTATCGGTGGATACAACTTCGGCATTCACTACGCCGCCTTTTAAGGCGTCGGCGATTTCGAGAATGTGCTCCTTGAAGGGCTTGTTTTCCTTGGCCACCAGCGTTGGGTTCGTCGTGACGCCGTCCACCACGCCGAGCGAAACGCCTTGCCGGATCTCATCTAAGCTTGCCGTATCCAGAAAAATCTTCATCAGCAGCACCCCCAAACCAAGCTTGCATTCGTCATTTTGATGCCTTAATTTTTGCGCGGTTCCCTGCTCGGCGCAACTGCAGGATTGCCCGATGTTCCGGCCCAACAACCCTGCGGCTCAAGTTCCTGGAATGAAAAGGTTAATGCTTAGCGCACACGCCGGTGCGCGGTCAGCGGCGTTGGGTGGCGTAAACCAAATAAGAGATGCACCACCCACAGCAACGCGGAAGCCAAAGCCAGAAGGACCGCACCCAGTATGAAGAAGTGAAAAGTTCCCATGCGCATTCCCAGGCGTGGAAACGGAATCTGCAGAATGGCATAGGTCACGGTCAGCACAGACCATGACGTAATGCCGCAACTCAAGAGGTGCCACGGACGCTTTCGGAATCGGAAGATGGGCACAAGCATAAACACCACAGCTAGGGCCCCAGCCGCCAGATTCCGCAGCAATGCCAGCCGATCGAGTGCTGGCACGCGATTCGCTACCAGCAGCCAGGTAATTGCGACGGCCGACAACGCAGCGCCTACCATCAGGCCTGGCCTGACGGCGGCTCGCACCGATCCGTGAGCTTGCGTACCGCTCGGCGTAGAGGGCATGGGTTTTTCTCGCCTGGTATACGCTATGGCCCAGGTACCTGGACCTCTGCTATCGAACTAAGGGTGCTTTCGTTTCCGGATTGATCGACAGCTCCCACCCGATAGAAATAGCTCTTTCCTAGCATCACGGACATATCACGGAACGTCGGCACAGACAATAGCTCGTTATTTAGCCGCTGTCCGGGCATGGCGGCATTTTCGCTGCGATAGACGTTATACCCGGCTAAATCCGGTTCGGTGTTGATCGTCCAGGTCAACTCGATCGATGCGGAAGTTCCGTTCGCGGCAGGCACGCTCACCGCTTCCAAATCCCGTGGACTTGCAGGCGGAAAAATATCCTTGGCTACGAGTACGACGGGAATCGAATCTGGGGACTCCACGGTTTCCGCTCCGAACTGTGTGATCGCACGGACGCTATAAAAGTAGGTATGCCCAAATTGGAAACTCGTGTCGCGGTATTCCGTGCCCGCCGATTGCGCCAGGGGCTCCGTCGGCGCCAGCAGCTTTGCCTGCGAAGGATCCGAAACCGCGGCATTCGCGGCGGCAGGATCAACCTCCGCCCGGTAAATTCGATATCCTGCGGCCTTGGCGCCCGTCGCCCCGCTGGGCTGATCCGAAGCGCTCCAATCAGCACGGGAGCTGTTTCCGTCATCGTCACGCGCAGGTCGCTAATCGTCGCGGGCGGGGAATAGACTCGCAGCGCGGCCGCATTCGAATCCGCTGAGGCTCTCGCTCGTGAAACACGCGTCCGCACGGTATAGATAAGGTCCGTCCCGCTCTCGTTCGATAGCTCGCTCGGATCGAGCTTGTCGGGAAATTCAATGCGTGCGCCTCTCTGGTACTGTTCCACGGCGCTGGAAGGGATCGTATTTGCGAGCCGAGCCGTACCGTTAATTTTGGCGCCCCGCTTTGGCTGGGTCGCGGTGCCTTGTGCGGGCGCATTTCGATAGATCTCGACGGATGGTGTATCCGTAAGGGGTTGCTGGTCGGTCGAGATTGTCGGCATCGTGAAAGTCAGCACCACGGTATCGCCTGTTTGTCTGGTACTCAGATCGATGACCGGCACCGGCACAATGGGGTGGCGAGGAGTGGGCAACTCCGGCGAGGCACAGCCAAATAAGAAGGCGCCGAGAGCCATCGCCAGGGCTGCTTTATAGCTGGGCATCGGGAGGAAGGTTCGTTCGGCGGGAGACGCAGGAGACTGCGATGCTCTCGTCCCTGCCGCGTTGGGCAATCCGCGGCGACGTTGCGGTTCGAGAGGCATGGTCGCTGGGGAAATTAGAGAATATAGCGGCTCAAGTCCTGGTTCTTGGCGATCTCTGCCAGCTGCTTGGTCACGTAAGCGGCATCGATCTTCACGGTTTTCTTCTTCAGCTCCGGCGCTTCAAAGGAAATTTCGTCGAGCACGCGCTCAAGTATGGTGTGCAGCCGGCGCGCGCCGATATTTTCAGTCTGCTCGTTGACCATTACCGCGAAGCGCGCCAGGCTGGCAATCGCGTCGTCGCTGAAACTGAGCTTCACTCCCTCGGTTTCCAGCAAGGCCACGTACTGCTTGATCAGCGCATTCTTGGGCTCGGTCAGGATGCGCACGAAGTCTTCTTCCGTCAGCGCGCTCAACTCCACGCGCAGGGGCAGCCGGCCTTGCAACTCGGGGATCAAATCCGAAGGCTTGGTGATGTGAAACGCGCCCGCCGCAATGAATAGCACGTGGTCGGTGCGCACCATGCCGTAGCGCGTGTTCACCGTGGTGCCCTCCACGATCGGCAGAATATCCCGTTGCACGCCCTCTCTCGAAACGTCCGGGCCGTGGCCGCTTTCGCGTCCCGCAATCTTGTCGATCTCGTCGATGAAGATGATGCCCATCTGCTCGGCGCGCTCGGTGGCGATGCGCGTGACGTGATCCATGTCGATCAGCTTTCCCTCTTCCTCCTGAATTAAATAATCGAACGCCTCCGACACGGTCATTTTCCGCTTCTTCTTTTGCTGCCCGAAAAAGCCCGAAAGCATGTCTTTGACGTTGATATCCATCTCCTCGATGCCCTGGTTGGAGACGATTTCAAACGCCGGCATGGATCGCTCGCGTACTTCCACTTCCACCATGCGTTGGTCCAGCTTGCCTTCGCGAAGTTGTGCGCGCAGCTTGTCCCGCGTACGGTCGGTTTCCCGCCGTGTGTTTTCGGTAGTCGTTTGCACCGCGTCGGGCGCAGGCGGCGTCGGCGGCAACAGCAGATCGAGCAGCCTCTCCTCGGCCGCTTGTTCCGCGCGCTCCGCCACCTCATCCAGCTTTTCCTCGCGGACCATGTCGATGGCCGTCTCCACCAGGTCGCGGATCATCGACTCCACGTCCCGGCCTACATAGCCCACTTCGGTGTACTTCGAAGCTTCGACTTTCACGAACGGACACCCGGCCAGCCGCGCCAGGCGGCGCGCAATCTCCGTCTTTCCCACGCCCGTGGGGCCGATCATCAGAATGTTTTTTGGAAGGACTTCCTCCGCGAGTTCGGGCGGCAGTTTCTGGCGCCGTACGCGGTTGCGCAGCGCAATGGCCACGGCCCGCTTCGCCGGCGCCTGTCCGACAATATATTTATCGAGCTCCGCGACGATTTCGCGCGGCGTCAGCTCGTCAAACGACGGCGGACTCTCAGGTTCCGCTTGCCGCTGTTCGCCCGGCAAATAGATCACCATGTCCTTGTGTCCCGATGATTTCACAATTCTTCAACACTGAAATTGCCATTCGTATAGATGCATATTTCGCTGGCAATGCGCATGGCCTCTTGCGCGATCTCCTTCGCGCCAAGCTTGCTGTGCTTCGCCAGCGCCCTCGCCGCCGCCAGGGCGAATGGACCACCCGAACCGATGGCGCAGAGTCCATCATCCGGTTCGATGACGTCCCCGTCGCCGGAAACTACGAACGTGCCCTTGCTGTCGGCCACGATCAGCAGCGCTTCCAGATGTCGCAGCGCCCGGTCCTTGCGCCATTCCTTGGCCAGTTCCACGGACGCTTTCGCCAGGTTGCCGTGATGCTCCTGCAGTTTGCCCTCGAATCGCTCGAAAAGCGATAGAGCATCCGCGGTAGAGCCCGCAAACCCCGCCAGCACCTTATCATTGAACAGGCGCCGGATCTTGCGCGCCGTGTGCTTCATCACCTGCTGTCCCATGGTTACTTGGCCGTCGCCGGCCATCACCACTTTACTATCGCGGCGCACGCACAACACCGTTGTGCCGTGTATCCGCGCGCTCGGTTGCTCTATTGGCATCTGGGAATTATACCGCGCGCCGGATGCGCAAGCGGACAAGACTATTTTTTGTTTTTTGCCTTTCCGTGCTCTTTGCTGAAGCGCTGCTCGAGCGAAGCGCGCGTAAAGAAATCGGCGGGCAGGTCCGCATTGTACGCGCAGCTCTCCCAAAACACCTGATAGACCTGCCGCCCGTTCAGGAATCGCGCTTCGCGATAAGGCGTGTTGATGCCGCCAATCAGGTGATAATTCGTGTAATACGTGCTGCGCTCCATTCGGTCGCCGGTCTTCGGAGTCGCGCTGCCGCAGCACGGAGCGGACCGGCAGGTGATCGCTGCGCCCGATGGCAATCCGCAGCGTGTGGCCTTCGCGGTCGCCGATCTCGGCCCAATCCGCTTCCTTCAAGTCCACCACCTCGCTGCCCCCATAGCGGAAAAAAAGAGTGCTGTCATTCATGCGATTGCGCAGCACGTAGCTCATTTGCATCTTGAGCTGTTCCTGATAATCGGCCATATCGGACGCCGGTACGTCGGAGACGCCGCCGCGGTCGAGCGACCATCCTTTGTCGCCGGCATAGATGCTGATGATGATCGCTTTGGGGTCGTACTCCATGCGGATCTTATCCGGCATTTCGCGGTATTCGTGCATCTCGATATAGCCGCCAATCGTCGCCGGAGTGTTGAAATTGCGCGAAGCGGCCGCTGCAATCCGAGTTGTGAAGGTTCAGGTAGGCCGCCCCGCCCAGCGCGTCACTGGCCTGCTGCAAGAGCGCCTTCGCTTTGGCGGCGCTGGCATCCGGCATCATCTGATCCGGATTCTGCGAGCGCGCCGCGGGTGCACAAAGTATCGTCAGGCTCAGCGCGACGATGGCCGAGATTCCGAGGTTGACACGCCTTCTTGCTATCCGCATAGCACAGCACCGCCGTTTACATTGAGTACTTCCCCGGTCACAAAGGTTGCCAGATCGGACGCCAAAAAGAGAATGGGCCCCGCAATCTCTGCTGCCGTGCCCACCCGCCCCAGCGGAATGGCGGAAGTCGCAAACTTCGCCCCGGCTTTCGTCGCCAGCACGGGCCGCGACATCTCTGTATCTACCCAGCCTGGCGCCACGCAATTCACCAGAACGCAGTGACGCGCGAGCTCGGTCGCAAGCGACTTGACGAAGCTGATCACCGCGCCCTTGCTCGCGGCGTAGTGCGAATGGAAGGCTTCTCCACGCTGCCCTGCTGTCGAGCTGAGCACGATGATTCTGCCGCTCTTCTGCGCAATCATCTGTGCCGCGGCGTAGTGCGTCACTCCGTATACGCTCTTCAGATTCACGCGGATCATTTCATCCCAGTCGCGTTCGCTTAGCGTTTCGATGGGAGCGTCTTCGGCATTCCATATGCCCGCATTCACCACCACGATGTCGAGCCGCCCCAGTGTCTTGGTGGTGTGGGACACCAGTTTCTTGGCTTCCGCCATGCGTCCCAGGTCGGCTTTCAGTGATTCGATGCGCGTGCCGTGCTTCCGCGCCTCCGTTTCAACTTGCGCGGCCGCCTCGGCGTGGCGGTGAAAATTGAACACTACGTCAGCGCCTGCCTCGGCGAAAAGTTTTACCGTAGCGGCTCCGATTCCTCGCGAGCCGCCCGTCACCAGTGCCGCTTTGCCTGCCAGAGAGATCATCGGGAACTTTTGGACCGCCGTGTATGACGCACTGCCCGCCGGATCGAGGCTTCGGGTCTTCGTCGCGCCTTGCGCCTCCTCCACCAGTCGTCTGAAGAGTGCGCTCGCAAAAGGGTCGCCCGGCATTCGTTCAGGATGCCACTGTACGCCCACCACCCATCCGGGCCCCGTCCACTCGATTGCTTCAATCACGCCATCCGTCGCCCGAGCCGTGACCCGCAATCCGCGCCCCGGCGTGCGCACGGCCTGATGGTGCGAGCTATTTACGCGCACCGTCGGCCCGCCCGCCAGCTCGGCAAGAGAGCTGCGCTCGATCCGCACCGGATGAAGCGACTCGTTTCTTGCCTCGCCACCGTCATGGTCCATTACGTCTTGCAGTTCGCTGGGAATGTCCTGCAGTAGTGTACCGTGCAGATGGACGTTCAGTAGTTGAGCCCCGTAGCAAATCGCCAATACCGGCTTGTCGGCCGCAAGCGCGTGTTCCAGCAGCCCGTCGTCGGTATGCTCGCGCCGCTTATCCGCATTTGCGTTCCGCGGGTGTCCGACGCTGCCAAAGCGCCGCGGCTCTACGTCGGCGGGACTGCCGGGCAATATGAATCCGTCCAGGGATTTCGCCATGCGGGCAAGTTCCGCGCGCGTCAGCGAGAGCGAAATTTCCACCGGTTCGCCGCCCGCCTTGCGGACGGCGCGCAGATATCGTTCATAAGCCCCTCGCCGGCCGTGCATCTCTTCGACATGGGTGCGCCAGGGCACACCGATCCGCGGGCGAGAACTCTTCCGTGAAGACACAGCAGCAATCCTAGCATCGCGGTTTGTGACGGAGCAAACGGCGCCGTGTTTCAAACGGGCCGGGAAGTGGCCGTCTTTGGCGCCGCTTCCGAGCCTTGCACGCCTGTATGCGCGTCCCAATGGCGCCGTAAATCTCCGACCAGATACAGTGAGCCCGTCGCGAAGATCACATCGGTGGGCGAGGCAATTTCCAGCGCGCGTTCGAGCGCAGCGCCGGGCTCGCGGATCACTTCCACCGATTTTGCGAGGTGGGAAGTCATCGCAGAGAGCGCTTGCGCCGAGATCGAACGCGGCTGCGGCGATTGGGTCAGGATCACGGTTGCAGCCTGCGGGAAAAGCAGTCCCGCAACTTCGTCCACGGCCTTATCGCGCATCGCGCCGTAGATCATGTGAATGCGCCGGCCGGCCAGATGAGCGCGCCAGAAAGCCAGCAGTTCGCGCGCACCCGCTGGATTGTGTGTGCCGTCGAGATAGACAGCAGGCCTTTCTTGCAGCAGCTCTAACCGGCCCGGCCAGCGCACGGACTCGAGCCCGCGCACGATCGCGCCATCGTCGATGGCAAAGCCGCGCGCGGCCAGCAGTCGCGCCGCCGCCAGGGCCGTGACCGCGTTGCGCACCTGAAATCGTCCGGCCAGCGGCAGGCGGATCTCCATCTCCTGCGCTGTCACCGGCCCCCAGCTGATCCGACAAAGTCACGCCAAACCGGTATCTTCCATCATTCGCGCCAAGGTAGGAGACTCGGCAAGCGCTATCGATCTCTACCAGATGTGCGCCCTGCTCGGCGGCCCGGCGGCGAATCACCTCATTTGCGGCAGGATTTTCCGCAGCGCTCACCACCCATGCGCCCGGCTTGATAATCCCCGCTTTCTCCGCCGGCAATCTCCTCGATCGAATGGCCCAGGAAATTTTCGTGGTCGAAATCGATTTGGGTAATCACGGCGACTTCCGGGATGATCACGTTGGTCGAATCCAGCCGCCCGCCCATGCCGACTTCGATGACGGCGATTTCGACCTGAGCGCGCGCGAAAAAATCAAAGGCCATCGCCGTGACACATTCGAAGTAGGTTGGATGTGCGGCGAGCGCTCCAGAGGCCAGCAGTTCCTCGATGATTGTCTGAACTCGCGTGAACGTTTCGGCAAACTGCTCGTCGGAAATCTCTTCGCCGTCCACGCGTATGCGCTCGTTGATGCGCAGCAGATGCGGTGAGGTATAGAGCCCGCAGCGCAGGCCGGCGGCGCGGCAAATGCTGGCCAGCATCGCCGCCGTCGAACCCTTGCCGTTGGTCCCCGCGATGTGCACGGAGGGATAGGCCCGTTCCGGATGGCCCATGCGTTCGCTCATCGCGCGGATATTGTGCAGATCGAATTTCGTCGCGCGTGCCTGCTGCGGCGAGGCCAGCTCGCGGCCCAATGTCAGCAAATAGCGTACCGACTCGTTGTAATTCATATGGGAAGCGCTAGGCCAGAGAAACGAATCGAGAGCGGTGGCGATGTAGCTCTTCAGCTCTTTGCGGTGAACCACGGCATCCAGAAAGCCGTGCTCCAGCAAAAACTCGGCGCGTTGGAATCCCTCCGGCAGTTTTTGGCGGATGGTCTGTTCGATCACTCGAGGTCCGGCGAAGCCGATCAGCGCCCCGGGTTCGGCAATATTCAGGTCGCCCAGCATGGCATAGCTCGCGGTCACGCCGCCCGTCGTGGGATCGGTCAGCACGGAAATGTATGGCACCCGGACTTCATCGAGCTGCGCCAGCGCCGCCGATACCTTGGCCAGCTGCATCAGGCTGAGCGTGCCCTCCATCATGCGCGCGCCGCCCGAACACGACACAATCACCAGCGGCATCTTGCGATCCACGCACCGTTCGATTGCGCGCGTCACTTTTTCGCCGACCACCGCGCCCATCGACCCGCCGATAAACCCAAATTCCATCGAGCAGCACATGATCGGCCGCCCTGCCAGCAGCCCCTCGGCGGTCATCACCGCGTCCGACATTCCCAGCTTGCGCCGCGCCTCCTTCAGGCGGTCAGCGTAGGGCGTGTGTCCACGAAGTGCAGTGGATCGTTCGATGCAAGTTGCGCATCGTGCTCGATCCATCGGCCGTCCAGCAGCAGTTCCAGCCGCTGCCGCGCGTTCAGGCGGAAATGGTACTGGCATTTCGGGCAGACTCTGGCGTTCGCCTCGAGGTCTTTTTTCCAGACGATCGCCCGGCAGCCCGTGCACTTGGTCCACAGCCCTTCGGTCTTTACGCGCCGCTCGTCGGGAGGCGTGGACTGTTCGATCGATTTTTTAGAGCGCTTGAACCAGGACATAGATCTCTTCGATGTCGCCACTGTTCGCTCCGGCGCATTCTCAGTAATCGATTCCCCGTTGGGCCAGAATTCCCTTCGTGTAGGGGTGCTTCACTTCGCGCATCTCCGTCACCAGGTCGGCCGCCTCCACCAGCGTCGGGTGCGCATTGCGGCCCGTGCAGATCACGTGCACGCCCTCCGGCCGCGCCACCAGCGCTGCCACTACCTTTTCAGGCTCCAGCATACGATAGCTGATCACGTAATTGATCTCGTCGAAGACCACCAGATTGTAACGCCCGCTCTCCATCTGCGCTCGGCCAAACTCCCAGGCCTCCTCGCACAGCCGTATATCCTCGGGGTCGGTCTCCGCGCCGCCAATTTTTACGAACCCGCGGCCCATGGCGCGAATCTCGAACTTATCCTCGCCCAGCATCTCCGCCGCGTCCAGTTCACCATAGTGCCAGGAGCCCTTGATGAATTGCACCATCAGCACGCGCAGGCCCTGTCCCACCGCGCGGAATGCCGTGCCCAGCGCGCAGGTCGTTTTGCCCTTGCCCGGACCGGTATAGACGATCAGTAAGCCCTTTTGTTCGGCCATAACAAGACGACGGTCACCGCTCGCACGGGCGGAGAAGAATAGTGAAGGTGGGTGGGCGAAAGGTCAAGCACGGCAAGACGGTTTGCAGGAGCGAAGCTTCGAGCCGTCCACCGGTCTCTCAACCCCACGGTGATGCTCGTCAGGCCTCGAGGTTCGCCAAAAGATCCGCCGTGGTGAAGACCCGCGAAGTCTTCACCGAGACGCCAAATAGTTTGCGCGGCTCGCTCGTGTCGGACAGCGAATATTCGCCGCCGCGGAACAGCTTCTTGAAAAATCTCTCGAAATCCGGCTGCAACGCTTCGCGAGTGGCATCCCGATTGGGAGCGAGGAACCGGTCGTTAACGAAAAACTCGCTCTCCTGACCGTTGAACCGAAGCTTTCCCCCGAGGCGAGGCTCGGCTTCCAGACGCTGGCAGGCAGTCAGGGTCGCGCGCATCGCCTGCCGCAGCGCATCGTCATTGCTGCCGTTCAGCACGGCTTTGCGGTTATAGCGAATCCCCAGGCGCTCGTCCGTATTGTCCACGCTGTAATTGCCCTGATGCCCGATCAGTATCACGCCCGGTCCCGCATGGACGTGCCTGTAATCGGCAACGTCCAGCAGCAGTTCTTCCAGGCCCTGCTCCTGAATCCAGCTGTGAAACACCGGAACGAGCGGCTCGAGGTCAACCTCGGCCGGATTTTTGACCAGCAGTTTGACGTTGATGTGCTGAAGTTGCATCGCTGCCATTCCCCGGTATCGGCGCCTAAACGCTGACCGGATTACCCAGTCGCTGATAGCAGCTGTGCGCGGCCTCGACGAAGAGGTGAGCTTCGTCGATCAGGTAGCGGGCTGAGTCAGCCGTGTGAGGCTGTTGACTTCTCTGCTGTGCGGCAAACAAATACTGGGCGAATTTACCGCCGGCGAAGGGATCGAAGAATTTTTGCGTATCGTAAAACCGAGTCGCGGAATTCGCCAACGATCTGATCGGCATCCTGAGAGATATTTGGATACTCGAGCTTCACGAGGCCGCGAGCGGCGTCCAGCATCGCCTGGTAGGCCAGCTTCCCGGCCTGTTCCGGCTGGCCGTTGTCCCATGCCACCTGGGCCTCGAAGACTTCTCTTTCTGCGCCCGCGAGATCGAAATCGACGGCGGAAATAACCTCTCCCGCGCACTCGCCTACGCCCAGATCTTCCAGGCTGTATTCCCGGGGATCGCCCCAATCCGTGAAGATGGAACGATCCGCTGGATCGGCGGGAGCTCGCGCCAGGTCTTCCAGCAGAGTTTTCAGTTCGGCTTTGCCGATTCGCTTGATGTAGTCTTTGAATTTTTCTCCGTTGTGATGTCCCGCGGCGTAGCGATCCACCAGCCGGGTCACCACTTCAGGAATGTGCTTCGACGGGATGGCCATGACGGGCATGCCATAAGACTCGGCGTTGTGACTCCACTCCCCGCCCAGGACCACCTGGAAATGTGGCACCGCGTATCCCGCCATCTTGCGGCTCACGCCGTAGAATCCCAGGTCGGCGACGTGATGCTGGCCGCAACTGTTGAAGCAGCCGCTGATCTTGATGTGCAGATTCTGGACGGCTTCGTCGAATTGAAAATTCTTTTCCGCTAACCTCTTGCGCAACTCGGCCGCAAGTCCGCGGGACGAGGAGATTCCCAGTTTGCAGGTGTCGGTGCCTGGGCAAGTGACGACATCCAGGATGGTTTCCGCACCCGGATCGGCAAGACCCGCGGCATGAAGCGCCTGCCACACCTCCGAGAGATCACCCTGGCTGACCCAGCGCAGCACGATATTTTGTTCCACGGTTGTGCGAATGGTTTCTTTCGTGAACCGCCGGGCGACGTCCGCAAGTGCCCGCAGTTGGTTGGCGGTAATATCGCCAAGCGGAAGCGCAATGGTCACCACGGAGTAACCCGGCTGCTTTTGCGAGCGAATGTTTGTCTTGAGCCATCGTTGGAACTCGGCGGAGCCCAGAAGCGGCCGTTCACCCGCCGGCCTTAGCGCCGATTCTTTGAATTCGGCGAAGCTCTCCAGGTATTCGGTCCAGCGTGGATCGGGCGTCAGGGTCTTGCGTTCCTCCAGAACGAGTTCCCGGAATTTCTCGATTCCCAGATCCTGAATCAGAAACTTGATCCGCGCCCTGGCGCGATTTTTCTTTTCGCCAAGTCTGGCAAAGACGCGCGCGATGGCCTGCGTGAGCGGCAGCAGCTCTTCGGGCGGGATAAACGAATCGAAGAGTTTCGCCTGATAAGGGACGGCGCCGAGTCCCCCGCCCACAACCATTTCGAAGCCGATCTTCCGCTCTCCGTCTACGGTTCGCTCCGCGGCGATCAAGCCCACGTCGTGCATGTTGGCCAGGCCACAGGCGTGTTGCGCGCAGCCGCTGAATGACGGCTTGAATTTTCTGCCAAAGTTCTGGCAATCGGGATGGCCGAGCAGGAACTTGGACAGGGCGCGAGCATATGGCGTGACATCGAATTGTTCATCCGGGCAGACTCCGGCATAGGGGCAGGCAGTGACGTTGCGCACCGAGTTTCCGCAGGCTTCCCGCGTAGTGATCCCCGCCGCGGCCAGCCGCCGCATCACGCTGGGCGTGTCGTCGATATGCACGTAGTGAAGCTGAAAGTCCTGCCGCGTGGTTACGTGCGCGATGCCGTCGGAATATTCCTCGGCTAGCTCGGCCAGTGTTTCCAGTTGATCGGCATTCAGTCCGCCGGCGGGAATCTTGATGCGCTGCATCCCCGGCGCATCCCACATCGTATGGGGGCCTTTGGTCAGCTCCCCGGAGGGATAATCGATCTCTTGAACCGATTTGCCGTTGTGTCTCTGACCGTTGTCGTACCTCTGGCCATAGGCTCCTCTGCGCAGGCGCGTCTCCGCGAAGACGCGCTCCTCCATCTTGCCCTGCTTGCGCAGCGCGATTTCCGTCTCGAATATGTCGATTTCACGGCCGAGGGCCTCCGGCATTTTCCCGGCGAGTTCCTTCTGCCACAGTGAATTTGACGCTTTCATCTCGTTCCTTTTCCTGTAACCCTGACAGGCTTCCAAAAATGAAAATGGCCACCGCTGGCTTTTCGCTCTGGCGGTGGCCTTACGATGATGGGCGGTTCAGGATCTCTACGCCTTGAACCTCACGCGCCAGAACGAGCGGATGCATCGCGACAACAAGCGCAGAGACACGCTTGGCGCACCTCGTTTTGGCAGCGTTGGATCAAAATTCTTGCCTCAGCCTCGTCTTGCCGCCTCGCCTATGTTGTTGCTTTCTCAACTAGATGACCCTGGCAGGCGGCGCCGATACTAAGTAAGCTCCTTCCTTTATATCAGCCCGGCTCGGCATGTGTCAAACTCTGTGGTCCCCGTAGCCCGTGGAATTGCAGGCCGAATACTCTTTGTGGAACAGTAATCGGATTCGCGGCGCACGGGTGTATACTTTAGGAGTCTTGCTACACACCTCCCGCCCCGCCCGCAATGGGCGATGGTTTCTGTGCTGCCAGATTCATTCTTTGGGGCGGCCCAGTCTCGGCGACGACGAAGTCGTCGTAGCAACAAAGTCTCGTAGCTACAAAATGAGGAGAATCCCTAATGTCTATTAAGAATCCGGACTTATATTTCGACCCGGTCAGCGAAGGTCTTTGTGAAGTTCTCGATTGTTCGGCCCCTGCGAAGTTTCGTGCGTCATGGGTACAGGGTGTCATCATCAGGCTTGTGTGCCCCACGCACAAGGCGGCGGTGGAAGGCAAGCTTTTCGGAGAGCTGAGCCCGTCTACATTCGGAAACAAGCGCCGCGCGCGGTAAGGACGACAATTTCGGCGTAACGCACCGCCCCGCACCCGTCATTTTCCCGGAATCCGTTCGCGATTAGCCTCCATCCCGCGATTCCGCCTCGCCATAACCTTGAGCGCCGTGACTCTTACGCTTACCGCCGAGGCCGCCCTCATTGCTCCCAGGGGGTTACTATCCCGATAATAAGAGTTCCTCACCGAAAAATGGGCTGAGGCCTGTCAGCTTGTGAATCCTGCGTTCGTCTTTGGCAGGGCAAGGGGCGATTGCCGGATGGAGCAACTCGACAAAGCCAGCAACGCAAAACTCTCCGCCCAGGCTCATCTGGAGCTTGCGCGGCGGTCTCGCGCCGGCAGCCTCATGCATTTTTTCCTCTTCCTGGTGGTCGCCGCATTCTCGCCTTATTACAGGCAACACTCCGTCGTGATCCTCGTCGTTGGTTCCGTATTATTGGCGATTGGAGTAGCCCGGTTTGTGCTGGCTTCCACATTCCCCAGCCGCTACCTCACGGATCCGGCATTGTCGATGCTTATGTTCCGCGCGGGCACGTACGCCGCCGCGGTTGCCTGGGGCGGCTTCTCCTGCCTCACGATGTCCCTTTACGGTCAGGAGTGGGTGAGCTGGTTTGTGCTGGTGATCACCACCGGAGTTGCGGCTGGTGCCAACAACTCCCTTTCGCCCGACTACGCCCTCTGTCGGGGATATTTGCTGATTCTTCTTGGGCCCACCGTCGCCTGGGAACTCCTGCGCGGCGGCTTGGGCGGCTATCCAGTCGCCATCGTTGTGAGCCTGTATGTCGGTTTTCTCTGGATTCAAGGAAGACACCAGTCGCAATCTTATTGGCACGCGATCTCTCAAAGCATGCTCCTCAGTCTCCGGACCTCCGAACTGGAAGAGCGAGGTGCATATCTCAAAGCCTTGATCGATGAAAGCCCGCTTGCCTTCGTCGTCATAGATCCCGCGCATCGCGTGCAGATGTGCAATCGTGCCTTTGAGCGCCTGTTCCTGTTTCAGCAGCAGGAGATTTTGGGCAAAAACATAAACGAGCTTCTGCAAACAGACGCCGTAGCCAACGAAATGATTGGATTTCAGCGATTTGCTGAAATGGGAAATGCCGTCCATGCTCGGACGTCACGCCGGCGCAAGGACGGCACACTTGTCGCTGTAGAGGTTCACGCCGTTCCCTTGGTCCTGAATAAACAATTTATCGGGATCTGCGCGCTCTACCAGGACATCACAGAGCGGCAGTATGCCGAAGAGCAGCTCAAGTCGGCTCTGCAGATGAAATCGAATTTCATTACCTTTGCCACGCCCCAGATCTCCCTGCCTCTTGCGACTATCAAGCGCCTTCTCGATCGTGCCGTGCAGGAGGCCAAAACCACCACCCCGGAAACAACGTCTCCGATCTGTGAGGCGCGTGAATCCGTCGAACGGTTGATCGGCACGGTGAACCATCTGCTCGAGGTTCCCGACTCGAAAGCTGAAAAGGCGGGCGCCCGTTTTCGAAGGCACCTGCCTTCGTGAACTCGCCAAACCGCTAGGAGTGAGCTATTTCGGGTACGGATGACCCGAAAGCAGTGTAAATGCGCGATAAATCTGTTCCGTGAGCATCACCCGCGCCAGCTCGTGAGAAAACGTCAGCGGTGAAAGAGAGATCCGCTCGGCGCTGCGCCGGGCCAACGACTCCGGGAACCCCGCGGAGGCCCCGCAGAGAAACACCAGCTCGCGTGCGCCCCGATCGCGGCACGATCCGATCCATTCCGCAAATTGTTGCGAACTGAACTTCTTTCCTTCGGCATCCAGCAGCACGAGCGTTGCCCCGGCGCTGAACTCCAGGCGCTTCACGCTGGCGCTGGATTCCGCTCGCAATTCGCGAATCTCGATTTCGGCATAGCGGCGAAGGCGGGCGATATAGTCATCCAGCAGCGCCCGAATTTCAGGCCGCCGTGTTTTTCCCAGAAATACAAGTTGGATTCGCATCTGTGAAAGCGCGTCGGCGGTCAGGGCTTCGCTTTTCCTGGATTTTACTGCAAGCCGTATTTCTTGCGCTTGTCGAGCAGCGTTTTGCGGCTGATGCCCAGAATTTCGGCCGCTCGCGTGATTTTATAGTGTGTGCCTTCGAGCGTCTTTTCGATGGCTTCACGCTCGATCTCTTCGATCGACCGCAGGCCCGTCTCGGAGCCTGAATCGGCCGAGCGAATACTGTCCGGCAAGTCTTCGGGCGTGAGCGCCGCATTTTTTCCGAAAATCAGCGCTCGCTCGAGGGCATTTTTCAGCTCGCGAACATTCCCCGGCCAGTCATAGCTCTCCAGCGCATGCCGCACCGCATCGCTCAATGCCGCGCCGTCTCGGCCGTGAATGACGGCCAGGCGCGCCAGTATATGTTCCGCCAGCGGCACGATATCCGGGCGTCGCTCGCGCAGCGCGGGCACGTGAATCGCCAGCACGCTCAGCCGGAAATACAGGTCTTCCCGGAACCGCCGCGCGGAGACGGCACGCTGCAGGTCCGCGTTGGTGAGCGCGATGAGCCGCGCTTCGATGCTGAGTGTTTCTGTGCCGCCGAGCCGCTCGAAGCGCCGCTCTTCGAGCACCCGCAGAAGCTTGGCCTGAATGGACATGGAAAGCGCGGCCACTTCATCGAGCACGATGGTTCCCGCGCCGGCCATCTCCAGCCGCCCCAGTTTGCGTTCCACCGCGCCGGTGAATGCGCCGCGCTCGTGGCCGAATAATTCCGACTCCACCAGTTCCTGCGGCAGGCTCGCGCAATCAATTTTCAGGTAGGGCGCATCGCGCCGGGGGCTCCATTCGTGGATCAGTCGCGCGAGTTGATCTTTGCCCGTGCCGCTCTCGCCCGTGATGAGAATGGTGGTGGAGGTCTCCGCCACCTTGCGCGCCAACTCCAGTACGTGTTCCGAGGCCGGATCGCGCGCGACCCAGATAGAAGCATTCCGTCAAGATCGTCCGCCGGCGGCCGAGGAGTCGGGCATGCTCTCTTCGAAATTAATGCGGCGCGCCATGCGCCAGAGGCGCTCGAGGTCGTAAAACTGGCGCAGGCGTTCGGTGAAAACGTGCACGATGAAACCGCCGTAATCGAGCAGCAGCCATTCCGCGCCGGGCTTCCCTTCGCGATGCAGCGGCCGCAGCCCGTGCTCCTTCAGGGTTTCTTCGACGGCATCGCTGATGGCTTGCACTTGCGGCGTGCTGTATCCGGTGCACAGCAGGAAACATTCGGTGAAAGCGCCCAATCCGGTCAGGTCCAGCAGCGTCACCCCGCCGGCTTGCTTGTTTTGTGCGGCCTCGATTGCGAAGCGCAGTTCGGGGCGAACGGTTTGCGGCGGTCACGTGTAGAGCGCCTGCTTATTAATGTATTCCTCCACGCCGGGCGGCACAAGGCCGCGAATCGTGTCGTCCGCGCTCGATCCGCTGGCGCACGTCCGTCGCTGACACGTGGCTTGCCACCGTCTCGAGAAAATATACGTCCGTATGCCGCAGGTGAATGACGCGCGACTCGGCGGACTTTCGACTGCCCGGCGTCACGCCTGCTCCGCCGTTTTCGGCCAGCAGTGCCGCGGGAATCACCTCGCGAATCCGACGACGTCTGGAATCCCGGCCGATTGGCTACCACAAAATCGCACAACTCCAGCAACTCGGCATAATCCTTCCAGCTTTGCACATGCAGAAACGAATCGGCGCCGACGATGAAATAGATCCTGTCGCCAGGCTGGTTGAATTGTTGCCGGAAGCGTCGCACGGTATCGACGGAGTAACAGAAGCGATCGCCCTCGCCATCGAGGCTTGCTTCGGCCAGAGAAGGAACAAAGCGCGGATATGCCGAACAAGCCAGCGCGACCATCGCGAAGCGATGCGTCGTAAGCCGAAAGTTCTGCGATCGATTTATGCGGCGGCCGGCTGCTGGGAATAAAAAAGACGCGATCCAGATGAAAACGCCGCTCGGCCGCGCGCGCCACTGCAATGTGACCGCTATGGATGGGGTCAAAGGTGCCGCCAAACAGCGCGATGTGTCGGCCCGCGGCTGATTTCTCGCTGCGTCTGGCGGCCTTCTTCGCTTTCAAATTTCCTCCGCGCGAGATTCCCCAGCTTCTGCATCGGGCGGGCTCGGCGCGCCGGGCGCATCGCTCTCTTCGCCTTCCGGCGCGGGTTCCGCGCGGCGCCAGGCGCTCCAGCGCATCGGCCATTCCGCGCACAAGTTCCGGAATGCCCGCGCCGCTGGCCGAGGAGATGGCATGAAATTCGAGCTTGTGGTCCGCGCAATAGTCGCGCAAGCGGTCCAGGCGCGTACGATCTGTGGTGGCATCGAGCTTCGTCGCCACCACGATCATCGGTTTTGCCGCGAGCGATTCGCTGAAAGCCGCCAGCTCGCCGCAGATGATTTCAAAATCGCGCACCGGGTCGCGGTCCGATGCGTCGCTGGTGTCCACCAGATGCGCGATCAGCCGGGTGCGCTCGATATGACGCAGAAATCGCGTGCCCAGTCCCACTCCTTGGTTCGCGCCTTCGATCAGTCCGGGAAGATCGGCCACCACAAACGTACGCCCCAGATTCCCGTGGGTCCCGGGAGCGCTGCTTTTTTGGCTGTCTCTTGGGTTCGAAAGCTCGGCGGACACAACACCCAGATGCGGTTCTAGCGTGGTGAAGGGATAGTCGGCAATTTTCGGCCGCGCCGCCGAAATGCGCGAGATCAGCGTCGACTTGCCGGCATTTGGGAATCCCACGAGGCCCACGTCGGCGAGCAGCCGAAGTTCAAGCCTCAGGTGGTGTTCCTCGCCGGGTTGGCCCTCCTCGGATTCGCGCGGGGCCTGATGCCAGGGCTTGGCGAAGTGCTGATTCCCGCGCCCGCCGCGACCGCCCTGCGCAACCGTCAGGCGCTGTCCCGGTTTGGTAAGGTCGGCCAGTCGCTCGCCGCTCTCTTCGTCGATGACCATCGTGCCCACGGGAACCATCAGGATCGTGTCGGCGCCCGAATGGCCCGTGCGGTTTGACCCTTCGCCGTGGCGCCCGCGATCGCCGCGGAATTCGCGATTGAAGCGATACCGCAGCAACGTATTGTCGTGCTGGGTCGCTTCCAGAATGATGCTGCCGCCCGCGCCGCCGTCGCCGCCCGAAGGCCCGCCGCGCGGCACGAACTTCTCGCGGCGAAAGGCCATGCAGCCGTTGCCGCCCGCACCCGCTTTGACGTAGATCTTGGCTTCATCTACAAACATATTTGCCCGTTACCATTCGCCCTTCGACGTGCATTCCTTGAAAAGCATACGACAGCGCGGGAGGGAATTGAACTGGGCATCCGCCCAGGATACCCAGAGGATGCTCATCCCACGTAGGCGATGTAGATGTATGGATGCCGCGCGGTTCAAGAGAGTTAACTCTGAGCAGGAAGGCATGGCCAGGTCGCACGCATGCGCGACCTCCGCGACAATGCTGCGATCAATCTGCTGCAGGAGCTTCCGCGGAGAGCGGTATCGGCCGCGGGCAACTGAGTAGCCTCTGCGGGCGCACCTTCCGGCGGTAGGACGCTGATAAAGCGGCCGGAGCGCCCTTTGTCCTCAAAGCGCACGAAGCCGGTAACGCGGGCAAAAAGCGTGTCGTCTTTGCCTCGGCCCACGTTTAGGCCGGGCTTGTGCTTGGTGCCTCGTTGGCGGATCAGAATGGTCCCGGCATTGACGAGTTGCCCGGAGAACCGCTTTACGCCGAGCCTCTGGCCAGGAGAGTTACGGCCGTTTACTGATGAACCGCCGCCCTTTTTGTGTGCCATAAGAAGTTACCGTCTCCGAACTCTGTCCGGTGAGCGCCGATTTCTTGGCGCGTACCAAATCACTTGGCTTTTTTCGCTTAAAGGAGTGTCATTCCGAGGGCCGGTATCACTCGCCCGAGGAATCCCGCTTTTCCTGGAAATCGCCTTATAGGGCGATTTCGCTGACCTCGACGGCGGTGTAGTTCTGCCGGTGCCCGCGTTGAATCTTGTACTGCCCGCCCGTCTTGTACTTCAGCACCGTCAACTTCCGGTGCCGTCCCTGGGCGACGATCTTGCCGGTGATCTTCGTGCCTGCGGCGTCTTTGCCCGTCAGCAGCCTTGCATCGTCGGTACTTACGGCCACCACTTCGCCGAAAATAATCTTCCCGCCCACTTTCCCGGGCAAGGTTTCCACCTTCACGGTTTCGCCCGGTGCGACACGGTACTGCTTGCCTCCACTGCGGATCACGGCGTACATCAACCCTCCAGTTGCCAATGGGAAACCAGCATTATACGGGCCTCCCGTCCCCCCGTCAACGCGCCAATAAGCGAGGTGATCCCTGAAGTTCTCATGGGCCGGGCAGCGGTCCGACCGCTGTCGCAAGGTATTCGAGGCATTGTGGCTGCAGGAGCTTGTAGTGAACTTTTCGTGTCCCTGCCACCACAGGCATGGCCAGTGAATCGCACAGCGCCACATCGACGGCGCGCAAGTCGATCTTGCCCTTGCGCGATATCAGAAACTCCTGGTAGCTGTGACGCCGCCCCACCGCCGGAGCCAGCAGTCCGTGCGCCGTCCGCAGCAATGCCTCGCTGACGGAGACCATGGCAATCACGGATGGCTCACGCAAGCTGTGGATCGCCTCGAGAAGCTTGTCCGCATTGGAAAATGTGAGCCAGACGGGAGGCCGGTCCTTGGGCACCAGCGGCTCTACATCGTCGATGTTGTATTCGGGCGCCGCAACCTGCGCGTGGTCGGCTAATCCAGGTAGTGTCGCCAAATCCTCCTGCGAGCAGGTTTGCACCGGCCAGCCCAATGCCTCCCGAATCTCCTGACGCATGATCTCGCGAAAGCCCGGCTCCCGATCGATGACCAGAATATGATCCGGTCGCTGCGCCAGCAGGCGCTTTTTCACCCGCTCGCGCAATTCCTGCAGCGTGTAACCTTCCTCGCGCGCGCGGCGCATCGCCGCGTTGATGACTTCGTCAAGCCCGTCGCTCGCGGCAGACATGCGGCGCACTTCGCGCGATCCCACCACCAGGCGGCTGCCTCGCTGCCTTACCAGCCATGTCCGGCGCACTAACGCCTGATAAGCCTCGCTTACCGTGTTGTGGTGAATCTTCAGGCGGCGAGCGAGTTCGCGCACGCTGGGCAAGCTCTGCCCTGGCCGGAGGTGACCCACTCCGATCAAAAAAACGATCTGCTCCGCCAGTTGCCGGCGTAGCGGAACGTCACTGTCTCGACTGAGCCGAATCTCCATGCTCACGTGCTGGAAGTTGCTTGAACCGCCTTGTGACAGTTTCAAAGACTGTCACGCCCGATGTGGCCGTGCCCGGAAGTTTGCGGCACTGTACCCCCGTTCGTTAGGCGGGTCAAATGAGTTCTCTTCGCTCAGCCCGCCTTTCGAAATAGCGCTCGCAACTACGAAAAGGAGAAACGCCAATGACCCTATCCCGGCTTGGATTTTTTCTGATCGCTCTCGCAATCGCCCTCCCGGCGCCTGCCGAAAAGCAGGCCAAGGTCGCCAGCCATCCGCTCCACGAGGTCAAGGTCGTTCAGCTCGAATCCACCGTGGTCAGCAATCCAGCGAAAGTCAAAGGAGACTATGCCGCGGACATGCTGCGAGACGACTTGAAGCGCGCCCTGCAGTCCGCGGGTTTCGAAATCGGCGATTCGCCGGTCAAGGCTCACCTCGTTTTGGACGAATTCACCTCCGGCAGCACCGCGGAGCGCTTTATCGTCGGCTTTGGCGCCGGCCGCAGCACCGTCGACACCCGCCTCGTGGTCACCGATGGCGAGAAAGAAGCAGCGACGGTGCACATAAAGGTCCGGGGGAACCTGGCGTTGAGCCCCTACGAAGGCGGCAATACGCAGCGGCGCGAGGCGGTGAATAGCTTCGAGCAGCGGCTCCTCGAGGAACTCTACAAACTGAAGTAACGATCGGCACCCGCACAAGGAAAGGAGAAAATCGATGCTAAAGCGAATAGCAGGACGGGCCACAATATTCGCGCTCTTTGCCGCGCTCGCAGCTTTCCCTGCGAATGGTCAGGAGCGCCCCGCGCGGCAGTTCCCTGTAGTCGAAGTCTTCGCTGGCTTCTCTTACGCCAACGTGAATCTCGGCTCGCAGGCCGGCGTCTTTTCTCCTGCGGGACGAAACTACAGCGGCGGGCAATTCGACACGAAGGTCAACCTGCGTAAACACATCGGGCTGCTGTTCAATTTTTCGGAAGAATCGGGCGACAGCACGATTCCTGGTCCCTTCGGCTACGAGACTCACATGAAACTTGATGCCACGCAGTTTCTCGTCGGTCCGGAATTCACTTCGCGCACTCAGAGGTTCGGCATCTTCGCACATACGCTGATCGGTCTCACACGCACCAGCCTCAATGAGCGAGTAGGCACTTACACGCAAACGATTCAGATTTATGGTGCGCCCCTGACGATCTCCTACCCGGACGACGTCGATTTGGCTCACCGTACCAATCTAGCCTTCGGCGCCGGCGGCGGGATCGACCGCAATTGGAAAAGGCATTTCGCCCTCCGGCTCTTTCAGGCCGATTACATCCCCACCCGATTGGACGGCAAATGGGAAAGCCATTTCCGCATCGGTACCGGCATTCTGCTCAAGTTTTAAAGGCCGTCCGCCGGATGTGAAAGGCAAATATCAAACATGAAACTACATAAGAAATTACGCGGCGCTTTCTGGTTCGCGATCCTGCTCGCCGGCGCGTCCGCCCTTCCCGCGTGTGCCCAACAATTTCCGCGTGCGGAGCTGTTTACTGGCTTCTCCTATTCCAACTTCAGCCTGGGCCCGCAGACGCCTGCGTTCGCTCCCCACCGGGCACAACTACTATGGATTTGACATGGCTCTCAGCATCAATCCAAAGAGCTACCTTCGCCTGTTTCTGTTTGACCTTGGCTGGCAGCGGGGGCCGTCCGTCTTCTCGGAGGGAATTGGCAACACCCAGCTACTGTTTGGGCCGCAATTCGTCCTCCGTCGGCCCAGGGTGGACGCCTTCGCCCACACGCTGGCGGGTCTCACGAATACGCACTTGGGCGGATGCGGCTATTTTGGAGGATGCACCCCGCATCGTGACAATCGCATGAATCTCGCGCTCGGCTTCGGAGGCGGAGTGGACCTAAATTGGAAGCGCCGCTTCGCCATTCGTCTCGTGCAAGCCGATTACATCCCCGCGCGGTTAGCCAGCCATTGGGAGAGTAATTTCCGCCTCAGCACGGGTATTGTTTTCAGATTCGCTGATTCGCAGGCGCGCTAACCAATGCGCCCGGCTCAGAACGCAAATCTTGCACTGATCTGGAACTGGCGCGAACTTCCAATGATGCTCGTGATTTGCCCCGCCGTGCTGTTGGCCGTGAACTTCGGGGCCGTGCTGGTGCCGGTATTCACAAATGCCGTCGAAGTGCCCGGAATGCCAAAATTCGTTCGATTGAAGGAATTGAACATATCCGCGCGCAGTTGCAGGGTCCGGCCTTCGCGTTTGATCGGGAAGTTTCGGCTCAGGCTTATGTCCGTCGTCGCCGTGCTCGGCGAGGTTAGGATGAGTGGTCCCACGTTGCCCAAATAACCGGGCGCTGCCGGCGTGAAGCAGGCCGTGTTCACGTAGTTGGTCGGATTGTGCTTGTTGATTGCGCTTTGCGCGCTGCACCCGGGAACCAGATCCGGATGATCGTTGCCGTTTCCGGATGGCGCGGCCCGCGCGACGTTGACGCCATCTCGGAATTCGAAGGGAATACCCGAATTTACCGTGGTAAGCGTATTCAGCTGCCAGCCGCCGACGATCGCCTTGGCGACCCTCGAATTCACCATCTTTCCGAACGGAGTGTCGTAGTTGAGCGTCAGATTCGCGGAGTTCGTGCCTGAGAATGCGCAACGGCTGTGGCTGAATTGGTGGCTGCGGATGGGTGTCGAAGATGCGCCTCCGCCATTCGATTCGCTGCCGGCCAGATCGTCGGCCACATCTTCCATGCACCTCGAGAATGTGTAATTGAAACGGACGAAGAGTCCGGGCGAGACGCGCCGCTCCAGCGCGGTTTGCAGGGAGTTGTAATTGCTGTTCGCGTCAAAGAAAACGCCGCTGACGGAGTTTCCAAAATTGGGATTCACGAAACAGTTGGTCCGCCCTTGAGATGCCGGCGTTCCGATCGGGAGCGGCGGACCGCAGAGTGCGGCGTAGGCGCTTGAAGTATTCGTCGCGCTGGCGATATTGCCCAGCACATTGGCATTCGAAACGCCGGTACCGGCCCAATAGAAGCAGGTGACCTCGCCTGGCGTAGTGCAGTTGGGATTCACTACCGATCCTGAGATGGGCACCCCATTGACCATGGGAAGCTGCCCGGGTGTTTCCACCGTCGTCGGGTAGTATTCCTGCAGGTTTATGGTTCTGCCCTGATGGCGCTGTTGCGCTCCCACGTAGGCGATCATGACGGTCATGTGGTTGGGCAGCTGCTGCTGAATGGTCAGGTTATAGTCGTACTTCGTCGGCGTCCTGGGATGCAGTTCGAAACCCGTGAAAGTTTGCTTGGCGATGCCGTTGTTGACGGCGGTATTGAGAATCGTCTGGCTGAACGGGATCGGCATCAACCCGGATAGGCTTACTGCGGTTACAAACGGGAACTCAGCGGTGCCGGCGGTGAAAAAGGTATTGTCTTCGATTTCGTTGTAGAAGACGCCGCCCCCGCCGCGGATACTCGTCGTGCCTTTCTTGAAAGGATCCCAGTTGAAGCCGAGGCGCGGGGCGAAATTATCCTTGGTCGTGTAGTAATACCTGCCGAGAACCGGCGTTACGGCGGTTTCGGGGGTGGGATTGTACGCGCTGGCCAGCCTCCCGTATTTTTCGCTGGGTGGCGAGACATACTCCCAGCGCAATCCATAGCTCAACGTCAGGTTCGTCTTGAGCTTATAGGTGTCTTGCGCGTAGGCGCCCAGCAGGTACATCGTCCAGCTGCGGCCGTAACTGTTCTGGCCGTTTGGCGCGGGCTGGAGATCCACGCCAAAGGTCTGTGCGGGTTGCCCCTGCAGAAATTGCGTTACATTTTGAAATGTATAAGCGCCCAGCGGATTGCCCCTGTATTGCGCCAGATTGTCGTACCAGCGTTTCCCCTGAACCCCGATCTGCAGGGCGTGTTTATCGTGCAGGTAATTGATGTCGTCGCTCAGCATGCCTGAGGTGTAGCCGATCCAGCGCGGAGCGAAATTGAAAGCTGTGGCCGACCCCGCGAACTGCGTCATTCCCCCGGAAACCGAGATCACAGGCAGCGGCGTGGCGATGCCCGAGGGGAAGTTGCTGTCGCCCGCACTGCAGTAGTTGGCGCAGGGTACCAACAGCCGCACAGGCAGAAGGCCGGGACTGACCCGGTCGGTGCCGGGCACGTTATTCGCACTCAGAATATCTTTTTCGTCGTTGTACCAGGTCCGATTCACGCCAAACCTCGCGGTATTCACGACGTTTGCCGAAATGATTTGCGTGTCCTGCAAAGTAAAAGTTTGCCGGCCCGTGAGCCGATCGTCGGCTGTGACGCCAATCTGCGAGGGCGTAAATTCCCAGGATTTATCGATATTGTAGGTCGATGAGAGTGTGTTCTTCGATCCGAAGGTGTGATCGATCTTTGTTAGCCCGTAATTCTCCACGACGCTCTGAACTGGACTGCTGAAGTATTGGCACAAGCCCCCGCCGACTGCGGGACCGTTGCAATCCGGATAGAGCGGATTGGGCTCTTTGAAAAATATGCTCGCGATCGCCGGCGTCGCCGAAGCCCGCGAGGCCGCATCGGGCACCGTGGCGACATCCGAAAGCGACTGGCTGGAGCGGAAACCCTCGTAATTGACGAAGAAAAAAGTATTGTCTTTCTTGATCGGGCCGCCCAGCGAAGCGCCGAACTGATTGCGGTGAAACGGGGGAGGCGCGCTCGTTTGATCGAAGACATTGCGCGCGTCGAACACCGCATTGCGGTAATACTCGTAGGCGCTGCCGTGCAGCTGGTTGGTCCCCGACTTGAAGAGAATGTTGACCGTGCCTCCCGACTGCTCGCCGTACTCGGCGGTGAAGTCCGTAGTCAGTACTTTGAACTCCTTCACGGCCTCGGCCCCCAGCATCACCCCGCTCGCCAGGCTGACCGGCGACGTCTTGTAGGTCGTCGTCATATCCACGCCTTCTTGTAGAAAGCGGTTATTGCTGGGCCGGTCGCCGATCACGGTCATGGCGCGTCCGCCGTAGTCGCTGTTCATCCATTGCACTCCTGGCTGAATCACGGCCAGCTGCTGCACATCGCGGGCATTCAGGGGCATCTCTTTGATGATCTCCTCGGTCATGACTTGCGAGACTTCGGAGCTTGTCGTCTCCACCATGGGGATGGCCTCGGTAACCGTCACCTGCTGAGTTACCTGGCCGACTTGCAGCTTCACGTCCACCCGCGTGTTTGAACCGACCGCTACCTCGACGTCTTTCACCTGAACGGGACTGAATCCCTGCGCCCTGGCCTCCACGGCATACTTTCCCGGCAGAAGCGAAGGCACGTTGTAGACGCCATCCGCCGTGCTCACGGCGGCACGAGCCACGCCCGTATCCTGATTCGTGATGGTGATATTCGCGCTGGGCACGGCTGCGCCGGAAGAATCCAGGACGTTGCCAAGGATCGTTCCCGTCACGGTCTGGGCTTGCAGGTGGATTGCGGACAGCGTAATCAACGCCATTACGCCGAGGATGGCGACACACGAGTACACGCACACACGGCCAAGTGTCTTGCGCATTGCGCCTCCGAGACTTATTCGTTCTGGTTTGAGAAAGGACCCCTTGCTGGCGCGGATTCCAACACAACGGAATCCCGTTGTCAAAGACAAACGAAGCTTGTTACTGCCGGCGAACGGACTGCGGAAATATCGCGTGGAAGCTACTTGAATTGTTCGTCGATTTCGACTTGGTAGCCGGCCGCCAGGCGATTGGTTTCATTGGCCATCCCGACCACGGCCATTAATTCGGCAAACATGGCCTCCGACATGCCTCTCCTCCGCGCCGCGGCCGTGTGCGACGCGATGCAATAGCCGCACTGATTCGTGACGCTCACGGCGACGTAGATCATCTCCTTGGTCAGGGGATCCAGCGCGCCTGGCGCCATGATCTGCTTGATTGATTCCCACGTGCGCTTCAAGGCAACCGGGTCGCGCGCCAGCGCCTTCCAGAAATTGTTGATCCAGTCGGTCTTGCGGGTGGCCATGATGTCATCGTAGATGGCGCGTACCTCCGCGCTGGCGTTTGCGTATTCGATGAGCCCGGTAGTAGCCATGCGGGAACCTCCTGTTTCGCTTTGCGTTCACGCTTGAGTGAAAATCGCGCAGTCCGTCGCTCGCGCTACATCCTGGCGCCGAATGGCTGGGCGCGCCAAGGGCAGCGTTTCGCGATTTCAGGCTTTACACACGGTGCACAAGGGTAGCAGAGACAAACGGAGTATCCGGCGCCGCAAGCCGTCGGTCCTGAATCACGCTGCTTTAATTATTTGGGATTTCCTGCCTGGTCCGTCTTCTCGTGAGGGTGATTGAGGTCGCGCGACAGCATCAGCTTCAACGTCACTTTATCCGTCCCGGATGTCAACCCAAAGCCCACGCCGGCTTCGATGTTCACAGTCTTGCTGGTGTGATCGAAGACCGCCCATAACGCGTGATACTGGTCGGTTAGCGGGTCGAATTTTTGCACAGGTCCGTACCCCGAGTATTCTTCAATCGCCGCCGCCCATTTCGAGTTGAAATTGTAGGCTACTCGCTCCGCCGGCACGAATTCGAGATTATCGATGCCGTTCCACTGCGTATCGAAAATTGGATTTACGATCAGGTCCCACTGACGTAGGTGCAGCCCGATGATCGGCCGCATCTCGGATGTAAAGCGCCTCGATTCCCAGTACCTTGCGTTATAGCTGAACTCGAAATTTATGCCGTAGAAAAACTTGTGCATGTCCGCGTTCGGCCGCACAAATAGTTCCCGCAGCTTGAATCCGTCCAGCGTTGAGCCCCGGCCCTTGGAGACACTGTAAACCGGCAGATAGAGGCCCTGTTCGAACCAGGGAGTCACGCCGTAGGCCCATTCGGCAACGCCGTTGTATGAGCGATCGGAGATGATTGCGCCGGGGAATGCCGGGTCTTTCAGGCCACTGGGCGTAAAGTTTTGATGCCACATAATATTGAAGACGCCCGGTTCCGCAATGGCCGCGTCATAAACCTGGATCTCGTCGGTCTGCGCCCAGGCGATTGCCGGCGCCGCAGTCAGAAAGAGGGCGGTAACCAGAATGGCGCGTCGCGCGGCAACGCCCCGCGGAAATAAGTAATGCAAAATGGTCCTCAAGTTTGTTTGTCCCCCACGGCGGCACGGAGAATAGCGCAACCGGTACGCAGGCTGCAAGATGTAAGACCGCCGCGTGTTAAATCCGTGTTAAGGGTCGCCGCGCAGAGATCCGACAGCTTCCCTGCCTGAAAGCATCAGGCCCGAGGGTGCGCCTTGTCGTAGACCTCCATCAGTTGGCGGATGGAGGCGTGGGTATAACGCTGTGTCGTGGAAAGCGAGCTATGCCCAAGCAGTTCCTGGATGGCGCGCAGGTCGGCGCCGTCCGCAAGCAGGTGCGTGGCAAAGGCATGCCGCAACGAATGCGGATGGAGGTCCCAGTTGACGTTCATCAGGCGCACGTATTTCTTTACGATCCGTGCCACCGAGCGGCTGCTCACGCGGCGCCCGAGATGATTCAGAAACACCGCGCGCGCGTCGGCCCCGCTGCCAAAATGCGCCAATAATTTGGCGCGAATCGGCCAGTATCGCTGTAGCGATTCCTCGGCTTTAGAGCCATACGGAATGATGCGCTCTTTATTGCCCTTGCCGATCACCCTCAACATCAGCTCCTTGCGATTGATGTCATCGATGTTCAGGCCCGTGAGTTCGCTCACGCGCAGTCCCGAGGCATAGAGTAGCTCCAGAATGGCTCGGTCGCGTTGCAGCAGCAGCTTACTCGACTCCTGCGCCGCTTCCGGGCCGCGCGACCCGCGGCGTTTCGGACGCGCAGTTTCGACTGTGGCCAGACGGTCGAGAAAATCGTTCATCTCCTCGGCGCTCAGGATCGAGGGTATGCGTTTGGGCAGCTTCGGTGTGGCCACCAGGCGTGCCGCGTTTTCACGTACCAGGCCTTCGCGGGCGCAAAATTTCAGAAACGAGCGTAGCGCGGCGAGCTTCCGGGCCATGGAACTTTTTTGCAGTTCGTGATCGTGCAGATGGCCCAGGTATTCGCGGATCAGCCGGTGATCGATATCCTTCAGACTTATCGGGGGAGTATCAGGAGGGGAGATATAGCTTTGGAACTGCCGCAGGTCGATCTCGTAGCTCCGCAGAGTGTTCGGGGAGGCATTGCGAACCGACCGCAGGTAGAGCAGGAATTTTTCGACGGCCGCTTTCATGGCTCTACTCGACGCAAAGCTTAACTCGTAGCGCCGTCTGCGCGTTTAAGGCTTGCTGGATACGATGGCCTCTTCTGGCGTGGCTTCCGGCGCCTGGGGTTCGGGCGCGAGCACTTCCCAATCGCAGCCTTCCTTCAGGCAGGTTCGCACGACGCCGATCTTGGAGGCCTTCTCGACGATAAAGGGAGCGCCGCACTTCGGGCAAGGCTCGGCGATGGGCTTGTAAGGTGTGGTGAAATCGCACTCGGGATACCGATTGCAGCCGTAAAAGACCCTGCGCCGGCCTTTCTTGGCCATCCGTTCCAGCAGTTCGCCTGTCCCGCATTTGGGGCAGTTGATCCCCAGTGTCTTGGCGCGAATGAATTTGCACTTCGGATATCCCGTGCACCCGGTGAACTCGCCGTAACGACCATGCTTGCGCACCAGTTGAGAGCCGCAGTCCGGGCAATTCTCGTTGAGCAGTTCGTCGGGCTGGCGCGCGCGTCGCGTCCCGGTAATCAACCTGCGCGTCGTCTTGCAATCGGGATAACCCGAGCAAGCCAGGAAGTTCCCCCAGCGCCCGCGCTTCACCACCATCTCGCGGCCGCAATTGTCGCAGGTGGGAGTCTCCGCTTCGCCCTCTTCGGTTCCTGTCTCGGGCGATAAATCTTCGATGAAGTCGCAATCCGGATAGCGCGAGCAGCCTAGAAAGAAGCCCAGGCGGCTGATGCGCTCGAGCAACTCTCCCTCGCCGCACTTTTCGCACTTCTTGCCGGTGGGAATTCCAGCCTTGTAGGACTCCATGTCGCCCTTGGCCTGTTCCAGATCCTGCTCGAAGCGCGAATAGAACTCCTTCACCGAGTCTTTCCAGCGCAGGGTGCCCTCTTCAATTTGGTCCAGCTCCTCTTCCATGCGCGCCGTGAAGCTCAGGTCGAAGATATCTTCGAAACTCTTCACCAGCAGCTCGCTCACCTTTTCGCCAAGCATGGTTGGCGTGAAGCGCCCCTGATCCTTATTCACGTACTCGCGCTCCACAATCGTCGAAATGATGGACGCGTACGTAGAGGGCCGCCCGATCCCTTTGTCTTCGAGTTCCTTCACCAGCGTCGCTTCTGAATAGCGTGGCGGCGGCTCCGTGAAATGCTGGTCGGGGCGCAGCGTTTCGAGCTTCAGGATCTCGCCCTCGGTCACCGCGGGCAGCCTGCGGCCTTCATCGCTTTCAGCGGCTTCGTCGTCTTCGCGTTCCGCCGAGATCTGATAAGCGGCCAGGTAGCCCTCGAACTTCATTACCGAACCGCTGGCGCGGAATGTGTAATCGCCGGCGGCGATGTCGATGCTGGTCTGGTCGAAGACAGCCGGAACCATCTGCGACGATACGAACCGCTGCCAGATCAGCTGATACAGCTTGAAAAGGTCGTCGCTCAGAAAAGGTTTGACGTCTGCGGGATTCCGCGACACGTCCGTGGGACGCACGGCTTCGTGAGCCTCCTGCGCCTCTTTCTTCGATTTGTAGAAATTGGGTTTCTCCGGCAGATAGTTCGCGCCGAATTTCGCGCCGATCAGCTCCCGCACCTGCTCGAGAGCCTCGCTGGAGACGCGCACCGAATCGGTACGCATGTAGGTGATCAGTGCCACCGAGCCCTCTTCGCCCAGCTCCACGCCTTCATAGAGTCGCTGCGCGAGCGCCATGGTGCGCTTGGCGGTGTAGCGCAGGCGATTGTAAGCGGCCTGTTGCAGCTTGGAGGTGGTGAAGGGTGCCTGAGCGAAACGCCGCTTTTCCTTCTGTGTAACTTCCGAAATCTGCCAGCGCGCTTTCTCCACCGCTGCAATCACGGCATCGGCTTCCGCCTGCGTGTGGATTTCGATATCTTCACCGTTGTGCTTGGCCAGCTTGGCTTCGAACGAGGGTGGCTCGGCGGCGGCCAGTTGGGCGTGCAGGGTCCAGTATTCGACCGGCGTGAACGCGCGGATTTCGCGTTCGCGATCCACGATCAGCCGCAGCGCCACGGTTTGCACCCGGCCTGCGGAAAGCCCTCGGCGGACCTTGTCCCACAAGAGCGGCGAAATTTTGTAACCTACCAGGCGATCGAGCACGCGGCGGGCCTGCTGCGCGTCCACCAGATTGCTGTTGATCTCGCCGGGATGCTCAAAGGCCGCGCGAATAGCCTTCGGCGTGATCTCGTTGAACATCACGCGGAAGATATGATTCTTGCGCCGTTCGGCCTCTTCTTGGTTTTTGGTCGGCTTCCTCTTCTTCTTTTTGCTGGCCCCGCTTGAACCGTTCTTGCCGTTCTTGGCGGCCATGGTCGGCTGCAGCACCTCCGCCAGATGCGCGCAGATGGCTTCGCCCTCGCGGTCCGGGTCGGCAGCCAGGTAGATGGCGTCGGACTTCTCCGCCGCTTTTTGCAGGGCCGCAACCACTTCCGTTTTGTTGGGGCTGACCTCGTAGGTGGGCTCAAAGCCGCGCTTGATATTGATGCCCAGCTCTTTCTTGGGCAGGTCCATGATATGGCCGTACGAAGCCTTGACCGTGTAGTTACGGCCGAGGTACTTGTTGATCGTTTTCGCCTTTGCGGGCGATTCGACAATAACCAGTGAACGCGCCATATGCTTGTTTGTAAACCGAAACGCCCTCTTACGGGCGATTATGTATCCCTTCCGCTACCTAAAGCAAAACTCGCACAAATTGCTTCCCCGGCATTTGCCGGATGATTCCCCGCATCTCCATCTCGCAAAGCGCCGCCAAAGTCTCCGAGGAGCTCAGTCCCGTCGATTCCACCAGCGCGTCCACGTGGATCGGTTCTTCGATGCGAATCATGGCGAAAAGCAGCTTCTCGGTGGGCGAGAGGTTCTGCTCAAAGAGTGACGCGCGTTCTTCCCGCGTGGTTGCTTCCACTGGAAAAAGCTCCGCGCGAATCTCCGTGGGCAACTCCTCCACCACGTCCTCCCAGCCGGCCACCAGCTTCGCGCCCTGCTTGATCAGTTGATTGGGAGCAAAGCTCACCGGCTCGGTGATATTGCCCGGCACGCCGTAGACCTCCCGGCCAAATTCCATGCCCAGTCGCGAAGTGATCAGCGACCCGGAGTATTGCGCCCCCTGCGCCACGATCACGCCCAGCGCCATGCCGGCCACGATGCGATTGCGCACCGGGAAATTCTCGGGAGCGGGATAAGCGCCCATGGGAAATTCCGTGATGATCGCCCCGCGCTTCTCGACCTCCTCGAACAATTTCCGGTTCTCCTTCGGATATATGACGTCGATTCCGGTGCCCAGGACTCCGACGGTGCCTCCCCGTGATGCCCCGCACGCCCCGCGGTGCGCTGAACTGTCGATGCCTCGCGCCAGGCCGCTGACGATGATCAGGCCCCGTTCGGCCAGGTCGCGCGCCAGCCTCTCTGCTATTTGATTCCCGTAAGGCGTCGGGCGTCGCGTCCCCACGATAGAGATCGCGTGACGGTTCAGAACTTGCACATCCCCGCGGACATACAGCAATGGGGGCGGATCGTAGATTTCCTGTAGGAGCCTGGGATACTCCGTCTCGTTCCAGTTGATCAGGCGGCATCCCGCCTTGCGAACTTCCGCCAGTTCCTTCTCGGCGTCGCGAAAAGCGGCGCGGGAAAAGATCGCTTGCGCTACCGCCGCCGGCAACTGGCAGCCTTCCAGTTCGGTCAGCGACGCGCGGAAGATCTCTTCAGGTCCGCCGAATTGTCGCAGCAGCTTGCCGGCCAGGCGCGCGCCCAGCCCCGGAGTCAATCGCAGCGCGAGCCACGGAAGGGAGAGGTCCAGGTCCACAGCGCCGCGAACCTACTCGCACACTACCTCATGTGTCAAGCCGCACCGTCAATGTTGTCATTCCGAGCTTTTGCGGGAGATCTGTTTTTCGCTTGAATCCCAGGGCGCCCGCGTGGCTTGCGGGGCCCTGGGGATTCTGCTCTTGTCTGCGCCTTGCGCTTAGCCCCGGCCGCCTGTTCCCGCCGCGGCTGGATACACCGGCAACGTGACATGCTCGCCAAAGGTCGCTTTCAGCCCTTCGATGGCGCAATTCTCATCGCCGCCGCCCGCGCCGCCACCGACGCCGAGCGAGCCGATCATCTGCCCGTCCACAACGATCGGGATGCCGCCTGCATTCGTGAACAAATTAAAGGAGCCCACCTGCCGCGGAGTCCCGGCGGGATTATTCTTGAGCTGCGCGCCTACAATCGAGGTGGGCGCGCGTGTCTTCAGCGACGTTTGCGCCTTCAGCATGGCGGTGCGGATGTTGTTGTACACCTGGCCATCCATCCGCTCCATGTGCACGAATTCGCCGGCATTATCGAGCACGTAGATGGAAGCCGTGCCGCCCTTCGATGCCGCCCAGTCCCGGCAGACACTGGCGATCTTCTTCGCCGCCGCGAGCGAAATCTGATTCCCGTCGAAAACGGTGCTCGCAGCCTTGCCCGTGATGACGTAATCCGCGGGCAGCGTCGTCTTGGGTGTCGTGGCCGTGGCGAACTTCGGAACCGGCGCATTGCCCGGAGTGGGATTCTCGCGCGGCTGCACATCTGCCAGCAGCGGCGGCACCGATGCCCCAAACACTTCCGTCAGCGCTTTCTGGCCGCAAATCTCGTCGCTCCACTCCGGCGGATGTGGCGTCGAGCCGCCCACGCCGACCACGCCGATGAATTGGTTATTCACCACGATGGGCAGTCCGCCCGAATTGGCAAACTCGCCGAGCTGGATCAGTTGAAGTTCCGACGGCGGATCCTGGAGCGCCCGGTTCATAGCCGTCTTGCTGGGTGCGCGGAGGATCAGCGCCGTCCGCGCCTTCATCTCGGGCGTGATGACGTTCAGATAGCCCTGGCCATCCATGCGATCGAAATAAACATGGTTGCCGTCTTTATCGAGCACGATGACGCTGACCTGTACGCCCTGCGCTATCGCGGCTTTTTCGCACGACTCCGCAATCCGCTGCGCCGTGGCCACATTGATCGTCGAGAAATCCTGAATCTTTTCGGCGGCCTTGCCCGTCACGATGAACTGCGCCGGCACGTTCTGCGCGCGCGCCACGCCACCCGGCACGATGACTCCCGCTGCCGCCAGTCCCAATGCCAATCCGAATCTTGAGCCGAGCCGCCATCCGAGCGATCCCCAACTGCATTTGCCGTTGCGAAGTTTCATTTTCGTCCTCCCAAGCCTTTTGGCCGCCCAAGTCTGCTCCGCCCCGCCCGAGGTGTCAATTCGTCTTCAAGACATGGGTCCTCGCTTTCATTCCGAGCAATCCGCCGGCTGCTCGCGGAGGGAAGTGGCTGTCATTCGGAGCGCCGCGAAGAATCTCTCATTCTTTGCCTTTAATGTTGTTGTCATCCCGAGCCTCAGCGAGGGATCTGCTCTCCGCTTGTAGGTGGGTGCCCCACACGCCGATTCTGCGTGTGGGTCTGGAGCCCAACGCGCATGACATTCTGAGCGCAGCGAAGAATCTCGCCGTCATGCACCCACGGCCGCAGCTCGATCAGCGTTGTCATCCCGAGCCTTAGCGAGGGATCTGCTCTTAGCTTGGCCTACGTAATCCAGCCGAGCTATCCGGGGGTTTCATGTATTCCGGATCGCAACGTCCCTCCGACTACCGTCGCAGCGCTCGATCTCTTTGGTGTCGCGGCACGTCTGTGCGCCTGGCCGGGCGATCCGGGTCAGGCTCCTAATTTTCTTCGTGGAAAGAAGCTGCTCAAATATGCGTTGGCCCGGGAAACGTGCCGTTCTAAGCGTGCTTATTCTCGCTGCTTCGCCTCTATTGCTGAGTGCTCAACAGCCGGGGATGACACTAGTTCCCCAAACCGGTCATGCCGTTTCGCCGCCGCTTCGAGATGTTACACCGCAGACCCCTAGTCCAACCCAGCAGTCTATTCCCCGTCCTCGTGTGCTCGTTGGTTCCAGCTCGGCGCCGTCCGCATTGGGTAACGACACTGTAGTTCAGCCGAGCGCCGACGTGGCCATAAGCTTAAATACAACAATGGGCTTGAACTTCGACAGCATGATCGCAGAGGCAAGCGTGCCCGACACCAATCTCTCGGTTGGCGCGACTCAGGTGGTGCAGATCGAAAACGGCCCGTTCACAGTTTTCTCCAAATTGACTGGCGCAAAGATCTACTCCGCCGAGGTTCCCACAATCTTCGCCGCGCTGGGCGGCCCATGCGCTACTAATTCGGGCTTCGATCCGATCGTGGTCTATGACAAACTCGCCGGCCGCTGGTTGATCAGCGAAGCGAATGATCTGAATAACCCCGACCAACTCCTCTGCGTCGCGGTCTCCCAAACCTCCGATGCCACTGGCCGGTACTACCTCTACTCCTTCGATCTGGGAGACACTTACGCCGATTATCAGAAGTTCGGAGTTTGGCCCGACGCTTACTACGTGTCGCTTTCGTACGATCCCAATGCTGGAGCGTGCGCCTTCCCGCGTAGTGCCATGCTCGCCGGGGAACCCGTGAGTCAGGGCATTTGCTTTCCGAAACCGAAGGCTCGCTCAAGCGGAACGATCTCGGCGTCATTTTTCTTCCTGCTGATCTCGACGGTTCGACGCCGCCACCAGCTAACGAACCTGGTTTCTTTCTGACCAACGTCATCGCTTGCTCGCTCACAGCTTGCTTGAACACAGGTGTTCTCGACCTCTTCCGATTTCACGCGGATTTCACGATCCCGAGCAATTCCACGTTCACTGGACCGTTCAGTGTCCAAGGCGTGGCTCCATTCAACAATTGCTCCACCGGGGGCTCAGTTCCGCAGCCTGGAACCGCACAAGGCCTCGTTTCATATTGCGGCTGGCTGATGTACCGTCTCGCCTACCGGAATTTTGGGGATCACGAGTCCTTGGTTGTAACTCACGACGCGCAAGTTAGCTCTTCGAGTACGCAAATTGGAATTCGCTGGTACGAGATTCGTGACCCGAACGGAACTCCCACCGTTTATCAGCAAGGCACTTATGCACCCGATACGACGACTTACCGCTGGATGGGCTCGGTAGCTCAGGATCGAGCGGGAATATCGTCCTCGGGCTACAGCGTTTCCGACCCTACAAGCATTTATCCCGGAATTCGTTATACCGGTCGCCAAGCCACGGACCCGCTCAATACGCTTGAGGCAGAAACCACAGTTATTAATGGTTTGGCTTCAGATCACCTTGTTCTCGGGTCGCTGGGGCGATTACAGCAGCATGAGCATTGATCCTGTCGATGATTGCACCTTCTGGTACACGACCGAATACGTGGTTACAGATAGCTTTCACCCGAATACACGTATTGCGTCGTTCAAGTTCAACAGTTGCGGGGCTGCGTCGCCGCCACTTGCGCCGGGAGGACTCAGTGCGGTTGCCCGAGGAAGGCAAGTAACTCTGACCTGGGATGCGAGTTCCAGCGCCAACAGTTACAACGTTTACCGCTCCGCCACGAGCGATGGCCTGTATAGCCCCATCGCTAATAACGTCGCGACGACCAGCCACACGGATACTGGCCTTACAGGCGGCACCACCTACTACTACGTCGTGACCGCAGTGAATTCCTTTGGCGAAAGCGGCTACTCGAACGAAGCCAGTGCGATGCCTCCGTCGGCTCCCGACTTCTCAATGACGCTCGCCAACTCGTCACAGACTGCGGCGGCCGGGACCACAGCCGCGTACACGCTGAATTTCACAGCCAGCAATGGGTTTAACCAGCCAGTCACGCTAACTTGCTCAGGATTGCCAGCGGGGGCGACATGCTCCTCGAACCCGGTTACTCCTGCCAATTCGGGAACCGTGACGGTCACCATTGCGAGCACAGTGGTGGCCCAAACCTATCCGTTCACCATTACCGGCACCGCCGGGACAACGATTCACTCCGTTCAGGCCACGCTCGTGGTAACAAGCCCAACTGCGCTGGATTTCACGGTTCGGCTCTCCGCGTCATCCCAGGCATCGTTGCAGGGAGAGACTGCGAACTACACGGTCATGATTGGTTCCACCGGCGGCTTCAACAATTCCGTGAGCGTGACGTGCGCCGGCTTGCCGGGAGGAGCCACATGCGCGTCGAACCCTGCATCGGTTACCCCGCCTGGGTCGGCAACCGTTACGGTTTTAGTCTCGGGCGCGCTGGCACCAGGAAGCTATTCATTCACCATTAGCGGTGCCAACGGCAGCACCAACCATTCTCAAGCGGCGGCGCTGGTTGTGGGAACGATCACGGCCACGGTGGCGCCTGGCAACTCCGCAACCATTGCGCTTGGGAGTTCAGCGAATTTCGCCGTATCGGTCTCTTCCACCAATGCGGCTTCGGGACTCGTAGGCTTGGGCTGCGCCAGCATTGCAGCCGCACTCAACTGCACCTTCAATCCTTCGCAGGTCACCGTTCCGGCTTCCGGTCCCGTCACGACGACCCTTACCGTCGCGGTTACCGCCAAGCCTTCATCCTCATTCGTCCACAACGGGCCCCCGGATTTGTGGCCCATATCAGCGGGTCGTGTGGTTCTGGCAGCGCTGTTTTTCCTGATGATCCCGATCTTGGCAGTTTACCGCCGCAAGGATGTGACCCTTGCGTTTTTCACTCGCGGGCTCCCAGTTCTAGCGCTTGTGCTTGTGCTCGCCATAGGGCTGGTTTCCTGCGGAGGCTCGACAAGCGGCAGTGGCGGTGCTTCTGGGACTAGCGGTGGGAGCGGAGGAACAAGTGGCGGCGGAACCGGCGGAGGCAGCAACCCCGTTACGACTCAGTTCACCGTGCAAGCCCAGTCCGGCGGCGCTACTGTCAATCTCGCCACCGTCTCCATCACCGTGCCCTAGAAACGCAATCGCCGTTGGAGCGGATGGATCTCTCTGAGAGCTGCCCTTTACGCGTAGGGTAAAATAGAACATGCTCGAATTTTGCGAACCCGAACTCTTAGCGCAATTTCGAATTGGCGGCAAGTCGCCTTGGCTCTCTTTTCACCCGTCTCCGTCTGCGATGAAACTCACGAGAAAAAAGAGGGGTAGGGTGGGGCGGTGTGGCCACAAGGCAACTACCTTAGAATGAACACATGCGAAGGTAACAATATACTTGGCTAACCAAACTACCCTCTGCTATTATTCGCCGCATGAACGGCATTACTCTGTCAGATCCATATCTTAAGACCTCTTGGGCGAAAGAACATCTTGAAGCTTTGCGGAAAGAATTGAAGATTTTCCTGGAATCGGCACCGTGTAAGTTGATCTTCGAGGATGATAGAAAAAATCAGCGATGCGCAGTTCTCGTCGAACTCAGCGACACCCCCGACAGAATCTCTCTTATCATGGGCGATCTTTTTTACAATCTTCGCTCTGCGCTGGATCAGCTCGTATGGTGCCTTGCGAAGCTCAGCTTGCCGTATCCCAAGGATACTGACTTCCCCATCTGGGACCATGCCGACCCGAAAAAACTTCAAAGGCGGACTGTTGGTGTGCCCCCAGCAGCGGTCAAGATTATCGAATCGCTTCAGCCGTATCACAGACCGTATGCCTTGGAGAGTAATCTTCTGTGGCGTCTCAATAAAATCTGCAACATCGACAAGCATATGAGAATTCCTGTGCATGGTTCGGTTGCTGGCTTTCAATTTCCGGAGAACATTGTGGGGGCCGCACGACTCGATCAAAACCACGTAATGCACATTCCCCTTGCCCTTAAGCCCCAACTGAAACGTTACATGACACTCAATCCACGCGTGCCCTTCGAGGTAGTCTTTGGCGATGCCTTTCTCGGCGTTGAGTGCGACTTTGACGGAATTGAGGAGATATACGATTTTGTGACTAACAAAGTAATTCCACGATTCACGCGCTTCTTCAAGTAGGCGGTACGAAGCGGTATAAGCAGACAAATCAGTTTCTTGACTTTTAGGGCGCACCACGCCATCCTCTCTTTCGAGAGGTACTCTTAGTGGCGCGTCACCCAAAACCTTCCGCCAAGAATGTGCCGGGTGAATACGCGACTTTTGAAAACGCCCTTAAAAAAGTCCTGTCAGTCTCGCACTCCGAATTGCAATCAAGGCTCCCGAAGCGGAAGAAACGCACTTCCGCTTCCCGTGACAGAGCCTAGCTATGACGCCGTACCAGAGGATCATACTCGACCTGAAAGACATTGTTGGAATTGAATATACCTGTGCTCATTGCCAATCCAAATACTTAATTCCCATCGAGAAATTCAACTGCGTTATCCATCAATGCCCGAACTGCAAAGAAAGTCTAGTGCGGCCCGGTCGCGCAGATAGCGCAAATGCCAGCGACGAAGGCTCATTATTAAATTTCGTCGGCACTTTACGGGATTTGAGGGACCGAGGAATGGGAATCAAACTTGAGATTTATTCTTCGGACCGCGCTTAAGACGCGAAGGAGCCGGAATCCGTCGCACCCGCTTTGCCAGTGACTTCCGCAAAAGTAAGACGCTTCCCTGCAATCTGTGACAGCGCCAATTGGAATCTATCAGCGTCATTCATTGGATTCTCTTCTGTGGCGCGATTGTTGTACCGGAATGTTTGCTCATCCAAGTATCGGAACAGGTGGAACGGTTCCACGCTGACGTAGGTGCCTTTCAATCCGCGCTTCAAGAGGCTCCAAAAGTTTTCGAGTCCATTGGTGTGAATCTTCCCATCGACGTATTTTTCAGCATGGTCAATGACTTGGTGCATGTAGCCCTGAAAACCCAATCCCTGATAAGAGAGAAGCGCATCGGTGTAGACTTCGCTGCCCGGTTTCACGTTAGCACGAATCTCGCCTTGCAAATGGCCCTTGCGGCGATTCGGAACTACGGTAGCGCGGACCTCTCCGCCACGGTCCAGAATGCCCAATACGGCTGTTTTGTCTTTGACTCCGCGCACGGTAATCATGCGCTTGCGCCGTTCTGGATTCATGAATCGAGCCGCACCACCGATGAAGGTTTCGTCTACTTCGACTTCGCTGCCCTTGCCGCCAAGTTTCACAAGAGATTTGCTCTGTAATGCCAAGCGGAGCCGTTGCAGCATGAACCATGCGGACTTCTGGGTGATGCCGAGATCGCGGCCAACTTCATAGGAGCTAATTCCGTTTTTGCAGTTCACAAGCATCCAGAGTCCGGCAAGCCACTTGTCCAAGTTGATCGGTGAATCCTCAAAGATGGTCCCGAGTTTCACGCTGAATTGCTTGAGAACACTTCTTGCACTTCCACCGCTTCTGAGTCGTGAGATAGTAGTGCTCGCCGTGGCCGCACTTGGGGCATACGCGGCCATCGGGCCAGCGCAGCGCCGCAACAGTGTCAATGCACACTTGCTCGTCAGAGAAGTATCGGATAGCTTGCTGAAGAGTCTTTGGCTTAGCTCTCATAATGAGAACAGGATAGACTAAACCTCGTGGTTAGTCAAGTATATTGTTACCCATGCGAAACGCTAGACTTAAAGTGGCTTTAGAATGAGCACTTACAAAAAAATGGCGGGGGGCTGGGGCCGGTAGGGTGCCAGAAATAACGGCGCCATTCCGTAGCGCCGCCTTCCAGGCGGCTCTGAAAGCTTCAGGCCGGCGCCGGCAGCCTCGATGATCAAAAGGCTGGTTCTCGCCCGTATGCTATATTTGCGAGCTGGATAGATTCTTAAAGAAGAACTCATGAGCAAACTGCGCATCTCCATCGTCGAATTCCTGAACACCGCGCCGCTCGTCTGGGGCTTCACCGACGGGCCGCTCGAGGGCCGCTACGACCTTTCCTTCACCGTGCCTTCGCTCTGCGCCGAGGCGCTGCGCGCCGGGCAAGGTGGACGTCGCCATCATCCCGGCCATCGAATACCAGCGCATGGACGGCATGGTGGTGCTGCCGGAGATGGCCGTCGCCGCCAAGGGCGAGGTGCGCAGCATTCTGGTGCTGGCGAAAAAGCCCATCGAACTGGCCAAGCGCATCGCGCTGGACACCAATTCGCGCAGCTCCGTCGCGCTCACGCGCCTGCTGTGCCGCGGATTCTGGGGCATCTCCCCGGAATTTATCGACGCGCCGCCCGATCCCGCCGCCATGCTGGCCGAAGCCGACGCCGCGCTGGTGATCGGCGATCCGGCGCTGCGCGTGCGCCTCAAGGTGGATGCGCTCGCGGCCAAAGCGCCCGCCGCCAAGAAGGATGCTGCGGCGGCGACTCGACAGCGAGCAGCCCGTTCCCGGCGTCGATACGCTCTTCGTCTACGATGTCGCCCAGCAGTGGCGCGAGATGACCGGCAAGCCCTGCGTGCTGGCGGTGTGGGCCGGCCGGCGCGAAGCTGATCACGCCCGAGGTCGTCGCCGATTTTCTGGCTTCGCAAGGAGTATGGCCTCTCGCACATCGGCGAGATCGCCGAAGGCGCGGCTCTGAAGCTCGATCTGCCGCCGCGCGATCTGGAGAGCTACCTGCGCGAGAACATTGATTTTTCGCTCGACGCCGCAAATCTCGACGGCTCGAACTATTATTTCCGCGAATGCGCCGCCGCCGGACTGATTCCGCGCGCCCGGCCCATCGAATTTGCCGCCTGCGCCGCAAAGACGCTGCCAGGCGCGCCGAGCGCGCGCGGCAGCGCGACTGAAGCGAGGACGGCTCGGAGCCATGGGACATACGCTCACAGCAGGAAGCGCTCGATCTTTTCCAGTCCGACGACCTGGTCGGCATCGGCATGGCCGCGAATCAACTGCGCAAAAAGAAGAACGATCCGCGCGTGGCCACCTACCAGATCGATCGCAACATCAATTACACCAATTTCTGCACCGAGTATTGCTCCTTCTGCGCCTTCTACCGCCCGATGGGCTCGAAGGACGGCTACGTCCTCTCCTCGACACCATCCTGCAAAAGATCGAGGAGACCATCGCGCTCGGCGGCACCGGCATCCTCATGCAGGGCGGACTGCAATCCCGATCTGCGCATCGACTATTACGAAAATCTGCTGCGCTCCATCAAGCAGAGCTTCCCGCAACTGCACCTGCACTGCTTTTCGGCGCCGGAGATTCTGTGCATCGCCGAAGTTTCCGGCCTCACCGTGCGCGACACCATCGCGCGCCTGCGCGACGCCGGACTCGACTCCATTCCCGGCGGCGGCGCGGAAATCCTCGACGACGAAATTCGCGCGCGCATCTCGCGCCTGAAGTGCACCGCCGACGAGTGGGAGCAGATGCACCGCACCGCGCACTCGCTCGGCCTGCGCACCACCGCCACCATGATGTTCGGCTGCGGCGAGGAGTATCGCCATCGCGTGAATCATTTCGAGCGCGTCCGCCGCATCCAGGAAGATACCGGCGGATTCACCGCATTCATCCCCTGGATTTTCGCGCCGGAAAATACTTCGCTCGGCAAGCGAGTGCCGGAAGCGACCGCCGGCGGATTATCTGAAGACGCTGGCCATCAGCCGCCTCTATCTCGACAATATCGACCACATCCAGTCGAGCTGGCTCACGCCGGGAATCAAGGTCTGCCAGGTGGGATTGCAGTTCGGCGCCGACGACGTGGGCAGCATCCTGATCGAGGAAAACGTGGTCTACGCCGCCGGCGTGCGCAATCGCACCAATGAAGCCGAGCTGCGCCGCATCATCTTCGAAGCCGGTTACATGCCCGCCCAGCGCGACACCCTCTATCGCTCCTACATCCTGAAACAGTCGAACTCCTCGAGCAGCTTGCACGCGGATTAGCGCAGTCAGGTCCCGATTTAGAATTAGACAGTCGCAAGATCTAAGCGTTTCGTCGCGGCGAATTGTCAATCTCGACGATTTCGCCTTCGTCGAGATCGAGCGCCTCGAGCGGATGCAGCGCGCCGGCGGAATAGCGCGCGCGAATCGACTCTCGCCGCGCGTCTGCCCGGGTCGCCGTGCGCGCAGCCTCAGCCTTGGCGCGCTTCGCGGCATCGCCGCTGGCCGATCGGCTTCGACGGGCGTCGCTGCCGGTGCCGCGGTTGACGCAGCGCTTCCGCCGCTGCGAGACCGGTGCGGTCGAGCGCGAGATTGGCCAGCTCATCGGCTTCGCTGTTGTGCTCGCGCGGCACGTGTTCGATGGCGAAATGCGCGAAGCCGCGGCCAGCTTCCGCGCGCGCTCGTACAGAGGGCCGCAGGTCGGCGCTCTTCACCTTGTAGCGGCCCTGCATCTGCCGCACCAGCAGCTCCGAATCGCTGCGCACCAGCAGGCGCGTCGATGCCCTGCGCGGCCGCGTAATCGAGCGCGGTGATCAGCGCCGTAGTATTCGGCCACGTTATTGGTCGCGCGCCCGAGATATTTGCCGACTTCGAAGCACGGTCGCGCCGTCGGGCCCGCGCACGAATCGACGGCATATGACGCCGGTCCGGGATTGCCGCGCGAAGCGCCGTCCACGTTGGCGACAAAAACGTTCGCGCGGTTCGCTCGGCTCGTCGAACAGAAGCCTGCCGGCGGGAGGTTTCGTGGATCCGGCTCTTCATGCGAAGGGATCGGCGGCAGTGGCAGCGCTCAGGCTTCATTCGCAGAGATTCCGGCGGCGCTGGCCTTTGAGCCAGCGTCGGCGGCAGCGGCCGCGCGGCGGCTCAACGTAGTAGAGGATGCGCGTGCAGGTTTCGCACTGGAAGATTTCGTGGCAAGTCGTCGCGACGCAATTCCTGAAAGACGTGCGGGCGAATGCGCACGCCGCAGAGCCCGCAGGCTTCGTCGCGCACCTCGGCGACGCCAATTCCGTGACGGCGCCGCGGCGATCTGCTCGTAGGTATGCCAGGAGATCTTCGGGAATTTCGAGGCGATCTTGCGCTGCGCTCGGCTTCCTTGGCTTGCAGCTCTTGTCTGCAGGGCGGCTTGTTCGGTCTGAATCTTCTGCGCGTTCGGCTTGCGCGTCGCTGTCGACAGCCGATCACGGCGCGCTCGGCGGCTTTCACCTGGCGTTCGTAATCTTCGCCGGCGACCATGCGCTCGAGCAGCCGGTCTTCGGCCTGCGCTACCTGAGTTTCGGCATGCTGGATTTCGTGCTGCAGCGCCTTATAGGCTTCGTTGGTCTTTACTGCGAAGCTCTGGTCGCGGTACTTGCGCGCCTTTTCTTTCCAGGAGTCCACATCCATTTCGTACGTCTTGCGGTCTTTGAGGCTTGTGGTGAGGGCTTCCTTGGCGGCGGCGAGCTGCTGCCTGGCGTGCTGACCCGCTTATCGATGGCGGCGAGCTGCTCGGGGAAGGCCTGCAGGCGGTTGCGCAGTGCCGCCAAGCGAGCGTCGACGGCCTGCAAATGTACCAGGAGCTGAATGTGCGCATCCATATGAGCTCGATTTTAGCACAGCGCGAACGGAGCTGTTCTCGGCAGCGGTAGATGCTGCGAAGGGCAACGGGAGTCGCGAACACTGGCGAGCTCGAGGCGATTACTCCTGGTGGACTTGCATGTTTTGGTCGATCGAAATCGCGGGATAGTGCAGAGGCGCCACGCCGCTGACGGCGGGACTATCGGGTGGCGCGCGCGTCACGCGTGAAGCCATTGCCCGAAGTTTCGACCGAATACGTATAGCCGTCGCGGCCGCTGCGCGCCATGGTCAGCGCGCCGCTCGAGGTGAGCTGATCGAGATCGCCATAGGAGCCGTTCTGCGCGAAGTACATTCGTTCGGCCTGTGCGATGGCGTTCAGGTCCATTTCCACGCCGGTGGTGGAGATGGCCTGGGTGGCGACCATGCCGGGGCCAGGGGCGGCTTGCTTCAGGTAGAAGTAGTAGATGCCCATGCCGATCACGAGCGGCGAAGAGCAATCCGATCATTGCGCATAATGATTCAATTATCGCCGCTGGGAGGCGCCTTTCGCGGGCAATTGAGCTGGATGCGTCGAATTTGTCAAGCCTGCGGGAAGCGCAAGCGCGGCGTGCTATAATTTACTGCTGACAGTGACAGTAGCTAGACAGGTGACAAGACAGCCCCAAGCAACGAGCACTCATGCCGCAACTGCGGAAGAGTCGCGCGGACGCGGCCGGCTTCGCGGCAGCACGCGCCGGCGGCGCATGCTGCGAATGGATGCGCGCGCAGGGCGGCCCGATGCCCGGAACGCGAATCTGGCGCGACATTTTCGCGTGAGCCGGCAGTGCCTGGTGCAGGACGTCGCCATTCTGCGCGCCGAGCGGGAACGACATTCTTTCCACGCCGCAAGGCTACCGGCTGCCGGCGAAGCCGAGCGGCAGACACTGCACCGCGCGGTAATTGCCTGCCAGCACAGGCCCGGAACGGACCGAGGAAGAGTTGCAGATTCTGGTGGATCACGGCGTGCGCGTGCTCGACGTGGTCGTGGAGCACGCGCTTTACGGGGAACTGCGCGGGTCGCTGATGATCGAATCGCGCGCCGACGTGCAGGATTTTTTGCGGCGATGGCGCGGCACGAAGGCGAAGCTGCTTTCGTCGCTGACGCGACGGCGTGCACCTGCACACCGTGGAGGCAAGCAAGCCGGAGATGATTGCGCGCGCCAAGGCGCAGCTGCAGTCGCGAGGCATCCTACTCAAATGACAGCAGCAAGCGACAACAGACGACCACGTACTCGCTCCAGGGCAGGAGCAGCTGAAGCGAGCATTTTTCCGCGGCGACAGCTGCATTTCGGGAATCCGACATATCTCCTAGGCGGTGCGCACGTTTCTGAGCGAGCTGCTCGAGCTCGGATATCGGGTGGGGCGATCTGACGGTGGCCGCTCTGGAGCTTGGCCGATGAACACGCGAGCGCGAAGGTCCTGGCCAAGGAGCCCGGCGTGGTTGCCGGAATCGCGGAATTTTCCTGGCTGCTGAGCCGCGACGGATATCGAAGTAAGCGCCTCGCAAGAAGGATGGCGAGGCCATCGAACGCGGGCGACGTGGTGCTGGAAATCGAGGGACGGCGCGGCGATCTGCTGGCGCATGAGCGGGTGGGATTGAATCTGTTGCAGCGCATGAGCGGCATCGCCACCGCGACGCGCTACTTTCAGGAGCTGCGTGCATCGCGCAAAATCCCGAGGCACATCGTGGTGGGCACGCGGAAAACGCCATGGGGTTTGCTGGACAAGCGCGCGGTACATCTGGGCGGAGGCGGCACGCACCGGCTGGGCCTGTGGGACGCGATTTTGGTGAAGAACAATCATCTGGCGCTGCTGGCGGAGCGCGAGGAAGACGCGGCGCGCATCGCCGTGGAGCGCGCGTGGCCGGCACGCAAGTCCGCGGCTTCATCGAGGTGGAAGTGCGAAGCGAAGCAGGCGGCGCTTCGCGGCGGCAGAAGCGTTTCGGCGCATGCAGGAATGCCGCAAGCGGAAGAGGACGGCGACTGCCCCTGCTTGCTGCTGCTGGACAATATGCCGCCGGCGAAAATTGCGGCAGTTATCGCGGACCTGCGTACGCAAGGCCTGCTCGACCACGTTCTGATCGAAGCCAGCGGAAACATTTCCGAAAGCAATCATCGAAGAGTACGCCGCCAGCGGCGTGGACGCGATCTCCATGGGCGCGTTGACGCATTCGGCGCGCGCACTCGATCTTTGTCAGAGACTCTAGATCCCAAAAGGAAAAAACCCATGAACCCAGCAGCCGTTTCCAGCGAACCCTTCGAAGCCCGTTACACGCTTCCGTCGATCGAGGAGATGACCGACACAGCGGACGAGATTCTGGCCAAGCAGGAGCGCATCCGGGAGCTTTGCCAGGAACGCAACGCGATCATCCTGGCGCATCATTACGAGCGGCCCGAGGTGCAGGAAGTGGCGGACTACGTGGCCGATTCGCTGCGGCTTTCGCAAAGCGCGGCGGCCACCGATGCCGACGTGATCGTGTTTTGCGGCGTGCATTTCATGGCCGAGACGGCGGCGATTCTGTGCCCGGCGAAGACGGTGCTGTTGCCGGATTTGCGCGCGGGCTGCTCGCTGGCGGCGGCGATCACGGCGGACGAGTTGCGCGCGTGGAAGGCGCGCTTTCCGGATGCAGTGGTGGTGGCGTACATCAATACTTCGGCGGAGGTGAAGGCGGAGAGCGACTACTGCTGCACTTCGGCGAATGCCGCGAAAGTGGTGCGAGCGATTCCCGCCGAGCGGCCCATTCTTTTTATTCCCGATAAGTTTCTGGCGCAGGTGGTGGCGCGGCAGGCGGAGCGAAGCAACATCATTGCCTATCCCGGCTATCTGCCACGTGCACAGCACGATTCGGCCGGAGGACGTGACGAAGTGCTCGAAGAGCATCCGGACGTGGAACTGCTGCTGCATCCCGGAGTGCGGCTGCGTCAGTTCGTGCATGGCCAAGGCGCTGGACGGCAGCCTGCCCTTCAACCGCACGTTCTTCCTTTCCACCGAAGGAATGCTGCGGCACATCGGCGAATCGCCCGCGCAAGGAGTTCGCCGTGGGAACGGAAATGGGAATTCTGCACCGGCTGAACAAGGAATATCCCGGACCGGTCGTTTTATCCCGTGAATCCGAATGCGGTTTGCGCGTTCATGAAGACGATCACGCTCGACAACGTGATTCACTCTCTGGAAACGCTGACACCGCAGGTGCACGGTGCCCGCGGAGATTGCGGAAAAGGCGCGCCGCGCGATCGACCGCATGCTGGAGCTGGCTTAATGACGGCGGGAGCGCTCAAAGTCGGGCTTCTCGGCGCGGGAGCCATCGGCCAGGTTCTTGGCGACGGCGCTCGAAGCGGAGCCAAGCCGCGCGGCGTTCTTGTGGCTATTGCCGATCAGGATCGCGGCCGAGCCGAGAAGTTTGCGGCGCAGTTGAAGGCGCGCCCTCCCGTGGTGGAGATCGACGAATTGGTTCGCCGTTCGGATTTGATTATCGAGGCGGCCAGCCAGGCGGCTTTGCCGGAAATCGTTCCGCGGGCGCTGCGCGCACAGAAAGACCTGATGGTCATGAGCGTGGGCGGCTTGCTCGAGACACGAAGAGTGGTTTGCGGAGGCGGAGCGGCAGGGTTGCCGGATTCATGTTCCGTCGGGTGCGATCGCAGGGCTCGACGGGCTTGCGGGCGGCGGCAATGGGGCGCTTGAGTCTGGTGATTCTAACGAGCCGCAAACCGGTGGCAGCTTTGCGCGGCGCGAAATACGTGACCGAGCGAAGAATCGATCTGGACAGGCTTAAGGACGAAACGGTTTTATTCGAGGGTCCGCCGGAAGATGCTTGCCGGGCTTTCCCCGTCGACGTCGAACGTGGCAGCCTCGCTGCGGCTGGCCGCGGGAAAATCGGCGGAGATTCGCGTTCGCGTGATCGCCGTGCCGGGCGGAACGGAGAACGTGCATGAGATCCAGGCGGTGGGCGACTTTGGCCGCTTCCGCATCGTCCTGGAAAATGTGCCCTCGCCCATCGAATCCGCGTACTTCACGTCTGGCCGCGCTTTCGGCGCTGGCCACACTCGAGGAGATCATCCGCACCCAGAAAGTGGGAGTCTGACGTATGGCTACAACGGTCTTAGCCGCCTTTCGCGGGAGGCGCCCGTAATGGGTTCACTCTGCATCCGAAGTGGCGCGTAGCAAAAATGCGCCGGTCGCATTTACTTCCGTTTGTGCTGGCGGATCGCAGGCAAATTTTTCGGAGCATCTAACCTCTTACGGTCTGGCGTCTGATTAGTCGGCTGCGATCGGCAAACCTGCCGGAATTCAGGACACATTTCTGATTTGCCAGAAACAAGCGTAGACTGAGGGAATTCGTAGTCCGCGATTCGGGCTTAGGGAGAGATTCGCTTGAAATTAAAACCTACCGTCCTTTCGATTCTTGTCGCTTCTTGTCGCTGGTCGAGCGCGTCCGCTAAAGGCAAGTCTCCTCGAATACCTGCATCACCTGCGCAGGCCGCTGCAGCCCGGCTCAGGCAGCGCCGTCGCCGATATTGGCGAGCCGTGCAGCAGGAACTGGACCGCGAGATGGCGGCTATCGGCAAGGCCGATCCGCCAGCGTACTTCCTCAGCTATACCGTCACCGACAGCGACCGCGTCCGAAGTGACGGGCTCGAACGGCGCGCTGCTCTCCAGCCAGGAGCAACGCAGCCGCTGGCTCGAGGCGCAAGTGCGCGTCGGCAGCTATGACCTCGATAATACGCATCACGTGGGCAATGACGGTCCGGGATTTCCCGGGCAGCTTCGGCGAGCCGGTGCCGATCGAGGACGATCCCGCCGTGCTCAAGCGGGCGATGTGGCGGGAGACCGAAAGCCAATATCGCGCCGCCGCGGAAGCGTTCATCAAGGTAAAGACCGGGCAAAGACGTGCAGGTGCAAACGGTCGAGCAGGGCGCTCCGGATTTTTCGCAGGAGAAGCCGCAGGTCTTTTACGGCCCGCACGCGTCGTATCACGCTGGACCGCCGTCCGTGGGAAGAAAAGGTGCGGCTGTACACGCATTTTTTCCGCGTCGTCCGCCGTCGATCTTGAATTCCATCGTCACGTTCACCGCGCAGGCGCAGAACCAGTATCAGGTGACCAGCGAAGGCACCAAGCTGCAGTTCGGCGCAGGTGCGCTACCGGCTGGAGCTTTTCATTCAGGGCAAGGCGCCCGACGGAATGGACATCAACCGTTACTACAATTTCGATTGGACCGATCCGGCGCCGGCTCCGGACGACAAGGCGGTGCTGGCGCAATGCGCCGTGCTGCAAAAGGAGCTGGAAGCCCTGGTGAAGGCGCCGCTGGTCGAGCCGTTTGCCGGGCCGGCGATGCTGACGGGCCGCGCCGCCGCCGTTTTCTTCCACGAAGTTTTCGGGCATCGCGACGAAGGCTTCCGCCAGAAGGACATCAACGAAGGCCAGACGTTTGCGCGCAAGGTGGGCGAGCAGATTCTGCCGAATTTCATCAGCATCGTGGACGATCCGACCGCAGCGAAGCTGGGCACCGACGGTGCTGCTGGGCTACTACCCGTACGACGACGAAGGCATCGCGGCGCAGAAGGTGACGCTGGTGGATCAAGGGCGTGCTGCGCAATTTCGAGATGTCGCGCCAGCCGCTGCTCGGCTTCCTGCAATCGAACGGGCACGGACGCCGGCAGGTGGGCCTGCCGCCGGTGTCGCGCCAGGGAAACCTGATCGTGCGAGAGCAGCCATCAGGTGAGCAACGCCGAGCTGCGCAAGATGCTCATCGACGAGATCAAGCAAGCAGGGCAAGCCTTTCGGCTTGCTGATTGACGATATCGCCGGCGGCTTTACGTTTACCGGGCGCGGCCAGCCGCAGGCCTTCCAGGTGCAGCCGCTGGTGGTTTACGAGGTTTTTGCCGACGGCCGCCCGGACGAGCTGGTGCGCGGAGTGGACATCGTGGGAACACCGCTGGTTTCGCTGCACGAAGATCATGGCCACCGGCGACACGCACGGAAGTGTTCAACGGCTACTGCGGCGCGGAATCGGGTTCGGTGCCGGTTGCGGCAGCGGCGCCCGCGCTGCTGATTTCGGAAATGGAAGTGCAGAAGAAGCAGACCTCCACCGACCGGCCGCCCATCTTGCCGCCGCCGGCGCACGATCTGCAGGCGCAAGGGAGAATCAGCCGATGAGCATCTACGAGTTGCGAGCATGATAAACGCACACTGCTGGATTGCGGTCGCGGCGTCGTTTGCTGGCGCGCCCGCTGTTGGCGTCTGGCAACGGAATCCGGCCGCGCGCGCCGGCACGCGCCGCGCGCGCAGGGCAGATCGCGCCGGTTCCGGCCGGCGACGCCGATAAGACGCTGGCTGCGCTGCACGACGAACTGGAGCGTTCGACGGATCGGCTGGTGCTGCCCGGCCAGGAGAAGCCGTACTACATCCAGTACCGCCTGCTCGATCTGGACGAACGCACCATCAGCGCGCAATTCGGCGCGCTGCTCTCGAGCAGCACGACGCGCAACCGCTTCATGAGCGTGGACGTGCGCGTGGGCAATTACAAACTGGACAGCTCCAATTTTCTTTCCGCGCGAGGGCTTCCGCGGATTTCTCGGTTCCACGGGCACCGTGGGCATCGATCGCGATTACGATTCGCTGCGGCAGGATCTGTGGCTGGCCACCGATCAGGCCTACAAGGAAGCGCTCGATTCGCTTTCGCAACAAGCAGCGCTGCCTTGCGCGCTCTGGCCAATGCGCCCACGATGGACGATTTTTCGCAGGAGCCGCCGGTGGTGATGGTGGAGCCGCGGGTCGAGCCGGATTGGACTTCGCGCAACTGGGAAGCGGAGGCCAAGAACGGTTTCCGCCATGCTGAAGAACTATCCCGAGCTATACAACTCGCGCGTCACCTATCACCTGATTTATGCCACGACGCTATCTCGTGACGACCGAAGGCACGCAGATTCGCACCAGCCGCAGCCTTGCGGCGATCGAAGCCAGCCTGGGCGCGCAAGCCGATGACGGCATGCCGGTGCACAATTTTCTGGCGCTCTATGCCAATCGCCCGGCCGAGCTGCCGGCGGCGGACGCGGTGCGGCAGCAACTCGATCGCGCAAGGCAAGGAGCTGGCCGCGTTGCGCGTCGGCTCCCACGGTGCAGGATTACGACGGCCCGGTGCTTTTTGAAGCGCGAGCCGCCGGTTCGCTGCTGGCGCAACTGCTGGGACCGTCGCTGGGCGGAGCGCGGCCTCCGCTGTCGATGAATTCGCGCTTCGACCAGATGATGCAGGCGCTGGGCGGGCGGAGCGAATGGATGGGCCGCATCGGGCCAGCGCGTTTTGCCGCTGACGGTGAACGTGGTGGACGATCCGACGGTGCAGGATTTCCAGGGGCAGACGCTGATCGGTTCCTACCACGTGGATCAGGAGGGCGTGCCGCGCCCAGAAAGTCGCGCTGGTGGAGAACGGCCTGCTGCACCAGTTGCTGATGTCGCGCCGGCCCGGGACCGGATTTCGATCGCTCCAATGGCCACGGCCGCTCGACATTTCTGGCGGACTGCCGCGGCCGATGATGAGCAATCTTTTCTTCACCGCCAGCAACGGCGAATCGCCGGCCGACCTGCGCAAGAAATTTCTCGACGCCTGCAAGCAGAATGGCCAGAAGTGGGGCTTGCTGGTGCGCGAGATGGATAATCCGGTGATCGCCAGTTCGAGCCAGGACGAGCTTTCCGATTCGCTGGCCGTGCTGGCTTCGGGAGCGTCCGAACGGCGACCGCCTGCCGCTGCTGGTCTATCGCGTCAACGTGGACGACGGACGCGAGGAGCTGGTGCGCGGCGCCATGCTTTCCGGATTGACCACCCGCAACTCTGCGCACGCTGCTGGGAATCGGCAATGACAACTCGCCGTTTTTCCTATCGCGCAGAGCCAGGATGCGGAAATCGCCGGCACCGCGCTGGGGGCCTTCGGATCGCCGAAGGCGGCGTGCCGACCGATGTGATCGCGCCATCGCTGCTGTTCGAGGAGGTCGAAGTGCACGGCCCGCACGGCGAGCCGCGCCGCATGCCGCTGGTGCCGCCTCCGCCGCTGCAGTAAAGCCACAGCTGCTTAGCAGATAGCCGCTCGCGTGTGCCGGGACGCGCTCTGCTGCGGCTGGGGTCTCGTGCCGCATGCTGCACGGAGCGCGGCGCACCGCTCGGAGAACTCCGGCATCGTCGTATAATCCAGCCGAGACGGCCAAAGCGGCGCCTCGAGGGAATCGGTCATCTCCAAGTCGAATCCCAGCTCGGCAAAGCAGATGGCGGCGCTCGCCTCGGTGGGCTCGGCCGTGGTGCTGGTGTCGCTCAAGATTTTTCTGACCACCTGGCCACGGGCAGCCTGGGCGTGCTCTCCGAGGCGCTGCATTCCAGCCTCGATCTGGTCGCCGCCATCATCACCTATTTCTCCGTGCGCGTTTCCGACCGGCCGGCCGATGCGGACCATCACCTACGGCCACGGCAAGGTCGAGAATTTTTCCGCGTTCGTCGAGACCGGCCTGCTGCTTGCTGACGGCCGCTGTACATCATCTGGGAAGCGGTGCAGCGGCTGTTTTTCCGCGAGGTGCAGATTCGGCCGAGCCTGCTGGCGATCGGCATTCTGGGCGTGGCCATGGGGATTGACCTGCGTGCGTTCGCGCGCGCTGGCGCGCGTGGCGCGAGCAGTACGCCAGCGAGGCGCTGGAAGCCGACGCGCTGCATTTTTCGACCGACGTGTGGAGCACGTCGGTGGTCATTCTGGGCATCGGCGACGGTGTGGCTGGGCGAGCGCACCGGGCTCGCCTGGCTGCGCTACGCCGATCCGCTGGCCGCGCTGGTGCGTGGCCGCGGTGGTCATCTGGGTGGGCAGCGCGGCTCGGGCAAGCGCACGCTCGACGCCCTGCTGGACGCGGCGCCGCAGGGTTTGCAGGAGCGCGTGCGCGCGCGCGGTGCAGGAACTCGAAGGCGTGCTCTCAGCCGAACGGGTGCGCGTGCGGCGCGCCGGCAATCGCCATTTCGTGGACGTCACCATCAGCGTGCCGCGCGCGGCCAGCTTCGAGCAGGTGCACGCGATCAGCGACGCCGTCGAGCGCCGCGTCGGACGAGATCGTGCCGGCCGACGTGATGGTGCACATGGAGCCGCGGGCGCAGGCCGGCGAGCATCTGTTTGACGCCATTCGCGCGGCGGCCCAGCGCCAGGGCCTGGCGATTCACGAGCTCTCCGCGCATCAGCTGGACGGGCGGCTGTTCATCGAGATGCATCTGGAGGTGGACGAGCAGCTGAGCCTGCGCGAGGCGCATCGCCAGGCCACGCGACGCTCGAGGAGGAGATTCGCAGGCTGCCGTCGCTGGCGGACGCGCCGGCGCCAGCGAGCGCGGTGGTCAACATTCACATCGAGCCGCTGGGAACGCACATTGCCACCGCCGATCAGCTCCGCCGGCGAGATGCGCGGGCTGGCCCGACGACGTGGAGGCATTTCGTCAATGGCTTGCGCGACGAATTTCACGAGCTGACCGACTGCCACGACGTGCACGTCCGGCAGGTGGAGCACAAGATTCTGGTCTCCTGCCACTGCACCATGGACGGCAACCTGCCCATCACCGACATTCACGACGTCACCGCGACGCTCGAAGACCGCGTCAAGGAACAGTTTCCGCAGATCGCGCGCGTCACGATTCACCCCGAGCCGCCCGAGGGCCGGGATAGCTAGCCGCAGTTCCGCAGCCAAGCAGGCCAGCGCCCAGCGCCAGCAGCGCGGGAAAACATTCCAGGACGTAGCGAGGCTCGGGCGTTTCCACCTGCGTGAGAAACGCGGTGCGCACCAGGATGAATGCAACGAGCAGCCAGCAGCGATGCGAACGCCGGGCTTCGCATTGCGCGCTCTGCCGGTGCCTCAGGCGCCAAAGACCCGACGACGGCGAGGCCCACGTAGAAGAAATTCAGCGCGCCCAACAGCGAGCGTGACGCTGAAGTCGACGGGGTCCTCGCGCCACTGTGCCGGGCGAGCGGGAGAATGTGGCCGGAGAAGGGCAGCAGGTCCACGCGCGGCGTGAACCAGAGCGTCGCGACTCGTTGCAGCGGCACGCACAGGTAGGTGCGCAGCGGGATGGCGCGCGGTGCGTTCGCGCGCCAATTGCGGCGAAGCCGCGATCGATTTCCGGGGTCATGCGCCAGCGTCTCGTTGTATTGGTCGAGCAGCGCCGCGACGCGCGCGCGCTCGTCTCGGCGAATCAAAGGCCGAGGGCGGAATGTCGCCGAGACGCACGGGCTCGCCGTCGATATTCCACGAGCACGAGATAGACGTCGCGGTAGCGCACCAGCCAGGTGGCCGTCCAGGCGTAGAGGCCGCGCGGGATGTATTCGTCCGGCGACGCGGCATAGCGCGGCGCCAGAAATTGCACCTCGTGGAAGCGCACCCAGTTGCGCGCCGCCCAGGGCACCAGCGGCAGCAGCAAACCGACCGCGGTAAGCGCGCCGACGCGAAGCAGCTTGCCCCAGTCGGCGCGGCGCCTCCAGCGCACCGCAAGGACCAGCGGCCAGGGCCGCGAGCAGGAGCGGCGTTTCGGGGCGCACGAGCGTGCCGAGCCCAACCAGCAGCCCGGCAGCAAACCAGTTGTGCCATGCCACGCCCTGAAGGCTCCGGTTGGCGCGTCTACCAATGATCCAAGCAGCCCGCCACCAGGCCAGCAGCGCGGCGGCGGTCGAGGAAGGTCGCCAGCACCTCGGTGAGCGGCACGGCCGCATAGTTGGCGACAAATGGGCAGGTAGCCGCCAGCCACAGGGCGGCCAGCCAGACTCGACGCGCGGCCGGTCGCCGGCTTGCGGAGGACCAGATCAAGCGAGGCCAGCCAGGCCACCAGGAAGCAGGTGCCCAAGTCGAGAACCGCCTGAGCCAACACAATCACGGCTTGGCCGCGTCCAATACAGCAGGTACAGCGATGGCCAGAAAGGCGGGGTAGCCCGGCACTCGAATGTCGGTGGGCATCAAGCCGTCTGGCCGCGGACCAAGCCGTAGACGTGGCTAGTCGAGCCAGTTGCGCGCCAGCTCCTCATAGATGGCCGAATCGCCCGCGTCAGCAGGGAAACGCAGCACCAGAAAGAGCCGCAGCGCCAAGCCCACGCAGGCAGCAGCGAGGACGACGTGCAACCGAGCGAGCGGTAGCGGCCGCTGCGAGTGCGCAGCGGCTCGAGTGGAGTCATTGGCAACCGACGCTGCGAGCCGGTAATTGACATGGCCGAATCGCGCCGTTAGCTTGGAATGAACACGATGAATGAAGGCAAGCCCATTTTTTACGACGAGGAACGCCGCCGCTGGCGACGCACGCGCCGGCTGCTGGAAATCACCGGCGCGCGTGTTCACGCTCGTCCTGGTGGTGTTCTTCTTGACCATCGTCGAGCGCGTGAACCTGCCGGCGATGCTGCTGCCCAGCAGCCATGCCGGGCTGCAGCCGTGCGCGCGCCGGACACCGAAGCCGAAGGCCACGCGCGCGGACGCCGCAGCGCGTCGCAGCGCTCGGCCGGCGCAGCCGCGTCGCGGCTGCTGGGCCAGGTGCCGGCCAGCTACGATCCTCTGCGCATCGGCGTTTTACGTGAGCTGGGACCCCACCAGCCTCGCTTCGTTGCAGCAGCACTACCGCGACATCGACTTGCTGGTTCCCGAGCAGTTGCACTCGATTACGGCGCGACGGGCGGCTGGACGTGGAGACGATCCCAAGCTCGCGGCGTGGATGAAGTCGCTGGGAATCAAAATTCCCACCATGCCGCTGCTGAATAATTCCGACGGCACGATCTGGCACGTGCCGGAGATGGCCGCGATGCTGCACAACGCCGCGACGCGCGGCAGCGCCTGGTGCAGGCAGGTGGTCGACGCACATCGTGCAACGCCGAGCAAGTCGGGTTGGCGCTCGACTTCGAGCAGGTGCCCGACAGAGAGCCAGCGCGATTTCGTGGCCTTTGTCGGCGAGCTGGCCGCGGGACTGCACGGCGCGGACTTGAAGTTGATGGTGGCGCTGCCGGCCGCCGATGGGAGCTACGACTACGCAGCCATCAGCCAGCAAGCGGACGCCATCATCCTGATGAACTATGACGATCACTGGCTGACTTCGCCGCCCGGCCCCATCGCTCCGCAGGATTGGTTCGCGCAAGAACATCGACGACGATGCTGAAGCTGGTGCCCGCGGAAAAGCTGGTGATGGGCATCGCCAATTACGCCTACGACTGGCCGGACAAGGAGGGACTGACGGCGCACGAGACAGCCGCTCGTCGGAGAGCTTTGAGCAAGCCGTGGTGACGGCGTCGGAATCGGAGGCGCAAGGTGGAGTACGATGCGGATTCGCTGAATCCGCACTACTCCTATTACGACGAGCACAATCATGTGCACGAGGTCTGGATGCTCGATGGCGTGACGGCCTACAACGAACTGCGCGCCGCCGAGCGCGCCGGCGTGCGCGGCACGGCGCTCTGGCGCCTGGGAACGGAGGACCCGTCGCTCTGGTCGATCTGGGATGTCGACGCATCCGGACGACGCGTCGCGCGCGCGCCTGGCGGAGATGCCTCCCGGCTACGACTTGATTCTCGAAGGCAGACGGAGACATCTGGCGCATCACCGCGACGCCGCAGAAGGGCCAGCGGACGTTTCGCTTCGACGCGGCGAGCGGACACGATCGTGGACGAGAGCTACGTCAGCCTGCCGTTCTCCTATCGCATCGATCAGCTGGGCGGCGGCGCCGAAGAAGATTGCCTGAGCTTCGACGACGGCCCGGACCCGCAGAACACGCCGCAGATTCTGGATATTTTGAAGGCAGAAGCACGCCCCGGCCACGTTTTTCGTCATCGGCAGCGCCGCCAACCAATCGCTGGGCTTGCTGAAGCGCGAATACGACGAAGGCCACGAGATCGGCAATCACACCTACACGCATCCGCGCGTGGACGAGATTTCGCGCGCGCAGATCGAGCTGGAGCTGAACCTGACGGAGCGGCTCTTCGGCAGCACGCTGGGCGTGAAGACGCTGCTGTTCCGCCCGCCCTACGGCATTGACCACCAGCCGGAAACCGCCGAGCGAAGTAGCTTCGCTTGCCGCTGCCGCAGTCGCATGGGATATCTGCTGGTCGGCGCGCGCATCGATCCGCACGATTGGGGCGAGCCGGGCGGGTGCCGCCGGCGCCCGCCAAGGTGATCGTGCAGCGCGTGCTCGATCAGGCCAAGCGAGGGCGTTGGCAACATCGTTTTGCTGCACGACGGCGGCGGCGATCGCAGCCAGACGATTGAGGCGCTGCCGGGCATTATCGACGGGCTGCGCGCCGCGGGATTTCAGTTGGTGCTGGCTTCGGACCTGATCGGGCAGACGCGCGCGCAGGTGATGCAGCCGCTGACTTTCCGCGAGCGCGTGCTGGTGGCGCGCGGACGCGCTGATCTTCAACTCTGTTCGAGTGGCTGCGCCTGGGCATCGCCTGGATTTTCGTGATCGGCATCGTTCTGGTGAGCGGCCGGGCGCTGATCATCGGCGTGCTCGCGCTGATCGAAAAATTGCGCGCCGGGCCGCCGGAGCATCCTGAGTTTCGAGCCGCCGGTGAGCGTGCTGATTCCGGCCTACAACGAGGAAGACGTGATCGTGCGCACGGTGCAGTCGGCGCTCGCCTGCGATTATCCGGCAGCTCGAAGTGGTGGTGGTGAATGACGGTTCGACGGACCGCACCGGCGAACTGCTCGACGCCCACTTTGGCGACGATCCGCGCGTGCGCATCCTGCACCAGTCCAATCACGGCAAATCGGCGGCGCTGACGCGCGCGCTGCGCGAGGCGCACAGCGAAATTGTGGTGACGATTGACGCCGACACCTCGATCGCGCCCGACGCGCTCGCGCAAACTGGTGCGCCACTTCGCCGACCCGCGCATCGGCGCCGTGGCCGGCAACGTCAAGGTGGGCAATCGCAACCGCTGGCTCACGCGCTGGCAGGCGCTCGAGTACATCACCAGCCAGAATCTCGAGAAGCGCGCCTTCGATCTGCTCAATTGCATTCCCGTGGTGCCCGGCGCGCTGAGCGCCTGGCGCGCCGAGGCCATCGCGCGGCGCGGGCGGATTCACCGCCGACACGGTCGCCGAAGATACCGACCTGACGATTGCGATTCGCCGCATCGGCTGGCGCATCGTGTACGACGAGGAAGCCATCGGCTGGACCGAGGCGCCGGAAACCGCCGAGGCGCTGATCCGCCAGCGCTTCCGCTGGACCTTTGGCACGCTGCAATCTTTCTGGAAGCATCGCGACACGCTGGGACGGCCGCGCTACGGCACGCTCGGCTTTGTCGCGCTGCCGAATATGTTTCTTTTCCAGCTGCTGCTGCCGCTGGTTTCGCCGGTGATCGATCTGCTGTTCCTCGGCTCGCTTGCGCTGTGGGGCGCTGGGGCAGTTGCACATCGCGCACCTGCCGCAGCTTTGGACGGCGCCGACGTGGAGCGCTCGATGATCTTCTTCATCGGGTTCATGCTGATCGATTTGCTGACTTGCGTCGTTGCGTTTGCGCTGGAGAAACGCGAGGATTGGTCGCTGCTGTGGCCGCTGCTTGCTGCAGCGCTTCTACTACCGGCAGATGATGTACGTCGTTCTGTTCCGCGCGGTGAAGCACGCCGTGCAGGGCGGCGCGGTGGGCTGGCGCGGCGTCGAGCCGGAGGTTCCGGCCGCTGGTCACGCCTGAAGCCTGAGTGCGCGACTAAGCGGCGTTGGCGGCCATGGCCTTTCGCTGTAGTTTGCTAGGCTTTAAGCGGTACAGGGCTGTATCCCGAAGGATTGGGAACGGCACCGGAGGCCGCACATGAGCACCGCATTCGATGCGGGCAACGGGAAGATTACCGTGCCCGACATTCTGGCTCGCAAAGTCCCGCTTCCAGCAGTCGTTCACCGCAGCCATTCCGACCAGCTCGCAGGCAAGATTGTTTGCCTGACGGCATACGACTTTCCCACCGCGCGCCTGCTGGACGAAGCTGGCGTGGACGTCGTGCTCGTCGGCGATTCGCTGGGCATGGTCGTGCTCGGCTACGAGAACACGCTGCCGGTCACGGTCGACGAGATGCTGCACCACACGCGCGCGGTGCGGCGCGGGGTGCGCCGAGCGCTGCTCGTCGCCGACATGCCCTACGGCAGCTATCACATCGACAACGGCGAAGTCGGTGCGCAATGCCGTTGCGCTTCGTCAAGGAGGCCGGCGCCGAAGCCGTGAAAGTCGAAGGCGGCGAGCGGCGCATGGAGCTGATCGCGCGCTTGGTGGAGGCGGAAATTCCGGTGATGGGCCACGTCGGGCTGACGCCGCAATCGGTGCATGCCCTCGGCGGTTTCCGCGTGCAGGGCAAAACGCGTGCCGGCGGCCGAGCAACTGCTGCGCGATGCGCGCGCGGTGGAAGCGGCGGGCGCATTTTCGATCGTGCTCGAATCGATCCCGCGCGAACTGGCGGCGGAGATCACGCGCGAGCTGCGCATTCCCACGATCGGCATCGGCGCCGGCCCGGACTGCGACGGCCAAATTCTGGTGCTGCACGATATGATCGGTTTGGGCTCGGGGCACACGCCGAAGTTTGCGCGCCGCTACGCCAACGTGAGCGAAACGATCTCCCACGCCGTCGGCGAGTACGCTGCGGACGTGCGCGACGGGAGTTTCCCGGCGGACGAAGAGTCGTATCATCTCTCCGGCGAGATCCGCGAACGGCTGCTGGCCGTCCGGCGGAGCTAAGCGCAAAGGAAAGAATCGACCATGATGACACCGGAAGACATGCGCACTGCTGTACGCTTACGACGCCTGGGCCAATCGGCGCATGCTGGACGCCTGCGCGGCGCTCACGCCGGAGCAGTTCACGCGCGACCTGGGCTCAAGCTTTCGCTCGGTGCGCGACACACTGGCGCACATTATCGGGCGCAGAGTGGATGTGGCTCGAACGCTTCCAGGGCCGCACGCCAGGCGGGCTGCCCAAGGCGGATCAGTTTCCGGATCTCGCGAGCCTGCGCGCTCGCTGGACGCAAGTCGAGCGCGAGCTTCTGTCTACGTCGAATGGGCTCTCGGCCGCGGATCTCGAACGGAGCTTCGATTATCACAGACTTGAAAGGCAATCCTCATAGCAACGTGCTCTGGCAGACGCTGCAGCATCTCGCCAACCACGGCACCTATCATCGCGGCCAGGTGACTACGCTGCTGCGGCAACTCGGCGCGAAGCCGGTGGGCACCGACCTGATCGGCTTCTACCGCGAGCGCGCGGCGCAAGCCGCTCACTAGGAAGCGACGCGCAACCACCTCGTGGAAGTCATCCACACCGTTGAATGGATGAAGCAGGTGGCGCGGCAGGCGCGAACCGAGGCGCGACTGCTCGGCTTTGTGCCCACCATGGGCGCGCTGCATGCCGGCCATCTCTCGCTGGTCGAGGCAGCGCGGCGCGAGGCGAGCCCGGTGATCGTTTCGATTTTCGTCAATCCGAAACAGTTCGGGCCCAATGAGGATTACGCGAAATATCCGCGCGATTTCGACGCCGATCGCCAAATGCTGGAGGCAGCCGGCGTGGATATCCTGTTCGCGCCTACGGTCGAGGAGATGTATCCGCGCGGGTTTTCGCACATCGGTGAATGTCGAAGGGTTGGGCGATCGCCTGGAAGGGCAAATTCGGCCAGGGCATTTTCGCGGCGTCGCGACCGTCGTGCTCAAATTGCTGGAGATCGTTGCGCCGCAGTTCGCATATTTCGGGCGCAAAGACGCGCAGCAGGCGCGCATCGTCCGCCAGATGGCAGCCGATCTGGCGCTGGACAGCGAAATCGTGGTTTGCCCGATCGTGCGGGAGCCAGACGGCCTGGCGATGTCTTCGCGCAATCGTTATCTCTCCGCTGCCGAACGTAAGGCGGCGGCGGTGCTTTATCGCGCGCTTTCGCGAGGCGCGGCATGCGATTGAAGCCGGAGAGCGCGACGCCGCGAGAATCGTTACCGCTGATGCGACGGGAACTTGCAGGGGAACCGCTGGGATCGGCCGACTACGTCGAAATTGTGGATGCGGACTCGTTTGAACCGGTCATGCGGCTCGCGCGCTCGTGTCTGGTTCTGCTGGCTGTCCGGTTTGGCGCCACGCGGCTGATCGATAACATGCAGGTGGAAATAGCCGATCCGCGCAGCAATGTTTCGAGCGCCGGAGCTATTTGCAGGCTGTAATCGCGAAGCGCGGCGCTAATGAGGCTGCGCGTCGCCGAGCTGCTTTACGGCTGCGAGAACTTCGGGCGCGTGTCCCTTGGACGGGGCTTTATCCCAAATCCTGGCGATGCGTCCATCCGGGCCAATCAGAAATGTGGAGCGCACGATTCCCAGGAAGGATTTGCCGAGAAACTGCTTCATGCGCCGCGCGCCGTAGGCCTCGATGGCCTTGAAGTCGGGATCGCTCAGCAGCGGGAAATCCAATTTGTATTTGGCCGCGAATTTGGCCTGAGTCTCCACTTTATCGGCGCTGCAGCCCAGGATGACCGCGCCTAATTTGTCGAACTGCGGTTTGGCGTCACGAAACTCGGACGCTTCGTTGATGCAACCCGAAGTCAGCGCTTTGGGGAAAAAATAGAGGACCACGGGCTTGCCGCGCAGGGCGGAGAGGGAGATCTCCTGTCCGTCGGCGGCCATGAGCCGGAAATCCGGAGCTTTGTCGCCCACCGTGAGCATTTTCTTCTTGCTCCTGCCTTTTTTGGCCGCAGGCTTGCGCGCCTTCATCCGAGCAGCCGCTTCAGAATGTCGTTCACGATCTGCGGATTGGCCTGGCCGCGCGAGGCGTTCATGACCTGCCCGACAAATAATTTGAATACGCCTTCGTTGCCGGCGCGATATTTGGCCACGTTGTCGGGATTCTTGTCTACGACCTCGCGGCACATGCGTTCGATTTCGCCGGTGTCCTGAATCTGCGCCAGGCCTTCGGCAGAGATAATTTCCTGGGCCGACTTGCCGGTCTCAAACATGGCCGCGAAAACCTTTTTACCCGTCGCGCCCGTTATGGTTCCGGCATCAACCTGCGCAAGCAACGCAGCAAAAGCCGCTGGCGCGACCGGACTCGATTCGATGGGCTGGCCGGAATCGTTGAGCCGGCGCAAAAGTTCGGTTTGAATCCAGCTCGATGCCGTTTTTGGCGTGGCACCGGCGTTCACAACGGCTTCGAAGTAATCGCCGAGCGAGCGCGCGGCCGAGAGCACGCCTGCGTCGTAGGCCGATAGGCCGTGCTCCGACATAAACCGGAGCCGGCGCGCGGCGGGGAGCTCGGGCATCTCGCGCTGAATTTCCGCAAGCCAGCTCATGGAGACGTGAACCGGGAGCAGATCGGGATCGGGGAAATAACGGTAGTCGTGCGCGAATTCCTTTGACCGCATCGATTCGCTGCGGCCTTCGGCGACATTCCAAAGCCGCGTTTCCTGAGAGATGCGGCCGCCGGATTCGAGCACCGCGATATGGCGTTCGATCTCATATTCGAGCGCGCGCTGGAGATAGCGGAACGAATTGAGGTTTTTCACTTCGGTTTTCGTGCCGAGGCGCGTGTCGCCTCGCCGGCGCACGCTGATATTGGCATCGCAACGCAACGAACCCTCTTCCATGTTGCAATCGCTAACTTCCGCATATTCGAGCACCTGTTTCAGGGCGCTCAGATAAGCATGAGCTTCGGCCGGGGAGCGCAAGTCAGGTTCGGAGACGATTTCCGCGAGAGGCATGCCGCAGCGGTTGTAGTCGATATAGCTGTTTCGGTCCGAATCAGGAAACCCTTCGTGCATGTTTTTAGCGGCGTCTTCTTCGAGATGCAGCCGGGTGATGCCAATTCTTTTGGCCGCGCCATCGTGTTCGATTTCGAGCCAGCCATGCGTGGCCAGCGGCAATTCGTACATGGAGATCTGATAGCCCTTGGGCAGGTCGGGATAGAAATAGTTTTTGCGGGCAAAGCGCGAGTGTTGCTGGATTTGGAGATTGAGCGCGAGAGAAGCTCGCAACGCCAGCTCCAAGGCGCGGCGGTTGAGCACCGGCAAAGAGCCGGGCAGGCCGAGACACACAGGGCACGTGTTGGCGTTCGGCGGATCGCCGAACCGCGTGGAGCAGCCGCAGAAAATTTTCGTCGCCGTCTTGAGTTGCATGTGGACTTCGAGCCCGATCACCGGTTCGTAGGCCGCGGCAATCTCGCGGGCGACGGGCGTCATTGTGGGAGTCTCTCGAGCCATGGCGGTTCAGCGATTATACCATTGTAGATTCCCCGCGATTTCACCCAACGCTATCCATGACAAGGCCGAAGCGGGACCTGCGCCCTGGGCCAGACAGGCCCCGCTCCCGCCGTGATTTCCTATTCGCCGCCGAGGCGAAACCTCATGCCGATGTAGGCGGCGCGGCCGAGCGCCGGAAATCCGAGCACATCCTGATAGGGTTTGTTGAACAGATTGGTGACGTGGCCGATCACGCTGGCTTGGCGTGAAAGCTGATAGCTGGCGGCCAAATCTACTCGCACGTACCCGGGATTGCTGGTCAGGCCGAGCGGCGGGAAGAGAAAATCGCTATCGGTCCGACGGCCCACGAATATGCCGGCGATATTTCCCTCGAAGCGGGCAATGCCCGCGTTCAGCATCAGACTCCCCGAATTGACGGGCCGACGGAGCAGCCGATTGCCCGGAATCTGGGCGGGGTCGAAAGCGTTCGGTGAAACGAGCACTCGCGTATCGTCGTAGGTGTAATTGGCGTCAAGGCTGAAACGCTTCGCGAGCTGCCATTCGGCCGCCAAATGACCGCCGCGGGCGCGGGCGAGATCGGTATTGAAATAACGTGCCGAACCCAAACGGGCAGCCTGGCGGAGGAGTGACCGGGCACGGACTTCCCGGAAAACAGGACGTGAAGCTGACGATGTCGCGGAACTGGTTATCGAAGAAATCGCCGGAAACGCGAATTCTGTCTGCGTCGAGGTGCTGCTCGACGCCGGCATAGGTGGTGCGGCTCTGTTCGGGAAGCAGGGCCGGGTTGCCGGGATTGCAGGGATCGGTGCCGAACGATTGGTCGAGGCTCGGCTCCTTGATGCCCTGGCCGTAGGTGAAGCGCAGTCGCGTGGCACCCCAGAAATCGTGGCCGTAGCGCAAGGTATAGGCGGCCCCGGTGCGCGGGACGCCGCGGCGTGCCAAAGCTGGCGTTGTCTTCGACGCGAAAACCGGCATTGACCACCAGGCGACCCGTGGCTTGCCAGCGCCGCTCGACGAAGCCGGCCTGATTGTTGCGCCGGGCGTGGGCGCCGTTCAGCGTCTGGAGGAAGCCATTTTCGACTTCGTATTCATAGCCCGAAGTTGCCGAGAAATGACGAGCGGTGTAGGTGGATTGGCCCTGGAAGCCGGCGCGATTGAATTGATTGCGGGTGACGAAAGGGAAATCGCAGTAGGCTGAGGGCACGGCGTGCGAAGAGCGCGGGAAGTCGCATTCGCCGAACGGATCGGGCGACAGAAAGAAAGCGCTCAACGGGTTGTCAAAGAGTTCGTGAATATCGCTTTCAAAGCCGAAGAGTCTGTGTTGCCAATGCGCGCCGGTGGAGAAATCCCAGCTGACCCCTGCCGATATATCGTGAAAGTCGTAATGCTGGTTGAGGCTGGGCGGCGTGAATAGCGTTTGGCCTGGTTCGCCCGCATCGCTGGAATTGCTGCGAAGCGTGATACGCAGCGAATCGCGTTCTGCGAGACGCAGGCCGAAATTTCCGGATAGCGTGCGATTCAGGAAGCAAGTCGTTTGGCCCCTGGCCCCGCGTCTGGTAGTAGCCGGCGGCGACGGAGTAATCGAGAGGCCCGGCAAGGCCACTCAATTGCGCCGTGCCGCGGCCGGTCCCGAAAGAGCCTCCATCAGATTCGGCGAGAAGCAGCGGCCTGCGCGTCGAACCGCGATGGGTGAGGACCTCGACCACGCCGGTCATGGCGTCGGAGCCGACCAGGGCGCTTTCCGCTCCTCGGGTCACTTCGATTTTGTCGATGTCCGTCCAAGCGTGAAGCTGCGCAAGCGGTTGACCGCCCCGCCGGGTTCATTGAGCGGAACGCCGTCGATAAGCACCTTGGTGTAGTTGGAATTGCCGCCGTCGAGAAAGAGCGAAGTGACGCCGCCAATCGGCCCGGTCTGGCCCAGACTGAACGCCCGGAACCGATTGCGAGTAGCGGCGCGATTTGAGTGATCTGCCGCTTGTCAATTTCCAAGCGCGTGAGGATGGAGACCGGTTCGCTTGCCGCATTTACTTCGATGGGCTGGGCGGCCGCGCTCACAATAACGCTCGAGGAGAGGGGTTCGAGAGAAAGCTGAACGTGCAGTTCGCGGTTTTCGCCAGCGGCAAGGGCCAACTGCTCCTCGTAACGCCGTAACGAGGGATGGGTGATGGTCAGGCGGTAGCGGCCAGCGGCGGCAGAGAGTTGAAAGCGGCCTTCGCCCGAGGAGACCGCTTGGACGGGGTGATTATCGGAGGGGAGTTGAAGCAATTCGATGGTGGCGCCAGGGACCGCAGCGTCGCTGGGATCGGTGACGACGCCCTCAATGGTTGCGTTGTTCTGGGAAAAGGCCGGGATGACAAGGGTGAAGCCGAACACAACAACCACAAAACAAACCAACGACAATAGAAAAACGCTGAAGCGTGAGTCGCAGCATGAGTTCCTCCTCTCCCGTCTCGCGCGGGAGGTGAAGGTTGTCCTGCGAATTCGCCGGTAGCGATTCGCAGGCTGCAAACTCCGCCGGTCTCCTGGCTTGGCGGCCTCGAGCGAGCGGCCTTCCCATCCGGCTGGCCTTGGAAGACCTGGCCGGACAGTGGCTCGCGCGCGAATGGCGCCGCCTTACAGTCGCGCGGCGGCGACGGCTTTACACCGTCTTCCCGAACGCGGAGTTTGCGGTGAATGTGGGCGGAGCGGCGACGCGGCAGATGAACGCCGCGATGCAACCCGCGGCGGTATGAACGTTGAGCCGGGCGCGATTTGCGCGCTGCGCTCGGCTGGTTGTCTCCCTCCTGCCCGGATCAGGACGCGCGGGCGTCCCGCGGGGCCGATTTCGATCTCGAGCGGCGCTTCGAACACCTGCTCGAGCAGTTCGCGCTGATAGACCGCGGCGGGCGGTCCGACGCGCAGGCATTTGCCGCGGTGCAGCAGCACGATCTGGTCGGCAAATTCCGCCGCCAGGCCCAGTTCGTGCGTGACGACGATGACGGTGTAGCGATTCTCCGTCGGCCAGCCGGCGCAGCCGCGCGAGCAGTTCGACTTGCGCGCCGATGTCGAGATGCAGCGTGGGCTCATCGAGCAGCAGCACCAGCGGCTGCTGCGCCAGCGCGCGCGCCAGCACGACGCGCTGCTTTTCGCCGCCGGAGATTTCGTGCATCCAGCGATCGCGCAGATGCTCGGCGCCGACCTGCGCGAGCGCGTTCTCGGCGATGGCGAAATCGTCTTCGCTCTCAAACCAGAGCGAGCGGCCGTGCGGGTGGCGCCCCTGCAGCACGTAGTCGCCGGCGCGCATCGGAAAGACCAGCGGGCTTTCCTGCTGCACCAGGGCGATGCGCTGGGCGCGAGTGCGCGCGTCGAGTTGGCTGGTCTCAAAGCCGTCGAGCTCGACGCGGCCGGAAAGCGGCGCGATGGAGCCGGCGATCAGGCGCAGCAGCGTGGATTTGCCGCTGGCGTTGGGACCGAGGATGGCGACGAGTTCGCGCTCGCGCGCCTGAAACGTGGTGGCTTCGAGCGTGAAGAGCGGCGCCGCCTGCCGGCGCGCCGCGTAGGCGTAGCTGGCCTGCTCGACGTTGACGCGCACGCGTGCGGCGTGTCGCTGGCCGGCGCGCCGAGGCTGGACGCGGCGTGCGTGACGGCTTCCGGCGTCGCTCACGCCAGCCTCCGGCGCAGCAGATAGATGAAGACGGGCGCGCCGGCCATGGCCGTCATGGCGCCGACGGGCAGTTCGGTGGGCGCGACCACGGTGCGCGCCAGGGTATCGGCCAGCACGATGGCGATGGCGCCGCCGAGCGCCGAGGTCGGGAATCAGCAGGCGATAGTCGGAGCCGAAGAGCATGCGCATCACGTGCGGCACGAGCAGCCCGACGTAGCCGATGGCGCCGCTGACCGAGACGGCCAGACCGGTCAGCACCGATGCCGAAACGTAGACGACCAGCTTGACGCGCGTGACGTCCACGCCCAGGTGCATGGCCTCGCGCTCGCCCGCCAGCAGCAGATTCAGATCCGAGGCCGTGGTGAAAATCGCGCCGGTCGCCGACGAAGAATCCGACGAGCAGAATCCAGAGCAGGCCGCGCGGCAGCGCCGTGGAGAGATCGCCCATCAGCCAGAAGGCGATGCCGCGCAGATCGCGGCTGGCAAGCGTGGTCATCAGAAACATGATGATGGCGGAAAGAAACGACGCCGAGATGATGCCGGCGAGCAGCAGCGTGCCGCTATCGAGCTGGCCCTGGCGCCGGCCGAGGAAATAGACGCCGGTGATGGTTGCCGTCGCGCCCAGAAACGCGGCCAGCGGCGTCATCAGCGGAAGCGCGGGCAGCAATCAGCAGGGCTAGAATCGCGCCGAGCGCCGCGCCGCTGGAAACTCCGAGGACGTAAGGATCGGCCAGCGGATTGCGCAGCAAGCGCCTGAAAACTGGCGCCCGCCACGGAAAGCGCCGCGCCCACCAGAATGCCCAGCAGAATTCGCGGCAGGCGAATATCCACCATGATCAGGCGAAAATCGGTGGAAACTTTTTCGGAGTGGCCGCTCACCAGCCACCACAAGATTTTGCCCCAGATCGCCCAGCGAAAAAGGCACCGCGCCCAGGCGCAACGCCAGCAAGACTACGCCCAACAACACTGCGGTAAGGAGCGCACAAGTCCAAAGAACGCGCCGCAGCGTCATGGCCTTCATAGACGCCCACCTGCTTGCGGGAAAATCGGCTCGGAGCCTCGCGCAATGACAAGTGCCGCGAAGAGCTCCAGGCGGCCGCCCAGAGCTGCAGCACGCGCATTAAATTGGGATGGGTACAGCGCGCGGGCGAGCTGCTCGATGCCGTCGACCAGCCGCGGTGAAGGATGGCTGATGGCTTCGGAGACGACAATGAAGCGGCGATTGCGTACGGCCTCCAGGCGCCGCCAGCCAGGGCGTTGCTGCAGCTCGGCCAATTGCCTTTGCACTTGCTGCGGATCGTCGCTCGAAAACACAAGATAATCCGGCTGCAAACGAATGACCTGCTCCAGATTGACGTTCGGCCAGGACTGCCGCGAATCGATCACGGAGTGCGCGCCGGCGCGGCGCAAGGCATCTTCCAAGAAAGTGTCGTGTCCCACTGAAATGAGAGGATCGAGCCATACGACCATGAGCACATTTTTGGGAGGCAGCCCAGCAAGCCGCTGGTCCAGGTCGCTGAGTCGCCGGCGCAAGGTTCGCGACCAAGGAACGGCCCGCGTCCCCCGAATCCAGCAAGTTCGCCCAGGCGTTGCGGTAGAGGTCAGCACCTGCTCCACCGTGCGCGGATCGGTGGCATAAACAGCGATGCCCAATTGTTCGAGTGAACGCACCGACGCGGGCCGGTTGATCGAACGCGTGGCGACCACCAGATCGGGATGCAACGCGGCGATGGCTTCGATATTGGGATTTATCGGACCGCCGACATGCGGTTTCCGCCTGGCCTCGGGCGGGTAGTCACAGAAGTCGGTATCGCCCACCACGCGATCGCCCAGGCCCAGCGCAAAGAGCGTCTCGGTCACACTGGGCGCCAGCGAGACGATGCGGCGAACCGCCCGCGGAATCCGGACCGCGCGGCCCGTCTCATCCTTCACCTCGATGGCGGAAGAATCGCGGATTGTCCGATCTGACGGCATCGACTGTTGTGTTGTGGCGCCAGACAGCAAGAGGGGCGCCATGATGCCGGAAGCGGCCACCCATGCTGCGAGCCACAATCGTCCGGCAAATATCCATCGAACCAAAGTTACGCGGCGCTGCGCAAGATGGATTCTTCCGCGTGTGTCTTTAATGGAGACTGTCCCACGGACCGGCACCGCGGTGGAGATGATCCCGATGATCGCGTGGCTGGCCATGAATGCAGTTCGGCGAGCGGAAGAGGCAAAAAAAAGCCCCTGCGACGGGGCTCCCAAGCCACACTCTCTCTCGCGAAGAGTGTCAGCCTGCAGCGGCCTGAGCGGGTGTCCTGACTTACGGCCTCATCGGCCGATCACAGTGGCGGGACCGTGGCCGATTTTCACGGCCTTCCCCCCGCACCCAAGCTTGCAAGATGTCGAAGAGGAGTCTATTCGCGGGTGTCACGAGTGTCAACTCTCCGAGCAGAGTGGCATTGGCTAGAGTCTGGGCAGTATTGACAAGAGGAGTAGCACCTCACGTAATATCCTACGCTCGGGCGGTCGTGTTCTATGAAAGGAGCACATCGAATGAGAGGTTCTCTAATTGCGGTGGTCTGTCTGCTTTGCGTGAGCGTTGCGCTTTGGGCCCAAGACGATGCCGAGTACCAAAATTGGATGAAGAGCAACGGGGCCACGGTCGCGAGCCTGCGCAAGAATCTGGACGCCAAATCAGGTGACGCCGCCGCTGCCGATGCCAAGAAGCTGCAAGATAACTTCGCTCAAATTAGCGCTTATTGGCAAAAAAAGAGTGTTAGTGATGCAGCCAAGTTCGCCATGGACGCCCAGAATGGCTTCAAGGATGTTGCCCAGCTTGCCGCCGCAGGCAAGTTTGACGAGGCTTCCGCATCGGCGATGAAGGCTCAGGCCAACTGCGCCGGCTGCCACATGGCGCATCGCGAAAAAGCCGCGGACGGCTCCTGGAAGATGAAGTAGCCCAAAAACCGGACCCGAAGAGTTCCGCTCGGCGGGTCAACTCTCCTCTTAGCTGTACGTGTCTTGCGCTCGTAGCTAAATTTCGAAGGCGGTAGTGTGTCCATCGCGCACGGGTGTATACTGCCGCACCGGCACGGGCCCAAATCGAAAATCGGTTAATTCCGGGCTCCGCGATAGCTCAAAGCTTGCGTTAAAGACGAGAGGAATTGGGCGCCGCCTGTGATAGCCTGACGGCCGAGTTTGAGTGAGCCCTTGTGTCAGGGCAGAATCGGAAACGTCGTCCGGGATCGCGTCACAAGAATTGATTTGTCCAGGAGGAGATCATGCGAAATCGCAGAGAGTTCATCAAGACGGTAACCAGCGCGACGGCGGGAATGCTAATTACCGGCCGTGGACTGATGGATTCTGTCGCGCAAGCAGCTCAGGGCCGCGGCGGCCGCGGCGGTCAAGGTCAGCCGGCGGCGGACTCGGGTCCCGTTGTGCGTCGCGAAGTGCGAGTGGGGGGCAAGAAGGTCAAGGTTATTGACGTGCACGCTCATGCCACGATCCCTGAGGTGGCCGATGTAGTGAAGGGCACCGCGCTGGCTCGCAATGCAGGGGGTGGTGGCCGGGGTCTGGGGCAAGACCGCATAAACGACCTTGATAAGCGCGGAATTGATATTCAGGTGCTGGATATCAATGCCTTCTGGTGGTATGCCGCAGATCGCGATCTCGCCACCAAAATCGTGGATGTCCACGATAAGGGGCTTGCGGCGTGGGTCAACTCACACCACGATCGCTTTGCGGCGCTCACTTCGCCCGCGCTGCAGTTTCCCGATCTGGCGGCGCAGCAGGTAGAGCATGCCGTCAAAGATTTAGGGATGGTTGGCGCCGCGATCGGCGGCCACGTGGAAGGAGTTCCGCTCTCCGACGCCAAATTTGATCCGTTCTGGGCCAAGGTCCAGGAGCTCAACGTGATGGTTTTTATGCATCCCGGCGGCGCTGACAATGTGATCAAGGAAGATGGACTAAAGGGCAGAGGCGATCTGGGCAATATCATTGGAAATCCGCTGGAGACCACGGTCTTTTTGTCGCACCTGATCTATGACGGGACGCTCGATCGCTTTCCCGGAGTGAAAATCTGCGGAGCTCACGCGGGCGGTTACCTGCCTTCATATCTCGGGCGGACGGAAGTAGCGTGCGACGTGCGAGCCAATGCGGGTTGTCTAAATAAGAAAAAGCCCAGCGAGTATCTGAAGCAGCAGATTTTTGTCGATTCGATGGTTTTTTCGCCGGAGGCAGTTCGCCACTTGGTGGCGGAAATGGGTGCGAGCCAAGTCGTTTACGGCACGGACATACCGCTGGTCTGGCCCGATACGGTCGACTCCATCCTCGGGGCACAAATTACGGATGCGGACAAGGAAGCTGTCCTTGGCGGCAATCTGATCAAGCTACTTCGCCTGAAGACCTAAGGCATCGTTCTCGATGGCGGGCGCCGGAGATTCGCGACGAATCTAGCTGCGCCAGCGCAGCGTGACCGGGCCCTCCATCGGATGGCTCATGGGCGTGCCGCTCTGCTGCGACGCGAGATACGCGGACTTCAGCTGAAAATACCAGCGCGCCTGCCGATCCGCATCGTCGATCAGCATCATGCGCGGCTGCACTTCGAGTCCGGGCTTCTGTAGCTCGATCACCCGCTGATCCTGGGCAATGAAGCGCTTTCCGAAAAAATGAAGCAGGGGCGCCACGAGGGGAAACCAGGAGAATAGATTCCAGGCCGCACAGAAATCGAGCCGGCAAAGATCGCGCCGGATCGGCGTGATGGTGGTGCGATTGGTGAACCAATATTTCCCGCAGCGGATCTCCTCCGTACGCATGTTGGGCAACACAAAATCGATTTGAGTGGTGACGTCGCCGCCATAGATCTTCAGCAGCTTGTACGGGGCGCTGTTTGCCGAAGGCGCATGCGAACTCATCCGAAAGCCCTGCGGGATGGGCTCGAAGGTTTTGTGTTTTTCGCGGATGCTGCGGCGGCTGCGCCACCACCAGGCTCGATGCACAAAGGGACCGTGCGCGGGGTCCATCAGCCCGATAATCGCGGTATCCATGCTGCAGGCGAAATTCGCGGAAAGATGCGCGATGCGAAACGCGCCGCCGTATTTCGGCAACTCCGGAGCCGCCTGCACTGCCGCGGCGCCAGGAGAGCGCCCCTCAGGATTCGCGAAATACGCCCATACATAGCCGTCGCGTTCCTCACAGGGAAAGCTTCCCGCGTAGATGCGGTCGCATTGAAGCTTCGAATCCTGCGTGACCGAAGGGACCATGCGGCATTGGCCGGTGTGGGCATCGAATCGCCAGCCATGATAGGCGCATTCGACGGTTTGCCCGTCGTAATGCCCAAGCGACAGCGGAAATGCGCGATGCGGACAGACGTCGCGCAAGGCAAAGGGCTTGCCGGCGGCGTCGCGTCCCAGAACGAGTGGAACCTCCAGCCGCGTGGAGGTCACCAGCTTGCGGCCACGAATTCGATTGCTCCGCAGCACTGGATACCAGAATCCCCATAGGAAGTCGTCGCCGCTTTGCGACGAGCCCGACGCCGAGAGTGGTTCGCTCTGCTCCATCAATCGCGTGATATCGCCCATGATATACCGCCATGATATACGGTGTGCCCGCAATGCCCAACCGGGCGCCACCGGGCGCACGGAGGCTGATACCAAGCTGCGGGTTTCTTGTGCCGCGCGCTTACGGTATCCTGTCCGCCCATGCATGACCTCAACTACTTTCGAGAGCACCTGGCCGATTTCGAGAAAATGGCCGCCAACCGCGGCGTGCGCATCGACTTTGAAAGTTTCCGGGCGCTTGATCGCGACCGGCGCGACCGGATTACCACAACCGAGCGCCAAAAAGCCGAACGCAATCGCGCGAGCGAGGAGATCGCCCGCCGCAAGCGCGCCGGTGAACAAGCCGCAGATCTGCTCTCTGAAATGAAACGCGTCTCCGATGAGATCAAGCGAGCCGATGACGAGATCACGCAGCTCGATGCTCAGCTACAGCAATTCATGCTCTCGGTACCGAATCTTCCGCACTCGTCCGTTCCGGTGGGGCACGACGCCAGCGCCAATGTCGAAATCCGCCGCTGGGGCAGTCCCCCGAAATTCGACTTTACGCCCAAGCCGCATTGGGAGGTGGGTGAACGTGCCGGCATCCTGGATTTGGCGCGAGCGGCAAAAATATCGGGCGCGCGTTTCGCGCTGTACCGGGGATTAGGCGCGCGGCTGGAACGTGCGCTGGCAAATTTCTTTCTCGACGCACACACGCGCAATGGCTACACGGAATATCTTCCGCCGTTTTTGGTGAACACGGCTTCGCTGACCGGCGTCGGCCAATTACCGAAATTCGCCGCCGATATGTTTCATGTGGAAGGGACGGACCTCTGGCTGACGCCTACGGCGGAAGTCGAGCTGACCAGCCTTTATCGAGACGAAACTCTCGATGCGGATCTACTGCCCATCAAGGCTTGCGCCTGGACGGCCTGTTTTCGCTCCGAAGCGGGAGCCGCGGGCAAGGATACGCGCGGCATTTTGCGGCAGCATCAATTTCAGAAGGTAGAGATGTTCAAATTCACGCGACCCGAGAGCAGTTATGAGGAGCTGGAAGGATTGGTTCGAGACGCCGAATCGCTTTTGCAAAGGCTCGGGCTCCACTATCGCGTCGTTCTGCTCTGCAGTGGAGACATGGGTTTTGCCTCGAGCAAGACTTACGACATCGAAGTCTGGCTGCCATCGGCTAATGAGTTCCGCGAGATTTCCTCCTGCTCAAACTGCGAAGCCTTTCAAGCGCGGCGCAGCGGTATTCGATACAAGCCCAAGGGAGGCAAGAGCGATTTCGTTCATACGCTAAATGGCTCGGGCCTGGCCGTGGGTCGCACCTGGCTGGGGTTACTGGAGAATTACCAGCAGGCCGATGGATCCATCACGATTCCGGAGGTGTTGCGGCCTTATATGGGGGTCGAAAGGATACCCGGGCAGCCGTGATGGTCGGGGTGAAGCGCCATAAGTCGTGCTAGTTCAATCGTGTACAAGTAGATCAAGCTTCTGCCTGTGTCCTAAGTCAAAGCAACCGATTGCGCAGAAACCACCGGATTCAATTGACAACGCCTTTTGCTAATCAATACACTGCGCCCTTGCTGGAAGAACCCTTGTTTCGAAGAGCTTGCGGACGCCCGGAGCGCGGCTTGCGTCTGAGAATCTATCTTCGTAGCCGCACCGCACGGCGCAGCGGCCCAAGAGGGTTCAGCGCATGAGAAGAGCATGAACTCACTGAGCCGTATATTTCGGGTTGTAATGTGGGGCGTGGTGACGGGCGGACTTCTATCCTTTGTGCGCCAATGGAACGCCTCTCAGGTCCCCAAGATGGCGCACGACACGCAGCCGGGAGGATCCGCCGGGGCACGGCGCCTTTACCGGGATCCCTGTTGCGGCACTTATGTGTCCCCGGAAATTTCATTGAAGGTTGAGAAATCGGGCCAGATCACGCACTTCTGCTCCGCAGAGTGCCGCGACCGCTACGCGCTGTCGGTCGGAAGAGCGGCAGGAGCCTAAGAAGAGCGGGCGCTGCGAGCGCCCGGATAAGGAGAGACTGGATGGGAACGGTCGCCAAAGCTATCCCGCAACCGGTGATTCCGAAAGTGGCTCCTCGGGAGGATCTCAACCCTTTTCGCATTGCCCAGATCCAGTTTGATATGGCCGCGGAGTTTCTGAAAGTCGATCCGGGACTGCGGCAGATTCTGCGAACGCCGAAACGGGTAATGGAGGTCTCCGTTCCCGTCAAGCTGGATAACGGCCAGGTGAAGGTCTTCGTCGGCTATCGCGTGCAGCATAATACGGCACGAGGCCCGGCTAAGGGCGGCGTTCGTTATCATCCGAACCTTACGCTCGATGAAGTCAAGGCGCTGGCTTGCTGGATGACGTGGAAGACGGCGACCATGAACATCCCCTATGGCGGATCCAAGGGCGGCGTTATCTGCGACACGAAACGAATGTCACGAGGCGAGCTCGAGCGCCTGACCCGCCGCTTCACTTATGAAATCCTGCCGATATTGGGACCGGAACGCGATATTCCCGCGCCTGACGTAGCCACCGACGGTCAAACCATGGCCTGGATGATGGACACCTATGCCACTCTGGCCGGCGAAGCGTCGCTTGATTGCGTCACGGGCAAGCCCCTCTCGCTGGGCGGTTCTGAAGGCCGCCTCGATGCCACCGCCCGGGGCCTTCTGTTTGCCATCGAAGAGGCTTGCAAGGTAAAGAAAATATCGTTGCGCGGAGCGAGTGTCGCGGTGCAAGGCTACGGCAACGTCGGCTCCACCGTGTCACGCGTCCTTTCCGAGAAAAAAGCAAGAATTGTTGCTATCAGCGACTCGCGTGGCGGCGTCCATAATCCGCGCGGAATCGATCCGCTAAAGGCTTACCGCTACAAGGAACGCGCGGGAACCGTGGTCGGTATGCCGGGCGCGTCGCGAATTTCGAGCGAGGATCTGCTGGCGCTCAAATGCGACATCCTGATTCCGGCGGCGCTGGAAAATGCGATCACGCTGCACAATGCCGATCAGATCAAGGCCAAAATCGTTGCCGAAGGAGCGAACGGCCCGACCACGCCTCACGCTGACGAGGTTTTGGCTCGCAAAGGGATCTTCGTGATTCCGGATATTTTGGCCAACGCCGGGGGAGTCACCGTCAGCTATTTCGAATGGGCACAGAATCTGCAAGGCGCCCGCTGGCAGGACGCCGAACTGAGCCAGCGATTAGAGCTCATGATGCGCAGCGCGTTCAACGATGTGTACATGACCATGCGCAAGCACCGCACTCATTCGCGCGCCGCGGCCTACGTGCTCGCCGTCGGCCGGGTCACCGAAGCGATGCTGCTGCGCGGCCTCTTTCCGTAATTTATTTTTTCTCGATCCTCGCATCCGACGCGTGCGCCGCGCATCTTAATAACTGATGCGAATGGCATCTGAGGCGCATGTACGTCCGATCCCACGAAAATACCTTGCACACGCTCGCCGAGGCGCGTAAATTCTGCTGTGCCGGTTCGCTCCGGTATACGGAGTGACCGGCATTTGTGCCTAACGCGGAGGGCACGACCAGTTGAATAATCACCATCATCCTTCCTTACCCATCGTTCTGACGATCGCAGGATTCGATCCTTCATGTGGCGCCGGAGTTGCGGCCGACCTAAAGACGCTCTCAGCCAACAATTGTTATGGCGTCGCGGCGATCACGGCTCTCACGGTGCAGTCCACGCAGGGTGTCAAAGCCATTCACGCGACTTCAGCGGCAACGCTGCGGGCGCAACTCGATGTGCTCGCGGAGGATTTGCATATCGCAGCGGTGAAGATTGGCATGCTCGGCACTCGCGCGAATGCCGTTGCCGTGGCCGAATTCCTGGATGCAACAAAGTTATCGAACGTCGTGCTGGATCCGGTCATACAACCGACGGCGAGCGGACCGGACTTGCTCGATGCAGGCGGAGTGAAGTACCTGGCGGAAGAACTAATGAAGCGTGCGTCGGTGATCACGCCAAATATTTCCGAAGCCGTCTTGCTTTCCGGGATGGAGATCAAGGACGTTGCGGGAATGGAAGCGGCGGCGCGCAAGCTGGTGGAGCGCGGAGCGCGGGCCGTGGTCATCAAGGGCGGCCATATGGATAAAGCCGTTGACGTCCTTTTCGATGGCACCGAGGCGACGACGCTTGGCGGCGAGCACGTTCGTACCGAACACACACACGGATCGGGCTGCACCTTTGCGTCAGCGATTGCCGCGCAACTCGCGTTGGGCCGGGGCCTGCGGGAAGCGGTCATGCTTGCCAAAGCTTATGTGCTAAAGGCTATCGAAAACGGTTTCTCCATCGGAAAGGGACCGGGCCCCCTCGACCACTTTTATCGCACCCATCAAGAGCCGCCGGCGCGCGGCATTCATGAGGTGCCGCAGCATGGCATGCACCCCGCATCCGAACCCGCGACGCGTTGATTCGCAGCTCCGCAGAATCCAAATTTTCCAGGTTTCAGGCTTCTCGCTGATAGACGATTCGTCCGTCGACGATGGTCACCATGGGAGCGCCGCGGAATTTGCGGCCTTCAAATGGAGAGTTGGTCGACTTACTTGCGGATTGTTTGACGTGAAACATCCACGGGTGATCCGTGGAGAAGATCGTCAGATCGGCAGCTTCGCCGGGGGCTATCGCGCGCTTTTTTCCCAGAACGCGAGCCGGGCCGGTGGTAAACAATTCCACCATACGCATCAGCGAGAGGCGCCCGGAATGAACCAGCTCTAAAGCCAGAGCGAGCGCCGTTTCAAATCCGATGACGCCAAAAGGGGCGCGGTCGAATTCGACGTCCTTCGATGCCGCTTCGTGCGGCGCATGGTCCGTGGCGATGGCATCCACGGTGCCATCAGCAAGACCCTCAATCAATGCCGCGCGATCTTCCGCGGAGGCAAGCGGAGGATTCATCTTGAAGCGGGTATCGTAGACCACATCCTCGTCAGTCAAAGTGAAGTGGTGCGGAGTGACCTCGCAACTCACTCGCAGGCCGCGCTTCTTAGCGGAGCGTACGAGATCGAGCGAACCGCGCGCGGAAAGATGGGCCACGTGGAAGCGGCAGCCCGTCAGTTCGGTCATCTGGACGTCGCGACCGACGGCGATGGATTCTGTCGCCGCGGGCATACCGCGCAAGCCCAGCCGCACCGACTGCACTCCTTCGCGCATGACCGCTCCGGCAAACAGCGAAGAGTCCTCGCAATGATCGACGACCGGCAGATCGAGCGCCCGGCAATAATCCATCACCTGGCGCAAGAGCTTGGCCGTCGCGATGGGATGGCCATCGTCGCTGACGGCAACGATTCCCGCTTTTTGCATCGCGCCGATTTCGGCCAGAGATTCTCCGCGGCTGCCCGTAGACGCGGCGCCGATGGGCCAGACGTGAGTTGCAGCGACAGCGGCAGCGCGCTCCAAAATAGACCGTGTTACCGAGGCATTGTCATTCACAGGCCGCGTGTTTGGCATGGGGCAGACGGCGGTGAAGCCGCCGCGCGCCGCGGCGCGAGTGCCCGTTTCGATGGTTTCCGAACTTTCGCCGCCGGGCTCGCGGAGATGGCAATGCAAGTCGATGAAGCCGGGAGCGACGACGAGGCCTGTGGCGTCGAGCGTCTCGCTGTTTGTCGATGGCGATGAAGCTGCCGGCGTTTCCGCCGGCGCGATCCGGGAGATACGGCTGCCATCGATCCAAATGTCGCGCTTTGCATCGGTTCCGCTTGCGGGATCGATGACTCGCGCGTTCTTAATGAGCAGCATGGGCAGATCCTCTGGCTTCGTCGGCTTCCGATCCGGTGGCAATCAGGACAAAGAGCAGGGCCATGCGCACCGCCAAGCCGTTGGTCACTTGCTCCAGAACACAAGATTGCGGCCCATCGGCCACGGCGGGATCGATCTCCAAGCCGCGAATCATGGGGCCGGGGTGAAGCACGAGCGCGTCCGGGCGGGCGATCTTGAGGCGCTCGGGCGTCAGCTGATAGAGCAGAATGTATTCATCGAGCGGCAGCGCCGGTTCGTGAAGGCGCTCCTGCTGTACGCGCAGAACCATCACGACGTCGGCGCCTTCGAGAGCCTCCTCGATTCTTGTCGAGCGGCGCACCTGCTTCCCGAAACATTCAAACTCCCGCGGCAGCCACATGGCCGGGCCACACAGCGTGAAGCGGCAGCCAAAATGGCTGAGCAGATGCAGATTGGAGCGGGCCACGCGGCTGTGCAGGATGTCTCCAATGATGGTGACGTTCAGATTCTCCATGGTTCCGCGGCGGTCGCGAATGGTGAGCGCATCGAGCAGCGCTTGGGTGGGATGCTCGTGGGTGCCGTCGCCGGCGTTGACGACGGGTATTTCCAGATGACGCGCCACAAAATCGGCGGCGCCCGAGGAGCTGTGCCGCATGACGATGCAGTCCGGCTTCATGGCGTCGAGCGTTCGCGCTGTATCCAGCAGGGACTCGCCCTTTTTCAGGCTGGAAGACTCGGCCTGCAAGTTCATGGTGTCTGCGCCGAGGCGAGACGCGGCGGTGGCAAAGCTGATACGCGTTCGCGTGGAAGATTCGAAGAAAGCCAGAGCTACGGTCTTACCGCGCAGGGTAGCCAGTTTTTTCAGCGGATGGCGTTGAAATTCCTGAAAGGGCTTGGCTTCGTCGAGGAGAAAAGCGATCTGCCCGGCGGTCAGTTCCTCAATGCTCAGCAGGTCGCGCAAGCGTTCCGCCACTACGGCTCCTCACAGATTCTTGCGGCGAGCGCAAATCGCGCGCACCGCTGCCAGCTGATTCATTCCACGCGCTCGACGAGCATGACGCGCTCTTCGCCATCGGTTTCAGTCAATCGGACCTCAACGATCTCGCGATCGCTGGTTTGCACAGACCGGCCCACGAAGCTGGCTTCGATGGGAAGTTCGCGATGGCCGCGATCGATCAGCACGGCCATGCGCACGCGGCTGGGACGGCCGAGATCGAAAAGGCCGTTCATTGCGGCGCGCGCGGTCCTGCCGGTATAGAGAACGTCGTCCACCAGGAGCACGTCCTTATCGTCCACGGGAAACGAAATCTCGCTCGAGTGGAGCACCGGCTGTGCCGCTATCTTGGAGAGATCGTCGCGATACAGCGTGATATCGAGCGTCCCGACGGGAATTTCCGCGTGTTCGATGCCGTGCATGGCGCGCGCGATACGTTGAGCCAAGGGCACGCCCCGGCGGCGAATGCCGATCAGCGCCAGATTGGCCACCCCCCCGCTTTTCTCCACGATTTCGTGAGCCAGGCGTTGCAGAGTGCGGTCAATCTCCGTGGCGGACATCAGCTGGGTTTTCTCGACGACGCGCATTTCGGGCCAACATCGTAGCATAGGAGAGCGAATGCGCGGCATGCGTGCGTGCGGGCTTCGAGCAAATGACTGAGAGCGCGAGAGTTCTAAAGCTGAAGAGGCAGACTGACGAGACTGGGTTAACAGGCACATATTCGGCTATTTCACGTGTTAGACTAGCGCCCAGTGAGCCCTGCGGCCTCAGTAGATCTCACCGTGGAAATCGGCGCGCTACGCCTAGCCAATCCTGTTATTGCCGCCAGCGGGACCTTCGGATACGGCATCGAGTTCGCGGACCTGACCGACCTCAATCGGTTGGGAGCCATAGTGGTCAAAGGCCTTTCACTCGAGCCCATGGAGGGAGCGCCAGCCCCACGTCTGGTGCCCACGGCCGCCGGCATGATCAATGCGGTTGGCCTACAGAACGTGGGCGTCCGGGCGTTCATCTCGGAAAAACTGCCGGCGCTGGGTTCCTACCGTACTCCCATCGTCGCTAACGTATTCGGCCGGACGGCAGAGGAGTATGCCGAGGTCGTGCGGCACCTGGAAGGCGCCGATGGCTTGGCGGCGTATGAGCTGAATATCTCCTGCCCCAACGTCGCTTGCGGCGGGATTCAGTTTGGCAGCGATCCTCGAATGGCTGCGGGCGTGGTCGCCGCGGCGCGCAAGGTGGCGCGGCGGCCGTTGTGGGTGAAGCTTTCGCCCAATGTGGCCGATATCGGAGCCATCGCCAAAGCAGCCGAAGAGGCCGGTGGCGACGCCCTAACGATCGCGAATACGTACCCGGCGATGAGCGTTGATTTCAGAACGCGGAGGTCGCGCATCGGAAACCCCACGGGGGGGCTATCCGGCCGGGCAATCAAGCCCATCAGCCTGAGGCTGGTCTACGAAGCGTCAAAAGCCGTGCGCATTCCGATCATCGGGTTGGGTGGGATTGATACCGGGGAAGACGTTTTGGAGTATTTTCTGGTGGGGGCGTCGGCCGTCCAGGTAGGCACAGCAAGCTTTGCGGAGCCAAATTCGTGCGGGCGAATCGTTTCCGAGCTAGAGAAGCTGTGCATTTCTGAGAACATTAGTAAAATGAGTGAGTTACGCGGAACTTTTCAGGCAGAAAAGCATTGAGCCGAGGCCCACAAAGGCTTAGAATTGTGGTTCCTTTGGCCGTCACGCACATGCGCAAGACCCTATCCATCTCGTCGGCTGCGCTGTCCTGGCCCCTTGTGGTTTTGTTGATTGCGCCGGGGCTGCAGGCTCCGCTGGCGGCTCATCCCTCTAGCCCTCCGAAAGCCATCCAGGCGTGGTCAGGAATGGCCAGTTGGTATGGCCATAAGTTCGAGGGGAGGAAGACGGCCAGCGGCCAGGTATACGACATGTTTGCCGCGACCGCTGCGCATCCGTGGCTGCCCTTCGGTTCGTTGCTGCGGCTGACCAACATGAAAACCGGGCATAGTCAGCTGGTGCGGATCAACGACCGGGGACCCTATTCGAATGACCGGGAACTGGACGTCTCCTTTGTGGTAGCCTCCAGGCTCGGTATGATCAACCGCGGCGTAGCGCGGCTACGAATCGAACTACTCGAGGAGCCACCACTCCCATAGCCTCTTCCGCCACTCAGAAATTGATCCTGGCGCTGGACTTCAGCCGCCTCAACGAAGCGTTGGAAATGGCTCGCAGTACCGCTCGTTGGGTGGGAATGTTCAAAATAAACATCCACCTGTTTACGGCGGCGGGCCCTGAAGCAGTTCGCAAAATCGGCGCCCTGGGCCCGGGCATCTTCCTCGATCTGAAGTATCACGATATTCCGAATACGGTTGCAGGCGCGGTCTCCGCTGCGTCTGAGCTTCCGGAAGTGCGTTTGCTCAATCTGCATGCGACAGGCGGCGCGGCTATGATGCGAGCCGCGGCACAAGCACTGGCGCGAAGCAGCCACGAGCGCCGCCCGAAACTCCTTGGCGTCACGATACTCACCAGCCTGGAACAAGCCGATCTGCGCCGGGTAGGGATCAGCGGCACGCCCGCGTCAAGGGCGCTCAGCCTGGCTCGGCTCGCAAAGCGATGCGGCCTGGATGGAATTGTAGCCTCACCAAAAGAGGTGCGGCAGATCCGCCGCGGCTGCGGCCGAGATTTCCTGATTGTCGTGCCGGGCATTCGGCCGCACGGCGGACCGAGCCGCTCGGATGATCAGGCGCGAGTGGCTACTCCGGCCGAGACGATTCGAGCGGGAGCGGATTACCTCGTCGTGGGCCGGCCGATTACAGCGGCGGCAGATCCGCCCTCAGCGGCTCGAGCCATTAGCGAGGAGATCGCCGCGGCTATGCAGGCAAGCTGATCCCCTTGGTTTGATCCCGGCCTCACTCTTCTATAGCATCAACTCAGAGACTTTGGGCTCAAGACCGTTGGGCCGAGATGCGTCATGCGAAATGTCATCGTTGGCACAGCCGGTCATATCGATCACGGCAAATCGGCGCTGGTGGAGGCGCTGACCGGTACCCATCCCGACCGCCTGGAGGAAGAGAAGCGGCGAGGCATTACTTTGGATATCGGCTTCGCGTTTCTCCAAATGGATGACGTCAGCCTCGGCTTTGTCGATGTGCCGGGGCATGAACGATTTGTGCGCAACATGCTGGCGGGGGCCAGCGGTTTCGATCTGGTGCTGCTGGTGATTGCGGCGGACGAATCGATCAAGCCACAGACGCGAGAGCACTTTGAAATTTGCAAGTTGCTGGGAATTCGCCGCGGCATTGTGGTGCTTACGAAGTGTGATCTGGTCGAGCCTGAGGTTCTGGAACTCGTGCGGCTGGAGGCGGAAGAGTTGGTCCGCGGGTCGTTCCTGGATGGGGGGTCTCGACGGAGCGGCCGGTGGAGGTCTTGATGGAGGCGCGCCCATTGTCGCGGTAAGCGCAAAGACCGGCGCCGGCATGGACGAGCTGCGGCGGCAACTCGGCCGCATCGCGCGCGAGACACCGCGAAAGGACGCCTCACGTTATTTTCGCCTGCCTATCGATCGGGCGTTCGCCATGAAAGGTTTTGGCACGGTAGTTACCGGCACGCTCATCGCAGGAGAGGTGAAACCCGAAGATGAAGTCGAGCTATTTCCCTCCAGGCGCCGGCTGCGCGTTCGCGGCGTGCAGTCTGGCGGCAAAGCAGTGAGGAGCGCGTTGGCAGGACAGCGCACAGCCTTAAATCTCGCCGGAATCGACCATCAGGAGGTCAGCCGCGGCATGGTTCTTGCGGCTCCGGGGCGCTTTGAAGCGACCTCGCGCCTGGACGCGCGCGTTGTGTTACTGCCTTCGGCAAGACGATTGAAGAGACGTGCGCGAGTACACTTTCACCACGGATCGGCGGAGACGATCGCGGAGGTCCATCTATTCGGGGCGCCAGAGATGACGGCGGGGAGCAGTGGATTTGCCCAATTGCGCCTGGCGGACGAAGTGTTGGCACTGCCGGGAGACTCTTTTATCCTGCGTCAATTTTCTCCAGTGGTCACGATCGGCGGCGGCGTGGTGGTGAACATTCCAAGACGAGAGCGCCGCAGGTTACGCGATCCTGAAGCGGCGAGTTTTCTCGAGGTGCAGGAACACGGACTGAATGGCGATAGCTCGGCGCGTGCCGCGGCCCTGAGCGCTATCGTTTCCTCCAGTGCTGCCGGGAGCACGCTTGCCGATCTCGTCATGCGGACAGGCTGGCCGGAAAGCGAAATCCGTGGACTGGTCGGAAGCTCTTGCGACCGGCCACAAGCTGCGGATCGTGTCGCAGCAGCCTTTCCGTGTGGTTTCCCCGGAGGCAGTAGCTGCGTGTCGGGACCGGGTCTCGAGTGAAGTCGAGCGCTTCCATCGGGCGAATCCGCTAGCGGAAGCGATCTCCAAGGAAGACCTGCGCACGCGCTGCGCCTCGGCTTTGCCCTCGGAGGTATTTCGCGCCGCGCTCGAAGACGCGGTAGCGAAAGGCAAGCTCGCGGTCACCGGGGATCTGGTGCAGCGTGCGGGGCACTCCATTGATTTGCAACCCCAGGAGGCGCGGGCCAAGGAACAGATCGAACGCGAGTTTGCACGTGCGGGTTTGGAGGCTCCGGGAATCGATGCGGTCTTTGGACGGCTTGCGGTGGAGAGCCGCCAGGCTCAGAAGCTTTTTCAATTGCTGGTACGCGAGCGGGTACTGCTCGAAGATCAGCAATGAGGTGGTGATTCACCGTAGTGCCGTCGATCATCTGCGGAAGTTACTCGCGGAATACAAAAAGACGCGTGGAGAACGACTGGCTATTGCCGATTTCAAGGAGCTGACGGGCATAAGCCGGAAATACGCCATTCCGCTGCTCGAATACCTGGATCGGACGGGGGTTACTCGGCGGGCAGGAGATTACCGTGTTATACTCTAGTGGCTGGGCTTTGCGTGAAGGTCTGCTTTGGATCGAGTTCCCACGCCGAGGCCCAAACTCAACGGCGGCAGCTTCAAAAGGCGAGGTTTAATTATGGGTGAGTTTAGCCCGATTCACTGGCTGATCGTTTTGGCGATCATCGTAATTTTGTTTGGCGGCAGGCGTATCCCCGAAGTGATGCGCGGAATGGGCGAAGGTATCCGCAGCTTTAAAGAGGGCATGCGGGGCGGCGACACGAATAGCACGCCGCAGAATCCGGCGCCGCCGGCCAACACCGCGGTATCCAGTTCAGCAGAGAAGAAATAACCGCGAGCGGCCTGCGCCGCAGACGTTTGCAGAAGCGCAGGCCGTGAGCCTAGGCTAAGCCCCTGGCCGGCCTGATGCATGACCTCGTGTGGTTTAGTGCCGCAGGCTGCCATCCCAGACCGATCAACATCCGGTAAAGCAGCGCCAACGGCAATCCCACTACGTTGAAATAGCACCCCTCGATTCTGTCGATAAACCGCCCGCCCAACCCCTGAATGGCATAAGCACCCGCCTTGTCCAGTGGCTCTTGTGTCGCTACGTAATCCGCAATCTCGCCCGCGGTCAGCCGAGCGAAGCGGACCCGGGTGGACTCAGTCGCTATTTTTGTAGCGCCATCAGGCAGACGGATCGTTGCGACAGATGTGACCACACGATGGGTCCTTCCACTCAGTCTCCGCAGCATGTCGCGCGCGGCCTTCAGAGAGTCGGGCTTGCCGAGCAGATGGCCATCTATTTCAACCGTGGTGTCCGCTCCAATGATGATGGCTTCCGATCGCTTCTTTTTGAATTTGTCAGCTACGGAATGGGCTTTGGCTTGAGCGAGGCGCCGCGTCATCGCGCGTGCCGTCTCGCCTCGCTTGGGGCTTTCGTCGATCTTCGCGCGGGCAATCTCAAAACGCATGCCGGCCTCGCGCAGAATTTGCGCGCGTCGCGGCGAAGCCGATGCCAGGATCAATTTCATTGCGGGTAGCTTGATGCCGCGGGTTTGGAAACACGGCTAAAGCGCCAGCGTCTCCTGATGTTCGCCGAAAACGCGGCGCATGGCATCGGAGATTTCGCCCACCGTAGCGTGGGCCTCCACGGCCGCGAGGATCGCCGGCATCAGGTTCTCTCCCGAACGCGCGCGCGACTCCACGTCGGCGACGGCCGCCTTGGCGCGGGGGCCATCGCGACGCGCTCGCAGCGCACGCACGCGCTCGATCTGCTCCTGCTCGATGGCCGGATCGATTCGCAAAGTGGGGATAGGCTCCTGGCGCTCGCCGCGGAATCGATTCACGCCAACGATGATGCGTTCGTTGCGCTCCACGCTTTGCTGGTATTCGTAGGCCGCTTTCTGTACCTCGCGTTGCACGTAGCCGGTCTCAATGGCACGCAGCATGCCGCCGAGGGCATCGATGCGGTCGATGCAGGCGCGTGCGCCAGCTTCGATGGTATCGGTCAAATGCTCGATGGCATAGGAGCCGCCGACCGGGTCCACGGTGTTCGCCACACCGCTTTCGTGGGCCAGGATCTGCTGCGTGCGCAGCGCGAGCCGAGCGGTATCCTCGGTGGGCAACGCGAGGGCTTCGTCAAGCGCATTGGCGTGCAGCGATTGGCAGCCGCCCAATACGGCAGCAAGGGCCTGGATGGCCACGCGGACGATATTGTTTTCGGGTTGCTGCGCCGTGAGCGATGAACCCGCGGTCTGCGCATGAAAGCGCAGCAGCAGGGAGCGCGGATCGCGCGCGCCGAAACGGTCGCGCATCAGTCGCGCCCAAAGGCGGCGCGCGGCGCGGTACTTGGCAATCTCTTCGAGCAGGTCGCTGTGCGCATTGAAGAAGAACGAAAGCCGGGGTGAGAATTCATCCACTGCGAGGCCCGCGGCGAGCGCGGCATCAACATAGGCGATGGCATCGGCGAGGGTAAAGCCCACTTCCTGCACCGCGGTGGAGCCCGCTTCACGAATGTGATAGCCGGAGATGGAGATCGTGGTCCAGCTCGGCAGTTCCTTTCGGCACCAGGCAAAGACGTCGGTCACGATGCGCATGGCCGGACGCGGCGGATAGATATAGGTTCCGCGGGCGATATATTCCTTGAGGATATCGTTTTGCACGGTGCCGGAGAGATTTGGGAGGCTCGCTCCCTGCTGCCGGGCCACGGCGACATATAGGGCGAGGAGAATCGCGGCCGTGGAGTTGATGGTCATCGACGTGGAGACCTGGCCAAGCGGGATGCCCTCAAAGAGAGCCTGCATATCCTCAAGCGAGCAGATGGCCACGCCGACTTTGCCTACCTCGCCCCGCGCGCGGGGATGGTCGGAGTCAAGTCCCATCTGGGTGGGCAGATCAAACGCCACGGAAAGGCCTGTCTGGCCTTGCGCGAGCAGATAGCGATAACGCTCATTGGATTGCCGTGCGGCGCCGAAGCCGGCATATTGCCGCATGGTCCAGGGCTTGCCGCGGTACATCGTGGGGTAGACTCCGCGCGTGTAGGGAAATTCGCCGGGCAGGCCGAGGGACGATTGCGGATCCCAACCCGCCAGATCTTCGGGCGTGTATACGGCGTTTAGCGGGATACCCGATAACGTGGTTCCAGGGGAGGCGGGGGAACCTTGAGATGGCTCGCTTGAATCGGCAACTCCGCCGCGTTGCGTGATGCCTGGTGTGGGTTCGTGTCGCGGCATATTTTCCCGAAATGGTGTTCGAAAATGGGCGATCAGCGCACGCGGCGCGCCGCACGAAATGAAGCCAGGCCGAAGAGCGCCATTACCAGCGCCATCCCGGCGCTCGTTCGCCATTCCCAATGGGGCGCGCCCTGACGCCAATACCGCAATGCACCGTTAGCCCAAATCAAGGCCACGAGAAAAAATACTGCGCCGATGGTCTCGTGAAAAACCTGCCGCGTGGCGCGCCACAGCGCGCGAAAGAAGCCACGCGGCCTTGTGGCTGCTGGAGCGGCGCTTTCCATGGGACGATTTTAGCCCAAAGCAAGCGGACAGGCGAAGCGTGCGGCGGTTTTAGATGAGCACGTCCCGTGTTGGAACGCTTGTATCCGCTTGCCTCAGCGCCTACAATCCCTGATGGGGAGTGAAGGGAGGGACACAAATTGCAACTTGACGACCACCTGAAGCGCCTGCTTCGCGAGCTGGGTCACGCCATTAACGATACGGTCTCGGAGTCCGACCGAATTACCGAAGCGATTTCAGGAGTTCGCGCGGCCGGCTATGACATTGTTTTGAAACTGGATGCCACGATTGGTTTGGCGCGCCGCGAGGCGAACCTTGGCCAGATCACATCGAATGACCGCCGCTTTTTGGAGTCGCTCCACATTCAGGTGGATCAGGAAGTACTCGAGGAAGAGAAGCATGAGGCAAAATTCGAGGTCACTCCCCAGGACATGCGATTTCTGAAGTCATTGAAGATCTCCTTCGAGGACCCAAAAGGGGACCCGAAATAAATTAGCCAGGCTTCCTCCCGCTCTGATCGAAGAGACCTCTCCAAACTGAAGGGTGGCAGATTCGGTGCTTCGCCTGCCCGCTGTTGCCGGCCGCTTTTATCCTGAGGATCCGAAGGAACTCGCCCGTCAAATTGCCGCATTCGCCGCGCCTGCGGGAGAATCACCGCGGCCAGCTATTGCGTGCATGGTTCCCCACGCGGGCTATCGTTATTCCGGGCATGTTGCGGGGGCCGTCTATGCCCGCCTGAAACTGCCACACAGGTTCCTTCTGCTCGGGCCTCGGCACTTTCCTCGCGGAAAGGCTCAGGCCATTCTTTCCGTAGGAAGCTGGCAGACGCCGCTGGGCCACGCGAAGATCGATTCGGAACTTGCCTGGGAGCTCAAGAGCGCCTGCGGGGAGCTCTGCGAGGATCAGGTGGCACACGCCTCCGAACACGCCCTCGAGGTGCAGCTTCCGTTTCTGCAATCTCTCACGAGCGATTTTCGTTTTGTGCCCATCGCCCTGGGCACGACCGATTACCCACAGCTTGAATCGTTGGGGCGCGCCATCGCCGAAGTTTTGCGGAGGCAGAGTGATCCCGTGCTAGTGATTGCCAGCTCGGACATGAATCATTACGAGCCGGACGAAATCACGCGCCGCAAAGACGGCCGCGCGCTCGAACGCCTGCTGGCACTCGATGGGCGCGGGCTGTTTGATGTTGTCCGCCGGGAAGGCATCACCATGTGCGGTTTCGGGCCGGCAGTGAGCATGTTGACTGCAGCGGGGCTGCTGGGCGCCACGAAGGCCACATTGGTTCGCTATGCCACCTCGGGAGATATCAGCGGGGATCGTGACGAAGTGGTTGGATATGCCGGCGTGATTGTCGAGTGAGGTGATGCGCAGCCCTACGGACGCGAGCTGCCGGACTGGGGAGCGGCGTTTTCCGGTGGGGCCGAGGTGCGGATTCTCTCCGCGAGGGCACGCGCCAGTTGGCGGGCTACCTCCACCAAGCGCGAATCAGCGGCGATACGATCGAGCACGGGCAAGAGCCTTTCCGGCTCGGGAAGCGTACGCTGCGCCAAGTCGTTCTCAAATTGGTGCAGCGCGTCGTTTACGCCTAGCCGGTCATACCTTAGTTTTTGCTCCAGCGTCATAAGGTCGTGTTGCTGCTGGACCAAGCCTTCGAAGATGAGAGCGAGCTGGCTTGCGGAACGGTTGAGAGTGTAGTTATAGCGCGTCTCGTGTACCTGCCCGCTCTTCTCGTAGCGCAAGGTCTTTTCGCCGAGGTCGGCAATGCGCCGATGGATGTCCAAGTCAGCTCCCTCGAAATTGTGGAGCTCGCCGGCGAGTTCAAAAATCTTTGCCCGTACCGCGCCGCCTACGTCAAAGGGTTGGGGGTCCGCGTCATCGCTCAACTGCCGAATGTCATAAGTAGCGGAATTCGTCTGGCCAATTTTGATTTCAATAAACTCCGGATTGCTGCCCTTGAATACGCGGCGATAGGTGATGGTGGCGTCATCGGCGGCGCGAAGAAAAGACGGCACAACCAGAAGAAAGATCGTAGAAGCGAACGCAACAAATAGAAAGCGCCTGGGAGAAAATCGAGTGACGTCGCGAAAAGGGCTCATCGTACAGAAAGGATGCGCGAAGTGGATGCGCGGTTGCGGCGTCGAGCTGTCGCTTCGGCATGTACGCTGGCCCCGAGGCGCGCTTTCGATTCCGCGATCTGGATATGGCATAGGGCCAAAGCCAGCGCGTCCGCCGCATCGGCGGGTTCGGGCGTCTCGGTCATACTCAGGAGGGCGCGAACCATTTGCTGCACCTGCTCTTTACCGGCATGGCCATAGCCAGCGACGCGTGGCCTTGACCTCTCGCGGCGAGTAGCTGAAAGACGGAACACCCGCTTGCGCGGCGGCCAGCAGAACGACACCTCGAACCTCAGCAAGCCGCAAAGCTGCCTTCACATTGAGGGCCGTAAAAACCGACTCGATGGCCACAGCGCGGGGCTGAAATTCCTGAATCAGACCGGCAATCAGGGAATGGATATGGCAGAGATGACTATTAACAAGGGTAGCCAAGGGAACTGCGGGCCGCAGGGCGCCTAAGCGGAGCATACGGCAGCGATTGCCTTCGCGTTCGACGATTCCGAACCCCGTTGCGCCAGCGGCGGCAGGGTCAATTCCCAGTACGCAATATCTCTCTGCAGTCACGCGAGTCGGAGAGCCGCCCAGAGTGTATGGCAACCGGGAAAGGCTTGGCCAGACTTTCTTCTCGAGCCGAGAGGTAAAAGCTCAACGCCTCGCGATCAAGACTGCGCGGCCATCACGGCCATCTCTTTTTCGTCAATGTCGAAATTGGCAAAGACGTGCTGTATGTCGTCGTGCTCTTCCAGGCGCTTCCACGAGCTTGAGCATCTGCTGCGCCGCTGAACCCGTGAGCTTGATGTAATTCTGCGGAACCCAGGCGATCTCCGCGGATTCCGGCGTGACGCCCGCCTTGGTCAGGGCTTCGCGCACAGTCTCAAAAGCGTCGGGAGGAGCCAGCACTTCCCACGCGGAGCCGTCATCGCGCAGGTCTTCCGCACCGGCGTCGAGAACGATGGAGAGCATCTTGTCTTCGCTGGCTTGTTCCTTCGAGACCACGATCTGACCTTTGCGGCTGAACATCCAGCCGACGGCTCCAGTCTCTGCCAGGTTGCCGCCGTGCCGGCTCATCATGTGCCGAATCTCGCTGACCACGCGGTTGCGGTTGGTGGTGACCACCTGCACGATCATTCCCACGCCGCCGGGACCGTAGCCCTCGAAATTCACCTCTTCGTACTGTTCGCCTTCGAGCTGCCCGGTGCCGCGTTGAATCGCGCGCTCGATGTTGTCGTTGGGCATGTTCTCGTTCTTGGCGGCCAGAATCGCCGTGCGCAGCCGCGGATTGGAGTCCGGGTCCCCGCCGCCGACGCGCGCGGCAATCGTGATTTCGCGGATCAGCTTGGTAAAGATCCGTCCTCGCTTGGCGTCAGTAGCCGCCTTCTTGTGCTTGATGGTTGCCCATTTAGAGTGCCCAGACATATCTCGCCTCGCGTTGAGTTTAGAGAAGTTACCGCGTTCACGGCCTTCAGGAGATGTTCGAAACCGCCGGTCCTGCTTTTGCCAAGCTAGTCTAGCATACCCTTTGGCCTGCGGGTACAACGGGTACGAGAGGAGCCGCCGGCTGGAAGAAAGCCCGCCTTGACCTCGATCGGAACACGCAAACGACAATGGCTGATTCGCTGTCCCAGGCGATGTGCCACTGGATTTTAAGTGGATGGGATGCAAAAATCGTTTTACGAGGGTTTTGTGGAATGCCCAACTCCTGCAACGCACCAGGATGCAAGACAAACGTGCCAGCGGCACTGGAAGCGGAAAAGCTCTGCATCCTGCATTTCACGCTCGAGATCGAGCAGCGCTGCGCCGAGATGCGGCGTGAGACTGCCATGGGCAGGGCGGCACGCGAGCGCCAGGTCGAAATTATCAGCTATGTGGGAGGGCGTGGCGAGTTGCTGGCGCGCACAGCGACCAGCGGGTTACATCTTCCCGATGAGTTGAAGGCGCGCATCCTAAACACTTTCCTCACCTTAATGAACTTGCGGGAAAATCTCGATCGTGCTGCGCTGCGTCACCCAATCGGCCGCACCGAGGGCCGCTAAACCCTCCTTCGCACGGCGTTTGTCACCTGAACACAAAACTTGCCGGCTCAAGCGCCAATGTATCGCGCGTAGATTGAGCGTGCTACGGACGGGTCGCGCGTGCCTTTGATGATGGCCCGGCCATCGGCAAATATGGTCAGCTCGTAAGGCGGGACCTGAAGGCGCAGCAGAAAGTCGTTCTGGCGTACGTGGCTGCCTGCCGCGGTCAGATTGCGCCCGAGCGCGGCCAGGTCGAGGCGGCGCCGGCTCTCGTGGATCTGCACGGAGTCGCGTCCGCACATCGTCAGGTGAGGCTGGGCTTCTCCCTCCAGGTAAGAAAATCGCTGCTGAACGCAGGCGCGACAATCCTCGCGGCGCGGAACCCGCAGGGCTTGGAATCGTCCGGTCCAGACGTCGCAGGAGATGAGTCGTGCGTCGCGCGGTTGGGACTTTCCGAGAAGGATTTTGATGCCTGCGGCGGCTTCGAGAGAAGCAATCACTCCGGCGGCCATACCCAAGACGCCGACCGTGTCACAGGTCGGCTCGTTCGCTCGTGTGGAGCTGGAGGCAAGGGCGTTTCGCGCTTCATCACCGTCTTCGGCCAGGCACGCCAGGCAAGCGGTCTCGCGAGGAAGAATCGGCATGGTAAGGCCATGACTGGAGACGACGGCGGCATAGACCCACGGCACGGACTTGCTGACCGCGTAGTCGTTGACAAGGAGGCGGGTTTCGAAGTTGTCGGTGCCGTCCAGCAGCACCGCGGAATCGCCAGCAGGTCACCGATGTTTGCGTCCGTTAGGTCTCCTACGACGCCCTGCACATCCACATCGGAATTGATCAGCCGCAGGCGACGCTCCGCGGCTACAGCCTTGGGCAGGGCCTCCTGCGCATCCGTCTCTTCGAAAAGGGTTTGGCGCTGCAAATTCGAGGGTTCGACAAAATCGCGGTCAATGATTCGCAGGCGGCCAACGCCCGCTCGAACCAGCAGACCTGCAACCGCAGACCCCAGCGCGCCGCAGCCAATAATGGCCGCTGAAGAGTGGCGCAGGCGATCCTGCCCTTCCTCGCCGATCTCCCCGAAGAGAATTTGGCGGGAATAGCGTTCGCGGAGGTTGTCGTCCATGTGTCTTATCTTTTCGCTGCTTCGCCAGCAACGCGGCTGACTCGGTTTGGCATCATTTATAATAGCGCGATTTTTCGACAGCGCCTTCGAGCACAGCGGTTTACGGAAGTTTTCTGGCAGGCTATGCGCCTGTGCTAACCTTTTCATTTATAGTGACGAATGATCCCGAATCGTCCGTGGGCAGTCCTTTTCCTGCTGGCCGGCATGGGCCTCTTCTGCCTGGCCAGCGCCGTAGCTCAGGCGCAAGAGATACCAGCACAAGCGCCGGCGCGAATCGAAGGAGTGCGGGTGACGGCGATTCGCATTGTCGATCAATCGGGCGAGGTGCTTGAGGAAAACGCCGCAGGCCTTCCGCTGCAAGCCAATCAGCCCTTCACCGCCGAGGCCGAACGCGCAAGTCTGCGCCAACTCTACGGCACCGGGCGCTACGCCGACATCGTAGCCCAAGTCACCAACGTCCCTGGAGGCTTGCAACTGGATTTTGTAGTCCGGCGGAATTTTTTCGTTAGCGCCGTCAAGGTCAATGGACTTCACGAGCCGCCGAGCGATTCCGTAGCCGTCTCGGCTATGCGCCTGGGTCTCGGCCAGCCCTTTCTGGAATCCGATATGCCCGCTGCATTGGACCGACTGAAAAACGCATTGGAGGACGAAGGCCTTTATCAAGCAAAGGTCACGTATCACCTGGTGCCCCATCCGCAGACCAGGCAGATGGACATCGTCGTCGAGGTCGTTCAGGGGCCGCGTGCCCTGGTGGGCGCGATCAACCTGATCAATCAGTCTCCTTTCAGTGACGCAGAGATTCTCGGTCGGTTGAAACTCAAGCCAAAGATGAAAGTTACTTCAGAGGCGCTCGAGCGAAGCGTGGAAAATAGCCGCAAGTGGCTCGTCAGCCGCGGATATCTGGGAGGACGGGTCGCCATTGTGCGAGGAGCCTATGAGCCCAATACAAACCAGGTGGGACTTCAGGCATCCGTCCTAGCGCAGCTTAAAGTCCGCGTCCAAGTACAAGGAGTGAAAATTTCGCAGGGGACGATGCGTTCGTTGCTTCCTATCTTTGAAGAGGGCGCCGTCGACGAAGATTTGCTGCAGGAAGGACGGCGAAATTTGCGCGACTACACGGAGCGCCAGGGCTATTTTGATGCCGAAGTGGACTACACTACTTCAGAGGATCCCGCGGAGGGTCAAAAAGATCAGCACGGAGCTGATTACCTATCGGGTCGAATTGGGTTCACATCATCGCCTGGTGGGCGTGGCGTTTTCGGGAAATCACTATTTTCGCGACGAATTGCTGCGAAGCCGTGTGCGCATCCAGCCGGCCGCTTTTGCCTCTCCCGGACGTTTCAGCTCCGGAGAGCTCACGAGCGACGTAGCGTCGCTTACCGAGCTTTATCAAACGAACGGATTCCGCGACGTTAAGGTGATCAGCGATCTCATGGACAATTATCGCGGCCATACGGGTGACCTCTTCGTTACCTTTCACGTTGAGGAGGGGTTACAGACGCGCATTGCCAAGCTGACTCTGGAGGGCAATCATGCGCTCAGCACGGATGAACTTTCACGCGTGATCGGCTCGACGGCGGGCCAGCCGTTTTCCGATCTTAACGTCGCGAGCGATCGCGACAATGTGTTGGCCCTCTATTACGACCAAGGCTTTCCGAATGCTCAATTCCGCGCCGTCGTCGATAATGCGCCTCCCGCGGCCGAAGCGCCGAAGGCCGGTCCCCCCAGGCCGCAGGCCCCAATACAGGAGAGGGACCGGTGGTCAATCTCACCTATCACATCGAGGAGGGACAGCAGATTCGCGTGGCGCAGGTGCTCGTGGGAGGATACGAACACACCCATCAGAGCGTCATTGTTCGCGAAATCCAATTGCACTCCGGGGGGCCGCTCAGCGAAGGCGCCGTCGTGGAAACACAGCGTCGTCTTTACAACCTGGGAATATTCAGCCGCGTGGCCATCGGTCCGCAGGATCCGGAAGGCAGCGATACATCGAAGACCATCGATGTCGTGGTGGATGAAGCGCGCCGATACACCATCGGTTACGGCCTGGGCCTGGAAGCGCAGCGGCTGGGCACCGCCAGCAGTGGCCCAGTGGCGACGCCGCTGCGGTTTAGCCCGCGGGGTACCTTCGAATTCACGAAGCTCAATCTGACCGGCCGGGCCGATTCACTTTCCTTCAAAGTGAGAGCCAGTACGCTACAAGGCCGGGCGCTGCTCACGTACAGTTCTTCCAACCATTTCATTCTTCCCACGATGACTCTTCAGCTCAATGGCACTTACGTCAAGACGCGGGACGTCCAGACCTTCACCTCCACGCGCTCAGAAGGTTCGTTGCAGATGACCGATCGCCACTCGATCACCACCACTTTGCTCTATCGTTATGTCTATCGCCGCGTGCTCGCCAGCGATTTGCAGGTGGCGCCGCAAGCGATCCCCTTGTTCAACCAGCCCACGCAGGTCTCTTTCTTCAGCTTCACCTGGCTGCGCGACCGCCGCGACAATGCCGCCGATCCCGCGCGTGGCAGTTTTAATACTTTGGATGTCGACGTCGCCAGCACCAAGATCGGCTCGGCCGCCAGTTTTCTCCGTGCTACGTATCAGAATTCCACCTATACGCGCCTCGGCCCGCGTCTGCTGTTTGCGCGCTCGACACGCATCGGAGCGGAGGAGCCTTTCGGCGGTTCAACTTCTTCGGACATTCCCCTGCCTGAGCGGTTCTTCGCCGGCGGCGGCACTACGCTGCGCGGCTTCGGCCTGAATCAGGCCGGCCCGCGCGATCCGGTGACCGGTTTTCCGGTAGGCGGGATTGGGCATGCTCATTTTCAATCAGCAACTGCAATTTCCGATGCGGCTTCCGCTGATTGGCAATCGTGCCAGTGGGGCCTTTTTTATGACGCCGGAAATGTTTTCCGGACCTTTTCCAGTATCAGCCTTCATTTGGCTCCGCCGCAGCCCACGTTCGACCCGGCGCAGCCAACAGTCTGCCTGACGAACTGTACTAATGAGTTGAACTACTTTTCCCATACGGTGGGCTTCGAGCTGCGCTATCACACGCCGGTCGGCCCGGTCAGCATCGATCTGGCCTATCAGCTCAATCCGGCAAATTTTGTGGTTCCGGTCAACACCGCGGTACCGAATGGGCCGGTGACGATTTCGCGCCTGCCCGCATTTCAATTTTTCGTGAATCTGGGGTCTACGTTCTGATGCGCGCCGCCTACCTTGTTGCAGCCTGGATTTCGCTTGCCACATGGGCCCCTTCGGTCATGGCTGCCGCGCGGCCGGCTCCCCAGGCGCAGATCGTGGATGGCATCGTGGCGCGGATTGAAAATGACATCATTACTCTCAGCGAACTTCGCGAACTGGGCGCCTACCAACAGCTGCTCGATGGCCATTCTCAGAGTGATGGTGAGTTGCGTTCGGAGCTCATCGAACAATGGATCGTAAATAACGAAGCCAACACGACACGTTTCCCGTTGCCAGCGGAGACCGAAGTCGATCGAGAGGTCACGCGCATCCAGGGTACCTTTCCCAATGCAGCGGCCTATCAACAGCGCCTGAGGGCCGTCGGACTAAACGCGGAGGGACTACGGCGCATGGTTGGCCGCCAAATTTACCTGGCCCGTTATGTCGATTACAAATTTCGCTCCTCGATTCAAGTAGATGACGCGGCGATCGCCGACTACTATCGAAATCACCTTGTGCCAGAACTGCAGGCGAAAGGCCAGCAAGCGCCTCCATTAGAGGGTTTGACCGATCAAATACGTGAGGTGCTCGTCGAGCAGGGCGTGAGCAATCGATCAGGCGCCTGGTTTGACGAAACGAAATCGCGCCTGAAGATTACACTTGAACCGATGGATGGACTCCCCAGTGGCACGCGTGCGAGCCAACCATGACTGAAGCCATAACAAGGCGGAAATGGAAGCGCTGGGTATTGGGCGCTGCCTTGGTGATTGTGGCGGTGCCGCTCATCGGAATGCTGATTCTCTCGACTGGGTTAACGGATGATTACATTCGCCGCACGATTGTCGAACAGATCCAAAAATTGACCAACGGCAAGGCCGAGTTGAGGGCCTTTCATTTCAATCCGTGGCGTTTGCGCGTTGTGCTGAGTGACTTCACGATTCGCGGGCGCGAACCAGCGGGCACCCCGCCATTTTTTCATGCCGATCGGCTTGAGGTGGGCGTCCGCATCGATTCCTTTTGGGGCCGCAAAGTCTCCGTCGGCGATGTCGAAGTCAGCCGCCCCGTAGTACACGTTCGCGTGGAGCAGGACGGGTCTATCAATGTGCCCACAACGCCGCGGCCCACCCAAGGTAAACCTTTCCGCCAACGTATATTCGATGTTGCGGTGCGCCGCCTGCGCCTGGAAAACGGCGAAATGCTTTTCAACGATGTGCGCGTACCCCTGGTGGCGGAAGGCGGACACTTCGAGTTTTCCGTTGATTATGCGGAACTGGACGCCAAGCCCATGTATCTGGGTCAATTTCACTGGGAAAAGATGGAGCTGGTGGCCAAGCGCTATCTCCCCTTTAATTCGAATATCACCGTGCGGTTTACGCTGGAGCCGAATTCATTTTCTGTCACGCAATTGCTGTGGCAAGGGCCGCACACCTCCATCGATGCCCAGTTCTCAAATTCCAGCTTTGCTCACCCGGATTGGGCCTTTCGCTACCGCGGCCATCTGGATTTCGAAGATCTTCGCGCCATCTTGCGCAAGCCCAGCACCCCGGATGGCCGCGTCGACTTCTCCGGCGATGGGCACTTTGCGGACAGTCGACTCGCTGTAACCGGCGGATATTCCGCTTCCGATATCGCCCTGCCTTATGACTGGTTCCACAGCGCCGGGATCAGCTCCCGCGGCACGTACCGGGCGGACCGTAATGGCCTCGAAGTTCCTGACTTCTCCGCTCAGGCGCTTGGCGGCGGGCTCAACGGCGACGTTCATCTCGATTTTCGCGATCTTCGCTTTCGCGTGAATGCCCACGCTCATGAGATCGATGTCGCTACCATGCTTGCGGCGGTAGACAATGACAACCTGCCCATCGTCCCGCTCCATTGGGGTGGCACTGCCGATGTGCAAGCGGTCACTACCTGGACCGCTGATTTCAAGAACCTCGATTCGCGCGGCGTTTCCGTTTGGAGCCCGCGGCCGCAATTGCCGGCCAGCCAAATTCCAGTGATGGCCAGACTCAATTTTCACTACAGTATGGGCAGCCGGGACGTCGTTCTCACTGACAGCCAGATCTCTACGCCCAGCAGTAACGTGCAGTTCAGCGGGACGCTGGCCGCTCAGGCTTCCAATCTCGAGGCCACGTTTGATTCCCAGGACTTGGCTCGCTGGGATGATTTCATTAACCGCATCAGAGGCAAGGACGCGGAGCCGAAAGTCATCGCGGGACGATTCCATTGGCAGGGCCACTTGACCGGACCGCTGGTGCGACCTACGTTCACCGGGCATGTGCGGGGAACGGAAGCGCATTACGACAAACTCTCCTGGGATGAAATCGAAGGCGACATGGCCTACTCATCCGAAGGATTCTCCTTCACTCGCGCAAACGTGCGCCGCGATCGGTCTTCGGCTCAACTCGAGCTGTCGTTGATGCTGGATGACTGGAGCTTCCGTCCCGAGAGTCCCTGGCAATTGGACGCCACGCTGGTTCGCACTGACTCCGATGGATTGCAAGCGCTGCTCGGATATTCCTATCCCGTGCACGGCGTGCTGAGCGGCACTTTTCACGGCCGCGGAACGCATGCCAATCCGCAACTGACCGGGCTCTTCGATATTCTCGAGCCTCAAGCGTGGGGCTGGCGTTTTGATCGAGCCCGAGGCGAAATCACGATGCGTCATGGCGAAGTGCGCATCGCCAACGCGGAGTTGCGCTTGTTGCCGCTGGCTGCAAATGGTGCGCCCGCAGCCGCCGCGGGTTTGCTCACCGGAAATTTCACTTACGGCACCACCGACGGTCAGGCCATCTTCGACCTGACCGGAGCCGGGCTCCCGCTCGAAGGGGTCACGCGCATTCAGACGCCGCAGTTACCGGTCGCGGGTAGCATAAGTTTTCATTTGAGCGGACAAGGTCCTCTGCTCGCACCGAAGCTCGATGGCTCACTACGCCTGGTCGATCTGCGGCTCGGAAATGAAATGGTCGGCAGTTTTGATGCGAAGGTCGATTCCGATGGCTCGAAGCTGGCCCTGCGGGTGGATTCGGCAATCTCCGCCGGAGAGTTGCACGGGAGCGCCGACGTGTCGTTCAGCGGCGCATACCCGCTTACCGGACAGGTGATGGTCTCGCAGATCGATCTCGATCCGCTGATCATCGGCGCTCTGCATTTGAGCGGGCTAACCGGGCATAGCCAGGTCAGCGGCCAGTTTGGGATCTCCGGCGAGCTTCTCAGGCCCGACATGATTTCCGTCGACGCCAATCTGGCGCAAGTTTCGCTGGATTACGACTACGTCAAATTGCAAAACGAGGGACCCGTGCATCTTCAGTACGGGAACCATGAAGTGCAGGTGCGCCAGGCAAATCTGCGTGGCATCGATACGGATTTTCGAGTCAGCGGTTTCGCACGATTTGCCGGGGAGCGCCCCGTGGACCTTCGCGTTGCGGGTGCTGCCAACCTGCGGCTATTCGGAGGATTTGTACCCAACCTGGATGTCCGCGGACCGGCGGAAATCGACGCCTCGATTGCGGGTACACTGGCCAGCCCGAGAATCACCGGACGTGTTCACGTACAGAATGCCTCAGTGCGCTACGGAGATTTCCCTGCCGGCCTGAGCCAGGTTGCCGGCGATTTCACCTTCGATACCAGTCGCATGACCTTTGACAACGTCACTTCGGAGACGGGAGGCGGCCGGCTGCAACTTTCCGGGTCGCTGAGTTACGGCAACGGTCCTTTTAGCTACGATCTGACCGCACGAACCGAACAGGTGCGCGTACGTTATCCGTCGGGCATGAGCTGGCTCGCCGGCGGTAATCTGCGGTTATCGGGCACAACGCAGGCGGCCACTCTTTCCGGCCGACTCACCGTCGATCGGCTGCTGATGTCCCCGGGCTTCGATGTCACGTCCCTGGTGGCTTCGTCCACCGAGACCACTTCCGGAGCGTCCAGCACGACGTCGGCTTATTTACGCAACCTGCAGTTTGACGTACAAGCGGATACAGCGGCGGGCGCAGCCCTGGAATGGTCCACGGGCAGGTTTCAGACCGAGGCCAACGTGCGCGTGCGCGGCACGTGGGATCATCCCATCCTGCTCGGCAATGTTCATCTGTTGACCGGAGAGATGACCATGCGCGGCAATCAATACCATTTGACGCGCGGCGACATTGATTTCGTGAATCCGTTTCGAGTTGACCCGGTGCTCAATGTCGAAGCGGCCACCACCATCCAGCAGTATGAGATCGCCGTGGATTTCACCGGTCCCGCCAGCCATCTCACCATGTCCTATCGTTCCGATCCGCCGTTGCCATCGAGCGACATCTTCACGCTGCTGGCCCTGGGCCAGACCGGCGAGGAAAGCATGCTGCGGGGCTCGACGGGAGGGCAGACTCCCCAGCTCGGCGCAACGACGTTGCTTTCAGAAGCCATCTCATCGCAATTGGGCGGGCGCGTGCAGCGGCTATTTGGGATACGTCACTTCAGTGTCGATCCCGACTATATCGCTGCGACGAGCGCCAGTCAGAATCCCGGCGCGCGCGTAACCATCGCACAGCAGTTTTCGCGCAATCTGGTCATTACCTACAGCACCGATGTGACTTCCACGCAGCAGCAGGTGATTCAGATTGAATACACCTTGCGGCCGGACGTGTCTGTGGTGGCTTTGCGGGATGAAAACGGGACCTTCGGTGTGGACGTCGTCCGCAGGCAGCGGTTCAAGTAGCACCGCGGAGAGCTTATGTCTGATTTGCAGGACTCTTCCGCTGGGGGCAACGGCTTCCACCGTCTAGCAACTCCGACGGAAAGTGATTACGCGCTTCGCCGCGAGGTCATGGTCGAGCAGCAGCTTCGCAAACGGGGCATCCGGGACAAGCGCGTTCTCGCAGCCATGCTCAGCGTGCCGCGCCATGAATTTGTTCCCTTAGAGTCGGCTGGCGAGGCCTATGACGACCGGCCGCTCGCCATCGGCCACGGACAAACAATCTCACAGCCTTTCATGGTAGCGGCAATGGCCGAGGCATTGCGGCTTTCAGGCAGCGAGCGCTTGCTTGAAATCGGAGCTGGGTCGGGTTATCAGGCGGCCGTGTTGTCGCTGCTGGCGCGCGAGGTGCAAACGGTTGAGATGCACGAAGAGCTGGCGATCATGTGTCGCGAGCGGCTGCAGCGGTTGGGCTACGACAACGTGAGAGTACACGTCGGCGATGGAACTCTGGGATGGGCGGACCAGGCGCCCTACGAGGCCATCGTGGTCACCGCGGCGGCTCCGGAAATTCCGCCTCCGCTCCTCGCGCAGCTTGCAGAGGGTGGTCGCTTGCTTCTCCCGGTGGGAACGACGGAGGAGCAGCAACTTCAGCGAGTGGAGAAGCGCGGCTCCGAAATAGTTACTCGGGCGCTCCATCATTGTCGATTCGTTCCGCTGGTCGGCCGGTATGGTTGGAAACCACGCGGCGGTTGATGAGAGTCCAGCACGAGAGGCCGTAGAATGAACTTCTGCGCGCAAAAAGCCGGACTCATATTCTGAGCGAAGTGGAGCGCGTGCGAAGGAGCTCTCGGGTAAACCCAGCTTTTACAAAACGCACGAAGTGGTTATGCTCCCGACCGGCCGCGGGCCATGGCGAAGGCCTTTCCCAGCACTCGCAGCGCTACCGGGGTGAGGTGATAGGGCTCAAGCTCATCCTCGCGGACAAACGCCAGATCGCTGATCTCTGCATTGGGCGTCGGCTCACCCGAAATGCGCTCGCACAAGTAGTCGAGAATAATGTAGTGATACCGCGGTCGAACCCGATCCGCGCCCGCGGCTCCACTGACCTCTCCCGAATCGGAAAAAATACGCTCAAGCGCCTCGATCAGCTCCACGCTGCGAACGATCAGGCCGGTCTCTTCGCGAATCTCCCGCTCGACGCCCTCCGTGAGAGTCTCTCCCACTTCGAGCAGGCCCCCGGGGATGGTCCATTCCCCGAGGGCTGGTTCGGTCGCCCGGCGCACCAGCAGCGCGCGCCCCTGATCGACAACCACGCCCCCAACGCCCACCATCGGTAATTCGGGAAATTCTCGTTTGCGCACGAACCCAGGCGTCTCCCCCATTGACTCAGCCACGTTATATAATACGCTTGGGAACAGGGGCCATGCTTGGCCAGGAGGTTCGGCTGTGGTGCGCTGCCCGGAATGCGCCGTCGAGATTGATGTCGACGAGGACGAAGTGGAAGAGGGCGAGATATTGAATTGCCCGGAGTGTGAAGCCGAGCTGGAAGTGGTGCAGATCCACCCGGTACATTTGAACGTCATCTCCGAGGATGACGACGATGACGATGACGACGATGAGGATGACGAAGAAGAGGGGGAGGCCGAGCCAGAAGATGGCGACGCACAGGATGAGGCTGTCGAGGACGAGGAGGAAGACCTGGAGTAGTGAATTGTCGGAGACCCGCCCTGCATCCTTTCTTTTCGCATATGACATCATAGTTTCAGGGGCCTCGGGCCGCATACGCTCGCGCGACGACATCCGGCGGCACGCCCCATATGGGGGAGGAGCTTGGCGGTAGAAAAAGTGGGCGCATAACCGAAGTGGAGTGGCTTAGCGGAAAGGAACACGATGAGATCAGCCAAGGCAGTAGTTCTTTTTGTGCTGCTTTTCACGGCCCTTTCGGCAGGGGCGCAATCCGAATTGCGCACCGTTCGCGGCGCGGTACTGGATAAAGGCGAAAATCCCGTCGCTTCGGCGGTTGTATACCTGAAGAACGTTCGCACCCTGACCATAAAGACGTATATCTCCGACAGGTCCGGAGAGTACCGTTTCAGCGGCCTCGATCCGAATGTCGATTATGAGCTGCACGCCGAAAGCGACAGCTTTACCTCCAATACTCGCACCGTGTCGACCTTCGACAGCCGCAAAGATATCGTCATCTCCCTCAAGCTCGACAAAGAAAAGAAAAAGACTTAAATAAATTCAGTAGGTTGCCGTGCGGCGCGCGATATCCTGCCTCTGAGCCAAAGACCGCCGGGAGAGAGCGCAGGTTGAATGCGATAGCGAGGGGTGCTTTGTCGGTACGTTTAAGCGAGTCCACACGCCATGACTAATCGATTCAGCCGCCGCCAAATCCTCAAGGCGGTGCCCCTGTCCTTGGCAGGAACTCTCACGGGGGCCGCGGCGGGCCTGATTTTCGAGTCGCCGCAATTGCTCGCGCAGGGGGCAGCGAGCGGAGACGAGCCCATAAAAAATCGCCCGCCCCTCTGCATTGATGTGCACGCCCACCTGTGGACAGACGAATATCTTGATCTGGTCGAGAGCTACGGCAAGAAGGACACCAACATTCAGCGGGGTCGCGACGCCGGCGTGACACAGGCCGAAATCGACAAGCGTTTTGCCACGATGGACTCCGTGGGCGTGGATCTGCAGGTTCTGTCCGTAAGCCCGCAGTCTCCGCACTTCGAGAACAAAGACCATGCCGTTACCGCCGCCCGAAAAGCGAATGAAATGTATGCGGAAGCGGTGCATCGCTGGCCCAAACGGTTTGCCGCATTCGCCGCGCTACCTCTACCGCACATCGATGAATCTCTTAAGGAGATCGATCGCGCCATAGGCCAGTTCGGTATGCGCGGCGTTGCGCTGACGACGGATATTTTGGGCCGCTCGATTGCCGATCCCGCGTTTCTACCCGTGTACGAAGAATTGAACCGCCGAGGCAGCGTGCTTTTCATTCATCCCTCCGGCGATGGCGCGTACTCTCCTCTGATCGCCGATTACAAAATTATCTGGATGATTGGAGCGCCGGTGGAAGATACGGTCGCGGTGTTGCATCTGATTACGCATGGCATTCCCTCGCGCTTTCCGCAAATGAAGATCATTACCGCGCACGTCGGCGGCGCATTGCCGATGCTGCTCGATCGCCTGGACAGCATCTCCACCTGGGAGTACCCGGAAATTGCGGAAAAGCCAAGCGTGGCCGCTCGGCGCATGTGGTACGACACGGTGGCTTATGGAGATGTTCCGGCGCTGCGTGCGGCCGTGGATGCTCTTGGCGCAGGTCAACTGGTGCTGGGCAGCGATTTTCCTTACGAAAATGGGGATCTTTACCGGCGAGCCGTGACTTACGTTCGCGATGCCGGGCTGCAACAGGGAGATGTCACTCGCATTCTGAAAAGCAATGCTTCCGCGTTGCTCGGATTGTGAGCAAGGAGTTCGAAGCGCCGAATGGCTCTAGATCCGGGGTCCCGCGAACGCGCGATTCGGTGGCGCGACTCAGCTCTCGAAAATCACTTCGGCGAAGGCCAGGTTGCCCGTATGCGTGATGCTCAAGCTGATCTGGCGCACGGCCATGCGCTCGGCGCGTTCGCGCGCCACGCCGTGCAGAACGATGGTCGGCCGGCTCCCCGGCGGCCGCGTCACCTCAATGTCTCTCCAGCGCACGCCTTTGCTCCAGCCTGTGCCCAGCGCTTTCATGGTCGCCTCTTTCGCCGCATATCGCCCGGCATATCGCTCCACCCGGTCGCGGTGACGTTCACAATATGCGATTTCGGCCGCAGTGAAAATGCGTTCCAGAAAGCGGCGTCCGTGCCGGCCGATGGCTTCGCCAACCCGAGCAAATTTCCTCCATGTCCACGCCCAAGCCGACAATCACGTTCGCATTCCCCCCTCGCCGCGCTGCGCGGCATCCACAGGATCAGCAGTGGCAGCGAATTATACCGCCCCTCCGCGTTTAAGTTGTCCGCGCGATTACGCTCTCTTTCTGCTCGGGCGGTTGGGCTGACTCGCGGGTTACAAACCAGGGCATAGCACGGCACGACCGGGGCAAGGCTGATGCCGCGCACCTATGTTCAGCGGCGAGACATTCAAAGTCGCGCGGCTCGCGCGCACCTTAGATGATGGGTGGGCTCTGCGCCGCGTTTCGGGCTGGAGATACTTACGGCTAAGATCCTCGACTCATTGCCCTGGGTTGCTGCACGGCTTCAGCACCCGCAAGGGAGGAGCGAGCCGGATCGACGGCGTGGCAGCGCTCAATCTCGGCTTCGTCGATTGGGATTCGCGCGAAGCGGTCGCAGCACAATCGCAACTCGCTGCTGCGCGCGATTGCGGACGCGAAATCAGCCGCGAATTCAGCACTCGCGAGGCAGCGTCGCCGCACCAACCGGTCACCGAAGAGCCGCTGCCCGATCGGGTCACGAAAGAGTCGCTGATCGTCCTGCGACAGATCCATTCGGATGTTGTCCACGTCTTCTCCAGCGTTCCTCCGTTGCGCCGCAGGCCGATGCCGCAGTGTCTCGCAGGGCCGGGCTGGTGCTCGGTATTCAGACGGCCGACTGTGTCCCTATTTTATTGGCCGATACAAGGCGGAATGTGGTGGCCGCGGTACATGCAGGGTGGCGCGGCACGCTGGCGCGCATCGTCAGCAAAAACGCTGGGGAGAATGCGACGCGGAGTTTGGCACCAAGCCCGAAGACGTGAGGGCTGCGCTCGGCCCCGCTATCGGGGCGTGCTGCTATGAAGTGGGACCGGAGGTCGCTCAGGCCTTTTCCGGCCAGTTCGCGCAAGCTGCGGAATGGTTTGAGGGACCGTTTGAACGCCTGGCGACGGGTGAGGAACCAAACCCACTTCCCTGGCTCACCATGATGCCGCCGGGTCACGAACCGCCTCCGGAACGCGTACAACTCGATCTGCGCGCCGCTAATCGCTGGCAACTCGTCGATGCAGGCGTTAGCCCTCGTAACATTGCGGTAAGCACGCTGTGCACCGGCTGTCGCACCGATCTTTTCTTCAGTTATCGAAAAGAAGGCGCCAGAACCGGGCGCATGATGAGCGTGATCGGAATCTCGTGCGGGTTGCGCTAGCCCTGGCGGCGCGGGGGCCGGAGCTGCTGCGATCGTGGAGACCACCGACCGTGTCTCGCTGAGCGCCAACTGCCCGCAAGCCGCGGAGACATCCTGCCCGCGGGAATAACGCACAAATACGGGCACACTTTTCGCCGACAGGACCTCGCGAAATTCCTCCACGCGCTCGGACTGGGCGCACGATAGGGCAGTTGGCCTGGATTCCACGGAATGAGATTGATTTTGGCGCGCAGCCCGGAGAGGAGCCGAGCCACGCGGCGAGCGTCTTCCGGTGAATCGTTGAAGCCGTCGAGGAGCACGTACTCAAACGTGAGCTGTTCCCAGGGCCGCAAAGGATATTTGCGGCAGGCGTCGAGCAGCATCTCCAGCGGGTATTTACGGTTAATCGGCATGATGGTGTCGCGCTGCTCGTCATTCGAAGCGTTCAAGCGAGATTGCCAGCCTCGGCCGAATCTTTTCCTGCAGCCAGGCGTTCGATTCCCGGCACGATACCACTCGTCGAAAGCGTGACGTGGCGCGGAGCAAGAGCCATGCCGTTGGGATCGAGCATGATGCGCATCGCCGCCATGACCGGTTCGTAATTCAGCAGCGGCTCGCCCTGGCCCATGAGCACAACATTTGTCCGCGGCGCGAGCGATTCACGATGATCTTCGAGCGCGAGGAGAACCTGGGCCACAATTTCTCCGGCGGAGAGATTGCGCACCAATCCGAGTTGCGCGGTGAGGCAGAAGTGGCAATCCACCGCGCATCCCGCCTGTGTGGAGATGCACACCGTCTGACGGCCCGGCGAGGGCATGAAAACGGCTTCGATGCGCGCGCGGAGCATCACTCCCGTGCCGCCCGCCGCTTGAATCGGCGAGGACTCAGCAGATAGCGCACCGAGCCGTCGCTCGAAAGAAAGCGCTGCGCAATTTCCGGCAAGCCGATGCGGAAATCTTGGGCAAGGCGCTGCCGAAGCGTTGCGGGTACGTTGCTCATCGCGGGCGAAATCAAAGCGCCGCTCGGCATAAAGCGCGTGATACAGCTGCGAGCCGCGATAAGCGGGCTCGCCGATTTCCGTCAGCCAGGCGCGCAGATCGTCACGCGACCGTCCGAGCAGATCGGCCTTGGGAGAATTACGCGAACCTTGCGGAGCAGGACCATTTGGATCCAGAGGGGCCGGGGATTGTATCTCGCCAGACATGGGGAGTTCGTTAATGGATTTCATCATAGCATGCGGGAAACTGCGTGGACTGGCGACCGATTCATGTCCACGGAGTGTCATCCGCGCGACAAAAACGCAAGGCGGCGAGCACCGAGAAGTGTCCTAATTATAGTTTTTCGGCCATGACTGTGCGATTATCGAATAACGATGAAGAAGGCTGAAATTTCCATCGAAAGAAAAGTGTTGTCGAATGGGCTGGTGCTTGTGACCGAGCACATGCCGCACATGCGCTCGGTGGCCATCGGCATCTGGGTGCGCGCCGGTTCGCGCGGCGAGCCCGCGGGCCTGAACGGCATCGCGCATTTCATCGAGCACATGGTCTTCAAAGGCACTTCACGGCGCAACGCCGAACAGATTGCGCGCGAGATGGATTCCGTCGGCGGGTTGCTCGATGCTTTCACTTCGAAAGAGATGGTCAGCTTCAATGCCAAGGTGCTGGACGAAAACCTGCCCGATCGCCTTTGACGTGCTCTCCGACCTGGTGCTGGCGCCCGCTCTTTGCCGAAGAAGACATCGCCAAGGAAAAGCAGGTGATCCTGGAAGAGATTCGCATGGAGGACGACAATCCCGAATCGTCTGGCGCACGAAGTGCTCACGCAAAGCTTCTGGCGCGGACATCCGCTGGGCGCGCCCATCCTGGGCACGCGCGCTACCGTGCGGCACCTGATGCGTAGCTCCGTTGTGAGTTGTTTCGAGCGCTGGTATACGCCCTGCGAATACGGTGATCACCGCTGCCGGCAACATCCATATGGAAGGGCTGCTGAAACTCGTGGCCAAGCCTTTCGGCAAGCTCAAGGCCAAGCCGCGCGTCGCCAGCAATAGCCGGACGGCTCCCCACACTCATGCCCGCCTGATTACGCGTAATAAGCCCGCGCTCGAACAGGCGCACATCACTCTGGCCGTGCCCTCGTATCCGCTGGCGCATCCCGGCCGTTATGCCGCCTCGGTGCTGAACAATATTCTTGGCGGCAGCATGTCTTCGCGGCTGTTTCAAAATATTCGCGAACGTCAGGGCCTGGCCTACGCCGTCTTCAGCGAGCTCAACCCCTATTCTGATGCCGGCATGCTTTCGGTCTACGCGGGCACCAGCCGCAGCACCACGGAGCGCGTGCTGCGTTCGATTGCCGGCGAGTTCGCGCGCTTGAAGAAAGAACCGGTCGCCGCCGACGAATTGCGCCGCGCCAAGGATCAGTTGAAGGGCTCGCTCGTGCTTTCGCTCGAGTCGCCGGGAGCGCGCATGTCCAATCTGGCGCGCCAGGAGATCTACTTTGGCCGCTTCTTCAGCGTCGAAGAGTTGCATGCCTCGATCGAGGCGGTTACCGCGGAGCGACGTGCAGCAGACGGCGCTCGGAGTTCTTCCATCCCCAGAAAATTGCCGCCACCGTGGTTGGCCCGCTCGAGGGCTTCCGTTTGAAGCGCGATCTGCTCGCCTGCTGAAATTCCGATCACAAACTTCTCTCGAATCAATTGACTCGCGCCCCGTGCTTTTGCGATGATGCCTGCGGCCGCGCTTTTTGTCTTGCGCCGCCGAACGGGGAACCTATCAGCCTTCGCGTGAGCATTCTCGCGTCGGGCAGTTCGGGCAATTGCACGTTGCTCGAGACTTCCCAGACGCGCCTGCTGGTGGATGCGGGCTTGGGGAAGCGCGAAACGCTGCGGCGCCTCGCCGCTCTTGCGAATACGGTCGATCGGCTCGACGGCATCGTCATCTCCCACGAACACACCGATCACATTGGCGGCTTGGCCGCGCTGCTGGCCAAATGGCGCACCACCGTATACCTCAGCGGCCGAAACGCATGCCGAAACCTTGCGCTTCCTTCCCGAACGTCAGGCGCGAGCGGCTTCGAGCGCGTCGAATTCATTCAGGCGGGCGAGCGGATTTTGCGTGGGCGATATCGAAGTCGCGCCGTTCCGCATTCCTCACGACGCGATCGACCCGCTGGGCTTCACCTTTCGCGCCGGCGGCGTGAAGCTGGCGGTCGTCACCGATCTCGGTTACATGCCCGAGCTGGTGAAGCAGCACCTGCGCGATTGCGATGGTCTGGTTCTGGAATCGAATCACGACGTGGAGATGCTCAAGGTGGGCCCGTATCCCTGGCACGTCAAGCAGCGCGTGATGAGCCGCACCGGGCATCTCTCGAATGAGACGGTCAGCGCATTTCTCGCCGATCCCGAGGGCTTCGACGCGCGTCCGCGCTACCTGGTGCTGGCGCATCTTTCGGAAAACAACAACAATCCCGACGTGGCGCGCATCTGCGCGGAGGAAGCGCTCGGCCGGCGCCCGGGTGAATGCGCCTTTCGCGGCGAGTTGCTGGTCGCTTCGCAGCACGAGCCCCTCGCACCAATCCAGTTATAGCCTCGCAGGTTCGTTCATTCTCGCTGTCGGGGCCTCTTTTTCGCTTACCTCTAAGAAATAAAATCAGGCAACCCCGCTCTATGGTTATCTCGCGTTTGCAAATTCCGCGCCGAAACGCGAGAATTCTTGACTCGCTATGATTACTCGCTACACGCGCCCGGAGATGGGCGCCATCTGGACCGATCAGGGCCGGCTCGAGCGCTGGCTCGAGGTCGAACTCGCCGCAACCGATACGCTGGCCGAGCGCGGCGTCGTGCCGCGCGAAGCGGCGGCGCGCATTCGCGAACGCGCGCGCGTGGATGCGGCGCGCGTGCTGGAAATCGAAGCGCGCGTGCGGCACGACGTGATCGCCTTCACCCTGGCCGTCGGCGAAGCGATCGGCGATCCCGAAGCGGCGCGCTGGCTGCACTATGGCCTGACCTCGAATGACGTGGTGGACACGGCGCAGGCGCTGCAGGTGCGCGAGGCTTCGCGCCTGATCGAGCGCGGGACTCAAGCGCCTCGGCGAAGTGCTCGAAAAGCGGGCGCGCGAATTTCAGCACACGCCGCAGATCGGCCGCACGCACGGCATTCATGCCGAGCCGATTACCTTCGGCCTCAAGATCGCCAACTGGTTCGCCGAAAATCGCCGCAATCAGGAGCGCTTCCGCCATGCCGCGCGGCAGATGGCCGTGGGGAAAATTTCCGGCGCGGTGGGCAACGCCGCGCATCTGGGCGTCGAGGTGGAAGAGGCCATCTGCCGGCGGCTGGGCCTGGAGCCCGCGCCGGTCAGCTTCGCAGGTGATCCAGCGCGATCGACACGCGCGAATACGTTTCGGCGCTGGCCATTATCGCCGCGACGCTGGAGAAGATCGCGCTCGAGATTCGCCATCTGCAGCGCACCGAGGTGCGCGAAGCCGAGGAGCCCTTTGCCGCCGGACAGCGCGGCAGCTCGGCCATGCCGCACAAGCGCAATCCGGTAAGCTGCGAGCAGATTTGCGGGCTGGCGCGCGTGGTGCGAGCCAATGCTCAGGCGGCGTTCGAAAATGTCGCGCTCTGGCACGAACGCGACATCTCGCACAGTTCGGTGGAGCGCATCATCCTGCCGGATTCGACGATCCTGATCGACTACATGCTCGCGCGCATGACGGATATCCTCACCGGCTTGCGCGTCTTTCCCGAACGCATGCGGCGCAATCTGGATGCCACGCAAGGGCTGGTCTTTTCCGGACAGCTTCTGCTCGATCTGGTGGAGGCCGGCGCGCCGCGCGACGACGCCTATCAGTGGGTGCAGGAAAACGCCATGGCGGCGTGGGAATCGGATACCAGCTTTCGCGAACGGGTGGCGCGCGATGCGCGCATCACGAAATTTCTGAATGCGGCGGCGTCTCGAGCGCGCGTTTGATTTGCAGCGCCAGCTCGCAGCCGTCGACGCGATCTTCCGCCGCGTCTTTACTGCTGCTAATTGACGGACCAGGGCGTTTGGATTACTGTGCGGACATGGCCAAGAAAAAGAGCACCAAGAAAACAAAAACTGAGAAGAACGCCTTCCTTGGAAACCTGGATCGTCTCGGCGGAAAGAAATTAATGCAGCATGGCGCCGAGGACTCCTCGCGCGGAAAAGAGTCCCGCAAGCATAGCGTGGGCGGCCCGCGTAGGTCTGGCTGAACTCGCGCCACCGCTACGTTTGTCTTTGCTTTTCGCGATTCCTGCGGCGGGCCTTATCGGATCAGTCCGAGGAGGGCCGGTTGATGGAAGAAGGGAAACTCTCGTTCGTCTGCCGGTCCTTATCCAGCTCGGAAAGTATTTGCCTGAATAGGGGCATGATCAGCGCGATCAAATCCTTCTCCTTGCCCTGGGCGACGCTCAGCCTGGCCTTCAATTCTGTATTTTGCTCGAAAGCGAGTTTGGTGAGAATCGCTGCTGCTGTTTCCATTGCCATGTTTGCCCTTATACCTGAGTGAATCGGCGAAGAAATTAGCATAATACTGGCGCGGCCACCAGTTTTAGTCTGCTATCGACAAGAAAGGACTTTCGAAGCCGCCTGATCTGTCGGTCGCAGCGCAAGCTGCGGCCTTCGGCGCCGGCACTATTCGCTGCGTGTCTGCTGCAAACCAGGGGCTGACGCCGCAATTGCCGGCCACTGTTTGCTTGACAAGGTGGCATGCTCCAGAGAGAATTGAGTTCCCCCTTCCTGAGAGTTTCCCATCTTTTTTCCGTCGTGCGGGGACTTGTGTGTGCCCCCCTTCCGCCCGCTCGTCGCGTTGAACTTCCCCATCGAGGGGAGCTTTCGCGCGTCCAAGAGATACACAAGGGAGGAACCATGTCCGCCAACAAAGGTCCATTGGGAACCGTACTCGTCGCTAATGATGACCAGGCCGCTCGAGACGTCGTCGAGGTCATGCTGCGCACTCATGGCTATCGCGTAATCTCCGCAGCGGATGGTCCGCAGGCGCTCGCAATGCTGGAACAGGAGCCGGTGGACGTGGCGCTCATCGACTCGATCATGCCGGGTCAAAGCGGTTTTGCTGTTTGCCGTGCCGCAAAGGACCGGCCTGGGACACGTCTCACGCCGATCGTGCTGATGACGGCGCTGGGAAGTGCGCAAGACCGCATCCGCGCAGCTGAAGCCGGGGCGGATGAGGTCCTCGGTAAGCCAGTGCGAAAAGAGGAACTGCTGGCACGGGTGAAGTCGCTGGCACGTATCAAGCGCTTTACAGACGAACTCGAGGGCGCTGAAATAGTGGTCTTCACGCTGGCGGCCAGCATCGAGGCCAAAGATCCCTACACCGAAGGCCATTGCGACCGGTTGTCGCGATTTTCGGTGGCGCTGGGAGAACGCCTGGGCCTATCCGTTGACGAATGCAACGCCCTGCGCTGCGGAGGCGTGATTCACGATATCGGCAAAGTGGCTGTGCCGGAGCGCGTGCTGCTCAAGCCCAGACCCCTTGATGTTCACGAGCGCGAGCTGATGGAGGCACATCCGGTGATTGGGGAGCGCATATGCGCTCCGCTGAAATGCTTTAAACAGGTCTTGCCGATCATTCGGTGGCACCACGAGCGTCAGGATGGCAGCGGCTACCCGGATCATTTGAATGGGGACCAGATACCTCTCACCGCGCGGGTGTTGCAGACAGTGGATATTTATGACGCGCTGACGACGGACCGGCCCTATCGTAAGGCGCTTCCCGTGGAACGAGCCTTCGAGATTCTGCGCGATGAAGTGCGGCGGGGCTGGTGGGATGGGGCTCTGGTGAATGAATTTGAGGCGTTGCTGAGGGAGTGGCCGGAAGATTGTGCGAAGCAGCCGGCGGTGATGGTGCTGGACACTCCCAATGGCTCCGTGGGTAAATTCCGGACCCGACGCAACCACCCCGCAAGTGCGGACGAGGCCCAAGAGGCGTTGATCATGAGTACGATATAGCCCTTTGACTCGATTTGGCGCCTGTTCGTAAGTCGTGAGTCCTTGAGTTGGCTAAAAAGTCCGGCAACGATCAGCGGCAGTAACTTCCATACTATGCCCGGAATACAAACGGACGGAAGACTTCATTGACCTTGCAATTAAACGGAGGGAGCACCTATAAAGCTGCTCGATGAAGTTTAGGAACTAACTCGGGCGCGGCTCCGGTCTCAGGCGATTCACTGCGCGCGCTGGACGTAGCGCGCTTCGGAAGTATCTACCTTAACCTTGTCGCCATTGGCAATAAACGGCGGCACTTGAATGGTCAAACCGGTTTCGAGCTTGGCGGGCTTCATCACTGCGCTCGCCGTAGCTTTCTGCACGGTGGGCTCGGTATCGACCACGGTCATGTCGAGAGTGTCGGGTAGAAGAGCGCCAATGGGCTTGCCGTCGTGGAATTCGAGTTTCAGCACCAGGTTCGGTATGAAGTAGTAGACCGCGTCTCCCAGCACTTCTCCGTTGACGTGAATCTGCTCGAATGTTTCGGTATTCATGAAGTTGTAGCCTTCAGCATCGCTATAGAGATACTGGAATTCGATCTCATCAAGTACCGCGCGTTCCACAAAATCTTCCGCACGGAACCGGTAATCCATGGTCGATCCGCTTTTCAGGTTGCGCATGCGCGTGGCCATGGCGCCGCGCTTGTTTCCGGGCGTGCGATGATCCACGCTTTGGACGGAGTAGAGGTCACCATCATGAACGATAATCATTCCTGGACGCAGTTGCGTCGCTTTCAACATTTGTCGCTCCTGAGGCCGGCGCCCTTCATTAGTACCCTGATTGTGCACCCTTACGTCGAAAAGGGTTGCGGCAGGAATCGGCGGCACATAACTTCACGCAGAAAACCCTGATTCGGCCGAGGCGTTTCGAGCACGCCCGCAGCGCGATCAAATCAGGCGCGCATGCATTCTTAACTTCGCCATGATTATAGCCGTCGGCGCGAAGCACGGTCAAACCACCGGCTTCGACAAATCACCAACGGCCTGCGCGAAAGGTTCCGCGCCTGCGCAAAAGAGGCAACTTGTGCAATTGATTGTTCTCAGCATTTTGCGGGACAAAAGACACTTCTGGGAGGCGTTGGCGAGCCGTCCACTATGGTAAGCTGTCGCTACTTTCTTGGGTTTAGGAGGCAACAATCCATGAGGCGACTGACTAGCAAACTAACCCTGCTTTCCTTTTTGGTGCTTGCCGCGACCGCGTCGTCATGGTCGCAAACCGCTGACACCCTCCTCCTGAATGGCAAGGTGCTGACCGTGGATGATCAATTCTCCACGCGGGAAGCGCTGGCAATACGCGATGGCAAGATTATGGCCCTTGGGAGCAGCGCGGAAATGAAGAAACTAGCCGGGCCCAAGTCGCGAGTGATCGATCTGCAAGGCCGGACGGTAATCCCCGGCATGATCGATAACCATATGCATGCGACTCGCGCGGCTCAGACTTTCAGCACCGAAGTGAATTGGATTGGCGCATCTTCGTTGGCCGACGGGCTTGCGCGCATCCATGCCGCGGTGGAGAAGATGAAACCAGGTGCGTGGGTGATTGTGGTGACTCCTCCGGCGACTCTGGAGACGTTCAAGGAAAAACGCCGGCCGACCCAGGCGGAGCTTGTGGCTGCGGCGCCCAACAACCCAGTCTACGTGCAGCTCGCGTACGGCTGGGCCATGATGACCCCGCTGGGCTTCAAGGCCCTGAACATCAAGGGCGATGCCGACATGCCGAGTAGCGCGAAGCTCGAAAAAGACGCCGCTGGACATCCGACCGGCGCCATTACCGGGAATATGGTCGAGCTATTTGACCGGCTTCCGAAGCCGACGTTCGACGAACAGGTGGAGGGCACAAAAGAGTTCTTTCGTGAGCTGAATCGCCTGGGTCTGACCGGCGTTGTGGATCCTGGAGGAAACAACGTCACCCCCGGCGACTATCAGGCGTTATTCAAGGTCTGGCGAGATAAGCAGCTGACGATTCGCGTGGCCTATAGCCTGTGCGGGATGACCGCGGGTTCAGAGTTTGAAGAGTACAAGAATTATCTCGCCGTGATGCCCATGGGTTTTGGGGATGACACGCTGCATTTCAATGGCATCGGTGAACGGATCACTTGGGCGATGAACGGCATCTCCGGGCAAGCTTCGCAAGCCGACCTGGACAAGTATTACGAAATCGTCCGATGGGCTGCGCAGCGTGGCATGACCCTCACCATGCACTGGGGGAGCGACAAGAACGTCGACCAGCTTCTGAAGATTTTCGAGCGGGTGAACAAAGAATTCCCGATATCGAACCTGCGATGGACGATCGCTCATCTCAACGACGGATCTGCAGCAACTTTCCGGCGCATGAAGGCCCTTGGCGTCGGCTGGACGATGCAGGACGAGATGTATAACAGCGGGGACGAGGTGGTGAAGCGCGAAGGAGCCGAGGTGGCACGCCGCATGCCGCCCGTCATGACCGCAAAGAAGATCGGGGTGGTAGTGAGCGGGGGAACGGATGCGCATCGCGTTTCCACCTACAACCCTTTCACGGTTCTGCAATGGCTTCAGGATGGCAAAACCGCGGGCGGAAACGCGCTGCGTGGACCGGAGGAGACCCCAAGCCGCGCAGACGCACTACGCTTCTATACGATGGGAAGCGCCTGGGTCGCGCACGACGACGATAAGCGCGGTTCTCTTGAAGCAGGCAAATTTGCCGATCTCGCCGTCCTCGCCAAGGACTACATGACCGAGCCGGTGCAAGAGATCGGGAGCAACTCATCGCTGCTCACGATGGTCGGTGGGAAAATAGTCTACGCCGCCGGGCCTTACAGCCAGTTGGAAGAGAAACCCGGAAGCGGGAAAACAGTCATCAGCCAGAGGTAAGACAAACGCTGCAGGTACTTTGCAGCGTCGAATCCAGTCGCCTCACCCTTGGTCGATTCGCTGCCGGTCTAATCTGTGCTTTTCACGTATTTTATCAGCGTCATGGCGGTGGTTTCGCCGACGTAGATGTTTCCCATCGCATCCGCCGTCACACCTTCCATGCCGGCATTATTATTCTTGTCTGGGTCCGGTTCGATGAATGGAATCAGTGCGGCGACTTTGCCATCCTTGGCACTCCCAATCCTGAGGCCTCTCTTGAAGCCGGGATTAAGCGTGGCATTGGATTGTGAGTCGGCGACATAGATGTTGTCCTTCTTGTCGATGAAGACGCCGCTGGGGCGGCCGAACTGCTTCCACTGATCGAGAAAGCGTCCGTCCTGGTCGAAAATCTGGATGCGGCTGTTCGCACGGTCGGCGACAAACAGCCGCCCTCGAGAATCCATGGCGATACTGTGAGGCGTATCCATCTCTCCGGGGCCGGTCCCTTTCTTGCCCCAGGCCTTGATAAACTTTCCGTCCTTCGAGAACTTCACGATACGCCCGTTGCTATTAGCCACATGGCCGTCACTGACGAAGATATCCCCATTTGGGGCGATCACCACATCGGTTGGTCCATTGAAGGTGTCGGGGCCTTCCTTGGCAACACCCGCCTTCCCGAGCTTCATCAACACCTTTCCCTCCGGACTGAACTTAAAAACTTGCTGGCCCTTGCCATCTTTATCCTGTGCGTCCGTGACCCACAGATTTCCCTCGCGGTCTATGGTCATGCCGTGCGGTTGCACGAACATGTCGGTGCCAAAGCTCGTCAGCAGCTTGCCTGACCGATCGAACTTCAGGATGGGCGGCTGGTTTCGATGGAAGACCCAGATGTTCCCTTTGGCATCGCAATCAACCGAGATCACCGCTCCCCACTTGATGTTCGACGGGAGCTGCGGCCAACCTTCGACGGCGCGGTAGGGATTGCTCTGCGCAAACGCGGTTGTTACGGAGACGATGACCGCAGCCAAAAAAGCCACAACGCGCATGAACGGCACCTGACGTGGGAATGACATTCGGGCACCTCCTTAGCGGTAATAGATTTGTGGCTCATTCTACAGCGAATCGATCGTTTTGGGCTGATCCAGTGGGCGTCAAGACGAAATGCTGGTCTTCACTCCAGATCGGGTCTAAGGTACGTTTTTGAATACTGAAGGTCTCGGGATTCGAAAATGCAGGAGGCCGTATGAAACGACTGCTCCTCGCGCTCTTGTTTGTATCCTTCGCTGTGCCGGCATTTGCTCAGCAAGCGCCACTCGCGCCCGGCCTGCAAAATGCTCCTGAAATTCCGTTTGATTCCGTGCCGTTTCTCAAGTTAACGCCGGATCGGAATCTTGGAGAAGTGCTTTCCGTTGCGGTCAACTCCAAGGGACACGTTGTCGTTCTCAACCACCCCGGGAGTGCGGGCACTGGTCCCGTCTATGGCGAATCCACCACGCAGTTGTTCGAATTCGATGAGAAGGGCAACTTCGTTCGCGAAATCGGCCGCGGAGTTTACGGCCTGGCCTACTCACATTCCGTCAGATTCGATAAGTACGATAACTTGTGGGTCGTCGATAAAGCCTCGATGTCCGTCATGAAGTTTGATCCCGCTGGAATGGTATTGATGAATCTTGGACGGCGAGACGAAGGCCCCGACGAACCCCGGTACCGGCACGCCAATCCGCCGCCTACTCCTGTGGACGCGATGTTCAATGGATCGACCGACGTTGCGTGGGACGCACAGGACAACATCTATGTGGGTGACGGCTATTTTAACTCGCGGATCGCCAAGTTCGACAAGGATGGCAACTGGATCAAGCAGTGGGGAGAGCCGGGTAGCGGTGGAGTACACGCGAACGAAAACCCGAGCCACATCAGCAATCCGCACAATATCGGGATCGATCGCCAGCAGAACGTGTACGTAGCCGATCGCGGCAACCGGCGCATTCAGGTGTTCGATACCGATGGCAACTTCAAGAAGTTCATATTCCTTAACGTGCCGTATGACAAGACGCGCCACCCTGTGCTTGGCAACATGCCCGCAACCCGGCCGGACGAGACGCAGCCCTGGACAATTTGCATCACGAATACGCCAACTCAATATCTTTACACGTCGGACTCCGAGCCCGGCAGAATTTACAAACTTTCATTACCGGATGGAAAAATTGTGGGCGTACTCGGGAAGTCCGGCCACGTGCTGGGCCAGTTCAATTGGATTCACGGCCTCGCGTGCCCGGAAGAAAATACGCTTTACGTCGCAGACATGAATAACTGGCGCGTGCAGAAGTTAATCCTGCATCCGGACAGGCAAAAATAGTACGGGATTGACGCGATGTTGGCCGCAGGAGGCGAACTGGCGCGTTGCGGCGCGAGGGCTGGGAAAGAGAAAAAGTCGACCGAGATTATCCTGCTTAATCGGCTGGAAGTTTTGACGCACGGCTGCTAAGAGCACGAGAGTGTTTTAATCGCTCGCCCCGAGGTGGCGTGCGGCGTGATTGTCGCCCGGCGCGTCCGTGAGGTCGTTTTTACGGCTGCGGTACGGTCCCGGGTGCCGGAGTCGGCTGCTTCGCCGGAGTCGCGTTCGTAACGTGATTTAGCGGGCGCCGGTTGGTCTTTCGCTTTTTTCGGCTTCTTTGCTTCCCGGCCGCGCCTGTCTCGGTTGCCCATGGCTGACTCCTGATGTTGGATTTTGTAAATCTCGTGCGTTCGTTCCCAAGCCGCCGCGCTATCGGATGCAGGCCGCCCTTAGTACGCACTAGTGGTGCTTGTGAATAATCTCATCGATCAAGCCGTATTCCTTGGCCTGTTCGGCGGACATGATGAAATCTCGCTCCACATCTTGTCCGATCTTCTCGATCGACTGCCCGCTGTGGCCAGCCATGAGCTTGTTGATCACCGATCGCATGCGCAAGATCTCCTTGGCATGGATGTCAATATCGGTGGCCTGGCCGGAAAGCCCCGACATCGAGGGTTGATGGATGAGGATGCGCGAGTGGGGCAGCGAGAAGCGCTTCTTGGGAGCGCCGGCGGTCAGGAGCAAAGCGGCCATCGAGGCGGCCTCTCCAACGCAGGTCGTGACCACGTCGGGGCGTACGTACTGCATCGTGTCGTAAATGGCCATGCCGGCAGTAATGGAGCCGCCCGGCGAATTAATGTAGAGCTGGATATCGCGCTCTGGGTCTTCAGCTTCGAGAAACAGCAGTTGAGCCGTCACCAGATTGGCGACGTGGTCGTCGATAGGTGTGCCTATGAACAGAATGTGGTCCTTTAGCAGCCGCGAATAGATATCGTACGCGCGCTCGCCTCGCGTAGTCTGTTCGATGACCATGGGGATGAGCATTGGGGGCGCGAGGTTTTACGGAATGTTGGTCCGGAACTCGGATTTAGACTTTGAGCTTAACGCTGAATAATGCGCTACCTATGCTCTACCGTCAAGCACCCATCTCTATGGCCTCACTATTTTATTCGAAATCCACCGCTGTTTATCTATACACCGTCTTAGCGTTGGGAAGTCCACTGGTTCACGATCCGCAAGTGTATACTCCCTGTGTACGGCCACATCCTCAGCTGAGCCCTCCCTGACCTGAGGCCAAAAGCAATTACGAAGCCGGACTTCAAATTCCCGAGTTGGAGCCACAATACAAAGCCGCCTCGCTCGAAATACAAGCAATGTGTCAGAGGATGCGAACGATATTGGGCCACACGGACGGAGATACGAAAGGGCAGGCGATAGAAAAAGCGCTATCGTCATTAAGTGTCCTGAAAGAGACTTCCTTTTTCTGATTGGCGGTCTGACACTGTCAAGGACTGCAGCTTGACGCGCCGCTTTTCCCGTAGCCTTGCTTGTTTGTCACGAACAGGCGAGGGCGGCCTAACGAACCACCCGTTGTTCCGAACACCAAAGGTGTCAACTCGTTCTCTTAAGGCTCCATGAGTGCGAGAAACTATATGACGGAGGCAAGATGAGCGAGGTTGCTTCTCAGGAGATTCGGCCGTGGGAACGGCCTTTTTGGAAACCCGCACGCGGCAAAAGCCCGGTGCTCTTCTTTCTTGTCCTTATTCATGTGCTGGCTATCGTCGGCGTGATTCTTTTCCCGCTCCCCAGTCTCAAGGTTCTGGGCATTGCTTTCGTTTTCGTGGCGTTGGGAGGACTTGGCATCACTGTTTCTTACCATCGCCTGCTCGCGCACCGCACTCTCAAGCTCAATAAGTTCGTCGAGCAGTTCCTGATCTTCTGGGCTATTTTTAACGCCGGAGGCGCTCCGGTAAGTTGGGTTGCTTATCATCGCCATCATCACTCCCACACAGATACACCCGACGACATCTCGAGCCCAAAGCAAGGTGGCTTCTGGTGGGCGCACTTGAGGTGGCTCTATCAGTCGCCTTCGCCCGATGAGCAGAAATGGTGCCCGGAGATGCGCAGGCCGTTTTACACCTTCTGGACATATGCCCAAGCCCCTGTGCTCCTGCTATCGATCTGCTGCGGCGCGGTTTTGGGATGGCAAGGTTTCTTTTGGATCGGCGCAATTCGCTTGGTGTATGCACTGCACATGCAGTGTGTCGTCAATAGCCTTACGCACCTCGATCACGCCCAGGATGGAAACTCCAGTAAGAATGTCTGGTGGCTGGGTCCGTTGCAATTGACAGCCTGGGGCGAAAACTGGCACAGGAACCACCATTCCAACGCGGGTTCGGCGCGTCTTGGGCTGCGCTGGTGGCAACCCGACGTCGGGTGGTACCTGATTTACGCTTTAGAGGCCGTCGGCCTGGCTAATAACGTAAAACGACCGAGGGAACGATCGTAAAGTCGCAGAATCTTATTTCCCTTTTCTGTCGCTGGTGTTTATCGCGATAGGACGCTAATTGAGTTCTGAATTCCGCAGACTCCTTGCGCGGTTGAGCGCGTCCACAAGATTCAGAGTCGTCCGGCCGTCGCACTCTCCAATAAGCGGTAGAATCGCAGGGCGCACCTCGAAGGCGAATTACAGAGGAGGGCATGCGATGCCGCGTTTACGCCGAGTGACCTTCACGTTTCTGCTAGCCCTTTCGATGATGCTCGCATTTGAAGCGATGCCGCATGGCCAGACCGTCGCCGAACGCGCCAACGCCTTGCCTGATCCATACCGCACCATCTCCGACTGGGCGAAACTTCCCGAAGGAAGGCCGTGGGGATCAACGGCAGGAGTATCCGTGGATCGTAACGGCAACATATGGGTGGCGGAAAGATGCGGAGCAAACACCTGCGCCGGTTCGAGCCTTGATCCCATTCTCGAGTTCTCCCCGTCGGGCAAGCTTCTGACGAGTTTTGGCGCGGGAATCTTCGTGTTCCCTCACGGAATCACCGCGGATAAAGACGGAAACGTGTGGGTAACCGACGGACAGGGAGCCGCAGGAAAGGGCCACCAGGTCTTCAAGTTCAGCCCTACGGGAAAAATCTTGATCACACTGGGCAAGCCGGGAGTTGCAGGCGACGGCCCTGACACCTTCAATATGCCGTCGGCTGTAGCGGTCGCTCCCGATGGAGATATTTTCGTCGCGGACGGCCATGGCGGGAACAGTAATGCACGAATCGTGAAATTCTCGAAGAACGGAAAATTTCTGATGACGTGGGGCAAGAAAGGGTCGGCTCCCGGCGAATTCAACATCCCGCACGCCCTGGCCTTTGATTCGCGGGGACGGCTGTTCGTGGGAGACCGCGGCAACAACCGCATCCAGATCTTCGACCAGCAAGGGCATTTCATCGATCAGTGGTCCCAATTCAGCCGGCCGAGCGGCGTCTTCATCGATAAGAACGACGTTCTTTATGTCGCAGATTCCGAGTCAGGCTCCGTTGCACCGGACCATGGCGCCTGGAGGAGAGGCATTCGAGTCGGCAGCGCCAGAGACGGCTCGCTGAAGGCGTTCATTCCCGACCCCAATACAGATCCCAACTATAAGGGGACGAGCGCCGCGGAAGGCGTGGCAGCGGATGGAAAGGGCGTCATTTACGGCGCCGAGGTCGGTCCGAAAGATTTGAAGAAGTACGTCAGCGGACGCGAAATTCCCGAACCGCGAAATTGATTCTTATTGTGGTGGACCTGCCACGGAGCGCAACATCCACCGTGCCAGTTCTGTGAAAACCTTCGTGCTACCGGAGGAGCGGGATACTCTCCGGACTTGGTGGTTTGGGGATCGCCTGCAGGAATGCGTAAATATCCGCCAATTCTTTCTCCGGCAAAACTTTGCTGGTGTACGGGGGCATTTCATTCACCGGGCTGCGGAGTTGACGAGTGAAAGCGGCAAAGGCTATTGGATTTGGCGCGAGCCGCGGCCCCGTTCCGGCTCCGCCCTGTCCTTCGCGATCGTGACACTCATAGCAGCCGTCTGCGATATAGACCCGCTTCCCGTTTTCGGCATTGCCTGGAGGCGCGGTCTCTGCCGCAGGGGCTGGCGGGAGCGAGCTAAGGTAGGCGTAGACGTCGGCTAAATCCGCGTCCGAAATCGCTTTGGCGGAATAGGGCGGCATCGGCTTCATCGGTTCGCGCACGAAGCTCACAAACATCGGCAGCGCAAGTCTTGGCGGGCCGATTCGGGGCCCCGCAACCTGCGCCGAGCCTCCTTGGCCTTCGCTTCCATGACATTGGGTACAATTTTGGCTGGCGAAAAGGCGCTTGCCGTTCTGAATGTTTCCGCTGGAATTGTTCGACCTCGGCCCCTGAGCCTTAGCACTTGAATATCCAACGATCATCACTGCGGCAATAGCGATCGATGCCAAGGCAGCTGTCGATAAACGAGTGCCCGTCTTTTCGTCAGTTCCGCGGGAGCCATGACTCGCAAGAAAGTTCTTCACGATTCGCCTCCGTTAGCGCGGCTGAGTGACGGTATCCAGAAGAGCCGGCTCACCACGCTTGACTGCAGCGATGGCCCGCCGGATCGCGGGAGCGAGGTCATTGGGATTGTCGATGGGGCCCTCGGCGTACCAGCCCATGCCTTGCGCGATCTTGGCATAGTCAATGTTGGGGTCCGTAATTGTGGTTCCGATGCCGGCCCGATCAATGCCACGCTGATGCCGACCGGCCATGCGTTGAATATGCATCACTTCCTGATGGTAGGCGCGATTGTTACGCATAACGGCCAGCAGCGGGATACGGTGATGCGCCGCCGTCCATAGCACGCCCGGCGCGTACATCAGGTCCCCATCGTTTTGGAGATGCACGTAAAGCCGGCCGTATTTCCGGTGTGCCAGCGCGGAGCCCACGGCGGCTGGTGAAGCGTAGCCGACGCCGCCCGAACTTCCGCCGTAGTTGCGCTGATAATGTTTGGTGTAGACCCAGGGATACCCGCCTAGTCCACCTGCCCAGTCCTCGTTCTTCACCTGCTCCCAAACCTCTGCGGATAGCCGGGGCAGGCTGATGGGACTCGAATTCCAACCGTAGGTCGCGGCAGTGCGCGCCCGGTCCAAGGCTCTCTTGCGGGCATCCACCAACTTAGCTCCCCGCTCCTGGAATACCCTCTTGCGGTCATCGGTTGTCAGGCGCTTGACGGCCTCAATGAGCGAGGGAAGTGTGGCTTCGGAGTCGGCGGCCATGGCGATATCGACTTCCGCGTAGCGTTGAAAATCCTGGTAATTGCTCTTTATATAAAGATCTGCGGTGCTGATGGTGATCAGTTTCGCGTCCTTGCGGGTTCTCGGCTTTGAACTACGCTGCAATTGGTCGCGATACGAGTTGACTACACCCCAGAAGTCCGGCACATCGAGTCCCAGGATCACATCCGCGTTCTGAACCTCCTGGCCAACCGCCCCGCCCTCTCCGCCACCGCGCACCAACAACCGGAGCCTGGAGCGCTTCGGCAAGTTCGTTCAGGTGCGCTGCACCGGCCTCGGTGCGCCCGACGCGCCCCGCGACGATGACGGGATTTTCGGCAGCGACCAAAAGTCGCGCCGCCTCGGCCACCGAGCCCGAATCACCCTGGGGCGGAGCGGCGAGGGTGAGCTTGGGGATGCGCAGGACTGCATCCTTGGCAATCGGGTCTTCCTGTAGCCCGCCGTCCGCCACCAGCACGACGGGAGACATCGGTAAGGTCATCGAGATTTTGTAAGCGCGGACTGCGGATTCGGCGAAGTGTTGGAGCGACATCGGCGTGTCGTCCCACTTCGTATAGTCGCGAACCATCGCGGCCGCATCCTGGGCGCTGTGATACCACTCCACGCCCGGACGTCGCTGCGTAGCATCGAGCGAGTTCCCAAGGATGATGTACACGGGCACGCGGCCGCCCCAGGCGTTGTAGATCCCCATCGCGGCGTGCTGTAATCCCACCGTGCTGTGAGCCAGGACCAGCATCGGCTTGCCTTCCACCTCGGCAAAGCCCTGCGCGAGGGCGACCGACGACTCTTCGTGGCAGCAGGTAAGAAACTCGGGCGCCTTGTTGCCGCCGTAGTTGATGAGCGATTCATGCAGTCCGCGGAAGCTTGATCCCGGATTGGAGGCGAGGTACTCGAAGCCTAGTGACTTGATGACATCGACCATGAAATCGGAGCCCGGCCGATCCGTCGTCAGAACTTCTACATTGGACGCTTCCGTTGCAGCGTCCGCGGGCGGCGTCGCCGCCGCGATGAATGTCTGCGCGCCCGCCGCTCCGGTGCTCGCGACCAGCGTCGCCACACCCCCAACAGCCGCGCCCTTTAGAAACTTGCGCCGATCGACCAAGGCCTTTTCGGATTTCTTCATGGGTGCCATCTCCTCACACCGAGCGTTCCCAGGGGCTGAATCCTTTTGCAGTCTCTCGTTTCAGAAAATCCTGACGTACAACCCGAAATGGCCTCGATTTCCCTCACAGCACCAGATGATTATTCCGAGGCCTTTAACTAACGCCACACGGCCAGGAAGGTCCTTGGCTGGCGGCATTATAACCGAGTCGTTCTATTTATAGCAGTTGTCTATTCGTCGCGGCAGCACCCAGGGCCGGGGCCTGTTACTGCGAAGACGAGCGGGACCCAATTTTATCGTCTTGACATTCGATTCGCGCGAAGTAGATCATTCCCGCATAAAGTCTCACAGGAGAGATGTATGAAACGTATCGTGCTGACTGTGTTGGGTATGGCGATCCTTCTGACGTTGGGCGGCAGCCGGGCTTTCGCGCATCATGCTGCTTCCGCGACTTACGTGCACGGAAAATCCATAACCGTGGAAGGAACGCTAAAGGAGTTCGTATGGCGCAATCCACATTCCTTCATGAAGGTAGAGGCTCCAGACGATAAAGGGACGACGCAGGTCTGGCTTATCGAGGGAGCGGCGCCTACGCAACTTGCCGAAGGTGGCGTGACCAAAAATTCGCTGCGCCCTGGAGACCACGTTATCGTCACAGGCACACCCGGACGCGTCGCAGACGACCATCGGATGCTGCTCGAGAAAATCGAACGACCCTCAGACGGCTTCAAGTGGCAGGGTAAATCTGAATGAGGCACTCAAGGAGCGGGCTTCGCAAACTTCGCCGTGGCAATCGCAACGTTCGGCTGCACCTGGTTCATCTCAAAGGTTGATTGTCCGTCTGTCCAAGTCACGATCCAATGAAAAGGTAATTTGACTCCCTCGACTTCGCGATAATCCGAGTAGTCTATTTGGGTGGGGTTGAGCCCAACGATCGTTTGCGCATAACGCACTTGGCGCACCAACAGGCCCGACTTTTTGTCGAAGTATAACTTCACCGTGGATTTCCCGCTGGTGCCCTGGATGACTGCAACGTCGCGGCCGTCGATGTTGGTTTCCGGGAAGCCGGCGCGCCAATCGCTGAGAGCTTGCTTGATTCCGCCTGGAAAAGATAAAGCGGCGTCCACTCTTGCGCCGTCCAGATTTCCTCCGGTCAACATGAGCATTGGCACCAGCGTGTTCGCCGCGTTGATCCAACCGGCGCGGCCATCGAAGGTCGTCGGTGCCATCTTTCGTCACGCCGTTTCCCACGGGTGCATGGAGGATGGTAGTACGTTGATTCGGAGCTTTGGCATAGACCTCGACCGGCACCTTGTCGTCCGATGTGTCGTAGCCTGAGTAAGTCCCCTTGGCGATAAAGCTGGTGAGCTGCGCGAGCCGCTGCGCCCCACCGAGCGCCTGAATATATTTATCCAAAATCTGATCGACGGAAGGCGCGTCGCGCGTGAGAGCTTCACCGTGGCTTTCAACTTCATTCGGATCCTCTGCGAGGACTGCCGTACTGCTCCGCGAGGCTCGGGACAACCTTGGGGCGATTGCCGCTGCGATGGCAGCTGTAACAGGTCACCTCGGGCTTGCCTCCGAAGTTGGCCTGATTGATGGTCCTCACCATCAGGACCATCTTGCGCGCAGTTTGTTTGAGCGGTGTGTCGTCTGCGTATCTTGCCCAGTCATCGTTAGCGGCTTTGACGTGACAATCCGTGCAGTTTAGGCTCAGAGCGGCGGCAAAGAAGCCCATCGTGCCCATGAATTCGTCCACCGGAATCCCTCTGAGCACCTGAACGTTCTTGAAGAGTTCTTCCGCCATCGGCGGTCTCTCTGCTCCCGTCGGCTGGCCGGCGGGCCGAGCTTGGCCGCCTGCTAGTGCAACGCCCAGCAGGCATGCAACCGCCGTTCCTAAGACGCGAACAATGTTTGGTCTCCATGGCAGCTTCATAGATGGGGCATCTTATCCCACGATGAACTCAAGGCGTCAAGTAGCACCTCAACTCGCTGAACTTCGCTTTGCATTTCCGCGAACTAAATCTATCGTCTTGACATTCGATTCGCGCGGAGTAGATCATACCGTCGTAAATCCACTCCTTCTGGGAAGTTACAGGTTGTTCCCGTTGGCGGATTTGAGGGGAACATGGGTTTTCTCCCATCAAAAGCGCGGCTGATCTGCATCGTTCTCAACGTGGTTCTCGTTGCTGCGGCAGCATCAGCCGAGTTCGTCTTTGCGCAGACAGGTCAAAACCGAGGCCGCCAGAACGCTGCTGCGAAAACCAGCGCCGAAGATCGCAGTCCCAACGGCGGGGAGCTCGAACTTCTGCCCGTGCAAGGCAATATCAGCATGTTGGCAGGTGCGGGCGGCAACATCACGGTACAGGTAGGCAAGGACGGAATCCTGCTGGTGGACACGGGCTTGGCAACCATGAGTGACAAGGTGCTTGAGGCGCTTCGGCGGCTATCTAAAGGCCAGGTTACCTACATCGTTAATACCGACGACAGAAGCGACCATATCGGCGGTAACGAGACCTTCGCAAAGAATGGCCAGCCCTTAGCCATCGGCCGAGCCGCCCAGGCGAACGTCATGATCGTGGCGTTTGACACGATTTTGGACCGGCTCAGCGCCCCGACCGGAAAGACCACTGCGGTGCCCGAACAGGCGTGGCCAAACGATCCGTACTCAGGACCGCTGAAAACACTCTATTTCAATGGCGAAGGGATCGAGATCTATCACCAACCGGGAGCCACGGACGGCAATAGCATTGTGCTTTTCCGGCACTCCGATGTCATCAGCACAGGCGATATCTTCGACGTCACGGAATACCCGATCATCGACCTGAAGAGCGGCGGAAGCCTTCAGGCAGTAATCGAGGGACTGAATCGTCTGAAAGTTATGGCGATTCCGGGAGACCACCAGGAAGGTGGCACGATGATCGTCCCCGGGCACGGAAGGATTTGTGACGAGGCGGATCTGGCTCTCTACCAGGAAATGGTCACCATCGTTCGAGACCGGTTGCAAGACATGATCAAGAGGGGCATGACACTGGAGCAGGTGAAGAAAGCCCGTCCGACCGCGGACTTCGATCCAATTTATGGCAAGAATGATGGCAATTGGACGACGGATATGTTCATTGAGGCGGCGTATAAGAGTCTCACCAGCAAGCAAGATGCTCATCCGGCCGCAGCCGGCGAGAGATGAAAATGGAATTGTGGCGGAGACAAATCCTGAGGCGAGGTGCCCGGATATTAATATCCGCGGCAGCATTTTCGCTGCTCTGTGGCGCTCGTCTCGCGGCGCAGATTCCACGAGACCAGGCTGGCGTCCAAGAGCTGCCTTCGAATACGTCTCGGGCAGCGGCCCCGAAGGACCTCACAGGCTATTGGGTATCGGTCGTTACGGAACGGTGGCGCTATCGGATGATGGTGCCAGACAAAAACGACTTTCAGTATGTTCCGCTAAACCCCGAAGGGCGCAAAATGGCGGACACCTGGGATCCGGCTAAAGATCAAGCGGCCGGCCTGGCATGCAAGGCATACGGCGCTCCCGCTATCATGCAAGTTCCCGGGCGGCTGCACATTTATTGGCAGGACGACAGCACGCTGCGCATCGACACGGATTCCGGGACCCAGACTCGCCTGTTCCATTTCGCGGGCTCATCGCCCGAGAGTGCAGAGCCAACCTGGCAAGGATATTCGGCAGCCTCTTGGGAGGGCAGCGAATTTGTTGACACGCGTGACGGCCAGGGCGGACCCGTGCTCGATTCAACCGGCAAGCGGCTGCCGAGAAGAGTCTTGAAGCAGGCGGACTTTCTCAGGGTGGTTACCAGCCATATGCGTCCCGGCTATGTGCAGAAGAACGGAATTCCTTACAGTGCCAACGCCACGTTGGAAGAATTCTACGACACATTTAAGGATCCCTATAGCGGCAACACCTGGTTGACCGTGACGACGGTGGTCAACGATCCCCAATATCTGATCGAGCCTCTCTTTACCCATGCTCATTTCAAGAAGATTCCGGATGCTTCCGGATGGGATCCCACACAGTGTCGAACCGACCAGCCGCGCTGATGCACTTTTGGCATTGGAGCTCTATGCGTATCCATTGGGAGGTGAGCTGTTTCGCGAGAGGATGAAACGGATGAGATTCAGGAACGTGACATGGAAGGTGAAGCGCGATGGTGTTTCTTGCTCCTCTTCCTGTTCCTGACGCTACCGGGCCGTTTGGCGTGGGCCCAGGTAGACATCACCGGCGAGTGGTCCCCTAGGGTTTACAACGACGGTATGGATGTCGGCGACTACACAGGGATCCCGATCAATGAAGCGGGGCGACTGAGGGCCGAGAGCTGGCATCCGGATCTGCCGGATCTGCCGGAAAATTTGTGCAGGCCGCACCCCGTCGACATCGGACTGCGTGTTTCCGTTTCGCAGCTATACATTACCAAGGAACTGGACAAAGAAACCGGTCAGGAAGTTGGCTATCACCTCCACGTGGCCTGGCAGGCCGGTGAGCAGGTGGTTTATACGGATGGGCGTTCGCATCCTTCTCCCAATGCCGCTCACAAATGGTCGGGATTTTCGACGGGACACTGGGAAGGCAACACGCTGGTGTACACAACCGACCACCTGAAAGAAGCCTATCTGACCCGCACAGGGGTTCCGCGCAGCGCCCTCTCCACGGTGACGACGCGCATCCACCGCTACGGCAATTATCTGAACATAATTTTTATCATCAACGATCCAGCTTATCTGACGGAGCCTTATATTCGCGAGTACAGCTGGGTTTACACGCCCGACCAGGTGATCCCTCCTTATCCGTGCGAGACGAGTCCGGAAGGAACCATCGTTCCGGCCGGGAAGGTGCCGAGTTATTTGCCTGGGCAGAACGATCTTCTGAGCGATTTTGCGGTAGAGTACGGCATACCTCTCGAGGCGGCATTGGGGGGCGCGGAAGAGACATCTCCCGACTACATCAAGAAGATGAAGACCATGAAGGTCGCGCCTCGCACGACCACGGTGCACTATAAACGCAGTCAGTGAAACGGTTTGATTGCGAACGCGCATTTCGCCAGGAGCGAGTCATGAAACCCATGCGGAAGATTCATTTGACGATTTTTGCGGTGGCGCTCGTGTTCGGTGGTTGGGGGAGCGCACATGCCCAGGGTGAGATTACTCTCCTGGCCGTGGGCCCCATGCGCGCGCCAACCCAGAAAATTGTTGCGAACTTCGAGGCCAAAACAGGCTACAAGGTGAACGTAACTTACGGCAACGGTTCGGAAACCAGAAAAACAGTTGCCAAAGGTCAGCCTCTGGACGTGTCGCTCATCATCGCGCCTTTCCCGGGAGCGATTGCCTCAGGAACCATCATCCCCGGCAGCGCGACACTGGTTGCGAGCATTCTCACAGCTGTCGGCGTGCCAAAGGGCCGGCCCAAGCCCGACATTTCGACGCCCGCTGCAGTCAAAAAAGCGCTCCTCGCGGCGAAATCCATCGGGTACGAGGACCCTGACTTCACGGTCGCAGGCCAGGGACCGTGGGAGGCGCTTAACAAGCTCGGCATCGCTGACCAGGTCGCAACGAAGAGTCAGGTCGAGCTTGGACCGGGTGCGCAGGGCATCTCCCCGACCGCCACGAATAACGCCACCAAGACCAACAAGCGACTCGAAAACGGAGACATCGACATCGGCTTGCTCATGCTCAGCGACATGCTTCCCGACAAGGACAAATACGACATCGTAGGGGTTCTGCCGCGGAAGATCTGCACGCCCGTCGCGGTTGTGGGTTTCATCTCCACTCATGCGAGCGACCCGGCCCGCGCCAAGGCCCTGTTGCAATACCTCGCGTCACCCGATGCGGAAGCGATTTGGAAAGACGCTGGCTACGAGCCGCATAGTTGAGCGATTGCCCCGGATTAATCCCACGCGGACGCGACTCTGTCGCTCATTCCGGAAGGGCCGTCAAAAGATTACTCTAGTCGGGCAGTTTGCTGCGCGTCTTGGAGCGGGCTAGGAGAGCCTTGACGCAAGCGTATGCAGAAGCGCTTACTTTCTGGGCGTTGCGCAACACAGATCGACGGTGCAACCCGACAGGTGCAACGACCTGATCTTGGCCCCGTATTTTGTAAGGGCCATCTTTCCCGGTACGATCTGGTGGCACGTCGTGCAGCCAAATTCCTGAAATCTGGCCGCCATTGCTTTCTCGTCGGGCGATCGATCCGCCGGTTGCACTTGAGCAATGACGTTCATCGAAGTCAATAAGGAAGCGCATCCTTCAAAGCCCTTGGAGAGCTGTTTCCCACGCTCCGTAAATCCGAGTTGCCACTTCGCGTCCAATGTGTGGCAGGTGTTGCAGCCGTGATTATCGTAAACGTATCTCGTCAATTCGCGCAGAACTCATGCGCGCCATTTCGGTATCTGAAAGGGTCTTGCCGGAGGGCGCCGCGTTGGTCGTCTTTTGCGATTGAGGAGCCTGCGGAGCGGCAATCGAGCGCAACGAAAAGAAGGCAAGAGAAACCGCTACCACACAGGCGAGGGTCAAGCCGGCGAAGGTCAAGCCCAGGAAGATGAGCTTTGCACGAACTGCAATCCTTCCCCCTTCGCGCCCCGCCCCCTTGAGATTCGTCCGCACACTTCCGAGCCACTGCATTAGAGGCACCTCATCGCTTCTCGTCACAAACGGCCCTTTGAGGGATCGGTCACTTATAAATACACCCGCGGCCCCTACCAGTAAACCAAATTTGTTCCTCGTTAGGATTACATTGCTCAGAACGTGGGCTTTGGATTTTTCCGACTCCCCAGCCGTGGGGTTTCGCGAATGAACTCTTCCAGCAGCTTGTCACCGCGACTAGCTGCAGTCCGATTGTATTGGTTTAAAACCGGCTTGTTTTTCCCCACAATGTTTCCGAGTTGGAGTAGGTTGCGGTTGAAAGCAGGGTCGCGTAGCATGGAGCAACGCTGGGAGTTGCTGACTTTAGGCCCGTAGCTCAGTTGGTTAGAGCGCTACCTTGACACGGTAGAGGTCTGCGGTTCGAGCCCGCACGGGCCTACCATCTTTCTAGCATTTACAACGTGTTACGAAATTCCCTCGTCGCCACGCTTGAGGTCTACTCAATAGCTCTTAAAGCGGGCCACTTGTTCCCATCTGGCAAAACACATAACAGGCCGTTGAAGTGTGGTAACTTCTTGCCACTTAACCAAGCATCTGGAGTGGCCCGTGACTCACTTTCATATTCGCTGGTCCGGGGCTGAGGCGATGGACTGGGAGCCGTTCACTACGCAAGAAGAAGCTGAGGCGGCTGCTAAACAACGTATGCGCTCAGGTGAGACGTACACGATTGAGGAGCTTGGCCAAGGGTGTACTCGCTGTCAGGCTGGTAATACCGACCGACCGAGATAACTAACCGATACCCTCGCCTGCCGCAGTTATTCCGTCGCTCCAAAAGCCCTGGTCTGCAACATCCCGCAAGTGATTGAATCTAGGGTATCGAAACTGGCGTGTTCTGCTGTTCCAAAAACAGGTGGTTTTTGAGCGGTTCGCGGGTAGCGTCCTTGTTTCGACGCAGCATCAACAACAACGTTTGCCCTGTTTCACAACGATTCTGGGCTGTCGGACCGCCTCGCGAGTAGTCTTCGGCAAAGGTATACAAAGAACAAGCTTGAAATGGTGCTGTTTTGCCCTCTTTTTACTGCTGATGGCGGAGTTCGCGCTTGTGCCCTGGGTTCGGCACATGTCGATCAATGCGTATCTCGCAAGCCGAGACCCGGTGTCAGGAGCAGTCTATTATGCAGAGCTTGGGATCTTTGCCATCGTTCCACTTTTTCATCGAGCGATGGTCACCAGGTGAGAGTTTGTTTGGGTACGGAATAACCGGCCCTCATGCCGCGAGATCGCGCAGCCGATTGGTTCCTCACCCAGGGCCTGAGTACGCGGTGCCACCACATGATAAATCCAGTGATGAAGAGAACCGGTGGCGCCAGCCCAAGCACAACCCAAACCACCTTTACAGGCCAGCCACCAAAGTTACCGACGTGTACGGCGCGAAGGATCCCAATATTGACGAGGAGAGCGGCAGAAGGGATGAAGCTCAACGCCTTGTCGAAAGGTTTTGGCAAAACTAGGTAAGCGCCTGTGATGGCCCACATAAAGACAATCGCAAAGGCCCAAAATCCGATCGCGCTGTGAAGGTCCCAATTAAGACGCTTAGGGTTTGCGGTGCGCCGAATGCGCAGGCTGTTGCGCCACCTGCGAATGCCGGGCCACCAAATCACCATGCCTGTGATACTCAATATTGCGACGAGAAATCCACCCACGCCGTTCATCAAGCGGCCTGAGTAGCCCATGAGCAGGTTCATGTGAATCTGAGAAATGAAGCTGACCGTGCGGAGTCCGAACGGGCGCGCCGTACCGAGGTCTTGGCCTGTGTAGGGATTTATGAACCGCTGATCGGCATAAGTCGCCGTACCCAGTGAAACAACGGCGGCCTCGTGAGGATCCTGCCATATATTTACTCGTGTGATCGTCGAATGAGGATGCGCTAGCTGCGCTGCTGCCTTTAGTTCAGCGCGACTCAGAGGCGGACCCGTAATCTCCACCGTTTTGGGCGCAGGCAAGAACGTGACGTAGAGTTCATTGTTGAATACTGCGGCACTGCCGCTAAGACAGACGACAAGGATATAGACACCAAGGCCTATTCCGCTCCAGAGATGAACTTGAAACAACAGCCTGCGGAACCAAATCGTTTGAGGTCGGTTGACCCACTTATCCCAAGTTTTCATTGGCGGACGACTCGGAGTTATTAAACCACGGCTTCACACTTTCTGGGATGCCGCGATGATTCATCTGTTTAGGTCTAAGCGGGCCACTATATGATTTCGTGGACACACTTGGATGGAAGGCGGCACGGAGCAAGAATTTGTGCCGTGCTTTGTGACATAACTTGCCATGCTAGTTAGACGAGCGAATGCTTGGCTCCGTCAGCTAATCGTTTGAGACAACTGCTTTGTTTTGAAAAGACTTCTGTTACAAAAATCCCCAACGCACGTCGGCTACTACGTATGGCCCAGAAAAGTTCGACGGCACAGCCCCTCGACGAGGCAATACAGATGTACCTTGCCCAATAGCCGGGAGGATTTTAAGATCGACCCTCGCTATTGGCCATGGTCGTCAAAAAGCGAGCCGTCGGAGCAGGTCGAGGTGGTATGGCATTCGAGCAATGATTCGGCCTAACCTCGGAAGCGCACGGAATGCTACTAGCGAAAAGGCAATGCAGTTCAAGCGGCCACCCGATCTACCTAAGTCAGAGGAGGACGCATGCACGTTCGCCGGTGCCTGATTCTGCTGTTCGGTTCAGTTCTGGTTTTACTGGCTGCTCCAGTCGTTTTCGGACAGCAAGAAAAAAATCCCGCTTCCAATACATCTAAAGCTGCTCCGGCGGCTCATGTACCGGCAGCCAAGACTACATCCGCCGCTAAGGTGGCAAGTCCCGCGAAAGACGACCCCTTAGTTGCGCAGGGCAAGAGTCGGTTTCAGGCTTATAAGTGCTACGACTGCCACGGCAAGAATGGTGAAGGTACGGATGATGCGCCGGATTTAACCCACTCGAAACTAACAGCCGAGCAGGTCTCGAAAATCCTTCAAAAGCCGAGCGTCGATGCACAAAATAAAGGTATGCCCGATATACCGGTAGACAGCCCAGACCACAAGCCACTAGTGGCCTATGTTATGAGCCTTAGGTCCAAATAACTGCTGAATCGTGAACACGTTGATCAAGAGAATGCTTTTGGGGCAAGGCTCTGGGGCTATAATGCGGCCTGCTTGTCGTTGGTCGGTTCCCTATCCCAAACGAAGGAGAATTTTCTGACATGGCAAAGCCTAATTCTTTCCGGAGTGCGGCCCTGTTACTTCTGGGCGCGCTGTTGGGTGGTCTGTTCGTTGCGGCTTGGGAGCACTCCAGTGCCGTGGCGCAACAAAATCCGCCGGTGACTCAAGCGACGCTGGTAGCAGACGTGACCCACCTCAGGGATATTACGCCGCCGAATTCTCACCCGATGGTTGATGTGGCAATGTTCGCCGCCAACCTTTGGTTTGCCGGCGATAAGAAGAATTGGCCGCTGGCTAACTATTACCTGGGTGAAATGCGCAACCGCATGCGATGGGAGGTGCGTGTGAATCCCTCTCCTAAGGGAGCCGACGGCAATCCGGTGGATATGGCAAATATCTTTGACGGCATTGACAAGGGCAGCTTGACCAAGCTGAAGACAATTATCGACATGAAGGATGGTAAGGAGTTTGCCGGGCAATACAAGATGCTGCTTGAGGATTGCTATTCGTGCCACAAAACGGCTAACCGACCATATCTGCGTCCGCAAGTTCCGACCACCGGCGCGCAACCGATTGTGAACCTCGATCCCTCAGCCACGTGGCCGCAATAGAAGGAGCCCATTACGCTTGGCGAGTGAGATTTGTGCCGTGCTTTGTGACATAACCATGCCATGCTAGCCCATCTAAGCGGCACAAACGCGTTGCAATCGCTTGCAAACACTGGCACTTGATTTTTGGGATAACGCATTGCAGGGATGCGACTTGTACTCACTCCATCTCATCGGTTCCCAAACCGCCCACAAAATTGACACGGTAGAGGTCTGCGGTTCGAGCCCGCACGGGCCTACCACTTTTTCGATAACTCGCGCCATTTCCATCTGCTGAAATTGCGGCATTTGTGAACATAGGCTTTACTCCGGCTTGCCCGCCCCCTTGCACGGGGCCGCGCTGAGGCGCGTTAACGATAGCCGCTCAGGTATAATCACGCCGTTTTCAAGGGACAATCCGCAGGCTGACCCTGAGGTGATCTAGATGAATGTTTTTGCAGGCTTCCCGACCGGCTTAACCTTTTCGCCAAAAGTTCGAGCTCGTTTGCTGCTGGCTCTCTCAGTGGCGGTCCTCGCGGGTGTCGCTTTCTCGCCGCGAACGCTGCAGGCGCAAACGGCGGCAAACACCGGCGAGATCGTGGGACAGGTGCTGGACCCGTCGGGCGCGGCCGTGGCGGGCGCGCAAGTCACCATCAGAAACAAGGACACGAATTACACGCGGGATCGTGACTGCGGACAGCGCAGGGCGTTACGCGGCTGCCTACTTACCCCTCGGGCCATACGAAATCAGCGCCAGGGCAAACGGCCTGCAAGCGTCGGCCCAGGAAGCCTTCGTCACTCTGGGCAGTTCGGTGTCCGTGAGCTTCAACTTATCTGTGGAGGGCAAAACCGAATCGGTGCGGGTCACCGCACCCGCGGACACTCCTGGCATCGAACCCACGCGGACGGCACCGAAGTCCATTCTGACCGATCTGCAGATTCACGAGCTTCCTTCGAACGATCGCCGCTTGCAAAATTTCGTCATCGATACGCCCCAGGCATTGATCGAACCTGAGTGCCGGGGATTTTCGATTTCGGGCCAAAAGGGAATCTATTCGAACATTAGCGTTGACGGTGGCGACTACGACAGCACTTGGGGCTGCGGTATTCGGGCCCGTTCCGAATCCGCCCCTGCTTTCAGCCTGGAAGCTCTGCAAGAAGTTCAGGTCGTCCGCAACACATTCAACGCGGAGTTCGGGCGATCCACGGGGGGCGTGATCCAGCTATCGACCAGGTCTGGCACCAACCAATTCCACGGGACCGCTTTCGAGTTATTTCGGAACGGAGACCTTGCCGCGCTCGATGCTTTCGGCCGACCTTCCATCGCCGAGGTAAACCAGTTCGGCGGCTCCATAGGGGGGCCAATCCGTAAGGACAAGACCTTCTTTTTTGTGGCCCCCGAGTTTCAGCTTGGCAGTAAGCCGGTCGAGGTGACGTACTCCGTGCTGGATTCTCAGAATCTGCGCAACACCCCGGGCGCGCAAGCGTTGCTCGGAGTGGCCCCGGAGGGCACGTTCAGCTCCATCAGCAACTCACAATCGGTTATCAGCCGCATCGACCATCGATTCTCCGATCAGAATAGCCTCTTCGCGCGCTTGGACTTCAACAGAACGCTGCAGACCAACTCACCTGGGGCGACAAACCTCTCCACTGGACTGGGGATTGCCTCGACGACGAATGCGGCCGCGTCCAACCAGCTTACGTTGCCCGACACGAACTACACGCTTTTGGGCCAGTGGACCTCCCTGCTTTCGTCCACAAAGCTGAATGAGCTGCGGATTCAGTTTTCTCGGGAAGTCCGTCCTCGCGTCCACCTGGGAGCAGGCCCGCAAGTAACCGTAAACAGCGGCGGCAGCGCGGTAGCCATCTATGGAACGGCGCCGGAAGGATCGTGGGGCAATGAGGGATTTGCCTCCACGGACAACCGCTATCAGCTCGTGGAGAACTTTTCAAAGGTTAGCGGCGCTCATACAGCCAAGTTTGGGGTTGATTATCAGCGCATTGCCGGGTGGGCTCTGTACGATCAAAACGCAAGCGGCACGTATCTCTTCAACAGCCTGACCGATTATCTGAACCGGAATGTCGCTACCTATACGCAGTTCACCGGAACCGGTTCGCTCAACCTTACGATCAACGAGCTTGGCGCATATATTCAGGATGAATGGAGACTCGTGCCGGGAGTGACCATCAATTTCGGATTCCGATACGAGGCCCAATTCAATCCTGATTACTTCACGCCGACTGCCCCGCAGAATCGTTATCCGTCGGCAACCTCGATTCCTAACGACACCACCATGTTTGCTCCACGCCTCGGTTTAGCGTGGGATATCGGGAATGCCGGTAAGACCGTGGTGCGTGCCGGAGGCGGCTTGTTCTATGCGCCTACTTACATGAGTCTCTTTGCCCAAGACATCCTGTTCAACGGCGGGAACCCCGACAGGGCGTACTCGGTGAGCATCAGCAATCCAGCGGCTCTCAGCGCTGCGTTCCAGAGCGTGGGAGTCAACCTGGCGACCGCGCCGCTGAACAATCTGCCCACCTTTACGGCGGCACAGTTTTCGCAATTGATCGCATCAGGTAGCGGACTCAGCTCCGCCTATTACATGGACCCGAAATTCCGGAATCCCCGGGCCTTGCAATGGCAGGGCGGAGTGGAACGGCAAATCTCTCGCGGAATCACGGTCTCCGAAAATTTCAGCTACCTCAACACTATTGGCATCGCGCGCGAGCGCGACACCAATCTCGGCGCTCCGGTGGTGGATGCGACCGGAAGGAACATTTACTCCAATCCTCGTCCGCTCCCTGCCTTTAGCCAGGCGATCGTTACCGAGTCCGCAGGACGCTCGTTGTATCGAGGTTTCACCACTTCGCTGAACGTGCGACGCAGCCGGTACACCATGGACATCTACTACACGCGTTCGTGGAACTATACCTATGACGACTCCGAACGCGGCTTTACCTCGATTCGCTACGCAGACGTAAACAACATTCAGAGCGAATACAATTACTCGAACATTGATGAACCGAATCAGTTCCTGGTGAACGGGAATTATTCGCTCCCGCTCGGATTTGAGATCGGCACCACGATGCGCTTCACTTCGGGCAGACCTTTTACGGCCGTCGTTGGTAGCGATCTGAATAAGGACGGGGTCAACACCGACCGGCCGATCCTGGACGGCGCGATGATCTTGCGCAACTCATTCCGAAACACGGGCTTCAAGGACGTCAGCCTGCGTATCCAGAAGACCTTCGCGATGCCGAACGAGAAGGGCAAGATTGCGATCAGCGCGGAGATGTTCAATCTGTTCAACTTCGCCGATGTACAGTTAGCGGGAGCTGCGTTCACTTACGGAAACGCGGGAACACTCGTTCAAAATGGATCGCTGGTACAAGTAGGACCGCAGAACCCGGCCGTCTTCGGACAATTGAGGAACCCGGCCACGGGACAGTACTATACGTCCAACGCCGCGGGCGACCCGTTCCAGGCTCAACTGGGGCTGCGCTTCCAATTCTGAGGGCTAGCCAGTCGGCGATTCTGAACGTTCCACGGACGAGGTCCTCGCGGCTGCGATCGCGTGCGCAAGACCCGCTATTCGCCTACAATAGTGCGGCCCGCGGTTTCGCATTTCATAGTTGGCAGGATGACGTCGCATGTCGTTTACCATCGCGGTTGCGAAGTGTGCCGGGATGATTCCAGAAGCGCCTGGCGAGAGTGATTGATGCAACTCTTCAAACGATCACATCTTCGAACGATTCTCTCCTTCGCCTTTTTCCTCGGCTTTGTACTTCAGAGTACGGCGAGAGCTGAATCCGTGCGCTGGTACAGCAACTTTGACGAAGCAAGTACCGCGGCTCGGGAGTCCAATAAGCCGATGTTGATGGATTTTTGGGCTGGCTGGTGCGTGGCCTGCAAGGTGATGGAAAACGACGTCTACAGCGACGATACATTTGTGAACGCGGCACCGCAGTTTCTTACCGTACGAATCGATTTCGACAAAAAGCAGGCCCTGGCCAGAAAATACAACGTCGTAGAGCTGCCGACGCTGATCTTCACCGACTCTTACGGTACGGAACTTTTCCGGTACCGCGGATTTATCGATGCCAAGGCGCTGGCGGAACTGATGCGCTCGCTGCCGGCCGATGTAAGCGAATTCAATCGGCTGGATAGAATTCTTGCACAGGACAAAAACAACTTCGACGCATTGGCAAACATGGGCAAAGATCTCAGGGCGGCCGGGCTCTATTTGGCCAGCAATGACTATTACCAAAGAGCGCTCCAAAGAAGCGACGCCAAGGTAAACCCGTCGGGCCGGGAATCCATCCTGACGCAGATGGCGATGAATTCTCTCGAGGTGAAAGACGGAAAACGGGCAGCCGAAGTATTAGAGAAATGCCTGAAAGAATTTCCCAATAGCATGAACAGGCCGGAGTGGGAACTCGAATTGAAACAGGCCTATGCTTCTGAGCGAGAAGAAAGACAAGGCCAGGAAGAGATAGCGGTCGCTGATGCGGCCGAAAGGGATCGGCCAGCCCGCCCGTGACGATGCGCAGCGGCGCTTGGGCAAAAACTCGTCCCGGGCCCTGGAGGCTGATCGCTGCCCGGCGGACAAATTCAGGCCATCAGCCAGTTACTTGGCCTTCTCCTTCGCGTCGGATATTTTCTTGTATTCCTCTGGCTCTTCGTTATGCGTACAGAAGACCTCTCCCCACTCGTCGTTGGCCTCTTGGCCAGCGACCACTTACGAGGCGCGGAAGTCCAAGGCTTCGCCAGCACTACGGGGTCTTCAATGGTGACTTGGTACGTGAGGTAGTTCTTCGAAGGACGGCTGATGCGCTCGGTCACATGCTCCTGATCGCTTGGAAACCACCCGGGCTGAGTTTCTCCGGGTACGAGATTTCTGAGCCTTTCATCAATGGCAATCACGTCGATGACCAGCGTATCTCCCTCCCAGTGAGCCGTCGAGTCGCCATTGAACGTGGGATCCGGATCTTTGGGATGCTGCCGTCCGTTCATGTAGATCATGCGCACATTCAGGGGGTATTCGTATAGCCAGACCAGCCTTCCCGGAGTTTGGATCAGCTCGATCGGGACGTGCTGGCTGATTTGCTCCAGCGTTGCGCTCGGAGTACCGGGCTGATCGCATACTCCATAAGGGTTGGGCCTCGTGTACTTCGCGTCAATACCCGGCTTGAAGGAAGGCTTCTCTTCCGGCGTCACCTTTGGATCGAATTGCTGGAACGCAGATTTATCAACCGGGTAAGCAACCTGTAGCATTTTTCCAGCCGCGTTTGGGTACCAGCGTCCCGTCAGGTCTGGATGCCCGTCCGCCATGCGAGGCGTCGGTCCGCCCGGCGGCAAGGCATGGACCTGCTCAAAGCCCCCGACGATCGGTACCTTTCCAGTTTTCACCTGCGCACTGTCTTGTCCGGCCGAGTTCTGGGCAAAAGCGGGCGTGAAAATCATGCACACAGCCGCCAGCGTGATTACGGTGCTCCCGGAGCAATAGCGGAACTGTGGTTTCGTCGCTCTCATTTCCCAGTTCTCCTTTTTTCACGCTCGTCGACAAATGTTCGCGGAGTGCCTTTGGTAGGGAAGTCTCACCTCTGTAGTTCCTCAATCGGTAACTTGGACAATCGCGCCGAATGCCTGAGGAATGTCTGGGGACTCCAAATCCCGTCATCGTTAGAAATGAAATTGCTCGGGCGTTATCTTTTCAACCAGCTGTCCAACGATACGCACTTGGCCATCTGCCAGCTCAAGGAATTCCGCCGAGCCTCTGTACTGCGTTCCGCCAGCCTTGGTCGGGCAGGCCCTTGCGGCCATTGGTTTACCGATATTGCCGGTGAAATCCTGCCTGGTGGTGCCATTCCTTTTCAGTGCGTTGGGGGTAATCATTTCCAGACTCCAGGCCTCCACCTTCCCAGCGGCATTCTTCACATCCATATGGAAATATGCATGGGGGTTCTCCCAATCGATACCGGTCAGGGTACCCTTCAGATCCATGCACTTGCTCCCGTCGAACTCCACGGCGAATCCGTGGTGCGCGGACATGGGAACTGCCGCGCCGAATAGAGAAAAAGCTGCCATCAAGACACCGGGAAGGTTGATTCTCATCAGGGTATCTCCTTCGATTGCGGTCCTGGAAAACGGGACTTAGCCTCGAGCATTCGTCTGGTGGCGTACGGTATGCGAGTCTCACTCTCCATGTCAAGGTCCGGTGGTCCCCGTTCCACTCCGGCCAGACATCTTTCGCACGCAAATACCCGTCGCTTAGAAGCGCGTCATTTAACCGAAAATCAAAAGCCACAATGGATACGATCGAAGCGGTGGAAGAACAATTCCGTTTACTCGTAACCATCGCGGGTGTATAAGCGTGGCCATTCGGCCGCCAAAAACGGAACTGCCGGATGGAATGTGCGGGCCGGAGCAAACCGCTCGGTCATGGAAGGTGCAAGATGAAACTTTCGTCGCGCAGGAACTCTTCTAATGCCGCATTTTCGCGGCGAAAATTGTTGCAAGGGGCCTCGGCAGGCATTGCGGCTTCGATTTTGGCGCCCGGATCCAGCTGGAGCCAGGCCGGGCGAGCGGAGGGTGGCTCGTCGATGCCTCGGCTGCCCGCGATCACTCCGGAGTCATTGCCCAAGGCGTGGACGCCCGAAGAGATACACCGCCGATGGGCAGGCGTTCGGCAAAAGATGAAGGAAGCGAATCTCGATGCGCTGTTGGTATGTCAGCACCATTCGGGCGAGATGATTACGGAGCGGCAGGACGGAGACGCAGACGTCGAGTACCTGACGGGCATCTCGCTGCCGTTCAAATGGGTGGTGTTGCCATATGAGGGCAAGGTGACGGCGTTTTCCACCAATCAAGTGAAGGGCGCGCCCGAAGAGAAACTTTCCCAGGACCGCGGAATCGATGTGCGGGTTGCCCGCGGCCCTTGGTCAGCGGGAATCATCGATGCCATGAAAGAAGCCAATCTTGGACAGGGACGGATTGGCGTGACGGATTTAGTAGACGCGTCACGGCAGACGGAAGGCGAAGTGACGTACACGACGTATGACGCCGTGCTGAAGGCGTTTCCGCAGGCGAAATTCCAGCCGGCCAGCTACCTGATTGATGGAGTCGCGGCACTTCACAGTCCGGAAGAGATCGCGGTGCTCGAGAAATCGACGCAGGTTGGCGAACTGGGCCTGCAGGCCATGTTCGCAACGGCACGTCCCGGCGTGGCGCAACGAACGGTATGGCTGGCGATGTTCAGCGCCATGGTGAATGCTTCAGGCGAGCGGCCCTTCCGCGTTTCCGTTCGTGCCGATGGCGAGGGCAATAGCGCCCTCAACCGCCCACTCGAGGAAGTGATGCGCGCGGGGCAAGTGCTGAGCCAGGAATGCTCGGCATGCGTGCTCGGTTATGGTTCGCAGGTGAACCACTCTGTGGTGGTCGGCTCGCCGGCTCCCGCTGATTGGGATGCCGCGGCCAAGGACAGCCTCGATACGTTCCAGGAGATGGTTGCGCTAGTCGCTCCCGGTAAGACCGTGAAAGAGGTCTGCGCGCCTTTCGATAAGCGGTTGGTGGCGCGAGGCGAGAAGCCCGGGGCCCTCGTGATTCACTCCGGTGGGCTGGGCACGTTGCCGCGCGGCGGTTCCGCTCCGCCTTTCGGGGAAACCGTGCTGAAGGCGGGCATGGTGTTCGACATGAAGCCGACGATCCGGTTGAAGAGTGGCGGTACCGCGCAATTTGGCGACTCGGTCCTCGTTACCGAAAAGGGTGCTCGCCGGCTCGGCAAGCGCGAGATGAAGATTGTCAAGTTGAGCTAAGACCGATGCCGTCATGAATGGGCGGCGCGGATTCCTTACCATTGCGAAGCGGTTAACCCAACCGACGGCAACAGAAGACCGCCAGACCATTCCCTTATATAACGTAAATCTAAGAAGGGCCCGTGCGGCCCTTTGCTTTACTGCGGGCGTGCTGCCGGCGCGGCCGGTTTGGACTCCGGCTTGACGAATTTGGAGCTGTCAATCGGTGCGTTCTCCGCGACCTTTTGAATGCGAATCGTCGAGCTAACCGCGAGCACCGAGCCCGCAGAGCCCGGCGTCATGCGAATCGTGAACGGCAGCTTCACGCCGCTGCCGGCGTCGCGGTAGTCGTCATAGTCCACTTCTGTTGGTGTGCCTCCAAACGGAGTTGGTTGCAGGGTAAGTCTCCGCAATAGAAGCCCTGTCTGGGCGTCAAAGTAAAGTCGGTCAGGGCCCGCACCTTGGACAATTCCCACCATCACGTAAGCATCGCGGTTATTTACTTTTTCCGTGCCGGTCACCGTGATCCGCGTATATTCGCTCTTGAAATCAAGACCCAGGTAGAAATCCGCACTCCGCTTAGCGCGAGCGAGATCTATGCCGGAATCGGTGGTAACGATGCCCCGCGCATTCTGGGCCCAAGAGGTTGCGCCGTCGAAGCCGTCCGAGATCGTAAATTTATCGGTGTGATAAACGTTGAGCACCAGGTTCGGCGCCTTTGTGTAGATTTCGACTTGCCCCTGCACGGGTACCCTGCCGCCAACGGCCGTCGGGATATCCTGCGTCGCTGTGATCATGCGGCTGGTGATCTTTCGAGCAGCCTGCTCTCCGCCGATTGCCTGTGCGTATTTGCCCAGAATCTGATCTACCGAAGGAAAATTTGCCGCCGGGGCCTTGGCTCTCTCATCTTCATCAAGATCCGTTCGCTCAACCAAGGGGAACATCGGCACGCCAACGGGTTCCACATTGCCCCGATGACATGTGTAGCAGGTAACCACTGGACGTCCGCCGAAGTTCTTGTTGATCTCCCTGACCATGGCGATCATCTTGCGCGCGGTTAGTTTCGCGTCTCGATCATCCTTGGACCGATCTTCTTCCACGTGGCAGTAGTTGCAATCGACGCCAAGTGCAGCTTCGAAAAGGCGCATCTCCGGCAGAAACACATTGACGGGGGTTCCTTGGAGTACTTGAATATTTTTATAAGTCTGTTCTGCAGTTTTGCCCTCGGAGGCCGCTGGCTGTTGGGCGGCCGAGATCAGCGTAACGCAAACAACGATCACACCGGCGGCGCACATATTTCGCATCAGCGCTCGGATACCAACCATCTGCGAATCCTCCCATTTATCTTGCGCTCAAGTCCGCAACGGAACTTGGCGCCCTGCGATGTCGACCGGCTGCCCGAATCCTTGTGATGAGGGCTAAGTATATGGGGCTCGATGTTATCAAGCAACGATCTCCGCGGCGGACTTCAGCAAGCTAGCGTCCGCGCCTCGCAGGCAGAAGTGAGCTGCATCACAGGCGCCCACTTCGGCTAGCGGGCCAGCGTCACGGATACCTGTGCTAGGTCAAAACTGTGTCCACTGGTGGAATTGGAGCAGCTTGATACTCTGTTCCGGCCAACCCGGTTCCGCGTGATCGACTTCAAGTCCAAGCAATAATCCTTGCCGCGACGTCCAAATGGTGACTTGAGGGTGTAAGGCCACTTTCAGGAAAAACTTGAAAGCGCGCTGCTGCTCCCCGGCCACGTCGATAGGTTCCTCGCCGGCATATCTGAGCTCACCGTCCAGTATCGTTGGACTTACGGGAACTTCTCTGCTCGGCTGCTCGAAGGAAACGAGTTGGACATTCGTAGCATGGCTGGGATCGCGTTCTGCTTCCCGGGTGATCCCGCTCAAGGAAAATACGGAAATTGGCCAGAACAGGCCAAACGGCTCCTTGACCGCCAGCTTCACGTCTATGGACTGCCGGGGATCCTTGGCATCGGAAAAGCAATGGAGTTCCTTCTGCGAGAAGTCGCAGCTGAGCGGCCCTGAATCAGGCCTCCACTTCAAGGGTGCAAATTCCGTCACGCGATCTATCGTTAGATCGCGAGAAAGTCGACCGAGAAAGCGGTTAGAGTGGGCTGTGCCTTTTGGAGACTCGAACCGTCTCTCCCCTTCAACCTGGTATCCACCGCTTGCGATCCGCCACAGCGTCCAGGTCTCATGAAAGTTGTAAACCTCTTCGCCAAAGGGTCCAACGGCGCCGCCGTTCGCTCCTTGCAATACAACATATTCACCCTGCGCGAGCTTGGTGAGTTTCTCCTGGCTGGCCGCCGGGAGTGCCTCGCCCGCCGTTTTTTGAGTCACGCGCGCATTCACACCGAGCAAAACACAAAAGATCGAACCGGCCGCCAAGAGACTGCCTAATACGCCGCGAGGTAGATTCATATCTCTCCTGTGCTGCCTGTATCGCAAAACTGCGGATCGCCTAGGGTTCCTGCAAGGATGTCAGATAGTTGCACAGATTCGTGATCCTTCGCTGTACGGCTCTTTCGTTCTGCTTGTCGAAATATCGAAAGAGCGGCCCCCACGCTGGCATGTCCGACGAGCCGTGGGAAGAGGGCCCCGGGCCGAATTCAAGCACGCTCTGTACGTATTCTTTGGGAAATTTTCCGCCGTGGCGCTTGCTTAGTAATGTCAGATCGCTTGGCCGCGTCTTTAGAAACGAGGCCATAGGCCCTGTGCCCTTGGCATCGGGGCCGTGGCAAGTGGCGCAGTACTGCTGGTACATCAGCTTGCCCGACGGCACGTAGCTGGATGGCAGCGTCTCATCCACGGTCGGCGAAGCCTTGACCCCAGCGATCCAAACTGCGAAAAGAGCGATCAACAGAAGCCCATACGTTACTCGGCGCATCGTTATGCCCCCTTATTCCAAACCGGAGTCTCTTCTTGCCTAAAAACGATCTTATTTTCAACGACATGTCGCGGTGACTCCGAATGGACTCGATGGTGATGCACGTCACATTGCATTTCAGCACTCCAACCCGGCGTACGCAAGCATACCGACGCTCGTAAGGCGCCTGTGACCTGGCACACACCCGCCGGGTGCGGCCGTTCACAGACCAGATCCGCGTGCTGTATGAATCTCTTTAGCGTCTCGGAATTAGTTGATGAGCGTGACCCGGTGAAGGTGTGTAAGGCGGTTTCGCTCTGTGCGGAACAGCCGCGGAAGCAAATGGCCCGACTTGAGCACCTCTGTCTCCCCAGCAGAGACGCTCAGGTCGGGCCTGAGGATACTCACGTAAATTTTCGGGCACTGCCGGTTCCAAACGCTGCCGGTGCTATGGGTCAGTTGGCAATCGCCGGATTAGCGGCTGCTGGTGGTCGCTTCACGCGGGACCGCTTTGCCGTATACCTCGAGCCGTGCCAGGTGAACATAGCCTCCGGTGCCGTGGCCGCTGCTCGGCATCAAATCCGCAAAGCCAACTTCGTCCACTTTGCTGAGATCAGGGTTATTCACCCAGATTTCGTTGGATGGTCCGTTGTTGGTCCCGAGAGTGACCGCGCGATTTGGATCCAGTTTGATCCAGCGGACTCCCGTGAAGGAAAACTCACTTTGCACAAATATAGGTACGGAGGCGTCCGCGTGATCTCCCACCAGCAAGGTTCCGTCCGCAAGCTTCACCACCGGCCGAAAGACGTGAAACCCGGAGGTCTTGATCATCCATCGCATCTTGCCCAGCCCGGTTAGATCGATGTAGTTGCTCTTCTGTTTGAAGGTGATCGCAAACGGCCCCGCGCACTCACCCGAAAATATGCTGAAGGGAGTGGTGTCGCTCCCCGGCGTTCCGGACGTCAGCATTTGCTTGGCGGCTGGCCCGTACTGCTTGAGCTCAAGGTTCGGGTCGGCCACGTTTTCCTGAACGATGGGAACCTGCCCCTTCTGGCCGGGCGCCGGCACCCATTCCACCTTGAAAACGGGCGGCGCCGCAGAAGTTCGCGCAGCCTCACCTCCGCCGCCCACAGCTGCCTGGCGGCCCTGTCCTCTTTGTGCTCCCGCGCCCTGCTCCGCGGCGGGCTGCTGTCCAAAAACGAAGGCGCTGCAGACGACTCCCAGCACCAAGAGAAATCCCAGGATGTTTCTAATGGAAACGCGAGATAGCATAAAGGCCTCCTTTTAAGGCGGACCGTCCGAAAGTATTAGCCTCGACACACATGGCATTTATGGTTTCTGCTTCATGTGCTCTTGGGATTGCCATTGCGCTGTTGGCGGCACCTACGGGAAATTGATTTGCGAAGCATACGCTGAGGTGCCTGCGGGTACAAGCGGAGAAGCAGCTGAGGGCGGACCTGATCAGGAGCGCTTGGCAAGACGCCAAAAGTAGGTAGGCGCCGGAAGAGAGCAGACTAGATATTGACGCGCTGCATAGCTTCCTGTGCATAGCGCGCCCCGGCAGTCGCGCCGGGAGGCGCTGCGCGATCGAGGCGCGAAAGATCTGCCGCAGTCAAACTAACTTGCACGGCGCCCACATTTTGCTCCAGGTAACTCCGCCGTTTTGTGCCTGCGATGGGAACGATGTCTTGGCCGCGAGCAAGCAGCCATGCAAGCGCCAGTTGGGCCGGCGAACAGCGTTTTTCCGCCGCCAGTTCCTCGATGCCTTTTACGATCGCCAGGTTTTGATCGAGATTTTGTCCTTGGAAGCGCGGCGAGGTGCGCCGGTAATCACCGGCTTCGAGATCATTCTGGCTACGGAACCGACCCGTAAGGAAGCCGCGCCCAAGCGGACTATACGCGACAAAACCGATACCCAGCTCCCGGCAGGTGGATAGGATTTCTGCTTCGGGATCGCGAGTCCAAAGCGAGTATTCGCTTTGCAATGCCGCGATCGGATGGACGCTCGCGGCGCGCCGCAGCGTCGTCGCGCCGGCCTCGGATAGTCCGATATGACGAACCTTGCCTTGCTGCACAAGCTTCGCCATGGCCCCCACGGTCTCCTCAATCGGCACGTCGGGGTCCACACGGTGTTGATAATACAGATCGACGTACGCGACTCCTAGTCTCCGCAAGCTTGCCTCGCAACATTGTGCGACGTATTCCGGGCGGCCGTTCACCCCAATAAATTTGCCATCGCTCGTGCGCACGTTGCCAAACTTGGTCGCTAGCACCGCCTGTTCGCGCCGGCCCCGCAAGGCACGGCCGACGAGTTCTTCGTTGTCACCGCGGCCATACACATCTGCTGTATCCAGGAAGTTCATGCCCAAGTCGAGGGCGCGATGGATCGTGGCAATGGATTCGGTATCGTCCGTGCTGCCGTAAAACTCAGACATGCCCATGCATCCGAGTCCGATGGCCGAGACGCTCAGTCCACTCTTTCCGAGGAGCCTTCTTGGCAGGGGTGCATGCGGTTGTGCAGGCGATGCGCTCAATGGGGTCTCCTCGTCTCCGTAGTTCGGAGCTCAGAGTTCCAGGACGGTTCCGCTGACGTTCAGCCGCACTCTACAATGAATTTGTGGCGTTCGTCGCCGTGGAGATTCTAATCGGCGCCGGCAGCACCGGTGACGGGTTGCAGCTGGGCGGCCAGGTGCCGCGTTTGTTGCGTGATTCGCGTGCCATGCCGCAAGACATCTCCCAGGCGGCTTGCCAGTTGTTGCCGCGCACGCCACAGGCGCGCCTTGAGCGTATTGCGAGAAACGCCCAGGGCTCTCGCAGCTTCGTCGGCCGACAGGCCTTCCAGTTCACGCAACTCAAAGGCGTTGCGCAATAGGGGCGAAAGGGTTTGCAGGTTCTCTTTCACGCGCTCGGAAAGTTCGGTGCCCGCGTAGATCTGCTCGGGGCTGGGCCGCCCATCGGCAAAACGCTCGGCGATTGGCGTCTTTTCCTCGGTCGAATCATCGAGTGAGAGGGCTGGATGCGCGCGCTTGCTCCGCCGTCGCATCAAAGCGGCGTTGATAACGATCCGCGTCATCCAGGTCGAAAATTGCGATCGGCCTTCAAACCGCGGCAGATTCCGATATGCGGCCAGCATGGCCTCCTGTAAGGCATCCTCGGCATCCTCGGCATTGCCCAGCAGCCTCAGAGCAGTTTGAAAGAGAGCTCGGCTGTGCTGAGCGAAGAGTATTTCCAGAGCGCCCTGATCGCCGGCGATGGCGTCCCGAAGCAGTCCGGGCTCATTCGCGCTTGAGTAGGTGTTTCTCACATTCGCTTCGTCTGTATTCATCGACCTTCCCCCTGGGCTCCTGCCCTGATCGCGCTACACCCTACTTCTGCACCCCTGTTGTTTTCTGAACCTCATTGCCGGCACCGCAGTCTTCCAACGAGGATCGCGCCCCGGTGATACGAGCAATAATGGCGCGCACCATGCACCCGCTGCCTTCGAGCCCGGCGCCGGCATGAACAATCTTGGTAAGCAGTTCTTTGCCCTCATCGTCGATAAATGTGACAGCGCACAGCCGCACGAGGATCGCCTCAGCCGGTATTTTGCTTCGCTCGACTTCCCAGCATCGCTCGAGTTCCTGAACCCATGGGCCAGCCAGCCGACCCTCGACTTCGAGTGAGAGTCGCTTCGCCGTTTCGTCGCGCTTTGTTGAAATCTTAAGCATTGAGCTTTTTCCTACCGCTCTGACAGTGCACTTCACAGGCCAAGAGGCTGCGTGGAGCCAACACGGATAAAGCTTTAGAAATCAGCGTGGGGAATCGGATTGAACCGTCGTTCGGGAGCGCAGTTGCCCGGATGTCGGCAATGCGTCGACATTTCGGCACGGGCACCTCGGCACCAGCAAGGCCTAGTAAGGATTGGTAGCCCCAATTCGGCCTAAGCGGTGACTTGACGATGGTTAACGCTGGCTACCGGGGGCGAGAGATCCCGAGCTTTTGCATGCGAGATTGGAGTGTTGTGCGTTTCATGCCCAGCACGGCGGCAGCACCCCTGGCTCCGCCGAGAACCCACTTCGCTTCTTCGAGCGCCCGGACAATGTGCTCTCGCTCGGCTTCAGCGAGTGTTGCCAGGGCGGTCGCGCGGCCATCTGGATTAGGCTTCAACTCAGAAATGGGAATGTGCAATACCGGAGAGGGAGAGAGGATGACAGCTCGTTCGATAAGGTTCTCTAGTTCGCGCACATTGCCCGGCCAGTGGTATCTCTCGAGGGCGGCAATCGTTTCGGCGGAGACGCTTTCAATGTGCCGATTCATTCGCCGAGCGTAACGCTGAGCAAAATAGCGCACCAAAGTGGGAATATCCTCGCGACGCTCTCGGAGCGGCGGAACCGAGAGAGGAAACACATTAAGGCGATAGAAGAGGTCGCTGCGGAATGCGGCGCTCTCAACCATGCGCGCGAGATCGCGGTTCGTGGCAGACACCACGCGGACGTCAATACGGAGCGTGCGCGTGCTGCCCAGTCGTTCGAACTCCTGTTCTTGCAGAACGCGAAGGAGTTTGGGCTGAAGCTCCAGGGGGATATCGCCAACCTCATCGAGAAAGAGGGTGCCTTTGTCGGCGAGCTCAAAGCGGCCAAGCTTTTGAGAGATGGCCCCGGTGAAAGCGCCCTTTTCGTGTCCGAAGAGCTCGGATTCAAGCAAGCCCGTAGGGATCGCAGCGCAATTGATCTTTACAAAGGTTCGGTCGCGCCGGGAGCTGAGATTGTGAATGGCGCGAGCAATCAGTTCCTTGCCGGTGCCCGTCTCGCCCGTGATCAGGACAGTCGAGTCGGTCGGAGCTACTGTTTGCAACTGGGAGAGCAGAGCCTTCAGGGTTGGGCTGTCGCCTACGATCTCCTCGAAGTTGTGCTCCGTTCGGATTTCGTCTTCCAGGTAGAGCTTCTCTTCGGTGAGCTTGTTCTTGAGTTCCGCGATCTCCTGAAACGCTAGGGCGTTTTCAACGGCTATGGCGACTTGTGCGGCGACCTGGGTGAGCAGGTCCTGGTCCTCCTGGGTGAACGCTGATTCGCGAAAGCTGGCCGCGTTCAGCGTGCCGAGCACGCGCTCGCGCGTGATGAGCGGAACACAGCACTCCGCGCGCACCCCTTCGGCGATCAGCCGGCGCGTAACATCGGAATCAAATCTCTCCAGATCCGTACGGTTGAACCGTTGCGGCCTGCGAGTGGCGAACGCCTTCCCGGCAGGGCTCTTCTCCAGAGGAACAGTGAGCTCTTCGTGGATGAACCCATGCCCACCGGTAAACTGGAGCGCCCTCACGCGGAGGGTCTGGGTTTTCGGTTCCAGCAGCGCCAGGCTCGTGTATTCATGATGCAGCACGCGCCGAAGGCTGCTGGCGATAACCTGAAAGAGTTGGCGCAAATCGAGCGTGGATACGAGTGCGTTGTTGACCTCGAGCAGCACGCGCAAACGGTCGCGCTCTCGCGCCAGTTGCTGCTGGTAGGCCTGAGCGGCCTCGAAGTTCAGGGCATTGTCGACGGCCACGGCCACTTGGCGCGCCACCTGTTGCATGAAATCCACTTCACTGCGGTCGTAATGATGCGGCTCGAGCTTGCCAATCCCCAGGGTTCCCAGGCGGCGCTGAGCGGTGGTCAGGGGCACCACGCAGAAGGAGCGGACTCCCTCCTGCCGAAGCGTCTCCATCAGTGCTGGATACGAAGTCTGGGATTCAACGTCCGAGACGACAAAAGGGTCTTGGGTTTCGAAGACGCGCCCGCCAGGCGTGGAGTCCAGGGACGACTCCCTGCCAACCCGGAATTGCGTGGGTTTCTCCCGCAATGTCTCGAGCAGGTGCAGGCGCATTACCTGGCGTTCGGGATCGTACAGCACGAGATTCAAATAATCGAAGTGCGCCACGTCATGCAGCCGCGCAGCCAGATCGTGAAACAGCTCCGCGAGGTCCCGATGGTGCGCAATGGACTCCGCAACCTGAAGGAGAGCCTGCGAACGGGAAGACGGAGTCGGCGCCAAGGCCGCTTGTACGGAGAGATCACTCATTGCGTCGAGAATAGCACCTGCTTCTGATTCGCTCAATGCGGGAAGCGCGAGGAACAGTCAAAAATCAGATGCGGGAAATCGATTTTTTGATTGACAAGGCCGTATAGTACTCGCATAATTATGCAGTCAAATGCATAAAGCGCAGGTTGCGGGTGGCAAATCATAAGCGGTTTCGGCAAGGACAGATAATCAAATTGATCGCCAGCGAATCCATTGCGAGCCAGGACGAATTGCGGCGCCGCCTGGTGCAATTGAAGGTTCGCGTCACCCAGGCTACGCTCTCGCGCGACATTGCGGAGCTGAAGCTGGTGAAAACGGCTGAGGGTTATAAGCCACTGAAGCCCGCGAACGAAGACGGCGCGCAGGCGCTCGCTCCTCTGGCGCGCGCGGTCCGCGAATACCTGTTGGACGTCCGCCCGGCTGACAATCTTCTCGTGCTCAAGACGCCGCCCGGTGGCGCGCAAGCGCTGGCGGCCGCGGTCGATGGTGAGCGTTTGAGGGAAGTGGCGGGCACCATCGGCGGCGACGACACCGTTTTGGTCATCACCCCCTCTCGTGCCGCAAGGACCGCCGTGCAACAGCGATTGGAGGCCATGCTCCGATGAACGGCCCCGTGCGGGTCGCCGTCGTTGGGGCCACCGGCTATGCAGGATTCGAGCTGGCGCAGCTTCTCCTTCGGCACCCTGGAATCGCCAAACCTACATTTTATCTGCGCGAGAGCGCTAAGTCCGTCCACTGCCTCACGGAGATTTTTCCCCAACTCCGCGGGTGGGGTGAGGCGCCCTGCCGGCCCTTTTCCGCGCAGGCGGTGGCAGATAGCGGCGCGGGAGTGGCTTTCCTGGCTACGCCGCACGAGGCTTCGCTGGAGATGGTGCCGCAGCTGCTCGATGCGGGCCTTCGGGTCGTGGATTTGAGCGGCGCCTTCCGTTTCCGTGATCCCGACACATTTCAGAGCTGGTATAAGTTGCCCGGGCCCGATGCGGCGCTGCTTGCCCGGGCCGTTTACGGCCTTCCTGAACTGTATGGCAATGCTCTGGCCGCGGCGAAATTGGTCGCGAACCCCGGCTGTTACCCAACCTCTGTGATTCTCGGCCTTCGTCCGTTGGTTGAGGCTGGCTGGATCGCACCAGGTCGCGGAATTGTCTGCGATTGCAAATCGGGGGCATCCGGCGCGGGTAAGGAACCCAAGCGCGAGCTCCATTTTGTCGAGGTGGACGAAAACTTCCGCGCCTACGGCCTGTTTACGCACCGGCACACGCCCGAGGTTACCGAACATCTCGGGATTGCGCCTCGGGAGATCATCTTTTCCACGCATCTGCTGCCGCTGGCCCGCGGGATTCTTTCAACGCTCTACGTTTGGCTGGACCAGCCGCGCGAGGCGGCGGAAATCGAAGCGCTCTATCGGCGCTTCTATGCTGGAAAGCCGATGGTCAGGTTGTGGCCGGCGGGCCGCTTGCCTGAGCTTCAGCACGTGGCGCACACAAATTTCTGCGACATCGGATTTGCCCTGGATTCGCGAGGCGAGCGACTGGTGCTGGTGAGCTGTCTCGATAATCTGGGCAAGGGTGCCGCGGGGCAGGCGGTACAGAATATGAACGGGATGATGGGCTTCGACGAGGCGACGGGTCTCCAATGAGAATGGTCGTAAAGATTGCCGGGGCTTTGCTGGACGATCCCAATGCGCTGCGTTCGCTTGGCAGGCAGATCGCTCAGCTTGCGCAGAACGGGCATGAGCTGCTCGTGGTTCACGGCGGCGGGAAAATCTTTACCGCCACCTTGAAGCGCATGGGAATTGAGAGCCGGTTCGTCAACGGCTTGCGCGTCACCGATCGTGACACGCGGGACGCCGCCGTGATGGTTCTCGGCGGATTGCTCAATAAGCGCATGGCCGGTGCTGTGTCGGCTGCCGGACAGCCCGCCATCGGCGTGTGCGCTTCCGATTCGAGTTGTTTTCTGGCTGAGCCCATGCAGCACGATGAAGTCGTCGGGGCGCTTGGATTCGTCGGCTATTTGACCGGCGTGAACCTGGAGTTTCTCGAATCGCTTTGGCGCGCGGGAATCGTTCCTGTGGCGTCGTGCCTGGGTCTGGGTGCCGACGGCGAGCTTTATAACATTAACGCCGACCACATGGCGGCAGCTTGCGCCGAATACGTTCACGCTGAGCGGCTGATTTATATGACGGACGTTGCCGGCGTTCTGGACGGCTCAAAAGTGCTGAAGGCCGTCTCCTGGCGGCGATGTCGAAGATTTGATTCGGCATAACAAAGTATCCGGCGGCATGATACTCAAGCTTGAGGCGTGCAAACGCGCGCTTGCCGCCGGCGTAAAGCAAGTGCGCATCGTGGGCGGCACCAGCGAAAGCGGATTGCTTTCCGCCGCCAATGGACAGAAAGGCCCGGGCACACGTGTCACCTCCAGCTATCCCGCGGCGGCCGGAGTCGGAAGTTGAGCAAAGCCAGCCAAAAACAAGCCCGCAAAACAGGGCGTCTCCGCTGAACAGGCCATGCGCGATGCGTCGCGCTTCCTGATGAATACCTACCGGCGTCCCGCGTTCGCGTTTGTGCGCGGACAGGGTTGCTATCTTTACGATCATCGCGGGCGCAAGTACCTCGATTTCCTCGGCGGCCTGGCCGTGAACGCGCTCGGCTACTCCCACCCTCGGCTGACTCGGGTCATCCGCCGGGAGGCTGGGCGGGCCATTCACGTATCCAATTTATTTCATCACCCTTACCAGGGTCCTCTGGCGCGCAAACTGGCTCAGTGGTCCGGCATGGATCGCGTGTTTTTCACGAATAGCGGCACGGAGGCTATTGAAGGCGCGCTCAAACTGGCTCGGCTTGCGGCGCACAAACGGGGCGCGGGCGGCAAGACGCGCATCCTGGCGCTGGAAAACTCGTTCCACGGGCGTACCTTTGGCGCCCTTTCCGTGACCCATCCCGTGAAATATCGCGAGCCCTTTGCTCCGCTGTTGCCGGGCGTGGAATTTGTGCGTTTCAACGATATCGCTGATCTCGAGGCCAAGTTTGACGACTCCGTGTGCGCCATCGTCATTGAAGTGATCCAGGGCGAGGGCGGCATTTATCCGATAAGCGGCGCTTTTTGGACGCGCGCTCGCGAACTGGCCAGTCATTACGGTGCGGCGCTGATCGCGGATGAGATCCAGTCAGGCCTGGGCCGGACCGGTCGGCCCTTTGCATATCAACGGCACGTAGGTTTGCCTGACATCGTCGTCGTTGCCAAGCCGCTGGCTGGCGGACTTCCTTTGGGAGCGATTCTCGCCCAGGAGAGCCTTGCCGAATCTCTTTCACCGGGCCTGCATGGCTCGACCTTTGGGGGCGGGCCCTTGGCGTGCGCCGTGGCGCTCGAGTTTCTCGCCACCATCGAAGATGAAAAATTGCTTGAAAACGTTTCGCAAACGCGGAGCCGCAGCTGCGCGCGGAACTGATGCGCTTGGCGGCGGAGTTCGACTTTATCCGCGAGGTGCGCGGCGAGGGCCTGATCGTCGGAATCGAGCTGGCCGTCGACGGCAAACCTTACGTTGAGGCCGCGTTGCGCCAGGGCCTGATCATCAACTGCACCCATGAACGCGTGTTGCGGCTGTTGCCGCCTTTTATCGTCACCGAGCGCCAGGTCGACGACTTCATACGTCGTTTTCGCCTGGTCCTGGGTAAGACCCATCGTCCGAGCGCGACCCTTCCCGAGTTCGCGGAAAGAACTGCGGAAAGAGGCGATCGGAATGCCTTGGCCGTCTCCCGCTGAATCATGACCAGCATGCCCTTACCGATTACTCTTTCCACCGATCTTCTTACCGGTGCGGAATGGAACCCGAACCGCGTCCAGGAGCTATTTCAGCTCTCGACGGATGTGAAGGCGCGGCCGGATCAGTACAGCACGGCCTTGGCGGGCCGTTTCCTTGCGCTGATTTTGGAGAAGCCCTCGCTCCGCACGCGCGTGACCTTCGAGGTTGGCATGCGCAGCCTCGGCGGGACGGCAATCTTTTTGGACCAGACGGTTTCGCGGCTGGGCGAGCGGGAGTCCATCCCCGACGTGGCGCGAAATCTTTCGCGCTGGGTGCAGGGCATCGTGGCGCGGGTCTTCGAGCAGCGCGAACTCGAGCAGCTCGCCGAATTCTCGAACGTTCCGGTGATCAATGCGCTTTCGGACCGCTTTCATCCCTGTCAGGCTTACGCCGATTTCTTTACCTTGCTCGAGCGCTATGGAGCTTTACGCGGCCTCAAGCTGGCCTATGTGGGTGATGGCAACAACGTGTGCAATTCCTTGATGAGTGTCGCGGCTCGGGTGGGCGCGGAAATACGCGTGGCCACGCCGCCGGGTTATGAGCCCGACGCCTCGATCGTGGCCGAAATGCGGCAAGCTGCGCGCGAGACCCGCGCAGCAGTGGAACTTTTCCATTCACCTGAGGAGGCCGTGGAGGGCGCGCAAGCTGTGTATACCGACGTATGGGCCAGCATGGGACAGGAGGGCGAAGCTGCGGCCCGCGCGAAGACCTTTGCTTCCTACCAGGTAAATGACGCCCTGATGAAGCGGGCTGCGCCTGATGCCCTTTTTATGCATTGCCTTCCAGCCCATCGCGGCGCCGAAGTCACCGATGCGGTGATGGATTCGCCGCGGTCGATCGTCTTCGATCAGGCGGAAAATCGCCTGCATGTACAGAAAGCCATCCTGCTGATGTTAATCAGTTAAAAAGGAGACTGCGTGCCCCGTAAAGTCGTGCTCGCCTATTCGGGCGGGCTGGATACATCGATCATTATTCCCTGGCTGAAGGAAACCTACGGTTGCGAGGTCATCGCCATGATCGGCGACGTCGGCCAGCAGGAGGACCTCGACGCCGCGCGGCGCAAGGCGCTTGCCACCGGCGCCTCGGCGGCGACCATCGAGGACCTCCGCGAAGAGTTCATTACCGAGTACATCTGGCCGACGCTGCGCGCGGGAGCCGTTTACGAACACAAATATCTGCTGGGCACATCTTTCGCTCGCCCGGTTTTGGCCAAGCGTCAGGCGGAGATCGGTCTACGCCTCGGCGCCGACGCTCTCGCTCACGGCTGCACCGGCAAGGGCAACGATCAAGTGCGCTTTGAGCTGGCTTACAAGGCCATCGCCCCCAAGCTGCAGATTATCGCGCCCTGGCGAGAATGGAAGATTCAGTCTCGCGAAGACGCGCTCGCCTATGCGCTGGCGCATAACGTTCCGGTGGAACAGACCAAAGCCAATATTTACAGCCGCGACCGCAACATTTGGCACTTGAGCCACGAGGGAGGAGTCCTGGAGGACCCCGCCAATGCTCCCGAGGAATCGATGTGGCAGTGGATCGCTTCTCCCGAGCGTGCGCCCGATAAGCCGGCCGAAGTGGAAATCGGTTTTGAAGCTGGAACGCCGGTCTCGCTCAATGGCAAGAGGCTCAATGGCGTCGCCCTGCTGGAAGGCTTGAACGCGGTAGCGGCGGCGAACGGGGTGGGTCGCATCGATTTGGTCGAGAATCGGCTCGTGGGCATCAAGTCCCGCGGAGCATACGAGACCCCGGGCGGAACACTGCTTGTGTTGGCTCACCGCGAACTCGAGGCGCTCTGCCTGGATCGCGAGACGGCACACTATTCGCAGGTTTTGGCGCATCGCTATGCGGAGCTCGTCTATTACGGGCTGTGGTTCACCACTTTGCGCGAGGCCTTGGACTCCTTTTTCGCCGTGGCTCAGAAGCGCGTCACCGGAACGGTCGGCCTGCGGATGTACAAAGGCAATGTCACGGTCACACGGCGAGAATCTCCGCACTCGCTCTATCGAACCAACCTCGCCAGCTTCAGCATGGCTCATTACAACCCCAAGGACGCCGAGGGGTTCATCAACCTCTTCGCATTGCCGGTAACCATGCCGGCGAATGACTCGGCATCGTGAACCAGCGGCAACAAGCCGCGGGATCCAGCAAGCTCTGGGGAGGAAGGTTCGATCAGCCGCCCGATGAGCTGTTCTACGAGTTTCAGCGCTCCTTTCGTTTTGACCGCCGCCTGCTGCCCTACGAACTAGCGGTTGACCGCGCCTGGGCTCGCGCGATTGAGAAGGCGGGTATCCTCACGCCATCGGAGACGCAGCAGACGCTGGCCGCTCTCGATGCCATTGGCGAGCGCGCCGCCTCCGATCCATCGTGGCTGGACCTTTCGCCCGCCGAGGACGTGCACCATTTCGTGGAGATGGAACTCGTCGAGCGTCTCGGCCCCATCGGCTACAAGCTGCACACCGCACGCAGCCGGAATGAGCTGGTGGCTACCGATTTCCGCATGTTCGTTAAAGACGCAGCGCAGGAAGCATCGAGAGGCCTTGTTGCTCTGATCGATGCGCTGGCGGGATTTGCCGGACGGGCCATGGGAGTCCCTTTCGCGGGGATGACGCACCTTCAGCATGCTCAGCCGCTCCTTTTTTCGCATTTTCTTCTCGCCCATGCCGAAGCATTCTTCCGGGATCTGGAGCGGCTCGGCGCCGCACGGCGCATGGCGGACTCGTGCCCATTGGGATCGGGCGCGCTCGGTGGTTGCGCCTTCCCCGTGGATCGCCTGGCGCTGGCAAAGGAACTCGGCTTTTCGCGCATTTCGGCGAATAGCCTCGATGCCGTGGGTGATCGCGATTTTGCGCTCGACTATCTATACGCGCTCGCCGCCCTGGCCACGCATCTCTCCCGTCTGGCCGAGGACTTCGTGCTCTTCGCTTCTCAGGAATTTGGATATCTTGTCCTGCCCGATGAATATTCGACGGGAAGCAGTCTTATGCCGCAGAAGAAGAATCCCGATGCCTGGGAGCTTTTGCGTGGCAAGACCGGCCGAATTACCGCGGCGCTCACATCACTTTTCGTGACGCTGAAAGGTCTGCCCTCCAGCTACCAGCGCGATTTGCAGGAAGATAAAGAAGCGCTTTTCGCCGCGCATGATCAAGCTCTGGCAATGATCCGGATCGGCGCTGGAGCCATCGCTGCAACGCGCGTGAATGAGGCGAGGTTATCCGCTGCGGCTCAGGATTCAGCCTTGCTCGCCACGCAGGCCGCGCATTATCTGGTACGCCACGGCTTGCCCTTCCGCCAGGCGCACGAAATCATCGGCCGCATGGTTCGTGAAGCGGAGCGCTCTGGTGAATCCTGGACGGCCATGCCCTTGGCCAAGCTCAAAACGTTTTCCCCGCTGTTTGGATCCGATCTGCAATCGGCATTGACGCTTGAAGCCGCTTTGGATAGCTGCGACGTTCCCGGGGGAACTGCACCGGCACGAGTGCGAGAAGCTCTCGCGGAGTGCCGGGCCCGTTTGGAACAGTGGGCTGGAGTGGTCGGCTCAATGGGAGGCTCCTGAGTGAACACGCATTTGGTAACAATCGTTTATCTGGGTCGGGAGGCGCTAATCCTCCCCATCATCAACGTTTCCGTCCCCCTATGAATACGGCGCCACTCAATGCCTTGCCGCGCGGATTTCGCTTTGCTGCGACGAATTGCGGGTTGAGGAAAGCCCCCAATCTGGATTTGGGCTTGGTGATCGGCGACGAGGAAGTCGCCGCGGCCGGAGTTTTCACTCAGAATCTGGTACAGGCGGCGCCCGTCGTCCTTTGCCGGCGGAATTTGCGCTCCGCGGGATCGCGCATGCGTGCGCTGATCGTGAATTCACGCAACGCGAATTGTGCCACGGGCGACGCGGGAATGGTCGCTTCCGAAACCACCGCGCAATCGGTTGCTCGCGAACTTGGGTGCGATCCGGAACAAATCTTTGTTTGCTCCACCGGCGTCATCGGCGTTCCGCTGCCGGTGGGGAAAATTCTCCAGGCGGTGCCCGCTCTGGTGAAAGCGGCCGACCACACCGCCGAAGGGTTTGGCGGCTTCACCAGGGCGATCATGACCACGGATACGCGCCCGAAATGGGCAGCGTCGCGCTGCACTCTTTCCGGCCAATCCGTTCGTTTGCTCGGCTGCGCCAAGGGCGCCGGCATGATTCATCCCAATATGGCCACGACGCTGGCCTACGTTTTTACCGATGCCGCCATTCGAACGCCGCTGCTGCAGCGGGCCCTGAATCACACGGTTGGCGACACGTTTAATTCCATAACCGTGGATGGCGATACCTCGACCAACGATACCCTTTTGGTTCTTGCCAGCGGCGCCGCTGGCAATCGTCCGATCGGCAAGCCCGACGCGGATTATCGGCGCTTCTTGGCAGCGCTCGCGAGCGTCTTGCGCTCGCTTGCGTTGCAAATTGTGGCCGATGGCGAGGGTGCCACGCGCGTTATCGAGATCGAGGTTTGTGGAGCGGCAAGCGATGATGCCGCTCGAAAAGTTGCGCACACCATCGCGGGATCTTCATTGGTGAAGACCATGTTCGCGGGTGCCGATCCAAATTGGGGACGCATCCTGGCTGCGGCCGGACGCTCCGGCGTCAAATTCGATCCCCGGCGCGCTAACGTTTATCTCGCCGGCGTTCTTACCTGCCGTGGCGGCGTGGAGCACGCCTTCAGTGAACGGGACGTGCACCGCCGTATGCTGCGCGATTTTATTCCCGTGCGCGTGGAGCTTGGCCCGGGCCGGGGGCGTGCTTGTGTCTGGACTTGCGATTTCACGTCGGACTATGTGCACATTAACGCCAGCTATCGAACCTGAAGCGAACCCCTGCGGTTAACTTCTTCTTGTTGTCCACCTGACGTTTATAAGTTGAAAGTCGCTAGTTCGACCGGCTAGTTCGACCGGAGGGACAGTGGCTTCCGCCGTTGAAGCCCAGGTTCGATTCGTCAGCGACGCGTGCGCGCTTGATGGTGGGAGGACCCGGTATCGGCCGTCTCTGGACATTCCGGCGAGCTTGGGGCCAAGCCTTGTGGATAATGTGGCCGCGCCGTAGCGCGCGCGGGCGGCCAGCAATTTGTCGACGTCGCGCGCCGAGAGCAAACTCTTCTTGCCCAGCAGTTCAGTGACGAGGGAGACGTGAGCGAAATGCTCCACCGTTTCCATGCGGAAAAATGCCGTAAGCAAATCGGGCCCGTAAGTAACCACTCCGTGATTAGCCATGAGGATCGCGTTGTAATTGCGCAGCAGTGGCGCGATCGAGTCGCATAATTCGGGCGTGCCGGGTGTGCCGTACGGAGCGAGCGGAACGCAGCCGAGAGAGAGCACCGCTTCGCTCAGAATGGCGCTGTCCAGGGGTATTCCGGCGGCGGCAAATCCCGTGGCGATGGGCGGATGGGCATGGCAGATGGCGTGAACGTCGGGGCGTTGCTGGTAGATCAACAGGTGCATGCCGAGTTCGCTCGAGGGTTGGTGCTGGCCGGAGACGAGTTGGCCCTGCAAATCGGTAATTACCAGATCATCGGGCGTCATCATGCCTTTGCTGACGCAGGTGGGAGTGCCGAGAACGTGAGAATCATCGAGCCGAACGGAGATATTGCCATCCGTGGCAGGCGCGAAGTGGCGCGCGTGAATCCAGCGGCCGGCAGTGCAGATTTCGCGGCGGTGTGTCTCCTCGGGCTTGGAGTTACCGCGAGTGATGGAATCCGCGACCATGAAGACTGAGTCCCCGTGACTTAGTTTTTTGCAGAGCGCTCCTGCCTCCGACTCGCTGAGCGGCTAGGCATAGATCCCGCGCAGCTTTAGCACAAACGCAACGCGGTCGATGGCTAGCATATACGCCGCGATGCGATTATTGACCCCGTGTGTCTCGGAGTAGCGTACCACTTCATCGAAGCTATGCTCCATAACATCTTTGAGTCTCTCGTTTACCAGGCTTTCGCGCCAGAAGAAACCCTGCCGGTCCTGCACCCACTCGAAGTAGCTAACGGTGACCCCCCCTGCATTCGCAAGGATATCTGGAATCACGAAGATACCCTTCTCGTCGAGGTCTGCGTCGGCATAAGCGGTCGTGGGGCCGTTGGCGCCTTCGCACAGGATACGGGCCTGAAGCCGGTGCACATTCTCGCTGGTAATTTGATTCTCGACGGCGGCCGGCACCACAATATCGCAGGGCTGGAAGAGCACTTCTTGCGCTGACATTTGCGTGCCGCCTCCTGGAAAATCCGGAAGCCGCTTGCTTTGCCGAATCACCCAGTCTTCAACAGCGGGGACATCAAAACCCTTTTCGTTGTAGAGACCGCCGTGGATATCGGCGAGACCCACAATCTTGTAGCCTGCGGCGTGCATCAGCGAAGCCGCCGCTGAGCCTACGTTTCCGAAACCTTGCACGATCACTCGCGTTTCCGTGTGCCGCCTGCCGAGCTTGGCAATGGCTTTGTCGCAGACCAGCAGCAAGCCGCGACCGGTGGCGGCGTGGCGTCCTTGCGATCCGCCCATCTCCACGGGCTTGCCCGTAACGACGGAGGTGGTGGTGCGCCGGACGTGCATGGAGTAGGTGTCCATGATCCAGGCCATGGTCTGCTCGTTGGTGCCCAGATCCGGCGCGGGCACGTCCCGCTCGGGGCCAAACCATTCGGCCAATTCAGCGGTGTATCGGCGTGTGATGCGTTCCAGTTCACCTCGGGAAAGCTTGCCGGGATCGCAGATGATGCCCCCCTTGGCGCCACCAAAGGGGATGTTCACGACGGCGCACTTCCACGTCATTTCGCTGGCGAGCGCGCGCACTTCATCGAGCGTGACATTGGGGGCAAAGCGAATGCCGCCTTTGCAGGGCCCGCGCACGAGCGAATGATGCACGCGGTAGCCGATGAAAACCTCCAGGCGTCCGCTATCGAGCATGACGGGGATGTAGACGGTGATCTCTTTATTGGGATAGCGCATGAAGCGATACACGCCATCTTCAAGCCCTAGCTTCTTCGCGGCAATTTCGAAGCGCGCCTCCGCCGAAGCGTAGACATTCATCTCGTCGTGATGTGACAGAGTCGGTGTGGACATGACCGCTCTCCTCGTTCGGTCGAATACGCGAGGCGTCTCCGGGGAGTTGGCGCCATAACCAGGATGCAGCTGCGTAGTTCTGGCGCCGCCGATGCGCGGAGAACTGCAGTATACGAATAAGGTGTTCGCCGGTGCAAGGTGATCGAGGGCCGCCGCTCGGGCCCTATTTTTTTACAAACTTTTCCACCAGGAGCGCCGCGAGGCGATTGGAGTTGTGGCGCACCACTCCGTGGACTTCCAGCAGATTGTCAAACAAGCATCGCATCCCCATCCGCAAGAGCTCTGCCTGATCGACGAGAACCGGCCCGGCCTCTTGCGATTTGTATCGGCGCAAAACGTCCGGTGCGAGCGGCTGGTTATTGATCACCACCCAGTCGATGATCTTTCTTCCGGTATGCTGATGAATCGCGCGGACGTGGTCCGCCAGCGTGTAACCCAGGGTCTCGCCGGGCTGTGTCATCAGATTGGCAATGTAGACTCGGGTCGCCGTGGATTTTTCGAGCGCCTCGGCAATCCCGGAAACCAGCAGGTTGGGAATAATGCTGGTGAAGAGCGAACCGGGCCCAAGCAAGATCAGGTCCGCCGCGGCGATCGCTTTCAAAACCTCCGGCACCGGCTTCACTTTTCGCGGGACCAGGCGAACCCGGCGAATCCGCACGCGAGTTGCGCTGATGCGCGTCTCTCCGGCGATCACTTTGCCGTTTTCCAGCACGGCTTCGAGTGAAACGAGTTGGTTGGTGGAGGGGAAAATGCGGCCGCGAATGGCCAGCACTTCGCTGCTCACACGCACGGCTCGCGTGAAATCGCCAGTCACGTGACTCAGCGCGGTCAGGAAGAGATTACCGAAGCTATGCCCCCGCAAACCGCGTCCCGAGTGGAAACGATACTGAAAGAGCCGGCCCAGTAAGGCCTCATCCTCTGAGAGTGCGACCATGCAGTTGCGAATGTCGCCGGGAGGAAGGACGCTGTACTCGCGACGTAAACGCCCGGAACTGCCGCCGTCATCCGTAACGGTTACAACTGCCGCAAGGTCGCCGATGGGACGGCGGGAGCTTTCTTGGTGGCGCGGAGCAAGGTGATTTTTCAGCCCGCGCAACAGGGTGGAGAGTCCCGTGCCGCCGCCGATGGCTACGATTCGTATCGGCCCTGCGCGCTGACGAGGGGAACGATTCACCCGCGGAAGACCGTCAGCTTCCAGAGCCGTCGCGGTCTGGGTAAAGGAGTTCTGTGAATCTGGGGTCTTCCTGCAGGAATGCGAAGTCCTCATCGTTGCGGGCGTGATAGCGATTTTCAGGACGAAGCTGGATGGCCAATTTTAGATTCTCCATGGCCGATTCGGCTTCGCCGGTGAGGCAATCGAGCGCGGCCATGGCGTAGATGACGTAGTCCGCTTTTGGCGCCAGCTTGCGAGCACGCAGCAAGTGTTCGCGAGCCTCATCCCAGCGTCCCATGTTCATCATCGCCACGCCCTGTTGATAGTGCTCTTCCGGAGTGCGAGGAGATACGGGTTCCGTACGCTGCAGCCGCTGCTCCACGATGCGCAGGTGCACCCGGGCTCGGTCAGCAAGTTCTTTGCCCGGTCCGGCGATTACCTTTTCGAAAATGGGTTTAGCCTTGAGATATTTCTGCTGGTGGAAATGCTGTACGCCTTCTTCGTACGCCTTCAATTGCTGTTCAGCCGCCGGATCCACAATCGCGCGCGGCGGTTCCTTCGACTTGCGCTCAGCTAAGCCTTTTCTTTTCAGCACAACAAGTGGCGTTGAGGCACTGACTCGCCTGGCTTTCTTGGGCTTTTTCGTCTTTCCAGCACGACGCATCTTTAGCGTCTTTATTAACACAGCTATGCAAAGCCCGTCAATCGGGGTGCTACAGAGGACCGGAGCCATGAACTGCCGATTCCAGCCAACCCATTGTAAACGTGTGTGTTGCACTGCCCTGGTGCTACGAGCGTAGCGCTGCCCGAGCCTGTTGGTACTTGGTTACGCTGATGTGCCGCGCCACTTTGGGCTCGCACGCTCGCTATGTTATAAATATTCTCCCGGTTGACCCGGGCACTGTGCCTTTTATCAATTTTCCTGCACGCGAAATCAACTGTAAGCTCGTCTATTACGGTCCCGGCTTAGGCGGGAAAACCGCTAATCTACAATGGATTTACGACAACACCGGCGCAGGCTCCAAAGGCAAAATGATTTCGCTTGCGACGGAGACCGACCGCACCCTTTTTTTTGATTTTCTTCCGCTCGACCTCGGCACGGTGCGAGGTTTTAAAACGCGCCTGCACCTCTACACCGTTCCCGGGCAGGTCTTTTATGAAGCCAGCCGCAAGCTGATTTTAAAAGGGGCCGATGGCGTCGTATTTGTTGCCGACTCGCAAGAGGAGCGGCTCGATGCCAATCTCGAAACTCTGGAAAATTTGAAAGAGCATCTCAAGGAACACAAACTGGAGTTCGGTACGATCCCCTATGTATTGCAGCTTAATAAGCGCGATCTTCCCAATGCCATGACGGTCGAGGCGCTTTGCCAGCACCTCCGACTGAAGGGTGAGCCGGTCATAGAAGCCGTAGCGGTGACGGGCAATGGCGTCTTCGAAACTCTGAAAGATGTGGCCAAGCTGGTTCTGGCTGAATTGAAAAAGAGCGCTTGAATTAAATGTTGTTGCATCCCGCCACGTAGGCCACGAAGTAAATTCCGCGAAAAGTACGGCGCACGCGCTGGATAGATAAGAAAAACAAAAGGGAGGTGAAAACCGACTGGTTTCCACCTCCCGGGGTGGGTGGGGTGTTGCTGAGAAAAATCTGCGAACTGCAGAGTCTGCTGCTGCGCTTCTTTGTGGTGCTCGCGCTTAGTTTGCAGTTCGTCTTACGGGCTTAAGGGAGAACTCACTATGTCCCGTTCGTACCTGCGGAATATCACCGGGAGACGCAACGTGTCAAGGTCTTTGTTTTGCGGCCAGCTCCGACTCAGGGTTGGACAAATGGCGCCGAGAGGCGCTGAGCCATCACATGCCGCGCGTTCTCATAAAGCGCCCGCGCCTGCGGGAGGCTGTCCAGGGCCTTCAGGACTTGCGGATCGTGTTCGAGTTCGACCTCGTCACCCGAGGGAAGGCCGAACACCGAGATGAAGGCTTCCTTCTTGATCGTCCGCTCGATCCAATCGACGTTGGCGCTAATGTCGCTCTCGGTATAACTGATTTTTTGTTTTTCCAGGTAGCCACGGAACAGCGCGAGAACGCCTTCGTTTACCTCAAAATCCTTGGTGATTTGAGGTTTGGTGCCGAGAAAGTACGTCGTAAAGGTACCGACACTTCCCTCGAATGGAAAGAAGACGTCGCGGCGCAGCAAGAGCTCCTGAAAGGCGTTGGGCTTGGGCGGAGAGACAACCACGTCTGGCGTAATTCCGTCTCCCCCAAATACCTGGCGTCCGCTGTCGGTCAATTTTACTTCGTTCGGCTGAGGATTCTTGTGATTGTAGAGATAATCGTAAAGCGAAACGGCTTTGTAATCGCGCTGGATCAGGCGGCCGCTCGGCGTGTAATACCGTGCGGTAGTGAGCGCCAGGCCGGTGTTTTCGCTGAGCGGTGCAACGGATTGCACCAGCCCCTTGCCAAAGGTTTGCTCCCCTACGATGAGCCCGCGGTCGTGGTCCTGAATCGAGCCGGAGAGAATCTCTGATGCAGAGGCAGAGCCGCCGTTTACGATCACCACAAGCGGTACCTGGATCCCACGGTTCCCGCGAACCGCGTAGTAACGGCGTTCCTGCGATGCCCGACCGTGATGGGAGACGATCAGCTGGTTCTTGTCGAGGAACATATCCGCGACCGACACAGCTTTGTCGAGCAATCCCCCGGGATTGCCGCGGAGGTCAAGGATCATGCCGTCGAGCTTGGCCACATCCAGCGATTTGAGCGCGGCGGCCATATCGCTGTCCGTCTCTTCACTCTCGAAGCCGGTAAGGCGCACGTATCCAATCCCCGGGCGTACCATAAAGGCCACATCCACCGCATGCCGCGGGATCTCATCTCGCGTCAACGTGAAACTAAGCGGACCGGCGTCTCCATCGCGGATCATGGTTACGTGTACGGCCGTTCCCTTCGGACCCTTGAGCAGATCGGCCACTTCGGACGTGGTCAGGCCCTCGGCCGACTTGCCGTCCACGGTGTTCACCACGTCGCCCGGGCGAATACCTGCTTTTGCGGCAGGCGCGCCGACCATGGGGGCGAGAACGACAGTATGGCCCTCACGCACTCCGATGGTCATGCCTACACCGTAGTATTTGCCGCGTTGCCCTTCACGAATCAGCGCGTACTGGCGCGGATCGAAGAACGTGGAATGCGGATCCAGCGAGCGCAGCATCGCGGGAATGGCCCCTTCGTAAAGAGCGTGATCGGTATCTACCGGGACGGCGTAGTTCTGCTGAACGATGGAAAGCACGCTGGTGAAATTCTTGATGTACTCCTGGAGATCGGAAGTGTCCGCAGGAGTCGCTCGCACTGAGGGGCTGTACAGAACGCAGAGAACGGCCGAGGAAACCAATACTCCAAGAACCAGCAGGGCGCCACTTCGCTTGGATTTCATCGTGTTCTCACTTTCAGCCGTACACTCGATCTGCGTGAGGCGATCTCACCAATCCGAGCCCCAGCTGCAACATTCTAAGCGAAACCCGCAACTCAGCGTAACAGAATACGGGGATTCAGGCGAGTTTTGCTCTCGGCAATTTCCGCGGGAGGGGACCTGCGAATTCCGCACTGCTTGGGCTATTGCTAACAGCGCCGTTGCTATAGCGCCTGCTCTACAGTGCGAAGACCACCAGCGTCATGGTTAGGACCAGCAGCAGGAGTCCCAGGCTCACCGAGCTCAGCACTCTGCCGTGGCCCAAAAGGGAGTCACGCGTGTCGGAATTAATGCACACTAGCACAGCGGCAAGCGCGATCAGCACCCACGGCAGCATCGATGGCGCCACCGAAACACCGGGAAAGCGAGGGACCTTGGCAATAGCCGCGGCGAAGGCCACAGGCATCCGAACCCAGCGCGGAAAGGAGACCGCCAGGCCCGATACCAGTGCGATCATCAGGAGCAAGCGCACGATCCAGCCTTTGATCCTCTCTTTCATCAGCGGTCGCGACTCTTGCCAAAAGAAGTAATCCCACACCAGGAGTCCCAGCCCGATCGGCACCCAGCCGAAGGCCGCGGCTTTCATATCCATCCAGTACCAGGTGCGAATAGCCAGCCGGCCCTGATATCCGGCGGGCAGGCGCGGTAACAGCAGCCAGGCCACGAGGGTATTGCTGGCAACGGCTATCATGGTCGTGACCAGGCTCATCAGTTGAAACCAGTGTCGAGTCGACGTCACTCCACAGCGAGTGCACACCGACTGCATCGGTAGAAACTGCAGTCCACACTGCTCGCAGAACACAAGTACCTCTCAGAGGAAGTCGAGTCAGGTTACCTTTCATGCTGGCGGGAAGACTACTGTCCTTTAGAGCAGGGCTGGCGTGTCTATCAACCCTGTATCCGGCTCTATCGGGTCAATATGGCTCGATCCGGGCGATAGCTTCCGTGCACTAGGGCGCTGCACATGCGACTTGCAGCACGTGGCTTGACGCCCGAGGTTGATCGGCTTATGGTCTTTCGCACCGTCGAAGTCTGACTCAAAAACTCAGTGGGGGTCTCATGGGGACGAAATGGACGATGCGGGGCTCACTATTGGGAGCGTGTAGCTGTGATTGGGGATGTCCGTGCAGCTTCGATGCCCCGCCGACAAAGGGATTTTGCGAAGGCGCTTATCTATGGCATGTTGATAAGGGAAAATTTGGAGAAGTCCCGCTCGATGGCCTGTCTTTTGCTTGGTTCGGACGTTCGCCCGGACCCCTTCACGAAGGAAATGTAACCTGGCTGGTTTTGGCGGATGAAAAGGCCACTGCAGCGCAGCGCAAAGCGTTGGTGACGCTAGGCGAAGGCAAATCCGGCGGACCATGGGTGATCTTCATGGTGGTCGCTTCAAAACGGGAGGGCCTGCGCTATGTGCCTTTCGAGTTGCATCTTGACGGAATCAAAAGTAAGGCCCGCTCCACCGGTGTTTTTGAGTACGACCTGGGACCTATTCTCAATCCGGTTACACAGGAGCCGGAAGAGATTTATGTCGATAAGCCCACCGGTTTCACGTCCAAGCGATTAACCATGGGCGCTTCGCGCGTCTTTCGCGTGAATTCGGATATTCTTCGTTACGATCACCCCGGCAAGTACGCCGAATTTTCCCACTTTGACTATTCAGGCGAGACGCCCGATTAGACGCAAATATAGAAGATTAGAATTCTCCGATCGTCGGGAGTCGATTTTAGCCTCGGCCTCGTTCACGCGCGCGGGGCGAGTGCTGAGCGGCCGGGGAAGCGGGCCGCAGGGCCGAGCTCTTCCTCGATGCGCAGCAATTGATTGTATTTGGCGATGCGATCGGTGCGCGAGGCCGATCCGGTCTTGATCTGCCCCGTGCCCATGCCCACAACGAAGTCTGCGATGAAAGTATCCTCGGTCTCGCCGGAGCGGTGCGACACAATGGACGTATATCCGGCGCGTCGCGCCATCTCGATGGCCTCGATAGTCTCGGTGACCGTGCCAATCTGATTGAGCTTGATCAGAATCGAATTGCCGACGTTCTCGGAGATGCCTCGCTGCAGGCGCACCGTATTGGTGACGAAGAGATCGTCGCCCACGAGCTGAATCTGTTTGCCCAAAACGCTCGGTCAGATGCTTCCAGCCCGTCCAATCGTCTTCCGCAAGGCCGTCTTCAATGGACACGATTGGATATTGCCGGACCCAGGACTCCCAGAATGCGGTCATCTGTTCCGGCGTGCGCGAGGACTTGTCGGACTTTTTGAAGACGTAGCGATTGCTCGCGCTCACGTAAAACTCGCTCGAAGCGGGATCGAGCGCCAGAGAGATCTGTTTTCCGGGCGTATATCCGGCGGCCGAAATAGCTTCGAGGACCAGGTCGATGGCCTCTTCATTCGATTTCAGATTCGGCGCGAAGCCGCCTTCATCGCCCACGGCGGTGGAATAGCCCCGCTTGTGTAGCACCGCCTTGAGATGGTGAAAGACCTCCACGCCCATGCGCAGTGCTTCCCCGAAGCTCGTCGCGCCGACGGGCATCACCATGAACTCCTGTAAGTCGACCGAATTATCGGCGTGCGCTCCGCCATTCAGGATATTCATCATCGGGACCGGCAGCGTGTGCGCTTCGCGTTCGCTGGAGTACCGCGAAATATAGCGATAGAGCGGGAGCCGCTCGGCTGCCGCTGCGGCGCGCGCCGCGGCCATGGAAACCGCAAGTATGGCGTTTGCGCCCAGCTTGCCCTTGTTGGGGGTGCCATCCCCTTCAATCATGCGCCGGTCGAGCGCAGCCTGGGCCGCCACGTCGAGTCCCTTGACGATCCCCGCGATCGGGCCATTGATGTTCTCGACGGCGCGGAGGACTCCCTTGCCCATGTAGCGCGCCTTATCGCCGTCCCGCAGTTCCAGCGCTTCGTGTTCTCCGGTCGAGGCCCCTGATGGCACCGCGGCGCGGCCGCGCGTGCCGTCTTCGAGCAGGACGTCGGCCTCGACCGTGGGATTTCCCCGCGAATCCACTACCTGCCTGCCGATGACGCCGGTGATCTTATGGGCCATTTCGCCTCCGGGAAAATTTTGCGACCCGCATTTTAACTTGTCGCCGTGGGAAGTACACGCCGAAGTACAGGACGAGCACCGCAGAGAGAGGCTGAATTGCGAAGACAGTAAAACTTTTGGAGAGACAACTATTCGGGTTCCTCGAGCATGGACTCCTCCCGAACCACCGTGACCACTCCGTTTTCGCTCACGTGATAACGGGCGCGGTCCGCTTCGAGGTCGTAGCCAATCTCTGTGTGTTCCGGCAGCACCACGTGACGATCGATGATGGCGTTGCGCACTCGGGAATGCCGGCCGATGTTGACGTGGTTGAACACGATGGAATCGTCCACTTGGCAGTAGCTGTTGACGCGCACGTCGTAGCCCAGCACGCAACGCCGCACGCGGCCTCCGGACACGATCGAGCCTCCGCTGACCACGGAATCGATGGCCACCCCCATGCGGTCCGGGTCGGCGAAAACAGTCTTCACCGGAGGATATTGCTGCTGCCAGGTGCGCAAAGGCCAGCTCTTGTCGTAGAGGTTGAAGATGGGCGTGACGGAAACCAGATCCATGTTCGCTTCATAGTAAGCGTCGACGGTGCCGACGTCGCGCCAGTAGAGCGGCCCATTGCGGTTTTCATCTTCGAAGTTGTAGGCAAACACCCGATAGTTGGAGAGGATTCGCGGCAGTATGTCATGGCCGAAGTCGTGCGTGGATTCTGGATTCTCCGCGTCGGAGATCAGGATGGGGATCAGCAGTTGCGTATTGAAGATGTAAACGCCCATCGAGGCGTTCACTTTGTCCGGCCGATGCGTGGCGCGCTTCGGCTGCATGGGCTTTTCATCGAAGCCCAGGACGCGCCAGCTGGCGTCCGTCTCGATCACTCCAAAGCGCCCCGCGGCTTCCACGGGATCCACTTCAATGGTGGCCACGGTGACGTGCGCGCCTGAATCCACGTGCTGCTGGAGCATCTTTCGGTAATTCATTTTGTAGATGTGATCGCCGGAAAGGATGATCGCGTAGTTGGAGCGCTCGCTGCCAATGGAATAAATATTCTGGTACACGGCGTCGGCGGTGCCCAGATACCAACTGGTGGAGACGCGCATCTGCGGCGTCAGAATCTCGATGAAATCACCCAGGCCCATGAGGGACGACCAGCCCAGGCGGATGTGGCGATTTAGGCTCAGCGCCTTGTATTGCGTGAGCACAAATACGCGGCGCAGATCGCTGTTGATGCAATTGGATAAGTGTGACGTCGATGATTCGGTAAACGCCGCCGAAGGGCACGGCGGGTTTGGCGCGGTCGCGGGTCAGCGGCCATAGCCGCTCGCCCTGACCGCCAGCCAGAAGGATACCGATTGCATCGCCCATCAGGGACATAGCGTGTGCCTCAAACCTGCGTAAATCAGCGACCGTGATTCTACCCCAGAGGAATGGATTGCGAGTACCCAAGATAGCCCTCCAGATGGAAACCCGAGACGAAAGCCCGAAGACTGAAGTCAGGCCAAGCCCAGACCCAAACAAGCGGAGACCCAAAAATGATGAGAGAATATCGTCGAGGGGATGTCGCACAAGGTCTGGCGGTGGACGGACCCGGTTTCTCTGCAGAATCGGAGCCATTTTGGGGCGCTTTTTGGCCCCGCTATGGCGTCCTTCCGCGGAAAAAGACTTCTTGACTTAAAAGACGGGCTCCGCTAGAACAAGCCCACAAATGGCGACCCCACTGCCTATCTATTCATCGAAACTTGGCTCGGGCCCCTCAGCCATCACATAAACCCGAAGGGAGGTGAGCTTCGCGTGGCAGAAGTTGTGATTCAAGAAGGTGAATCTCTTGAAAACGCCTTGCGGCGATTCAAGCGAAAAGTCCAGCAAGAAGACATCATAAAGGAAATCAAGAAGCACAGCTTTTATATGAAGCCCGGCGAGAAACGCCGAGCGAAGCAGGCTCTTTCCCGGAAGCGTTTGCGGAAGAAGCAGCGCCGTGAGCTGGACTAGGCATTATAGACCCTGGGGAATATAGGCAAGTCGGGCCCGATCGGCAGTTCGAGGGAGGCTGGGTTTTCGCCTCCGTCCGCCTGTTCGATGGGGACCGATTTGCCAGGCCTTGCAACCAGCGTGGGGTCGTGGAGCCAGACATGGAGTATCAGGATAAGGTCCTGAAGTGCGCGGAGTGTGGTGCGGAATTTGTGTTTACCGCCGGCGAACAGATGTTCTTCGCCGATAAGGGGTTCAAGAACGAGCCCAAGCGGTGCAAATCCTGCAAAGCAAAACGCGCGGATAGCCCGGGCCAGGTATCAAATTTCCAGCGATCCGAAACGAAGACGACCTGTTCACAATGTGGGAAAGAGACAACCGTTCCCTTTAAGCCCACTCAGGGACGTCCAGTTTACTGTCGCGAGTGCTTTCAACAGCGACGGTCGATGGGTTCGCCGGCCTGACCAGCGAGAGAGGTCGCGGCCGATTCCGGGGGGTCGGAATCGAGCCGGTCGGAGAGATTGGCAAAATTCTGGCGGAACACAGGGACTCGCTTGATCTCTGTTCTTTGTAGAGTTGAAGTTCTGCAATCGGTCGTTCCTCTCGGTTACGAGTCTGATCGCAGGCCACACACCAAGACTCCACGAATCACTTCCGTTCAGCTAGGCAGTTGAGCCCTTCGCCCAATTTTTCCATCGCTTGATCCGCAGATCTCGGCAATTCACTCGTCGCCGTCCCTGACGGCAAGCAGAGTTGTGCTAGAAATATAGGGTAAAGTTGGCCAGCCATCGAGGCGGTGAAATGAAGACAAAACGCGGCACTAAGACGAAAGCAAAACGACGCACCTCCAAAAAGCCTTCATCGGAAAGGTCTCCCGCGGAGGCCGCTCTCCGGAAACATTTGATTGAATTGTTGCGTGGCCGGGGAGCTCATGCTGATTTCGCCGAAGGCTATCCAAGGTTTGCCCGAAGGGTTTCGGGGAGCGCGCCTGAAAGATTTGCCGTTCACGCCGTGGCGGCTTCTCGAGCACCTTCGCATCGCTCAATGGGACATTCTTGAATTCAGCCGGGACGCGAAACATAAATCTCCGAAGTGGCCGGAGGGCTACTGGCCAGAGAGTGATGCTCCTCCAAATCCGGCAGCGTGGGACGCGAGTGTCTCGGCCTTCCAGCGAGATTTGGCCGAAATGGAGAAGCTCGTCAAAGACTCTTCCAACAGCCTCTTCGCTCCGATTCCTCATGGAGACGGGCAGACGCTGCTTCGCGAAGCCCTGCTGGTGGCCGATCACAACTCTTACCACGTCGGCCAATTCATATTGCTGCGGCGTCTGCTCGGCGCCTGGAAGTGATCCGGGGAGCTTGACGCGTAAGCGCGCCAGATCCGGCTTGGGGTGAAGTAGTCCCACGTTTCGTATTCGGCCTGGCACGCGTATAATCCTCCCGGCTCATTTCTTGTTACGTTCTTAACGCTCATGCGACGAACATCCTTCGCGCTCGGGGCCTGTGTTCTGGTGGCGTGGACTCTTTTGGCGCAGCAGGACACAGCGCAGGATCTCGCGGGCTTCTCGAATGAAAATTCGCGTGCCGAGCAGCGCTGGGAACAAAAATTCCGTTCCACAACTTCGCCGGACAATATTCGCGACTACTCAAAACTGATGTCCGCGCGGCCCCACCACGTCGGTTCCCCTTACGACAAGCAAAACTCGGAGTGGCTGGTTGCAAAGTTCAAGGAATGGGGCTGGGATGTCCACGTGGAATCGTTTCAAATCCTTTTCCCCACGCCCAAAGAGCGCGTTCTTGAACTCGTGGAACCTGCTCGCTTTGTGGCCAAACTGCAGGAGCCGGCGCTTCCCGAGGATCCCACCTCGAACCAGCAGAGCGAGCAATTGCCCTCTTACAACGCGTATTCTGTCGATGGCGACGTCACCGCGCCGCTGGTTTACGTGAACTACGGAGTTCCGGACGATTACGAAGAGCTCGATCGCATGGGCATTTCCGTAAAAGGCGCGATCGTCATTGCTCGCTACGGCGCTTCCTGGCGCGGAATCAAGCCCAAAGTCGCCGCTGAGCATGGCGCGGTAGGCTGCCTGATCTATTCCGATCCTCGCGACGATGGCTACGGTGAAGGGGACGTTTTCCCCAAGGGCGCGTGGCGTCCACCGGCGGGCGTGCAGCGCGGCAGCGTCATGGATATGCCGCTGTACCCGGGCGATCCTCTCACACCGGGAATCGGAGCGACGCCCGATGCGAAGCGCCTGAACCTGGAAGATGTGAAGGTGTTCACAAAGATTCCGGTATTGCCCATCTCCTACGACGATGCGCAGCCGCTGCTCGCTGCGATCGGCGGAGCGGTGGCGCCCGCCCGATGGCGTGGCGCGCTCGCGATTACGTATCACGTGGGTCCGGGGCCCGCGAAAGTTCATCTGCGCGTGAAATTTAATTGGGACATGAAGCAGATCAACGACGTGATCGCCAAAATTCCCGGCGCTTCGGAACCGGACGAATGGGTCATTCGCGGCAATCACTACGACGCCTGGGTGAATGGAGCGCAGGATCCGGTTTCCGGCATTTCCGCCGAGATGGAAGAGGCGCGATCGTTTGGCGAATTGCTGAAAGCCGGATGGAAGCCGAAGCGAACGATCGTGTATTGCGCGTGGGATGCCGAGGAACCCGGGTTGATCGGCTCGACGGAATGGGTGGAGACGCACGCGGACGAGCTTCGCGCGCACGCCGTGGCGTACATCAATTCGGACTCCAATAGCCGCGGGTATCTCAACGTTACGGGCTCCCATTCACTCGAGAGTTTTGTGAATCAAGTCGCGCGCGACATCAACGATCCGGAAAAAAATATCTCGGTATGGCGGAGAACCCAGCTAAAACACATTGCCGATACGAACTCCGCCGAGGAACGCGAACGGCTTCGCTCCAAGCCCACCTGGCCCATCGAGGCGCTGGGCTCGGGATCGGACTACACGGCGTTCCTGGATTTCGCGGGCATCGCCTCGGTGAATCTGGCTTATGGCGGCGAATCCGAGGGCGGAATTTATCACTCCATATACGACGATTTTTACTGGTTCACGCATTTCAATGACGGCACCTTCGTATATGGACGCGCTCTGGCGCAAACCGCCGGCACCGCGACGATGCGCCTGGCGGACGCGGACTTACTGCCCTTTAATTTCAACGATCTCTCCTCCACGGTGCGCGGCTATATCAGCGACCTGGAACGCGTGGCGGACACCCAGAGCAATCAGATCCGCGAGCGCAACCGGCAAATCAGCGAGGGCGTCTTCAGCGCGACCTCGGACCCCAAGAAACCATTTGTGCCGCCGGTGCCGGACGCGGTGCCGCCCCACCTCAATTTCGCGCCGCTGCAAAACGCGATGGATGCTTTGAATCGCGGCGCCGAGCGCTATCAACGAGCCTATGCGCAGGCAGCACAGAACGGCGGCACGGCACTGGGGCGAGCTTCGCTCGCGCAGGTGAATATGCTCCTGCTCCAGGGTGAACGCGCCCTGACCGACTCCAATGGACTGCCTGGCCGGCCATGGTTCAAGCACCAACTCTATGCTCCCGGCTTCTACACCGGCTACGGAGTGAAAACCGTGCCGGCGGTGCGAGAAGCGATCGAACAGAAACAGTGGAGTACAGCGGAAGAGTCGATCCAGCGCGTCTCCAAGGTGCTTGAAAATGAAGCGGGCGTGATCGACCGCGCCGCAATCAGCCTCGAGCACTCCCTCCAGTAATCCTCCGTCCTCGCGGCCAGCGATCTATCAGCAGTCTGTTTCCTGCTACTTCTGGGGTGCTACTTCTGGGGCTCCGACGATGCGGGCACGATGCTCTTGATCCGCATATAGCTGACCAGATTGCCGTAGTGTTCGTTGTTGTGACCGTAATTCAAGACTAATACCGTCAGCCGCTTCACCTGCGCTGGTTTTCCATCTTCTTGTGTGACTTGAATGGTTTCCTGCGCGGAGGCGTCGGTAAGAGAGCTATAAACGGAATCGCAATATGCGAACGCGCCACTAAGAGCCTTCGTCAGATCCGCTTTAGAGGTCAACTTCTCGAGATCCTTGCCTTGATTGGGATCTCTCTCGCCCTTCGCCTGGGAGCACCACAGATAGTTGAAATTGGCGAGATGCCCGAGTATCTGGCCAAAGGTCCTGACTTCGGCTTGCGGGCCCGGGCGCATTCCGTAGAGATCCTCGGGGACTTTCGCGGCGGAGCGCGAGATATTGTCGCGGTTGCTCACGTAGGCATTCTTCAGCCAGGTGGAAAACGGAGGCGCGGCTTGTTGCGGTTTGCTTTGTGCGCCTGCAGAAGCAGCCCAGGCCAAAGCCAGGAAGCCTGCTGAAATCCATTTGCTCGTGCTCATTGTTCCTCCGGACGACAAACGTACACCTGATGCGATGGGTTTCCGGGTAAGAGAGATCCATCGGCTCCGGTTCGTAGCGCATCCCCGCCACCCCCACCGCACCTTTTTTGTGCAAGTGTTGATTCTGCAGCGACTTTTAACTCCCGGAATTGCGTAAGTGTTCATTGCAGAAGAGTTGCAAAGGAATTTTTCGCAAGTGTTCATTCCGCTGCTCTTACGGCGTTTTGAGTCGCGACGAGAGATCGGGTTGCGTAAAGGGAGCAAATCGAACAGCGAAGATGCATTTCGGACGAACACGACTTTGTATTCCGCGATCAATCAATTTCGGCGCAGAATATCATATTATCATCTGGTTAGCAATCATTTTTCAGTGTTAGCGTTATAGTATTCGAACGGTGTGATTCGAATCTTCCATGTCCACGAACAGCGAAAAGCACATCTACAAGAGAATGGCGCTGTCTCGACGTGGTACGAGTTCGAAAAGGAAGTGCCCCACGCGTGTAAATCGAGGGGCAGCGTACCCGCAAAAACAACGGCCTTTCAGGCACCGGTGCTATCATCGCCTCAGGTGGGAGCTCAGGCGAGCCGTCGAAAGCAAGAAGAAAAAAAACGGCCGACCACTCGCCGAGTAACCCGTATGAACCTCGCTGGGGCACTCCGATATGAATAGCCCGGGCAGGGTGCGCCCTGTTGCGCTGCTTACCCTCGGCGTGATCTTCTGTGCCGCCGCTTTTGCAGACCTTTCAGATATCCCCATGCCGCAGCGGGAGGATCCCTCGATCGAGTACGACACACGACCGGTACACGACGCAGTCTCCAAGCTCAACGACATGATCGAATCGGGCCGGTTGCACCTGAAGTTTGACGGAGACCAAGGCTACCTGCGGTCCGTACTCGAAGCACTGAACGTTCCGATTGAATCGCAGATGGCGGTTTTTTCAAGGACCAGCATTCAGGCCAGTATCATCAACCCGCAAAATCCGCGGACGCTTTTCTTTAACGATTCGGTAGCCGTTGGCTGGGTGCGCGGAGGATTTGTGGAATTAGCCGCCCAGGATCCGCAACAAGGGATCATTTTCTACTCGCTCTCACAGACGCCGCAGGAGAAACCGCAGTTTGTTCGGCACGATGAGTGTTTGGGCTGCCACGATTCGAACGAAGCGCTGGGCGTCCCTGGCATGCTCCTGCGCAGTAATTTTACAGCGCCCAATGGCACGGCATTGCGCGAGTTGGGCAACTACCTCATCGATCACCGCAGTCCACTGGAGCAACGCTGGGGCGGCTGGTACGTGACCGGCAATAGCGGTGCAATGCGCCACATGGGCAACGCCATGATCACCGATCCGAGCAATCCCGAGTCCGCGATTACCAGCGAGACCCTCCACGTGGATTCGCTCATGGACAAGTTCGACACGACTGCCTATTTGTCCCCTTATAGCGACATCGCTGCGCTGATGGTTTTCGAGCACCAGATGCACATGATGAATTTGTTCACTCGCATCGGCTGGCAGGCACGCGGAGGGCAGTACCGTCATAGCCTCGACGTGAAGGCTCTTGCCGCCACGGCTGAGGAACTAGTGGACTACATGCTTTTCGTCGATGAGGCGCCGCTTGCCAATGGTATTCAGGGCACATCCGGATTCAGCGAGAGGTTTTCGAGCGAGGGGCCGCGCGACAGCAAAGGCCGGTCGTTGCGGCGACTGGATCTGAAACGACACCTTATGCGTTATCCGTGCAGCTACATGATTTACTCGGAAGCTTTCGACAGCTTGCCCCCTGAAGCACGAGAGGCTATTTACAAGCGAATGTGGCGGGTCCTTTCGGAGAAGGAAGGGGATGAGAAGTACGCTCGATTGTCTCTCGCCGATCGCCAGGCAGTGGTGGAGATCCTGCTCGGAACGAAGAAGGGCTTGCCGGACTATTTTCAGCCGGTCACTCAGTAGTCTTCGGAGGGATCCTTCGCTCCCCACCCCAGCACACGCAAGAGCGGCGCGTGCTGGGGACCCCGGCTACGCTCAGGATGACACCGCCGGGAACTAAGAGATGCGGGGCTGAAGTCCGACGCTACCCAACACAAGCGGGAAAGCAGATCCCTCGCTTGCGCTCGGGATGACAGCTAACAGGTGACGTAGTCTTTTCTGAGAGATCCAACGCTCCTCCACCCCAGCGCATGCAAACCCGGCACGTGCTGGGGACCCCGGATACGCTCAGGATGACAACTAGGTGGAAGCGCCAGGGCAGCGGGGTAAGGGGCGTGGTGCACCCCTTAGAATCTCGGCGAAAAATCGATTCGGCCAATCGAAATTCTGGATTGTACATTCCGGGCCAGCCCGGCTAACCTGACCCTTATGAGTCGTATTATGGCAATTATCCTTCGACTTACGGCGCTCGCACCCTCCGCGTAGCGCTACACCAGCCAGGTCTAGCGACTGTTTTTCCAGGGTCTGGCAACTACGTTTGGCTTGCTTTACAACGCGGGATGGCCATGGTATTCAGGATGAACACCAAAATGGGTCAAGATCAGCGATTATCGGGGCCGTTCGGGCCATCGAGGGGCCTACCGCCCGCCCAGGGTCTCTATGACCCGCATTATGAGCATGATGCGTGCGGCATTGGGTTTGTCGCGGATATTTCCGGGCAGAAGTCCCACGACATTGTGCTCAAGGGCGTGCAGATCCTGATCAACCTGGCGCACCGGGGCGCCTGCGGTTGCGACCCGCAGACCGGAGACGGCGCCGGGATCCTGATTCAGATTCCGCACACATTTTTCCAGCGGGAGTGTTCGCAGCTTGGATTTGAACTGCCGGCGCCGGGCGAGTACGGCGTGGGCATGGCCTTCCTGCCGGTGGATCGCAACGAACGAATCCTTTGCGAAGGGATATTGGAACGCATAGCGGTCGAAGAAGGCCTGACGGTACTCGGCTGGCGCGATACGCCGCTCAACGGAAATGCGATCGGACGCCTGGCCCGGGCGACGCAGCCCTACATCGAGCAGATGTTTATTCAGCGCGGCCCGGAGATGGACCAGGATGCGCTCGAGCGCAAACTTTACGTGGTGCGCAAGCGGGCGGAGTCGGCCGTAGCCGAATCGGACTTCAAGGAGAAGGGCTTCTTCTACCTGCCATCGCTCTCTTCGCGCACGATTGTTTACAAGGGGCTGCTGCTGGCGCCGCAGATTACGGATTTCTATAAGGAGCTGCTGGATGCCGAGGTGACCAGCGCGACTCTGCCTGGTGCATCAGCGCTTTTCGACGAACACTTTCCCGAGCTGGCAGCTCGCGCATCCCTATCGCTACGTCTGCCACAACGGCGAGATCAACACGTTGCGCGGAAATATCAACTGGATGTACGCGCGGCAGTCGGTGCTGGCGTCCCCGCTCTTTGGCGACGATATCAAGAAGCTGCTGCCCATTATCACGCCGGGCGGCAGCGACTCGGCGATGCTCGACAACGCCGTGGAGCTGCTGACGCTGGCGGGACGCAGCTTGCCGCACGTGATGTCCATGCTGATCCCCGAGGCGTGGGAACACGATTCGACCATGCCGGAGGACGTGAAAGCGTTTTACGAATATCACGCTTCGCTGATGGAACCGTGGGACGGGCCGGCGGCCGTGGCGTTCACCGATGGACGCGTCATCGGCGCGAAGCTCGACCGCAACGGACTGCGTCCCGGCCGCTACCTGGTGACCAACGGCGGCCTGGTGATCATGGCTTCGGAAGCGGGCGTGCTTCCGGTGAAGCCGGAAGAGATCCGCATGAAGGGACGGCTGGCGCCCGGCCGCATGCTGCTGGTGGATACCGAGCAGAAGCGCTTGATTTCGGACGAAGAGGTCAAGAAGCAGCTGGCGGCGCGGCAGCCCTATCGCGCAGTGGGTGAAGGAGAATCAGATCACGCTCGATCGATCTGCCGAGCCCCAAGCGCGTGCAAGCCACCGATCACGAAACGATTCTGATGCGGCAGCGCGCCTTCGGCTACACGGACGAAGACCTGAAGACGATTCTGTTGCCGTCGGCGCTGAACGCCGAGGAGCCGGTCGGCTCGATGGGCATCGATACGCCGCTGGCCTGCCTTTCCGACCAGCCGCAACTGCTCTTCAGCTATTTCAAGCAGACCTTCGCGCAGGTCACCAATCCGGCGATCGATCCGATCCGCGAAGGGCTGGTGATGTCGCTCAATACGTACATCGGCTCGGAAGGCAACATCCTCGACGAGACGCCCAGGAATTGCCATACGCTGAAGCTGCGCCACCCGATCATCTCGAACTGGCGGCTGGAGAAGCTGCGCCGCGTCAGCTGGGGCGATTTCCTGGCTACGACGCTGCCGATGCTGTTCCGCGCCGAGGGCGGCGAAGAAGAGACTGGAGAAGGCGATCGAGACGCTGTGCCGTCGCGCGTCGCTGGCGATCAAGTCCGGCTACACGCTGCTGATTCTTTCCGACCGCGGCGTGGACGCAGGAGTACGCGCCCATTCCCAGCCTGCTGGCGCTCTCGGCGGTGCACAATCATTTGATTCGCGAGAAGACGCGCAATCAGGTGGCGCTGATCGTGGAGTCGGGCGAGCCGCGCGAGGTGATGCACTTTGCGCTGCTGCTGGGCTATGGCGCGAGCGCCGTGAATCCCTATCTGGCCATCGAAACGCTGGAAGATCTGCATCGCCAGGGAGCTTTTCCACGCCGAGTACACGTGGGACAAGGTTTTCAAGAACTATATGAAGGCGATCGACAAAGGCCTGCTGAAGACCTTTTCGAAGATGGGAATTTCGACGCTGCAGAGCTATCAGGGCGCGCAGATTTTCGAGGCCATCGGCCTGGAGAAGAGCGCTGGTCGATCGCTACTTCACCGGCACGGCTTCGCGCATCGAAGGCGTGACCATGGACGTGCTGGCTCGCGAGGCGCTGCTGAAGCACCAGTTCGCCATGCAGCCTCCCAGCGAATCGGATACCGAGCTTGCGCATCGGCGGCGAATATCAATATCGGGTGCGCGGCGAACGGCACCTGCTGAATCCGACCACCGTGAGCAAGCTGCAGCACGCGGTGCGGCAATCGAAGTTCGAGACGTTCCAGGAGTTCGCGAGCATCGTGAACCAGCAGAACCGCGATTTGCAGATGCTGCGCGGCATGTTCGATTTCAAGCCGGCCGGGCCGCCGGTGCCGCTGGAAGAAGTGGAGCCGGCGGCGGAGATCGTGAAGCGCTTTGCCACCGGCGCGATGTCCTTTGGCTCGATCAGCAAGGAAGCGCACGAGACGCTGGCCATCGCCATGAACCGCATCGGCGGGAAATCCAATACCGGCGAGGGCGGCGAGGACGAGGCGCGCTTCATGCCCGATGCGAATGGCGACCTGCGGCGCAGCGCGATCAAGCAGGTGGCTTCGGCGCGCTTTGGCGTGACCACCAATTACCTGGTGAATGCGGACGATTTGCAGATCAAGATCGCGCAGGGCGCCAAGCCCGGCGAAGGCGGCCAGTTGCCCGGCCACAAGGTGGACGAATTCATCGCGCGGGTGCGCCATTCGATTCCGGGCGTGGGACTGATTTCGCCGCCGCCGCACCACGACATCTATTCGATCGAGGATCTGGCGCAGCTGATCTACGACTTGAAGAACGCCAATCCGCGCGCGCGCATTTCCGTGAAGCTGGTGGCCGAGGTGGGCGTCGGAACGGTGGCGGCGGGCGTGGCCAAGGCTCACGCGGACGTGATCCTGATCAGCGGCTACGACGGCGGCACCGGCGCTTCGCCGATCAGTTCGATCCGCCACGCGGGCATTCCGTGGGAGCTGGGACTTTCCGAAACGCAGCAGGTGCTGGTGATGAACGATCTGCGCAGCCGGGTGCGGCTGCAGGTGGACGGCAAGCTGCAGACCGGGCCGCGACGTGGCGATCGCCGCGATGCTCGGCGCGGAGGAGTTCGGATTTTCGACGGCGCCGCTGATTTCCATGGGCTGCATCATGATGCGCAAGTGCCACCTGAACACCTGCCCGGTGGGCGTGGCCACGCAGGATCCTGAACTGCGGAAGAAGTTCACGGGCCAGCCGGAGCACGTGATCAATTTCTTCTTTCTTCGTCGCCGAGGATCTGCGGCGGATCATGGCGGAACTGGGCTTCCGCACAGTGGACGAGATGGTTGGCCGCGTGGATTGCCTGGTGCAGCGCAAAGACATTACGCACTGGAAGGCCAAGGGCATCGACCTGTCGTCGATTCTCTACAATCCGCCGGTGCCGAGCCACGTGGGACGGCGCAGCACGCAGGCGCAGGATCACGGCCTGGAAGCGGCGCTCGACGGCACCTGATTCACGCAGTGCGCGGAAGGCGATCGAGAAAGCCGTTCCGGTTTCGCTTGAGCCTGCCCATCAGCAACGTGCATCGCACGGTGGGCGCGATGCTGAGCGGCGAGATCGCGCGCCGTTATGGGGCGGCGGGCCTGCCGGAAGACACGATTCGCATTCAGTTCACGGGCTGCGCGGGACAGAGCTTCGGCGCGTTCCTGGCCAAGGGCGTGACGCTGACGCTCGAGGGCGACGCCAACGACTACGTCGGCAAAGGGCTCTCCGGCGGGCAAGCTGGTGATCTATCCGCCGCGGCACTCCGAGTTCGTGCCGGAAGAAAACATACTGATCGGCAACGTCTGCCTTTACGGCGCGACCAGCGGCGAGGCGTTCTTCAACGGCATGGCAGGCGAACGCTTTGCGGTGCGCAATTCCGGCGCGACCGCGGTCGTGGAGGGCGTGGGCGATCATGGCTGCGAGTACATGACCAACGGCCTGGTGGTCGTGCTCGGACGCACGGGACGAAACTTCGCCGCCGGAATGACCGGCGGCATCGCGTACGTGCTCGATCAGGCCGGCGATTTCGCTCCAGTGTATTGCAACCGCAACGAGGTGGACCTCGAGCCGGTGACCGAGGCCGAAGACGTCGACACTGCTGCACCGGCTGATCACCCGCCACGGCGAATTGACCGGACAGCCCGCAGGCCAAGTGGATTCTGCAGAACTGGGAAGCCACGCTGCCGAAGTTCGTCAAGGTGTTCCCGCACGAATACAAGCGCGTTCTGGGCATTCCGCGAGTTCCCGCCGGCGTGCTGGTCGCGCAAGCCGGCACGCAACGCGCGTGGGCAGGAAATCCGTGGGTAAAGTCACCGGCTTCAAGGAATATACGCGAGAGATGCCGACACGACGCCCCGTCGAAGAGCGCGTCAACGACTACTTCGAGGTCTACTAGCCACTTCCCGGAAGAAAAGGTGCGCACGCAGGCCGCGCGCTGCATGGATTGCGGCATTCCGTTTTGCCATACCGGCTGCCCGGTAGTAACATCATTCCCGACTGGAACGACCTCGTCTATCGCGACCACTGGAAAGAAGCGATCCGCGTTCTGCATTCCACCAATAATTTTCCCGAGTTTACCGGGCGCATCTGCCCGGCGCCGTGCGAAGCCGCCTGCGTGCTGGGCATCAACGAGCCGCCGGTCACGATCAAGATGATCGAGAAGACCATCGTCGAGCGCGCCTGGCAGGAGGGCTGGATCAAGCCCGAACCGCCCGAGACGCGCACGGGAAAGCGCGTCGCGGTGGTGGGTTCGGGACCGTCGGGCTTGGCCGCGGCGCAGCAACTGAATCGCGCGGGCCATCTCGGTGACGCTGTTTGAAAAGGCCGATCGCATCGGCGGGCTGTTGCGCTACGGCATTCCCGATTTCAAGATGGAGAAGCACGTCATGGACCGCCGGCTGGAGCAGATGGCGGCCGAGGGCGTGCAGCTTCCAGACGCGCGCGCACGTGGGCCACAACGTGCCCGCGGAGGATTTGCGCAAGGAGTTCGACGCCATCCTGCTGTGCGGCGGCGCGGAGAATCCCCGCGATTTGAGTGTGCCGGGGCGCGAGCTGAAGGGCATCCACTTCGCCATGGAGTTCCTGCCGCAGCAGAACAAGCGCAACGCGGGAGACGAGGTGCCCAATCAGATCCTGGCCACCGGAAAGCGCGTGGTGATCATCGGCGGCGGCGACACCGGCGCGGACTGCCTGGGCACCTGCCACCGGCAGAAGGCGAAGTCCGTGCACCAGTTTGAGATTATGCCGATGCCACCGCAGGAGCGCGCACCCAGCACGCCGTGGCCGCTGTGGCCGCTGCAATTGCGCACCGAGAGTTCGCATGAAGAGGGCGGCTTGCGGGATTGGGCGATCGGCACGACGCATTTCAGCGGCGATGGAAATGGCAACGTGAAGCAGCTGCACGCGATCCGCGTGGGACCGCCGCCGAAGTTCGAGCCGATGCCAGGAACCGAATTCATTCTGGAGGCGGACCTGGTGCTGCTGGCGCTTGGATTTCACCGGGCCGGTGAAACAAGGGATGATCGAGCAGTTCGGCGTCAACCTTGACGCGCGCGGCAACATCGCCACGGACGCCAACTACATGAGCTCGGTCGCCGGGAGTCTTTGCGGCGGGCGATATGCGCCGCGGACAATCACTGGTGGTGTGGGCGATTTCCGAAGGGCGCAAGGCCGCCGCCGCAGTGGATCAATACCTGATGGGCAGCACCCGCCTGAAGTAAGACTCGACTCCCCGCTTTAGTGCGTCATGCCGTAGATGATGTAGTTGATGGCGATTCGGTAGGCCATGGACGTGGCGCGCTCCGGGTAATCGGGACTATCGGCCCATTCCCAGGCATCTCCGACATCGCTGTTGTGGCAGATGGCCACCATGATGCGGCCTTTATCGTCGCGAATGCCCCGCCACCTGGGCACTTTCATATCGGACGCATACCCGCGCTGTCCCCAGATAAAGCGAGTTCCGGGTATCTGGAAGCGGTCGTCGAGGTCGTAGACCACGTGAAAAATCTCTTCGCTGTCCTTCAGGTCCTCAACCTGACGGTCGGGGAAAATCATGCGTGCTACGGTCATCAGATTTTCCCATTCATAGTCTCCGTGAGTGTCGTCAAAAAACATGAACCCGCCCCGCAAGAGGTAGGTACGTATGCGGTCGGCCTCGCTTTGAGAAATGACCCATGCGCCGGGGTCTTCAACGAAAATCCAGGGCCAGTTATAGATTTCGTCTGATGAGGCATCCACGACCTGCTCCGCCACGTGAGTGTCGATGCGCGTCAGGCGAACAACGCCCTCCACGAGCTGTCGATCGGATTTCGGATAATCGGCGGCCCAGCGCCGGAAACCACGGAAGCCGCCGCCCACGTTGTAGTGGTACCGGGCGAAGGTCCACTCGGCCTTTTGGCTGGGGCCGATGGGCATCTCCCCTTCATCGTCATCCTGGTAAGCGCCGAAGCCCTGTCGCTGATAAGCAAGCAGCAGGCCGGAGGCCAAGCCGAGGAGCAGCAGTCCAGACAAGAGCACGGGAAGGCGCCGCGCGTGAGCTTTCGCTGTACGATTCATGCCTGTTTCTCTCATGGCTATTATCAGTCAAAATATGCGACCGCGCCGATTTTTGTAACCCCGGTCAGGCGCATCGCCGAGCGACTGGACCGCAGCGATCGGATTTGGGACTCCGCGTGCCAGCCGCTGCGGTGATTTCATCCTCGCTTGCCCGCTACAACAGAGCGATGCATCCCAGCTAACAGGGAAAGAAGAACGTTTGCCGCTCGGGGTTCTGATCCGGTTAGAATTTTGCGAGAGATCATGGAGGATCCAGTGACCGAAAGCACTCCGCAACACGACGCAATTGTGGCTCGAATTGGGCGATTGGAAAGAGAGAACCGAAGACTCAAGCGAGGTGCAATCGTTTTCCTGGTGATGATTGCGTCGGTAGGTCTGATGGCGCAGACACGACAAAGCGCACCGGCCCCAAGCCAGAAGCCAAAAGGCCGCGCGCCGGCAGCCCCCGCACCAGCAGCACCGGCGGGACCGACGGCAGTTGAGGCTCAGGGTTTCATCCTGAAGGATTCAAACGGAAAAGTGCGCGCAGAGCTAGGCATGGAGGGGGGCACGCCGAGCCTAAAGTTCAGAGATGAAAGCGGCTCTGCTCTCGTGACTTTATCTCTCAATAGCGGAGCGCCAGGGGGGCCAGTGCTGTTGCTTTCCGACCCGCAGCATCATGCTTCGGTCGCATTGAGCGTGCTGGAAAAGGCGGGACCACAACTCTCGTTAACCGGTGAGCGCGCGGACATACAACTGCGCATGGGCGTCACTCCGGATGGCACGGCCCTGGAACTCTCCGATAAAGACGGCTTCACCACCAGCATTGGCAACGGGATCGTGCCCAAGAATGGCCAGGTCAAGAAAACGTCCGCCGCTTCCATCGTGCTTTACAATAAAGAGCGCAAAGTGCTTTGGTCTCAGCCGTAGGTCTGCAGGCAGCAAATTGCGCGAATCGGGTGCCGTCTAGTGAGCCCGCCGGGCAATATCAAGATTGGCGTGGCGGGCTTTTCCTACAAAGATTGGCAGGGTGTTGTCTATCCACCCTCGCTCAAGTCGAGCGCCCGGATCGAATATCTCGCGCAGTTTCTCGAACTGATCGAGATCAACACATCGTTCTACGGCCATATCAAGCCGGCTGTCGGCAAAGAGTGGTGCCGGGCGGCGTTGAGCGTGAATCCGAAGTTTGTGTTCACGGCGAAACTAAACCGCGCATTCACTCATTCCCCGGCAGCTGTCCTGGAGCCTACCTCGGCAAAGACGATTCGGCCCGCCGCCACGGACGAACAAGACGCCAAGGCCGGATACGATTCGATTGCGACACAGGGGATGCTCGGCGCGCTGCTGGCGCAATTCCCGATATCCTTTAAATGCACGGACGAGAATCGCGCCTACGTCGAGCGCCTCGTGGAGCGTTTTCGAAGCTATCCGCTGGTTCTGGAGATTCGTCACGCAAGCTGGAACGAGCCGGACGTGCTTCGCTGGATTGAAGGCCTGGGGATAGGACTCTGCAATATCGACCAGCCCCTGCTCGGCCGAGCGGTTGGCCCCTCCGCCCACGCGACATCCGCCGTCGGTTACATTCGCCTTCACGGGCGGAACTACAAACAATGGTTCGCGGAGACCAACGTTCGCGACCGGTACGATTACCTCTATTCAACGAAAGAGCTGGCAGGCTGGAAAGAGCGAGCGCTGGAAGTTGCCGAAAAAACGGAGACCACATACGTAGTTGCCAACAATCACAATCTGGGCAAGGCGGCGGTGAATGCACTGCAGCTGATTTCTATGATTGAGGCTCGAAAAGTGAAGGTGCCGGCAACACTCGTGCCGCGTTATCCCGAACTCGAGCAGATCGCGAGCCGTTAAGGATTCGATGGCCGGGCAATTGCGAAACGTCGGACTGGCGCGAGCGTTGTCGAAGCTGGGTTATTGCTCGCGGTCGCAGGCTGAAGACCTGATTCGCTCGGGATGCGTGCAATTGAACGGCAGCGTGAAACGCGATCCGCAAACGCCCGTGCTGCTTGAACGCGACAGAATCAGCGTCAAGCGCGCCATTATTCGCCCGGCGCAGAAGGTCTATCTGATGTTGAATAAGCCCCGCGGCGTGGTCACAACAGCTTCCGACGAAAAAGGGCGCCCGACGATCTATGCGGCGCTGGGCAATTCGGCGCTAAACAATGATCTGCCGTGGCTCGCTCCGGTGGGGCGGTTGGATAAGGCGAGCGAAGGGCTGCTGCTGCTGACCAATGATTCGGAATGGGCGGCGGCGGTGCTCTCTCCGGAGAGTCATCTTCAGAAGACCTATCACGTGCAAGTGAGCGGCATCAGGAATGCTGAACTGACGGGCGCGTTACTGAAAGGGCTTTCAGTTTCGGACGGCGAGTTCCTGCGGGTTACAGACGCGCGAGTACTGCGGCAGGGCAACCGCAACACCTGGCTGACGATCGTGCTGGATGAAGGTAGAAATCGACACATTCGCCGCATGCTCGAGCAGCTTGCCATCGAGGTTCTTCGGCTCGTTCGCGTCGCGATCGGACCGCTCACACTGGGCAATTTGGCGAAAGGCGCATATCGCCCGCTCACCATTGAGGAAAAATCGGGAATTGACAGCGCCATGAGGTAGTTGCCGCGCGGGCGGAGGCCTCCTGCCGCCGAAAATCCGCTTAAGCAGCGAGGAGCGGAGCTAGTGTGATACGATTTCGGCGGTCGTCATCGGCGATATCGTGCCGGCGTCCATCGTGTTGATCTCGAGGCCGTACGATCGCTCAGGCCTCAGCTGTCGCCCATGCATCCCTCACAAGCGCGCAAACTGATCGTAGCCGGTGTGCTGCTGGCGTTCGTCTTCCTCTGGGCGATTCCGGCGGCGGCGAATTTCATCATTGATTACAACTGGTGGAAGGAAGTGGGCCAGGTGGATACCTGGCTCAAGATGCTGTGGTACGGCATCGCCCCCGTTTCCACTGGCACCGTGCTGGCTTTCATCGCTTTGTGGGTGGCTCATGCGCGCGGAATCAGCTTTGCCGGCGTCCGGCAGCGTGATTTTCGCCTCTACTCGCGACTAGCGCCGGTGGGCCTGGCGCTGGTGGCCATCCTATTTTCCCTCGCTTCGGTGGACTATTGGACCGTGATGCGGTTTTTCGGCTCGCGCCAGATCGTGATTCAGGCGAATGCCTGGAAAGACCCGGTATTTTCGCGCCCGTTGCCGTTTTACTTGTTCAGTTTGCCTTTCTATTCGCAAGTGCTTGGGTTTGTGTTTGTCCTGGCGATTCTCTGCGCGCTCGTTTTCTGGGCAACGGCCCGGGGATGGCAGTTAGCCGAACGTTTCCGCTTTCACCGCGAGCATCTGATCCGATCTCCCGGGACTCTGGATTTTGAGCCTCGGACGCTGCTCTTGCCTGGCGCAGGCCGGACCGGTTTTCTGCGAACCATAGCCGCAATCCTGCTGCTGGGCCTCGCGGCGTGGTTCTTTTTGGGCAATTACGAGCTTTTGTTTAATTCTCATGCTTTTATGACCGGCGCCGATTACGTAGACGCGAAAATTACGCTGCCTTTGCGCTGGTTCCTGATTGCCGCGACGCTGGCGGCCGTTCCGCTCGCGTGGACCGGGCGATACAAGAAAGCAGTTTTCCTGGTGGCGTCGGTTTTTGTTTTGCAATTGATTGTGCCGGGCATCATTCGCGCCGTGTACGTGAGGCCGAATGAGATTTCGATCGAGCGGCCCTATATCGAACGTCATATTCAGGCTACGACCGTGGCGTTCGGGCTCGACCGGAACACGACCGAGCAGCCATTCGCGCCCTCCAGCCAGGCGGCGATCGATCCTGCGCAGGACAGCGTGCTGCTGGATAACGTGCGGCTTTGGGATCTGCGCGCCTATGGCGCTACGATCACCCAGATACAGGCGTTGCGCCCGTACTACACGTTTCCGGATGCTGACGTCGATCGCTACTTCATCAATGGCCGCATCAAGCAGGTGCTGGTCTCCGCCCGCGAGATTGACGTGAACCAGCTCTCCGCGGAGGCGAGCCAAAGCTGGATCAATCCGCGGTTCATCTATACCCACGGCTTTGGTGCGGTTGTATCCGATGTCAATAAGATCACTCCCGATGGCTTGCCCGTGCTGCTCATTGAGAATGCTCCGCCCGAAATCAAGTCGCCCGGCTTCAAGCTGACGCGGCCGGAAATTTACTACGGAGAAAAGACGCAGGATCCGGTTTTCGTTCACACCGCACGCGAGGAGTTTGACTATCCCTCGGGCGACCAGAACAAGTATTCGACCTATCAGGGCACGGGCGGCTTTCCGGTGGGGTCTTTCCTGCTCAAAGGCGCAGCTGCGATATCGGAGGGAGAGCCGAATATTATCTTCACGGGCTACCTCACCGGCGAGAGCCGCATGATGATTCATCGCAGAGTGCAGGATCGACTGGAGCATGTGGCCAGCTTCCTGCTTTGGGACCACGATCCTTATCTGGTTCTTACGGACGATGGCAGGCTGGTGTGGATGGCGGATGGCTATACGACTTCTCTCTCGCACCCGTATTCGGCGACGCTTCCGGTCGCGGGCTCGGATGAAGGGGCAAATTACATCCGCAACGCGGTGAAGGCCACGGTGGATGCGTATACGGGCAAAGTGTCTCTATACGTATTTGATCCGAGCGATCCCATCATCCAGGTTTACGAGCAACTCTTCCCGAAGCTTTTCCAGCCGGCTTCGGAAATGCCCGCGGACCTGCGCCGGCATGCGCGTTATCCCGAAGTACTTTTTCGGGCGCAGGCGGAAGCCTACCGCACGTTCCACATGCGCGATGCTCAAGTTTTCTACAACAAGGAAGATATCTGGGATATTGCGCGCAACCTGTTCGGCCAGTCCGGGCAGCCCGAACCTGTCCAGCCAACCTACATCGTGGCGACGCTGCCGGGAGAGAAAGAGCCGGAGTTCCTGATGATCCTGCCGTTCACGCCGCGCGGCAAAGACAATTTGATCGGATGGATGGCCGCGCGTTGCGACGGCGACAAATTGGGCACGCTGATCTTCTATCAACTTTCGAAACAGCAATTGATGTACGGCCCGATGCAGATTGAATCGCGAATCGACCAGGACCAGAACATCTCCAAAGATCTCACTCTCTGGAACCAGCAAGGGTCGCACGTCCTGCGCGGAAATATTATCGCCCTGCCCGTGACGAACGGCTTCCTCTACGTCGAATCCATTTATATTCAGGCGAGCGAAGCGCGCATGCCGCAGCTCAAGAAAGTTGTTCTGGCCATCGGCGATCGATTGATCTATCGAGACACTTTCGAACAGGCTTTTGCCGAACTGACGGGCAGCTCCGCGCCAGCCAAGCCCGCAGTCGCGGCCGCTTCTACCCCGGCTCCCGCATCGGCCGGTGCTCCAGCAGCTAAGGGGCAAGAGTTACCTGCCTTGGCTGAACGGCTTCGCCGAATGAGAGAAGAGGCCGAAGGCCTGGCGCGAGAGCTTGAAACGTTGGAGAAGGAAGCCGGCAAGAAATAAAGAAGATGTGCCAGCAGTTCGCTCGCCGAAATAAAGCCTCAGAGTCGTACCTCAGATCCAAGAATTGCCAATCGAAGGAACGAAGCGCGCCGCAGCGATCAGGATGCGGTTGCTAACAATTTCGTGAGATCCAGTTTCTTGACATCGTTGTCGGCGCCGTAGTATACCCCGCTATCAACGGGGTAGCCCGCATCCGAAAAAATCTTGATCTTCGGCCGGTTCTCCGGGCACGCAGAGAGTGTCTGAACTGATCAACGATACCGGGAGGAATGGAATGGCGAAAATAAGTCGGAGTCTCTTCGTCCCTTTGGTGATTGTGGCATTGCTGACCATTGGAGCCGCGCCGCGACTTGACGCACAGACCGCCACGGCGACGATTTTGGGCACCGTGACCGATCCCTCCGGCGCGGCGGTTCCGGAGGCGAATGCCCAGGCGAAAAACACGGAAACCGGCCTCATTCAGTCCGTAACGAGCGATGCACAAGGCCGCTACCGAATTGTGGACCTTCCGATCGGCACCTATGACATCCAAGTCCAGAAGATGGGATTTGAGCTCGTCGTTCACAAAGGCGTCGAGCTGAGCATCGGCAGCCAAGTCGTCGTGGATGTTTCGCTTCCCGTGGGGCAATTGAGTCAAACCGTTACCGTGGAGAGCCAAGTGGCCGAGGTCGAGACTACTTCTTCACAGCTTTCCACTCTGGTGGATCAGCAACAGATACGACAATTGCCGCTGAATGGCCGCGATTTTGAGCAGCTGGTCCTGCTGGCGCCCGGCGTAACCGTCATGCAGGCTCAGACGCTCTCGCCTTACCTGGGTTTCGGGAATGAATTTTCGATCTCTGGAGCACGATCGAACGGTCAAGGCGAGTACATGGATGGGACCGACATTCAGGATTTCCAGCAACACGGTTCGGGTTCGGGCGTGCTCGGCACAACACTGGGCGTCGATGCCATTGCGGAGTTCGAAGTGCTGACCAATACCTACGGCGCGCAGTACGGCGGCAACGGCGGCGTGGTCAATTCGGTCACCCGGTCCGGGACCAATAGTCTTCATGGCTCGGTCTACGAGTTCGTCCGCAATAGCGCTTTCGATGCGCGCAACTTCTTCGATCCCGCGCAGATTCCGGCGTTCCGCAAGAATCAGTTCGGCGGCACGATCGGCGGCCCGATCAAGAAAGACAAGATGTTTTTCTTCATCAATTATGAAGGCATCCAGCAGAGCACGGGCGTGACGAAGATTGCGACCGTGCCGGACGCCGCCGCCCGCAGCGGCTTTGCGCCGAACGCTGCCGGCGTTGAGACCTGCGCCAACAAGAACACGATTGCCTTCGCCCCCGCGAATTTCGCCGCCTGCGCCGCTACCATTCCAGCAACGATTCAGCCATACATCAATTTCTACAGTACCTATGCGGTGCCGACGAACGAGAGCCTGAATCCGGCGGGCCTGCTGTCTGGCACAGGAACCATCAGCCAGGTGGCCAGTTCACCGGGATCCGAAAATTATGGCGTAGGCCGCTACGACTGGAATATCTCTTCGAAGGATTCCGTATTTGCCAGGTATCTTTTCGACGGGGGGCACCTCGTTGATCCCTTCTATGGCGGCGGCACAGCGCTTTCAGGCTGGCCGGCAGACGACCGCACCCGCAATCAATTTTTCACGGCGGAAGAGAAGCGCATTTGGTCCAATAATGTAATCGGCACGACGCGGTTCGGCTTTACACGCACGCTGGTAAACAGCTTCACGACGCAGTCCTATACGCCTTTCCAATTTTCCGGAGCAAATCTCTACGCGGGCCAAGGGTATCCACCGATGGATGGATCCCTCACCATCAGCGGATTGACGGGGCTCGGCGCCGGCCAGATCGATCCGTTCTCCTTCATCCAGAACAAGTTCAGCTATTCGGAAGACATCTTCTGGACCAAGGGGGCGCACAGCGTGCGCTTTGGCGGCGAGATCAAGAGAATTCAAAGCGACGCCAATCACCCGTTTCCCGGCGGGGGAACGTGGACCTTCCAGAGCCTGACGAACTTCCTCACGGACGTCCCGACTCAGTTCCAGGGGCCGGCATTGGCCGTGTCCAGCATCACGCAAAATAATTTCGATCCATTCCCAAATCAGCCCTTCAGCGCATATCACAAGTTCCGCGAAAATGATTACGCGCTGTACATTCAGGACGATTGGAAAGTCTCTCCGACGCTGACCCTGAACCTGGGCCTGCGCTACGAGCCTACGACGAATCCGCATGACCTGAATGCCGCAAGCGCTATCCTGAACCCGCCGTTCGCGGAAGGCACAAATAACAGCATTCCGCTGTCAACGGGATTTTCTCCGGTGACGACTGCTTTTGTTAAAAACATTTCGCTGCGCAACATCGATCCGCGCATCGGCCTGGCCTGGGATCCGTTCAAGGATCACAAGACTTCGGTGCGCGCCGGTTTCGGCATCTTCCACAATATCTACGAGCCGCGCGATTTCATTCTTGGATACTTCTTTGCTCCGCCGGCGCAGATCCTTACGCAGACGATCAACTTTGGGCTGGGCGGCCCTCAGGTTCTGAGTCCGGGGCCGTTCACAAATTCGATTACTTGTTTTGCCTCGGGCAACTGTAAGCCGACACTGGGAACCGCATTTAATACGAATGTGGGCCATACGCCTTACCTCGAGCAGTGGAACCTGACGGTGCAGCGCGAGGTGATGAGAAATACGATTCTCTCTCTTTCCTATGTCGGTTCGCACGGCGTCCACCTCATTAACATGCTGGATGAAAACCCTCCGATCATCAGCAGTATCGATCCTGCTAACGGCAGGCCGAAATTTTCCAACTTGGTTGGCGGGAAAATTCTGTCCAATGCGCTGATCAGCCAGAGTTTTGGCTTTCTCGATGCGCAGCAGACCCAGGGCTACTCGCGATATAACGCTCTCCAAGCGAGTCTCGTGCGCAGGCTCACCCACAACTGGCAGATGCAGCTCTCCTACACCTACTCGCAATGCACGGATATCGGATCGGCTGCGGGCAGCCTGGATGGCGGGAACGTGAGCGAAAACCCTTACGATCTCAATTATGACAGGGGCCCGTGCATTTTCATGATCCGCAACAATGTGGTCTTCAACACGCTCTACATGCTGCCCTTCAAGGGAAATCGGCTGGTGCAAGGCTGGCAACTGGGCGCCGTAGAGACCTACCACACCGGGACGCCGATCATCGTCACTGACGGAATCGTGTGGGCGTTTCAGAACGGAACCACCGCCAACCGTCCAGACCTGAATGCAGGCTGCAGTCAGCGCAACGCCAATCCGGTGCAGCCGGGCGGAGTTTTCTGGTTGAATACGAATTGTTATGCTCTGCCGCCGGTGGGAGAGTTGGGAAACCTCGGCAGGAATTCGGTGTTTGGTCCGGACTCACAAGAACTGGACATGAACATTGAAAAAGATACCAAGATCAACGAAAGGTTTAACGTTCAGTTCCGCGCCGAATTCTTCAACCTTCTGAATCGTGCCAATTTCCGAAACCCAAGCGGCGCTATCTTCCAGTCGGCGACGATCGCCCCCGGCTTACCCGGCGCCGGAGGACCGACCGGCACTCCTACGGCGAATGCAGGGCAGATCACGCTGACGAACACGACCTCGCGCCAGATCCAGTTTGGTGTGAAGGTGCTCTTCTAGAGCGAGCTTTACAGGCGGTGCGCATCGACAACGGCGCGCGCCGCCTCTTTATTCGCGTCCAGCTTTTTGCATGTCAACGAAAGGGAGGACCGCCTCAGTGAAACAGCCCTCTTGCAGTCATCACGCAGACCGCCGGGATGCGAATCAAGACCGCCGGGAATCTTCCGTTACTTCGCGCCGGGAATTTCTGACGTCAGTCGCTGCCGTCGGCATTGGCACCGTGCTGCCGGCTTCGGGACTGATCGCTCAGGTCGCGTCTGGTGGGGGACCGAAGGGCGGCCTCATTGACGTCCACAGTCATTACAGCTCGCCCGGTCTTGTTGCGGCGATCGGCCAGAAACGCCTCGGCGCGGCCGTCGCCGGTTGGGTTCCGGAGAAATCGCTGGAGGACATGGACGGAGCCGGTGTCTCCACGGGACTCCTTTCGATCGCTCCGCAGGGCGATCCTTTCGGCGATCCCTCCACCGCGGTTCGTCTTGTTCGCGACTGCAATGAATACGCCGCCAAGGTTGCCTCCGACCATCCGGGACGGTTCGGAGTATTCGCGATGACGCCAATGCCCAATCTCGATGGCACTCTGAAGGAGATCGAATACGCCTTCGACACCCTGAAGGTGGACGGCATCGGCTTATTTACCAGTTATGGCGATAAGTGGCTGGGCGATGCGGCGTTCAACCCGGTTTTTGAGGAACTCAATCGCCGCAAAGCTCTCGTTTATACGCACCCCATCACCGCAAACTGCTGCAAAAACCTGCTGCCCAATATTGGGGACGGGGCCATCGAGTGGGGGACCGATACGACGCGGGCGATTACAAACATGATCTTCAACGGTGCGCAGGCACGCTACCCCAATGTGCGCATGATCTTCTCGCATGGCGGCGGCACCATGCCTTTCCTGGTCGAGCGGTTTGCCAATATGGCCAAAGGCGCTCAGTACGCCGCGCGATTTCCGGAGGGGTTTGCGGGTGCGGCGGCTAAATTTTTCTACGACACCGCGCAGGCGGCTAACCCCGCAGCGATGTCGGCGCTGAGCAAAGTTGTGCCCATCTCCTCCATTGTGTTCGGGACGGATTTTCCATTTCGCAATGCCGGGGAGCACGTCAGAGGACTCAAAGAGTGCGGCGTCTTTAGCGCTGACGACCTGCAACGGATCCGTCGAGACAATATTCTTCCCTTTGTGCCCAGGTTCAAGGTTTAGGCGAAGGGTGGAATGCCAATCCTAGTGGCAGCTGGAGTCGTCTGAAAAAGTGCCGCTCACTACCATCGAACTCAAGAACTGACTGCACTTGGAGATCTTTGCGAGGTCCTGGTCATTCTGGAGGGAATTAGGATCGATGTTTCTCGCTGCGTTCATAGCTTTGCGTTCCCCAAGGACCTTGTCCGCCCAGTTAGAAAGCAGCGCATATTCGTTTTGAAGGAGCTGGAGCGCCTGACGATCCTGGTCGGTGGACGCCGCTAATGTGGCGTGCATCAGATCCGCTTCGACGTGGTCGTGGTAATCCTGAGACCACGTTCCCGCCACAGGCATTCCCGTGGTGACAACGGAGCCGATCGCGCCTCTCCACTCCCTCATTTCGGCCAGACTGAACACTGCGATCTGTTGAAACTCCTTTGACATGCTCTCGTCGGATGGTTCTGACTGCGGCGCTGCAGGCGGGGGCGGCCCGGGAATCGTAAGGTCAATCTGGTTTTGCTCAAAAGTAACTGAACCGCCCAAGCTTTGAACCAAGCCCTCGATGTCCACGTAGGAGCGGCCCTCGACCTGGACGACAGCGGCATCCACCGTCTTTCCATTAATGACCAGGGTCTTCGTTGGCGCGTCTTGAGCGATCATTTCGGGGACAGACAAAATGACGCCCATGCTCAGCAGGGATAGAACTAGTCTGCCATGTCGTTTCATGGTGCCTCACCTCTCGAACGTGCTTCCCCGGGGCCCGGCGATGACGGCAGGAATCCGCCCAACGAAACTGACAGAAGGAGCACAGCACCATGGTATACCCGGATTTGACTCGACAATGGGGCAAGTCAGACTCAAAACTCTTATTCCGGCCGCTGCCAAGCTTCGTTCCAATCGTCCAGATCGTAGCCAAATATTCCGCCGTGCTCGCGGTGAATCTGGCGGGCCCGCCGAACGATTGCTTCGATGCCCTTGGACTGCCCCTTATCGACAGTTCCTGTAGGTGGCTGTAGCAAGGGATCCGATCCGTTGAATTCAGATTTGGTTTCGCGACTCTCGCAGATTGCGAACATGTCCAAGTCCCCTTTCCCTTACGCCTATTGCTGGCGGCCTTTACGTCAGGAGCGAGTGCCACCAATGGCGGGTGGCACTCGTCCCTTGGCTGGGCGATCTTTTGGTCAGAATTTGAAAACAACCCCGGCGGATGGCTGGGCGGTGTGCGCGAGTATTCCCGTAGGCAAAGACGCCAACTCGAAGTCCGGCCGGTCGTAAACAAATCCGCGGTATTCGGCTCGGAAAGCGAAATGATCGACGATCTTGAAGTCCGCGCCGCCGCCGTAGACGAATGCGGCCTTGGCCTGGCTAAGCGCTCCAGGCACGGATTGGCCCGCGTTGCCCGTGGGATCAAATACCAGCGCGCCTGCGCCCGCGAGCACGTAGGGATTCACTCTCCTATGCGAAGGCAGCGTTACCACCAGGGCGCCCGTAGCCTGGTGCACGTTGGTCTGGAGGTTGAATGAGTTGCCCGAGGTCAGATTCTGCTGAGTATTTCGATCGTAACCATAGTTGGCTTCCGCAGCGAGCCAGCGGTTGAAGTGATAGCGGTAGCCGATGAGGAATCCGCCGGTATCGGTGGAGTGCTGTGAGGTTCCATTGCTTTGCGAGTCTTTGGTGAAGAACCCCGTGCCTTGTGCGCTTATTTCGTGATGGCTCAGTGGCGGTTCTTCCTGTGCGAAAGCCCCTGATGCAAAAAACAAGACAGCTGCGAGAGCTGTGGAAACTACGATTTTGCGTGCTGACATTTTCTTTCCCCCTTTTGCTCACTTTGACCGCGGAAAGCAGTTGCCAATTCTTTGGCTATCGGCTGCCCGGGCGGCCCAGATTGACGACGTCGGAGATGCAGAGAAAAATCAGGATTGATAACAGCCCCACCAGAACGTAAGCGATCATCGGACGCCTCCTGATCTCTCCGGCCTTTCGACTCTCTCCACAGCAATATGAAATGCACTCATCGGGCCAGTGTGCGGCGACTCTTTACCGGTCAGGCAAGCGATTAAAAACGCAATAGATAGGCTCGAACGGGGCCCAGAGTCGAGGTTAAGGTGCCAACATCACCGTGTCTGCCGGGCGGCACTGCGCCAGATTTCTGACAGCGGATGGATCTGGTGCGAAATGTTTGCGCGCGACGCAGACAGATCGGCAGCGGAGGAGTGGCTACGCTACAAACGACAGATGTCGTGCAGAACAGCGGGGAACACTGCAGTGTGCTATGCGGAATACGCGGGCTGACTACGGCGGGAGATGCCGAGTCTTTGCATGCGGAGCTGCATGGTTGAGCGCTTCAGCCCCAGGCGAGCTGCGGCGCCTTTGGGTCCGGCGACAACCCAATTGCTCTCTTCCAGCGCGCTCAGGATCTGTTTGCGCTCGGTCTCTTCAAGCAGGTTGCGGATATTGCGCGAAGTTCCAGAGTCCTGCGCTCCGTCCCTGGCGGCACTCGGTTTCGGTGCGGCGGCGGAGAAATCCTTCAGGTCTGCCAGCGATACCTTCAGCACCGGACCCGGGGAAAGAATCACGGCGCGTTCGATCAGGTTTTGGAGTTCGCGGATATTGCCAGGCCACGGATAGTCGCACAACGCGCTCATCACTTCCGAAGGTATGGTTTCAATGTTTTTGTTCATGCGACGCCCAAACTGCTGGGCGAAATGACTCACCAGAAGGGGAATATCCTCCGGACGCTCGCGCAAAGGAGGAACGCGAACCGGAAAAACGTTCAGACGATAGAAGAGATCGGAGCGGAACTTCTGCTCTGCCACCAATGCCTCGAGATCGCGATTGGTGGCGGCAATCAAGCGCGCGTCGCTGCGCAGGGTTCGCGTGCTGCCCAGGCGCTCAAATTCCCGCTCCTGCAGCACGCGCAGCAGCTTTGGCTGCAGCTCCAGCGGGATTTCGCCAACCTCATCGAGAAAGACCGTTCCCCGATGGGCGAGTTCAAACCTGCCAATGCGTTGGGCGATTGCGCCGGTAAATGCGCCCTTCTCGTGGCCAAACAGTTCGCTCTCGAGCAAACCGGTGGGGATTGCTGCGCAGTTGAGCTTCACAAAAGCATTTGAACGCCGTGCGCTGAGATTGTGCAGCGCCCGCGCGATCAGCTCTTTTCCGGTGCCGGTCTCCCCGTAGATGAGCACCGTGGAGTCGGTCGGCGCAACGGTCTCCACCTGCTTCAGCACGCGGCGCAGAGCGGCGCTCTTGCCGACCATCTCCTCAAAATTCATTTCGCTGCGGATTTCGTCTTCGAGGTAGAGCTTTTCCTGCGCGAGCTTATCTTTGAGCTCGGCGATCTGCCCGTATGCAAGGGAGTTCTCGATCGCCATCGCCACCTGGTTTGCCACTTGCATCAAAAAATCCACGTCACTTTGTTTAAAGGCATTCTCCTGGCGTCGTCCCAACCCGAGAACACCAAGGATGCGGTTGCGGCTGATGAGCGGTAGCAAGCAGCCAGACTTGATTCCCTCGCCGGAAATCTGACGATGCTCGTCCGACTGGATATGAGCTGAATCGAGACTCGAGTCAGGCAGGCTCACGATCACAGGCTTCCCGGTTCTGAATGCTTCACCAGGCGGTGTCCCTTCGATCCGTACGGAAAGGTCTTCCTTGAGCAAGCCCTTGCCATCCGGGAAGTCCAAGGCATAGATGCGCAGCGTGTCGCCGTTACCCTCGGCATCCGGCAGGTGTACGGCCACAGCATCGCACTGCATGACACGCCGGACGTTTGCGGCGATTGCCCGAAGGAGGTCCCGAAGCTCCAGATTCGAAACCACGCTGTTGGTCAGATCCAGCAAAATCTTCAGCCGGTCCTGCGCAATTTGCGAGGCCTGGAAGTTCAGCGCGTCATCGGTCGCGAGCGCGATCTGGTCGGCAACGAGTGACAGAAAGAAAACGTCTTCCTCGGAATACGCGTCCGGCTCGGCATTGCCGAGCCAAAGAACTCCAAGGCGACGATGGACAGTAGTCAGAGGAAGGGCGCATCCGGACCGCATGCCGCACTTCCTGATGAGATCGACCGTGCGGGGGAAGCGGGTCTCGCGGTCAAGGCAAGGAATGACCAGGGCCTCCTGGTGCTGATACACCCACCACGTAATCGTCTCTTCCTGGGGGATATCCGGGCACCGGCTGCCCCCCATCTGCTTACATCTCTCGGCGAGGTGCCACTCCACCTCATTACCAGCTTCGTCGTATTGAACGATGCCAATGCTGTCAAAGTGGATGATTCGGCGTAGTTCGTCCGCGAGGGCAGGGAACAACTTCTCAGGATCCCGGTGGACAGAAATTGCCTGCGAGACCCGAATCAGGGCTTCGTAGCGAGATCCGAGAGGCTTCTCAATGTAAGCGGCAGAATCCTCAGTCACTACCATAGTGAATGATAAGGTAAATCCGCAATCAGCCATTTCAGATGCTACAGACTGCCCTTTGGGTGCAAGCTTTTGAGTCAAAATTGTTGGAAGAACTGAGGCGTTTTGGCGGGCTCCTCCCGGCATCAGGGTATCGGCGGCGGCCCAATGTGATTTGACCGGCGAACTAAAGTTTCCGTGGCGGAGGGCAGTTCCTTCTTTAGCTTGCAATTTCCCTGCGGGCTGCAGCTATCAGCAGGAGTGCCGAGCCTTCTGGAGATTTCTCTCGATGGGTCCATGGTCGTGCGGACCGAGTTGCGCGTCTGCTCGAGCGTGAGCGCGACCGCGTTCCTGGACACGCGTTCGACGATCGGTTTCACCAGCCATCGAATCTCAGCCGGAATATCGCGGCTCAGCCCGATCGCCTCTACTTCCGCATAGACTCCGCCATCTTGCTGCTGGAATCTGGTGATGCTGTAGAGCCTCCAAACGTAGCCGTTCCCTTGGTCCGGCGGTAACTCTTGTTCGTTAGCCTGGTTGAAATTCTTTATCTCTCGGAGCCAAGTGCTGTAAGAGATGCAGTACCAGCGCTGCGCATCCACCTGGGAACAGCCGGACTGATACTCCCCATCGACGGCCGCGGTTACGGAAAGCACCCTCTGCATCATGACCATGGAAAACTTCCGCTCGCTGCCAAAGGACTCCAGGAGTTTCGAGTCAATCACGGCCGGTTTGTAGATTTCGTCGTAGCGGTCATAATCGTTCACCACGGCGAAGACGTCCTCGATAGCGGCTTGCGGAATAAAGACGGCTCCCACCCAGTCGTGGATGAGCCCGTGCTCCACCTTCTGCGGGCTGCCGTGATCCGCCGGCGCGACCACGATCTGCCCTTCGCGGACACGCTGGGCGCGTCCGGGTACCTCATCGATCCACAGGAATGCGCTATCTCCATGGAGTCGCCGTTCCATGCGCGCGTTTGCGGTACGCACGTACTCCTGCCACGCGTGCAGGGTCTCGTCTTTCAACTCCGTAGCCCTCGAGATCGCAGGCGCAAAAAGCAGCAACTGGAGCAAGAAAACCGTCGCTACATTTCTGATTTTCACAAAAATGCCTCCGGTCGGGATCATCAAGCACCCCATGAAGAGCATTTGCCGTGCCGCGCCAATCGGCTGAAAAGGCTTGAAATGTGGGCGGATCGATATTCGGCGGTGCCGAGCGGCGGGCATTTATGCCAATTTCATGGCACGCATCGTCGCGGTTTGGCGGATCTTGATTCTTCTAGCGCAGCTTCCAAGGGGTATGTAAGCGGTTCAGCCCTGCGACATACAAAGCAGCTTTCGGGGAAGTATGGGGTTGAATTCGTCCGATGTAGCGCATCCCGATTGGCCGTCCAGGCTACGCGTCCTCAGATGCGTTCATGCTGACGCGCGCGACGATCTTAGCGTTCGTTGCATCCCGGATGAAATACTCGGCGGGTAAAGTGCGTACCAATGTGTCGAGCTTGTCCTTGGCCTCTTTCAGGCTCGGTGCGTGCGTAACCCACAGCGGGCTGCCGTCCCCTAGCTCTCGGAAAATATCGTAGCCAAGATCCATGTTTTCGCCTCGATGGCCCCAGTATTGGCTGCTGCTGCCAGCGACAAAAATCCAGTAATGAGAGATGGCAGACTTCGGCTGCGCCATCATGGGTTCCTATCTACCAGAGGCTGGGTGTGGCCCGCAGATCTATATGCAATAGAGCAAGGGCAGGACCAAAGATCCCGCCGGGTATCTCATTTCTTGGTTTGCCGGTGAGCGGCTGAAAGTAAAGAGGGTTGCGTTCCCGCGCGCGGGGACTGATTGTGCGCCTACGGGACTTAACTAACTGTCGATACACGTTAACGCTGAGCCCCGTTATTCCAGACGCAGGCATTTTTTGCGCTGGCGTCCTTCCCACAGGCGTCGTTCTCAGGCAGGTTGTGCGTAGGTCGTCTGAATGATTCCTCGAAGCCATCGGTGGGCTGGGTCTGAATCGTTTCTCGAGTGCCAGATTTGAGAATACTTAAAAGTTCCGATTTCCAACGGGGCGGGAACCATCTTGATCTTCGAAAGCTTTTCAAGTTGCCGAGCTGTTCGCAACGCGAGTGTGGCGATCAGATCGGTACGCTCGACGATCATGCCAATCGGAAATGGGTCAGCGATCTTGACGCGGATGTCGCGCCCGTAGCCGCGCCGGCTTAAAAGCTCATCGAGCAGTGGTTGGTGTCCCGAGATATGCCGTGCGGTGAGATATCGGTGTAACGTCAAGCGACGCCCCAGGAGCGGATGCGACATTCGCATCAGACACATGTAAGGCTCTTCAAGCAGCGGCGCGTCGCGTAAGTTCCGCGGAACATCCCGGCTGGAAAGAAGCAGATCAATCTGATTCGCTTCAATTCGCTGAAACCCCTCGCTCTCACTGGAGATTTCGATTTGCATGTTCGGCGCCTGCTTTGCGAGTAATCCGATCAAGCGCGGCATCAACCATACGGATGCATAAGGGCTTGCGGCGATACGCAATCGGTCGCTTGCTTCGGACGGCTTGAACTGGGTTTTCTGGAGAAGCCGGTCGATCCTTGGCAACAGCTCGTTTAACTCGGAATAGACGGCGCTCGCCTGCTTTGTTGGTTCATAGCCGCTCGCCGTACGGATGAATAGTTCATCCTTGAACATCTCCTGCAGCCGATCGAGCACCCGGCTCATGGCGGGCTGGCTCAGGAACATGCGGCGCGCGGCTCGCGTAACGCTGCGTTCCTCGATCAATGCCTGGAAGCCCAAGAGTAGATTGAGGTCCGCCTTTTCAATATTCGTGTAACGCATAATGAGAATCATGATAATGCATTTGTCTTCCCCAATCACTCTCTCCTAACATCCGCCCACACGGAGGGGGGTTCAGATGCCAAAACAATATTGCGTGGGGATGTGTGTAGCTGCTTTTGCGCTGGCGTTTTTTCTGATTGGGTCAGTTCCTCTGCAAGCACAGACGGTGACGGGAACCATCCTGGGTAATGTCGAGGATCCTTCCGGAGCGGCAGTAGCGAACGCGCAGATCACCGTTTCGAACCAGGATACGGGTGTGGCTCGAACCGCCGCGAGCAATTCCGACGGCGTGTACAACATTCCTTCGCTGCTGCCGGGCAAGTACACGGTGGAGGCCAGGGCCGCGGGATTCAGCCCAGCGCAAGTGAAAGACGTTGAATTGAGCGTCGGTTCCGACACACGGGTCGATCTCAAGCTGCAGGTCGGGCAAGTGACGCAGCAGGTGACGGTGACCGAAGCCATTCCTACAGTACAGACGACCAGTTCGGAAGTTTCGCAGGTCGTCACCCAGGATCTCATCCAGCAGATTCCGTTGAATGCGCGCGACATTCAGCAATTGGCGGTGGTCAATCCCGGCGTTCAGTGGATGAAGACGAGCTTTGGCGGAAATCAGCTCACGGTCTCGGGCGATCGGCCGAGCAACAACCGCTATCTCCAGGAAGGAATGGACATGACCTGGAGCTATAAGCTGTCGCCGATCAGCCTGGCCAGCGGAATCATGCTGGGCACGGAGGCGGTTAAAGAGTTCAAGGTGATGACCTCTAATTTCACGGTGGAGTACGGAGAACAGTCCGGCGGAGTGGTGAATACGCTATTCAAGTCGGGGACCAATAGCCTGCATGGCAGCGCATATGAGTTTTACCGTAACAGTAACTTCGATGCGCGCAACTTCTTTGACCAGGCGCCCGGCGAGACTTCGCCGCCGCCCTTTCATCGGAACCAGTTTGGCGCGTCGCTGGGCGGGCCTATTCGGAAAGACAAGACTTTCTTTTTCGTGAACTATGAAGGATTCCGGCACAGCCTGTCGCAATCCCTGCTGGCTACTTTGCCCGACACCACCGAGAGGGCCAAGGCAAGTGCGGGTATTGCCAAGATATTCTTCAACCCGGCGAATCCCTTGCTGCCAACCTGCAATGGCGGCCCGAGCGGCACGGCAGGTTTGTGTTTCTACTACAGCCATCCGGTGGAGAGCATTGTTGAGAATTACGGCCTGGTCAAAATCGACCACAGCTTCGGGTCCAAGAACACACTATCGGCCAGTTATAACGTCGATCAATCCTGGCGCGTGACGCCGGTGCAGACGGGCGTGACCGCGGACGACGTCGTTAACGACCGGCAGACGTTTACACTGCAGGACACGCACATTGTTTCGGCCAACGTCGTCAACACGGCCCGGTTCGGGATCAACCGCATCTGGTTCAACAGCCAGCAGGACCTGGTGAATCCGTCCGCGATCGATGCCAGCTACATCATCACCGCGAATATTGTGCCCTGCGCGCACCTGTGTTCATCGCCCACCCCGATTCTCGCATCGGGCCTGGCCACGCCTCTGCCTCCTATTGTGGTCCCCAACATGACTACGATTGGCTCGGCCATCCAGCCGCAGTACAACTATGCGCCTCGGTGGCACGGCTTCACGGCGGGAATTGTGAGCGACGACGTGAACTATCTGCGTGGGACTCACGCCTTCCAGTTTGGTTTCCAGGGAAAGAAATGGCAGGACAACATCGAGAACTACATGGGAAACCCGCGTGGCGCCTACACATTTGCAAACGTAGACCAGTTCATGGCCGGTGGGCCTGCGCAGAGCTTTGGATTTTTCCTCCCGGGGAAGACAAACCTCGGCCGCAGCATGCGCCTGCAATTTATTTCCTTCTATGCCCAGGACACCTGGAAGGTAAAGCCCAACCTCACGCTGACCTACGGCTTGCGTTGGGAGCGGCTCTCTCCGCCCAGCGAGACCCATGGGGAGCTTGTGACTTCGTACAATCCCACGCCGCAAACGCTTCCGGCAAACGGGCAACTGGTGGGCACCTTCTACCTGCCGTCCAACCGTAACTTTGCGCCGCGCGTAGGCTTCAATTGGGATCCATTCAACAAAGGGAAGATGAGTGTGCGCGGCGGATTTGGGATGTTCTTCAACCAGGTGGAGGATAACGCCTGGTTTGCCGGTATCTCAGGGCAATATCCCTTCACAACCTCAGTGACATTGACCTCGCAAACGCCAGGCGGAGCGATGACCCTCCCGTTTCAGCAATCAATCCTGAACGCGGCCATTACCGGCGGACTTGCGAACGTTCTCGTGGCGCCCGGCGGCCCTGAGCTTCATCCTCACACCCCGACCAAGTACGGTTACAACCTGATGGTCCAAGAGGAGCTACCCAGTCATTTGAGCCTCTTGATCGGCTACGTGGGATCTCAGATTCGGCACAATGGCCGAGGCATAAATTTCCAGGAATATTACCCCACTACTGTTGAAACTCCCGGGCAGCTTCCGGCAGTCAATGGAGTACCCATCCCTGGCTCGGCCATTAATCCCAACTGCACCGCGCCCGGTCAGATCACCTGCTTGTATTGGGCCGGTTCGGTCCTGAGTAACGCCAATGTGGTTGGCCTCAGCAACCCAGCAACCGCTCCCTACGCCACGGATTGCACCGGAGGAGTTACCAAGAACTGCTTCAACAATAATAACTGGGCGTCACTCAGTCCTATCGTTTACGACGGCAATACCTCCTACAACTCGATGCAAGTGGCCGTGGAACGCCGCATGTCGGCAGGGCTCTACGTCCGTTTCAATTACACGTTGAGCGAGTGTGTAACCGATTCCGACGATGACCTCCCCGCCAGTGAGTTGAACGGCGGAGGCGCCGCATGGACGCCGACCTACAGCCATCAGGCGAACCGGCACCGCTGCTCATTCCAGGGCAGGAATTCGGCGAACTTGTCGCTGAATTACGATTTTCCGCTTGGCAAGAATGCCAGTTCCAGACTGGCCAAGATGGTCCTGGCGGGCTGGCAGATCACCAGCTTGACGGCGCTATCGTCCGGCCTTCCCTTTGACGTTAGGGAAGGAGTAAACATGGCGCGCGCGCTGAACAGCGGCAACGGCAACAGCCACCCCGATCTGGTTGCGGGCTGTGACGCAAAGAGCCTGATCAACAAAAACAATCCTGTTAACTATATTAATGTCAGTTGCCTGTCGGCTGGCACACCCGGTTACCTGGGAAATCTGGGGCCGCTCGTTCTTACCGGTCCGGGGCTCGCGAATACGGATCTCGGCCTGAAGAAGAATATCGCGCTGCGTGAGACCCGGAGTTTGCAGTTGAGTGCGGACATGTTCAATGCATTCAATCGCACCAACTTCTCGGTACCGTCGAGCACGACGGCATTCGTCAACAATACATCTAACCCGACGAGTCCAACGACAAACGGAGGGGCCGGGGTGATTACGACGACCGTGACCACCTCGCGCCAGTTGCAGATTGGCGCGAAGTTTATTTTCTAGACGGTTTTTCTAATTGGGCGGGCCGATTTCAAATCAGGGCGGGGGCACGCTGTGATTTCGCCACAAACAGTCGGGGCCCATGTTGGCGTGGCCCTCGCCGCAAAAGTTAACGGTCGCGACGCCTATCTCATGGTAGGATTCCACCATATCCTGGGCGTCCCTTTTTTGACACAGAGGTCCTTAAATGATTCCGGTCAGTCACTGTCTCGGAATGAGCGTCAATCGAAAACACGCGGCAATGGTTTTCGTGATTTGACATTCCATCGATACCAGTTGGCAATTTGAGAAGGAGCTTCCTATGGCGCAAATCACCCTTAAGGTAAATGGGAAATCGCGAGTCGTGAACACCGACCCGAACACTCCGCTGCTCTACGTTTTGCGTAATGATCTCGAGCTGCATGGGCCGAGATTTGGCTGCGGCCTGTCGCAATGCGGGGCCTGCTCGGTGATTATGGATGGCAATGCCATCCGCTCCTGCGTGACTCCGGTGAGCGCGGCCCAGAACCGCAACATCACGACCTTAGAAGGACTGGGGACGGTGGCGCAGCCGCACGCACTGCAGGCGGCATTCATTGAAGAGCAGGCCGCGCAGTGCGGGTATTGCATGAACGGCATGATCATCAATGCCAAGGTGCTGCTCGACAAGAACCCGCACCCAAGCGACGAGGAGATCAAGGTCGCCCTCAATCCGATCCTCTGCCGCTGCGGGAGTCATCTGCGAGTGATCCGGGCCATCAAGCGAGCCGCTGGAAACGCACCGGCGAAAGTATAAGGAGTCGAACATGAATACGAAATCCATCTCCCGCAGGCAAATACTCAAAGGTTCCGGCGCGCTGGTTGTGAGCTTCAGCTTTTTCGGACCGCTTTCGCGGGCCTTCGGCCAGGAGGCGCCACAGGCGCGGCCGTTGGCGGCCGAGCGGGTGGATCTCGGGACGTTTATACCGGAGCCTGGGGATTATCTGGATCCTCGGGAGCTCGATTCCTGGCTGGCCGTCATGCAGGACGGAAGCGTCACGATGTTTACCGGCAAAGTCGATATCGGAACCGGCACCAGGACATCGCTCGCGCAGATTGTGGCTGACGAACTGGACGTGCCGTTCAGCCGGGTGACCATGGCCATGGGCGACACGGCCAAGACCGTGGACCAGGGGCGCACGGTAGGAAGCAGCACGATACCCCGAGGCGGATACCAGTTGCGGCAGGCTGCGGCAGCCGCGCGGCAGGAGCTGGTGAAAATGGCCTCTGCGCGACTCGATGCGCCGGTTGAGAAACTTACGGTGACCGATGGAGTCGTGAGCGTTGCAGGTGACTCCACGAAAAAGGTCTCTTACGGCGAGCTCGTCGGCGGCAAGCGCTTTAATATCAAGATAACGGCCAAAGGGTTTCAGGGCGGCATGGATGTGGCTCCCGAGGTCAAACCCAAGAATTACAAGGATTACAAAATCGTGGGCACTGCCGTCCCTCGCGTCGACTTGCCGGCAAAGTTCACCGGGGCGTACACCTATACACCGGACTTTCGCGTGCCCGGCATGTTGCATGGACGTCCGATCCGGCCAAATACGGCAGTCGCGAAGCCCTCGAAGGTCGATGAGCGTTCCATCGCGCATATTCCGGGCGTTGTGAAGGTGGTCCAGGAAGGAAGTTTCGTCGGAGTGGTTGCAGAAACCGAATGGGCGGCCATTCAAGCGGCCAAAGCACTGAAGGTGACGTGGTCAACGCCGGAAACCAAGATGCCTGCAAACCGGCAGGAAGTGGACACCTATCTGACCCAGACGAAGCCCGTGAGGGAACTCACCGTTGGTAAAAAGGGAGATGTCGATGCGGCTTTTTCAAAGGCTGCAAAGACGATCGAAGCGACGTATCACTGGCCATTCCAGAATCACGGCATGATGCTGCCTTCGTGCGCCGTGGCGGATGTTCGCGGAGATAAAGCGACCGTTTGGACCGGGGCGCAGGGTCCGTTCACAACGCGGGACCGCATCTCCAACATGATGAAGGTGCCCAGGAAGAACGTGGAGGTGCACTACGTGGAGGCCTCCGGCTGCTATGGCCGGCTGACCGCGGATGACGCGGCGGAAGATGCGGTGTTGATGTCGCGCGCGGTTGGCAAGCCAGTGCGTGTGCAGTGGATGCGGGCCGACGAGCAGGTATGGGACCCCAAAGGGCCTCAGCAGTTGACGGTCGTTCGGGCCGCCATCGACGCCCAGGGAAAAGTGACCGCTTGGGACTATCTGGATCGCAGCTTCCCCTGGACCGAATCGCAAGGCACGCCGCAGTTGGCCGAGAGGCAGATCGGGATCACGCCCACGAACGATGGGAATCCAAATGGCGCCGGCGGAGCGGGCGACGTCTATGCCTTCGAAAACATGAAGATCGAATCGAAGACGCTTCCCTGGATGTTCCCGGAGGCCATGCCCCTGAGGACCGCCTCTCTGCGTTCCCCGGGTGAGCCGCCGCGCGTCTTTGCGACGGAATCTTTCATCGATGAGATCGCCGCCCAGGTGCGGATGGATTCAGTGCAGTTCCGCCTGACGTATCTGAAGGGCGACAAACGGATCGTTGAGGCTTTGCACACTGCAGCGGAGAAGGCCGGATGGCAGGAACGACCGTCGCCCGCTCCGGCGTCTAACGAGAAGATCCTTCGGGGACGAGGTGTAGCGGTTAATCAGCGGGGCGGTAGCGTCCCCGCCGTGGTGGCCGACGTCGAGGTGGATACCTCGACCGGCAAAGTGACCGTCAAGCGAATTACGATGGCCTACGATTGCGGGCTCATCATCAATCCCGACGGAGTGAGAAACCAGATCGAAGGCAACATCATGCAAGGTGTGAGCCGGACGCTCCTGGAAGAAGTGAAGTTCGACGCCACCGGCGTCAAGAGCGTTGATTGGGTGACCTATCCGGTCCTCCGGTTCCAGGATGTTCCCGACGTCCAGATCATCTTGATCCCCCGGCCGGAACTGCCGGCCTCGGGCGCGGCCGAGACGCCGATCGTCGTCGTTCCTGCCGCCATCGCCAACGCCATCTTCGACGCAACCGGAGTTCGCATGCGCGAGATTCCGTTTACGCCGGAGCGCGTTTTGAGCGCACTGAAGGCCAAACCAACGATAAGCCAGAGGTTGTAAGGCAGCAGCCTGAGTTGCTGCGGCACGCGCTTTTGGAAATGAGTTCGACGCAGTCGTTTTGTCCCAAACTCGTTGTCCGAAACTCAAATCACGGGAGGAGTCGCATGGCTCGCAAGTTGTTCCTGACGGCGTCTGTTCTGACGATTAGCTTTCTTATGATGGCCGGCGCGGCGCAGGCCCATCACGGCACGAACCTCTACGACATGACGAAGGGTGTCACGCTGAAAGGAACGATAACGAAATTCGAATGGGGCAATCCCCATAATCAAATCTTCTTCGATGTGACGGACGAGAAGGGCAATGTGGCGCACTGGGTCACGTCCACTGAACCGCCGGCCGTTATGTCTGAAAAAGGTTGGACCCGAAAATCGTTGAATCCGGGCGACCAGGTTACAGTATGCGTTTTTGCAGCTAAGAATGGCGCTCCGGTTGGGAATTTGGAGAAGGTGGTGCTGTCCGACGGGAAAGTGCTGGCTGCAGGGTTCGGGAACACGCCGTCTGACAAGTGCGACGCACCGTAGGACTGAGACGGACGACTCTCGCGCGCGCTAGTCAGTGGTGTTGGACAATACTGGGGCTCAAAATCAGCAGCTGGATACAGAAGTAGACAAAATTTCGCGTGGCTGTATGCCAGCGAGGGAGCAAGTATGTCTTATCGTTTTGTTCTGTCTGTGATTGCATTGTTGGTAGTGATTACTTTCTTGCCTGCTCTGCGAGTGCAGACGGCCACCGGATCAGCTGTCGCTATGCCTCAGGGCGGGGCGGCTTCTGCCAAAATCCCTGATTTGTCTGGGGATTGGGCGCTCGACAACAAGAAGGGTGGGATCGGGCAGAGCATCAGCTTGTCGGACCCCGGCGGCAAGCTAAGAGGAAAGGAACCCGACATTCCTTACCAGCCCTGGGCACTGGCGAAGACGCTATCCGAATTCCCACCGACGGGACCGGACACTCAATACGACAAGACCACCGATCCGTACATTAAGTATTGCGAGCCGTTGGGAATCGGACGAGTCTACATGTATCCGGCGCGGACCAGGTTCGTGCAAACTGCAGACGCCGTCTACATTCTTCACGAACAAGGCGAACAGTTTCGGGTTGTCCGGCTCAATAGCAAGCATCCCGATGACCCTGATCCCCAGTATTGGGGCGATTCAATTGGCTGGTACGAGAATGGCGATACGCTGGTGATCGACTCGGTGGGATTCAACGACAGGTCCTGGCTCGATCAGCTCGGTCATCCCCATACGGATAAGTTGCACTTCATCGAGCGCTACAAAGTAGTGGATAAAGACCACGTCCAATTGGACATGACCATCGACGATCCCGGAGCGTATACGAAGCCGTTCCCTTCACAGAGAAACTTCACCCGACCCATGGTTCCATTCATGCAAAATCCCTGGGTCTGTTCGATGCGCGAAAACAACGAACATTTTGACAATTTGGCGAAACCCGCGGCTACGCCGTCGGCCAGCAACACGAAGTAGGCTGCAGCAGCTCGAGCATGCTTACTGTTGGCGGGTTTGGCGGTCATGCGCGTGGATCCGTGTGAGTTTAGCCGGCGGACGGTTCACTAGACTTCAACGGGGAGCGATTTAACGATGCGCGGAAAACTAGTCTCAGTGCCAACGATCAGTGGCGGTTGCGCATTGGTTTTAGCGGCTGCTTCACTGGTCTTCGGGCAACAGCAGCCACAAGCCCCGGCCGGACAGGCGCAAGCACCAGCCGGGCAGGTGAGGACGGCGGAGCAGCAGTACAAAAATATCAAGGTACTTACGGGAACTCCGGCGAATCAGTTGAATCTGGCCATGCACGGCATCTCCGGCGCGCTTGGCGTTGATTGCGTGCATTGTCACATCTGGGAGCAGTTTGACAAAGACGTCAAGCCCACCAAGGAAGTTGCGCGCAAGATGATCAGCATGGTCCGGGAGTTGAACCGGGCTTATTTCGGCGGAGCGCAAGTGATTACCTGCTACACGTGCCACAGGGGCAGCACCCGGCCGGTAAGCACCCGGGTGATTGCGGATACAATCGGGATGCGCGGCCTCACGGTTCCGCCGCCGCCGCTACCCACGGAGGAGGTGGCCAAGGAACCTCCCTCCTATCCTTCGCCGCAGTCGATCCTCGCGAAATACGTCCAGGCCATGGGCGGCGAAGCTGGACTTCGAAAGATAACCAGCCGTGTGATCACGGCAAGGCGGGATTACCCGGCCGGGGCTGCCGGATTACAGCCGGTTCTGGCAGAGGTCGAGATCTATCAGCAAGCTCCTAATCTCACCGTAATGATCAGCAAGGCCGAGAAATTTACTGTGTCCGAAGGTTACGACGGCCAGGTGGCCTGGGCGCAGAACATGAATGGCGGCGTGAACAACCTGCCCGAGCCGGACCAGCAACGCGCCAAACGCACTGCGGACTTCTACGAAAGCCTCGATCTGGCAAAGAACTACGATCGGATGGAGGTTAGCGGTATCGACAAGGTGAATGGCAAGGATGCCTTCGTGGTTGTGGGCTACCCGCCAAACGACACTCCCGAGAGATTGTACTTCGACACCAAAACGGGATTTCTTTTGAGGCGATTGACGGTCCTTCCTTCGTCGCTTGGTGATTTTCCCTACGCGGTTGACTACGACGACTACAAGAAGACCGGCGGCGTCATGTTTCCTTTTGTGATTCGTACGACCCCATCGGCCCCGCGTAATGAGGCTGCAACAAACTCAACCCTTCAGATTTTGCAGGTTCGCGAAAATGCGCAGGTTGACCCCGGCAAGTTTACGAAGCCTGTTTCGAAGGCTCCTGCAGGCCAACCGCCCGGTGCGCCGACATCGCAAGGCGCGGCTCCTGGCGGCCCCGGGCGCTAGGGCATTCCAGTTCCATCGACGCAACTCGTGCTGCTCAGAACGGCTAGTGCACCTCCGTCTAAATACGTTGTGCAGTCTTCCTGAATGAAACTACTCCGCACGCTTGTTTCTCCAGACGCAGTTTGGGTGTAGCATCGCGCTACGAAGAGGCAGTCTCGCGAGACTCCGATTTAAGCGTTCATTTTTGAGAGGAGGGTCACTACATGAAGCGTTTCGTAGTGCTGTTTTCGTTGTTTGCAGCTTGCGCCGTGATCGGCGCGGGCAGGTTACAGGTCCAAGCGCAATTCGGGAATAGCCCGGAGGCGCAGGCGGCCAGAGAGAAGCAACTTGCGCTTGAAAAAAACACTCCCCAGTTAAAGATTACCGAGGAACGTCTAACGCTCACGATTCCCGGGCACACGATCGGTGAAACCGAAGGAGTCTCCAAGAATTCAAAGGGCCACCTGTTTGTGTACTCGCGTACCGGCACCGGCGGCAGCGCGCGGGGCGGAACGGCCGCGGAGCTTTTCGAGTTCGACGAAAACCTGAAGTTCGTAAAGCTGTGGGGTCCGGATAACTACGCCGCGTCCTTCGCGCACTCCGTCCGCGTGGATAAGTATGACAACGTGTGGATGGTGGACGAGGGTTCCGGAATGATCGTGAAGTTCGACCCGAATGCCAACGTCAAGATGACGCTCGGCCGGAAGCCGGAGGCGATCGACTACCTCGAGCGCTTCGTCGAACGCGGTGAGAAGGACACGAACCGCTATCCGGTCGGGAAACATGGGCACCTTCAACCGGGAAACGGACATCGCCTGGGATCCGCAGGACAATATGTACGTGAGCGATGGCTACGGCAATTCGCGCGTCGTCAAGATTGCGAAGGACGGCACCTGGGTGAAGGCGGTGGGAACGCACGGCAGCGGCCAGGATCAGTTCAATACGCCGCATGGCATCGCCGTAGACGGGCAGGGCAACGTCTATGTCGCTGACCGCGGCAACTGCCGCATCCAGGTGTATGACTACGATCTGAACTTCAAGAAAACGATCACCGGCGTCGGCTACGCCGTGGAGCGTTCAAGTGACACCCAAATATATCTACAGCGGCGACGGCACGGGCAAGATTTACCAGTTGGATCACAACGGAAAGCTGCTCGGCTGGGCGCAGACCGGCCTGGGCTATGGACAGACCGGCTGCATCATTCACGAACTCCACGCCGAGTCCGACAATGTTCTCTACAGGGGTTCGTGCTCGGAATGGGACGTCGAGAAGATCACGATCAAGTCAGGCTCATAGGAAGGCCTTCGAAAAGTCCTTTATCAAGAAGGGGGCTCGGCCTTGTGGATCGAGCCCCCAACAGCTACTGAGATGGGGCACCCCTCTAGAAATCGCCCGATAAGGCTTGCCTGCTGCCCGGGCGACCCTTCTTTATGAACTTTAAGGTTCCCTTAATGTTAAACGCGTAGAACGTGTACCCAGTGCAGGTTAATTAGGGGCGGTATCCGACAAATCCGGCTTTACGTCTGATTCGAGCGAAGTTTGAGGTGTCCTACGAGGCTTTACGCCATTCCTCGTAACATCTGTCCATTCGCGAGCCGATGCCCGCGTTTTGTCCGATTTGTGCGTTCATTTTCAAACTCTGTTCTTCCCTTCAGATTTGTGCCCGTCCATTGGTCTTCTCTGATTTCAGGTTCGTCTTCGGCAATTGCATTACAAGGACAAACAGGAGGTGTGCCCATGAGTGCCAAAGCGACTAAAGCTGTGTTGTTGGTATGGGTAATCTGTCTGAGTCTCTCCTTATCATTTCCGCTGCGAGCGCAGGTGGCCGGCGCGACGCTTTCCGGCACTATCACAGATTCGCAAGGTGGAGCGGTACCCAATGCGAAAGTTTCGGTGAAAAACATAGCCACCGGAGTCACGGTGGAGACGACAGCGAATGCGACGGGCGCTTATACAGTGCCTAACCTGAATCCAGGAGATTACGAAGCATCCATATCAGCAGATGGATTTTCGACTGCTGTAAGCAAGCTGACGCTCACCGTCGGCGCCAAGCAGGAAATGAATATTGCGTTGACGGTTGGTCAAGTGGTTCAAACCGTGGAAGTCACCGGCGCGGCGCCACAGGTTGAGCTCCAAAGCTCAACGATTTCGGGCAACGTGAGTGCTACTACAGTGCGTGAACTACCCTTGAACGGCCGCGACTGGGCCTCTTTGGCTCAGCTTGAGCCGAGCGTGGTCGAGGCTCGCACCCACTTGGACGTTACCCACGTGGGTGGTGGTGGTGGCCGGGGCTTCGGAGATCAATTGAGCGTTTCCGGTAACCGGCCCACGCAAAATAGCTATCGGTTGGACGGGGTCATTGGTCAACGACTATTCGAATGCCGGCCCGGGCAGCGTTCTCGGAGCCAATCTGGGTGTGGACGCCATTCAGGAGTTCAGCGTCCTGACGAGCAACTACTCGGCCGAATATGGCTTCACCTCCGGTGGCGTGATCAATGCCATCACTCGCTCCGGAACGAATACCTTTCATGGAACTGCATTTGACTTTATACGCAACGATAAATTCGACGCCGCAAATTTCTTTAATAACGCCAACAGCCTGGGAAAGAACGAATTGAGGCAAAACCAGTTTGGCGCGGCGGCGGGGTGGAAGATTCTGGCCGATAAGCTGTTTCTCTTTGGCGATTACGAGGGAGTGCGCAGGGTGGCGGGGCTGCCGGTCACCAATGGCGTCAGTATCTCCGATGCAGTGCGTGCTGGAAACGTGGTCAACCTCACCACAGGGGCATTGGTACACGTGGCAACCATCGACCCCAACATCCAGAAGTTTTTACCGCTGTACCCGCACCCGGCGGCCGGCGCGCTCGGCTGCGTCCCGGTTGCGCTTAAGGGCAGCCCTCTCATCGGGCAGTGCAATCCGAATATCGGTTTCGCCCCATTTACCGGCACCCAAAGGGCCAACGAAAATTTCTTTACGGCTCGCGCGGACTACAAAATTTCCAGTAAAGACAGCATTTTCGCGACTTACCTGCGTGACCCATCAACTTTCAGCAGTCCCCTTGCTCTCAATACGGAACTGCAATTGTTTTCTTCCTATAGGCAAGCCGTCGTCGCAGAAGAGACTCACGTATTCAGTGCATCGCTGGTGAATGCGTTTCGCGTCGGCTTGGACCGCACCACTAATCTAGGAGGCAATAGCCCCACAGTGGTAAACCCGACGGCCGCGGACGCCTCACTCGGCATGAATACTCCCGGCATCACGTCGGGCTTTTTCTCTCCGGCGGTCACGCTGACCGGCACGGGCGTGACCAACATGCCCGGTGGAGAGAATGGTGGAGCTTCCATTCAGGATTTCTGGGGTGGCATCTACCAACTATATGACGATGCGTTCCTGACCAAAGGCAACCACGGCTTCAAGTTTGGCTTCGCCGCCATCGGATATCAGGTCAATGGCTATACGCCTCTGCAGGGATATAACGGCACGGGCGTCTTTAACGGCAACGGGGTCGAACTCGTTCCCGGAGGCACGAACAATAATGCTACGGCGGCCGAGGGACCCTGTTACTCCGGCAGCGGAAGCGCCGCTCTCGGGTCCAGTTATGACGCTTCCTGCGGCGGGCTCGTAAATTTCTTGACCAATAACCCTACTACCTCAGCCCGGCCCTTCGATCCCAATTCTCAGAACAAACACTACCTGCGTGACAAGGTTTTTAGCGGGTACTTTCAGGATGACTGGCGCTTCCGCTCCAATCTGACACTGAACGTCGGACTACGCTACGAAGTTGCGACCATCCCGAGCGAGATCCACGGAGAGATCGCCGTTATTCCCACACCCACTACCGTTCTGCCGTGCCTCCCAAAGGGTGACCTGACTTGCAGTGGTACCGCCCCAGAGTCTGCGTTGCGAAATAGTTTCTGGACTCACAACCCAACGACCAAGAATTTCGAGCCTCGGATTGGCTTTGCTTGGGATCCCTTCCGTAACGGCAAGACGGCAGTGCGGGGAGGCTTTGGCGTGTTTGACGCGCTGCCTCTTCCGTACGAGCTCATTTTGAATAACACCTCATCGGCTCCATGGCGCAGCACCTTCCCGACCATGGGTTCGGCCTCCTTGGCTTCTCCTGCTACCGGCGTATGGCCTTTCGCCATTCCCGCGCTCACTTCCGGCATTCACGTGCTCGATCCCACGACCAGAAGCTTCCAGTACGTCGACGCGAACATCAAGCGCAACTACGTCCTGCAATACAATCTCAATATCCAGCGTCAAGTCACTCCCAACATGACGATCCTGATCGGTTACAACGGCTCGCGCGGGTACCATAATCCGTTTCAGGCTGACAGCGTCAACACGGTCCTCCCCACATTGGTGCCTGGAGTCGGCTACGTTTGGCCAACGCCGGATACCGCAAACCTTACGACCGCCGGCAAATTGGCCAAGCTCGTAAATCCGACAACCACCAACATTATGTACAACACGATGTGGCAGAGCAGCTCCTGGTACAACGGCATGCAGGTGAGAGTTGATAAGAGGCTGAGCCACGGCTTTCAGGTGCAGGGTTCGTTCACCTGGAGCAAGTCCATTGACGACTCCTCGGGCAGCACCGCAGGCGATACTTTCCAACTCGACGCAGTCAGTGAGCCCTGGTATGACATGAGCCTGAATAAGGGGCTTTCGGATTTCGACGTGCGGCGCAACCTGACGGTTAACGGCTTGTGGAACGCCCCCGCGGCCAAGGCGCTTGGCGCAATCGGTGAAAGGGTGCTCGGTGGATGGCAGTTGGGAATCATCGTGCATGCGGCCGATGGCGTTCCGGTCCCGCTCTTCCTTGGTCAGGACGTCGCGGGTGAAGTCAACCAAACGGTTAATCCTCCCAACCTGGCTCCAGGCTGTTCAGCGCAAAGCCTCGCGACCCCGAACTACCGCAACAGCCTCTTCTACATCAATGCAAACTGCCTGACACTTGTGCCCTTAACCGCTGCCAACGCATCCGTCTGCGACAGTTCGGGCAGGGGCTATCCGGCGGCGCTAGCGGCCAGCACATGTGCCAACGTCCGAGGCGACCTGGGGCGCGATGTATTGATTGGTCCTGGGCTAGTCAATGCGGATTTTTCCGTGTTCAAAAATAACTACGTGCGGAGGATTTCCGAAACCTTCAACGTGCAGTTCCGCGCCGAGATGTTTAATGTTTTGAATCGCACTAACTTTGCCCCCACTGGCAACACCAACTTGCTGATCGACACGAAGGGAACAATTAGCGGCACATTCGGCCAGCTCACTCAGACGCAAATCGACAACCGCGAAATTCAGCTCGCGGTGAAATTCGTCTGGTAGTGTTCTGGGGGGACCGGGTTTCGAGTGAATCCTGGTCCCTCGTAGTCCCGGCTCACGACTTAAGGTAATTTGACAGGCGATAGACGGAATCACTCTATTCACGCTCATTTCTGCGGCGTGAGGAAGTGCGTCGGTTGCAAAACCATGACGCATGTCTGCCGGTCGATTGTCCGATCCACCGATCTCATAAGACCATCTCGTGGCTTGCCGATCGGTCTTGGCAATCAATTCTCACACTGTATATCTGAGTTTCGTTGGAGACCATGAAAAGGCGTATTCGTTTTGAGGAGGTTGACATGAAGAAGATTTTTATCATCTCAGGAATGATTACGGGACTGATGCTGTCGCTACCTGCGCAGTCGAGCGCTCAGCAGCAGGCGCGCTCGACGCCAGCGAAGCAATCGACCAGCGACCTCAAGACGACCAGGGATATCAAAGTCATATCGAGCGCCGGTGCGCGGGCTTTGGTGGACGCCTGTAGCGCTTGGGCCGAGCAGAATAAGCAGGTCGTGGCGATGGCGATTCTCGATTGGGGCGGTAATCTCATCGAATCACACGCCATGGAAGGTGCTCCGATGAATGCCATCGACACCGCGCTGTTGAAGGCCAAGTCGGCGTTGCGTTGGCGGCGCCCCACTTCGGAGACCAACAAGATGGTTCGGAGCGGCGAGAATTTAGCGCCGACCTTCATGCGCGATTTCCCACAACCGGGCGCGCTCCCCATTGTGGTCAATAACCAAGTCATAGGCGCGATGGGCGTATCCGGTGCAGACGGCGAAAAATGCGCCCAGGCGGCTATGGACGCCGTGTTTAACGGACAAGCGACCTCTTCGGTAAGGTAAGCCCACACGTCGCTTTGCACGATAGGCCGACCTACTGCTTGTTTCGTGTTGGGTGGCGGTTACCGATGATCGCTGGTGGGCCCGCTAGGATTTGAACCTAGGACCAACGAGTTCTGAAAAGGGTGATGACGACTGGCTGTGATTGGTCGCTACCACGTTGATTTTCCGTACCAGTAGCGGCGATTTGAGTTCCGCCTGATGTACTACCGAATGCGATAGTTTTTGACCGAGGTAGGGCACAATTCTGGGCACAGTTTTTTCCCTCGAAAATAGAGTTCCTTTGGGAAGTCGAAGCCGGGTGGGCTCATCCCTGCCGCTACCTGCTATGGCTATATAGCCAGCTCTGCAAAATTATAGAAATTCGGGCTGTGGTCTCTTCGCGCCTCCTGGACACAGGATCGAGTCCGGACTCGCCGCTGCGACCAATGAAGCTATCTTGCGCATGCCATTTTTCTCCTGCTCGTCAGTAATAGACGTAGGCGGCGCCTGCGTTGACGGCCGACTTATCGTCCTGCTTGCCGTTGACGCTCTTGGCGGCGCTATTTTCCTTTATCGCGCCGGCGGCGAGCAATTTGCCGTCGCCATTAAGCGCAACCGAGATGCCGAACTCCGCGGCGGGCTTGGTGTTGGAAGCCTTGACGTAGGCCGTGGGATTCCAGGTCGTGCCGGTGCGGGTGTAAACGTAGACCGCCCCGGAGTCTTCCATGGAGGCGTCAGACTGATCCCCGTTGACGCCCTTGGCGCCGCTATCCTCAAAGTGCGAGCCGATGGCAATGGTGTTGCCGTCGCGGCTCATGGCCAAAGCCCATCCGAATTGGTCGTTCTCCCGCGGATTGAAGGCCTTCACATAAGCCTGTTGCGACCACTTGCCTGCCGCACGCACGAAAACGTAGGCCCCGCCGACGGAGTCCAAAAGGTCCTTCTGGCCGGCATTGATTTGGCTGAATTTATCTTCCACGGAGCCGGCGAGAATGGTGTTGCCGTCGTCGCTGATGGCCAGCGAGCATCCGAGGTAATCGCCTACCTCGCCGTGGGTGGCCAAGACACGCATTTGCTGCGACCAGGTCCCGTTGTTGCGCGTGAAGACGTAAACGGCGCCTCTACGGGCTTCGTCATTGTACGCGCCCACGCCGAGGGTGTCGCCGTTGCCGTTCAAACCGACGGAGTAGCCGAAGAGTAAATTGGGCGTGGTCGTGTTCCAGGGCTTGATGTAAGCCTGTTGCGACCAGGTGTCGCCGCTGTGGTTGAAGATGAACACCGCTCCGGAATCCGGTGCACCCGTGTTCTTTTGGTCGCCGTTGATGCCCGTGGCGTTGCTGGGATCGCTGGTCTCGCTCACGGCGAGCGTGCTTCCGTCACTGCTGAGGGAGACCGCGTAGCCGAACTGGTAGCCTACAACCGGCCCGCCGGTGTTTGACGATTTCAGGTAGGCCTGCTGCGACCAGGCAGCGCCGGCGCGCGCGAAGACATAGACGGCGCCCGCACCCGGCATCGAACGGTCGCTTTGATTGCCATTAACGCCGGTGGCCGAACTAGCTTCTCCGGGAGAGCCGACGGCCAATAGGTTGCCATCGGCGCTCAGGGTCAGGGAGTTTCCGAACTGCGCGCCCTCCGCCGTGTTCGAGGCCTTGAGGTAGGCCTGCTGCTTCCAGCCCTTGTTGTCTCGAGCATAGACGTACACCGCGCCGGAATATAGCGCATGGTCTTTGGAAACGCCGTTGACGCCTTTGGCGGCGCTGTCCTCAGAAGTGGCGCTGACCGCGAGTGTGTTGCCGTCGGCGCTGAGCGCTATCGCGGAGCCGAACTGATTGTCCTTCCCGGTATTGGAAGCCTTGATGTAGGCGATCGATTTCGGCAGCCACGTTCCTGTCGGCGTTGTGGTGGTTTTCGGCGGTTTCGGCGGGCCGCTTATCCGAGTATGCTCTTGCACTTGCGCGAAGCTGGAGCTGACCGGAGCACACAAGGCTGCCACCGTCAGGCCGAGCACCAGCACACCCTTCTTGCTGTTTTTCATCGCACAACTCCTTCCGGCAAGCGCCGGACAAAATAACAAACTACCGCAGGGCCCCGGCGGGAAAAGGAAGCCGGATTGTATACCAACTCCCGAAAAGTCGGCTTGTCGGAATGTGGCTCTCTGCGGCTACCAAAGCTTTGGCATGCTGTCTGGCTGCCTCATGCCAGCGGTGAACTCATTGTGCCGAAGAGCAAGACGGCAGCCGGAACGGGCCGTTTGATTCCGTTCACGCGCCGCGTATGTGCCTGCCTGAGTTTGTGGCTTCCTCGCTTCCCTGACGCCGGACCGGAGAGTTTCGTGTTTCCGTTCCACCAAGTCGGTATCGGAGGCGACACACGCACGGTAGCGGTTTACGACGTGGATTTGAAGCGTCCAATGGGCTCTTGGCGCAAAGCGTGGCTCGGTGCCTGTACAAACGCCGGAGTACGCTATCGCTGGCACGATCTACGGCACACATTCGTCTCCCGGCTGGCCGAGAGTGCGAGCATCAGTGAGCAGACCATCCGTTCCCTCGCGGGGCACGTTAGCCGTCAAATGCTCGAACACTACGGCCACATCCGTTCACAAGCGAAGCAGGCCGCGATACGCTGCCTAGAAGATCAGGTGAGTACGCCAGTTTTGGAAGATACAGGGCACGGAATTGGGCACAGTCCCGCACTCGAGGAGAACGCCAGAAAGTCCTAACTCATTGAAAACAGTTGGTGGGCCCGCTAGGATTTGAACCTAGGACCAACGGATTATGAGTCCGCTGCTCTAACCAGCTGAGCTACGGGCCCCACGAGGTTCCACTAATCTAACATCTGGTCAGCCAAGTTGCATTCGGCATCCGAGTAGACCCGGTGCAGCACTGCGAACAAGTTGCGTAATGTAAGCCGATTATTCGGGGCACAGGCAGGTCGTCAGCCCTGTGCGCAACGTTTGTCTTGCGCGGGGATTAGCCTTCGTTCTTGAGGACTACAAATAGCCCTGTGACTTCGGCGCCATACTCCATGCGCAGGAATGCTTCCTCCAAACGTGCGACGTGCAGTCCGGCTTCAGCAGCGACCTCGCGGATATGCTGGGCGTGATGTGTATAACGTCCCGAATCGGTGAGCCGGAACGGATACTGATCGCCACGCTCGACGGTAAAGGCGAGCACACTATCGCGCTCAAGTTTCTTGGCTGAAGGGATTACGACCTGGCGCAGATCGCCGAAATAGATCAGACAGTCACATGCCACAATGAGATCGAAGTGGTCGTCGTTCCCCGCGAGCCAGCGAGTGATTTCGGCAACTTCGAGCTGGTCATAAATATTACGTGCCCGGGCAAGTTCGATCATCTCCGGCGAAAGGTCCACGCCGGTCATGCGGGCCGCCAAAGCCTTCATCTGTGATCCTGCGAGTCCCGATCCGCAACCAAGATCGACTGCCACCAGCCCCTGCCGGTCTCCGAGGACCGCCTTGATCAGCTCGTAAAGGCGCTGGGGCCCCTCGTAGGCCAACTCTTCGCAAACGTTAAATTCGTAGAAGGACGAGAATCTTTGGTAAAGCTGCTGGATACATTCATCCGGCGCTCGCGGCGGCGGCGGTTCGTCTCTCAACGCAACCAGCAAGAGCTTGGTTTCCTCATCATCGGGCTCGAGCTCGAGATATTTCTCGTAGGCAGCGCGCGTTTGATCGCGGTGCCCGAGGATGTGGGCTAATTCTCCGAGCACGCCCCAGGCGTGCGAATTGTTCGGAATCAGTTCCGTCGCGCGGCGCTGACAAAGATAGGCCGTCTGGATCTGTCCACTGCGTCGCAAGCGTTTGGCCAGCTTCGTCAACTCCTCCGCTGAAAGCTCCTGGCGGTCCGTGGAATGACTACCCTGCGTGAACAAGCCGACTTTTATGCCTTCTTCGATCCAGCGGTCGACTTCCTCGGCAGCGCCTTCGGGCAGAGCGGGCTTTACGAGCTCCCGGACCTCTTCTACGGTTCTGCTGCCGTCGCATAGTTCCACGATGAGTGCGCCAACCGGGTTCAGCTCATGCAACCGGTCGGCGACAGGATCGTAGGCCAAATAGCCATTCTCGACCGGAGACAAGCGGACTGAAGGATTAAGTGCGGGATTATCCATCTGCAGGTACAAAATTTAGGAGAGGGCGGCCGGGTAACCTCCGTTACCCGGCCACCAACCTATGAGACCCATTCGGAGTTGAGAAAACCAAAAGCAGGGTTAGAGCTAGTTGTCGCCCTTGCCTTTACCTTCGTCGCCACCTTCGCCCTTGCCCTTCTTTCCCTTGCCCTTACCTTTGCCCTTGCCTTCTTCCCCTTTGCCTTTGCCTTCGTCCCCTTCTCCGCCCTGTGCCAATGCGTCCGACTTCAGCAATGGCAGCGCTGCTAAGGCCGCTGAGCCGAGGAGCAGACCCTTGAGGAATCCACGCCGACTTGCGTCAACATGTGCTAGAGCTTCTTCGATCGACTTCGTACGATCCGGTTTGGCCATACACTGATCTCCTTGTCGCTATAAATTTCCTAATTCGGGCCACTGATTTCGGCTATGCCCTAAAGGCTTACAAACAGGGCGCCGATTCGGCGAATATTAGCAAATCTTGGTCTCAAAATGGGAAGTAATTCTATTTGAGGGGTAGGTGTTTGCAACGATCAGCCAATCCAGTGGATCTGGCACGAATCGCATCGCCTTTCGATATTCAGCGCCAGCTTCGAAAGCGCATTTGTGACTGCCCCCGGGAAACGACATCCAATTGACGGGGCCGCCGGAATCACTGGGCGGAAAGTCGCTACGACATGTCAAACAGGTCCAGCCCTCTCCAGCGCTCCGAGGCATTTTGCGCGAAATATGGCTTGAAACTCCCGATATTGCTGGCTCCGATGGCGGGCGCATGCCCCGCGACTCTATCGATCGCACTGGCCAATGCCGGCAGCATGGGCGCGCTAGGCGCATTAATGAGCGAACCGCCGGCGATCCACGCATGGGTGCAGGAGTTCAGATCCAAGAGCAGCGGCCCGTTCCAGATGAATACCTGGATACCTGATCCATCGCCGAGCCGCGACCCTGCCGCCGAGGCGGCCATGAGAGCGTTCCTCACCACCTGGGGACCACCACCGGCGCCGACGGCGGGCGACGCTCTGCCCCCCGATTTCCGTGCCCAATGTGAAGCGTTCCTCGAAGAGCGACCGACGGCAGTTTCGTCAATCATGGGACTATTCCCGCCGGAACTTGTCGCCCGGTTTAAGGAGAGCGGTACCGCATGGTTTGCCACGGCGACCACACTCGCCGAGGCGAGACGCGCGCAAGCGGCAGGGGCGGATGCGATCATAGCCCAAGGGTATGAGGCCGGAGGGCATCGAGGGTCATTCGATCCCGCGGCGGCCGAGCGTCAATCCGTAGGACTCTTTGCGCTGCTTCCGCGCCTCGCGGATCACATCGATGTGCCGATCATCGCTGCGGGCGGAATCGGCGATGGGCGAGGCGTCGCGGCCGCCCTGATCTTGGGGGCCAGCGCAGCAATGGTTGGCACTGCGTTCTTGCGGTGTCCCGAAGCAAAGACTCATCACGCCTGGGCTGACGCTTTGGATCGACTCGAACCCGAAAACACCACCCTAACCCGCGCGTTCACCGGACGGCTGGGACGGGCCGTGGCCACCAATTTTGTAAAAGCAGCTGCGTCGCAGGGCGCCCCTGCTCCAGCTCCATATCCCGTGCAACGCGGACTAACGGCGCCGATGAAGCAAGCAGGCGCAACAGCAAATGACTATCACCGCATGCAAGTATGGGCGGGGCAGTCAGCGGCGATGGCCAAACCTGTGGCAGCCGGGACTCTTGTTACCGATATGTGGGAATGCGCTCGACAATTTCTCTAGAGGCAACCTGAAGGCTCGCGACACTCACTGGGTTTCTTCGGCCATTGACCGCATATAGTCTTCCGCCGGCAGAAGTGCAAATACAGATTCTTGAAGTTCGTGGGCGCTCGACGCGTCTTCCGGATAGTTCACGATTCTAATTGTGTAGGAAAAGCAGTGGCTTGCGCCTGCTGCGTCGGCTAAACCCTCCGCAACGCGGGCCAATACTTTTTCTGCAATGGCGCGGGTAACGGTGGGTAGGATCGTCCCGAAGCAATCCGGCCGGAGAAGATAGATGGAGTCTTCTCCCCGCAGCTTGCGAGAAATTGCAGTTGCAACATCGCCGAGCAGAGATATAGCAAGGGGCGTGGAGGAGACATCCTCCGGCAATTTCGCGATAACGATCAGCACGGTTAAAGCCTGCGCCGATGCCGTTGCCCGGCGGAATTCCATCGCTAGGCGATCTTTGAATGAGGCCAGGTTCGGTATAGCGTTCAGCAGTTCCGTGCTGGATTGGATTTTAGTCTCCACGGCTCTCCTGCGGTCCTCGGCAATTTGCCGTCGAAGGCTCAGAATCGTAATCTGGCGATCCACAATGTACGCCGCGAGCAATGCGGATAGGCCGCAAAACCCATAAAACGCGTTTCGCAGTACAAAATGCCCCAGCGGACTATTCACCAACGGATTCGTATAAGAAAAAACGACCGGATACATCAGCAGGACGATTCCCGCGCTCAGGATTAAGATTGTCGAGCAGGCGAGCAGCGCCAACTGCAGCTCGCGCCGGTCCAAGTCTTGTGGATAGATTTGGTCGAAGATGCGCACCCGATCTTACCTTTTTCCTTTTTGATTTCGTTCGAGGGCCATTGGGCTCTTGTTTGAGCACACGGCTCACCATACGCGGATGCGTTCAACTTCATGGAATCAGTCAGTTACGAAGTGCGGATGTGAGGGGGGAATAGAACAGGTGTCAATTTAGTCCGCTCTGTTCCAAAACGAACAAGGCGTCGCCGCGCGGTCATTTCGTGCGGTAGCCGCTGTCGTTTTGGACAGAACCAAGCGTCGCAACAGCGAAGACGAAGCCACGGTTCTCGATGCAGGCACTGGAGATAGGGCCGCACCTGCGATCAATGGTGTGCGCCGCCCAACTCGCGCACGATATCTCCAACAAAAGCCTTGGCATCCCCGAAGAGCATCAAAGTCCGATCGAGGTAGTAGAGCGGGTTATCGATGCCTGCAAAGCCTGGACTCATACCGCGTTTGATGACCATAACCGTGCGAGCTTTGTCGACATCAAGGATGGGCATTCCATAAATGGGACTGCCCGTTTCGTTGCGCGCGGCGGGATTTGTAACATCGTTAGCGCCGATCACCAGCGCCACGTCGGTCTGCGGAAAATCGCCATTGACGACATCCATATCCAGCAACTTGTCATAAGGAATATCCGCTTCGGCGAGCAACACATTCATGTGCCCAGGCATTCTTCCCGCGACGGGATGGATGCCAAACTTGACGTCTATGCCGCGCTTGCTCAAAGCATCGTAAAGCTCTCGGACTTTGTGCTGAGCCTGGGCTACAGCCATTCCGTAGCCGGGCACGATGACGACTTTATTTGCCGAACCGAGAATGGCGGCTGCTTCCTCGGCCGTTGCGCTGCGCACCGGTCGGGCCTCGGTCTGGGCCACGGCGCCGACCTGCTCCTGCCCAAACGCGCCGAAGAGCACATTCGAAAACGATCGGTTCATCGCTTTCGACATATTGACGGAAAGAATGAATCCGGAGGCGCCGTCAAGCGCGCCGGCAATGATCAGCAGTTTGCTGTCGAGCACAAAACCCATGGCAGCGGCGGACAGCCCGGCGTACGAATTCAAAAGAGATATAACCGTGGGCATATCCGCCCCGCCGATGGGCACGATCATGAGCACTCCGAAAATCAGCGGAATAGCCACGATCAATGGAAATAGTTTCACCATCTCCGGATGAACGACCAGAGCAACCGCAACGGCAATGGCGACCGCCAACAGCGATAAATTTACGAGATTCTGCCCCTTGTAAGTAATCGGCCGCTGCGGCAGGACTTCCTGCAGCTTGCCGGCTGCCATCAGGCTGCCCGTAAAGGTGAGTGCTCCGAGAATGACCTCCAGAGAGAGTACGGCCATCATAAAGCGGGGTACCGCGGGCGCGCGCAGGTAAAACTCGGCTGTGCCGACCAGGGTCACGCAAAGGGCGCCGAAGGCATGGCTGAGCGCCGTTCTCTGCGGGACGGCGGTCATCTGCACTGAGCCTAGGGGTATGCCAATAATCGCACCAAGCACCAACGCGATAGCTACCCACCTGTAGTCCACGATGTCCTGGCTGAGCAGCGTCCCGGCGACTGGCCAGAACCATTCCAGCCTCTCCGGCGCGCACGCCGCGGCGCGCCGTAACCGGCGAGCTCATCCATCTCAAGGAAAGAATAAAAAGAGCGGTGGCGATCAGGTAGGTGGACTCAATAATGTACGAAGTCGCCGGCACAATATTCATGATTTCTTTGCGCCGCTCGCCTTGAACATCCGGAGCATACGGTCGGTAATCAAAAAGCCACCCACGGCATTGCTGGTGGCCGCGACAATCGCAATCACGCCCAATGTGGTTGTAAATGTACCCTTATGTTCCCCCGCCAGCAGGATGGCGCCAACGACGGCGATCGCGTCCAGCGCATTGGTCAGAGACATCAGCGGCGTGTGAAGCAGCGGCGTGATCCGCCGAATAAATTCGAAGCCGATAAAGCCCGCCAGCATGAAAACGTACAGGCTGGTCAGCAGGTCTAGCTTCATGATCAACCACCCTCCTGGTTTCCGGCGGCAGCCGGCAACGAAAAGAATTCCCGCACTCTCTTGTTCACTACTTCGCCGCTGTGGGTTACTAACGTTTCGCGGATGATCTCATCATTGGTGTCGAGCCGGAGCTTGCCATCCTTCATCAGGTGCATAAGAAATGCGCTGACGTTGCGGGCGTACATCTGGCTGGCGTGGTAGGGGACCGAGCTGGCCAGGTTGAACCAACCGATAATGGTCACGCCATGTTCCACGATCTTTTCTCCGGGCCGCGTAAGCTCGCAGTTGCCGCCGCGTTCCGCCGCTAGGTCGACAATTACAGAGCCGGGCGCCATGCCTTTGACCATCTCCGCGGTCACCAGCAGAGGCGATTTCTTGCCCGGAATGACTGCCGCTGTGATCACGACGTCATTTTCCGCCACCACTTTTCCGAGCAGTTCGCGTTGCCGCTTATAGAAGTTCTCGTCCTGCGCCTTTGCGTATCCGCGAGTGTCTTCGGCGTCCTTCGCCTCGATCGGCAGCTCCACAAAACGGCCCCCCAGGCTTTGCACCTGCTCTTTCGCCGCGGGACGCAAGTCGTAAGCAGAAGTGACGGCTCCCAGCCGGCGCGACGTGGCAATAGCCTGCAGACCGGCAACGCCCGCGCCGATGATCAAGACCCTCCCCGGAGTGATCGTGCCCGCCGCAGTTGTAAGCATGGGGAAGATGCGCGGCAACGTGTCTGCTGCGATCAAAACGGCTTTGTACCCACAGATCGTACCCATGGAAGAGAGGGCGTCCATACTTTGAGCGCGCGTGCTGCGCGGCACCAATTCCACGGCAAATGAGGTCACGCCTTTTGCGGCAATCTCCTGCAGCGGTCCAATTGCGCCAAAGCGGCCGTAGAAATCCGATAAGCACCTGGCCGCTACGCAGCAGGGGAACATCGGCTTGCCCGGTCTTATCGTTCGAACCGTAGCAGAGCACCTGGACGACTACATCGGCCGCGGCAAACAGATCGGAACGTGCCGCCACGATCTTCGCTCCCTTGGCCGCGAACTCTCGATCGGGATATCCGGCTTCTGCCCCAGCGCCGGCCTCTACGATGACGTCGAGTCCGCTTTTTGCCAAAGTAGGAATAACGCTGGGCGCCATAGCTACGCGCCGTTCCCCGGGAAAAGTTTCTCGGGGGATACCAACAATCATGCGGTCCCTCCGCTCGTATAGAGTGAATTCCAGTCGATCAGTATAGCTATGTGAAGCATCGCGGATCAGTCGACCGAAAATCTCGACTCACCCGCGAAATTCCAAGCATACACTTGCCAGGGTCATTTTGGATTCACTTCGTTTCGCAGCGTGCCAAGTGCTCACGATAGCCCCAGCTGATCCATTCTGATACAGTCGGCCCGCGATTGCTTTTCGCCCGGCTGCACAGGTATAACTAGATCGAAACGGAGGCCATTGCCATGTCATTGCGAAGCATATTACTTGTCGGAACTCTATTGATTGCCGCCCCGGCATTCCCACAGACTACGAAGGCGCACGCCGACCTCGCCAACGCAAAGGGAGAAAAAGTTGGCACAGCTACGCTGACGAAGACGGGTAAGGGCGTCCGGATTAACGTGACAATTACGAATCTTCCCGCGGGCACGCACGCCATTCACGTCCATAATGTGGGAAAGTGCGAAGGGCCAGCCTTTGCTTCTGCGGGCGGGCATTTCAACCCGGAAATGAAAATGCACGGCAAGGATAACCCCGCGGGGCCGCACGCCGGTGACCTTCCCAATTTCACCGTCGACAAAAACGGGAAAGGTAAAGCCACAATCGCGGCGGACAAGGTGACCCTCGCCGACGGAGCCAATTCGCTCTTCCATCAGGGGGGTACTGCGCTGGTCGTCCATGCCGGTCCCGATGATTATAAGACCGACCCTGCTGGTAATTCGGGAGACCGGATCGCCTGCGGCGTCGTCGAGAAGTAGGGATCCAGCAGATCTTTTTTGCGGGGTTGCGGACCTGCTCGGGTAGCGGAGGCTCCCAAGCTGCCGGTTTAAGCTGCGTGGCTTTGCCGGAACGATTGCTCGATCTCTTCGAGCGTGCGTCCCTTGGTCTCAGGGACCAGATAATAAGAGAACAACCACGAGGCGATTGCCAGCACGGCATAGAGCCAGAAGGTCAAGCTCGCGCCTAACGACTCCAGCAGCGTCAGGAAAGTAAACGACACCAGGAAATTAAAGGCCCAGTTCACGCCAGCCGCTGTGCCTTCGGCGATGCCTCGGATGCGTAGCGGATAAATCTCCGCAATCAGCAGCCAGAAAATGGGGCCGAGGCTGATGGCGAACGAGGCGACGTAAACCATTAGCGTGATCACGGCCAACCAAGCCAGCGTGCCGCCGGCCGGCCCCCGAAAGACGAAGCCAAGCACAGCCAGGCTGACGATCATCCCCCCGATTCCAATGAGCAAAAGGGGGCGTCGTCCCATGCGGTCAATCAACCACATGGCGACGATGGTCATGAGCACGTTGACTAAGCCGATGCCCGCCGTTGCCAGAATGGCTCCCGAAGCGGTAGGGATTCCCGCCGACCGCACGATCAGCGGCGCGTAGTAAATGACGGTATTAATGCCGGTGACTTGCTGAAAAATCGCCAAGCCAACCCCGATCATGAGCGCGGTTCGCGTCGATGGACTAAACAAGTCAGCGAAGCGGCCCCGCTCGCCCCCACGAGCCAGAGTCTGCTGGATCTCCAGCCATTCCGGCTCGACGTTTTCTGTTCCGCGAACTCGGGCCAATACCTGCCGGGCACGGTCCGAGTGGCCATGTTCGGCAAGCCAGCGCGGACTTTCTGGCATGCCAATCATTCCCAGCCCGAGGATTGCGCCGGGAACCACCGCTAACCCCAGCATCCAGCGCCAGCCGCCACTTTGCGTGTAGATGTAATCGACTACATACGCGGCAAGGATACCGATGGTGATGGCCAGCTGAAATAGCGAGACCTGCCAGCCACGCGCCTGGGGTGGGGATACTTCGGAGATGTAGATGGGCACGGTGCTGGTAGCGAAGCCAATTCCCAGCCCAACAATCAAGCGGCCGATCACCAGGAAGTTCAATGACGGCGCCCCGGCACAGACAATCGCGCCAGCAACGAAAATCAGCGCTGTAATGATCAGCATGAACCTGCGGCCGAAAAGGTCCGCTAACCGGCCACCGGTGAGAGCTCCCGTCGCCGCTCCCACCAACACCACACTCACCACAAGCTCCTGCTGGAAGGTGGAGAGGCCAAACTGTGTGCGAATGAAAACAAGGGCGCCGGAAATAACTCCGGTGTCGTAACCAAAGAGGAGCCCGCCAAGCGCCGCGAATGCGGCGGCGGCAAATACAAATCCAGTCTCCTCAGCTTGAGCCGCGACTGGGCTAGGCGCCATCCTTGCCGCTGTCTTCATGTTCGTCGTACTTCCACATATGGTGTGATGTGCCAGACTCCGTTGAGGGCTCAGGATTATGCCACCCGCCAACGTCCTGGGCCAGACGATCGGCTTCCGGAGGGCCCCAGCTTCCGCGCGGATATTGATAGAGCGGCGGCGCATGTGGACCCAGAATGGGGTCCACAATCGCCCATGCGGCTTCGACCGCGTCCTTTCGCACAAAGAGGAGCGGATCGCCGCGCATCGCGTCCGTAAGCAGGCGTTCGTACGGCAGCAGCTCCGCACTGAGATCAAGATGTACGGCGGAGAGTTCGACCGGCATGGACGCCAGGTCCGCGCCGGGTCGCTTGATTCGCGCGCCCAGATTTATAGAGAGATCGGGACCGAGGCGAAAGCGGAAATAGTTGTTCTGCCCCGGAAATCGCCGAAGGGGAGGCTGCTTGAGTTTGACGAGAACCTCTGTTGCGGTGAGGGGCAAACATTTACCGGTGCGCAGGAGGAAAGGAACGCCGTCCCAGCGCCAGGAATCCACTTCGAGGCGCAAAGCGGCAAACGTCTCCACTTGTGAATCCGGAGAGACATCGGGAATCTTTCGATAGCCTTCAAATTGCCCGCGCACCACGTTTTCCGGCTGAATGGGAGGAATCGTGCGAAACACTCTGACCTGCTCGTCACGCAGCGATTCCGGGTACATGTTCGTGGGCGGCTCCATGGTCAGAAAGCCGACTACCTGCAGGAGATGATTTTGCACCACGTCGCGGATCGCGCCAGCTTCCTCGTAGAATTTGCCCCGTCCGGCAACGCCGAATGATTCCGCCATGGTGATCTGCACGCATTGCACGTAATTGCGATTCCAGATCGGCTCGAGAAAGGTATTCGCAAATCGAAAGAAAAGCAGGTTCTCAACCTCTTCCTTCCCCAAGTAATGGTCGATGCGAAAAATCGAAGATTCGGGAAAGGCCGCATGAAGGGTGGCGTCGAGCTCCTGTGCCGAAGCAAGGTCCCGGCCGAACGGCTTTTCCACGACGACGCGCGCATTTTTTGAACATGCCGAATCCTGAAGGCCTTTCACCACAATCTCGAAAAAACTGGGGGGAATGGCCAGATAATGCGTCGGAAGTTGCGCCTTGCCGAGAAGCTCGCGAAGCTTCGTGAACGTGGCCGGATCGTGGTAGTCGCCGTCAATATACTTCAGCAATTCCAATAATTTGGAGAAAGCGGCCTGATCCACGCCGCCGTGCTTCGCGAGGCTGTCCTGCGCGCGGGCTCGAAACTGCTCGAGCGACCATCCCGCTTTGGCCACGCCGATCACCGGCACGTTGAGATTGCCGCGCTTGATCATCTGTTGCAGCGAAGGGAAGATCTGCTTGTATGCGAGGTCGCCGGTCGCGCCAAAAAAGACCAAGGCATCGGAGCGTGCGGCATCTTTGGCTGCACGGCGCGGCTCGGTAACATTGGTTGTAAAGGTGGCGCTCATCACGAACTCCTTTGCCCTGATGCAGCTTCTCTGTGGATTCGCGGGAAGATCAGGCTCGCTCTCTGCTTTCCGTACGTGCTTGTTGTGTTCTCAGGTTTTTTCGACGTGCCCGCCGAACTCAAAGCGCATGGCCGAAAGCAGTTTATTCGCAAAGTCGCTCTCGCCCCGGGATGTGAACCGCTCGTAAAGAGCTGCGCTCAACACCGGTGCGGGTGCGCCTTCCTCCACCGCCGCCAGAATCGTCCATCGCCCCTCCCCGGAATCCGAGACGCGACCCGAGAAACCCGCGAGATCGGGTTTCTTGATCAGGGCGCTGGCGGTCAGATCCAGCAGCCAGGAAGCAACCACGCTGCCGCGCCGCCAGACCTCGGTTACGTCAGCGAGATTAAAGTCATAGCTATAGTGTTCGGGGTCGCGCAGTGGAGCGGTTTCCGCGTCGGTGCGATTTGCGGTCTTACCCACGTTGGCGTGCTTCAAAATATTCAAGCCCTCGGCGTATGCGGCCATGAGACCGTACTCAATCCCGTTATGCACCATTTTTACGAAATGGCCGGCGCCCGAGGGGCCGCAGTAAAGGTAGCCCTCCTCGGCGGTGCCGTCGATCTTCTCGCGTCCTGCGGTTCGCGGCGCATCGCCTCGGCCCGGCGCGAGCGCTTTGAAGATCGGGTCCAGATGTTCCACAATCTCGCGCGGTCCACCGATCATCTGGCAATAGCCGCGCTCCAGTCCCCACACGCCGCCGCTCGTGCCCACATCCACGTAATGAATTCCGCGCTGCTGGAGTTGCTTCGCGCGCCGTATATCGTCGATGTAATAAGAATTTCCGCCATCGATCAGGATGTCTCCGCGCTGCAGCTTGGGGACAAGCTGGTCGATGGTGGCGTCAACTCCTCCGGCTGGAACCATCAGCCAGATCGCGCGGGGTGGCGTTAATTTCTGAATGATATCTTCGAGTGACGTTGCTCCTTTGGCTCCGTCTTTTGCCACCTTCGCGACGTTTTCCGGGTGGCGATCAAAAGCCACGCAGTCATGCTTCGCTCTAAGCAGGCGGCGAACCATATTTGCGCCCATTCTCCCAAGGCCGATGATTGCGATCTGCATATCTGTTTGCTCCTCGTGTGGTGTTGTGTTTGCTCGTCCCATTCTGGTGGGCGGGCACTTACGCAGCCCTTAAGGATGTGGTATTCGCAATTGCCCCGGGGGGTCGCCGCTGCCGACACCCTGCGCAAGGATCAATTCCCGGGCCTCACCGCGCATCGCCGGCAAAAGCCGCGCGAAAATGGCGCCCGCAGCAATGCATGTGCATCCACCGATGGCCACCGTCCATGGCGCCCCGAACTTTGCCGCTGCCAAGCCGCCGAGCAGCGCGCCAATGGGTCCCACTCCGATGAACATCATAGAGTACAGCGACATCACGCGTCCTCGCAGGCGATCGGGCACCATGACTTGCAAAAGCGTATTCACCGATCCCATCTGAAGCATCATTCCGAATCCTGCCGGCACCAGGAGAGCCACCGATAGCCACAGATGCCGCGACAGTGAAAAGAGTACAAGGCTCGCCCCAAAAGTTGTCGCGGCCACCCACACCCAGCGCCCCAGCCCCGTCACTCCTCTTTTGGACGCGAGCGTCAAAGCGCCGAACAAGGCCCCAACGCCGGTTGCGCCCATTAACAATCCCAGTTCACGCGCTCCGCCATGCAAAACGCGACCCGCAAAAATGGGCATCAGCACGGTATAGGGCATCGCTGCGAGACTTACAAAGCCGACCAGAATCAGTAGAGCCCGCACCGGGGCGGTGTGGCGCGCGAAGCGAAACCCCTCGACCATATTTTCCAGTGCCGATCCATGCTTCTGCAGCGTCACTTGGCGCGTCAGGCGCATGGAAAGCAGCCCGGCGATGACTGCGATGTAACTGACGCCATTGGCGAAAAAACACCAGCCCTCACCAACGGACGCCACCAGTATCCCTGCAATCGCCGGCCCGATAATACGCGCGCTATTGAACATGGAGGAGTTTAACGCGATGGCGTTCAATAGGTCGTCGCGCCCAACCATCTCGATCAGGAAAGATTGACGGGCGGGAATGTCGAAGGCGTTCACTACCCCCAGGAGGGACGACAACACCATGATCTCCCAGACGCGAATCACCCCCCCGAGCGTCAGCCCGGCAAGAGTCAGCGCCAACAGCATGGAAGTAGTTTGCGTGGCGATGATGATGCGGTGGCGATTCCAACGATCGGCTACGATGCCGGCCACAGGAGCCAGCAGGAAAATGGGAATTTGGCTGACAAAGCCGACCACACCCAGCAACAGCGAAGAACCGGTCAGTCGATAGACGAGCCAGTCCTGGGCGATGTTTTGCATCCAGGTGCCCACCAGGGAGACGAGCTGCCCGCTGAAGAACAGTTGAAAATTTCGGTGGCGCAGCGCCCGCAGGGTATTCCGCAAGCCGAGGCGCTTATCTTCATCGCGAGGTCCGCGCAGTTCTGGTGGAGTCGCCGTTTCTGCCATGGCACTTGTTTTGATGCATCGATATTGTAGCCCAGGCGCATCGGCATTCCCCGAATCGCGTCATTTTTATTATCCCTACAAGGAATAGCGCCTATCGCAGGCGTCTTTTTCAGGTTTGCTCTCCCGCCGGGATTTGACATCCCACGAACTCCAATCGAAGATGAGTCATCGTTCCTTATGACTGAGGATTCCAGAATCGCTCCATTGCGTGCGGGACTGGCACGATTGCGCCGCAGTGCGCTCTGGGTGATTTTCGCGCTGGTCCTCATTATTCCGAAAACGAACCGGCTACGGCGGCACAAACGGGCGTGGAATTGTGGTCGCCTTATCACGGGCCTCGCGGGCATAGCCGTAGTAGCGCGGGGAGCGGCGGGTGGACATCACCTTGGACTTCTCGTCACAGGCGCCGTGCTGCTGCTGTTGGCATTAGCTTTGGCGCCGAAACGCGCCGACTTTTCAATCGACGAGCGCGCCAGGCAGTTGGGGGCACTGATCGTCGTGGATGGCGGTCGTTACCTCGATGGCGCTGGAACGCTGCGTCCCGCCAAGCTCTTTATCGGTCCGGATCGTTTGTGGGTGTTGAACCCCGCTCTGCAGGTCTTGCTGGAACTGCCCATGATTCAGATCCGGGCGCTAACTGTCGAACCTGCCGACGCGGTCTGGCGGCTTCGGCTGGATTGCAATCACTCCGCGACGGAGTTCCTCTATGAAGGCAGCTTTGCCGAGCACCTGGCAAGGGTGGCGGATGAAACACTACGCAGCCAGCTCTATCGCGAACTGCCCGTGTTGCGTTGACTGCGGCCGCTAACAAGCGCTTCGTAATGCCATATGTTATTGTGATGTAGCGGCCTTTGAACGGCGCCCACCCTCTCTAGGCCTTCGGACCTGGCGTTTTGTTCTAAAATCCATACGCACACGAGTCATTGTGAAAACAATCTTTAAGCTGCCTTGCCTCCGCATTTGTGGGCTGTTGTTAGGGACGTTTGTTGTCGGTTTCTGTCCCTCGATTGCGGCTCAGGGTCCTGCAACATTTGACGATTCTCCGTCGGTAGATTCTGGATCGAGCTCATCCCGCCCCGTGGCGGAGAGTTCGTCATTATCCGTGCCAGGAGAAGCTCAAGCGCCCGAGAATATCGGCCCTGGTGTTACTCGATCTACCCAGACTGCCTGTGATTTGGCTTCGCCGGTCGGGTGCCTCAAAGACGTCCTGCATGACCAGGCGGGAATCTGGACTGCGCCGGCGCGTCTTCGCGGCCGGAAATTGCTCTGGCTCCTGCCCATGGCCGGTGCGACGGCGCTAGCGTTCGAGTATGACGTATCGGCTATGAACGCGCTCGGTCCGTCCCCGACGCGCATCCGTGCCAGCAATGATTTTACGCATGTCGGCTCCGGGTATGTTTTAGTCGGCGCTGCGGCGCTCACCTACGCGATCGGACGGCTGGAACACAAGGAAGGGCCACGCGAAGCCGGGATGCTGTCCTTGGAAGCGGTGGCGGATGCTACCCTCGTTGTGGAATCGCTGAAGCTGGCTACGAATCGCCAGCGCCCGTTTGTTCCGCCCGGAACGGGCAAATTCTGGCCTGATGACAGCGATATCTATACCTATAACGGTTCGTTTCCCTCGGGCCATGCAGCTGCTACGTGGGCTCTCGCGCGAGTGATGGTTGAGGAGACTCCCGGCCATCCCTGGCTGCACGTTCTGCTGTACGGTATAGCCTCGGGCGTGAGCATCGCGCGCGTTACCGGACAGGACCATTTTCCTTCTGACGCTCTGGTCGGTTCAGTGATTGGCTATACGATTGGGGGATACGTCTACCATCACCACTCGCAGTTTTACGTGCCCAAGGCTCGATTTGTAACTTTGGCGCCTCTGTATAATCCAGCGACCGCCGCGTACGGAATCTCTCTCTCTCTTCATCCGTAGCGCCAGCCACAGACTCATACAGCCGCCGCTTGCGGAGCGCCCGCAAAATCGCGGTTCTTCAGAAGCGTTCGCTAGCGGATATACTCGCCTGCCAGGCGCCAAAAATCGTTGGTGTAGTAATGCGAAACCACATTGCCGAATAAGTGGCAGATTCCATGGCAGGCGGGAATGTCGCCGTGGAGCTTTCTTCCTCGCGCGAAGACCTTGGCCAGCGAACCTTCGCGCAGGAGGTTGCCTCCAATCTTCCGCAGCGGCTCACAGGGATAGAAAACGTCTCCATTCGGGTAGACTCGCGGAAACATCGTGGGGAAGCACTGAAAATCGCCGAAGCGCAAGAGCGTCTCGATCGAGCGCGGCGTGCCATTAATGGGCTGAATATTCTGCTTGCGCCTCTCGATGATTTTGCGAACGAGGTCCAGGTAACGTTGATTTTCGATCAAGCGAAGATTGGGAAGTTTTTCCTTGAGCGCGCTTTGCGTCGCGAAGACGAAGCCCTGCTCGCCGGCCCAGTCCAGAATGCGTTCGATCTCGCCGATATTCCACTCTTCGATTACTGTGCTGATGGTGATGTTTCGCGGATCTGGCATGCGCGCCCTGGCCAGCGCGATATTCTCCATCACTTTTGGCAGGGCCGCAGGCTTCGACAATGCATTTGTGGGGTCCATGGTCAGCGCGTCCAGGCTGATCACCAGGCCGGTCAGGTTCTCGAAAAGGCTCAGCCGCCGGTCCAGCAGGGTTCCGTTGGTGATGAGCATCACCGAACGAAATCGCAGACTCTGGCGAGCCACGGCGACCAACTCCTCGATATCTGGGCGCAGGGTAGGCTCGCCGCCGGTAAACACAATGGAATCCGTTTCGCGGCGAATCACGCGCAGCAGGCGCAGCGTATCGCTCGTCGACAACTCGTCGCTGAAGACGTCAGGCTCTTTCTGGGTGCAATAGCTGCAAGCGAGATTGCATTTGTGCGTGGCGTAAAAGATGAGCGCGTACGGCGCCACGATATTCGTCCGCAGAATTTTGCGCCGATAAAGGTTGGTGAAATAAAGCCGGAAGTTTTTAAGTGCCAGCGGAGCCTGAGCAATCAGCACTCGGATCAGTTTGCGCGTCGACCGCGTTTCGCTGGGACTCATGGATGGCGCAATCAGTGTGCGTCATCTACTCCGTAAAGACAATCCCGACGCCGACCTGATCCTTCTCCGGTCCGGGTTCGATGCGAACCACGTATCCCCGCAGCGCCAGCCGCTGGCTATCGCCATTGCCAGGATTTTCCATCATCACCTGCAGCTCGGATTGCAATTTGGGGCTGTGATCCAGATAAATCAAGGCGCCGTGCAGGCTCAGATCGCGGATTACGGTCTCTTCCTCAAAAGCCTTCCCCTCTTGTGTAAAGCCGGTGACCCGGGCTCGGAAGTGCGCCTCTCGCCGCAGGCCGTCTCGTCCCGCTGGGATCACCACGTCGGTGTGGTCTTCCCCTAGCGTCATGACCATGCCTTCAGCAGCGGCCCAGGTATTCTCAAATTTCCCGCGCGCATCGCGCAGGACGCCGTCTACCGTCTTGTCGGAGGAGTCCGGGTCATGATGGAAGAGGACCAGATTTCGTACGCCGGCACTCTCAGCGATTCGCACGCCTTCGCGCCAGCTCGAATGACCCCAGCCGCGATGAGTCTCCAGTTGCTCGGGCGTGTATTGCGCATCATTCACGAAGACGTCCGCGCCTTCCGCAAGGCGCCGCAGGTTGCGGTCGTATTCCAGATTTCCCGGTTCGTTGTCCGTCGCGTAGACGATCGTGCCCACTGGAGTCTCGATTCGAAAGCCGAGGCAACCCTGCGGATGATTCAGCCAGCAGGCGGTCACGCGTGTGTCTCCGATGGAGAAGCAATCCCCGCCGGCAATGTCGGTGAAATCGCGGGTTGCCGACATGGCGCTCAGGTCCACTGGGAAATAGGGGTGGGCCATCTGCGCTTCAAAAACGCGTTTCAGGCTCTCCCGGCCCAGAAATTCCGAACGAAAGCTGTAAAAGTGAAACTTATTCTGTGGTGAATATAGCGGCGCAAAAAATGGGATGCCCTGGATATGGTCCCAATGGTAATGCGTGACTAAAATCTGCGCGTCGATGGTTTTGTCCGCAGCCGCGGCTAAGCGATTTCCCAGGATGCGCACGCCAGTGCCGCAATCCAGGATCAGACGTCCGCCATCCGGCGTGATCAATTCCAGGCAGGGAGTGTTTCCCCCATAGCGCCACGTGGCCCGGTCCACCGTGGGAGTGGAACCGCGCACGCCCCAGAAGCTGAGTTTGGCTACTTTGCCCGACATATCGGAGAATGACTTGGAATCGCGCCGCTATACTTCGCGCCAAAACAACGCCTTGGCCGGTAAACCTTCGTAAACACAAGGGTAATGGGCATAGTAGGCGCCCCTTTCCGGCGAAGTCAAATGCCTTTCAACACCCCGTTGCTTAGAACGTGATACCGAAAACCGGAGCCACAGGGCATTGGCCCAGCGGGCGAGGTACCGCGGTGCACATGTCGGAACTCTTAAAGTAGAATGGTCGTGATGCACGTGCACCATGGCGCCCATGCGCACTCGCATTCCAAGCCGGCCAGCGGATTTCTGTCTGCGGCGCTCCTGGCCACGCTGGCGCTGGTCGCTGCCGAGTTTCTGGGTGGCTATCTAGGTCATTCCGTTGCGCTTTTGAGTGACGCGATCCATAACCTCTCGGACGTGCCCACCATCGTTATCTCCTGGGTTGCGGCGCACTTGGCCTGTCAACCGGCGGACGCCGAGAGAACCTTCGGTTATCGCCGCGCCGGTGTCCTTGCGGCGTTTGCCAACTCCATCTTGTTGCTCCTGGTGGCCGGAGGGCTCTTTTGGGAGTCGTTCGATCGATTTCGGCACCCGGTTGCGGTACAGGAGCAGTGGATGATCGGCTTATCGCTACTGGCGCTGGTCATCAACGGCGGCATCACGCTGGGTTTAGTGCGTGGCCGCAGGGATTTGAACTTACGCGCTCTACTGGTGCACAACCTTGGCGATGCGCTCTCCAATGTCGGCATTCTGGCCGGCGCGGTCGTTATCGGTATGACTGGGAAATTGTGGCTCGATCCAGCGCTCGGCTTCGTTATCGCTGGCCTGGTTTTGTGGTCCAGCATAGGGATCCTGCGGGAGTCCGGGCACATATTGCTTGAAGGTTTGCCGCGAGAGATGTGTCTTCCCGACGTAGCGAATGCCATTTTGCAGGTTTCGGGCGTGCAGGAGGCGCACGATATTCATATCTGGACCCTGGGCGCCGACGATCATGCGCTTTCTTGCCACATTCGCATTCCCGATATGCACATGGAGCAAAGCGAGAAGATTCTGACGGAGATTCGTTTGCGGCTGGCGAATACTTTTGGCATTCACCACGTGACCGTGCAATTTGAGCGCGCGGGCCTGCCCGATACCGGCTTCTACATGCCGGAAACATTTGATTCGACCAAAACCTGAGCCGCTAACTTTGAGGTTAATCAGGAAGCGAAACGGACGTGCCGTTGGCATCGTTCATTTCACGCGTAGCAGTTTTGTCCAGTTCGCTTACTGGGAATGAACGTCTCGTGCCTTCCCGCGTTATGTAGGTAAGCTGCCCGCGCACCGTGGTGAAAGCCACAGCCAGCAGAACCTGGCCGTCGCGGCGCACCAGAATCAGTTGCCCGAGCTCCGGTGGGGGCGGGGCGGGGAACTGTGCAACGGCCGGAGGAGCTACGGGAGCGGCTTCCCTCGGAGGCAGCGCGGCCGCCTGCGGCTGCTGCGGCATCATGAGGAACTGCGGCTGTTGGTCGGCCTCGTCATAGTAATCGGGCGTCTCCGAATCGAATGGATAGTAAAGCGGCAACGTGCCGAAAACTGGCGTAATGAATGGAAGAATCTGCCTGTGCTCACGGCCGAAGCGGTCTCGAATCGGCCGGCTGATCGCCGCCAGATGTGGGAAATCAAAACCGAGGCCGGGGACCCTCCGTATCGGTGCAAAATTCGGATGAAGCGGAGTTCCCACGCGCGAAGGACTGTGGCTCCCTGGCCTGCGGCGCAACCGCGCGGGCCGGCGGCGAAATCCCACGAACCGGCATGCCACCGCCGCGAACTTGCCCCGAGGCGCATACGGCTGCACCAAGACTCAGCGCTACAAAAAATAGGAAGTTGTACATTCGCTTAGCCATGGCCCTGGAACCCTGAGGAATCTCCCTACATAAGAAGATGACTTCCGACGCCCTCTGGTTGCAAGCGGGCCGCACTTCTAACGCAACTCCCCATTCTGCTGCTTCTATGCTATACGTATCTCTCGTGCAATCCCGGCGAATAAGTCATGAGTCCGTTGGCTCCGAGTCTTGCCGTGAACCAGGACAGATGGACAAAACCAGCGAGAATCCGTCCAGCTTCTGCCCGGTGTGTTCGGCACGCCTGGAAGCTCATAAGTGCAAGCTTCGTTGCCCCACGTGTGGCTATTATATGTCTTGCTCGGATTACTATTGAGCTGTCCGGTCCGATGGTGCCTCAATCAGCTCAAAGCGCCGGCAAGCCAACTACAAACTAACTAACTAAAGGAGAGCGAAAGATGGCACTCAAGATTAATGTGCGCGACGTTGACGGCATCGGTGTGGTTGGGCTTGACGGGAGGGTTGTTCTCGGCGATGAGAGCAATGCCTTGCGCGAGCAAGTAAAGAAAATGCTCGCCGCCGGTAAGAAGAAGATCGTGCTGAATATGGACAACGTGACCTATATCGATAGCGCTGGGCTCGGAGCCTTGGTTGCCGCGCACCATAGCGCGCGCACTCAAGGCGCTTCGCTAAAGCTTTCCAATCTCGGATCGAAATTTCAGGAGATTCTGCAAGTAACCAAGCTGCTTACGGTATTCGAGGTGTACGACTCCGAAGCCGCAGCCATCAGCAGCTTTGGTCACTAGCGTTTCAAATCACCCGTCGGTCTACAAGTCAGCTTAATCCATTCTGTACAGCGTCAGGCCGCTGAGCAGTTTTGGATAGAAGTCTGTGGATTTCTGCGGCAGGACTTCTCCGGCCAGGGCAATCTGCATCACCTGGTCGACGTCCACCGTATTGAGCAGGAAGCAGATCTGTGCCTGCTTGCGATCCACGGCATCCAACGCCACCCCAATCTCCCGTTCGTAGGTGATATTTCGCTCGGCCGTCACGGCTGCGGCCGTTATACCCAGACCATCCTCGATCAAGACTCGATGCAATAGGACCACGTCAAGCTTACGTTGCGCTGCCGATACGCCCGGCATGAGTTTCGCCAGGTCCGCGTCTTGCCTTAGGCGCAACAGCGTAAAAACGCCGTCGGCATACATCCCGAAAGCCCTTCCGCCTTGTCCGCTCGCCAGCAGATCGCGATGGAATCGCTCGTAGGCCACGGCGCGAGCGGCCTCGCTTCCAAACGAATAGTCCTCCTGCTCGAAGATCGGCGAGATCTTTCGGCGGAATGCGTCGAGGTTGAACGAAGGCAAATTCGCAACGAGTCGATGCGTCGGCAGAATCAGCAGCCCTTCGCCTCGCGTATTAAAAAACGTCATCATGGCCTTTTCGTAAGGAGCGTTTCGTCCGGCGCCTTTGCCCTTCGCGCGGCACTCGTCCCGATAAGCGAGGGCCGTTTCGTAACGGTGGTGCCCATCGGCAATGACCAGTTTTTGCGCCGTCATGGCCTGCACCACGTTGGCAATTGTCCGCTCATCGAATACGGGCCAGATGCGGTGCACCACGCGCGTATTCGTCCTTGGCCTCTTCCGGACGCGCGTGTGACGCCACCTCATCGAGGATGGCATCGATCTGCCTCTGCGGGTCGGTATAAAGCATAAAAAGCTGTCCGGTATGGGTGAGGGTATGGCGCAAGAGTTCGAGCCGATCGACTTTAGGCCCGGCCAGCGTCTGCTCATGCCGAAAGATGACCCCAGCGGCATAGTCCTCGACGCGCCCCAGAGCGATGAACCCCTTACGGGTCTGCCGTTCCGTACTTCCCGGAACCGTATATTCCTGGAAATAAACATAAATGCCGGGACGGGAGTCGCGTACCATTACGCCCTCGCCAATCCATTTACGCAGCGCCTGCTCCGCTCGCGTGTAGACGCTATCTGCCGGGGAGTCCTTCGGCGAAGGTTTACCTTTTTCTACGCTGATCAGATTGTACGGATTTGTCGCCGCGTAGCGCTCCTGCATTGCCGGCGTGATCTTGTCGTAAGGCTGCGTAACTACCTCGCCAAGCTTCACCCGTTCGAGATTGTAGCGGTATGCGTGAAAGGGAAAGATCTCTGCCATAAGCTAGGACGGCCTCCGGTGCGTTAAGAAAAGTAGTCATCTTAACAGCCCGTCTATGATCATTCAAAGAAACTCGCCCTCTATTTTGAGGGGCATCGGCCGTGCTTTTTCGACTAAAATAATTCTTCATTTCGATGCGCGCCGACAAAAATCCCGAACCCGCGCCTTTTGCCGACGTTCGTGCCCTCGTTTTCGACCTGGATGGCACGCTGATCGACTCGGGCGTCGATCTCGCCCTCTCTGTAAACGCCACGCTCAAGGAGATGGGCCGTTCGCCTCTGCCGCACGACCAGATTTTCAGCTACGTGGGTCAGGGAGCGTCGCGGTTGATCGAGCAAGCGCTCGGGCCCGGCACTACCCGTGACGAATGTGAGCAAGGCCTCGCTTTTTTCCTCTCTTACTATCGCGAACACATGCTCGACAACACGGTTACCTACCCCGGCGTGCGCGAAGGCCTGGCTGCGCTCGACGGCATGCCCATGGCCGTGCTCACAAACAAGCCCGTGCGCTTCAGCCGGCAGATTCTCGAAGGCCTGGGGTTGGCGTCCTACTTTCGCTACACCTACGGCGGCAATAGCTTCGACACGAAAAAACCCAACCCCGCGGGAATGGAAGTTTTGCTTCGAGATTTCGGCGCCGCTCCCAAGCAGGCTATGCTCGTTGGCGATTCCGAAATTGATGTGAAGACGGCTCGCAACGCCGGCACGTGGTGTTGCTGCGTCTCCTACGGCCTCGGGAGCACGAAACTCGCAAATTACCCGCCCGATCTGCTGGTCGATAGCCTTACGGAACTGGCTGATCACCTCGACCGGCAAGCCGCCCAGCCACGCCCGCGCTAAATCCCTCTGGCAAAGCGGCCCTACCTATTTATTTACTCGGGCTCGAGTGCTCGCGCGTCCAGTTCCATGCAGACTCAATGATCGACTGTAAGTCTTGTTGGCGAGGCTCCCAGCCAAGCTCCTTCTGAATCTTCTCGGAGCTCGCAACCAATACGGCGGGATCGCCTGGCCGCCTGGGCGCCATGCGAACGGGAATCGCGTGTCCAGTCACTTTGCGCGCTGCTTCGACTACTTCCAAGACTGTATACCCTCCGCCGCAGCCCAGATTGAAAATGGCACTCTTTTCAGATAGCAGCCGAAGCGCAAGCACGTGCGCACGCGCAAGATCGCTGACGTGAACGTAGTCCCGGACGCAAGTACCGTCGCGCGTTGGGTAGTCGTTCCCAAAAATCTCCAGATACGGTCGCTGGCCCGTCGCGACCTGCAGAATAATGGGAATCAGGTGGGTCTCAGGATCGTGGAGCTCCCCGCACCGCTGTGTAGCGCCCGCCGCATTGAAGTACCGCAGGCTGACGTAGCGCAGACCATACGCCTGTTCGCACCAATGTAGGGCTCGTTCAAGGGCCAGCTTCGTTTCCCCATAAGGATTGGTCGGGCAAGTCGCGTCGTGTTCCTCAATGGGCTGCTTTTCCGGCTCGCCGTAGACGGCCGCAGTCGAAGAGAGCACGATACGCGGAACGCGGGCTGCTCGCATGGCGTCGAGCAGGGAAAGGCTGGCGACTACGTTGTTGGCGTAATATTTTGCCGGATTCTGAAACGACTCTCCGACTAATGAGTCTGCCGCCATGTGGATGACGGCCTCGATCTTGTGCTCCAGGAGCGCCTGCTGCAGTGTCCCTTTATCGAGCAGTTCGCCGCGAATAAATTCGGCGCCGGGCGCGACGCTTTCGCGATGCCCTTTGCTCAGATTGTCATAGACGATTGCGGCGTCGCCCGTGGCGAGCAGTTCCTCCACCACGACGCTGCCGATGTAGCCGGCGCCTCCGGTTACTAGGACCCGCATCGGTGACGAAGCGTTCCTCTCCGAACTCGGGTCCTGTCGCCCCTGCGTCCGGCGCACCGAATTCAATATCGCCAGGCAATATCAAAACTGGAGTGTGCCTGATTCTTGAGGGCCATTCAAGCGAGACAGCGTATCGACGACGAGCCCACGGTCGTGAGATTTCGTGGCACCAGCGCTACTTTTTAGATAGTCTTCATGTGCATGTTTTCGACGAAGCGGCGGGAAGCTGTCTTGCGGAATCATCGCGCGGCCCGCAGAGCGATATTAGGTAAAGCAACCATGGCTTGGGCTTCTTCGCAACGGAAGTCAGTCATCGCAGCGCGTTTTCGCAATCCTCGGCGTTCTCTTTCTCGGTGCGTGCTTTGCTTCGTCGGGCCAGACGCGGCGCCCGGCGCGACCCGCGCCTAAGTCCGCGGATAAAAAGCCGGAGCACAATGCCGTCGTTCCTTTCGATACGGGCGAACGCCTCTCCTTTCGGGTCATCTGGTCAAAATTCTCCGTAAATGCGGCCACTATCGAGCTTTCCGTGGTGGAGCAGCGCGATTTCTTCGGGCGACCGGCCTGGCACTTCCGCGCCCTGGCCCAGACCATCGACACCATGCGGGTAATCTTTCCGCTTGAAGATCAGTTGGACTCTTACACGGATGCGCAACGCCTCAGCTCGCTTCAATACGAAATGTATCTGCATGAGCAGGGCAAGCAGCAGACAAATACTTGGCGATTGATCAGCGACGGCTCTCCCGCCCCAGCCGGTTCCACCGCAGCCCGCGTGTCGCCCGGAACGTGCGATCCAATCGCCTTTCTCTATGTGCTTCGTGCCGCAGATTGGAAGGGTAGGCCTGAATTGCACACACCCGTTTTCGACGGGCATAATCTATACGACGTCGTCGCAAGGCTCGAATCATCCTCAGAGCACGCCACCGTACCTGCCGGGCAGTTCACCGCCTCCAAAATCAGCGTGCGAATCTTCGATCGCGGCCAGGAAGTCAACGCCACGCGCTTCACCGTCTGGTTGGCGCAAGATGCGGCTCGCACCCCGGTACTCGTGGAGGCGGAGCTACCCATCGGTTCCGCGCGGTTGGAAATGACGGCGACTACCGCTAAGCGTTAATCAAGTCTTGGAGGTTTTTGCCGGGGGACGTTCGTTCTCGTCCGTTCCAGGCGGCGTCCAATTTTCGGGAGGGAAAGCGACGCGCCAGAAATGCGGGGCGGGCTTGATAAATTCAATGCCCACCTGCGTTTGTCCTTGCATGGTGGGACCGACGTAGACTACTTTGCACGACTGTTTGTCCTCAGACGTCGCGCTCTTCAGCTCCAATTGCTGCCCTTGCGAAACCTTGGCCGCGAGATTAATCAGCGCGCCATGCGCGTTAACGACCAGCGTCTTGGTCTGTTCTGTAAATTTGCCCTTCGGATTTTCGCCAGAGACCGTCACAGGCACGCTCAGAATGACCCGTTGGCTCCTGCGGCGGTTTGCTTCCGGACCTGAAGTAGCCCAAGTGTTCACAATCCAAACTAGGCGAGGGAGGGGCTTCCACGCAAGAGTACGCACGCCTGTAATTTCCTATGACTAACTCCGGCGCCGCTTCACTGCGCGAAACAGATCCTCGCTAAATCCTTGCCTGTACACGACCTAGCACAGAACGATCTTGCTGCGGTTGCGCGCAATGCGGCGGGTGGCGTTGCGCGTGTCCACTACGAGCGGCGCCGACTTCCACGATGGCCTGGTAGTCATAGGAGGAATGATCGGTGGCGATCACCACGCAGTCGTAGGTTGCCAGAGTGGACGGCGTCAAATCGACCGAGCGCATACTCGCGTAGTCGTAATGCCGCATTTTGTGAAGTTTCGGGAAGTAAGGGTCATTGTATTCGACAAGCGCGCCGCGTTCGATGAGCAGCTGCATGATCTTCAAAGTGGGCGATTCGCGCAAATCGTCCACGTCTTTCTTGTACGCTACGCCGAGAACTAGAATCCGCGAACCCTTCAGCGACTTCTGACGGTCGTTGAGCGCGGTTCCGATCGCCTCAACCACATGGTAGGGCATCGCCGTGTTGACCTCGCCTGCCAGTTCGATAAAGCGCGTGGAGAAATCGTATTCGCGCGCCTTCCAGGAGAGATAATAAGGGTCCACGGGAATACAATGGCCGCCCAGCCCCGGGCCGGGATAAAAAGGCATGTAGCCAAACGGCTTGGTCGCCGCCGCGTCGATCACCTCCCAAATGTCCATTCCCATCCGCAGGGATAATTGCTTGAGCTCATTGACCAGCGCGATGTTTACGCACCGGAAGATATTCTCCAGCAGTTTGGCCATCTCCGCCGCGCGTGTAGAACTCACCGGCACCACCCGGGCCACGATTTGGGCATAAAGCGAGACCGCCGCGCGGCCGCTCGGCGGATTCACGCCGCCCACGACTTTGGGAATTTGCGCCAGTCCGTACTGCTTGTTGCCGGGGTCCTCGCGCTCGGGAGAAAAAGCCAGAAAAAAATCGGTCGCTATATGCTCCGCATCGGGGCCTTGAGCAATCGGGCACTTCAGCCCGGACTGCTCCAGTATGGGAAGCACGAGTTCTTCGGTCGTTCCCGGATAAGTCGTCGATTCCAGCACGATGAGTTGTCCGCGCTGCACATGCGGCTGAATCGATCGTGCTGTCTGTTCCACGTAGGAGAGATCCGGCTCGCGCCGCTGATCGAGTGGTGTCGGTACGCAGATCACCACGGCGTCCATTTCCGCCAGCCGCGAGAAATCGTTGCTGGCAGAGAAATGCTTGGAACGAACATACTGCTGAATTTTGTTGCCTGGAATATGCCCGATGTAGCTCTGACCCTCGTTCAGTTTCGCGATCTTTCCAGCATCCGTGTCAAAACCGATGACGCGGTGGCCCGCTTCTGCAAACCGCAGACTCAATGGCAGCCCCACATAACCGCATCCGATAACTCCAACTTTTAATTGCGCTCCCTTGAAAAATTCCGGTTTGCGTTCCAGCGGCATGATAAAGGTAGTGCTCCTCCCCTAATTTTACTGTCGACGAAACAAGTGTTCGACTATATCAGGAATGAAGGGGTGAACAGAAGCGTGCGAAGGCGTTCCGCAGAGAAAGCGATTAGGGTGCAGTTTTGCGGCGTTGATAACACAGCAGAATCAAGTCGGCCCGGCGCCGTACGCCAAATTTGCTCAGCAGGTTGGAAACATGGAACTTAACCGTACGCTCTGAGATATTCAGTTTGCTCGCAATCTCCTTATTGGCCAGGTTTTCGAGCAATGAATCGAGCACTTCCTGCTCCCGGCGGCTCAGTTCCGCCGAACTTTCCACTTTTAATCGCCGTCCTCGCGAATTGGTGATAATGGTGTCGACGAATTCCGAAAGCAGGGAACGCGGCACCCAAAACCCGCCCGTCGCCACCAGCGGCAACGCCCGAGGTAATTGTTCGCGTGCTTCGCCATACGTCAGCAGGCCTTTGGCCCCCAGTCGCAGAAGATCATGGCTGTCATTGCCGCTGAATTTTTCCGCTACGATCAGCACACGCGCGGAGGGAGATCGCTCCAGTAGATTCGCCATCAGCGCTGCCGTAGCCGACGGCGAAGCTTGCGCATCGACAACGTAGACGGGTGCTCGAGGAACCGCCAGGCTGCGCAGATCAGGTCCCAGCATGGAGTCCAGATGACGCGTCACGGTCTGGAAACTAGGCGGCGCAAGGGCGCGAGAAAACTCAGCCAGCACCAGTGGATGCGGCGATAAAATGCACACGCGCAAGACCGATTTTCCTGACTTGCTCTTCACATGGACAGTCACATGGGCAGACTATACGACCACGAAGCAAGCGGCAAGCCTTGACGATAGGGCACGCTGCCCATAAGACAACGGGTGGTGGAATCGGGCACAAAAACGCCCCCCCGGGGCGGCTATCCTCGACCTGTCTCCCTGGCCAATGTAGCGATTGGACAAGGCCAGCTTACCCCCTGTCTTGATGTGCTAGCCTATTCCCACGCCCGATGCAACCAACTGCCAAGCCGCGCCGCTATGAGCGTATTGGATTGCCCTCGGGCATGTTCGTCGCCTGGCAGGTTGCGGGCAACCGCGTGGTCTCTCGCGTCGCCACGCTGGGGCTTGGCGGACTGTTCATCGAGGCCCGTCATCCGGCCCCGGCTGGTGAAGTCATCAGGATTTTCTTTACGATCCCGGGCGGCGAGGTCCGCGCTCGAGGCACGGTGCGCAACTCGCATCCTGGCAAAGGTATGGGTGTTGAATTCACTTCTATGGGACTTGAGGACCGCGCCCGTCTAAGTCATCTGCTCAGGAAGCTGCTTGCAGCGATGCCCAATCGATAGAATGCGCTCGATCTGTCCGCGCGTTGGGGTCTCGCTATCTTTGCGGGTAAAGAAACGACTCCAGCATGTCCGCGCGGGCTTTCTGGTCTGACGCGATAATTTCCAGCAGGTCGGTCACCGAAATCATTCCGCGATAGACGCCTTGCGAATCGACCACCAGCAGGTGAAAAATGCCGTGTTTCTCCATTTGCCGCAGGCATTCATCCAGCGCAAGTTCCGGCGACACGGTCACCAGCTCACGCGTCATGATTTCTGCAACGCGTATCTCCGCGGACTTGTTTTCCGCGGCTACCTTATCCGAAATATCGCTTTGCGAAAGAACGCCCACAAGCTTTCCCGCGTTATCCAGAACGCCGGCAGCTCGCACTTGTCGTTCGCGAAAATAACGCGCGGCTTCGTGAGCGGTCATCTGTTCGGATATCGCATAGATCTGAACTCGCGTGCGGATAAGATCGGCAACGTTCATGGGGGGCTCCTGTCCAGCCATTAATGGGATGTTAGGGCCGCGGGCGTGGCCAATGCAACTGCTACTGACGCGAAGGATATCTGAGGAGAGGAGTTTGAGTCGATCAGGCGTGGTTCATTATGATTTTCATGCGCTGGCCATTATCCGAACCCAGCATGCTGATCGCTGCCTTCAATTCGCCAAGCGGCATCACATGGCTCACCAGAGGTTCCAGGCGCACCATTCCGCGCTGCACCAGGGCGATGGAATTCGGATAGTCTTCGCTCTTGGCGACTCGCGCATTGATTAGCGCGAGCTCTTTAAAATAGAGATCGTAAAACGGCAGTTCCCCTTGCTTCGCCGTGATGATGCCAAAGAGCAGCAGCCGCCCGCCAGAGCGGGCCATGTGAATGCCATCGGCCAGCACCGGCAGCATGCCCGTGGACTCAATCACCACGTCGGCCCCGCGCCCTTCGGTAGCCTCGCGCACCTGGCGAATGGCTTCCTGGCCTCCCGGAAAAGCGAAGTCCGCGCCGAGCTTCAGCGCCAACTCGCGCTTCTCCGCGCTGCGCGTTATCCCGATTACTGTGGCTCCGCGCGCCTTGGCCAGTTGCACATGTAACTGGCCGGTCACGCCGAGGCCCAGGACGGCCACAGTTTCCCCCGGAAAAATATTGATCTGCCGTTGCGCGTGCAGGCAGGTGGTCAACACCTGGATCAGGGGCGCGGTCTGATTGTCGATCGACTCGGGCAGGGAAAATACGTGGCTTGCCGGCGCCGTCACGTACTCGGCGAAGCCGCCGTTCGCGTCGCGGCCCAGCAGCATGCCCTTAGGGCACAGGTGAGTCTGCCCAACGCGGCAGTGGAAGCAGGAACCACAGTAAAGTTCCGGGTCGATGATCACGCGATCGCCGGGCCGAATGGTGGCGCTTTCCCCGGCTTCCACCACTTCGCCGATCATTTCATGGCCCATGATGCGCGGATAACGCACCGGAATGGTGCCGCTGTAGATCTTGTAATCCGTGCCGCAAATGCCGCTGTAAGTCACGCGGACCAGCACCTGGCCGTCGCTGATCGCCGGACGTGCAACTTCGCCCACAGCCAGCTCATTGGGCGCGCTCAGGACCATTGCCTTCATAAAATCTTCTCCTAAGCCCGGCCCCCTGCGCCTGGCTGCCCCGACTTCACTTTCAGCGCCTCGGGATTGACAGGATTTCGTGGGGCTTCGCCCTTGAGAACGCGGACCACTTCTTCCGCCGCCTTCGTTTGCAAGTCGACCAGCGATTCCTCCGAGTAGAAACTCGTGTGTGGCGTGATGATCACGTTGGGCCGCCCGAAAAGCGGCGAACCCGATGGCGGCTCCTTCGGCATGACGTCCAGAGCTGCGCCCGCCAGTTGTCCCGCGTCCAGCGCTTTCGCCAGCGCAGCTTCGTCCACAATGGGGCCGCGCGCCGTGTTGATCAGATAGGAGCCCGGCTTCATCTGTCGAAAAACATCGGCGTTGAACAAACTTTGCGTCTCCGTGAGAAGCGGGCTATGGATGGAGACGTAGTCGGATATCTTCAGCAGTTCCGCGAACTCCACTCCTTGCACGCCCGCCCGCTCGAAAATATCCTTCGGGATATACGGGTCGTAGCTCACCACCCGCATCCCAAAAGACTTGGCCTTCGGCGCAACCAATTGCGGAATTCTCCCAAAGCCCACCAATCCCAAAACCGTTCCCCGCAAGCGGTGAATGGGCACGACCGCCGGCATCTCCCACCGGCCCCCATGCACCATGGAATTTGCCAGCGGAATTTTGCGCACTGCGGAGAGCAGCAGCGCCATGGTGTGGTCGGAGACTTCGTCAATGCAGTAATCCGGCACTTTCGTGACCACGATGCCTCGTTCGGTCGCCGCCGGAATGTCTACATTATCCACTCCGATTCCGAACCGCGAGATGATCCGGCAGCGCGACATCTGCCGGATCATCTCTGCGGTAATTTTAGCGTACGTGGCCAACAGCGCATCGGCGTCCTTGGCCACCCGCAAGATCGCGTCGGCATTGGGCTCCGCGGCCAGGTGCAGCTCCGCGCCGATCTTGGACAAAACGGCGCGCGCCGGGTCCAGATTTGGAAATACGGAATCGGAAACGGCCACCTGTAGTTGTGCCATTTAACGCTTCATGGCCTCTTCCATGTGTTCCATCCGCGTGAACACCACCGGCCCCTTGCCGGAGACGAGAACATTCTCCTCCAGCCGGCAGGTTTGTTCGAGCTTCGGATGTCCTGCGAAGGTCTCGATCGCGAAATACATGTTTTCTTTGATCTCCGCGGGATATTTCAGCGAATACGCCCGTGACATCCACATGCCCTCGTAAAGCGTAATTCCGATGCTATGGGCAAACTGCTGCAACGTGACGGTGCCGTATTTGTCGTCGTCGTATTCGGGGAAAGCCGCCGCTACATCGGCAGTCGTGTTTCCAGGACGCAGCTTTTCGAGTCCCGCATACATCGAGTCGTACACTTCCTTGTACAGATCGATCTCTTTCGGCGTCATTTTCAAGCCCTGCGGCCCGCCGCACTTGAAGCAGCGCACGAAATCGATGAAGTAACCCGAAGGCCCGACGGCATTGATGTCTACGATCACCAGATCGCCCTGCCGGATCAGCTTATCGGTGGCCCAGCGGCGATACGGGCTGGTGTTTCCACCCGAAGCCACGATGATGTCGTAAATGATCTCGCAGCCGCGCTCCAGCATGAACTCGTGGACCTTGGCCTCGATCTCGCGTTCCCGTACTCCGGGCTTCAGCCATTCGTACTTGATCCGCCACATGGCCGCGTCGCCGATGCTCGACGCCTGCTTCAACAATTCGATTTCATCCCGCGTCTTCACCACGCGCGCCTTCGAAACGGCCGGCCAGCCATTCACGATTTTCAAGCCGTGTTTCTGGAACGCTTCCAGTGCGGGCATGTCCAGGTTATCGATGCCGATATTCTCCTTGGCCAGGCCGTTCTCCTTCAGCACCTCCACCACGCTATCCGCCATGCGCCCCGCCATGAAAGGAACAGCGCCTTCCGCCCACTGCCAGGTGATCGCGGGACGGATGCGGCCCTCCATCCAGGGTAAGTCAATCTTCGCGCACTGCAAGTCTGAACCCGCCGTCTCGAAAAGCACCGGCTCGCCGCCATTGGGCACCACCGCATACCGGATGTTGATGTTGTACTTCCAGTTTCCCTGATACGAAGCCGTGGCGTAGCGGATATTCGCACCGGCAAACAAAACCAGCGCGCCCAGATCCTGAGCGACCATCTGCTCCTGCAGCTTCGCCAGGCGTTCTTTGCGCAGGCGGTCGAAATCCACTCGGTATTGCCAGTCTGCACCCGTCTGGCTGTAGAGGCGTCGCGGATCCCACTCATGCGGCTGCCCGATAAAGCTCGTATCCAGCCGCGAGCCGTTTACTGATGCCGACGCTTGCGCTGCCGGTTTCTTTGTTTTCTGCTCCGTTTTTGCCATGTAACTTCCACCATCCTCATCGATGAATTCAGGCAGGCTAAGATTCTCCTGTGATAGGAACGGCTCTCAGGCGAGCGATTCTTCAGGGGATCAGCGCCAAACCCGTGAACTTGATTTCGAAACTTGCTCCAGAAAAAACGCCATCAAAAAGGGCACGTAAATATACACTGCCGTCCGCTCGACAGTCCATAAGAAGTCAGGGCTCCGCCGTCTGACGATATTTTCATTTGATTCATTCTGGTTTCGGAATTCCTCTCGTGCAGCGGAGTAGCCTGTTCAGACCGTTAAAGGTCAGCTTGCGCCCCTGAATACAGACCCCGGTTAGAGAGCCCACTCAGAAAAAAGGCCCAGAGACTGCGTTTTAGTGCGCGGCTGGCTGGCCGCTCGTCGGCGGCATGCCGGTTCCAATCTGTCTTGGCTGCTGCTCGCGCTTCGCCTTTATTGCGGCGTAGACCTTCTCGGCCGTGGCAGGCAGCGAGTAGATGCGGACGCCAACGGCGTTGTGAATCGCGTTCAGGATCGCCGCTGCCGTGGGCACCAGCGTTGGCTCGCCCACGCCCTTGGCCCCGAATGGACCGGTCGGGTCGTAGCTGTCCACGATATCGACCTCTACCTCAGGCATGTCCAGGGACGTCGGCATAATGTAATTCGTAAGGTTTGGATTGATCTGCCGCCCGTTAGCGTCAAAAAGGATCTCCTCTTCGAGCGCGAATCCAACCCCCATGGAGATGCCGCCCTCAACTTGACCCTCCACCAGCATCGGGTTGATGGCCGTGCCGCAGTCGTGCGAGGCCACCACGCGCAGCACTTCTACTTCGCCAGTCTCGTCGTCAACGTCGACTTCCGCAATCTGCGTGGCGTACACGTAGGTGCCGAAAGGCTTGCCCTGCCCCGTTTCCGGGTCCAGTGCGACCGTCTCAGGATTGAAAGAGGCGCTGCCAATCGGCGGCTCCCCCGTGATCACGCGGGCGTGGTTTGCCACGTCTCCGATGTGCACGTTGCGCTGCGGGAAGCCCTTCACGATAATTTTATGGTCCTTGGCTTCCAGCTGGCTGGGCTTCACACCAAGCATTGGCGCGGCCACATCGAACAGGATCTTCTTGGCATTTTTCGGCCGCAAGCCTGGCCGCATTCCCTGTTACATAGGTGGTGCGGCTGGCAATCGCTCCGGTATCCATGGGCGTTGCGTCCGTATCCGCCGAAACCACGTGCACGTCATCGGTAGCGATGCCCAGTTCCTGTGCCGTGATCTGCGCCAGGATCGTCAGCGAACCCTGGCCCGTCTCCACCGTACCCGTCAGCAGCGTTGCGGTGCCGTCTTCATTCATTTTCACCACGGCAGAGCTCGGGTTAGCGGCTACAGTGAAGCCGATCGGATACCACATGCAGGCCATGCCGCGTCCGCGTCGTTTCATGATCGCCCGCCATTCGTTTTCGCGCTCTCATTGCCATTCGTGTTCCAGCCGAAGCGCTTCGCAGCCTGTAATAGCGACTCCCTGACCACTACGCTATGCAGCTTCTGGCTGGTCGGGCTCAGCGAGCCTTCGTCGAATACGTTGAGCAACCGGATCTCCAGCGGATCGATGTTCAGGGCGGTCGCGATATCGTCCATGTGCGATTCGTAGGCGTAGCAAACCTGCGGAGCGCCGAATCCGCGCATGGCCCCGGTCATCGTTTTGTTCGTGTACACGACGAATGCTTCCACGAACAGGTTCTCGATGTTGTAAGGTCCGGCGGACAAAATGCACGCTTTGCCCAGCGTCGTTTCGCTCCAGGAGCAATAGGCGCCGCCATCGAGCACCAGGCGTATCTTGCGTCCCAGGATCTTGCCCTGCTTGGTCACGCCCGGTCTTGTAGTCCATGACCAGCGGGTGTCGCGTCGTCGAGGCGATGAACTCCTCAACTCGGGTGAAGGTACACTTGACCGGCCGCCCCGTCTTCTTCGATAGCAACGCCAGCGCCGGCTCCGTGGTGATCTCGTTCTTGCCGCCGAAATTCCCGCCCACCACCGTGGCCACGACGCGGACGCGGCTCATGGGTATCCCCAGCGTCCGTGATATATCCGCCCGGCCCAGCGTGATTCGTCCCAGGGTTGAATAGAGGGTTACACGGCCATTCGCGTCCCATTGAGCGATTGTCGCGTGGGGCTCGAGCGGCACATGCTCTACCATCTGCGTCCGGAATGTCCCCTCGAAGATATGGTCGGATTCTGCGAACGCCTTTTCGACATCGCCCTTTTTGATCAGCTTGTGCCCGTATACATTGGCGCTTGGTGCATGCACCCCGGGCGTTTCCAATTTCAATGACTCCAGCGGATCCAATACCGGAGTCAGCATTTCGTACTCGACCTTGATCTTTTCCAGCGCCTCGGTGGCAATCTGCTCGGTTACCGCGGCTACCGCCGCGACGCCGTCGCCCGCGTGGAACACGCGCGTATCGGCCAGTACCGGCTGATCCTTCAACGAGGGCCCGAAAGAGTTGCAGGGAATATCGCGGCCGGTGATCACGGCCATAACTCCCGGCATCGCTTCGGCCTCTTTCGTATCGATACTCTTGATTCGCGCGGAGGCCACGCCCGCCCGCTTGATCTTGGCAAAGAGCATGTTGGGGAAATACATGTCGTCGATGTATTTCGTCTGTCCCAGACCGTGCAGGCGGCCGTCTGCGCGAGTTGCCCGCTGACCTACGGCGGGAGTCTGCTGACGCCCCTCGGGAACCACCACTTCGATTGGGAAGGCCACCAGCGGCGCGATCGTTGGGGGCCGCAGGATCTCCGGCTGTTCCACTACAACGGGTTTATCGGCAACTTTCGTGTTCTCTGCCATGGGTCTGGCTCCTTCGCCGCCGCTAAGCGGACTTCACTGCCGGCTCACCGCGCAAATTGCTCGCGGCAACCTGAATCGCTTCGATCATCTTGGCGTACCCGGTACACCGGCACAAGTTTCCGCCCAGTGCGTCGCGAATCTCCTGGTTTGTCGGCGCGGTATTCTCGTCGAGCAGCGCCTTCGCCGACATGATGATCCCCGGCCCGCAGAAACCGCACTGCAGCGAACCGTAATCCTCGAATAGCTTTTGCAGTGGATGCAAATGGTCGGCGGTAGCGAGCCCCTCGATCGTGAGCACTTCGCGGCCATCCGCCTGGCCCACCAGCATCAGGCAGGAGTTTACCGGCCTGCCATCGACGATCACCGTGCACGCGCCGCAATCGCCCACATCGCAGCCCAGCTTCGCGCCCGTCAGATTGAAATTGTCGCGCAACAGCCGCAGCAGCGTCGTTTCCGGAGGTACCGACGCGCTGCGATTCTCGCCGTTAACTTTGACCGTTACGTTTACCATTTGATGTCTCCAGTCGCTTGGTCTGGGCCAGCGCGTAGGCCCCTTCCACCGCTCGCTTGGTCAGTACCGCAACCAAATTCCGCCGGTATTCCGCGGAAGCGCGAAAGTCGCTGATCGGCTTCGCATCGCTCACCGCGATGCGGCCCGCCTCGGCCATGGCTTCCGGACTCACCGCACGGCCTTCCAGGTAAGCCTCCGCTTGTGGCGCGCGGATCACCTTTGGCGCCACTGCACCCAACGCGATTCGCGGGGCCGTGAAAACGTTCCTGTCCCAGTCGATCCACACGCTCGCCGCCACGTTGACCAGCGCGAGCGCCTGTCCCTTACGCAGGCCGAACTTCAGAAAATGCGTGGGTTTGCCCAGATTCTGCTTGGGAATGATGATCTCCGCCAGCAGTTCATCCGGCTTGAGGATGGTTTTGCGAGGGCCAATAAAGAATTCGCTCAGAGGTAGTTGTCGCCGGCCCGCATTCCCGGCCACCGTAACCAGCGCCTCGAGGGCCATCAACGTCGGTCCGCTGTCCATGGACGGCACAGCGGTCACCAGGTTGCCGCCCAGCGTGCCCAGATTTCGGGTCTGCACCGCCCCGATCGTGTGCGCCGCATCCACCAGCGCCGGGAACATATCGCGGATGATGGGGGACCGCATGATTTGCGAATGCGTGACCAGGGCGCCGATCACCAATCCTTGCTCCGTTACCGTAATGCTTTTGAGGTCGTCGGCGCGCGAGATGTCGATGACTACATCTGGCCCATGGGCAGAGAACTTGAGGTCGGCCAGCAGGTCGGTACCGCCCGCGATGATCTTTACCTTCGCAGTCGCGGCGTGCTCGGTGAGCAACGCTACCGCATGACTGGAGCTCTTCGCGGCGAAAAACTCGAATGCTCTCATGCTTCTTCTCCCAGCGCCTGTTGGCTGGACGATGCCGTGCAGGTCAAAAAGGATTCTCGCTACGCTACCATGTTCCCACGCACACCGCAATAGCGGCGGGCGACGCTCATCTTATTTTTTTGGAGGGTTTTGAGAGGCTTAGCGGTGCTTTTGCTGCAACTTGGATTAATCGGCGGCCACGGCCTTGCGCCGTGATTTTGGCAGGGAGGGCGCCGCTGCCGGTGCCGTCTCCATGGGCAAGCTGAAGCGGCGGATCTTGTCGTAGGAATAGAGTGCGCTGGCCACCGCTCCGGCGGTCGCCACACACCCGATTTCGCCCACGCCCTTTGCGCCGTATCCACCCACCTCGTCAGGTACTTCGATCAGGATAATGTCCACCTTGGGCATGTCTTTCGCTCTCAGGATGCCATGGTCGCGCAGCAGCAGCGAATCGGGCACGCCCTTGGTCGTCGGAAAATTCTCGGTCAGCGCATAGCCCAGGCCCATGTGGATCCCGCCCTCCATCTGCTCTGCGCAGAGGCGCGGGTTGATGGCCCGGCCGACGTCATGTGCCGCAATGACGCGCTTGAGCCGGCCGTCGTCGTCGAGGATCACCACTTGCGTCGAGTAGCTGAAGGTCAAATGAGTCGTCGGGTTCTTCAGTGCCGCCGGGGTGCCGGGTTTCGACGTGAAATCGCACACGTAATCGCCCGTATATTCACGGCCGGCGAGCTGGTCGATTGGCAACTGCTTGAGGTCGGACGCCAGCTTGGCCGCCGCACGTTGGGCCGCGGCGCAACTGAGCGTCGTCGCGCGTGATGCCCAAGTCTCCCCGCATTTTTTGCCCATCTCTTCGTCCCAGATGACGTCGATCGTCTCCGGCGGCAAGCCCGTCTCCTCGCACACGGCCTGCTGAGTGGCTGTGTATACCCCTTGCCCCATCTCCGTATAGCCGTTAAGCACCACGACGCGGCCGCCCTCTTTCACGCAAATCTTTATGTGCCCGCTATCCACCGTGCCGTTGCCAATTCCGGTGCTCTTGATTCCGCAGCCGATGCCCACATAACACGCGCTCTTATAGGTGTTCTTGACGGCTTCGAGCGTTTCACGCAACCCCCGCACGCTATCTCTCATGATTTGCCCGGTGGCAAACGCATCGCCTGGATTCAGGATGTTCCGCTCCCGAATGTCATAGCCGTCCACGCCAATGCGCTCTGCGAGAATGTCCATCACCCCTTCCATCGCGAAGTGCGCCTGGTTCGTGCCGAATCCCCGCATTGCGCCGCTGGTCGGATTGTTCGTATAGACGGCTTTGGACTCAACATCCACATTGGGCACGCGGTAGGGACCGCAGCTATGGCACGCCGCGCGAAGCAGACATTTGCCGCTTGTCCCGGCGTACCCTCCGGCATCACCGATGATGCGAGCCTTCACGGCCAGCAAGTGGCCCTTGGCATCCGCCGCTACTTTGTATTTCAACGTCATCGGGTGCCGTTTCACGTGATGCTGGGTCGATTGCTTGCGCGTAAGAACGGTTTTCACCGGCCGCTGGAGTAAGTAAGCCGCCAGGGCTGTCTGCCCTTGGATGGAGAGCTCTTCTTTGGCGCCAAATCCGCCGCCGCTCGCGGCCAGCGCGATCTCCACCTCTTCCAGGGGAAGATTCAAGATCTTGGCAATCTGCTGCTGGTCGTAAATCGAGCCCTGGCTTTGCGTATGTACTTTGACGCCTTTGCCTTGAGGCAATACCAGGCAGGCTTCCGGTTCGAGGAAGGCAGGTTCTATGGCTTGCGTCCGGAATGTCGCCTCAATCACGTGTGCAGCACTCGCAAATGCTGCTTCCACGTCTCCGCGCGCGAAGGCCGTCGTGTCGATCAGGTTTTCGTGCACGTACATGTTTCCGGCCGGATGCACCTGCGTCGCTCCCGGCTTGAGTGCTTCAATTGGGTCCGTCAGCGCCGGCAGGGGTGCGTAATCGACCTTCACCTGGCTCGCCGCCTGGCGCGCGTGGAACTGCGAGTCCGCCATCACCATCGCCAGAAAGTCGCCCACGCAACAAGTGATCTCTCCAACCCCCACAAAAATCGGCAGATCGGCGTGGGCGATGCCCGTCCCCCGCTGCCCCGGGACATCCGCCGCGGTCAAGACTCTAACCACCCCTGGCATGGCCAAGGCCGCTGAAGTGTCGATCCCCAGCACCTTGGCTCGCGGATGCTCGCTCAACACCATGGCGCCGTGCAGCATTCCCGGCGCGCTCATGTCGTCCACGAAAGGCTTATCGCCTAATGCTTGGTCAAGGCCGCCGTAACGTGGAACCGATACTCCTACGCCGCTCTTGCCTTTTCCGGGCGGATTCCAATGCCGTTTCATGCCAAACTCTTCGCCGAAATACAAATGACGCAGGGGCTCGGTTCGTGGCAACTCGTGGTGATCGTTCCACGCCTCGCCCGCCGTTTGTATGGCGTCAATGATCCGGCCGTAGCCCGTACAGCGGCAGAGATGCCCGTCCAGAGCCTTCGCGATGGACTCCCGGCTGGATGCCTGCCCGTTCTGCACTAATGAACTGGCTCGCACAACGATACCCGGCGTGCAAAACCCGCACTGCACTCCACCTTCAAGCACGAAAGCTTCGCCCAGGACGCGCCGCATCTCCTCGGGAATACCCTCGAGCGTCTTTACATCGTGCCCTTGCAATTGCTCCGGCTTACGCAGGCAGGAGAGTGCCGGCCGCCCGTCTATGAGCACCAGGCAGCAGCCGCAGGTGCCCTCGGGCGCACACCCGTTCTTAGCGGAAACAATGCCGCACCCCTCCCGCAGGACCTCCAGGAAGTGCATTCCCGGTTCGTAGGGAACCGAGACCGCCTTTCCGTTCAAGGTAAAGTCAAGCTTGGGCACGTTGCCTTCTTTCGGGGACTACCGGCTGCCGGTGACGGCAGGTTTGCGAGCGTCTATCGCTGGTTTTCTACTTCTAAAATAACATACTTAGCGACTTCCAGCCATACCCGAATACCCCTTCAAAGCCCAATGTGCTACTTATGTAGTTGTCGGGCCGTGGCAGCTGCATCGCTTCTCTTTGATGCCTCTACCGCGCCCCGGTATTCATGGAATCCATACTGCCCAGCATGCCTCGTCGGCACGGCGCACGCCCCAAAGTCTGGCCGGGTGCTCCTTGAAGCTTGAAAGTGGCTCGTGTATGATGGCCGCCTTCAACCGAAACCAGTGAGCACATTAGAGTTTGCTCGTTCGGCTGCGTGACTAATCTACGGAGGCTAAATGCAGACCCCTTGGAAGACCGATAAATGGTTTATCAGCCCCTGGTGTTATCTGCCGGAGGTAACCAAGAAATATACTTTCGCCCCTAAAATCAAGATTCACGATGTGACCTTGCGCGATGGCGAGCAGCAGACCGCCGTGGTATTTCGCCGCGAAGAGAAAGTGGCCATCGCAAAGCAACTCGATGCCCTCGGGGTTCACCGCATCGAATCCGGCATGCCCGCCGTTTCCGATCAGGATAAAGCAGCTATCCAGGACATCGCCGCCCTGGGACTGAAGTCGGAAATTTTTGCGTTTGCACGCTGTATCCCCGAAGAGATCAAGGTCGTCAAGGCCTGCGGTTGTACGGGCGTGGTTATCGAGATTCCCGCCAGCGATCACATGATCAAGAACGCGTACGGATGGACCTTCGATCGCGCCATGAAGTCCTCCATCGACGCCACGCGCGCCGCCAAAGAGGCCGGCTTGTACACAGTCTTTTTCACCATTGACGCCACGCGCACCGAAGTCGATCGCCTGCTCGATATCGTTGAGCGCGTCGCCACGGAAGGCCACATGGACGCGTTCACCCTCGCCGACACCATGGGCGGCTGCACTCCCGACGCCATCTATAACGTGGTCAAGAAGGCGATCGAACGGCTGAAGAAGCCCGTCGAAATTCACTGCCATCAGGATTTTGGTTTGGGCGTCGCGAATACCCTGGCCGCGCTGCAAGCCGGAGCTTCTGTCGCGCAGACCACCATCACCGGCCTCGGCGAGCGCGCCGGCAACGTGCCGATGGAAGACGTGGTCATGTCTCTCCTCTGCCTGCACGGCAAGGACATCGGAATCCACACGGAAAAATTCTGCGAAGTCTCCCGCTTCGTTATGGAAAAGGCCAAAGTTACGCAACCCCCGAACCGGCCCATCGTCGGCGACAAACTCTACGAAGTGGAATCGGGCATTATCGCGGGCTGGATTCGCCTGGCGCGCAAGGAAAATCCGCTCGAGTACGTGCCCTTCTCCGCGGACCTGGTCGGTCAGAAGCCTGTCAATATCGTGCTCGGCAAAAATAGCGGGCCGCCATCCATCGAAGAGTGGTGCGAAAAACTCGGCATCAAAGCCACTGACGAAGAGCGTGTGGCGTTGTTGCAGGCTGTCAAAGCCAAATCCTTCGAGAAGAAGGATCTGCTCACGGCCGACGAGTTCAAGGCCATCGCTGACCGCGTCCTGCAGAAGACCGCGGTCCGCGCATAAATTCAAATCGCGGTTTAGAGACGAATAACTGGGGCCTGCCCGTTGCATATACGTGTGGGCCCCGTTCTGTTTATCCTGAGCCAATCCGTGTCCCCAGCACATTCTACTCGGCGCGTGGGAAGCGAAGGATCTCTGACAAGCTAGGTTTGGAGGAGGGCACGCGCCTCAGATCCGCGCCGCGTGACAGGGCCTCTTTTGTAGCGCCGCCTTCCAGGCGGCACCTTCCTGTTGGCCGTCTTGCCTAACGCAGCTATCTACCCGGGTAACAAGAAAATCCCCGGCGTGCGCCTTTGCGCAAGTCGGGGATTCGGGGAATCAGCTGACAGGCGGCTACTTCTTGGCGATCTTGGTAGCTGCCGGCGCTTCAATGGCGGCGCAGGCGTCCTTTACCAATTGATTCGTTGAGTGTCCGGTTTCGGAAAAGACCTCTTTGCCGCTCTTGCTCGTTACTTCAATTTTGCTCGTTTTGTGGACGGTATTGGTCAGGCCGAAAGCTGTTTTCACGCCTTTGCTGCCTGGTTCGTGCTCGAACGTGACGTCATATCCGGCCTTTTTCTTATCTTCGCTGAGTGCGATGCCCGGGCAGTTTTGCTGAAATGCCTTCACCACGTCGGCGTTCTGCAGTTTCGGTTTCGCGGAACTAGCGGAACTATCGGAAGCCTTGACCACGGTCGGCTTGGTGGATTTATCGCTTGTGGATTTATCGGTTGAAGCTGAAGCGTTAGCGGATTTGCTCGCCGAAGCGTCCGCGGGCTTGGAAGTCGGGTTATCTACGTAAACGACCGGCTTTGGTGGACTCTTTTTGGCCGTCGTCGCAGCGGTTGCCGGTGTTGCCGGCTTGGCCGCTGTCGCTTTCGCGCTAGGCTGCGTCGCGGTTGCTGGTTTTGCGTCCGTCGTCGGCGTTGTTGATGGTTTTGCCTGTGAACTCTTCTGCCCTTGCTGCGCCCCACTGGACGCTGCATTTTGGTGAGCAAGCGCAGACTGCGCCATGGCGGGCGCGACGCCGATCACTCCGCTCAGCAGCAAACCACACGCAAGTTTCTTGATGATCATGGTTTCCCCCCATGTCGAGACGTAACCGCAGGCTACGACGCAGGGGAACCCCTGGCTACTGTACGTGCGACCAGAACAACGCCACTGTCTTCCCGGCCTATGCGTATGGGTTCTTGTGTTGTGCCGCGAACATTTGTGGCCCGGAGCCGCCGGTGCGCTTCCTGTCATTACGGGTGGCCGCCTTCGCCCGACGAGGAACCTGCACTTGACGATCCGGGTGGTCGTACTCAGTTCGCGTTAACCGTAATTTGGGCCGAGTGATTGATCCCGCCGATTTTGCCCGTGACGGTTAGCGTTCCGGAACCTGCAGCTATCGTCGACGGGACCTGAACCAAAAAATTATAAGGAACATACAGGGTCAGTATGGCGGAATTGCTCGTAGCGTTGCCGGCAGCATTGCTGACCGTGACGCTGAACTGCTCGCCCTGATCGACGCTCATTGTGGCTGGAGTTGTATAGGTCGCTGCCGTCGCGCCACCGATGGGTGCGCCGTTCTTCGTCCATTGATAACTGAGCGGCGCGGTGCCGCTGGCGGTCACCGAGAATGTTGCTATCTGGCCTTGTGCGATGCTTTGACTCGTAGGCTGAGCAGTAATCGACGGCGGTGTACTGCTATTGCTGCCGTTACTGCTGTTACTGCCGCCGTTGCTACTGCCACTATTGGCGCCGCCGTTGCTGCCATTCGTGTTGGTACTACTCGTTCCGCCTGAGCAGCTGAGTCCGATCACGGCCAACACGATTAGGCTCAGAACCGGCACAAACTGCGCCCATGTCCGCTCGGAGTTATCGACAGAAGCAATCTTACTCATGTTAAAAATAATCGTTACACAGGCCAGCAGCAAAGTTACTGTCACTCCCGCAGGGACCCACCAATTCACATTGTTGAATTTTCCGGGACGGTAGAGACTCGCCGCGGCAACCGGCGCGAGCGAGCAGGCGGTGGCACCCAGATTTGATGCCACTGTACAACTGAAAGTTGGAGTTCCCGAAAATCCATTCAGTGGTGTTAACTGCAACTGAGCCGATCCGCATGCGCCTCGCTGTACCGTTATTTGCGGGGTCGAGAACGCCAGCTGGAAATCGACGGATGCGGCAGCATTGGAGTTCGAGGCGGCGCTTACAGAGGTCCAGTTGGTTACTAGATTGAGTGCGTCGATGGACCCCAGCCCCGTCGCCAGGTCATAGCCGGCCTGCGCGCTGTAGCCAATTAGGACGCTGCTGGTGCCGCAACCCGCCATGGAGGTGGACTGAAACGGAACTCGGTTATTACCGCTCACCACATCGTGAAACGCAGTTGGCACATGCGTCGCCAGCGGATAGAGAATCGCATTAATGTTTCCCTGCCCGGATGAATGGGTCTGTTGATTGATGATCGCAACAATACCTGCAAACGCGGGCGGTCCTAATGAGGTTCCGCCAAATGCTGTCAAGGTGCCATCCGTATTGCGAAAAGAACCGCTGGTAGGGCAGGTAGGCGAAAACGTATGGGTCGTTGAATCGAAATTCTCCGAACAGGCCAAAAAAGCATCGTGGGCTGGAGAAGCGCTGAGCGAAATATCCGGGACATCGCGTGCGCCGTCGTTGGGCACTCCCGCGCCCGCCTGCCACGCTTGCTTGGGTATAACTGTGCTCGCCCCCCCGCCGCCGGCGGTAAGCCCGAACGATGCTGAAGTGTCGTTCCAGGCGCCTTCCGGAATATAGGACCGCGCCGAGCTCGGCGTCACATCAGCGCCAGGTATCGATACGGAGTTAACCCAGAAAGTGCCCGCCAAATCGGCCCGTTCGGCAAATTCCGTGCCGCCCACCGAGGTTACGCTGGCAAGGCTTCCCGGTACATCCACTGCCAATCCAAGTGTAGAGGCCGCTGTCGGATTACTGGGATCGCTGTTTCTATCGCAATCTGCCGCTCCCGAATCCCCGGATGAGGCCAAGATTGTGATTCCCTCAGCATTGGCCTGTTGGGTCAACCTCGCGAGGAAAGTAATGTCCGAAGGAGGAAAACTCTTGTTCGCAGGCGCCGTAACTCATACTGATCACCGGCGCGGGGATTGGACTGGCTGGTAATTGCATATTGAAGTGAATCGAAGACTCCGCCGCCATTTATCGGGTCGCCTACAATAAAGATCACCGTGGCCATGGGCGCTGTTGCCCCGGCCCACTCGACGTCAAGGTTCGCTTCATCAATATCGCCTTGTCGCATTCCCGGATCGGCATCGCCCGGAACGTGCACGATCTGCGGAGGGTTTGCAGGTAAGCCGGAATTGTTACGAAATGCCGCGATGTCGCTCAACTGAATATCACTTTGTCCCACCACCACAATCTTTTGCCCGGTTCCGTTGAAGCCCTCGGCGTAGAGAGCAGCCTCGTCGTAAATCGTGGCGAAATCGCCGGGCGCGATGAAATGATTTCCGGTTTGCCCCGAAGTGAACCTCGGGCTGACCTTCCTCATCGCCCTCGGCTTCAACTGAAAATTATTCAGCCCGCGAACACCCGACACCACATCGGCCAGCGCCGCCGGAACCGAGGGATCGCTGGCATTGGCAAAATGCGCCTTGCCGTTGACGGCATAGTGATGCATCTCCGTGTGCAGAGCCGCCTCCACCTGCTGCGCCGTTCCTCGGAAGGTGATCATGTTGTGGCTGGCCGGCAGCGGTTCGACCTGAAATCCCTCGCTCTGCAGCCACCCCGTCACTTTGTTGACGTCCGCTTGGCTCAATCCAAAGCGCCTGCCGAATTGTTCCGGCGTGAGCCAGCGTTGATAATCGGGCGAGCCGCGATCCTGCTGGCTGGCGAGCAGCGCATCAAGATCGGCCTGCTGCGCTGCCGTCATTTTGAAAGCTATGGTCACGCGCATTGGCATCGCGGACTCCACTTTGCCCTGATCGAATTCGGCGCGTGCCAGGGGGTGCGTGTTGCCTCTCAGGGTCGTCGGCGCTCCTCCATTGATCGGAGCGAGGATCCGCGGCCCTGCCGAAGGGGTCTGCGCTGTGCTGGAAAGTGAGACAGCTAAGAAAGCAACCACGAATAGCAGACATGCGATCGCAAGACGCCGAATTGGCATACGGCTGCTTGACACATGACGAATGTCTCCCCGCATGCGCTGCTCTTCTTGCGGCGAACGCCATAGAACCCGCGATAGAAAATCACCGACGAGCGTAACCATCATTTTTCTCTCTTGCCCTCCGGAGGCGGTGTCTGTGCCCGCGACGCAAACTCAAATCTGAGCGCAGCCAAACTGGGGTCCTACTAGCGTCCTAAAAACCCTAGGGAATTAGTGGTATGAAAAGCTGGAGGCTACGCCTTTTACTCGATTACTGAGAATACGGTTAATACCGTAAATTGAAAGAGCCAAGGCCCCTACGCGGTCTCGACGCGAATTCGGGCGCTATGATATGGTGCGTCCCATGAAGCTCTTTGCGGTTCTCTTCCTGCTACCGGTGTGTGCAGCTCCTATGTTGGCGGCTTCCTCAGGTGAGGCCGTTTACCAGAAGCGTTGCGCGGTATGTCACGAGCAGGCCAATGATCGCATTCCGCGTCGCGACGTTCTGCAGAAGATGCCCTCCGCGCGAATCCTCCGCGCGCTCGATTCCGGGGCGATGATGGCCGTCGCATTCACGATCAGCAGGGAAGACCGGATGGCGGTCGCTTCTTACCTGGGGACAAGCGCACCCGTGGTCGGGCCGCCGGCTTCAGCCTTCTGCGCGGACCGCAGTGTCAAGTTAGCAGCCACTCCAAAAACCTCATGGAACGGGTGGAGCCCTGACGCAAACAATGCGCGGTTTCAGGGGAGCGAATCGGCCCGGCTGAGCGTCGGTCAGGTACGCGGGCTCAAGCTGAAATGGGCTTTTGGTTTTGATGGCGATGTCATGGCGTTCGCTCCGCCGACGGTGATCGACGGCCAGGTTTTCGTTGGCAGCGCTGGCGGAGTGGTCCACGCCATGCGCGCCGAAACGGGCTGCCTGCAATGGGTATTTCAAGCGAATAGCGGGGTGCGTTCCTCAATTTTGTCAGTGCCGCTCGGCAGCCGGCACGCGCTGCTCTTTGGCGATATGACGGGCTGGTTCTACGCGGTCCAGGCGGAAACGGGCAAATTGTTGTGGAAGGTACAGGTAGAGACGCATGATTCCACGCGGCTTACGGGCGGCCCGGCCGCCTATAACGGAGTCGTCTACGTGCCGGTGTCATCGTGGGAAGAAACCCGCGCAGCCGATACGGAGTACACCTGCTGCACCTTCCGCGGCAGTGTTGTGGCGCTGCGCATTAGCGACGGCAAGCAGCTGTGGAAGACTTGGATGACCGATCCTCCCGCCGAGAGAGGCAAGATTTCGCGGGGGACCAAAGATTTTGGACCCTCGGGAGTCGCGGTCTGGTCCACGCCTACCATCGATCGGGAACGCAACCTTCTTTATGTGGCCACGGGAGACAACTATTCAGCGCCGGCAACGGAAACCAGCGACGCTGTGATGGCGCTCGACATGACGACGGGACACATCGTGTGGTCCCGCCAGCTGACGCCAAAGGATGTCTATAGCGGGGTGTGTATTGGCACGCCAGAGTGCGGCCCGGATTTCGATTTCGGCTCCTCGCCGATCCACGTTCGTGCGCCGGATGGCCGAGAACTGCTTTTGGCCGGACAGAAGTCGGGGCTCGTCTGGGCGCTCGATCCCACGAAAAATGGCGAGGTTGTTTGGCAGACGCGCGTCGGCGTGGGCGGCACCAACGGAGGCGTGCAGTGGGGCATGGCCACCGATGGGCAGCACGTCTTCGCGGCGGTATCCGACGTCAACCGCTCGCGGCAGAGCAATCCGGCCGACCCGCGCCGGTACGTCATCGATCCGCGCGGCGGTGGCGGCCTCACGGCCCTGCGCGTCACCGACGGAAAGCAGGAGTGGCATGTTGCGCCACAGCCCTGCCCCGAAGCCGCACCTTCCGGTTGCAGTCCCGCCCAACCGGGCGCGGTTACGGAGATTCCCGGCATCGTATTTGCCACCTCGAACGACGGGCACATTCGTGCGCACTCTGCTGAAAGTGGCGAGGTACTGTGGGACTTCAACACCATGCGCGATTTCGAAACCGTGAATGGCGTGAAGGGCCACGGGGGCTCAATCGACGGCCCCGGAGCCGTCGTGGTGAACGGCATGGTCTTCATCAGTTCCGGCTATCCGCGCAACGGCGGCGTTCCCGGGAACGTCTTGTTGGCGTTTGAGTCGAAGTAGCGGAAACATCTGCTAATTGCCGTCCTGAGCGGCTTTTGTAGCGCCCCTTCCAAGGCGGCACCTCCCCGCATGGGCCGCTGGGCTTCCGTTTTTTGCCGGCGTCAGCAACGCCGCTCGCGCTATAATTGACACTTCGGGTACTGCGCCGTACGCTAGAGAAAAGCGGTAATCCGCCCTAGCGAATTTGGAGGCAATTGGCCATGGACCTCTTCGAGGAAATTTTGCGGCTGCGGCGCGAGGGCAAGCGCGCCGTGATGGCTACCATCGTTCACACCAATGGCTCGATCCCGAGCTTTGAGAGTTCCCGCATGCTCGTGCGCGAAGACGGCTCCATTATCGGCACCATCGGTGGCGGCTGCGTCGAAGCCGAGGTCTGGTCCGCTGCCAAAGACGTCCTCAAAGCTGAGGCGCCGCGCAAAATGGTCTTCAATTTGAATAACGAAGCGAGCTACGATAACGGTCTGATCTGCGGAGGCACCTTGGAAGTCTTCGTCGAACCGATTCTGCCCCAGCCGATGCTTTACATCTTTGGCGGCGGGCACGTCTCCATGGCGCTCGCGAACGCCGCGAATAACGTCGGCTTCGCCATCGGCGTGATCGACGATCGCGAGCAGTTCGCAAATACCCAGCGCTTTCCCATGGCGCGCGAGGTCTACACCAGCTACGAAGACGCTTTCGCCAAGATCCAGCCGAATCCTTCCACGTATCTTCTGATCGTCACGCGCGGCCACCGTGACGACATGCGCGTGCTCGCTTGGGCCGTCAAGACCGAGGCGCGCTACATCGGCATGATCGGCAGCAAGCGCAAGGTGCTTTCCGTCTATCAGGCGCTCGAGCGCGAAGGCTTCGCACCGGAGCTCTTCAAGGGCGTGCATGCGCCGGTGGGACTCGAAATTGGCGCGCTCACGCCCGAGGAGATCGCCATCAGCATCTCCGCCGAACTCATTGCTGTGCGCCGCGGTGCTGCCAACGTCGCGCATAAGGCTGTCGTCCGAAAGGACGACGAAAAACAAGGCCAGAAGCAGGACAGGCGCAGCCGCCGAAGCTGAAGCCGCCGACGCGAAAGCCGCCGGTTACCGAGACCGTTTCGCGCTGATTCCGCTCCCATGCTTGCCGCCGTCATCCTCTCCGGGGGTGAGTCTTCCCGCATGGGTTCGCCGAAGGCGCTCGTCCCGTTTCGTGGCAGCACATTCCTGGGACACCTGCTCGCAGTCATCCATCAATCGAAAAAAGAACGAGCCAAAGAACGGGGACCGCAAGACGAGCGAGTAAAAGACGATCGTTCCCAAAAAAGTTCCGAAGCAACCCACGCCATCGGCTGCACGCGCGTAGTCGTTGGCGCCCACACCGAAGAGATCACCGCAAAAGTTCCCCTTGCCGCTGATGAGATTGTCGTCAATCCGCACTGGCAGCAGGGCCAGTTGTCCTCTATTCAAGCGGCAATCCGCAGCCTCGCAAAAGTGCGAGACCGACGGTGTGATTCTCTTCCTGGTGGATCACCCGATGATCAGCGCTGAATTGGTCAGCAAACTGGTGCACCAGTTTTACACCTCGGGGCGCGCCATCGTGCTGCCGAAATTCGGCGGCAAGCGCGGCCATCCGGTGATTTTCGCCGCGCGCCTCTATGACGAACTGCTGGCCGCGCCCGAGGAGCAGGGCGCCCGCGCGGTCGTCTGGGCGCACGCAGATGAAGTGTTGGAAGTACCGACCGACGAAGAGGGAGTTGTGCTGAATCTGAACGATCCGGAGGCGCTGCGCCGCGCGCTGGGCCATTCCTGACTGCGGCCCGCGCGACACCGTTCTGCGCCGCCACTTCAGAAGGTGCATCTAGGGAAGCGGGTTCAAGGAAAACGTCAGAGTTGATCGAGAAGCGCGTCCACGGCGTCTTCCGCTAATTGGCTGCCATGGCGCGTGGCCGCGGGCAATCCGCCGAGCGCATTCGAGATTTGTTCCGCGGTAATCCCGCGAATCTCTTCGATGGTTTTGCCTGCCATCAGTTCGGTCAGCAACGACGCGCTGGCAATTGCAGCTTTGCATCCGCGGGTCTGAAATCGTGCAGCGGCGATGCGGCCATCCTCGATGCGCACGGCGAGCCGCATTTCGTCGCCGCATACGGGATTGCTGACGTCCACGGTGTGAGTCGCGTCCGGCAGATCGCCTAGGTTGCGGGGATGTTCGCAGTGTTCAAGTACGACTGCGCTGTACATAGCTTGAGTATCCCAGCCTGATCTTGTTGGTGCAACTCGCCGGCGGTCAGCTGCGAAGTCACGGAACGGCTTAATTTACGTGCTCTTCTTTGGCTATATTCTCGGGCCATGCGCTAAATTGTGCTGGCGCCTCAAACCCGGAACGCCAAAGGAACCGTTGTAGGACCTTTGTAAGCTCGTTTTGGAGATTCGACTCGTGCTCGCCGTGCGGTCGCGTAGTCTCCAAGCTGCGGTAAAGTGAGACCAACGTTGAGATATCAGCGTTGCAGGGGGCGCAATTCCAGTCAGTGCGGCCTAACAGCTGAAACAGCTCGCCGATACGTCCGCAGCTTTCACATTGACCTATCAATTTAGACCTCCGTATAACGAAGTAGTCGTTTAGCCCAAGGTATCCGACGGTTGACAAGGGTCGTTGCCGCCAAGCAACGATTTGAAAATTTTCGACACCAATTGAGGCTCGCGCAGTTTCGAGACGGCTCCTTGCGCCAATGCAACGACGCGCGGACTCCTTCGTTCTAAGCTACGAGGTAGTCTCAGATGTAACCAAGCTGGACGTGGCAGTATCTATGGACGCACCCGCCGTTTCACCCCATTACGTGCTCAAGACTGTTTATCGCTACCGCCACGGAATGTCCGAATCCATCTAAACGAAGATCGTAACGAGGGCAGTTAACGCAATGACTAAGTCATGTATAGAGGAAATGAAGTCAGGTTCGTACTCCGCCACGGCCGCTCAAACGGCAAAGAGGAGTGAGCACCCTGAGGCAGAAATCATCCGTCGCGCGCAATCCGGAGACGCAGACGCTTTTGAACACCTATATCGGCGACATAGCCGGCGAGTCTATGCTATCTGTCTGCGTATGACTGGGAATTCAAGCTCGGCCGAAGATCTCACACAAGAGGTATTTCTTCATGTGTTTCGCAAGATTCACACTTTTCGGGGAACTTCGGCATTCTCCACATGGCTGTACCGCGTTGCGTTCAATACCGTCTTGATGAATTGCCGCAAAAAGCGGTTGAAAGAAGTGCCGCTCGAAGAAGCAAGTGAGGCCGAAGACAGTATCTCACCGATCGCACAAATCGCGGCGGAAGACGCACGTGCGCCGGGCTTACTGGAAAGGCTAATGCTGAAGAACGCCGTTCAAGAGCTCCCGCGCGGGTATAGGAGAATCCTTCTACTGCATGACGTTCTGGGCTATCAGCACCGTGAAATCGCAAACGCGCTCCGCTGTTCTGATGGCACTTCCAAGTCACAACTGTTCAAGGCGCGGATGTGCCTGCGCAGGATGCTAGAGAGCGGCTTTTCGACAACCTGAGAGTTGGTTGCAAATAAGCTTTAATTGCTTTCGCGCCCGGCGAAGTCGAGCCTTAACTGTGGATTCCGGAATTTTCAATGCGCGTGCAGCCTCTGTTGTCGAGAGTTGCTCCACGGCTCGCGAAAGAAAAGTCCCGCGATGCACGGGACGTAATTGTGCGATGGCCCGCGCTAACGATTGGGAAAGTTCCTTATGGGAATATGCGGACTCGGGCCCTTCCATGGTCGAATGGAGCGAAGCGCTCGCCGCTGTTTCATCGGCCAGTAGTTCGTCTAGCGGCATATGGACCTGCCTTTTGCGCAAACACATGAGTGCTTCATTGAAAGCAATCCGATAGGCCCAGGTCGTAATTTGCGAGCGACCCTCGAATTGACCGATCTTTTGGTGCATTTTCAGAAGCGCTTCCTGCCGAACATCTTCCGCATCTTCGACGTTGCGGGTGATCTTGAGTGCGATGCGGTAGATGTGACGCTCCGAATCTTTAATTAGCTGATCAAAGTACGAATCATTGAGCCCCCTGTGACAAGGCTTGTGGACGATCTGTATGGCACGCGAACTCACAAAGCACCCCCAGAGAAGTGTTCATTCGGCGATTTATGATCGCGCGAATACACGCACTCTAGAGGCTCGGGAGCGCCTGCACTCCTGTAACAACTAACAGGCTTCCACAGCCGTCGGCTGGAAACCTCGCACCACGCAGACACGCGAATGCCTGAACGCGCGGTCTTGAAACGCTAAATCAAGAATTTGCTATCTGACACAAAATTCAACTAAATCCACTTGCCTGCCGTCAGACAGCCCACATTTCAGTTTTTTAGATTGCTCCAATTAGTCGCTTTTGCGCCAAACTGGAAAACAGATGTGACGTTTGGTGACATATGCACCAAAACGCAGCAGCCAGAAACTCCCAAGTGTCACAAATGGCCCGCTAAATTGCTCATGCTGATAGAATTAGAAACGGAGGAGTGCGTGAGCGGTCGAAACGGGCGGTCTTGAAAACCGTTGGACCCGAAAGGGCCCCGGGGGTTCGAATCCCTCCTCCTCCGCCATATGCTGAAACCCGGGCATAATTGTTCTGTTTGAAGCCCGGCCTCGTGGATCGCATCGCAAATTCCCGCGACTTGTTAATGCCCTGTTTACGCTTTTGCCGCTACGCTATCCGACGCATCTGATAACCTCTGATGAGATCGCTCCAGACTGGCGATAAGCTCGACCACTACCGCATTGAGGAGCTCGCCGCCCAAAGTGGCATGGCATCGATTTACCGTGCCACAGACCTGCGAAACGATCGGAGCGTAGCGATCAAAGTGCCGCATCTGGAAGTGGAAAGCGATCCGCTATTTTTCGATCGTTTCAAGCGCGAAGATGAGATTGGCAAGAAGCTCGATCATCCCGGCGTGACCAGGGTATACGGCGACGAAAATCGCAGCCGTCTCTACATGGTCATGGAGTGGGTCAGATGGCCGCCCGTTGCGCCACATTCTCACCGAGCAAAAGAAGCTGCCGGCCGAACGAGCTGTGCGAATTGCTCTCGGCATTTGCGCGGCCCTGGAATACATTCACGACCACGGTGTGGTCCATCGCGACTTAAAACCGGAAAACGTCATGCTCGATCCTGATGACCGCATTAAGCTGATCGACTTCGGCATTGCGGGCAGCGCGGGCATGCGGCGCCTGACGTTTGCGAGGCTCACTCGGACCATGGGTACCCCTGACTACATCTCTCCTGAACAGGTGAGGTCGAAGCGCGGTGACGCGCGCAGCGACGTTTATGCACTTGGTGTGATGCTCTATGAAATGCTCACCGGCGAAGTACCCTTTCATGGGCCCAGCCCCGTGGCTATCCTGAATGATCGTCTGCTGAACCATCCCGTTCCGCCGCGCGAACTGGATCCCGAAATATCGCCGCAGCTGCAAGAAATTATTTATCGCGCCCTGGAACGCAACCCTGCAAATCGCTATGCCAGTGCTCGCGAATTCGCCCACGACCTCGCGAATCCCGCCTCGGTTGGCGTGGCTGAGCGCAGCGAATTGCGAGACTGGAAAGTGAGGCGTTCTCCGCGCCGGAGAGTGGTTTTTCTTTACGTCGGTCTTGCGATGATTCCCGTTATTATTTTTATCCTGCTCTTCCTCGCCGCTAGGCACAAATAAACGCTTGGCTCCTTATCTTCCGATCCTGCCTTTATCCCTCGGCTTGCAGCCTGACTTAGAAACAGTACAGAGCCAGAAAGCGGTATCCTAGCTGGCTGGATCGATAGGGTCAGACGATGACTACTTCGATGGGATCGGACCGTCACGCCGCCTCTGGGAGTTTTCTGCCAAAGGCCAGGCGCTTGGCGCTTCGTCTTGTATTTGCGTTGATTCTGGTCGGCGGGATCACATTTGTATTTGCTCGTTTGATCCGCGTCAACGCCACGAGCGCCGGGTTCTTCTATCTCGTGGCAATTCTCATGATTGCTACGGCATGGGGCCTTGCGGAATCGACCGTAGCCTCCGTTGTCGCAATGTTGTGCTTCAATTATTTCTTCTTGCCGCCCGTAGGCACGTTGACGGTGGCCGATCCCGAAAATTGGGTTGCACTCTTTGCGTTTTTGGTTACGGCTCTCACCGCCAGTCAACTTTCGGCTCGATTGAAGCGGCAGACAATAGAGGCCCTTGACCGGCAGCGGGAACTGGAACGCCTGTATGCCCTCAGTCGAGCGATACTGCTCATCGATGCCACTCAACCCATTGCGAAGCAGATCGCGCATCAGATCGCCCATACGTTTGAGTGTCCCGCACTGGCTTTGTATGATCGCAAAAGCGATGAAATCTACTTCTCTGGTCCGGAAAGTTTTACGGGAATTGACGCCAGGCTGCGCGAGTCGGCTATTCAATCCAGTATCCAGCGCGATGATGCGGAAGAAAATTCTGGTAGCGCCCATCCGGCTTGGGCGAGAACCAATTGGCAGTCTGGCGGTCAGAGACATCTTCTTGTCCGAGGCCGCTCTGCAGTCTCTTTTGAACCTCGTGGCTGTCGGATTAGAGAAGGCGCGCGCCCAGGAGGCGGTGAATCAGGCGCAAGTCGCCCGGGAAAGCGAACAGTTGAAATCCACGTTGCTCGATGCGATTGCGCACGAATTCAAGACTCCGCTTACTTCCATCAAAGCCGTTACCACTGATTTGCTTTCGAGTCCTGAAGAGTTGAATCCGCAACGCCAGCACGGGCTGCTCACCATTGTGGATGAGGGAGCCGATCGTCTATCGCGATTGGTCACCGAAGCGATTCAGCTCGCCCGGATCGAGGGCGGTAAGTTTCAATTAAATCGGGAAGTCCATTTTCCAAGCTCCTTGCTTTCCGCTGCCGTCCGCCAGACGAAGTCTCTGACAGATGGCAGAGAGCTCAAAATCGAAGCCGCGGACGACCTGCCTTTGGTTTTAGTGGACGCCGACCTGATACAAATGGTGATCGCTCAGCTGATCGACAACGCTGTGAAATACTCCCCGCCGGGAAGCCCCATTTTGATGGGCGCCACAGCCGGCGATACGGGAGTCATCGTTCACGTCACCGATCGAGGTCCTGGCATTCCCGAGGACGAACAATCCCGGATCTTCGACAGGTTTTACCGCGGCGCGCGAGAGCAAAACCTCAAGGGCTCGGGCATGGGACTTGCCATTGCCCGCGAGATCATCCGCGCACATGGAGAAGAGATTTGGGTCAGCAGTACTCCGGGTTCCGGCTCGGATTTTTGTTTCTCGTTGCCAATCGCGCCGCCGGGGAGCGTGGGATGAGTGGAGGCCGGATTCTCGTGGTTGACGACGATCCGCAGATCCGCCGCGCCATGAAGGCGACGCTGACGGCTCGTTGTTATGAGGTGAGCGACGCACGCACCGGAGACGAGGCACTCGACAAGCTGCGTTCGGAAGCCTATGACCTGATCTTGCTGGATGTAAACATGCCTGGAAGCAGCGGAATGGAAATCTGCCGGGTGATCCGTTCCACTTCCGATGTTGCCATCATCATGCTGACCGTGAACAACACCGAAAAAAACAAAGTGGAAGCGCTCGATGCCGGCGCTGATGATTACGTAACCAAGCCTTTCAGCACGCCGGAACTCCTGGCTCGCATTCGCGCCACCCTGCGCCGGCTGCCCCAGGCCCCAGACGACGCGGGCTTAAAACAACTCACCTTGCAAGGCGTCGAAATCGATCTTCCATCACGGCAAACCACCGTGCGAGGGCGGACGTCGCGCCTCACGGCTAAGGAGTTCGATCTGCTTTCGTATTTACTGGCTCGGCCCAACCGCACGATCTCTCATCGCGAGCTGTTGCAAGCCGTTTGGGGTCCGGACTATGGCGACGAACTGGAATACCTGCGGGTTTTTGTCAACCGCCTCCGGAAGAAGATCGAGCCCGATCCTTCCAAGCCCCGCTTCCTGGTTACCGATGCTTGGGCCGGCTACCGCTTTCAATTACCGCAGTAATTTGGTTTACGGTTTCCTTAGGGCGCATTTATGCGTCGTTTATCCCCTCTGCGGCACAATCCTCACTGTACCGAATCTGCGAGGCGCTTATATGCCGGCACTAGGGTCGTTTCGGGCTCGTGGCAGGAGACTTAAGTTCGCTTGTGGTTCGCGAATTGTGGCCAATCAGCAGGCGCCTGCTGAATACCGCGGACGTCTGGGGACAGTGATCGAGTACCTGGGCAGCTCGCAATACCGAATCAATTTTGATGGGTCAGACCGGGAAGAATTCGTATCGTCGCAGTGGGTTGACGTCGCTGGAGGCTCCCTGTGAGTCCGCAGTCCAAAGAGGGTTTGTTGAGGCGCGCGGGTGCAAGCGCTTGGGCGCAATCAACCAACCGAGGCATCGCTGAAGAGCAGGGATTGGGCCAGCTCGAGGTCAATGTTATCTTCACGGATCCCGCGGCCACTGCTATCGCTTTGCAATACGCTGCGTCATTGGCACGGAACCTTTCAGGGCGCATAAGCCTGCGAGCGCTCCTGGTCGTGCCGCTGCGATTGTCTCTCGATGAGTCTCCGGTCTCCGTTCGCTTCATGGAGCGCCGCCTGTCCGATTTGGTTTGCCGCCTTGCGGGGGATGCCGCCGGAGCCACGGTTCACTTGTACCTGTGCCGGGATCGGGTCGAAGCGCTCTTGGAGGTTTTGAGTCCGGATTCATTGGTCGTCATCGGCGGCCGAAAGCGCTGGTGGGCCACTGAGGAAAGCCGGATTGCGAAGGCCCTTCAATCCAAAGGCCATCGAGTCGTCTTCGTCTCCGTCGGGAGGTGTTTGTCTCCTTTTTGGAAAAAGTTCTCGTTTGGAAGAGTGTTTCATTGGAAAGAAGCGTTTGGTGTGAAACAAGAAGTTGATTTGAAACAAGAAGTGGGTTGAAACAAGAAGTTGGGTTGAAACAAGAAGTGGGGTTGAAACAAAAAGATCGATGCGATCATCAGTTAAGGTAAAGCATTTCGGTGGGCCCGAGAGGCCTCCGTTCCGTGGGGATCGTAGCGAGGTGAATCATGTTGGATGTTTTCTATGTCGCCGTCGTGATTGCTTTCTTTGTTTTGCTTTGGGGTTTTACCAAGGCGTCTGAGCGCCTTTAGGAGGCTTCGTATGGAATACGCCATTGCGGGAATCGTCGCCGCGTTTCTTTTCGTTTACTTGATGTACGCCCTGCTTCGGCCGGAAAAATTTTGAGGTGCTGACATGACTCTACTCGGTATTGCACAGATCGTGATCTTTTTCGCGATCTTGCTCGCCATCACCAAGCCCATTGGCATCTTCATGTATCGCGTCTTCGAGGGCGAACGAACATTCCTTCATCCCATTTTTCGCCCATTGGAACGCTTGATCTACAGGCTCGGCGGAGTTCGCGAGGATGAGGAGCAGTCCTGGGTACGCTACTCGGCGTCCATGATCTCGCTGAGCATCTTCAGTTTTCTGTTCGTGTACCTGCTGCAGCGATTGCAGGGGCATCTGCCGCTCAATCCGATGCACTTCTCGACGCCGCAGGCGCCCGCAGAACGCCACGCGCGATGACGCCGGACCTGGCATTCAACACCGCCGTCAGCTTCATGACCAACACCAACTGGCAGTCCTATTCGCCGGACACCACGGTCAGCTACTTGACCCAGATGGCCGCTCTCGCCGTCCAGAACTTTCGTCTCCGCCGCGGTTGGAATTGCCGTTGCCGTTGCGCTGATTCGCGGATTTGCGCGGCACACCGCCAAGACGATCGGCAATTTCTGGGTGGACGTCACTCGCTGCACGCTTTACATCCTGCTTCCGATTTGCATTCTCGCCACGCTCTTCTTCGTCTGGCAGGGATCCATCCAGAATTTCAAGGGGCCCGCCACAGCAACAGACTCTGGAAGGCGCGACCCAGATGATCGAGCAGGGTCCGCTGGCGTCGCAGCTCGCCATCAAGATGCTGGGAACCAATGGCGGCGGATTCTTCAACGCGAACTCGGCTCATCCCTACGAGAATCCGACGCCTCTGGCCAACATGATCCAGATGCTCCTGATCTTTGCGCTGGGCGCGGGCTTGACGTATATGTTCGGCAAGATGGTGCGCGATACGCGCCAGGGCTGGGCCATCTTTGCGGCGATGTCCGTGATGTTTCTTGCCGGCGCTTTCATCTGCTATTGGGCCGAGCAGCGCGGGAATCCGATGTTGACGAACATGGGCATCGAGCAGCGCCTACACGGGAAGCCAGCCGGGCGGCAATATGGAGGGCAAGGAAGTCCGCTTCGGCAATCCAATGACGGCGCTGTTTGCCACGGTCACCACCGATGCCAGTTGCGGGGCCGTCATTGGCATGCACGACAGTTTCACGCCGATCGGCGGGCTCGTTCCGCTCTTCAATATTCAGACCGACGAGGTGATCTTTGGAGGCGTTGGCGCCGGTCTCTACAGCATGTTGATTTATGCCGTCGTCGCCGTCTTCATCGGCGGCCTGATGGTCGGGCGCACGCCCGAATACGTGGGCAAGAAGATCGAGCAGAAGGAAGTCAAGATGGCCATCATCGCCGTCCTGGCGACTTCTTTGTGCATTCTCGGGTTTACCGCCCTCAGTTCCGTGGCTCCGTTTGCAAAGAATGGCTATTGGAATTCGCCCGGGCCCGCCACGGCAAATATCGAATAACGCTGGCGCTCACGGTTTCTCCGAAATTCTGTACGCATACTCGAGCGGCGCCGGAAACAACGGCAGCGCCTTTGCCGGAATCAACGCCAACACGCCCTGGTACAACCTGACGCTTGGCCTCGACATGCTGATCGGAAGATTTCTCTTCATCATCCCGGCGCTGGCAATTGCCGGCAGCCTGGCTGCAAAGAAACTTGATCCCCGTAACCAGCGGCACGTTGCCGACGAATGGTTCGCTGTTTGTTATTCTGCTGATCGGGACCGTCGTTATTGTGGGCGCGCTTACCTACTTCCCGGCGCTCTCGCTAGGTCCGATCGTCGAGCATTTCCAAATGCTGAATGGGAAATTGTTCTAATGTCATCGCAGGGATGAGGAGCTGAAAATGTCTACCGCTCACTGCTCCTCCGGTGGAGACGCAAACCGGAAATCAAAGACAAGAAGCCTCGACGACTCATCTCCAGGGGTGTCCGCGCGCGCCCGTTGTTCGATCCCGAAATCGTGAGGCGTGCGACCAAAGAGTCGTTCGTAAAGCTCAACCCGGTGAAGGTGGCCAAGAACCCCGTGATGTTTGTCGTCGAAGTTGGCGCGGCTCTGACGACCATTTTCGTCATCAAGGACGCGATCACCGGCGCCGGCGGCGCTGCTTTTCGGCATTCAAATCGCCCTGTGGCTGTGGTTTACGGTCGCTGTTTGCCAATTTCGCGGAAGCCATGGCGGAAGCGCGCGGCAAGGCCCAAGCCGATGCCCTGCGCAAGACCAAGACCGACACGATGGCGCGGAAGCTTCTGCCCAATGACAAGTTTGAAATGGTGCCGGCTTCGAAACTGCGCTGCCGGAGACGTGGTCTACGTGCGAAGCAGGCAATCTGATTCCCGGAGACGGCGAAGTCATCGACGGCATCGCCAGCGTGGATGAATCCGTCATTACCGGAGAGAGCGCCCCCGTCATTCGCGAATCCGGCGGAGATCGCAGCGCGGTAACCGGCGGCACGAAGGTCTTGTCGGACCACATCAAGATCCGCATCACCTCGAATCCGGGCGAAACTTTTCTGGACCGCATGATCGCCCTCGTCGAAGGCGCGGTGCGTCAGAAGACGCCCAACGAGATTGCGCTCAATATCCTGATCGCCGGCCTGACATTGATCTTCTTGATGGCGGTTGCGACTCTGCCGCCCTATGCGAAATATGCGATTCAGGCGGTCGGCAGCGGCAGCGCCCCAACCGTTGCCGTTCTCGTTTCCCTGCTCGTGTGCCTGATTCCCACGACGATCGGCGGATTGCTTTCTGCGATTGGCATCGCGGGGATGGATCGCGTGATGCAGCACAACGTTCTGGCCATGAGCGGAAAAGCGGTGGAGGCCTCGGGCGACGTCAATACGCTGCTTCTCGATAAGACCGGAACCATCACTCTTGGCAATCGGCAGGCCGTCGAATTCATCACCGTCGACGGAGCGCAGTGAAAGCGAACTGGCGGATGCCGCTCAGCTCTCGAGCCTTGCCGATGAAACGCCCGAGGGGCGTTCGATTGTCGTGCTGGCCAAGGAGAAATACGGCCTGCGCGGCCGCGAAGTCGCCGAGCACAACGCTCAGTTCATTCCGTTTTCCGCGTATACGCGAATGAGCGGCGTCGACATGGATGGCCGGCGACTGCGAAAGGGCGCGACCGACGCCATTACGCAGTTTGTGAAGGACGCGGGCGGCAAGGTGCCTGCATCTCTTCAGGAAACATCCGACCGCATCTCCAGAAATGGCGGCACGCCTCTCGCCGTGGCCGACGGGCCCAGGGTTCTCGGGATCGTTCATCTGAAAGACATCGTCAAGGGTGGAATGAACGAACGGCTGGCCTCGCTGCGGGCCATGGGAATTCGCTCGGTGATGATCACCGGAGATAATCCCTTGACCGCCGCCGCGATCGCACAGGAAGCCGGTGTGGATGACTTCCTCGCCCAGGCCACTCCGAAAGACAAGCTCGAATACATTCGAAAAGAGCAGGCTCAGGGCCGCCTCGTCGCCATGACGGGTGACGGAACCAATGATGCCCCGGCCCTCGCTCAGGCCGACGTGGGCGTGGCCATGAATACGGGAACGATGGCCGCGAAAGAGGCCGGGAACATGGTGGATCTCGACAGCAATCCCACCAAGCTGATCGAGATCGTGGCCATCGGAAAACAGTTGCTGATTACCCGCGGCTCGCTGACCACTTTTTCGATCGCCAATGACGTCGCGAAATATTTCGCCATCATTCCCGGCGATGTTTGCGGCGATCTATCCCGAGCTGAACAAGCTGAACATCATGGGACTGCACTCGCCGCAGAGCGCGGTGCTCGCGGCCGTCATTTTCAATGCGCTGATCATCATCGCGCTGGTTCCCTTGGCTCTGCGCGGCGTGCAATACAAGCCCGTCAGCGCCGGCCAGATGTTGACGCCGCAACCTTCTGATCTACGGCCTCGGCGGAATTATCGTGCCGTTCCCCGGCATTTGGCTGATCGACAAGATCATCGTCGCGCTGCATCTGGCGTGAAGGAGTAGCACATGATGAAAGAACTTGGACCTGGATTTCGCTTGACGCTGATTTTTACGGTTCTCACCGGATTGCTCTACCCAGCGGTGATGACCGGCGTGTCCGAGCTGATCTTGCCGAAGCAGTCGAACGGCAGCCTCGTGACCGTGAACGGGAAAGTGGTCGGCTCAAGCCTCATCGGGCAGTCCTTCGCCAAGCCCGAATATTTTCATCCGCGGCCCTCGGCGGCGGGCAGCGGATACGACGCCACGGCCAGCGGCGGCACGAATCTCGGCCCCACGAGCGCCAAACTCTTGCACGGAACCACCAAAATGGATGACAAGAAAAACGAGGTCGTCGATTTCGACGGCATCAACCTGCGCGTCGTCCATTACTGCGTCGATAACGATATTCCCTACGAATCATCGGTGCCCCTCGACCAATTCAAGGACTCGCACGGTGACCTCGACGACGTAAAGCTGATCAAGGCCTTCAACGATGACAAGGCGCCCTTGCGCTTCACTGCCAAGGCGCCGATTCCGCAGGATGCCGTCACAGCCTCGGCTTCGGGTCTTGACCCGCACATCAGTCCGGCAAATGCCGAGGTGCAGGCCGCACGAGTCGCAAAGGCCCGCGGGGTTCCCGCGGATCAGGTGAAGCAATTGATTGCGCAGTCCACCGAGCGAGCGGATTGGGGATTTCTCGGCGAGCCGCGCGTCAATGTGCTCATGCTGAATATCGCGCTGGATCAACATTTCCCGGCCGCGAAGTAGCGTGGCACAGGTAGCGTGGGAATCGCGATGCGCCTGAGTTTCGGTTTGACGCCACGGTCTGGCCTTCTTGCGCTTTGAGCTACCGCGTCAAACTTGCCCTGTTTATCCTGTGTGCCCTGGCCGTTCTGTTCCTATCCGATACGGCGTATCAGGCCCTCAATACTCTTTCGCGCTTGAATACCGTGGAGGCTGAGCGCGATCTGTGGCAGCGTCCATCCGCAGGTTGTCGAGGCGCTCGATTTGAAGCCGGGCGATGTTGTCGTCGACCTGGGCTGCGGTTCCGGATACTTCGCGCTGAAACTTTCCTCAAGAGTTGGCAAGAGCGGCAGAGTCTTGGCAGAGGACATTCGCACGTTGCCACTGGTCTTTCTGTGGTTCAGGAAGCTCCTGAAGAATGACCGCAACATCGAACTGGTGCGTGGCGATCCGACTGACCCGCATTTACCAATAAAGCGCGTGAATGCCGTGCTCATTGCGAACACATACCACGAATTTACGGACGCGAACTCAATTCTGAATCACATCTTCCCGTCACTCGTGTCCGGAGGGCGCCTTGTCGTTGTCGACCGCGAACCGCGGCCGGCCGGGGCGAGTTCGAACGAGGCTGCGAGAGATCCTCATGAAGTCGCGCCCGCGCAGGTTGAAAATGAGCTTCGTAATGCCAACTTTGAAATCGTCAGCCGGCTGGATCGCTTTATTGAAAACGATCCCTTCGACGAGAATTGGTGGCTCATCGCCGCCCGGAAGCCGTAATCGGTTGCGTCGATGAATGGCTGCCAAGCCGGAAATTGGTCGCCACGGCAATCGAGTAACCCAGGAAAAGGATCGGGTGAGGCCGCATGAATTTGCTCTCGCTGTTTGGATTGTTCGCAGTTACGGCGATGTTGGTGTGCTATGCGTTCGAAAGCCGCAGTCGCTGGTTTATCCTGGGCTTCGCGGCCTCCTGCGCGTTGGGATCGGCCTACGGATTCCTGCAAGGGGCCTGGCCATTCGGATTCGTAGAGGCGGTCTGGACGATCGTCGCCGCGCGGCGATGGTGGAGTACTGCGGCAAGCCCCCAATGAATAGTGTGCCGCGACGCATTTCATTGTGCCTTGACGCGATCCCGGTGGAGAATGAGTCCCAATGGTGAACGATTCGTCGCGACCCAGTCCCGAGCAACTGCTCGCGCAAGTCCAGCTCGAGGAGCGTCGGAAGCGCCGCGGGCAGCTCAAGGTGTTTCTCGGCTATGCCGCGGGCGTTGGCAAATCTTTTCAGATGCTCGACGAAGGCCGCCGGCGTCGCGAGCGTGGTGAAGACGTCGTGGTTTGCGCCACACAGCCGGAGAACCCTCCCGACATTCAGGCGATATTGCAGAAGCTCGAAGTGATTCCCACTTGAAGATTGGCGACGCGGGCGAGGAATCCATCGATGTTCCCGCCGTACTCCGTCGCCACCCGCGTGTTGCGCTGATTGATGGCTTGGCCTATGACAATCCGCCGGGCAGTCCCAATCCGCATCGCTGGCAGGACGTGGAGCAGCTCCTCGAAGCGGGCATCTCCGTGATGACTACAGTGAACCTCCAATACCTTGAAAAGCTTCAGGATGAAGTGGAACGCATCACCGGCAAGCGCGCCCTGTTCAGCATCCCCCGCGGCTTTCTGGATGACAGCGCGGACGAAATCGTCGTCGTTGACGCTCCGCCGGTTGAGAACCTTGTGCGTGGGGCGACGCCCGAGGATCGCGCAGCGCAGCTCGCGCAACAACACAAACTCTCACGGCTGCGTGAGCTGGCTCTGCTGGTCGCTGCCAGCGTAGTGGACCACCAGCTGGAGAGCTACTTGCGGTCGCACGGTGTCGATCAATCCTGGGGGTTGCAGGAACGTATCCTGATTTGCATAACTCCGCGATCGAACGCCGCCAAAATGCTGGAAAGCGGACGGCGCAACGCGGATCGCTTCCAGGGTGAATTCCATGTTGTGTATGTGCAGCAGCCCGCCCTTTCGCCGGAAGATCGCGCGACCATGCAACAAAATCTTGATTATGCCCGTGAGCTTGGCGCTCAGGTTGAGGTCCTGAATGGCCCAAATGCCACGGATGAAATCCTGAAGTTTGCCCGCCAGAAGGGCATCACGCAGATCTATATCGGGCACACGATGCATGAAGGAGGGCGGCTCCGGCTTCGGCGCAACCCGATTGAGCGTCTGATCCTGTCGGCCGAGGGAATCGATGTCGTCGTCTATCCCCACTAGCGCGGCCACGAACTCGGCGACGAACGCGGCCACGAACGCAGCCCCTAAAGCGGATGGTTCGCAGACTTCCGGCCAGCCTCGCCGAGGCCAGCTAAAGGTCTTCCTGGGCTATGCCGCGGGCGTTGGTAAGACGTACCGCATGCTCGAGGAAGTGCAGGGGCTCAAACGCCAGGGAAAAGATATTGTCGTCGGCTACTTTGAGCCGCATGGGCGTAAAGACACGATCGGGAAGGCGTTGGGACTGGAAATGATCCCCAGGCGCTCGATCTCCTATCGGGGCTCCGCGTTTCAAGAGATGGACACTGCGGCGATCCTTGCCAGGCATCCTGCCATCTGTGCTGTCGATGAGCTGGCCCACACGAATGTGCCGGGCTCGGAGCGCTCCAAGCGGTGGGAGGACGTGCAAGTGTTGCTGGACGCTGGAATCGACGTGATGACGAATATGAATATCCAGCATCTCGAGAGCCTCAACGACCAGGTCTTTTTGATCACCGGCATTCGCGTCCGCGAGACCGTGCCCGATTGGTTCGTGAAGGGAGCCGACGAGGTCGTGATGGTGGATGCGACCACCGGCGCGCTGCTGAACCGCCTCAAGCGTGGAGACATCTACGCCACCGAAAAGGCGCAGCGGGCGATGGAAAACTTCTTCAAGGAGTCGACTCTAACGGCGCTGCGGGAACTTGCCCTGCGCCAGGCCGCGCACCAGCTCGACTTGCGGGAGGTCGCCAGCGTATCCGAAGAGCAAGAGTCCCAGAAGGGAACTTCCGGCAGTGCGCCGCCCCTGGAAAAAACAATCCGGGATCGCATATTGATTTATGCGAGCGCTGACGCCTCAACGGCCATGCTGATCAGACGTGGCCGCAGGATGGCTGATTACCTGGGTGCCGATTGCTTTGCAATTTCTGTTATGCCCAGCCAGGGCGAGACTCGGCTGCCAAACCAGGAACGCGAGGCCATCGAAAAGCACTTGAACTTTGCGAAAAATCTTCACATTGAGACACAAGTCTTGCGGGGCGACGATCCTGCGGAAGCGCTCGTGGATTTTGCCCACGCCAATCAAATTACTCAGATTCTTCTGAGCCGCCAGGACTGCAGCTGGTGGGGCCGCCTGTTAGGGGCCGACCTTATTCTGCGGATCGTTCAAATGGCCAAGGATATCCGCGTGATTATCGTCGCTCCACGCCGCAAGACCCAGTGATCGCCTTTTTTTGATGGCGGGATAACCCTTCCTGCCTCTCACGGGACTGGCCCTGCAGGCTCTCCGCCGAAAGCTGATTGAATCGATCCAATTTGTGCGGGCCACCGGCGAGCGGAGTTTCGGCTATAATCGCGCGCCATGCCTGGCCGACCACAGAGCCGTGTCGCCAAATCGCCGGCCTTCCAGCCGCCGCGGTACATCGCCATCGAGGGGCCGCTGCGCGTGGGCAAGTCCACGCTCGCGCGATTCCTTGCCGATCGCATGCACGCACGGCGCGTCATCGATTGCGAAGACAATCCCTTTCTTGCGGATTTTTACCGTGAAAAACCAGGCTCGGCTTTTCGCGCGCAGATGTATTTCCTGATGGAGCGGCATCGCCGTGTCCAGGAGGCGCTGGCCGCAGAGGGAACCGTGATTGCCGACTTTCTGTTTGAGAAAGACAAGATTTTCGCCTACCTCAACCTGGACAATGAGGAATTGAAGCTGTACGAGCGCTACTTCGAGCGCTTTGCTGCGGAGTTGCCGCGGCCCGGGCTGGTGATCTATCTGCAAGCGACGCCGGAAATTCTTCGAGAGCGGATCGAGAAAAAGGCTGCGCCGGGCGAATCGCGCATCTCTCGCGAATACGTGGAGGAAGTCGCCCGCGCCTACGACCATTTCTTCTTCCGTTACGCCTCGTCCGATCTGCTGGTCGTGAATACCTCGGAGATCGATTTCGTCAACCGCAATGCGGATTTGCAGCAGCTTCTTCGCCGGTTGGGGGAGCCCGTGAAGGGCACGCAATATTTTCTGCCTCTCGGGAACACCTGAGCCCCACCGATCAGCTCTTTTTGCGTTTGGAACACCGGATTCCGCTCCCCGAATGACACGTGGCGAGTTTTTCCGTAAGCTAAGACGTCCGGTTTTGTGCATTCGCGGCGGATACGCCGCCGCAGGCCTTTTCCCTCATGGATCGAGTTAACGTCGTGATTATCGGCGGTGGCGTGGTGGGTTGCGCCATCGCGCATGAACTGTCCGCGCGGATCGAAGACGTTTTCCTGCTGGAGCAATCGCCGCGCCTGGGCATGGCCACCAGCACGCGCAATAGCGGTGTGATCCACTCGGGTATCTACTATCCCCCGGAATTCATGAAGGCGCGGTTTTGCGTGGAGGGCAATCGTCTTACCAAGGAATTTTGCGCCAGGCACGGCGTGCCGCACAGCAATTGCGGAAAAATCGTGGTGGCTTCTCACGAATCGGAAATCCCGGAGCTCGAAAAGCTGGCTGAAAACGGTCGCGCCAACGGCGTCGAAGGACTCAAGTTGGTGGGCCCCGCGCGAATCCGCGAGCGCGAGCCTCACATCAATGCTCCGGCGGCCCTGGAAGTGCCTTCGACGGCAATCGTTTCCGCCGAAGAGCTGGTAAAGGCATTCGCGCGGCTGGCCAGTGCGAAAGGCGCGAGCGTATTGACCAATGCACGCGTCGCGAAATTAGAGGCTCGGCCCGATTGCATCGCGGTGGACGTGCAATTTGGGGACCCCGCCGAGCGCGAAGCCCTTACAAACGAAACCGTCGAGGCGCGTTGCGTGGTCAATTCCGCCGGGCTTTACGCGGACGAAATTGCCGCCATGCTCGGAAACCACAACTATCGCATCTATCCGGTGCGCGGGGAATATGCCGAGGTGGTTCGCGCGCGCGCCAATCTGGTGAATGCGCTGGTCTATCCCATGCCTCACCACGATAGGCTCAGCTTGGGCGTGCATCTCACGAAAACGCTGTGGGGCACGGTGCTGGTGGGGCCTACGGCGCGGTACGTGGCGGATAAAAATGACTACGAACGCGACCGGCTGCCACTCGAGGAATTTCTGCGCGATGCGCGCAGCTTGCTGCCTGAGCTGACGCTGGAGGATTTGCGGCTGGCCTATTCGGGCTTGCGTCCCAAGCTCGTTCCGCCCGGCGGCCAGGGCATGGCCGATTTCGTGATCACGCGCGACCCCGCGCACCCGCGCACAATTCACCTGGTGGGAATCGAATCTCCCGGATTGACCTCGGCTCCGGCAATCGCCCGGCACGTCGCTTCGCTGGTGGCGGAAACTCTCGACTAAAGCGCCCGTCGTGCGCCTACGGGCATAGTAACGTCTTGTCCGGCACTCGTCCTTGACTGCAGATTTGGGCGATGTTGTAATGCGCCCGACGTTGCTGAACGATAGCCGCATCCAACGAATCCCGCTCACGCGCAGGAAAGCCATGCGAGCGGATCTGCATCCAGTGGGTTCATTCACCACGAAATCTCAAGACCCGTGGAGTCCCGGAGCGATTATGTCCATCACCAAGACAGCACTTTTCGTTGTTCTCGCGATATTCGCGGCGAGTGAAGCCGCGTATTCGCAGCAGTTTCGATTTCACCTGCAGGAAACGACCATCGACGACGTCCATCGCGCCATTCGAGAGGGCCAGATCACCTGCCGGGGATTGGTGCAGCTCTATATCAACCGGGCCAAGGCTTACAACGGTGTCAGCAACGAATTGGTGACGAAAGATGGAGCCCCCATCGCTCCCGCGCCGGGAGTTATTCGAGTCGGCGCGCCACTCAAATTTCCCACCGCGACAGTCGCCATATCCACCCTGCTGCCCGATTTCGATCAGTACGCAGGACCCCCGATTGAGTTTGGCAGGATGGAACCAACCGCGTCCGACCCCAGCGTGCAGCAGCAATATGGAATGACGATCGGCATTCCCAACGCGGGGCAGCTGAACGCGCTGGGCACGCTCAATCTTCGCGGCGAACGCTCCGTCACCTGCAAAGGCGATCGCGACCGGCGCCCGTCGGATGGGCCGCTCCCCCCTGGATCGCCTGCTGTTTGCGAAGAGTTTCGCAAGCAACCGGATGCGCTCGAGCGCGCAGCCGAACTCGATGCGCAGTATGGCCGGAATCCCGACCTCGCGAAAATGCCGATGTACTGCGTGGTGATGTCGTTTAAGGACCCCTACGACACCAAAGACATGCGCAGCACCGGCGGCGCCGATGCGCACTACGACATCGACTTCCCCGCGAGAGATCACACTCTGGTGGCTGAGCTGCGGCAGAAGGGCGCCATCATTTACGCGAAAGCCGTGAACACGGAGTACAACGGGCGCCCGGTTCCCGCCATTCGAGGCGGCCAGGGCGCCGCGCGCGGATCAAACAGGCCCACGAAGGTTTTCGTCTCGACCCAGGGTTATCAGCGCAGCACTTGGGCGGGAAATCCGAGCGATGCGTACGACACCACCCGTGCGGCTTCTCTGGGCTCCAGCTCCGGCTCGGGCGTGTCCGTGAGCGCGAATCTTGCAATGTGCAGTCTTTGTGAAGAGACGAGCATGTCTTGCCGCGGTCCCTCCAATCACAACGCCGTGGCGCTGATCCTGCCTCACAAGTCGCTCATTTCGTTTCATGGCGGAGGTATCGGCGCCGATATCTACAACGATCGCGCGGGTATCATGTGCCGCACGGTCAAAGACGCGTCCAAGGTATTGGACGCCCTCAAAGATCCGGTCAACGGTTACTACGATCCACGCGACGTCTTCACCACCGTCCCTCGATCGAGTGTTTCGGATAAGCCCTACGCGGCCAGTACGGCGTCCACGGGCGCGCGCGGCTCGCTGCGCGGGATGCGCATCGGAATCGTTCGTGAATCGATGCTGACGTTCCCGGGTGTGAAGGCCGACGAACCGATCTCTCAGGCGGCCGCCAAAGAAATCAAGGCCATCCTTGGCGATTACCTCGGAGCCACGCTGGTCGAATCGGTCGATCCGCTCTGGCCCGATGATCCCGGCATTGAAAACATGAAGCCGTCGTATACGCAGGTCTTGGCGCAGCTCGTTCCCGTTTTTGCTCCGGATATTCTTTACCGCCTCACGCGCGACGACCAGCCGCAATTCCCGGAGTTCGCGGCGAAAATCAAACCCACTGAATTTGCGCCCGGTAAGACGCTCGGCTCCGGCACGATGAAGCCCATCGATTACTTCCTCTATTTGGCCGAGGGACGCGTGCCTATCCCCAAAAACTTGAATATCCGCGCGATCGAGGAAGAGGTGGAATCGAACGCGTTCACGTTTCACTTCAATCAGTACGCCATGAGGCGCGCTGCGGACTGGAAAGAGCGCGGATTCGTCGAAACGTTGATCGACTTTCCGACGCTGAATGCGCGCTCCAAGTTTTGGGGCGACGATCAGCGCGCGTCCTTCAAGAATTGGGAAGAGATGGAAGATATGCGCCAGGCGCTCGGCGAACGCCAGGGAATCGACGAACACATCATGATGCGAGAGCTGCTGCGGCGCGTCGAAATGAAGGTGATGTATGAAAACCACCTGGACGCTGTCGTACGCCTCCACTACTCGCTTCCTCCCGGCAAAATAGGATTGGCCGGGCAGCCCGAGCCGCGCGGCGACATTCGCGGCGAGCTTCGTATGGGACCGTTTGCGGGCCTTACCGAAGTGCTGATTCCCGCCGGTTACGTCACCACGGTTTACGACCCGGTCTTCGTTTTGAGCCCCGATAAGCGCAGGTACATCTCGACGAACAACAACACGCCCACCACGTTGCCGCCGCCGGGCCTGCCGTTCTCGCTTGTTTTCAGGGCCGATCCCGGCAAGGAAGACGTCATTCTAAAAGTGGCTTCCGCATATCAGGCCGCTTCCAGGCGCCGCGTACCCCCGACTGGATTTGGCCCGCTGCCGGGCGAGCCATAGCAGCGGCTTTTCATCGAGACTTCGATGGGTTCGATAGATTTAATGAGTTGGATTCTTTTGCCGAAACTCTGTAACTTTCGTATGGAGGTGAATCTTCACCAAAGAGAGGAGGACTAGGCCATGTTCTCAATCTGCGCAAACCCGGAGTGCGGGGCTCCTTTCGATTACGGGCATGGACGGTTCTTCCGCTTTCGCCAAAGTGCGCTGCGGGCGGTGATGCCGAATGCGCATGCGGTTCAGCATCACTGGCTTTGTGAATTGTGCTCGAAAACCTACACGCTCGATTACCGCGAGGCGATCGGAGTTTTGCTTGCTCTTCGTTTGAGCGCTCCGAATGACGGTTACATCCCCCTTCTCATTGCGGAAGCCTGACAGCGTCGATCGTTATCGCCGGCACGCCGGAGGGGGGCCATGGAGTACGGGTCAAAAACTGCGTCTGATTTCGCAAACTCTTTGAACAGCGACACGGGCTTTGAGAAACTCCTCCGTGTAGCCCTTTCACATCAGGCTTCCTCCTCGACGGCCGAAGCTCCGCGCAACGGTCGCGCCGCTCCTAAAAGAAGCCCGATTACTCAGGATATCGAACTGCGCGCCTACCACATCTATATCGATCGGGGCGCCACCGACGGGAGCGACTTGGACGACTGGCTGCAGGCCGAACGACAAGTATTGGAAGTACTGAAGAGAGAGAAGGCCAGCCTCCGCTTGGCGCTCGCTTTCGGCCTTGTGAAGAGTTCGGCCGCACGATAGCGGTTTAGCCAAGCGAGACGCTCCGGCGTCCTTCGGGTTCGGCTCCCCTGTGGTAAAGTGTCCCGCTCATGCGCATTTTCGTTCTGGGCACTGGATCGACCGGTGCTCTCCTCGCGCGACTGCTGGCGCGGCAAGGCCATCGCGTCACCTGCGGCGATAAAGATATCGAGCGCGCCCGCCGATTCCTCGGCAAAGGCAGCGATCTTCCGTTGGTGGCCGTGAACGCCCGCAATTTGAGGGGTGTGATACGCGCCGCCCGCGGCTCCCATTTACTGGTAAACGCCTCGCCCGCCGTTTTCAACGAGATCATATTGCGCGCTGCGCTTCATCTTCGAGCGCACTATCTGGACCTTTCCGCGCATCTGAATCGCACTCCTTTCAAGGCGGAGCAGTTTGCTTATGACGCGCGCTTTGCGGCCAAGCGCCGCGCGGCGATCATCACCGCCGGTGTGGCCCCTGGGCTCACCAACCTCCTGGCCGCCCGCGCCGCCGACGCGCTGGATAGCGTCGAGAGCATCCACATTCGCTTGTACGAGAATACCGAAAGCGACAATCCCATCTCGCAGTGGTCCGCTGACGGTTCTTTTGACGAGGCCGTTTCCAGGCCGCGGGTAGTTCGCAATGGCCGTTTTCAGTTCGCAAAACGGTTCAGCGAACGGGAGCGTTTTCGCTTCCCGCCCCCCATCGGGGAGGTAAACGTCGTGCTCTTGGCGCAAGACGAAGTCGGGACGCTTCGCCAGAACATAGCGGTGGCGGACCTGGACGTGAAGATCGGTGGAAATGAGATCGATCGGCTGCGGCGCTGGTACCGGCAGGGAAAATTACGCCGCTCGCAGGGTCCGGTGACTTCGCGTTTTCCGCGCACTTCCACGCCGAGGCAGATCGCTCGATTGATCCGCCGTGGCCGCGTACAGAATGCGCGCTTCGCGGCCGCAGTAATCGCCCGAGGCACGAAGCGTGATCAGCCCGTGGAAATCCGGTTCGACGTGACGTGCCCCAGCTTATATCAGCTCTTGCGGCGCGGCCTCGCGGTAACTCCCATTGCCTACGCCACCGCTCAGATGGCAGCCCTTTTCGTGCGCCACTTTCCCCGCCGGCTCCATGGAGTCTTTGCGCCCAACGCCCTGCCCGTGGCGGTGCGACGCGCCATTCTGGCCGATGCGCGGCAAAGTGGTATCGGCATCAGCATGCGCGCGAACGTACGAAAAGAGGTTTTGGCCGACGACGAGGAGTTGTAAGCCCGCGTCAGGAATCCACGGTGGAGAGCAGGAGCGGCGAACCAATCCGGCCCGCATAATGTGGCCGGTAGCGCGTCAGGTTATACATCCGCGGCACGTCCACCCGTCGCGCGCCGAGCTTCGGATCGGGCAAGGGCACGTGCGCGTACTTGCCGTCGCGCACCGCGGTTAGCCGGCCGTGGACGCCTTCGCGGATCAGATCCACGGCGACATTTGCAAACGTGATGGCCACAATCTTATCCAGCGCGTCGGGATCTCCGCTGCGCAAATCGTAAGTGAGATCGCTGACCATGGTCTCTTCGCCCGTGCGCCTCTGGATCTCTTCGCCGAGCGCGTGGCCGATATCGACCTTTTTCTTGTGCCCGTAGGCGTCAGCCTCGCCGTATTCGGCCACTGAGCGGCCCTTCCACACCGCGCCCTCCGAGGCGATTACCAGCGCATAGTTGCTGGGATTGCTGCGCTTATCCTCGAGCAGGATTTGGATCAGCTGATCGAGGTCAAACTCCACTTCGGGTATGACGCACCGGCTCGAAGTGACGTAAGCCGTGTATAAAGCCGTGAATCCCGAATCGCGCCCGAAAATGCGGAAGATCCCGATCCGCTCGTGGGATCCGATCGTAGTCCGTTGCCGGGTGATGGACTCTTTAGCGCGGCTGATCGCCGTCGAAAATCCAATGCAGTATTCCGTCCCCTGGACGTCGTTGTCCATGGTTTTGGGAATGCCGATCACGCGCACTCCCTCGGAGTCAAGTCTCTTGGCAAAGCTCAGCGTATCGTCGCCGCCGATGGCGATCAGATATTCGATGCCCAGGTGGGTGATATTGTCGAGCACGACCGGAGTCAGGTCGTAAGTATCTTCGCCCGCGCGCATCGATTCGATTTTTCCCGCGGCCAAATGCTTCGGCAGCGCCGAGCGATGCATCTTTCGGGGATTGGTGCGCGACGTGTGCAGGATGGTCCCGCCGGTGCGGTCGATGCCTCGCGTGTTGACGCGGTCTAAGGGGCGAATGTACCCCGGATCGAGCTCCGGCCCTTGCCGGAGATGAGTGAGCCCTTCCCATCCGCGGCGGATACCCAATACTTCATAATCCATTCCCGTGGTTTGATAAACGACGCTCTTGATGACGGCATTGAGGCCCGGAACATCTCCCCCGCCGGTCAAAATACCGATTCGACGCATGCTGGTCACCGATCTCCGCGTGCAATTCTAGCATCCGGCGAAAATCATCCCAAACAAACACACTCGGCCCGGATGACTAAATCGAAACCGTCAAGCGTCTCGGCAGATGCAGGGCGTCAGGAGGTTAGGGCTACGGTCGCGCCTCGTACACAAGATTAAAGGGAGTTTGGGTTGCCCGGCGGAAGTGCTTGAAGCCGCCGGAAGTCACCACCTGGCGCATGCGCGCTTCGCCCGCCTGCGCTCCAAGCGCGAGCCCAACTTCCTGAGACAATGACGCCGGAGTGCACACTAGGGTGGAGGCACCGTAAAAAGCGCGGCCCACCGGGTTGAGATTGTCCTCCACGTTATCGCTGGCAAAGGGTTCCACGATCATCCAGGTTCCGTCTGGGGATAGTGTCGTACGTACGTGCGCCGCCGCGCCCACTGGATCTCCCATGTCATGCAGGCAATCAAAGAATGTCACCAGGTCGTAGTTCCCTCCGGGATAATCCTTCGCTTTGGCCACTTCGAATTTCACACGATCGCCGACGCCTGCTGCTTCTGCCCGCTTGCGTGCTGTTTCGATGGAGCCCGCATGATAGTCAAAACCCGTATATGTGGATTTGGGATAGGCCTTGGTCATCAAAATGGTCGAAGCGCCGTGCCCGCAGCCGACATCGGCGACGCGAGCGCCTTTCTTGAGTTTGGCTTCAACTCCTTCAAGGGAAGGAAGCCAGCTCGCGATGAGGTTCGCCGCGTATCCAGGTCGGAAGAATCGCTCGGTGCCTGTGAACAGCTCGGGATCGTGCTCGTGCCAGCCAACTCCTTTACCCGTGCGGAAGGCCTCCGTCAGCCGAGGCACGACGTGCGTGGCCGCCAGAGCCGCTTGGAAAGCTCCAGGAAGAAATGCGGGGCTATTTTCGTCCGCCAGTGTAAAGGCCTGCTCTTCGGAAAGACTATAACGGCTGCTCGCTTTATCGTAGGTGACATAGCCTCCGGCAGCCTGTGCATTTAGCCACTCGCGCACGTAGCGCTCTACCGTGCCGGTGCGTTTTGCCAGCTCGCCGGGAGTTTGTGGGCCGCCGGCCGCTAGACCTTTGTATAACCCGAGCTCGTCGCCTATGTGTACCAGCGCGGCGTGAAAAGTGGCGCCAAAATCAGCCAGACCCCTGCCAATCATTGCGTTGAGCTTATCCATGTCCAAAGCCATTGAGTCCTCCCCGATTTTTTGTCGTTGTGTTCGCCTTTCTCTGGGTCGCGGCGACGTGTTTACGCTTAGCCGGATTCTAGTCCCCGGTTGCCATTGGCCACAAGCAGCGGCCCGATGAACGCCCGATCAAGGCTGGATAAAGGCTGGATAAAGGCTGAAGGATAGCGGGGTGCTTACGGTATCGGCAGGCGAACGCCGCGACTTCCCGCCAAGAGCTGCTAACCGATCTTCAGCAGCAGCGGTTCGGTCGTGAATACTTTCTCTGAATTTCGTCCAGATAAAACTCTTCAGCCGTCAGAGGCTTCGCACAATTCTTGTTTGCGTGCTGCAGATAGGAAGGGTAAGCATAGCTGCCCGTCGCTCCACGCCACCATTCGCGCAGGGCGCTGAGCGCCTGCCTGATTCGCGTGCCGGCTTTTGCTTGGCGATCCATGAAGCCAGTTGCCCTATTCAATTACAGCCGCACCCGCCCATCCCGCAACAGGGTCCGGCGGATACTCCGTTCCCGCGTGCGGAGGCATCCGCAGAGGCGCTCTTCGCCGGCGAGCTGAAGACGGAGAGTTGCAGGGTGTGGCGCTGGCTCGCACATTTCGGACACGCGACCTTGGTTCCTTTGGAAAGCACGAGTTGCTCGTATCGAGCACCACAATCGTCGCAGGCATATTCGTATATGGGCATCTGGGTGTCGCTCCGTACTCTGTTCAAACCCTTTCTTCTGGACAATATTCTAACAACAACCGGATACGACTGCGAGAGGCGACATTCCCTGAATCGGCCACGTGTGCCATGGCCGAACGTTTCGAATGCGTCGCCTCCTGAGCATCGTCGTTCGAATACTTCGTTCGAATACTAAATGTAAACTAAGCTACCGCTTGCTAACCAGATGATAAAGTGCTATACTGACGCATGTTTCCTGGCAATCGATCTCGATTCTTGCATCTGACCCGTTTCTGCTTTCGTCCCACCCGGCTCGGCGCGAACAATCCGGCGGTATGGCTTCCACTAGCAATGTCCCTTGCAGCGCGGTCCGTTGCGACGCGGTCTCTTGCAACGCGCGCCGCCGATCGTCGCAAGATTAAGTCCAACAGAATGAACACTTGCTGGCGTTCCGCACGTAAGTGGCGCAGAATGAACACTTACGCAATCACGTCTTTCTCAACTCCCCTGGAATGAACACTTGCACAAAAAAGGGGTGGGGGTGGGTCCGCCCGTTTCCGGAGTTTCTTCTGCCGGTGCCGGTCCGAGTCTTTGTGGAGAGCTGCCGCATCAACGTATACTTTATCTCTTTTGGCATGCACCCTACACTTTAGGCCGGAGGGATGAGCAGGTAACGGGAATCCATGAAGATTGAAGATTTCGAGCAGCGGATCCAAAACACCGTCCTGGTCGCCGATGGCGCCATGGGCTCGATGCTGTTTGAGGGCGTCGGGGCGCAGCGCTGCTTCGAGGAAGTGAACGTCTCGCAGCCGGAAGCCGTTTTCCGGGTTCATCAGGCCTATATCGAGGCCGGCGCCAACATCATCGAGACGAATACATTCGGCGCCAACCGCTCCAAGCTCAGTGCGTTCGGCCTTGCCGATCAAGTCACCAGAATCAACCATCGCGGCGTGAAAATTGCCCGCGAAGCCCGCGAGGCCGCCGCGCATGAGGTGCTGATCGCCGGATCCATCGGGCCGCTGGCCATTGCTCCGGAAATGACGGACCCGCCGCGGGAAGAGATGCTCGACATCTATCGCGAGCAAGCGGTGGCTCTCGAAGAGCGCGGTGTGGACCTCTTCATCCTGGAGACTTTCTCCAATATCGATATGCTGCTCGCGGCCATTGATGCGGTGCGCTCGTTCTCCGGGCTTCCCATCGTTGCTCAATTGACCTTTTCCGAAGAGGGCACCACCCTCGGCGGTACGCGCCCCGCCGACGCCGCGGTACGTCTGGCGCAAAAGAATGTTCAGGTCATCGGCGTCAACTGCACGCTCGGGCCCCAATCCCTCTTGCCGGTGCTGGAGGGCTTCGCCGGAGCCGGTCGCGCGCTTTCAGCGATGCCCAATGTTGGATATCCCAAGCGCGTAGGCGATCGCACCGTTTACCCGCGCTCCTCGCCCGAATACTTTGCTCTCTTCGCACGCGACGCAGCCGCCCTCGGAGCACGCATTGTAGGCGGCTGTTGCGGCACTACGCCTGAGCATGTTCGCGCCCTTGCCGAAGCGGTTCGCGGCTTGAAGCCGGCGCAAGCGCTGAAGGCTGTCTCTGTCTCCGTGGCCACCCAGCCGGAAAGAACTCGCGTGGTGCAACGCGATCCCGAAAGCGGCTTATGGCGCAGGCTCAAAGCGGGGGAGTTTGCCGTTTCTGTGGAGATCGATCCACCGAAGGGTATTGCGCTTGAGCGCGTCTTCGAGCAGGTGGACAAGATCGTCTCGAGCGGCTGCGTGCAAACCATCGACATCAATAGCGGTACTCTCGCCCGGGTGGGGATGGACGCGCTGATGTTGGCCGGGGCCCTGCAGGCGCGAGGTATCGAGACGGTTCCGCACGTAACCACGCGCGATCAGAACCTCATCGGTCTGCAAGCCGCGCTCCTCGGCGCTTGGAGCATCGGAGGAGTGCGCAACTTCTTGGCGATTACCGGGGATCCACCATCCGCAGGCGAAACCAGCGGCGTCTACGAAATCGACGCCATCGGACTGGTGAAAGTGGCGTCCCGCCTGAATCAGGGAACCGACTGGGCCGGCAAGGCTCTGGGCGGGGCCACAAACTATACCGTTGGTGTCGCGGTCAATCCCACCGCCGAGGATCTTGACCACGAAATCCAGCGCTTTTTCGCCAAAGTAGAAGCGGGGGCCCATTTCGCCATGACCCAACCGCTTTTCGATCCCGAGCATTGGCATGCTTTTTTGAAGCGCATCGGCGGTCACTCGCCCATCCCCATCATGGCGGGGATCTGGCCGCTCACCAGTTATAAGCAGGCTTTGAGGCTGAATAACGAGGTTCCCGGCATCTTTATCCCCGAGCCCGTGCTGAAGGAGCTGGAATCGGCGGGGGCGGGCGCTCGCGACCGCGGTTTTGCCCTTGCGCGGCGCATGCTGGCCTGGGCCCGCACCGAACTGGCCGGGGCTTACCTCATCCCGCCATTCAAAAGATACGAGGAAATACTTGAACTCTTTACATGATTTACAGCATCTCACCGGTTGCGGGATATGGTGGATTAGGCCTTAATTTGGTAAAGTGTAGCGGCCTGGCACTCCCCTAAAGGTTGAAACACGATCCCGTTCCATAACGCTCCTGTGGAGGAACTCTCGATGAGGCAGAAGTTTCTAGTAATCACTCTCGGCGCTGCGGTGCTTATCACCGGCTGCGCCACCAAAAAGTATGTTCGCCAGAATGTCGACCCGGTCCAGGCTAAGGTGAACCAGGTCGCAGATCAGGCCAACAAGACGAGCGCCGACCTGCAGAAGACACAGCAGGACGTCGCTAAGAATACCCAGGCCATTAGCGCCACCGATGAAAAGGCTACCGGTGCCGATCGCAAGGCTGGCGATGCCATGACTCGGGCAAATCAAGCCAACCAGGCGGCCGAGAAGGACGATCAAGAGATCGCTCAACTTCGCGGCGTAATCGCCAATTTGGATGATTACAAGGTCAGCAATCAGGCCACGGTGCTTTTCAAGTTCAATAGCGCCGAGCTGTCCAAAGAAGATAAAGAGCAGCTGGATCAATTGGTGTCCGGCACCAATTCGATGAAGCGCTACTTTATCGCTGTAGAGGGCCATACGGATCAGGTTGGCAACCCGACCTACAATCTCGAATTGAGCAAGCGCCGCGCTGACTCCGTCGTGGTGTATCTGTCTGCCGCCCGCAACGTTCCCTTCTACCAGATTCGCACCATCGGTTTGGGCGAAGAGAAGCTGGCAGATCCGGGCAAGACCAAGGATGCCCGCGCGAAGAACCGGCGCGTCGAGATTAAAATCTACTCGGCCGACGCTGCTCTCGCTTCCACCGGCGGCGGACGCTAAGTCCGAACGCTCTGGAGCACGCACACGAGCTTCCTGGCGGATGACTTGGTGGCTGTGTGTCAGCGGCTGAACAGCTTGGAATCAGAAGAAGATGAAGCGCTTGCGGCGGCCGGCAGGTCGCGCAGTTTCTGTAGGGGCGGACGGTAGTTCAGGCTCGTAAGGAAGCGGCCGCCCCTCGAACGCCGCAAGCGGATTTTCTCTAAAGAGCGACTGCGCCCTGGCGTCTCCCCAACGCTCCGCAACCACGTCGTAAGCCGCCTTCAGGCGCAAGGGGCGTTGTTCCGTGTTGTGCGCGTCGCTGGCGAAGAAGTGCACCATCTTGCGGTCCATCCATTCCTCGACTTGCTTTTGAGCGCCTTCCCCCCATTTTCCCAGTAGAGACTGGGCCGTAATCTGCACATAACAACCTTGCCGGAGCCAGTTCCACAGCCGTTGCGGCTGCGACCGGATCAACCGGTTGCGCTCCGGATGCGTAATGACGGGGGAGAGCCCCAGGAGCTGCAGGCCATGCAGCGCATCGTCCATCGTGGGGGGAATGGCAAACTCGGCGAACTCTACAAGGAGATACCGTTTCTGGTTGATGGAGTATTTTGCCGGGCGGACGCGAATATCCTGCAAGTTCTCTACGTTCAGGTGAAAGTCGCATCCGGTCGCCAGCTGCAGGCGATCGCCCAATCGGGCTTGCAATTCGTCGCGCCTTTTTTGTATGAGCTCGTAGTCAAACCGGAATTCGGAATTGGCATGCGGAGTGGCTACCACGTGAGTGATACCGTCGGCGATGGCCATCTCCGCCATCTCGGTGGCTTCATCGAGCGAAGTGGCGCCATCGTCGAGGGCAGGAAGAATGTGGCAATGGATATCAACCATTGAGCAAAGGATATCCGAGTGCCCGAGAGCCGACAACCCGACATCGCTGAATAAGGCAATCCCTGGCAAGTCATTCAGACATCCAACCGGTCAGGACCTTCCCTCCCGGCCCGTTTGGAGGCGCCCGTGCATTCCGGTCGCGTGTTCATCACTTTGGTGCTTACCATTGTTGTTGCCGTTGAGGCCATCGGTTATCGGCACTACCGATCCGACATGGCGGCCTGGCGTGCCGTGGAGCAATCGCTCGGACAGCTCCACGCGGCGCTCGAGCACGCGCCCGCAGCCAAGCTTGCCCCGGAAATCGACAGCGCCCGCGATGCCATCAATGGCTTCACGGCTTCACCTCATCGTTTTCCGCGAGATCGCCGCGCCCACCTGGAAGCGGCGGACAGGGGTTTGCAATATTTGGACCTGGCCGCGAATGGCGTGCAAAATATCCGCAGCTGGGAAGCAATGGCGGCATATTCCGATGTGACGAAGCTCCTGCCGCGAGGCTGCGACGGAGATCACGTGGCGTTTTCGCCCGCCCTGATCAGCGAAGCTTTTGGGGTGGCCGGCTCGTACTTCATCAAGGAAGCGACCAGCGGTGCGACGGAGAAGGAGCGGTTCAACTGGCAGCAGGGGTTCTACCCACCGCTGGATTTAGCCAGGGAGAACGCGGCCTGCCAGCTGATCAATCGAGCCACGGCGCGTTTGGTGGCCGACACGGGCAAGACGAACGGTCCCCGGCGTATCCCCAAATGGAAATATCAGATCGACGTTTCCAATCCCACGGGCTGCCTGATGACACCCTACTCAGACGATCAAGCCATTCCCATTCCGCACTCGCAAATCTATCACTTTCATCTGGACGCGCAGCGGCAGGCACGCCTGGAACAGGTGTTCTGCAATACAGATAAACCGGGAGACGCGATCAAAGTCAGCATCAACGGGCAGAGTTATGACGCCCTGTGGCTCCTCGATGAATCCGGCATCAACTACGCGACCCAGCTCGCCCCCAGAGCCCCACTCGCCATGAGTCCAGCAGCCGCCTACTAGATTTGCACGCGCGCGACGCGGCTTCGTCCGGCGCGTGGCGGAGCCGTGGGGTGCGAAGTTGAATGTTGGCCGCGCGAGTGGGAAGATAATTTAGTCTATTGCCATGATCACCTGCCGCGAATGCGAATCTGAAGTCAATCAGGCGACGGAAGTCTGCCCGCACTGCGGCGCGGACCTGACCAGCGTCGCCGGCGAAGGCGCGATTCCGGCGAAGAAGCCGACGCTGGGAAAGATCCTGCTGCGTTGGGGGATGCTGTTGGGCGTGTTGCTCGCGGCCATGTGGAGCTTCTTGTGGTTCGTGGTGACGCCACGCACGGGCAACGTCACGGCCGAAGCGGAGGGGCATGCGGTGGCCGCTGTCGATAGTGTTTATGCGCAACTGCGCTCGTACGCCGAGTCGCGCGGCGGCGTGTATCCCTCGAACCTGGAGCAGCTAGGGCCGAATGTACGGCAGGCGGCGCAGCTCGCCCAGAGCGAGGGCTATCAGTTGGAGTACACACCGGCGCCACCGGAGGCGGATGGCGCGATCCACAACTATTCGCTCCAGGCGCGGGCGGGGAACTACGGGTACCGCAGCTTTTATATCGATATCAGCGGCATCATGCGGGCGACAAAAGAAAATCGCGAGGCTGGCAGCACGGATCCCGCGATCCGCTAAGCCGAGAGTGAAGAAACGGCCGTAGTCTGCCGAAACGTCTGCGAAGGATTCCCGGGGCATCTCATCGTATTGCTTCCCGCATCTTTGCTGTCTGAATTGGGCTGTCTGAATTGGACTGCATGATCCAAGTCGCAAAATCCACGCGAGAGCTCAGAATGAACGCAAGAGTGGCGCAATTCGCGATCCGGACGGGAATCTTACTGCTTCCATTCCTGATTTTGGCTCCATTGCACGCGCAAACCGCTCAGGCCACGTTGTCCGGCACGATCACAGACCCATCCGGCAAGGCCGTTCCGAACGCGAAAGTCTCGGTCAAGAATGTTGCCACGGGGCAAGCGGCGGAAACCCAGACCGATTCGGCCGGCCTGTACGAGGCTCAGAACCTCGGGCCCGGAGACTATGAGATTACCGTGTCGGCGGAGGGCTTCAGCACCAGCGTCACCAAGGTGACGATGGCGGCTGGAGCCAGCCAATCTATGAATGTGACGCTAGGCGGGGTGCTTTCTCTGGAGGATCTGGGCTACGCCGCTGGGCAAACGCAGGGAACCGCACAGGACCAGGCCAGGCTCGACAAGCGCTCTCATATGCTCAAGATTCATCAGCGGCTCGGTTTGATCGCTACCGCGCCGATCGTTGCTTCGGTCGTTACCGGGCTCTCCGCCGGAGGCAAGAGCACCAGCAGCACGGATCGCTATGCGCATGCCGCGCTCGACGCCGTCTCGGCGGACTTGTATTTCATGAGTGCTTACTATGCCGTCCGCGCGCCCAGAATTCCGGGAACCCAAGCCCGCGGGCCCATACGACTGCACAAAGCACTGGCCTGGATTCACGGACCGGGGATGATCCTGACGCCGATATTGGGGGCGATCGCTTTCGATCAGAAAAGCCGCGGGGAAAAAGTTCACGGTATAGCCAGCGTCCATGCGGCCGTGGCCATCATCACCGCAGGGGCATATGGAGCTTCTATTCTGTCCGTATCCATCAAATTCTGAGGGGCGCTCGTGAATAGAAAAATACTGATCGCGTTTTTGCTTTTTGCGCCCCTTCCCGCGAGTGCCCAGGCGGATAGCCAATGGGTCCTGGGAGAATCAACGCTCACGTATCACGTGTCGCACCCGCTGCATCAAGTGGATGGCGTCAGCCATGCTGCGCGCGGCAAGGGCGTTTGCCATTCGGGACAATGCGATTTCTTGATCGCGGCGCCGGTGAAATCGTTCGATTCAGGCGACAGCAACCGAGACCTGCACACGCTTCAGGTTGCGCGCGGCGGACAATTCCCCCTGGTCAGCGTGCGCACGCAATTGCCGGAAGACGCCTCCGCATCCGCCGTGATTCATGCCGATCTTGAAATTCAGTTTGCCGGCCAGACGGCCAAATATCAGCAGGTTCCTTTTGAGAAAGTGACCAAGGGAGATGAGATTCGCATATCTGGAACCATTCCCGCCAAGCTCTCGGATTTCAAGATCGACCCGCCGTCGCTTTTAGCGCTTCCCGTGAAGAATGACATACCGGTGCGCGTGGAGATGTCCTGGCGAAGGGAACAATGAGATGAGAGCCGCAGCGCGTGCAATGCGGCCCCGACGCGAATGGCGCTATTGGTGGTCCTGGGATTCGCGCTGGGCGCAGAATCGCGCTAAGAGGGTTCAGGTGAGGACGGCTGCGGGGACGCCGGTCTCGAGAAGTTTGGCGAACTGCTCGGGAAATACCGGCCGGCTGAAGTAATAGCCCTGCCCCTGATCGCACTGCTGGTTCTGAAGGAACGTGCACTGCTCGCGTGTTTCCACGCCCTCCGCAATGACGCAGTGATTGAGGCTTCTGCCCATGCTGATCACCGCCCTGACGATCGTGGCATCATCGGGGTTCGAGGTGATTTCGTGTACGAAGGAGCGATCAATTTTCAGTGCATCGATGGGGAACCGCCGCAGGTAGCTCAAGCTGGAATAGCCCGTGCCAAAGTCATCGACCGCCAACCGTACACCCATGGCCTTGAGTTGCTGCAACACCGAGGTGCTGGTATCGACGTGTTGCATCAGGACGCTTTCGGTCAGTTCGAGCTCCAGGCGGCACGGTTCCAGGCGAGTCTCCTTGAGGATTGCGCGAACGCTTTCGAGAAAGTTATGGTCCCGGAACTCCACGACGGAAATATTGACGGCGACCGGAAGAGGCGGGAAGCCCGCATCCTGCCAAGCTCGCGCTTGCTGGCAAGCCTCGCGACGCACCCACATGCCAATCGGCAGAATCAGGCCGCTGTCTTCGGCGACGGGTACGAACATCAGGGGAGCGACCATCCCCCGCTGCGGATGTAGCCACCGGATCAATGCTTCGGCGCCGGTAATCGCGCCCGTCCGCAGATCGATCTTCGGCTGATATTGCAGCACGAACTCCTGCCGTTCGAGCGCGCCGCGCAAATCCTCTTCGATGGACTGCCGTTCGACAGCCCGGATATTCATCTCCTCCTCGAAAAACTTGTAGTTATTGCGCCCATATTTTTTCGCCTGGTACATCGCGGTGTCCGCAGTTTTGATCAGGGTTTCCGGATCCTGGCCGTCTTCCGGATAGATACTGATCCCGATGCTGGCGCTGACCTCGAGGCTGTGATGGCCGACGAAATGGGGCGCTTTAAGCATGGTGAGCAGCTTTTGTGCGCAGGGTGCGGCATTGTTTGCGTGAGCCACTTCGGAAAGCAGCACGACAAATTCATCGCCGCCCTGCCGGCTTACGGTGTCCGAATCGCGCACGCAACTCACCAGGCGCCGGGCCACGGATTGCAGAAGCGTGTCACCGATCGGATGTCCCAGAGAATCGTTGATGTGCTTGAAGTTATCCAGATCCAAAAACAGCACCGCGAACTTACTGCCGCGCCGATGCGCGTTGGTAATCGCCTGGGAGATGCGGTCGTTCAGGTACGCTCGATTCGGCAAGCCCGTAAGGACGTCGTGCTGCGCTAATTCAGAGATTTTGACGGTCATGGCCTTTGCCGCGCTGATATCGTGGAAAACGATCACGGCGCCGGTCACCCGCCCCAGGCGGTCGTGTATGGGAGCGGCGGAATCTTCGATAAAAAGCTCGGCTCGGTCGTGCCGGATGAGAATGCTGTTCGTGGGCAAGGTGACCGTCCGGTTGTGCTGAATCGCCAAGTCCATCGGGTTCCGGCAGTTTTCGCGCGTGGAGGCGTCGATGACGTGGAACACTTCGGCCAGGGGCCGGCCGATGGCGTCTTCCCGGGACCAGCCCGTCATGCTTTCGGCTACGAGGTTGAGATAGGTGATTTTGCCGGAAAGGTCAGTGCTGAGCACGGCATCGCCAATCGAATCCAGCATGACCTGGGCGCGTTCTTTTTCGACGAACAGCGCGTCTTCGATCGCTTTGCGCTCGAGCATGTTGTGAAGGGCTCGCGAAAAGGAGTAACTGTCGAGGTGATCCTTCAGCAGGAAATCCCGGGCTCCGCGCTGCACGCCCTGCAGGGCAATCGGTTCGTCCTCAATGCCACAAAGGATCACGACGGGGACTTGAGGCACAACGAGCAACAACTTATCCAGCGTCTCGAGCCCCCGGCTATCGGGCAGGTATAGATCGGCGAAAACCGCGCTTATTTTCCCGCGACACAGCCGTTCGAGGCTGTCTGCGAGGTCTCTGGCCCATTCCACCTCGAAGGGTCCGCCCCATGCGTCTGCCAGAGCGCCTCGAATCAGCCTGGCATCCGTGGCGTCGTTCTCGATGAGAAGCAGCGTGCGGTCTTTGCCCATCAGGCCCATGGGAGTACTCCGCCGGCGCGGGCCGGGCGTCGCGCCGTTGCCGGACCTTCGGCTACCTGGGTTCATTGGGTTCTCCCACATATTTCCGAATGACGTCCAGAAGTTCCCGGTTATCCACGGGCTTTTGGAGAAACGCTTTGGCGCCGGCCAGGAGCGCGCGTTGCCGGTTCGGGTAAGGGTGACGAGCGGTCACTACGATCACGGGAATCACGGCGAGATTCATATCTGCCTTGAGCCTCTCCATGACCGCAAAGCCTCCGCCGGCGGGCAGACCAAGATCGAGGATGATCAAATCCGGCTGATGCTTCCGCGCTTCTGAAATGCTGGTGAGCGAATCGGTAGCAAAAAAAGTATCGTAGTGATTGGCTTTGAGCCGGATGTGGTAGCCCAGCCCCACGTCATGATCGTCTTCTACGATGAGAATTTTTTTATTGCTCATGATGGGCAGCCCCCGCTGAAGTTTCGGATTTGATAAGGTCTTCGATTTGTGCGGCCAGTTCATTTGCACGATCCTCGGCAGGCAGGTTGGCGCTTGGCTGGGCTTGTTCCAACATTCTGTACGAGGTCGAAAAAGTTAAGCCCGATTCCCTGAAGTGTTTCAGACGCTGGAACTGTTCTCGAATCCGCTTGCTAAGTACGGCGACGCCTCTTTCATCGGCAAAGGCGACGACCTGGAAAAGCTCCCCGGGTCCCGGGATCCCCATCTTCGGCAGCAGGATGTCCAAATCAGGCATCAAGCATCGCTGCAGGAGATCGTGGGTGACGTTCGACCACACTTGCCGCGTCTCTTTGGACTCCCAACCGTCCCGAGAAAAAATCGCGAGCGTCACCATAGCCACCGAATCGCCCGGCCATTTTTCATTCTTGAGAAGCGGGGACAACAGGCGAGCCAGGGAAAAAACGGGCAGGGTAAACGAAAAGACGGATCCTTTCTTCAGCGTGCTCGTGGCCCAGATGCGACCGCCCTGCCGCGAAACGAGCTCCTTGCAGATATACAACCCCAGTCCCAGGCCCTTGCGAGCCGACTCATTCTCGTCGGTTAGCTGGCTGAGTCGTTCAAAAATCCGCTCCGTCATATCCGGGCTGATCCCACATCCCGAATCGACAACTTCCAGGAGCAAAAAGTAGGGATCCTGCGGGAAAAGATGGGCTCGAATCGTGACCGCGCCGCCCGTGCCAGTAAACTTGACGGCGTTATCCAGGAGGATAATCAGAATTTGCCGGAGGCGCGTCGGATCGGCATAGGCCAGGGGCAGGGCCTGGAGCGGCTCCGAGGAGAGAGCGACTCCCTTGGCTTTAGCCGTTTCCAGCAGCGTCTTGACGGCGTAGGCGATCGCTTCGGAAACCGGGGTGCACTGCAGATCGACAGTGAGCTTGCCCTCCTGTGCGCGAGTAACCTCGAGTAGATCGCCAATCATGGACTGAAGCTGCGCAACGTTTCGGAGGAGGATTTCCAGGCATTCGCGCTGCTCCGCGCTTACCCCGCCGGCCAATTCGTCGGCCAGGATCGTCCCAAATTGATAGATCGCGGTGAGAGGCGACCGAAGCTCGTGCGAGACGTGCGAGAGGAACTCATCCTTGACCTGCAATTGCATTTTCCTGACCTGGTCGGTTTCGACTTGCATGCGCTGGCGCTCGATGGCATAGCGCAAGGCTCGAAGAAGGGCGTGGGTCTCGATTTGGCCTTTGATGAGATAGTCCTGGGCGCCCTCCTGCAACGCCTCAATGGCCACGGATTCGTCGTCCAGACACGTCAGCACGACCAGGGGACGTTGGGCGCGGCCGCGCGCATTTGCCGCACGGCTGTCAGTCCCTGCGCGTCGGGCAATCCGAGGTCGAGCAGGATAATGTTCGCCGAATTTGTCGCCAGATGATTCAGGGCGTCGCTCATGCACCCGAAGTGCATCAGCTCGGCCCTGGGGGCGCCTGGCTCCTTGAGCATCTCGCGCAGCAAGCGGGCATCTCCCGGATTGTCCTCGACAAGAAGAGTTTTGGTTGTTCCGTTGCCCATCAGCCTGATCCGTTCGGCAGTTTGACGATGGCCAGCCAGAAATTGTCTATCGTTTTGACGACCTTCAGGAACTGGTTCAGGTCCACGGGCTTGACGATGTAGCAGTTGGCATGAAGCTGGTAGCTCCGCAGGATGTCCTCTTCGGCGGCGGAGGTAGTTAAGATGACTACGGGGATGCTTTTAAGCCCGGGGTCTTGCTTGATCTCCTGCAGAACTTCCCGGCCACCTTTTTTGGGCAGGTTCAGATCCAGCAGGATCAGATCCGGGCGAGGCGCGTTCACGTGCTTCCCCTGACGCCACAGGAAGGACGTCGCTTCGATCCCGTCAGAAGCAACATGCAGGGTGTTCTGCACCTTGGCGTCGCTCAGGGCCTCGCGAGTAAGCCGCACATCGCCAGGGCTGTCTTCCACCAGCAGGATCTCTATGGGCGTAATGTTTTCTCCTGTGCTTAGGGTCATTTCAACCTTTCGCAGGTAGAGCGAAGTAAAAGGTCGAGCCCTTTCCGAGCTCGGACTCGACCCAAATCCGGCCGCCGTGCCGTTCAACGATCTTCTTGCACACCGTCAAGCCGATTCCGGTTCCGGAAAACTCTTCCCGGCCATGCAGCCGCTGAAACATGACGAAGACCTTCTCGAAATACTTGGGGTCGATGCCCATCCCGTTGTCCCGTACGGAAAATATCCATTCGTCGGGGGCATGTTTCGCGGAGATGTGTATGCGCGGGGGCTCCGCTCCGTGGTATTTGATGGCATTACCAACAAGATTCTGAAATAGCTGCACCAATTGAGATCCGTCTGCAAAGACGGTGGGCAGGGGGTCGTGGGTGACCACGCAGCCGCTTTCCTGGATGGCACCCTGCAGGTTCAAGAGCGCCTGCGCCAGCGCGCCTTCGCCGGCAGTTTCACGGAGCTCCTGGCCTTTTGTCTCTACGCGGCAATAAGCCAGCAGGTCCGCAATCAAGAGCTGCATGCGATGAGCTCCATCGACCGCGAAGGCGATGAATTCGTCGGCGTCGGAGTCCAGGCGACCCTTGTATCGCTGGGCCAGAAGCTGTGTGTAACTGGCTACCATGCGCAAGGGTTCCTGCAGGTCGTGAGCCGCGACGTAGGCAAACTGTTGCAGATCATCATTCGAGCGTTTCAATTCGACGCCCCGCCGTTCCGTCGCTTCCCGATGTCTCAGGGTTTCCTCGGCATTCTTGCGCTCGGTGACGTCCATCACGATTCCCTGCATGTCCACGGCTAGACCCCCAGGGCTTCGTTGCGCACGTCCCTTTGCAGCAATCCAGTGCACACTGGCATCAGGCCAAACGGCGCGAAACTCGATGTCGTATGGCGCGCCCTGCTCGAGCGTTCCCTTGAAGCTCCGATCGAGTCGCCGCCGATCGCCTGGATGCGTCGCGTCCAGAAAACCCTGGTAGGTCAGTTTGGCTTCCGGAGACAGCCCGAGGAGTGCGCGGAATTTTTCCGACCAATGGATCTCATCCCGCTCAAGATTCCAGGACCAGGTCCCCATCTCCGCCGCCTCAACGGCCAGCCGGAGCGTCTCTTCGCTGGCACGCAGGGCTTCCTCGGCCTCCTTGCGCCTCGTGATATCGCGCGTGATCTTGCCAAAGCCGCGCAGGCGTCCGTTCTCATCTCGCAACGCAGTAAGCACGACGTGAGCCCAGAAACGCGAACCATCCTTGCGCACCCGCCAACCTTCGTCCTCGAAAAAGCCCCGCATCGCTGCGGTTCCGAGTGCAAAGGCAGGTTTCCCGAGTTGCATGTCTTCGGCGGTGTAGAAGACAGACAAATGGTGACCGACAATCTCCTCCGCGCGATATCCCTTGGTGCGCTCCGCTCCTTCGTTCCAGCTGATGACCCGCCCTTCCGGGTCCAGCATGAAGATCGCGCAGTCCTTTACATTCGACACCAACAAACGGAAGCATTCCTCACTCTCGCGGAGAGCTTGCTCGACGCGCCTGCGTTGCGTGGCATCACGAATCGAACTCGCTATGCAGAGACCCTCCTGCGTCTCGAGCGGGCTCAAGCTGATCTCGACAGGAAACTCGGTGGCGTCTTTCCGCAATCCCCAAAGCTCGAGACTCTCATCCAGCAATCGAGTGCGGGGATTCGCGCTGTATCCTTGGCGACGTTCCTTATGTTTGTCCCGAAATCGCTCCGGTATCAGTACTTCGAAAGGCCGCCCAACCAATTCTTCGCGGGTATAACGGAACAATCTTTCTGTCTCCACATTGACCATGACGATGCGGCCACTGGAGTCGCTGATCACCATGGCATCCGGAGCCACTTCCATCAGGCCGGGATAGCGGCCTTCCAGCTGGGCCAGGTGCTTTTCTGCTTTCTTGCGCGCGCTGATGTCGCGGATCGCGGCCGTCACCAGGATGCCCTCGGCGCTTTCGAGCGAACTCAGCATAATCTCGATAGGGAACTCGCTTTTATCCTTGCGCCGGCCGGTAAGCTCGATTCCCATGCCTATCTCTTGCGCCAGCGCCTCCGCCGCGGATCGCAGGCCGTCGGCGATCAGACGTTCGGCGAAGCCTTGGGGAATAATGTTCTTTACTTTCTGGCCGACAAGTTCATCACGGCCGTATCCGAACTGTTTCTCTGCCTGGCCATTCAGCAGCACGATCTCCCCACCCTGGTTCACGACCACCATGGCATCGGGAGCGGCCTCCAGCAGGCCGCGATACCTGCCCCTCATCTGGGAAAGGTTGTTTTTTGCACTCTTGCGCATTCGGAAGAGCCTGTGGCGAGCGGAGAGAAGGGCTCCGCCCACCTGAATTCGAGCAGTATGGAAGTCCTGCCTACGGTTTGGCGGAAGTCTTCTTTATTCCCGGCGGTTTTACACCCGGCGCCGTCGTCGTCCGTGCTTTGGCTTCACTGCCTTTTGCGCTCAGCAAAGTCATGGAGTCTTTGGCGTTAAACGGGTAGAGGCGAGTGGACTGTTGCCCTGTGGTGTTGAGAGAGATGTCCACTCGCCGGTTATTGGCCCACACAATCGTCTGCAGGTTACTCTCGAGTTCTCGTCGATCCGCATTGCTCAAGTCAGGGTTCTGGTCAATAAGCTGTCTCACCTGCTCGGCGTCCAGGTTTTCCTGTTTGCCCAAGGAGCGAGTCTCGATGTTTGCGGAGGGAACTCCGTGCTCGATCAGGAATCTCTTGGTGCGTTCCACGCGCCTCTGCGTCAGCTCGTTGTTATATTCCTCCGATCCGCGGCGATCCGCGTGACCCTCGAGGATCAAGTGGGACTGCGGCTTGGTTTCGAGATAGCGATTGAAGTCGGAAGCGAGCGACAGCAAGATTCCCTGCTGGCTCTGAACGAAATCCGCAGTCGGGTTTGTGACCGTGGGCCGCCCGGTGGGGAAGTAGACGCTGTGGAGGGCAAGCCTGTTTTCAAGCGCCACGAATTCGGGTGAAGGTTCAGGCGCCCGCACGTTGAGGGCGACCGAGCAATCTGCCGTTCCCCTGCGGCCGTCATCCACGCGACCGGTTACGGTGTAGGACCCGGGAGACAGGTCGGCCGTCTGGAACGTCACCGAAGATCTGGAGCCTTCGAGTCTCCGGGTGTTGGAATTCCACGAGAAGGACAACGGGTCATTATCAGGATCGGCAGCGGTAGCCGTAATTTCAACTCGGGTCTCCGACCGTCACGTCTCTGCGGTCCGCGGAGCAACTGATCGTTGGCGGGCGATCGGGCCGCTGTTCTACCCGAACACTGGCGGAACAGTCTGCAGTGCTGCTTCGGCCGTTATCCACGTGCACTTTGATTGTGTATGTTCCCGGACGCCTGCCCGAGGAGTTCCAGCGCGCGTCGGGGCCGCTTTCCGTCCACGCTCCCCTCGCTTGCCGACCAGTCATAATTCAAAGAAATGTTGTCTGGATTGCTGGCCTGCGCGCGCACGCCAACCAGATCTCCGGAGTCTGAATAGACCATCTCCCTGTCCGCCGAGCAAACAGCGGCAATCGCCGCACTCGGCAGCGGAGGAGGTGTCCCGCCGAAGCGAAGCAGGATTCCTGCAGACAACCGAACGTTTGTCTGCCAGGCGTGTTCTATGCCACCGGATGAGAAAGGATCCTCAAAGCGCGTGAACAGAAAGTCGGCCGCCAATGGGCGCAGAGTGAGGCGATGGCTGATCTGGATATCGAAACCGGCGCCGGCAGAGGTGGCGAAGGCGTTCTCGGAGCCGAGAGGCGTGCAAGAGGCGAGTCCGGAACATCCGGAGATCGTCACCTGACGCGCATGCGCCAGTCCGAAGAGCACCTGGGCAAATGGCGTGAATCTATCGCCGCGGTGGGAGAATCGCGGACCGAACAGATACGTGTAGGCACTCCCGTCGGAATGAAACGTTTGGTCTCCGGCCGGATTGATCAGCGTCAGCCGGGTATTGGCATAGCCGCCAACATCCGCCACCAGTCCTATGTTCCGGGTGAAGTTGTATGCGACGGAGGTGCTGCCGCCATGCAGGTAGCCCATGCGATTGCTGGTTGACGTGGGCATGGCCCGCCAGAAGGAGTATCCCAAGGCCCATTCGACCCTGGGAGTTTCTTTCTCCGTGTCCGCATACATCGCAGGCACCATTAAGAAAACAACCGCCATCGTGGCGATAAATCGCGCTGCTAATCTCACGTTCGCCTCCAGAATCTTGCCTGCGTAGTACGAAGCGGGAACGAAAGCCCCGCTTCGCTTGTTCGACATGCCTGGCTCTCAAATCGCCGTCACTTTATGGTGCAGGTACGTTAATGACGGTGTTCACCATGGTTACCGACGCGTTGAGCGCCAATGCTCTGCCATTGAGCGTGGTGACCGCTGCATTACCGGAGCGTAGAGAACGTGACTCCAGCGGAAGCGATGATGGTGCCCACCATGGTGCCGCCGCCCGCCGCATTGATCGTCGCCGCGCTGCCCACCTGCCAAAACACGTTCTTGGCCTGCGCGCCGTTGACCAGGATGACGCTGCGAGGAGCTCCGGCAGCGCCGACGGTGAGCGAGCTGGCCATCTGGAAGACCCAGAGCGGCGTTCGCATCGCCTTGGGCATCCAAAGTCAGGTCCGTATCCGGTGATCAGGAACGAGCCGCCTGCCGCTTTGTATATGCCGGGAGCGAGGACGTGTGCGCCGAGCTGACCCGCGCCTGGATCGGTGCCTCCGGGTCGCGAAGCGGGTGAAAGATTGTTAAATGCGGCGAGCGCGTCGCGTTGCGGCCTGAATGGCTATCCCGGCAGTTGTCGCCGTGCCTTCCGATGGGACATCCGACAGTCGGAGGGGGAGCGGCGGTGTATATCTTTCCGTTGACCAGTTCCCACATTGCTTCCCGTTTCGGTGTAGGTGCAGCCCGGTCCGGCATCGTGGAATCCGGTCACCAAGGTCGAAGCAGCGGTGGTTCCGATGATCTCCATTGATCACCGTGTTAATTCCCTGGTTGGTGGCGCCGGCGTTGCCCCCGAAAGTCCCGAAAGTCGCGGCGAGCTCCGAGAGGTGGCCCCACCGGGCCGGCGGAAGCGCCCGTCGTAAAGTTCCACGGATTCGGTTTCGCACCCGCTGCGAGCGCGAGGCCGGTTACGTCCTTGGCTGCGTTCGTAATCAACGCTGTGTATTGCGTGCTGGCCGCGAGGTTTGCTGTGGGTGTGAAGGTGGCAATATGGTTTACGGAATCGTAGGTGACGTTTCCGGCGACGGCTGCGCCGCCTCCGGAAATCGCCACGAGTAAATGTGCCGGAAGCGGTGATCGTGACCGGATCCATGGCCTCACTGAAGGTTGCGCTGACCGCCTTGTTGAGCGCAACGTTAATGTCCGCATTGGCTGGACTGGTCAGCGTTATCGTAGGCGGCGTGGTATTCGGACCGGCCCCCGTGGTGAAGTTCCACGGATTAGGCACAGCGCCAGCTACCAATGCATTGCCGCTGAGGTCGTGGGCGGCAGTTGTAATCGTGGCCGTGAACTGAGTGTTGGGAGCCAGGTTTGCGGTAGGAGTAAAGGTCGCTGTCGATCCCGCCTAGCTGACGGTTCCCGGTACGGCGGCGCCACCTCCCGCCACCGCCAGCAGTAAATGTTCCCGCTGCGGTGATGGTTGCCGGGTCCATGACCTCGCTGAACGTTGCAGTTACTTTTTGATTCGTGGGTACGCCCGTGGCCGCGGAGGCCGGGAGCGGTCACGGTCACCGTTGGTGGTGTTACGTCAGCGGTCGTGCCCGTCGTAAAGCTCCAGACATAGTTGCTTGCCAGGGCGTGGCCTGCTTGGCTCTGCGCCGCGATGCTAATGGTGCCGGTGTATTGGGTGCTGGGCAGCAGATTCGCGGTGGGCGCAAATGTCGCTGTGTTGGCTGCGGCCACGTAGGTTACCGTTCCGGTCACCGCCGCTCCGCCCACACCTGCCACGGCCACCGTAAACGTCCCCGCGCAATAACCGTCGCGGAGTTCATCGCTTCGCTGAACGTGGCGATAATCTTCTGGTTGATGGGCACATTGATGGCGTTGCTCAGAGGATTGGTCGAGATTACGGTGGGTGTTGTTGTCACCACCAAAGGCGTCACAGGGCCTATCGTTTGTTCACGGCCGCATCCGGCCACAAAAACTGTCATCAGGAACGCGAACATCCAGATTTTTCGCACCGTTACCTGGCGCATCAGCATCTCCTCTTGAATCGTTGGATTGCGTTGCCCTGCGGTTCTCAAGACGCTTCAGCGAGGCGGCTGGAAAGGAACCGGATAGCTCGTTGGCGACAAAAAACTTTCGCTTTCACGACGCAGGACGTGAAAGCAAAACGCTCAGAAATTGTCTTTAATCACTGAGACGCAAACTGATTAATATCCTTGTCGTTCAGAATCTATCAGTGCACAACCTCTGCCAAAGACAAGCGTAAGTAGCGGGGATGGCAATTACGGGCCTAAGTCCGTGACTTCAAAGCAACGAAATCCGAATCTCGTCCCATGCCGAAAATACTTCAGCCTTCCATAACTCAATGTCGTTCGGAATCGGGACGCAAACAGCGCCATTTAAGGATGGATTCCTGCGGCGGGCCCCGGCGTTCGGGCTTCGTCAACAATCTCGGCCGGCGAGCGCATCAGCAATCGGGGTATCACGGGAGAGAGATGGGCACAGTCTGACGAGCAACGAGCGTGCCAGCTGCGACGTTCGGTCTCGATGGCACAACGCGTCCGTGGTATCCTGTCTCAGCGTGGAAATGCTGGGGGAGTTGAGCATCTCCAGCGCAGAAGGCAAACGTCCGACACGTCGTGCCCCCTACGATCAGTTAGCGGTACCGCGGAGAGGTGCTGGAGTGGCCGAACAGGGCTGCCTGCTAAGCAGTTTCACCCCAAAAGGGTGACGGGGGTTCGAATCCCCCCCTCTCCGCCATCCAGTCTGCAGTTGTCATTCTCTATATTGCCTTCCGCCCAAAATATCGATTTTCCCGCGCCAAATGCGGCGATTTGCATTTGTGAAAGCTAACCTTTTCTCTCTCAGAAACCGAGAAAGGGAGGGACCGGGCTGGAGTTTCTCTGGCCCCCTACCGAGTGGTTGAGTTTCAGAGAGGCACTCTGTTCGCCATTGTTTCGCTGACGCGAGGCAGCACGATTGTCGCTTCCTCAATTTCCGCGGTGCGGTCAAATAATCGGGATCAACGTTCAGTCAACACCTTTGAGCCAGGTTTTCACGCGCTGGCCACTTCCCAGAGGCTGGTCGCCGATCAATCCTTTCGGGGCTGACATCATCTAAAAGGAGTTCTACAGACGCAATTTGTGTCCTCAGTCGTATTAACTGAGATTCACCAAGGGGCCAGGAAACGAGGAGTTCTGTCATTTGCCATTAACCTTCCAGTTGGATCATGCCAGACAGTGTTCCACGGGAATTTAGTTACCAATGGCTCCAAGAATAGCGCGGAATTCAAAACCTGAGCGCCGCTCGCGCCCTGAGCAGGATTCGCTCCCGGCTACAGCTTTGTTGAGTTTCCTCAAAGAGACACGTGGAATCACAAGTTGGACCACCCGTGATTTCGCTAAAACGCTGAACCTCAGCACGGCCGATGCGAAGGAGGCTCTCGCAATCCTCGAAATGCAAGGTTACGTCAAATCGGCAGAGTCAAAGAACGAATGGATGACGACGCCGCAGGGAGAAATCGTTGCTGGTTCCAAGTTCCCACGACACAGCCGAGAAGCCGTTGAACGGTCGCTTGCCTCTTTCGCCGATCATCTCAAGCGCGTGAATCAGGACTCATCGGCGGAGTACAAGATTGCTAATGCGGTCGCATTCGGTGATTTCCTAGCAGGAGGGGTTCACGTCCAGGCGGCAGATGTCGGGATTAGGTTAGAGCCTCGGAATCGCGAAGCACATCACCCACATTGGGCGAGCGAGCACGGCAGGCAGACGGCCTTTCTCAAGCAACTACGAGGTAAGACGCCACTGTTGAATATTCAGCCGTACGCCGAGTGGATGGGCGCAAGAAAGCATCAAAGCCTCTTGTAGCTTCCACGGAAACCAAACAACCGAATTCTGGGAAGCAACCGAATCCTGGAAACGCTCTTCTTAATTCTCCGCAGCCGATAGTTGAGGTATTCTCACCCCCCTTTAAGGGAGACACATGATTATTGGTGATCGACTCCGGGCATTGCGAGCGGAAAAGAATCTGTCTCAAGGTCACATCGAACAACGAACGGGTTTATTGCGGTGCTATATTTCACGTGTAGAGAACGGTCACACAGTCCCATCCGTTGGGACACTGGAAAAATGGGCACGAGCTTTGGAGGTTCCGCTCTATCAGCTTTTCCATTTCGGTGAAGAGCTACCGGAGCCGCCACAACCTATTAGGGCGAACGAGGCCCCACAATCGAGGGTCAATAGAGCGGATGTTCGATTCCTGATTCGGTTGCGCCGAGCCCTGAGCCATACCAACGAGGCTGATCGGCAATTGCTGCTTGTGATGGCCCGCAAAATGGCAAAGGGTAGAGCCGCCTGAATCCTCCGTAAGCAGCTAGTAGCGTCCTCGGCCACCACCGCCACCCCGATCACCGCCTCGTCCTCCGCCCTCACGTCCGCGCCCTCCACCGCCGTAACCGCCACGACCACTACCGCCTTCACGTGGCCGGGCTTCATTGACTACCACATTGCGGCCCATGAAATCCTGGCCGTTGAGGGACTGGATAACGCGGGCCGCTTCTTCATCGTTATCGACTTCAACGAAGCCGAAACCACGCGGCTGCCCAGTTTCGGAGTCCTTGACTATGCTCACTCTCGCTCCTGTTGCACCCGCCTGTGTGAACCAATTGCCTATATCTTGTTCCGTAGCCTGGAATGATAAGTTGCCCACGTACAGTTTCTTCAAGGTAGCTCCTTTGGCGAGTGGAAAGCGGCTGAAGGCGCTCGCGATGCAGCATCTCCGACGGCCTTACTGTCTCTTCTTATCGAGGGGACTGCAAGATTTTCTTTAGGTAGACGCTTTACGATTTCGATGACTAACACGGCGACCTTAGCGTGATCTCTCTCTCCTGAAGCTTCCTGTAATAGCTCGGGGATATTCTTCTCATGCGGTGCGTTCATCAACTCCATAAGCCACCTCTTGCTGTTTAGAGGCTCAAATTTGCGTGAACCATACACTCATTGTCGAGGCAGGATGTGTCCTATATCGGACACTAAAGAGTGCGAGGAGCTAACGCATGTATTATACGAGACTGTCAACTGTACTATGCGAGACATAAGGATGTCTCGTGTAGTACATTACCCCTTCAGATGCAAGCGATTCGCTTACTGATAGCAGATGACCACGAAATTTTCCGCCGGAGCATTCGCGCATTGATTCAGGAGCAGGAGCCTGGATGGGAAATCGCAGCCGAAGTGAGTGATGGAAAGGAAGCGGTCGCCAAAGCCAGAGAGTTGAAGCCTGATGTGGCTATCCTGAATATAACTATCCCTCCCTTGAGTGGCCTTGAGGCGAGCAGGGAGATAGTAACGGTAAGTCCGCATACTAAAGTACTGATCTCGACCCTACACGACTCCCCTGAACTGTTTGAAACGATCCTAGATGCGGGTGGACGCGGGTATATCCTCAAGACAGAAGCGAACCGCGATCTAATAATGGCCGTGAAGGCGCTGCTATCGAACAAGACCTTCCGCCCAAGGGGCAGTGGGCGGACATAGCGGGAAAATTCGACGGTATTACCTGAGGCCGAGTTCAGCGTTGAATCGTTGGATGACTCCGTAGCATTCACAGGAGGAGGATTTCAGTTTCCGGCGGTTCACAATCGTTAGCCCGCCCCGTAGATATTCTATAGCTCCATGCCTCTGTAAAATGGCGGCTGCAGAGCTTACATTGGGTCGAGTCGCCCCCAGCATCGTCGCGAGGAAATCGTGGGTCATGGATATCAGTGCCCCATCCACCCTATCCTGAGCCATCAGCAACCATCGTGCCAGGCGCATTTCAATGAGATGCAGTCGATTGCACGCAACCGTTTGTGCAACCTGCATACCTTGCACTACCGTATAGCGGCTGAGCATCATTTGAAATCGTGGAGTTGATTTCAAGATCTTAAACATTGCCACAGCCGTTACTCTGAACCCGTCGCCCGAGATTTGCACTATTTCGCGGGTTGGGCTTCTGATCAGACCAACTGCAATCGGAACTCCTGCTGCGCCCTCGTTGCCCACGACTCCTGCTTCCACGGTTTGTCCATCTTCCATTGGCACAATGAGGGAAATCAAACCTGCGTTCAAAAAATAGACGAACTTAAGTGTGTCAGTCGGCTCGTGAAGTACTAAGTGACTCGGAAAGCTGCAATATTCCAGGTAAGGACGAATTGCGCGGAACTCCTGGGTGGGAATCGAGAGAAGAATCTTGTTCCTTACTGGTTTCCCAGCCTCACTAGTCCGTTCGCCCGATTGCACGGTTACATTCCTAATCATTACAGTCCTCTCTTACACGAGATAGCTTGCCCTCGCATTAGTGGTTCTTGCTTGTTGTTCGCCGGAATCCGTGGCGAAAAGCGCGGTGGTAGGTTGGGTCAACAGATGGACCCATGCAGCATACGCCCTTGAGATAACCACAACTGTCCCCATGTGGACAGTTGGACCTGCTTATCAGCCGAGGGGATGCCACGCTCAGGCAATTGAACGGTTAACGCTGGCGTTTCACAGTTTTTACTTGCTGTCATTCATGCCTAGTAAAGGGGCCGGTTTCAATCCTGGCGGTGAGAGCTGAGGATATTTCAAATCGGAGGTAACGGTCGGTACGCTCGCGTAAGCTAGCGGGGGCGCGAATCGCATCGGGCTTCCACTGCCCCCACTGCCTCGTTGATGGAACCTACGCCTTTGGCTTTGGCTTCGCTTTTTTCTTCGACGGTTTCTTTGGCATCTGCGCTACCTCCGTGGCGCGGGATTCTACCACCAAAAACGTCGGACGACAGCGGCGCATGGATTGTGGTTGAGTGACGGTTTAGAAGCCTCCATTCCTTACAAGTGACGCAGCATCGGGAAGAGAATTTCAAGAATGTGGTTGCTGATCTTGCGGGGCAGAACCAGTAGCGTCCACAGCAAGACCACGGCGTACAGAGAAACAAAATCCACAAATTGCGGCATGAGTAAATCCCGCTGACGAATGACCCTACGGCCCCATATCGAGGAAATCAATACAGGCTAACCAGTAGAATTAGAATCACTGTGATTAATCTTGAAGGCATAGAGACACCGGAAAAGTAATCGCCACGAGATGGGGCACTGCCACGTGGGAGATTGATTGTGAGCGTGAAGAAGCACATCGTCGCCGTCATCGATGGCGTGATCCATGACACGCACGATCCTTCGAGGGACGGCACGCGATGCGTCTATGGATACTGGCGAAAGGTGTAAGATTCGCGGGTCGCGGAGACTCCAATGTCCAAACCCAAACTTTCTCAAGTTCTGGTTTACCCGATCTCGCTAATCCTGGTGATTGTGGTTGGTCACTACTGGTTTCATTGGTCAGATATCGTAATAGGCATCATTCTCGTGCTCATGATTGGCGACCATGAATTGGAAAAAGTTACGGACAGGCTCGACGCCATCTCGGAAACAGTCACGGACAAGCTCGACACCATCACGGAGTTGGTGACGATATCAGATGGCGAGGATCACGAAAAAAGTTGGAGCCCCAAAGGTCAGCACTGGACTGCAACTCGGACGATGGGAGTGATATTATCTGCGGACTTAAGTCATTACGTCTGACAGCAGAAGCATGAACTTATCCTGCGCCCTGCCTTGTCGGCTGATCGAGGCCGACCAATCAAATTGAATCAAAGCTCAACATTTCTTGCTGCCGTTACCGCAGCCCTAACCTTCGTTCTGATCCTTGTCACCGGCTTCTACGCCTGGGCGAATTATCGGGTGATGCGAATCATGCAAGCGGATGTTCGAGCCCGGACTGAGCCTATTCCAAGAATTGGAACTACTACTTACGAACACCAAGTGGCAGTTCGGGTCGGAGTTGACCACGCTCCTATGCGCCTTATAGAGCTTTCGTTTCATTTCCGCTCTAGCACCGGACAGCTTACTCACGCAGACTGCTTAATTGGTGATCCGCGCACTATTTCTCCTGAAACTTCTATTGAACTGTATTTCACAGATGCGCTCCGCAGTATTCCCCAGGAGTGGGATGCCCTTATCGTCTATACCGACTTGGCTGAGGCACTTGAATACCGCGCTAAAACTAATAGCAGGGGATTCTCATTGACCCAGGCGTATAGCACTCCTGGACCGATCAGCAAGTTCTTCAAAAGAATCGGGGCAAAGATCAGCGATACCGTTAACGACATGGATCAATCTGAAGGATAGAGCAGATGCTGAAATCTGAACTGTTGCGTGCGCTCCAGACCGAGATCAGACGCCATCAGCACGTTCCTGGATCAGAAGCCCAGCATGGCCGAGGGTGGTTCAAGGCGTGGTCGTTCCCGGTTGTCCAACCTGTCGGAAGCGATTGCAGACGATTGCGAACTTCATGGACCATCTAGCGGATGATGTGTTGCCGGGTCTACTTGATAGGTTATCTACCGACGCATCTAGCAAAACGATAAACACAAAAGATTTTGTGAGGAGATTCAATTTCATATGTTTTTGGGCAAACCAGCCAATTGGGGAACTTTCCAATCAATTGCGGCTTTCTGCAAAAGCTCTTGCAGCGTCAGGGTTGGGCGGTGTTTCCCTGTCAGCACGGTTTCGATGATCTGCGGCGATAGCATGGCGCACCGAAGAATGCGCTTGACGTAAGTTGGGGGCAGTCCCGTTTTCTGAGCGAGTTGACCCACCGTGCCGACTTCACCAGCAACGATCCGCTCATACCAGTCGCGGGCACGTGCAACGGCCTTAACCAAAGAGGGAATTGGAGTTCCTTCGGAAGAGGAGCTCTTTGGCGCTACCAGGCGAAGTTCACCTCCTCGGCGAAGGGGCTGAAAGTCAGCAGTCAGCTTTATGGTGTGAGGCTTTTGTTCGTCGGCAGCAGCATTGAACTCGGGCTTGTGTCCCAGCAAGGTTTCCACCAGCTTTTGTCTATCCACCTCGATCCACACGGTCGTCTGGCCTACTACAACCCGTTTCACTACGCTCCTGACAAACTCATGCTGTTTAGAGATTTGAAGCTGAGACCAGTGTTTAACCATATCCAGAGCGCGTTCAGCTGTGAGCTCTATCTCTGGACTATTTTCTAGGCCGGCTGTGCATTTGTCGGGAGATTCGAGCAACAGACGGATTTGAGAGGTGACTAAAGTTTCGAGTTCTTGAGCCGGGAATCGAGTGACTGACAGGTCCTTTGCCCGTCCCCTGGATGGCAGCCTGCGAGGTGTAGTAGCGATAGCGTTTCCCGTTCTTGACGGCGTGGGTCGGCGTGAACCGGACACCCTTAGGGTCAAAAACAATGCCACTGAGCAAGCTCGGTGTCGAAGCGGATTTCCTGCTCCGGTGGGCCTGGTTGTTTGTCTTCGAGCCGCGCTGCGACCTGGTCCCATAGCTGTCGCGGCACAATTGCTTCGTGCTGGCCGGGATAAGACTGCGTCTGATGGACGATCTCGCCAATGTAAACGCGATTGTTCAGCAGGTGATAGAGGGCTCCCCGTGAGAATGTCTTACCCCCTGAAGTTCGCCCGGCGTTGCTAATGCGAGTCTTGCTGCGTATCTCCTTCCGATCCAGATAGTCTTTGAGCTTCTTGACGCAGCCGAGGCGTAGGTATTGCCGGAAGACTTCACGCACCGTCTCGGCTTCCGGCTGGTTGATGATAAGGCGATGGTCAGCACAGTCGTAACCCAGGGAGACGACGCCTCCCATCCACATGCCTTTCTTTTTTGAGGCGGCGACCTTGTCCCGAATTCTCTCGCCCGTCATTTCCCGTTCAAACTGGGCGAAGGACAAGAGCACGTTCAGGGTGAGGCGGCCCATCGACGTGGTTGTATTGAACTGCTGGGTGACAGACACGAAGCTGGCGTTATGCGAGTCGAAGACTTCGATGATCTTGGCAAAGTCGGCGAGGGAACGAGTCAGACGGTCAACCTTATATACGACGACCGTTTGCACATTGCCTACCGAGATGTCGTCTGAGTAGCTGCTTGAGGGCGGGTCGCTCCATCGAGCCGCCGGAAAAGCCGCCATCGTCATAATGATCCTTGGCAAGCACCCAGCCTTCATGCTTCTGGCTACTGATATAGGCGATACAGGCCTCGCGCTGTGCTTCGAGCGAGTTGAAGGACTGTTCCAGCCCCTCTTCCGAGGACTTGCGCGTGTAGACGGCACAGTGGATATGCGGCTTAGTCATCGCTACGATCCTGAGAGGGGCTTCCTCGCTTTAACCCGAAGAAGGCTGGGCCCGACCAACGAGTGCCGGTGATCTTGCGCGCAATCCCTGAGAGGCTTTCATACGCGGCTCCCCGGTATTCGTAACCGGATTCTGTTACCAGAACCTCGTGTGATTCGCCGCGCCACTGGCGAAAAATGCGCGTTCCAGGTTTGGTTCCTGGCTGCAGGATCAATTGATTTTTGGAAGGAGCTTTTTCTAGGGCGCGGGCGATGCGTAATAGCTTGGAACGGGTGGCAGGCTTAAGACCTCCGTACGCCTTTTCTTGTAGTCGGTACGCAAGGAAGGGAACCATCAACTCTCGGCGGATTCCGGGTGGGGCAGCTCTACCGTAGAGTTCGAGCCAGAGATCCAATAACTGCTGACGCGAAAAACCGGGCAATTCGGCGATCTGAGCTGAGACATCTGGGGCCATTTAGTCCTCCTGAACACCGTCACATTCCCGCTCTGGTTGGGGCGAACAGTCAAGCGAACCGTGGGCTTTTAGGAGAAGAAAAACTCAGCACAAAAGGGCCTGACAATGCCGAGAAATGAGGAGAGCCTTGACTTCGTCCGGGCGCTTCAATCGGACGGTCTCCGCGTCAGTAGCAGAACCATGAAAACACTAGGCGTAAAATATCCGGCCTGTATGGCCCCCGATGCTAGATGAAGGCGTTTGGGCTGAAGTTAAAGTGGGTGGCGAGCGCCTAGCGCCAACACTGAAAGTGGAAAGGAGCCGTTCACGTTAAGCCCCTGCGCGGTCAGAACTCTGCGGTTTGGTGCCAACATCATAGCCGCGACCAAATCAGCCTGGTCCTCACCTTTGATTTGAGGTGCTCAAGGGCTTGCGTGGTGGAATCCACCTGGTCGTCATGTTTGGTACCAGGAAAGCCGGTAATCTCACGAACGTATTCCTCCTTCCAAGAAGCCGAGCGTGGGATACGCACGCGCCCACTCTCAAACTCGGCGGATACTGCATAGAGCCTCATTTGCTTATCGAACCCCGGGCCTGGATCATATCCTTCCAGGCCACAAACGCCCTCTGAGCGAAGATCCTGAATTAACTGCGTTCCTGACGCTTTGTCTTCAATTAGCACGATATCGGCGTTATGCCTTGCGGCCTGCTCCTTCACGGCTCGTTTCAGATCCGGGTAATCGAGGCGTCTTCGGAATACGTCGATCAGATAGTGGTTTTCAAAGTCAGCGTGCCACGTGGTACAGACGCTAAAGTCATTGAGTTCGCCTCCCTTATTAGCTGTGTCCCAACTTTGGAGGATCAGACTGAATCCCGAGGGAAGCTCATGGGGCTCGTAGTAGCGGAACCATTCGGTTTTTACAATGGCGCCACCTATCGGCACGGGATTCTGCTGGTACTGAGCGGAGAAATGATACGTACCCAGGCTTTGATGAATTGTCTTGAGAGTCTCCAGAGACTCACGTTCTGGCTGCAGGGCATCGCCTGCCTTGCGCCGGAACCAGCGGCGTCCACATGGGTTCTCAATTAGGTGCTCCTCATCTTCCGTAGCAATGGCCGGCAACGATAGGACTTCCCAGTTACCTCGCTCCAGAACATGCCCCACGAGGTCATCTTGGTGGACTCGCTGCATGACGATAATGATGATCCCAGTTTCTTTGCTGTTGAGCCGGCTGAGCAGTGTGTTGTCATACCAATCGTTCGCGCTGTTGCGTTTCGTTTCGGACAGCGCATCATCGGGCTTCAAAGGATCGTCAAGGATGATAATGTCAGCTCCTCGACCGGTTAGCACACCGCTGACAGAAGTGGACATACGGAAGCCCTGAGCCGTGGTCATGAAATCGTTCACGGCTTGCTTTTCCGGTGAGAGTCGTGCCTGCGGGAAGAGTCGTCGGTAAAAGTCGCTCATCATCAAAGTACGGCAGTCTCGGGCATGTTTATCCGACAGATCCTGGCCATAGCTGGCGCAAATGATTTGTTTGGTAGGATCGTGACCGAGCACCCAAGCGGGAAACGCCACGCTTACGGCAATGGATTTCAGCGAGCGAGGCGGTAGGTTTACGACCAGGCGCCGGAGCTTACCCTGGCGGCAAGCAGCTAGTTTAGTGGCCAAGACCTCGATGTGAGGGCTCCTCGAAAATATTGCCTGTGGATTGAGCTCATAGAACGTTCTTTCGATAAAAGTCATCAAATCCAGGCGCATTAAAGCTTGGTATTCCGCATAGGTAAGCTGAACGGTTGCGCTCATTTTTCCTCCTCAGTCGAATCTGCCTTTGCAGAATCGGTTTCGCTGTCCTCCTGTAGACTTTCTGCTCGGCGAATCCGTTCCAGCGCGCTCGCGATCACAGCCTCGTCGTTCTCGTGGCTGACAGCCGATTGGGAGCCGGTTTGCACGGAATCCTCTAGGGATTGAATCCAGTAGCGAAGCTCGTGGACTGCGCCCACGTCGCTTCGCAGAGCCTTGTTGATCAGTTGAATCAGAATCGCTTCGAGTTTTGTGACTTGGCGAGTGCGACCGTTCTCGGTCACGGCGACGCGCTGGCGAACGGCCTTGTGTAGCACCGTGGAGAGATTCTGGGATCCTTTCGGTCGGCCGCCGGGATTGCCTGATTGTCCTTTGACAAACCGCGTGGCCTTGGGTGGCTTGCCGTATCCAATATCTTTGGAATCAGCCATGCTGTGCCTCCACATTGGCGGCGATCTCGTCGAAGGATTTGTCAGTTGCCAGGTGGACGGCACGATCACCGGTGTATCTTTGCCAACGACGGATGGCGACATCGACATAGAGCGGATCGATTTCGATTCCATAACAGATGCGGCCCACGCGTTCCGCTGCGATCAGAGTGCTGCCGGATCCGAGAAAGCTGTCCAAGACAATATCTCCGCGTGCCGAGCAATCGAGCAGGGCATCAGCTACAAGTGCGACGGGTTTTACGGTCGGATGTAGGGCCAGAAGATTGCCCTCATCGGTCTGTCGAGAGAGAGTGTTTGCTCCGGGATATTCCCAAACATTGGTGCGGTTACGTCCGAATTTACCGAGTTGCACATTGTTGCGATGCCGCCCTTTGCTATTTTGGAAGACAAAGACAAGTTCATGGCGGGAACGGTAAAGGGAGCCCATGCCGCCATTGTCCTTTACCCATACGCACAGATTCAGAAGGGCTTCATAGATCTGCCTTCCGGCAGCGAGCAATTCGCCCATATGCCGCCAGTCCATGCAGATAAAATGTACGGAGTCACCTGCACTATGTCGTGAGAGCAAGCGCAAACTGGTGGCAAGAAATGCAACGAACTCGGCCTCGTTCATCTCGCCGGAGGCCATGACAAACTCGCGATGCAGGACCGAGCCTTTGCCAGAAACGTTACCGTTGATGGCGACGTTGTAGGGAGGGTCTACAAAGACGAGATTTGCTCGCCGACGCGCCATTAACGTTCTAAAGGAAGCCTCATCAAGGGAATTAGCGCATAAGACGCGATGCCGTCCGAGTTTCCAGACATCCCCGGATTGGGTTACGGTTTGATTGGTTTCCTCAATTTGGAAAACATCGTCTTTGTCCGGTTCTTGGCCGCGTGCCTGCTCAATGATGAGGTCGATCTCGGGAACCTCGAAGCCGGTGATGGTGACATCGAAATTGCCGTCGATTGTTAGGAGATGCTGCAGTTCAATCGCGAGGATTGACTGGTCCCAACCGGCCTTTTCGGCAAGTCGGTTGTCCGCTATGACGTAGCTCCGAATCTCATCCTCGCTCAACCCTTCCAGCCGAATCGTCGGTACCCGGTCCATACCCAGCAGCTTGGCGGCCGCTACACGGCTGTGACCGGCGATGATCGTGTTGTGGCGATCGATGAGGACGGGGTTAGTGAATCCAAATGCCTCGATACTCTCGGCAATTTGGCTGACCTGTTTTTTGGAATGCGTGCGCGCATTACGACCGTAGGGGACAAGCTTATCAACCCTGGCGTATTCGATCGCCAAGTCGATTCGGGAAGAATCTCGCGTCATCAGCGACTCCTATGGAGCTTGCAGGTGCTAGCGCCCCATGAGTCGACAATAGGCGTCGGTTCAACATTAGCCGGGTTAACCTGAATTTTTGTTGTCATCTTCCGGTGGTGGCCCGGGCGCCGAGACCCCACGGAACTAACCAGGGTTCTACGAGCGGACGCTCGCACTTATAAATAAGTGAGTGCCCGCCTGAGTCGGTGTGTTAAGGTCTGGCGAATGTTGAGGTTAGATATTGCCTGTGGGGTCTTGTTCTTCGACCGAGGGATACAATCTAACTACTCTCGTTAGATACCGGGAGAGGCTCTTCCGATCGGCGGGCGTTCGAAACAACATTCCTAAATTGCCCGAAGGTGATCCGCTTCATACCTCGCGACGTGTCGTAGGCATAGGCTGATTTTGTGGAGCCTGGACCGTAAGGGATTTCCTCAGGGGACAACCCAAGCTCATCTAACTTTGCAAAGAAATGGCACCACAGTTCTTTTGCGGTTAACTCCGGATATTTCAACGCTAAGGCGGCGATCACCTGGTTGAGCGTTTGCCCCTCATCTCCGACTTTCCCACGCGGCTTCTGCGCTCGTTTGCTCTGCGCTTCCATAAGGCCCAAGAAGGGCTTCAACTCGCGAGCCGTCTCCTCAAGTTCCGATTCGAAACTCTTCTGGTGACGGATCCTTTCAATTCTGTCCCGCTCGCTTGTCGCCGCCTTTACATATTGGGCTTTGGCATTCTCCCTTGCCACGACGACCCCAAGGATATGCTGGTTTTTCATCAGATGGGCGTCGATCTGGTGCCGATTCTCCCAAAATTCGCTGTTCAGCTTATTGATGTCAGTGGGTCTAATCATCGCGTCTGTCATCCAGATTCCAAACTTTATCGTAGCAAGACGCCCGTTGCGAAATCTATGCGAATTTTGTCAGTTGGGCCAATTGTCAATAGCCTCCGGTCGGACTTAAGTCACGATGCTGGGAACAGGCGTGAGATGGGCTGCAATCACGGACTTTTTTCGCCTATGGACTTTGTCACTTCCCTTTGTCTTCGCCGACGGATCGTGGGCGGGATCAAAATACTTCGTATCGGTTGGTCCGTAACCTGAAATCTGAACCACGACGGCCGTATCGGCGGTCTGGGTGAAATGTTCAACGCCGCCCAGCTCCGAATACACGCTGCCAGGGGGGAGTGCCTTCAGCATGGTGCGCCTTTGTGAAAACTGCGCAGAGCGGTGGTTCGTAGCTAAGAAAAACCCCCGATTCTGTTCTGGCGGCGAGTGTCGGGAGGCGTCCTATCCGAAGGACTCTAAATACCTTCGTCAGAAAGCGGATAACCAGCGCAAATACCGCGAACGCTTAAAGATTAGAAAAGCGGAGTGGTGAGGCACGTAGAGAATTTCGCAATGACTTCCCGGCCGATAAGACTCAGACCCTCGTCCGGAGTGCTAGACTGCATCGGGATCGTTTGGGGAAATTCTAAGAGCCCATGCAACCGCACAATCCAATCCAGCATGTTGTGATCATCGTTAAGGAGAACCACAGCTTCGACAATTACTTTGGTTCCTTCCCCGGCGTAAACGGTGTAAAACTTCCGCCGGCGCAAGACCCGCCCGCCGGCGGCGACCCACCACACGATCACGCGGCATGGCTGCAGCGTGCAACCCACGCAGTGAAGTTGCAATACAGTGAAAAGGACATTCCCGCATATTTCTCGTTCGCGAGACAATTTACGCTCTGTGACAACTACTTCACGGAAGTGGCCAGCCAGTCCGGACCCAACCATCTGATGCTCATCGCAGCGACTTCTCCGATAATCGATAATGCGAACAAGAACAGGACATACCAGCCGCAGGAGCCTTTCAAAATTCAAACGCTGCCGAAGGCGCTGGAGAAGGCGAAACTAACATGGGCTACTTACGGGGACCCTGGCTTCAGTTATTTCGAGAAAATCGAAGAGCTGAAAGGCAGCCCAAATATTCTGCCGTGGACTAGATTCGATACAGACGTGGCAGCTGGCAAATTGCCAAATGTGTGCTGGATGTACGCGCCGGGCAGTCCAGTGGAGCTTTCCGAGCATCCCCCCTACGGAAAAAACGCCGGGCAGCAGACGGTCAAGCTGGGAAGCCAATGGACCGCCGAGCGCGTCCGCAAACTGGGTCAGAGCAAACTTTGGGGGACCTCAGCGATCTTTGTTACGTGGGACGATTGGGGTGGCTGGTACGACCATTTTGATCCGCCGTTGAGGGACAGGTGGACAGGAGGAGGTCCTACGAAGGGACCTGGTTACACCAACACGCAATTCAGTTACGGAACGCGGGTCGGGTGCCTGGTGATCAGTCCTTACTCGAAGCAAGGAATTGCCAAGGCATTTCATTCGCATGTGAGCCTAGTGAAGTTCTGCGAAGTAACCTTTGGGCTGAAGCCACTGAACACAAGAGTCAGGCTTCCGACGATATGTCTGATTCCTTCGACTTCAAGCAAAAACCGTTGGCACCGCCAACTTAGCAAGCTGGCGCGAGATTGGTAGCCGACAACCGGACAAGTGCCATAGGCGACGTGTTCTGAGGTCAGATGGATTTCCAAGGTGCCGTAGCGGTGTTAAGCAGATTGCTGTCGCGAAAGCGCCCAGAAACATTTAACAGCTCGTGGATTCTTAGGCATGCTCCCGGGTGTTATCGCTTTATCCGTAAGGAGATTCGCGCTGAGGTCAGGGGCATCGATTGGGATAAAGTGACGAGTGCTCTTGAGCCGAAATATCAAAGACGCTGGACACCCCGGCCACAGGGAAAATGCCACCCTTATAGAAGTAAGAGCGAAATCAATCTGATCTTGAATAAGTATAGGGACAAGTTGTACGTCTTCATTGCCCCCATCGATGCTGTAGATCGGCGCGTAAGGGACAGAATCGCCATTTCCCTTGTTCGCGTGGCCCAAGCTGGCAACTTGCTCGCTAAAGCAGAAGTTATCAAACTCGCTTTCTACACAATTGATGAATGGCTCGATACGTGTGACCGCCTTTCCCGTTGGAAAGGACATGACAATGAAATTCGAGAAGAGGTTGAGGGGTGTGTCCGGCGATACCGATATACGGGTTCATTCTTCAGCTATGTTTTCCGAACTCTTGAATGCGCTGGCAGACGCATCCGTCCGTTCTATGCTTGCTCGCTGGATGAACCGATCGGGGCTGACGCTCGTGAGCGCAAGATTGGGAAAGTAGTTCATGATCCGGAGCTCAACGAAATAAGGTTCTACGAACCAGGGAAGCTGCGGTCCTTCGATTCCGAATCAACGGTTTCGGCACGCCTGGCTGTTCCAGAAGCGCTCGGAGAAGCAAATAGCACGGTCGTTCAGATGACGCTGCCAGCGAGGAAGAGAGCGTGAAAACGCGTGGGCAACAGATGGACAATAGCGGTTCCCATGCCTTCCTTTGGATTTCTTGAGGGGGCATCAAGTTTCTTGTAACTCTCTGAAATTACGATCGGAAGTTACTTCGACTTCCACGGTTCCGCCAAAGTAGCGTTTTGGACCCTAGATAAACCGTGACAACATGCCGAATCAAATTCCTGCGGTCCGTGTGCGCCGGACGAGTGCTGCAAACCGCAGTCGCAGCGGCGGATAGAACGGAATTTCCAGCCCCAACTGGATCTTGCGCGGACCACCGGTCCCGACGAAGGGGCTGGGAATCCCGGCGGCCGCTTGTCCGCGAGGCGGATTCTCGGCTGCCCAATTACGCACAAGTCATCGGCATCGAAGTTGGCAGCGCCCACAAGGCTTGCCCTGCCACAATCTCAAGCAAGGACCACGTCGTCAACGATGAGGTCGGTTCCACGCCCATTTTGCTGATCGACTCGCCTGCAAACGACACCGTAATTGCATTCTCACGAGCGATCACGGGGCGAACGCTAACGTTTCGGTCCGCCCAGAACGGCGATATCGTTGATCAAGAGACGAACTCGCAATGGAGTCCTTACGGAGAATGTACTTCAGGGAAGTTGAAAGGGCAGAAGTTACAACGAATAATCGTCGAACCGGTTTGCGTGGGCGGAATTCTTCCCCGATACCCAAGTCTATTCCGACGCCCATTAGGCATCGGGTAAAACGCTCATCTCGAAGGCACATGCATCTTACCCCGGCCATGGAGAGGGATTGTGATGACACCTGTGATTCGGCAGTCCGTGGTGTTTTCCTGCCCACCTGACGTGCTTTTCGAGTTGTATATGGATTGGGCCAAGCCGGCTGCCACGGGTGCCCGTGCAAGAATCGGCCGTCGCGCCGGGGAACGGTTCACAGCGTTTGAAGGCGCTCTAAGCGGCCGAAACCTGATGGTCATTCCAAAACGAATGATCGTGCAGGCGTGGAGATCAACGAATTTCAAGAAGACAGACCCTGATTCTGTTTTGGTGCTGGAGTTTAACGCCTATTCAAATGCATCATGGCTCCTCTCCGATTCTCCTCTCCGCAGGCCTTACCCACAAAGCTCAACCAAGCGGCGTGACTCATACAGGTTTTCTTGATCGAGTTTATCTAAATTTTGCGTTTGACTCTTTCGAGAAACCTTCTAATGTGCGATGCGAGGTTCAAAACCAGTTACCTGATTTTTTCGCTGGTCCAGCGGCTTCTGCCCGGTACCCCCAGGGCAAACGGAAAGTCGCAGGGAGTTGGGCTTCGTTCTTTCTCCAAGACGAGAAAGGCGACACCTTAGCTCTCGGGACCTCGTCCTCTCGGGCACCGCGCCGTGCCCGATCAATCTAGGACATTCAGCTCCACGAAGAGCTAAGAGAGAGTTAGTGGGTCTAGCCTCGCGTTCGCGGGCGCTCGATCCCTTAACCCTGCAGGGGGCAATTGTGGTTGGTGGGCTGAAAGGTTCCAGCCTTGAGCTTTGAGTGAATGCGTGAGAGGTGAGATGGCTGTGAATGAACGAACGATGATGCTGGTGGAGTTGTTGCTGTCGGGCTTTTTTGCTGTCGCTTGCATACGTGCCAGCGTGCCTTCGGCGGTGAGCGGCAAGTTGCGCTTGGGGGATCTGTTGAGATTCCCGAATCGGCTGGAACGGCTACGCCGCACGCGCTGGCAATGGTTCTCCATGGTGGCGGTGCTTCTCTTCGTTCGCAGGCAAACGGGTTTGCCCACAATCCTGGAAGCGATCGTGGCCCTGCAGTTGGTGATTTTTTTCGCGTTGCCTACGCGGACGGGAACCACCTTGGGAAAAGGAAGGAGCGGGCATGAACCCGTTCTGGGTATTCGCTGACTTCGTTCGGGGGCTGCGCAGAGAGATGCGCTTTGGCGAACTTTCGCGTGCGCCATTGCAACTGCAGCATCTCGAATTGAGCGGCCACACCGTGGTCTGCGACTGGATGGCCCGCCCAGCCGACATTTGGGATGCGAGCCTTCGGCGGCGTCAGCGGGAGCGCAATGAATCGGAACAGGCGCTGCGGGACGCCATTCGCGTGCGCGATCTGACATTTGCCGCGCTGCCAGACGTTGAGAGCGCGGCGCTTCGGGCGTTCCGCCCGTCGGCGGCTCGCGAACCGCCTGAATTAATCATCACCGGTAAGGTCAGCCGCGAGGCGCCGGCAATTTTTCGAGTCAGTTCACTGGTCATGCGGGCGAAGTTGCACGGGTTCCAATTCGAGATGGAGGACGGGATTTTGCGGGCTCTGGACAACGAAGAAAACGGATTTTTGAAATTAAGAAGCGAAATTCATTTTCAGGGAACGACCCCTTAGGGGGAAAGGAGATTTTTATTTATGGCTGCAAGTAAGTCGCAGGGAAGTTACTTGGCTGTGTTTTGGACGGCAATCACGGCGTTTTGTGCCGGGATGGCCTATTTTGCGGAAGGGTTCGGCAAGCTGGTCCTGGTGCTCGGACTGGCGGGCGTAGTCATCAGCTTGGTCGGATTCCTGAAGATCAAGCCGCTTGAAGGAAAGACAGCAAGGGTGGCAGGGAATCGCGGCGATGAAGCTCTTGGGAATCGCCGTGGCGCTGGGCGGCTGGTTCGTCACGATCGCCGGCCTGCACATTACCACCAGCGTCGGCGGGCCGACTGATTTTCGCCCTGGTGGGCATCGGTGTGAGCCTTGTTGGAGTCCTGGGTGTCTTGCCCGGCGCGTTTGGCAAGAGCATGGCAGGGAAAGCGCAATCTTCCAGTTTTGTGGCAGCGAAAATCCACTTTGGAGCATTCCCGATGAAAAAAATACGTCAATACAGTTGTCTCACTTTCTCGTGTCTTCTTTGGGTCGCGCTGAGCCTGGTATTCAGTTTGGCGGCTCACGCCCAGGCTCCGGCGCCGGCACCGCAGCAGCGGCAGCCGCTCCGCCGGCAGCCTCTGCGGCGGATGCCGAACTTAAGGATGCCGCAGGCAAAGCGCCCGCGACCGCGGATCTCGCCAAAGGCGATCCCGGCGGCACGATCACGGGAACGATCAGTGATGTGCCGGCGGCGGACTCCAAGGTCGGCGTCACCCTTCCGGACGTCGCCAATCAGGTCGGTCAAAACAAGATCGCGATCAACTTTGTCTGGACGCTGGTCTGCGGCTTCCTGGTCATGTTCATGCAGGCCGGCTTCGCCATGGTGGAGTCGGGCCTGTGCCGGGTGAAGAACGCCAACCACACGTACATGATGAACTTCTTCGTGTACACGTGCGGCTTGTTTTCCTACTGGATCCTCGGGTTTGCCATCCAGATGGGCGGAGCAGCAGGCAATGGCAACCTCGGCGGCCTGCAATCCCTGACCGGTGAACACACTCTGACTTTGTTCGGGAAGGCTTGGGGCATCTTCGCGTCGGCGGGAATGTTCCTGAGCGGCCACACCTACGACGTGGGCGTGATGGTCATCTTCCTGTTTGAAATGGTGTTCATGGACACCGCGCTGACGATCGTCACCGGCGCCTGCGCGGAACGCTGGAAGTTCCTGGCGTTCACCGTGTCGTCCATCATCATGGGCGCCATCACCTATCCGCTCTATGGCAACTGGGCCTGGGGCGGAGGCTGGCTTGCACAACTGGGCACCAACGTCGGACTGGGCAAAGGCTACTGCGATTTTGCCGGATCGGGCGTGGTCCACGCTGTGGGAGGAATCACGGCGCTCGCCGTATGCATGATCGTTGGCCCGCGCATCGGCAAGTACAACAAAGACGGTTCCAGCAACCCCATCATTGGCCACGATGTTTCGGCCGTCTTGATTGGCTGCTTCATCCTGGCCTTCGGCTGGTTCGGATTCAACCCCGGCAGCACGCTGGGCGCGTCCGCTACCGGCAACTTGCGCATTGGCACGATCGCCGTTGACACCATGCTGGCGGGTTGCACCGGAACCATGGGAGCCATCCTCTACATGTGGGTTTTCAAAGGCAAACCGGACTACTCCATGAGCGGCAATGGCCTGCTGGCGGGGCTTGTAGCCATCACCGCCCCCAGCGGCTTTGTCAGCACCGGTGATGCTCCTGCATCATCGGCCTGGTCGCGGGCATCCTGGTTTGCCTGAGTTGCTCGTTCTTCGAGAACGTTCTCAAAGTTGACGATCCGGTCGGCGCGATTTCGGTTCACGGCGCCAATGGACTGTGGGGCGTGATCTCCGTCGGGCTGTTCGCGGACGGCACCAGCAACTACGGCGGAGCCTGGAACGGCGTCACGGGCAACGTCACCGGCCTGTTTTACGGCGATGCCAGCCAACTGGTTGCCCAACTCGTGGGCGTCTCGACGCTGATCGGCGTGATCTTCAGGCTCAGTATGGTCATCAACCTGATCGTTGAATTCTTTATCGGTCAGCGAGTGTCCGCAGAAACGGAACTGGCGGGACTCGACATTCCGGAAATGGGGCAGCTCGGTTACCCCGAGTTTGTCTTCCGTCCGGATTGGCGACTCCTAATCAAAAAATGAGGCCGCACCAAGGAGAGGAAGATATGGCGGAAAGCGAAATCGTGCTGAGGGACGAGGCGTTGGACGACAGAAATGCGTTAACCGATAACGGAGCTGGCGGGAGTGCATTGAGCGCAAGGCTGACGTCTTCGTCGCTCGCCGTCTTTCCCGAGAAGGCGCGAGGACTGCTGTTGCGGATGTTCACGGACCCGTATCTGCTGGACAAAGGGGAACGGGCCGACTTGGCCGGCCAGTTGCGCGAGTGCGTCAAAGAGAACCCACACGTTTCGGAATTGCGCGTGCTCTTTGGAATGGCGCTGTGCGTAAATTTTGACGTGCCGGACGCGATCGAAGAACTCCGCGAAGCTGTGCGGCTGGCGCCGGACAGTTTTATCGCTCAGTTGAAGATGGGCGAATTGTGGATGCGGCTTCGCGTTATGAATAAGGCGGAAGAGCATACTCGCCACGCCGCGCTCCTCGCTGGGAATCGCGTACAGGCGGAGCTGGCGCGCAGGCAGGGCGCCTCGATTCGTGCCATGAAACACGCCGGGATCGAGCGGGGCGGCTACAAGAGTCCATTCCAGGCGGTAACGCGGACGGTGCGTCGCCTTTGGAAGCGCGAGCCGGGTGAAGCCATCGTGGCGGCGGACGCCAGCTAACCGATGCAACCGGCGCTTCAACTGGCTCTACTTGTAGCCATCCTCCTGCCGGCGAGCAAAGTCGCTGCTTCCTTTGGCAGCCGGTATGGAATACCCCCCATACTCGGGGAGCTGATGGTTGGCGTAGTGCTTGGTCCGGGGGCCGTCAATCTACTGCATCTCCAAGTATTTGAAGGCGGACAAGCCACAGGTGCCTTGCTGCTTCTCGCGCAGGTAGGTGGTTATGTGTTGATGTTCATTGCGGGCGTCGAGACGGATGTCGACCGCATGCGCGAAGCCAGTGGGACCGCGTTCCTGGTTGCGCTGTCAGGGGTTGTCTGGCCGTTTCTGTTGGGCGCAGGCGTCGCCCATCTTCTAGGTCTTTCCTGGACCACTGCGTGCTTTCTGGGCGGAGCATTGACAGCTACGAGCGTTTCCATCTCTGCCCGGACCTTGATGGATGCAGGCCAGATGACAACCCCCGAAGCGACTGTGATTTTGGGTGCGGCGGTCATCGACGACGTGATGGGCTTATTCGTGCTTGCGTTTCTGGCCGCATCGATCACGACATCGAAGGGTACGGCCTTCGGCTTGGCTCCAATGGCCAGCGCTTGGTTACAACAGCGAATGCCGCCGGCAGCGAGTCATCCCCTCATCATCCAGATGATCGCAATCAGCGTGTGCGTGACGATATTTTTTGTCCTTGGATACGCTGCGGCCAAACGTTGGCTGACGCCGTTCATCTTGCTGCTCAGGAAGCTGACAGCGAACGAAGCCGTCCCCAGTTGCGTTCTGGCTCTGGTTCTGGTCTATGCGCTTTCTGCCGAGTGGTTGGGCAGCGTCGCGGGCATCACCGGCGCATATCTGCTCGGATATGTGTTTGCCGGATCCGAATATAAGGCGGACGTCGAACGCAGCTTCTATGCCATTGGCCATGGCCTTCTTATCCCCCTGTTTTTTGTTTCCATTGGTCTTTCCAGCGACTACCGGGCGCTCGCGGGCCACTGGACATTGATGTGGTTGGTACTCGTTGTCGCCATCGTCGGCAAGCTCGTGGGATGTGGGCTGGCCGCGTTGGCCTCCGGCATGGATTGGGTGCGCAGCCTTCGGGTCGGTTGCGGCATGGTCTCACGCGGGGAAGTTGGCCTCATCGTCACCGCAATGGGAGCCAGCACCGGGATTTTCGGGCGGTCAGAGGTGGCTGTCATGGTCGCCGTTGTTCTCCTGACCACCCTCATCACTCCTATAACCCTGCGTGGCGCGTACCGTCTGAAGTCCCAACAGGACATCGAAGAAGGGTTCCTGACTTCTGACACGGTTTTTACCGCCCTGAACCCACAAGACGTCCTCATGGTCAGTGACTCGCAGCCGAAGGAAGCCATCTCTCCGTCCGACACTCCCAGCCTTTGTGTCAGCGTGTCGTCCGCGACAGACTTGTTAGCTCTCAGCGACGCGGCCAGACCAGACATGGAGCGGCCCCGAACGTGACCATGCCATTGGTCTCTCCCGGCGAACAGCTGGATCACTACCGCATCGACGGTATTGCCTCACGTGATCGTGACACCACCACTTTCCGCGCAACGGATCTTATTACAAACCACCAGGTCGCTATCAAGATCCCGCACCCGGAAACGGAGGCCGATCGGGTTTTCTCTGAGCGCTTCCACCGCGAGCAGGAGATCGGCAAGCTCTTGAATCATCCCGGCCTTCTGAAGGTTCTCACGGACGGTGATCGAAATCAGTCCTACGTCGTCGCGGAGTGGTTCGAAGGTGAAACGCTTCGCCACCAGATGGCCAGAGGCAAACTGGCCCAGGATCGTGGCACGTATCGCGGGCAGTATGTGCGCAGTCCTCGAATACATTCATCGCCATGGGGTCGTCCACCGCGACCTCGTTCCCGAGCACGTCCTGGTCGACGCGAACGACAACATCAAGCTGATCAACTTCGGCGTTGCAGCAAAGGTGGGGCGCGTCGGATCACATTTACGCGGCTCTCCAATGTCGTGGGCGATTCTCCCTACATTTCTCCTGAAGAGCTGCTAGGAAAGCGAGCCGAGGCTCGCAGTGACATCTACTCTGTGGGTGTAATGCTATATGAGATGCTGACGGGAACTCTGCCCTTTCAGGGCGAAGATCTCGCCGAACGGCTTTCCAGCCATCCCATCCCTCCGCGCGAAATCGATCCCGCAATCTCTCCACAGCTTCAAGAGGTGATCTACAGGGCTCTCGAACGCGACCCCAAGAATCGTTACGCGAACGCTCATGGGTTTGCTCGCGATCTTGCACATCTTGATCAAGTCGGTGTCGCCGACCGGCCAGAGATCCGGGATTGGACGAAGAAGCGTGCGGCGCAGTTGCGCAAGGTCCTGCTCTATTCGATGTTGGTGCTGATTCCGGCCGTGATTTTGGCTGGGTACTATATCTCACGCGGCACTAAGCACAGCGACCAGCGAAGCGAGGGGCCAAACATGGGAACCAATAGAAGGACGAAAGCAACCGGTAGCCGAGAGTGGTGCGGCCGGCCGCACAGCAGACGTTTCGTCCAGCGACAGGAATTCAGGCCCACGGAAGTTTCTGGATTGCGGTCAAGAAGACAGGTTCCTTCCCAAGGAAACCTCATCTCCCGGTGGGCTATATTCGGAAACCGATTTCGAACACACGTTGAGTTGTCGGATCGCCGTGAGGCGGCCTCAATAGGCATGAAGTGAATCGGTCGAGGTTTGAAACTTGGGAGCGTTGATCACAAACTCAGTCTTCGAACACCCTCGAATATGGAGACTACTTGGCAAGCCAGCGAGATCTCCTCTCGTGGGTTTTGGGATGGCGTTGTGCTTAGTGGCACTCGCACTTGTCATGACGCTGGTTCTGCAACGTTTTTTCCCGCATCCATTCTTCTTTTTGTTTTTTGCCGCTGTAATAGCCAGTGCATGGCTAGGTGGGACGATGCCGGGAATCTTGGCGGTTTGTTTTTCGACTCTCGCAGCCGACTATTTTCTAGTTCCTCCATTCCATTCTCTCAAGGTCAACGCGACAGAAGAGGCATACTTTGCTGCATTCGTCGTCAGTGCATTTGTTGCTAGCTTGGCTGGCTCTCTTACGAAGAAGAGTGAGGCTAACCTCAAAGATGCTTGTGAGCAATTACAGGCGCACGTGGCCGAGCGTACTATTGAACTAGAGAAGTTTAGAGCTGAAGTGGCGCGGTTAGAACACGAAGTATCGGAGTTATCAGAAAGGCTCGCAACGCGAAAGCTTATCGAGCGCGCTAAGGGGATTCTCCAGCGAAAACACAAGATCAGTGAAAATGAAGCGTATCTCATGCTGCAAAGCCAGAGCCGGAAGAGAAACAAATCGATGAAAGAAATCGCGGAGGCCATTCTCATCAGGGATGAAGTCGGGGGCGGCAAGATTTGATGGCCTTTCCGCAGCCATTAATGCGGCGAAAATCTGTCCTTGCTTGCCTTGCTCCAGCCTCGGGCGGAGGCCCATTTCAGCCCGCCAGTTTCGGTTATTCCGGACGAACAAGCGGAGGCAGCCGCAGTCTGGCAAATGTCTGGGATGTGAGCCTTGATTTTCCGCTGCGGTACGGCTTCAGCGCGACGATCTATTATGGACACGCGCAGGCTCTCGTCGTTCGGGTACTCCATCTTCAGCCACCCGGAAACCTGTTGCGGCGACCAATCCTGCATCAGTTTACTCGCAACCCTCTGTTGCAGCTCGCTGTGCGTGGCCAGCCGACACGGCTTGGGCCGCACGGCTGACTCCCAGGCCTGCTGATCGGCTGCGCTGGCTCGATACTGCGCGCGCCCGCCATGGCGGGCAACCTCTCGGCTGACTGTAGAGGGAGGGCGACGCAGACCTTGTGCGATGATCCGCATCGAGCAACCGCTGGCGATTCCACGGGAGATGTCTTCGCGCTCGGCCAGGGTAAGTATCCGCGGTGAACGGCGACGAGCGGGCGGAGCGATCCCACCATGACGCGCTAAAACGAAGTGAACGACTACGTGGCCTTTACCCAGGGCACGGCCGATCTCATTGAGCGACTGGCCCGCCTTCCAACGGCTCTACAACTCGGCTTTCTGCTCCGCAGATAGCCCTCTTCGCTTGCCTTCGATCAACATAAACACCACCTTTGCAAAGAGCTTCTAGCTCAGATGGTGTTGCATCGACCGGTTGAACCGGCAGGCATTTTTCGGAAACTGGCCCTTATGAAATCGACTAAGTAGCCAGAAATACTCCCCGCTTAGAGGATCACTTCTGAAGACTGGCGGTGGGCGAACCCAAAAATTGTGGAGGAGGGCCGATCGGGCCAAGGCGTTCGTCCTGACTGGTATAGCCGTGCCGGCTATTTCCTCCACCTCCAACCGAGTTCTTCCGGCATTTCTATTTGAATCCGAATCCCGCTACGGCCGGAGAAGCCCTCTACATACCAGCGAACCGCTGATGCGAGCCCCAATTCCTCCAGCAGGGGCGGATGGAGAAGATGTGATACGGTCCGAACTTTATGCACACCTTTGTAATCTCGGAAGCCTCTTCCAGCTTGCGTACGAGCAGAGCCGGGAAACGGTGCGCCGCGTCTCTAGCCGCATTCAGCGCCATACCGATAGCGGCGAGATATTGGCCCGCGCTGTCGTGCAATTCGCGGGCGATCTTGCGCCGCTCCTCATCTTGCGATCGGAGCAAGCTCAGAGAGAGTTGACGTAGCGATTGCTCAGAATCTTGCAATCTAAGTTCAGCCTTCCTTCTCTCGACGACTTCCGTCTCTAACTCTTCGTTGGCCCGTTGCAACGCCTCGTATGCCTTTATTCTGCTAGCGTCCGCTTGGCCGCGCGCTTTCATATCGAAGTAAAGTGCCATACCCGAGGCGCCGAGAAGCACAAAGGCTGTGAGACTGGCGAACAGAATCAGCAAGTTCGTTTGATGGTTCGCCCGTTGGGCTGCCTCATTCCGCTGTCTCAAAAGCGCGGTCTCTTCGGCCTCTATATCTTCTATTGTGAGGCGGACATCGCTGGTAGCTTTTCGGATGGCGCTCTCTAGTGGCAGCATTTTGTCCGGTGCCAGAGTCCCGGTCTTCCGCGCATCGATCTCATCTTGAAGGGCGCGAATGCTGCTGTTCTCTAGAAGTTCTAGACTGTCGAGCCTCCCTTGCTGTCCGGCGTTATCGGAGGTGAGCTTGCGCAAACTCTGAAGCAGGTCGCGAATACCTGCCGTTGCTTGAGCGTATGGTGTCAGGTAACTGCTATCACCAGTGATCACAAAGCTCTGGGCAATCCGTCCGCACGGTTCAGGGCATTTCGAAGGGTCGCTAACTGCCAAAGAACTTCCTGGGTTTGCGATACCCGCAGATAATCCTCGTCGAGTCGACTCCCTGTTCGATACTATAAGCCCCCCAGCGCGATGATGCTGACGAGGGCAACACCAAATGCAATGCCGACCTTCATCTGCAGAGAAGAGATCATTTCTTTCTACCAGCCGGGGCGTGGGTCCCGGCAATTCTAGTTGCCACTGAGCTGACTGGAGCTCGTCCCTGCCATGCGGATATGCGCGCGCCGATTTTGCTGCCAGCACCCCTCATTGCTGACGGTGCAGAACTGCCGCTCCTTTCCGTAGCTGACGGTTTGAATCCGGTCTGCGGCCACTCCTAGCGCCACCAGGAAATCCTTAGCAGAGTCGGAGCGACGATCCCCTAAGGCCAAGTTGTATTCGGTGGAACCTCGCTCGTCGCAATGGCCGTCAATCACGATCGAGACTTGTGGATAGGAGCGCAGGAACTCAGCCGTTTTGAACAAGGCGCTACGCGCATCGGTGCGGATCTCAGCCTTGTCGTAATCGAAGAATGCGTCTTGTACTTCTTTCGTGAACATCTCCTCAATCGTCGGTACCGAGGGAGCCGCAGCGGCCGCAGCAACCGTTACCGTAATGTGTGCACTGGCCGTCGCAGAACCGCCGGGGCCGGTTGCCATTGCCGTATACGTGGTCGATGCCGTTGGTGCAACGTTCGTCGCCCCTTGTGCTGCTACGCTGCCTACCTCTGGCGTGAGCCTGACTGACGTTGCGTTCGTAGAGGACCAGCGTAACGTCACGGACTGGCCGCGCGTAACGTTTGTGCGCGAGGCGTCCAAAGACACGCTGGGCTGCGCTGGAGGATTAACCGGAGGCGCGGGCGGCTTCGCCGCGACTTGATGACGACAACCTGCGCTTACAACTATGAAACCAAGCAGGCCGTACAGCATTACATTTCCAAGCTGCCGACTTCGCATTCCATTCCTCCTTAGTTGGGCTTCCGGAGATCTCATGTATGTTTCCATAGGTATATCGTGGTACGATACTACTGTATCGTTCTGCGATACTACTCAACTTCTGGTATGGGAGGCAAATCGAATAATTGGCCTAATGTGGTATCGGCTAGCAGCGAATCGGGGTCTCCATAAGCACCCAAAACGTTCTGTCGGGAGTTCAAGGGAGATAGGCTTTCCGGCCAAACGGCACTGAACCGCCCAGCTTTCATGGTCGGTAATGTCATCAGCGTCTCTTCGATCCACTGGCGCAGCCAGGGCAGTACGTTGTGACCCGTGGATTAATCGCGATACGATACTTGCGACGATCTGGAGCGGCCAGGAGAAAAAAGAGTGGAGTCCTCGCAGATTTGTCCGAAATGCGGACGCACTATTCCTCAGGAGCAGTTCGTGTGCCGGTGCGGCGCGCAGGCGCGGCGTTATTGGCTGCATTCGCGTGAAACCATTTTGCTGTTTTGTGTTTTCGGCCTGGTGCTTGCATTTGGCATCACGGGATTCGCGGCAAAGCATTATCACGCCCGGCGTGCAGAGCTGGCCCGATACTGGATTGATCGCGGCAACGCCGAGTTGAAGGCAGGCCGTGCGGCGACAGCGCTATCCGATTTTCGCGCCGCTCTAGTCTATGTGCAGCGTGAGCTTTCACCCGAAGAGCAGCAGCGATATGAACTCGACTTCGTGCAAGCCCTGATTGCCTCTGGGGAATAGCGACGAGGCTCGGTCGTATTTGCTGGACATGTGGGAACGAGCGCCGGGGAACAGCGCTGTGAATCTGGAATTGGCGCGCCTGGCGGCGCGCATGAGCAACGATGCGGACGCGAAACGCTATTACAACGGGGCGATCTATGGAGTTTGGGATGAAAGCGCCGAGGACGTTTTGCGCAGCCGGATGGATACGCGTCTGGAGCTTTATCGGTATCTAATGGATCGAGGAGAAAAGGGAGAGGCGCAGGCGGAGCTGTTGGCAACGGCCGCGGCAGCTCCTGCCGACACAGCGCTGAACGCCACGGTCGGGCAACTGATGCTAAAGGCAGGGCAACCGCAGCAAGCCCTGGATGAGTTTGATAGGGCACTGCGGCTCGGTCCACATAATTATGAAGCTCTGGCGGGAACAGGAGAGGCTGAATTTCAGCTGGGCAACGACCAACAAGCGGTTCGATACTTGGAGAGCGCCGTTCGGGAGAACGCACAGCAGAACAGGCGGCCCGGGTCACAGGCAACGGATTTCGCAGCGCGCGAAACGGAGCAAGCGCGCGTGATGCAGGAGCTAGCGATCGCGCAAGCGACGTTGGCGCTTGATCCGAGCCGTCCCGGGCTTGATCCAATGGAGCGGGCGCGGCGGGCCATTCGGGCTTATGGCGCAGCGGTGACGCGGATCGAATCGTGTGCCAAGGAGCATGGAATCGCCTTGCCGGAGGCGAACCGGAATCTCGCTCCCTTTACCCGCGCAGCAAGCGACGATCTGGCGGAGGCGGCGCTCGCCAGGCATATCGAGCAAGTGGATCCTTTGATGGAGTTTGTTTTCGAAATGGAGTCCGCCGCCACGGGAAACTGCGGCCAGCCGTCGGACTCGACCAATGCCGCAATTATGCGCGTTGGCGCAAAAACGCACGCTTCCCGCCCATGAGTGAACCACCGGGACCAAGCCAAAAATCGCCGGACACCGAGCCTTGGTCTGCGAGAAGCTCGGAGCGCGGCCGGGTAAAGACGGTGGATCTCCCCGATTGGAGGGAGGCCAGCACTTCCGGGGCCCGTGCGGCCAGCACTGCGCAGCGCATGAAGGCCGCTGTGCTCGATTCATTGGAACGGGCCCGCGGCGCGCTTTCCATGCGCGAAGATAATTTCTTTCTGCTGCTTTCGGTAATCATTGGACTCTTCGCGGGGCTCGCCGTGGTTTGCTTCCGCATCAGCATTGATTACACGCGGCTGTGGCTCTTGGGATCGGGAATCAATCCGGGGCCGGTGCGCATTGTGCTGGTGCCAACTGCCGCGGGTTTGCTGTTGGCGTTCATCGTGCTGCGCATCTTTCCTCGGGTGAAGGGCAGCGGGGTGACGAAGACAAAGTCGGCCGTGTACATCTATGACGGCTATATTCCGTTCGATACGGTGATCGGTAAATTTTTAACCTGCGCGTTGGCCATTGGCAGCGGGCAATCGCTGGGACCGGAAGATCCTTCCCTGCAGATGGGCGCGGGAATCGCCTCCGCGCTGGGACAGCGGCTGCATCTCTCGCGAGAAAAAGTGCGTTTGATTGCGCCGGTGGGCGCGGCGGCAGGCCTTGCAGCGGCTTTTAATGCGCCGATTGCGGCGGTGCTCTTCGTAATCGAAGAGGTGATTGGCACCTGGAGCGCGGGCATCCTGGGCGCGGTGGTGCTCGCGGCGGTGGCCGCTGTGGTGGTGATGCGGTTGTTCCTGGGCGCCGAGCCACTCTTCCAGATTCCGCCATACAGCATGGCCCATGCCTTGGAATTGCTCAGCTATGCCGGGCTGGGCGCGCTAGGCGGAATCACCTCATTGATCTTCGTGAAGCTATTGCGATGGGTGCGCTCGCGAGCGCAGCGCCTGCCGCGCTGGTCGCTCTACGTCCAGCCGGCCCTGGCGGGCATGATCATCGGCGGCATCGGGCTGAGATTTCCGCAAATCATGGGCGCAGGATACGAATACATCGATCAGGCCATGCACGGGCAATTTATTTGGCGGACGCTGGTTGCGTTGGCCCTGCTGAAAGTGCTGGCCACAAGCCTCTCGACCTCCAGCGGCGCACCGGGAGGGATGTTTGCCCCGGCGCTTTTTGTTGGTTCGATGGTGGGCGCGACGGTAGGAACGGTGCAACACCAGTTTTTTCCCGGGGCAGCAGGGCCGCTTGGCGCCTACGCGCTGGTGGGAATGGGCACGCTTTTTGCCGGATCCTGCGCGCGCCGATGACTTCCGTATTCATGGTACTGGAGGTCAGCGGAAATTATTCGATTATTTTGCCGGTGATCATCTCCAATGCCATCGCTTACGTGATTGCCAGACGTTTCCAGGAAACCCCCATCTTCGACCTGATCACGCGCGAGGAAGGCCTCGATCTGCCTTCTATGGAGGAAGGCCGGGAGCAGACGGTGCTGCTGGTGGAAAATGCCATGCGCAAGCCTGTGGGGTTGGTCCTGAAGGCCAGCGATACCGTGGGTGACGCGGCATCGCGGCTGGCCGATATGACCGAAGATCCCTTGCTGGTCTCTTACGATACGGGCCGATGGATGCTCGTGTATAAGAGCACGTTGCTGGAGGCGGTGAAGGCGAGCAAAGCCGGGCAGCCGCTGTCAGCGATACTACCGAATACACGGCTGCCTCGCTTGCATCCGGATCAGTCGCTGGATCTGGCCCTGCGGTTGATTCGAGATGCGCCCTTTCTGCCCGTGGTGCACCGCGCCGATGCACGGCACCTGGTGGGCTTGGTTTCGCTGGACGATATTCTGGCGGCGTACCGGCGCGCTTCGATCATCAAGAGCGGCGCCGTGGAATAGGGCGCGGCCGCCTCGTAAGGTCCAGGAATTTTACACGCTGGAATGGAGAGCAAACCAGCCAGAGCAGCATGTTCATTTGTGATTCTCCTCCTCGTCATGGGATCGCGGTGCACCTTTTCTTGTTCCTTTCCTTCATGCCATCGGGATCGTTGTCTTTTCGCTTGCGGTTGAAAAACGGCGGCAAACGCCGCATCTTTCTTCCGCATAACTCAGCGAATGCCCTCACTGCCTGGCTGGCCCGACCGAGCATGAATAACAAGAGTAGAATAACGGCGACGCAGCCAAACAAAACCGCAAAGAGAATCACAGAAGCCAGTATCTCTTCCACGTAATAAGATCGTATCGCCGCCACTCCAGGAAAGCCGATCGATATAATTTGCAGCGCGTTCACCATTGCAATCTACACATCTCTAAATTGGTCTTCCCCGGAACTTCAGAGCTAACGGCCGTCCAGAACAGCATTGTTGATGGCCAAACCTAGGTATATCGTGGTACGATATTACTGTACATCCAGTATGGAAGCAAGTACGAGGATGCGGATATTCTGATAACTCGGAAAGAAACAATCCGGTTGGCTCCGATCAGCGAGCGAATCCGTGCTTCTGGAGTGCTCCCACATGCGATCACCTCAAACCGCGGTTGCAATTGCGATGTTCGTCACTCTTGCGGGAACCCTTGCCGTCGCAGCTCAGGAACTGAAGGTGAGAACGGTTCAGGGTAGAGTCGTGGATGAAGACAATCGCGCGGTCGCGTCCGCAGTCGTCTACTTGCGCGATGATCGAACCAATTCAGTGCGAACCTACATCACGAATTCGTCAGGCCACTATCGCTTTAGCTGGCTGGGAGAGTACGACGACTACGAACTCGAAGCTCACACCCAAAACTTCCACTCACATCGGCATAATATCTCGCAATGGGACACACGCCGTGAATTCGTCATCGATTTGAAACTTGATAAGAAAGAGGGCTAAGGCGTGTCCTCGCGCGCTGTGCTGTCCTTCCTTGTCCAATCAAACAAGAGGAGAAGTGAAAGCTATGCAAGCCCAGCGCATAGTGCGTCCCCTGATTGCAACTGCTAAAGAGCAGTTATTAGAGGCACTCTTTCGCCGTGCCGCACGTTTTCAAAAGGCTCAGGCGATACGTCAGCTCAATGCAGAATCACGAAGCACCGCGGGTCAAGCCTCGACTCGTTGACGAGGTTAGTTCGGAGTCTTGTCGCTGGTATTGGAAGGGCTTCGTCACCTGCCAAGTACCTGCCTCTGCAAAATCAGGTATGGCCAAAAACAGTTTTGGGTGTACATTAGATTAGTATATCGTCTCACGATGTGTTCCGACGGACAACGATGTAGTCGTTCGCTGCCAGGACGCAAAAGTGGGAATCTCGGCGTAAGGAGAGCAAGTTATGAAGACCGTTGTTAGAAGTTTATGCTGTATCGGCCTGCTCTTGGGTCTTACCTCTTTCGTTTCAGCCGCTGATCAGACGTGGACCGGTAAGATTAGCGACAGTATGTGCGGTGGGAGCCACGCGAAGATGATTGCCGCTCACGGCGGTGCCGGCAAAATGACCGACCGAGACTGCACGCTGGCTTGCACCAAGGCGGGAGGCAAGTACGTGTTCGTCATGGGCGGAAGCGGAAAAGTCTATAACATCGCAAACCAGGACCTCGCAGACCTTGCAGACACATGCAGGGCACACAGTAAGGCTTACCGGCGAGATGAAGGGCGACACCATCACAGTCTCAAAAATCGTCATGCCCGCGCCCGAGAAAACATAGGGCGAAACGCCGGTTGCGTTCGTGAGAAAACGCCCTTATCCCAAGTTGGCTCCACATCTCGGCGGAGCCTCCATCGCGGGAACCTGTTGAGCTTTTCTCCTTCCTCAACTGGTTCCCGCGCTTCCCGTCGTTCGCTTATTTCAAGAACGACGTTTGAAGAGGTTGGAGTCCGATGAACTTGCCCACGGAGAGCTTGGGAACGAAACGGAAAGTCTTCTGGACCGTTTTCATGGCCCTAGGCGCGGTCTCGGATTTAAGTCTGTCGCTGTGGTGGACATTGGCTGCAACGATTCCGATTGGCCTGGCGAGTTGGTGGCTGGCATACCGTAGCGACTGGTTCTAGACCGTCCTTCCATCGGAGGGAGAGCGAACTAAAGGGCTAATCAGAAAATTCCAGTTCAACTCCACATCTCCGCAGTGAAGGAGGAGCACGTGAACGTCTCTCTAGGGCTATCGCTATTGCCGCTGGGGTGCTGTGGGGCGGTGCCATTCTTTTTCTCGGCCTCATCAGCCTTACCCGCCCATCCTTCGGCTTGAGCTTTCTGCAAATGTTAAGTTCGGTGTATCCGGGGTTTCATGTGTCACGGACCATCGGTGATGTTCTAACGGGCACCGTCTATGCTCTTATCGACGGAGCCGTCGCGGGCTTTGTCTTCGGCTGGCTCTACAACCTTTCTTTGGGGCGGCACCACTCGTAAGAGCGAGCGGCTGCTGTCGTCTAGAAAGTTAAGGCCGGGACTTTGCGGCCCGGCCTAGCAAAGCGCCGACTCAGCCAACAATCCTCTTAAGTTCGCCCAACGCTTTCGAGCGAGGTTAACGGCAGCGTGCATAAACGGCGTGCGCTTGCACTAGAATGCTGCGTCGTGGCTTTTTGCCGCTGATTATCTTCTGCTCTGGTCCCCTACCGAGTGGTTGAGTTTCAGGAGAGGCGCTCTGTTCGCCATTGTTTCGCGTCGGGCGTGGGAACGCACCGTATCTCTTCTTTTTCTGTGTAGGAGAGGACTAAGCGAGAGGGCGGCTCCAGTGGGGACAAAAGGTGGCAAGATTCTGCGATCCCTTTGGCCGGCCATTGGGGTTGCCTGATTGTCCTTTGACAAACTGTGTGCCCTTAGGAGGTTTGCCGTACCCCGCTGTGAAGTCAGCCATGGCTCACCTCCGAAGTGGCGACGAGATCGTCAAAAGATTTGCCGGTGGCGACATGGATGGCATGATCGCCGGTATGCTGTTGCCAACGCCGAATCGCGACGTAAACATAGCGTGGCTCGATTTCGATGCCATGACAAATGCGGCTAACGCGTTCTGCCGCGATCAGGGTGGTGCCAGAACCGAGAAAAGGATCGAGGACAATATCTCCGCGCGCCGAGCAGTCGAGCAGGGCATCAGCCACAAGCGCGACGGGTTTAACGGTTGGATGTAGGGCAAGAAGATTGCCTTCCTCGCCTTGTCGGGAGAGCGTGTTTACCCCCGGATACTCCCAAACGTTCGTGCGATTCCGGCCATATTTGCCGAGCTGGACATTGTTGCGATGACGGCTTTTACCATTCTTGAAGACAAAGACAAGTTCATGACGGGAACGGTAAAAGGAGCCCATGCCGCCGTTGTCTTTCACCCAGACACAGACATTGAGGAGTGTGTCGTAAGTCTGCCTGCCAGCGGCGAGCAGTTCCCCCATGTGCCGCCAGTCCATACAAATGAAGTGCACCGAGTCGCTTGCGCTATGTCGTGACAGTAAGCGCAAACTTGTAGCAAGAAAGGCTACAAACTCTGGTTCGCTCATTTCCCCAACCGCCATCGCAAAATCGCGATGCCGAATCGAGCCATTTCCAGAGACATTGCCGTCGATGGCGACGTTGTATGGAGGATCAGAGAACACGACATGGGCGCGGCGGCCAGTCATCAAGGCTTTATAAGAGGACTCCTCAAGAGCGCTACCGCAGAGGACGTGATGCTTACCTAATCGCCAGTGATCGCCAGGCTGAGTAACGGGCTGGTTCGTCTCACCAAGATTGAAGGTATCATCCTCGTCTTGTTTCCTGGCGGCTTGCTCCAGGATCAAATCGATCTCAGGAACCTCGAAGCCGGTGATGGTGACATCGAAATCGTTATCGATGGTCAGCAGGTGTTGCAGTTCGATTGCAAGGATTGAGTGGTCCCAACCCGCTTTCTCGGCAAGCCTGTTGTCAGCAATGATGTAAGCTCGAACGTCATCCTCGCTCAAACCCTCAATCCGAATAGTTGGTACTCGATCCATGCCCAATAGCTTGGCTGCGGCAACCCGGCCGTGACCGGCAATGATCGTGTTGGCCCCGGCAATCAAAACGGGGTTGGTGAATCCGAACGCCTCGATGCTGTTCGCGATCTGGCGGACTTGGTGCCTTGTGTGAGTGCGAGCGTTGCGTGAGTATGGTTCCAGGGCGCTAACTGCACAGTATTCGATCCTTAGGTTTAAAAAGGGATTTTCCTGCAAGCGAGCCTCCTGTGATGGGACGTCGGCGGGGGGACACCCCGAAGTCAGAAGGCAGCTTAGACGAGCGAAATTCGCGTCAACCGGCTAGCGCGACTTTATTTTTGCTTTGAATTTAGATAAACGATCTTTCAGACCACGAACCGATGCAGTCTTCGGGCGTCCAGCGTCATTAAAGTAGTGAATCAGCCGGCCTTCGCCCGTGAGGCAATCAGACGCCTTATCGATAGCAGCTACCACGCCTGCACCTTCATCTCCAGCCAGCTTTTTCAGCAGTTGGCGTTCCCTGATCCGCGGATTCTTAGCGACGATATTTTCAATCAGATTCTGAAGGGTATCCTTCCGGAGAGACTCTCCTCGTTTTCGCGCAGCTTCCTCATAAACGATCTTTGCGATCTCTTCTGCATTGGCTAGACAGACCTCAAAAGACACTTCCTTAAACTTCCCCTTACTGATATTCGAATTCAGCTCGCGGAGGGCAAGACGGCACACGGTTTTATTGGAGGCGCGTTGTTCCGTTAATTTGCATTCGCGCGCCCAGAATTTGGAACTCCGTTCGTTGATTTCTGCTACCGATAAACTGTTCATATTTCAATCGTGCTCTTTATCTGGTTAATTGTCACTCTTTTCGTATTGTTGCAAACCGTGTGCGTCTATGGCGGGAGCAGCGGATAGATCTCGTTCATCGACGCGACGGCGTGCACGGTACGACGCGATACCAGCCCAAGATGGAAAAGGTCATGCGTGCATTCAGTCAGCAGCACGATTGCGAACGGATTCGTTCACGTTCCGGAGCAGGCGGATTGGCTGCCGCAATACCTGCACGAGATGGGCGTATTTCCGAATGGCAAATACGATGATCAAGTGGACTCAATATCGCAGGCCCTAGATTGGGCTAAGAATGGAATGTGCCACGGCGGTCTGTTCGAGTATTACCGCCAGGAAGCCGAAAAACTCGGTTACCGAAGCGCGCCTGAGAAGGAACGGTACAACTGCCGGGATGGACAAGGGCATTTGGTCCCAGATGATGCCGCTTCCTCAGTACTGTGTGAGGGGGGCGGACAAAAGCAGGGGAACAAAATCCCCGATACTACTAGTGTAGTCGCATCCCTGCAATACGTTATCCCAAAAATCAGATGCCAGAGTAGGCAACGCACGCCGTATTTATCCGCGGGCCATTGCAAAGTAGCACTATCAAAAGAGAATTCCGGCTTGCCTATTTTTCGAAGCTCTCAAACGCCCGGTTGTCTTCGCAGATATCTTCGAGGATGTGCCAAGTCGGATGCAAGCCGAAGCGCATCGTTGCTGTCCACGGCTTCGTATACGATTTAGGATCGTCGAAGGTGAAGTCCACCTGCAACGTTTTGTTGTCCACACGGTGAATGTGCTCGGTGATATGCATTTGGTCACTGTCTGGATGGCCCACGCGATCGAGCCACATCTTGCCATTAAGTCCGACTGTGTCCACGACGAGGGTATCCTCCTCCCAATGGCCGATGGAGTCCCCATAGTACGACGGTGTTATGTCGGCAGGATGCTTGCGGCCGTCGATGTAGATGTGACGCACGGTGTGATCGTATTCAAAAAGTTCAATCACCTGCGTGGGTGTTTGCACGATTTCCACAGGGAAGAGTTGTAAGTAGATGTACGGCATGCCTGGCGGAAAACACTTGTAAACCATGTCCGTGGTCTCCGAAAGCAGCACGCCGCGAGGCCCCTGGGAAGGCTTGGCCTCGTTGAACTGCTGTTGCCCCCAAGGCGTCATGGACGGGTCGCCTTTGCTGAAGGAAGCGGTGCCATAGTTACCGCGGAGCGCGTTCCAGACCCCTGTGAGGTCATTGATGGCCGTGATGCTCGGCGCCTTCGCCGCAACCGGCTGGGCCGGGGTCTGATTATTGGTTTGGCTGAGCAGAACGGAAGCGAAACCCAAGGTAACCACAATCGGTGTTATCGCCATCGCGAAGCCATTTTGCATTTTGAAGTCCTCCCTTAGGCTCGATGCGCCAACCACGCGGGACTTGCAAATACATAGGGTTTTACCACAAGCTGGTCCATAACTCCCCAGCAAATGGCCTCCACACAATTTAGGGAGGATGTTGGGACCGACAGTCGCAGCCGGACCACGGGTGCGAAATTCTTGGCGCCATGCATTGCCAGTCGGTTTCGCCAACTACGAGCTCATCGGCAGAGGCGCCGGAGCGATTTACCCAATGGGTCCTGAATTCCATCAATTTTCAGGAACTTGACCCATTGGCAGACTCTCCTCACTTGACGAAGCCGTTCAGAAAACTCAGTTTGCCCGAAAGCCAAGTCAGTCGGTTGACGAAAATCAGGCAGCCCACGGCGAGCAGCAGCATGCCGCTACCGACCTCGACCGCGTGCAAGTGTCGGCGGAACCGTTGGTAGAAGCCCAAGAACTGATTGATCCCTAGCGCTGTGAGCAAAAACGGGATCGCCAGACCGGCGGAGTATATGGCCAGCATAAAGATGCCGCGCGCTACCGTTTCGCTCGTCGCAGCCATGGCCAGTACCCCGGCGAGGATTGGTCCAATACACGGCGTCCAGCCAAAGGCAAACGCGAAGCCAAGCAAAAAGCCGCTCAGTGCACCTGCGAACGGACCTGATTTGCGATCCTGGTCGGTTCGGCTTCCGAGGGTACGGAAATGCATGTCACGGTTCAGCCAGCGCGTCAGCATCGGCCCAGCCAGAAAAATAAGCGACACGGAAATCAGCTGCGCCGGCGTGACCGGTCCCGGATCTAAACGCCTCCAGATGACGAGCCCGGTGGCGGCGAGCAGACCGCCAACGATCAGGCCACCGCGAACGGGAATCCGGCTGAGTACGCCAATCAGGTGAAGTCCGAAAAGAACGATGATGGCACCGGCGAAAGGAGCTAGAAGACTCTTGTTATGGAGCAGAAATTGGCCAACGGCGCTGGCCGATGCTCCGAAGGCCACGAACACAACAGCGAAGCCCATGACGAATGCGAACGACGACGCAAGCAGATTCCCCCGCGGCGTTTCCCCTTGCCGCAACTGTTCAACGCCGATTCCCGAAAGCATCGAGATGTAACCGGGCACGAGCGGCAAAACGCACGGCGACAGAAACGAGATCACACCAGCTACGAACGCAGCAAGAATCGAAACCTGCATGGTTGACTCCTAATCTGGAATCAGAGAGATCCAGTTCTGAGACATTAGCCGGTCTCCGCGCCTTCGACGGCAGATTCTCAACTAGCCTGGCGGAAGACCTGCCACTCGAACTCCTCACGGTTCCTGAGTCAAGCCTCTTGTTTTTCCAACGTGAAGGACGACGTGAGCTGGATCGCGTTGTGCAATGTGCGATACAGTGGGCAGCGCATGGCGTAGAGGCCGTGCACGCGTTCCACGGTTCCGCGGTCCTGTTCTGGCGCCACCAGCCGCATGGCCACGTGGATGCGGCGTATGACGAGCACACCTTCCTCGGTTTCTACCTCGCCGGTCACTTCCCCAACGAGCTTCCCGTTGCTCGCATCGATGTGACGCGCCTCCAGCGCGCCTCCGAAGGTGCCGAGCATTCAACCAGCAGTCGCAGCAATCACGTAGTCGATCGTGGAGGCATGAGACTCCTTGAGTTTCGCGGGATCGACTTTGTAGTGCTCGGCTATGGCCCCGTGGACGCTGAAGATCACCTCCTGCGATTCACCGGGTAAGTGGGCGATCCGAAGAGGACCAACCTTTCGCTCGATACGAACCTTGGAAACGTACGCGACTTCGGACACGACTGCCTCCTGTGGTGTTCAGGTCAAAACGAAGGTCGGCGTTCTACTTGTGCCGAATAGCCTCCGGAGCTCGCTGCCGATCAAGAGGCAGAACCTGCAGTTGCCATCGGACCGGCACTGACGTTGGTAAGAAGCAAATCTTGCTATCACACGCCTGATAGTCGAGCTTTCCTGTAATCGTGAAGGTTTTTCCGTCCGTCCCAAGCGAATTGCTGAACTCCGCCGCGGAGCTTACTTTCAGATCCTGAGTAATGCGGAACTTCCCCTCGAATACGGGTACGCGTTCCTTTATCGCCGGAAGATAGAGAATCTTCGCGTGTGGATAATTCACCGGGGTGAACTCCATCCCCGGCGTGGGGTCCATCACGAGGGCGATTGACTTATAGCCCTGAACCCCTGGGGCGTAGACATGCACGTCGGGTGGAAGCTGCACTTCGGCAGTCAAGGTAATACGACCTCCCGGAAAGCCGGTTCGATCGGATTGTTCGACAGCCAAGCTAAGGTGCGGGGCTTCGACATTGTCTGTCACTTCGTCGCCCAACGCTGGGAAAAGCTTGCCAATAACATTGTTTCCTGAGAATCGTTCACGGTACTTCGCTTCGAAGAACTTCTCTCGGATAACGCCTTTGGTGTCGATGAAGAAATAGCCGGGCCGCGCCATGCCCTTGAACTGTCCGGTCGCCTCGGCGTTCAGGACCTCATACGCCCGAATGGCTTTGGAATCGGGATCGGCGAGCAGAGGAAACTCGATCTTGCGACGGTCGGCGAAGTACTTCAGTATTTCCTCGCTGTCATAGCTGATTGCCGCCAGTTTGATCCCTTGCTTTTCAAATCGTGCTTTCGCGTTTTGCAGCTCGACCAGCTGCCCCTTGCAGTAGGGTCACCAGTCGGCCGAACGAAAAAAGAGAAGAACGGTGCCATTTGGTCCTTTCAGCGTATCGAGGCTCTGCTCCTGGCCAAACTGGTCGCGGGCCGTGAAGGCCGGCGCCTTCCGACCCACGGCGAGCCCGATGTCGGTGAGCATCTTGAAGGAAGCGACGTGAAGGGTATTGCCCTCGACGGTGCCACTGACGGTGACGCTGTCACCTAGATGACCGACGGCCTGGTCTTGAGGGTCGAGGATGAATATCTGTCTGGTGGTATCGTCATACAAGGAAAGTTTTGCGCCTGGTACACCCTTCTCGGTGCACTTAGCCGCCTCGGCAAAAGCTTCGTCAGGGCTACAGTTGCTGTTTATGATGACGCCGGACCACGATCCGGAGTTCGCGTTGTCGGTTTGCCTGGCCAGCGCGAGGCCGGAAACGAAAAACAACGCCACCGTCCAAATCAGCGGAAAATTCGCTCTCATGACGGTCGCCTCCCCTGTGCGCCACTTGACTCTGCTCGATATATCGAAAACATTAAAGGCTCTAGATTTCCTTCGAGGTGATCTCGTATTTGAAGTTATCGGGATCGAGGCAGTCCAGCCGGCCATCGGCGGTTTCCGCCTGCGGATACATCAGAAAGCCCACGGGTGCGCCGCTCGACCCTGGCAGCGCGACATCGTGCGCGAAGTTGTAAGCGATCCAGTTCATCTCCCATGAGCCGAACAGCCGTGCGCGCGCCTTCTTCACCATGTCGTCATCCAGAGGACGATTTCCGGGCGGCTCCTCCAGCACGACCTTCCGCACGTCCGCGGGATCGACCGGAACCCAACCGTAGCCGGCGAGGTGGACTTCGGCGCGGCAGTGTTGGGCTTTCGTGACGTTTTCCGATGCTGTGCCGAGGCTCTTATATCCAAGCTCCGATTTTGCACGCGGATGCCATAGACATCGCGCGCCGGCAGGCCTGCGGCGCGCGCCAGGCCGACGTAGAGCGCATTCAGATCGGCGCACTTGCCGCCTAGATCTTTGGACTCCAGCATGAAGCGGATGTCGCCGATACCGCAGCCGCGCGTCTTCGGGTCCCGGAACGTGTTCTCGACGATCCACTCGTAGATCGCCCGCGCCTTCTCGACGTCGGTATGGGCGCCGCGGGTGATCTCGTCCGCCGTCGCTTTCACGATGCCATCGGTTGGAAGGAGCTTCGTCGGTCGGAGGAAATGATGCAGCTCCCCAGCGTCTGGCTTCTGTGCCTTCGCGGTGCCCAGAGATCAACCGCATAGTCTCTCGTGGCGATCCGGCTGGTGAGCGTGAGGACCGGCTTCACCCCGGAGGGAAATTCCGCGGCGATGATTCCGAGCGCGTCGGCCTTGCTTTCGACCATCTTCGCGGTACCGCCCTCGGCGCTAAAGCGATTTGCGAGGGTCCGTTGGTAGGGAGTTTCTCCAAGAAGGGCCGCCGGCAGCCACACTCGCGTCGCTCCTGAAGAAGCTGAGGACTTCGACGCGAGTGGTCACCTCAAACGTGCGCCAACCACTGCGCGTGGCGTCCTCGGCAAACAAGCGCGCCGTCCTTGGCAGCGCGAGGCTTGCGGATGCGATGCCAGCGGAACGCAGGAAATCGCGGCGGTTCATAGAGGCTCCTTTCGATTCGTTGTTAACCTATGAACGAGGCAATCCGACAGTGCAAGCCTCGTCAACACACGCAAGCTCAGGCTTGACGACGCCATTGCGTTCAGCGCCCTGAGTGGCGATCGCCACGGTAACACCTGCGTTGACCGCCGCCGCCAAATCGATGCCTGCCACAAGCGCCTCATAAGAGATGCCAGCTTCCAAAGCTCGCTTCAGTCTGCCGCCAGTGCAGGCGATGCACCCCCGAGTGGCTGTAACGGCCAAGCCGATCAGGTGTTTCTCCCGGTCTGTTAGATGCTGAGACTGCCCGGTCGCTTGAAGCAGCTTTTGAGTGGCGAATTCTGAGAATTCCATGATGTTCCCCCGTATGTTCTAACCAGTTCGATATATCGACAACAGTCGAACAACGTATCATGAGACGATGCGCTAGCGCTATATGAAAAATGAGAAAAGATTGAGAGTCGAGCTATGCCTTAGGAACCGACCTTGCGTAAACGCTTGAGATACTCACTCCAGCTCCTTCTCCGCATCCGCAAGTACATGTACCTGGACTGCCGCCGTATGTCTATGAGGCCGGCAGTTGCCAGTTCTTTGAGGTGGTGCGACAACGTTGCCCTGGAGATGGGGAGCTTCGCCCTCAAATCACTGCACGAGATCTCGTTTTTAACAGCTGCGATCCGCTCAAGAATCTCAAACCTCCTGCCGTCAACGAGGGCTCTTGTGATCCGAAGAAACGTTCTTCTATCCACTGAGCAATCATACCTTAGATTCTCAGGGCGAAGCGCCTCTCCAAAGTGAGCTGTCTGCTCATGCCCGACAAAACCTGGGGCCAGGGCCAAGTCTCAATAAAACCAAAATGATTCTTGCCTCCAGCGGACACGCACCTCTACGCACTTTGAGCTGACTTATCGAATGCGAAAGTTTGCTCCTCGGCGATCAGGAAAATCGGCGTTCCGCCCGATGAAATCGAGACGGCATGCGCGAGCGTCTGTTTCCCGCCCTCGGACCCGGCGCATGCTTCCAGGGCTTGCATTGACGGGAAATGTACTTCCACGATGCGGTAGAACGGAGCAGCCCCTTGCGGAGAACTCAAGACCTTGGTCGCGACGATTTTAGTCTTGCCCGCCAGTTTGTCCACGGCCAGAGGCACATGTTGGCTCTGATACACCTTCTCAAAGGCTTCGATGTCTTTGGGACGAGGGTAGATCACTACAAGCTTCACATCTGGCATGTCATTTCTCCTATTCTGTATTTTTTGCTCGTCGACGCCACTTCACTACTGACCTCTATGAAATCCTAGCCTCTCTTGCATTGACGCAAAACCACTTGAAGAATTCCCCCGCTGCTAAAACCTCTGAATTCCAAACAAAAAGACCGTGTTTCTATAGCTCGGTTCCGGGAAAGGAGTGGGGAGTCTGGGCGCTTGAACGGTTACGCCCAGTCCCCCGGAAGATGGCTACTTTGTCCCGAAAACGCTGATCCCCTGAGCGCGTACGGGCACACTTCCGCCGATGGGAAGCACGGTGGGCGAAAACGGCTCGGTCAAGGTCCCGTCCGCAGCGACCTTGAGCGTGTGGAAGGCATTGCCCGCGGGGGTGGCGTTTGCGCTCGACTGCTCGCTTGAAACGTAAAGAAACTCGTCGGATTGGTCGATTACGGTCGAAAAGGGTGCGCCGGTCGTAGCATCCATCACGAAGTGTTGAATTTCCACGGGATCTAGCGGATCTGTCAAATCGTAAACGGCAATGGAATTGTCACCAGTATTGGTGGCGTAAAGACGGGTACCCGTATGATTGACGACAGTCCAACAGGGAGCCGCGCCGGAATCGGCGACGGCTCGTACAAAAGAGGGTACTCCTCTGCCGTCGTAGCGATAAACGGCTATTTCGCTGATCGGAGTAATGTCAACATAGAGAATTCGCAGGTTCGGGTGCGTCCGCATTCCCAATGGCTGATGGCCACCAGTTTTGTCGGTGAATATGGAATTCGGCAGCGCTTGCGGCAAATTCTGGCGCAAACGGCCATCCTCGTCGATCCGGAAAGACTGCAGCAGCCCTCCAAAGAAATCAGCTCCAAACAGGAATGGACCCTCAAAAGCGGTCAAGGCCTGCGAAGGCGAACTGTTGTAAGCGACAGACACAGTGGAGTTCTCGACAGGGATCAATTGGCCATTCGGCAATACACGGAACGTGGTGTAGTTCGGCAGAACCAAGTTGGCGTTCTGAGCTGGATCCTGGTCCTTATTCACAACCGCAAGGATGTCGCCTTTCAGGCCTAGACTGACGGGGTCACTCCCACCGGAGGCAAACGGAGAACCCTCGACCGCTTGAAGGCCGTTGGGCGTAATGCGGAATACCGCAATGGAATTAGAGCCCGAATTTACCGCAAAGAGCAGAGTTCCATCGTCATTGACAATCAGGTTTTGGTCGGAATCGAATGGGCCGAGAGCAAATGTTTTATCAAAGACGCCAATTCCACCGGCTGGAGTGCTACCGAGAAAGGTTGGATTTCCTGTGCCGTTATTCCTGAATGTAAGGATGGAATTCCCCGCAGTGCTGTTGCTCTCCAGCCAGATTAGGTCCGTCACGCCAGCGCTCCAGGCTGGAGTCTGAGTTGTGACAACCATCGCGAACGCCATCAAAAGGAACAACGACCAACGTATCAGTTGGCAGGCCTGGACCATGCTAAATGCCGCACGAGGCTTCCTGCCCACAAATGACTGCCGATGTGCACCACCGTTCACAACCCCCACGGTTTCGTTCATAGCTGCTCTCCTTTGTTATTTCTTGACGGTCATTAAACGGCGAATCGCATAAAGCCATGCGGCTTGCCGCGATGATGGGTTCTCGCCGTGAGCACACAACCGCTCAGTCTCATGACTGGTGTTGAGACGACTTTATTCCCGCAAGTATCGAAAACAAGGCATGTGACGGGTTTCACCGATTCTCCTCGATTCATTAGAAAAAGCTAATTCGAAAACCGGGTGGATCCAACTCCCAGGACTCGACCGGCAGTTCCTTCTTGCACGATTGCCACGATCCTCAAGTTTTGGAGATTGGCGTTTTCGGTGCTCACCGTCACGTCCTTTGAGAAGCCGGTACTACCTTCGACGGTACCGACCTGAGTTAGTGTGCGCACAACTGCCACATGTTTTAGAACTCGTCCAGCGTTCTCTCCTCGCCGGACGTTAGATTGATCACTTTCATCAGCCAAAGCGATCAGCACTAGCCCGGATATGGGCTTTACTGCGGAAAGAGCGGGCTTCACATCGACGTGTACCGCGAGTGAGTTAGTCCCTTCCAGGTGGGGCGCCGACAGACTCACCGGAATTTTGGTGACTTTGGCCGCGTTCGCAATCACTCGGAGGGCCTCGTGCTCATCACTGCCAACCAGTTGCACATCACCATCGACGACCATTTGAGGCGTATAGGGACCCTCCAACCGAAAACGACGCGCATAATCGCTTTGGCGGAGGCTGGACCGGTGCGACGAGTATGGGTCTTTCCACCCGATATCGTCCCAGTAGTCCACATGTTCGCTCAAAACAATCGAGTCTGCGTTGGGCACCGGCTGGAAGCGGTCCAATTGTCCGAGTAAGACGTCCGCCGGAGGGCAGCTCGAACAACCTTCGGAAGTAAACAGCTCGATCAGCACAGGAGTGCGTGGGGCAGCACTGCTCGTTGGTGCCGGTCCACCATGATCCCCACTTCGAAGAGATCTGGAGGAAAGCATCATTGAGAATGCAATTGCGATCAACGCTATCTTTAGCAGGCTGAAACGCGTCATTAGCGATTACCTCACCGATTGAGATACCCGTACGACACTGCCGGGCACGCGATTTGGTTGGATACGTCCACGGAAACCCAGAAGCAGACGGTAAAGGAGCAGAGTGCCGACGATGGCGGCGAAGCGCAGCGGCACGGTCTCGTCGGATTTCACGAGCCAATAGTAGTGAATCGCGCCCGCGATAGCGCTGACGTAGACCAGGCGATGAAGCATCTGCCACCGTTTGCCGCCCAGACGGCGGATCATTCCGCTGGTCGAGGTGACGGCAAGAGGAACCATAAGCAAGAATGCCGTGAATCCGGCGGTGATAAACGGCCGCTTATAGACATCTTTGATCATCTCGGAGAAGTCGAAGGATTTATCCAGCCACACATAAGTTGCGACGTGCAGACAACCAAAGAAGAAGGCGAACAAGCCCAACATCCGGCGGAAACGTACTAGCCAGCTTTGATGAAGCAGGCGTCGCAGAGGCGTAATGCTAAGCGTCACGCACAAAAACACCAGCGCCCAAGTGCCGGTAGAATGCGTTATCGCCTCGATGGGGTTCGCTCCCAGTCCATTGTGAAAGGCCGTCCACGCCAGGTGGGCGAGCGGGGCCAAGCAGAGCGAAAACACAGGAAGCTTGATCCACTTCATCTTGACGTGACGCGAGAGGTCCATTAATGGCATTTCCGTATCCTCATGAGCGACGATTGCCGAGTGCCTCTGAAGCAGTCAAGAACGATGCCCCAAGTAGTACTACATCCTTAATCAGGAACTGTCCCGCGTCGCCCAATACCGGCAAACCGTAGCTCCACTGAACAGCACCCGGCGTCGAGAGCAGAAAACTTGTAGTCAACAGAAACGTCACGATGCAGCCGAGACTACCTACGAATGATGCACCCGCCGAAAGCGGCCGGAGCGCCACCAGCAACGCAACAGTGATCTCGATAGTGCCGATCAAAGCCGAAACGCCCCGGACGCCTAGCACCGCGTACATCCACGACATGAGGGGGCTGTGCGCAACCAGCGGTTGAATGCCCACTGCTTCCGCGGCGGTGAACTTTAGGAACCCGATCAAGAGCAAAACTGCAACCAATCCATACCTCGAAATCGCATACCCACCGCTTCCAGCCCGAACCGTGCCCGGGCCGACGAGATGACCCCAACAGTACGTGATTTGTAATTGCATTCATTTGACTCCCCGTCCGTAGGAGAACTGGGTGCTAGACGTGAGACTCAGGAGGTGGCTGGAAGTTTCACAGCTTTCGTCTCGCTTAATTTCGCTCGTAGGAAGTAACGGTTCAACATCTCTCGGAGCGTTATGCGCGCGCGACGGGAACGCGATTTCACTGCTGAAACCGACAAGCCCAGGATCTGCGCTGTTTCCTCGGTCGAAAACTCTTCGACGTCGCGTAGCTGAGTCACGAGCCGCAGGTCTGGACTCAGCTGTCCCATCGCTTCGCTCAGAATGTGTTGCAGTTCCTGCTGTGAGTACCGCTGTTCGGGAGAAGGCCCCCAATCCTCGACTTCGTGAATAACGACGCCGTTTTCGGTTTCTCTCTCGGCGTCGAGTGACACTGTCGGGCGGCGCCTGCGCAATTTCATCAGCGCTTCATTTATAGCAATGCGCGTCAGCCAAGTAGAAAATCGGGAATCGCCCTTGAAGCCTTCCAGGTGTGTGAACGCCCGAAAGAAGGCTTCCTGCGTGACTTCCTCGGCATCCTCGCGGTTTTGAGTCACGTTTTGCGCTAGTCGAAAGATTCTCCGTTCGTATCGTCCAATGAGTTCCTCGAAGGCAGCCGGCTTCCCATTCCTAGTTGCCACCACGGGCATTACGGCAGGGTCCGTCGGCATACGCGCGGCCCTTCTGTTCTTAGCTCTGGTTGCGTCCACTTGAGTCATCAACTCGACTGACACTTCGTCGCCACACCAGTAAATGAGATTGGCTTTTCCAAAGAAAGTTACAGAGTGCCAAACGTTCAAATTTTCGTTTCTCGTTTTTGAAACCTTTTCTCAAGCCGGCTATCGAACGCGTATGAGGAGGAACTCATGAATACTCGAAAGGCATTTATCACTCTAAGCCTCGTGCTTGTATCCTTGGTTATGCTGCCTGTAGCCCATGCGGATGAATGGGATCAGGCCTCCCGGCTCACCTTTAGCCAATCAGTCCAGATTCCGGGACGCGTCTTGCCTGCGGGGACCTATTGGTTCGTACTCGCGGACAGCGTTGGCAACCGTAACATCATCCAGGTTTTCAATTCTGACCGATCAACGCTGTATGCGACCGTGCTCGCGGTAACCGCCGAGCGTCTGCAGCCGACCGACAACACTACGATTACTTTCGCGGAGCGAGAGTCGATGCCAACAAACGCGATAGTGACCTGGTTCTACCCTGGGCATGATTCGGGCCACGAATTCGTGTACTCCAAATCGGAAGAGCAGGAACTCGCCCGCGCCAAGCACCAGACCATAATGGCCGTTGCGCCGGTCAAGAACCAGGCGGCAGCCAGTGGGGACTAGCCTGAATTGAGTCTAATTAGCCGCCAGTTTGGTTTTTCCAACACCGCGCCCGTCGCAGCACGTGCTTCGCGGGAGTCCTATTCCTTTTGGAGGAGTAGGGCTCACGAGACGCACGTTCTCTGATTTCCCTGATGAACATAAAATACAGAGTCGGCCGAATCTTCCAGCCTTCTGTTTGGGTTCGAGGCTGTCGCTTTCGGTCTTGTAACCTTATAATCAACTAAAGCTGCGATTGAGTTCGTCACAAGAATAGGCATTGATGGGTGCGCCCAAGCCGCGTTTGGAGGGGAGTGAGCCGAACTGATTCGGCGGGTTTGCCAAGGAGATAAAGAGGCGTTCTATGGCCTCGTCCGCCCTTATGAGAGAGCGGTGTACGTTACGGCGGTCTCAATCTTGAATAATCCTGCGGATGCCGAGGAGGTCGCACAAGAAGCGGTTTTGAAGGCTTTTACGCATCTTGCTGAATTTAGGGCAGAGGCAAAGTTCAGCACCTGGCTTATTCATATTATGATTAACGAAGCCCGCTCGCGGCTGAGAAAAGACCGTCGTCACCTATATG
>CAWEMN010000008.1:0-168975 GCA_963810155.1 uncultured Acidobacteriota bacterium
CGTACGCACGAGCACTCGATTGAATTTCCACTCTTTTGAGCACATATACATGATTTGCTGTACTTGCCGCCAAGCCTTTAGCTACCGTATCCAAAGCGAAAAAACTGGTCCGCCTAGCCCCTGATTTTTCGCTGCCCGGACCAAAGCCCCCGTACAAATTCAGCCGTGACGTTTTGAGGAAAGGCGCAATTTGCGCGTGTCAAAGATAGAGGGGAGACCAGAGTGAGAATTCTGGTTGCCGATGATCATGAAGTGATCCGCAGGGGCATACGTGCGCTCCTCGCTTCGCAGCAGGGATGTGAGGTTTGTGGCGAAGCCGTGGATGGGCAGGATGCCGTCGAGAAGGCCCACCAGCTTCATCCCGACCTGGTCATTATGGATGTAAGCATGCCCAACCTGAATGGCCTGGAAGCGACCCGGGCGATTCGCCGCAGTCTTCCAGGCGTCCAGATACTCATCCTCACGCAGCATGACTCCCAGGAGATGATCCGGCAGGCCTTTAATGCCGGGGCCCGCGGTTTTGTGGTGAAGTCTTCGGTTGCGCATGATTTGCTCAACGCCGTGGAGGCCGCAAAACGAGGGGAATCGTTTTTCGATTCAACCGTCATCGCCAAGGAAACTCGCCCGGGCCAACTGGATCCAAAGGCGATTCTCGAAAAAGGCGCCGCCCTGGAGCAGGCGCTTCGCGAAAGTGAAGAGCGCTATCGCGCTCTGGCCATGGCAATGGGTCAGATGGTCTGGCGGTGCGACGCTGCGGGGAATAATATCTGGCGTTCCGACGAATGGAGCGGCTCCTGGGATGGGGCGGCGACGAGGCAAAAGGCCGCCGCTGGTTGGATTTTGTTCATGTTGATGATCGGACCGACCTGACGCGGAAATGGCAGGAATCCCTGGCCACTGGCAAAGAGTATGGGGCGAGTTCCGAATGCTCACGTCCGCAGGCAGCTATCGGTATTTCGAGGGGCGCGGCGTGCCGGTACGCAACACGGACGGCACTCTCCGGGAGTGGATCGGCGTCAACATCGATATCACGGAGAGAAAGCGCGTGGAGCAGGAGGTCAAGGCCAGCGAACGCCGACGGCGTATGGCGCTGTCAGCATCACGCGTGGGTGGATTTGTGTGGGATCCCCAGACAGGGCAATCCGAACTGACGCAGGAGGCTGCAGGAGATTTTTGGTCTCGTGCCAGGCGGCCAGGATGAAGACGCGCGCCAGGAGGTGTGGCTCTCGCGCGTGTACGCAGACGACAGAGACCTGGTATTACAGCGAATGCGGGAGAGCCAGTCGACCGGGAATATGGATTTTGAGTACCGCTATCATCATCCCAAACTTGGCCTGCGCTGGCTGTACGTCAAGGGCCAGATGCGTGCCGATGAACCTCGTGCTGCCGGAGGTTCGGCCGGCAAAAGCCCCAATGGCAGTAAGGCTTATGGAGTGGTCCTGGATGTCACGGAACGAAAGGAAGTGGAGGAAGAGCTATCGCTCAGCCGACAGCGCCTGATGATCGCGCTGGCGGCGTCGCGAACCGGTACCTATCGCGTGGATCCGCAAACGAACGCGTTTGTGTACCTGGAGCGCAATCTCAAGGAGCTCCTTGGCTTAGGAGCTGACGAGAACATCCCGTCGTGCGAGGAATTTCTGAAGCGCGTGCACCCCGACGATCTTCCCGCGGTTCGGGCCGAGATGGCGCGTTCACGAGTTGAAGGCGATTTTCAATTGGAGTACCGGGTCCTGCTGCCGGATGGACGCGTTCGCTGGCTTTACGACCGCGGGCAGTTGATGCCCGATCCAAGCAGCGGTGCACCCGGCATTGTTGGTGCATGCACGGATATCACCGAGCGCAAGCACGCGGAAACCGAACTGAAGCTCGTGCACGAACAACTTGAGGCTCGCGTGAATCAGCGAACGGCCGAGCTCAGGACGGCGGAGGAGAGCCTTCGCACTCTTTCCAACCGCTTGATGCAGCTGCAGGATGAAGAGCGCAGGCGCATTGCCCGCGAGCTGCACGACAGTTCCGGACAGGCCCTGGCCGCGCTGAGCATGAGCCTTTGCATGGTGGAGCGTGAGAAAGACAAATTGAGCGAGCGCGGGGCAAGGAATATCTCCGACGGGACGCGCCTGGTCCGCGAGCTGTCGCAGGAACTGCGCACCATGTCTCACCTATTGCATCCTCCCTTGCTCGACGAGGCAGGATTGGAGTCAGCGCTGCGGTGGTTTGTCGAGGGCTTCGCGCAGCGCAGCGGAATCCGCATGGATCTCGAGCTTGCCCCGGAACTGGGGCGTCTCTCCAAGGAGATGGAGATCGCTGTCTTCCGCGTTGTACAGGAATCGCTGACGAATGTGCACAGGCACTCCGAGAGTAAAACCGCGCGAGTGCGCGTCTCGAGAGATTCGCGGCAGGTGACCCTGGAGATTAGCGACTCGGGCCGCGGATTGCCTTCCAATGGAAAGACGCACGGCCCCGCTTTGCCGGGCGTGGGAATTCAAGGGATGCGAGAACGGGTCAGGCAACTGGGCGGAACTTTTGAGATCCGGTCAAGCAAAGGGCGTACGCTCGTCCGAGCCGTCATTCCCGCGTCTGCGGCAGAAGGCAGCACTGGCGAAATTGCGCAAGCGATATCGAGCTAGAGCTGCCCAGCTCGATCAGGCCTCGATAATATGGTTGCGGATGGCGTAGCGCACCAGTTCCGTCACCGAATGGCAATCCAGGCGGCGCATGATGTTTGCCCGGTGCGTTTCCGCTGTCTTGACGCTAATCGTCAGAGCTACCGCTACTTCCTTACTGCTCTTACCTTCGGCTAGCAGCTGCAGAATCTGCTTTTGCCGCGCCGTCAGACGTAGTCCATTCTTCCGATTGCCGTCGTCCTCGTTCTCTTTGGACGGGCGTCCCAGATAGCCTTCCAGAACCATCTGGGCAACTTTGGGCGTGAAGAAAGTCTTGTTGCGCCGCAGTGCATCGACCGCGGATACCAAATCCCGGCCGGCATCGGACTTCAGCAGATACCCGCGTGCTCCCGCTTCCAGCGTTTGCCGGATCAAAGGATCGGAATCGTACATGGTCAGGATCAGTACTTTAGTCGATACGGTCTTGAGAATCTCCCGGGCAGCTTCCAGGCCGTTTAGTTCCGGCATGCTCAAATCCAGAATCGTAATGTCGGGCTGTACCAGTTTGGCTTTCTCGACGGCTTCCCGTCCATCGGAAGCTTCGGCAGCGACTTCCCAGCCAGGTTGCTCCTCAAGGAGCGTGCGCACGCCTTTGCGCACCACATCATGATCATCCGCCACTAATAAACGAAGGTTCGCCATCATAGCCTCCAAGCTGATCGGGTGCGTGGCTTTGTTGTGCTTACCGCAAAAACCTCACACTGATTTCTGAAGCAGTGGCAGTAGAGGGCTGGCTTGGCGAACCTGAGGATAGAATTGTCGCATCTGAATTCACGTTATACCTTCCCCAGCTTTCCCTACAGCATCTCGCCTTTGGCATCTTTTTTCTATACACATTATCCCTTATTGACCCTGAGTCCCATGTTGCGGGGAATGCTTTAGGCGAAGCTGGCGAATTGTGACACTAAATAGCAGATGCGCCGGAGACCCCATGTGGTCATGTATTTCGGCCATCTTTCTGAGATTATTTTGGTACTCGTACTAAAGCGCGTACTAAGGTATGTGCTTTTGAGGGCGGAGAGTGGCCTTTTACTGTGCTGCAATGACTTGACTCCGAGGCGCCGGCAGGGGCAGAGTTTATCGGATCAGCTCGCGGGAGTCACCAGGATGCGACGCTACTTAATTGCTGCAGTGTTTATCTTAGCCGCCGCGCAGGGTTTGTCCGGACAAGCGCAGCCCCCGCGAACCGCCCCGCAGGTACAGACGGCGGCGAAGTACGTCGGGTCGCGGGCCTGCCAAACGTGCCACGCCGATATCTACGAGCGCTGGCAGAAGACGCCGATGGCCAACGTGGTGCGCGATCCGCGCGAGCATCCCGACGCCATCATTCCCGATCTCTCCAACCGACACCGCTGCGTCAAATTCACCAAAGACGACGTCGCGCTGGTCTACGGCAGCATCTGGAAGCAGCGCTACTTCACCAAGATCGGCGACGACTATTATCCCGAGCCCGCGCAGTGGGACGTCACCAACAAGATCTGGCGTCCCTATTTCGTCGCCAACGGCACCGACTGGTGGGCGCACGCTCTATCCGCCCGACAACATGAAGCGGCCCACCGGCCCGACTTGCGACGGCTGCCACTCCGTCAACTACAACATTCAGACCAACACGGTCACGGAGTGGAACGTCGGCTGCGAGCGCTGCCACGGCCCGGGCAGCGAACACGTCGCGCATCCCACGCGCGCCAATATCGTGAATCCCGCGCGCATGGACTACGTGCAGGCCAACGACACCTGCATCCAGTGCCATTCGCAGGGCCGCCCGCTCAGCAATCCGATCGAAGGGAAGTATTACGATTGGCCGGTCGGCTTCCAGCTGGGCCTGCAATCTTGCAGCGATTATTGGAAGCTCGAAGACCACAAGCTCGGCGAGACCACCTTCACCCATTTCCCCGACGGCACCGCGCACAAGAATCGCATGCAGGGCAACGATTTCGTGCAAAGCGTGATGTACCGCCGCGGCGTCACCTGCTTCAGCTGCCACGACGTTCACGGCACCGCACAATTACGCGCAGCTGCGCAAGCCCGGCGAACAGATCTGCCTCGACTTGCCACGGCCCGCAATCGCCGCAACGGCCCGCGCACCGCCACGCATCGAGGAGCACACCCATCACAAAGCGGGCACCCCGGGGAGCGAGTGCATCGCCTGCCACATGCCCAAGATCGAAGACGACCATCGCGGACGTGAACGTGCGCGCGCACACCTTCGACTTCATCACGCCGGCGATGACCGACAAATACAAAATCCCCAACCCCTGCACCTCGTGCCACACAGACAAAACCACCGCCTGGGCCACCGAAGCCTTGCGCCACTGGCCCGAGCGTTCTCCCTGGCGCGTGGAGTGAAGCGAGTAGACGCTCGACGTTCAGAACCGAGTTACGAACCCTATCTGGATGATTGACCGGTGGTTTGGGCCGTGCAGGCACACGAAGCCTGCCCGATTGCCGGTACCCGCAGCGATTATCTATTTCAGTTCGAAGACTACGGAGATGACGGTTTGCGTGTCGATCGGATCGCCGCCGACCGAGGCAGGCTGATACCGCCACTCGCTGATTGCGGTTAGTGCAGCGGCAATCAGCCGTGAATCGCCGTTGATGGGTTTGAGGTTTCTGGGTATTCCGTCTTTTCCGATGGTCGCGCTGATGTGTACTTCGCCTGTCACATGCTGCTGCCGCGCAGCGAGGGGATACACCGGCGCGACGCGCTGCACGAGGACGGCTGCCTGCCGGGGCTGCGCGAGAGTCCGACCCTCCGGTTGAGAGTCAGGCCGCGGCAAGTCAGGCCCGCTGGGTGCAATCGCGGTGCCCAGAGAACCAATCGGCGGCGTGATGCCGTCAAATATCGACGGGGACGTCAGTTGCGCGGGGACTTGCTGAGTTCCAGTAACGCGAGGACGGGAAAGTGCCAGCCCGGGGGCTTTTCGAAGGGAGGCCTTGGGTGCATCGGGCAGATTTCCGGGAGTGCTCGACTCTGAATCCGCGGTTTCTTTTCGAGACACAGGCGCGCCAGCGGACGCCGCGTCGCGTCGCGAAGATGAAGCGTCGCTGAAAGGCGATCCAGCAGCCCCGCCGCTGGTCAGCATCCAACGGCGAGTATTAACATCCGCCACCTCAACTTGAAAGGCAGGCTGTCCTGCGGCTAAATTCGAACCGCCTAAACCTTTGCTGGCCTTCGCTTGCACGCCTGATTTCAGAGATGGCAAGGCCGCAATTATGGCCAGCATGAAGAGCGCGCCGGCGGCGACTCCGATTCCTACCTTGACGATCTGAGAGCGCAAAACATCAGGTTCATTGAATTCGCGTTGTTGTTTCGCGAGCCGATCTTCCCATCCCATATTTGCGGGCAGCGACATGCTTGATTGCCCCGCGTTGGGCCTGCGTACCGAAAGACGAGAGCCCGCTTTCAAAGTCGTTGACTGCTCACGCCCCTCAGCGGGAGGGTGGACCGACGCAGTCACGGGCCGCCTGGATACAGCGGGAGCCGGATTTGTATTCTTCGAGGCCGAAGCGTCCACGTGGGGGATTCGCGCAGCGCGCGGAAGTTCCGTGGATTCATAAGGGATGCCGGGGACGGAGAATTCGGCGGGCTCCTGAGAGCGGGGATGGGCGCGCCGACTGAGACCAATTCGGTTGTCTGGCCCGACGGGAGTACTCGCCTCCGCAGCAGGCCGACTTGCCGTTGCTGCGGTTCGAGGCATAGGAGCAACCGTAAACTCCGGCACAGCCGGTGTGACAGATGTAGCCGCGACGATCCGCGAGGCGCTGGAGGGCTGTTGCTGTACCGCCTGCGGGGATGCAATCTGCACAGCGTCGGGTGTTGCGGAATGTTCCGGTTCAGGCGCTTCAGGCTGGCTCGCAACCTCCGGAGTCGGCGGAGCAGACAAGTCGGCTGCGGCCGGTTCGCCGGCAGCTTCGACGCCGTGGATGGCTCCGGAATCTTCGTGAACATCCGCGGGCGCTTCGAGCCGGGGTGCCGGTGTCGACGAGGCTGTGTTCTGTATCGGATTCGGGCCAGCGCCTTCGGACGAACTCATTTGCACGGAGGCCGAATCATTGCGGTCAGCATGATCCGCTTGGGGACTTTCGCGCTCCGCTTCAACCCTCAAATCACCATCGGCCCAGACCCGAATGTGGGTTTTTGCGTCGCCATTCAATTCGACAAAACGCAGGCCACCGCCTTTTCCCGAGTCATTTAGCCAAGCAACCTCAGCGTAACTTTCAACATGCTCATTCGCCTCAGGCAACTTGAATTTCAGAAGCACGGCCTGGCCAACGCTAACGGGAGTCACGCTCTGGAAACCCAGCCCGCCTTCACCGAGATCGAGGATGATGGCTCCGTTATCGGCGCCAAAATCCGCATAGGTCAGACCGCTGATCCGGCGACGCGCGTGAGACCTGCGCTCGACTTGCGATGTGGATGAAACTGAGCTTGCGAACGATGACATAATTGGCTTACTCCGCGCTCTTACTTCGGCGTTGCCGAAGCTAGTTTTAGCTCTTGCCAGCCCCCGGGGAATTCAATCTGAAAGCGATCAGACTGATCGAAAAGGACGAATGCCTGAACGTCCGCCAGCCTCTGATTCACGAATTCTCTCAAGCTTATCCTGGAAAGCGGGGTCGCTTTCCGCGGGCCAGCTGAACGGGCGCAGGATCTCCAGCGCAACTCGGGCGCGCTGCCCCGCGGGAAGAAAGGTGGGATAGCTCAGCCGGACCTGCTCCTGTGAACTAAGGCTGCCGTCAGCTCGGAGGCGGCCCATGACCATGGCGCCAGGGCCATCCGCCAGCCGATAGTCTGAATCGGTATGATTTTGAATCTCATAGGCCAGGTACAAGGCCGCATTGGCTGAATCCAGTTCGCGGAATTGAGCTCCGACATAGGTAGCGGTGATGGCGCTGGAGTTCCACGGCTTCTGGCCGGTTCGGGCGCGGGTGGTCACATACCAAATCGTAGCGGTTAGCACCAAGGCGAAAAGAAAGCCTATAACTGGTAATTTATTTCCTCTCACGTTACCTCGCTACTTGCTTGTTCCCCTTAGTTATCAGTCTCTTACAACGATTCTGGGGGAGCGTGTGATGGCTATCAGGCTCTTACCGCTCCGCTTCCCTGATCTGTAGGAGCAATCACGGTGCCTAAGAGGCTGCGCACTTGAAGCGATGACGTGGCGGAACGATTTCACCCTGACCCTGAACTTGAGCTGAACATCGAATTTGGTGCTACCGCAATTGACGTAACGACGCCCTGGTTTTGACCCTTTTAGGGCGCGCTACTCCGGCTGCGGGCAGCATCGTGTTCCCCCCCGGCAAACCTGATCCTGCGCGGTTCGGGCCAGTTGTCGCCGCCCATTTGCCGAACTGTATGGAGAAGGTCGTGACCCGTTGCTATCGCTGGATCCGTTCCTCTGGTCGAGTTGCAGGCCTGCTGGCTTATCTCGCAGATCGTCGCGCAGATGGCCTTCGCACAAGGGCCGGTTAAGCCGCGCATCACCAGGGGCATCAATGACCTGGAGAGAGTACGGATCCAGGGGAATATGCATCCGCTCGGGCGGTCGCAATTTGATCGCGGCAAAGTTGCCGACGCAATGCCGATGTCCCGCGTCACCCTATTCTTCAAGCTGTCAGCGGGCCAGCAAGCGAGCATTGACCAGCTGCTTTCCGAACAGCACGATCGCTCTTCGTCGAACTATCACCGCTGGCTGACACCGCAGGAGTTTGGTAGCCGCTTCGGGTTGAGCCAGGACGACGTGGGCAAGATCGTATCGTGGCTCGAGAGCCGCGGATTCACGGAGCAGGAAGTTCCGCCAAGCCGCAACTCAGTGAGCTTTTCCGGCTCCGCGGCACAGGTGGCTGCCGCCTTTCAGACGGAAATACACCGCTACGTTTGGAATGGCGAGCAGCATTACGGCAATTCCAGTGAACCCTCGATTCCCAGCGCGCTCGCGGATGTTGTGTCTGGCATTGTCGCACTCAACGATTTTCGGCCGAAAGCGAGAGCGATTCGGCGAACCATGCCCTTGCCGAAAGCTGCCCTCAGCGACGGTTCAGGGCACCATTATCTGGCGCCCGACGATTTCGCGACGATCTATGACCTGAAGCCCCTCTATGGCAGGGTCATAGACGGCACCGGCCAGAAAATCGCAATTGTTGGACAGAGCGATATCCAGCTCGGCGACATCCAAGAGTTCCGCCGTCTTATGGGTCTGCCACTCAACGATCCTCAAGTGGTACCCGTGCCTGGATCCGCGGATCGCGGAATGGTAGACGGCGACGTGCAGGAAGCCGATCTCGATCTGGAATGGGCTGGGGCGGTGGCCAGAAACGCAACCCTGATTTACGTCACCTCCTCAAACGCCTGGGATTCGATGGAGTATGCGATCCAGCATGATCTCGCGCCGGTGGTCAGCGTAAGCTTCTCAACTTGCGAGCAGGAGGTCTCGAACTCGGACGTGGCGCGTTTTACGTCGCTCGGCGAGGAAGCGAATGTCCAGGGCCAGACCATCGTGGTGGCCTCGGGGGATGCCGGCGCGGCGGGTTGCGACGAATTTGCCAATGCCGCTCACGCGCAAGCTACGCAAGGGCTGGCCGTCGGGATGCCCGCGAGCATGCCGTACGTGACTGCGGTAGGAGGAACCGAATTCAACGAGGGATCAGGCGTCTACTGGAACACAACAAACAGTATGACTGACGGATCGGCGCTTTTCTATATCCCCGAATTGGCGTGGAACGATAGTTCATCCTCCAACGGAATCGAAGCAGGCGGAGGCGGCGCGAGCAAGCTTTTCAGCAAACCTGTGTGGCAAACAGGGCAAGGCGTGCCCAGCGACAGCGCGCGCGACGTTCCCGACGTCTCCTTCAGTGCTTCGGCGGATCACGATGCCTACTTCGTGTGCTCCGAACTTTTCAATTCGCAGACGCAGACGTTTGCGCCCGTTTGTCCTGGCCAGTTTTTCCCTGTTGGCGGAACCTCAGCAAGCGCGCCTGCCTTCGCCGGCATTGTTGCCCTACTGAATCAGGCGATGAATTCGCCACAAGGAAATATCAACTCTAACCTCTATGCTCTCGCCGGCCTCTCCGCTGGCCCATTCCACGACATCACCAGCGGCAGTAATGCGGTCCCCTGCCAGTTGAATCCTCCCAGCCTGGATTGCCCCACGACCGACAGCGGCGCCGGATTGATGGGCTTCGCCGCAGGTCCGAAATACGATATGGCTTCGGGACTAGGTTCCGTCGATGCGGACGCTCTGATCCGTGATTGGCCATCGAGCACTTTGCCTCACGATTTTGACATCAGCGTGTCGCCCCCGACCCTGACGCTGAATCGCGGAGGTGTCGCAAGTGCGCAAATTACGGTGAATCGCAGCGGCGTGGCAGGCACGCCTTCCTTAGCTTGCAACGTGCCCCCAATATTCATGAGCATAACGTGCTCGATCGCACTCGATGCCGCCACGAACACCTACACGCTGACAATCATGGCCTCGAGGAGCGCGGTGCTCTATCCGGCCGCCACGATCGATGGAACCGCGGACCGATTCAGCGGGCCATCCGATCCTCGTGGGTTTACTCCGCTAGTTTTTGCTTACTTGCTTGGCGCGTGCCTGATCGCTGCCTCGATCACCGTGTTTTCGTGCGCCGGTTTCTGGCGCTCGAGCCAAGGCCAGCGAAAGCGCGTGCCGCTATTTGCGGGCGTTTGTTCGTTCGCGCTGCTGATCGGCTGCGCCAGCCCTACTTCCGTGACAACATCGCCACAATCCCTGCCATCTCAAGCACAGCCGCTTTCTATTCAGGTAGGGCCGCCAAACATGATCCTGGGCCAAAATCAGCAGCTGCAATTCGCGGCAACTGTAGCGAACTCCTCCAATGCGTCCGTGATCTGGTCGGCAAGCCCAGCCGTGGGCACGATTAACTCGGCAGGGTCTGCCGCCGGCATCTACACCGCTCCATCGACGATTGGCACAAATCAGACTATAACCATAACTGCGAGCAGCGTGGCCGATCCCACGAAGCAGGCATCCACGAGCCTGCAACTGGTCGCGCCCGAGACAGGCTCGATCATGGTGACCGGCAGCCTGAACGGACTGAGTCACAGCGTGGGGATCGCCCTTACGATCGACTAAGTGCGGTATGGTTGAATCGGTGCCCCTGAAGAGATACGCCGGAGAGACCGCATGAGAAAGCGGATCTCAATTCTGAAGCCCGCTGGCAAACTCATGGCGTTTTTCGCCACGGGTCTGGCGCTATCCGCTGCGATGTCGTTGCCGGGTCCCGTTATGGCAGCGGACAAGTGGGTGGAAGCGCGGAGCTCTAACTTCATTGTGGTGAGCAACGCGGGGGAATCGCAGGCGCGCAAGACAGCCATTCAGTTTGAGCAGGTGCGAACTCTCTTCCGCGAATCCTTGCCGGCAGCGAAGAGCCATACCTCGCCGGTGATCATCATTTTCGCAGTCAAGAACGAAGACTCTCTGCGCGAATTGCTCCCGGAGTATTGGACGCAAAAAGGGCGAGTGCATCCGGGCGGAGTTTTCGTCAATCGCCTCTACCAGTTTTCCATGGCCATCAATCTGGCGGCGCATGGCGACAACCCCTATGAGTCCATGTACCACGAGTATTATCACTCCGTGACCATGCCTTACTTGCCGGGCCTGCCGCTTTGGGTGGCGGAAGGGCTGGCCGATTTTTACGGCAATTCGGAGATCAGCGAAAAGACCGCGGGCCTGGGGCGTGCCAATCCGGAGTTCATTACCGTGTTGCGGAGCCTACCCCTGATTCCCCTGGAAACGCTTTTCGAAGTGAACCAGCGCTCACCCTACTACAACGAACAAAGCAAAGCGTCGATTTTCTATGCGGAGTCCTGGGCACTGATTCATTATTTGATGCTTGGGGAGAAGGGCATCCATCGCCGGGCTCTGTTCGATTATCTGAACGCGCTCGGCCAGGGTTCCTCGCCGCAAGAAGCCGCGGCGGCAGCTTTCGGCAGCCTCAAGGATCTCGAAGGCCGCCTGGAGCAGTACATTCGGGGGGAATACTTCCTTTACGTCTCCGTGCCCGCACCGCCAAAGGTGCCTGGATCCGAAGTAGCCGTTCGCGTCCTGCCGGATGCAGAGGCGGACGGATACCGTGCCAGCTTCCTGGCCATGCATGGACAGTATCAGGAGGCGCAGGCTCTGGTGGATGAAGGGCGGCACCTTGATTCAAAGGCGGCGCGCGTCCAGCAAGCCCAGGCCGCCATCGATTATTTTCAGGATCGCCAGGCTCAGGCACTCGACGCGCTCAATGCCGCCTTGGCGATCGATTCGAACGATGCGCTGACGCATTACCTGCGGGCGGAGCTCAGCTACCGTTCCGCAGGGGAGTCGCTAGCCCAGGAGAATAAAGCCCGAATCGAGGAGGATCTGCGCCGGGCCATTGCCATCAGCCCGGAATTCACGGCTGCCTATGGATTGCTATCGGTGTGCGTGATGACGGATGAAGGCGGGCTTATGGAGTCATTCAATCTGGCGAAAAAAGCGGAATCGCTGGAACCTGGCAATACGCGTTATCAATTTGTTATGGCTCAGGTTCTGGCTCGAATGCGGCGTTATGAGGACGCGGAAACCATCGCGCTCCGCGTGCTCGCCAATGCTTCCGAGCAGCAAGAGCAGGACGAAGTCAATCGCTTGCTCGAATTTCTGCGTAAAGCGCGCAGCGCGCCCTTGCCCAATAATCGGCAGCAACCGTTACATCCGGTCGCATCCGTGGGTCCGAACTAGGCGTGCGGCCGGCTTCCGAAGCAAGCGGAACCGTCAGAATGGATTCAGCGACCGCGAAGAGAACACAAATGCGATGGCCACCCGGGAAGGCACGGGCTTGCCATCTTGAAGCGGGGCCTGAAACTCCCACCCACTCGCCGCGCTGAGCGCCGGCGACCTGAATCCTCCCTCGATATCGCGAAGCACCTTGATATCGTCGGTCGAGCCATTGGCATCGAGGCTCACCTGCACGACCTCCGCTCCCGCGGCGATGGTGCTGGCCGGATACTTGGCATATTGCACAGAGAGAATGCCGGGAGCGATAAAGCTGCTGCGAGGCTGGCTGCCGAATTCTTCGGTGGGGAAAATGGGCGCAAACGGCGGCGGCGAAGTCACCCCCACCGCATGGCGAAATACAAAGGCCACCAGCATCTCTGAATCCGCGGCGGTGCCATTTTGCGAAGCGGCGGCAAATTTCCAGCCACGGAGGGATTGCGCCGCTGCCTCCGTGAAGGGCGGCACGTCTTGCAAGACGGTGACTTTTTTGACCTCTCCCTGGACGTTGAGTGACACGCTGAACACTACGATGCCGTCGGCGGTCGTCTGGAGCGGAAACTGTACGTCGGCCGCGGAGATCGCCTTCGCCGCCTCGAACGCACTTTGCGCCAGAGCCTGCGCCTGTGGGCGTGTCTGCTGGGGCGCGGTGTTTTGAGGTCGCCCCGTTTGAGTTGACGCCGCTCTCTGTCCACCCGCCGGCGCGTCAGTCGCCAGCGCCTGTGAAGACTGCGCGATACAAAGCAACGCACCTGAGAAAAGGAATAAACTTGCCGCCGCGATCACGCGCATGCATTTTGCGCTCATATTGGGCCGCCTCCCAGCGGGGCATTGCCACGCCGATATCGTCTGTATATTGGATGATTCAGGTGACGGCTGGTGTTGCAGCAAAAGTCGCCGACAGCATGGCTTCGCTTGGTCACCAAGTCCGCCTCACCTGGTGCGGGGATCACCCCTATAATAGCGCGATTTCGCGTAGCCCGAAACTGAGGCCAGGGTCCGCGGCTGGGGGCAGAGAAGTATTGGCAGAGGCGCCTACAGGACGTGCCCGGCGAGTAAAGAAGCCACCTTTGAATAGAAGACACATCCCGATCTCAATTCTCGCGTCGATCGCAATTCTCGCGCTGGCCCTTTTGGGTGGCTGCGGGCGCTCCAACGACATCGCGTGGTCTTTTGCCACTCCTCGGCCCTGGGTGCTGGCCTCGGATTCGCAACTGCTCACACCCGTAGTCGACGGCGACGTCGTTTTCTTTTGCGGAGGATACGCCGACAGGGAAGGCTCCGCGATCTATGCCCTCGAGGCGCAAACCGGAAAGCTGAAATGGCAATTCGGCGTCGGAAGTTGCGTCGCGCCGCCCCTCGTTGCATCGGAAGTTCTCGTTTCGTTTGGATCGGCACAGCATGGCGATCGGACTGGTGCCGTCTCCGGGCTGGACAAAACGAGTCGGCCGGCCGCAATGGAAGGTTGAACTGCCTGGTAATCCCCAGCCGCCCGCTCCGGTGTTGCTGGGAAATTTTGTGTTCTTCGCGCCCGGATCGCGAAGCGTTCTGCGCATCGATGTGCGTGACGGCTCCATCCAGACGTTTGACGTGGATACGAATGTCGCGGCCGCGAATCCGTGGCTTGCCGGCACACGCGGCGCGGTGCTTTTCGGCTACGGCAAATCCTACTGGCGCTCGCGCCTAGACAGCGAAGCACCGGAGGCAGGAGCCTCCGCTCAGTGCAGCTGTGGAATCGCCTGTGGGGCTGGGAACCGATGGACGTAGCCTGCTGCTTGCCGATCAGAATGGGAACCTGATCTCCTTTGATCTGCAGAAGGGAAATGTGACCTGGCAGCATCACTGGAATAAGATCTCTGAGTGCGCCCCTGATTGCTGATGGCAAGGTGTTTGTCGAGGTCTATCAACAAAAATATGCGCTGGCAGCGCTGGAGTTCGCCTCGGGCAACGAGATGTGGGAAATTCAGCAGGGCAGTACGGAGGCGCCTTATTGGCAGGACGGCCGGCTCTACGTGGCGAGCGGCACCTCCGTGTTGATTGTGGACGGCGCGAGCGGCAAGATTCAGCGGCGCTTTGCAGCGCCGACCGAAGTCATCACCACGCCTATTCCCGACGGCGAGTTGGTGCTTTTTGGACGGCTCGCGGTGTTCTATATGCCGCCACGGCGCATTAGATATTCACAGGCAGCGGCGGCTGCGTCTTCGTCAGCAGTAAACGCTTTGGCTAAGCTAACTTCGGGCTAACAAAAATGGAGTCGGATTGGATCCGACTCCATTTTCCTTTTCCGGCAAAGCGGGCGACCGAGGCGACTCTAATGCTTGTCGCTCTTGCCCCAGTCGTCCGTCAGCGGCTTGCCGGGCGAGCTAGGCCCGCGATGCTTGTCAGGCGGCCCGTACGGGCCCTCCTGTCGGTTTATCTCCGGAGAGGAGTCACCCTTCATCGTCTGTCCCGCCTGGCCGCTGTTGCGCTGGCCGCTGTCTACATTTCCTCCGGTCCCCGGGCGATTTTCGCCGGAGCCGGTATCCTGGTCTTCCCGAAAGTTTTGCGAAGGGGCATCGTCGCCGCCCTTTCGCTGGTGCTTGTCCGTTTGCTGCGTGGGGGTACGGCCGTCGCCCTTCTGCGCTTGGCTGGTCCCGCTCTGCAAATTTTCGCCGGGCCGTTTTTCGGTCTGGCGATTTCCTCCCTCTCGGCCAGACACGGCGTCCGGGTTCATCTCGCCCCGAGTCATTCCGGGGTTTGAGGGGCCGGGTTTGAGGGGCCCGCGCCTGTGCTGGTATTGGATGTGCCCGATCCTTCGCGTCGTTGTTGCTGATACTTTTCTTCCTGTGGCTGTTCATCTTGTTGTTGTCGCTGCTGCTGCCGTTCGTCCTGCTCTTGATTTTTCTGGGGTGCTTTTCTTGCGGCTTCACCTGGCATAATGATCCTCCCGGATCGACTTGATTTTGCGCAAGGGCGCGGCGTTCGTTAAGCTACGCTCGTGCGCCTGACATATCCGGCCCCTAATCTTGATGGTTATCGTGCGCTGAGCATCCCTGTGAGGCTATCAGCCAAAAGATGTAAGCGGCGGAGGTTTCTCTCCCCGTCTAAGCCGTTTCTTTCTGGTCGTTTCACGAAATCCTAAGGTGGAAAAGCTACCCAAACGCGAACAACGCCTTCACCAGATGTTCGAACTCGGCGTGATCCTGAAGGGACTGCACGCTATCCTCGAACTATTGACGGGTTTCGCAGTCCTGGCGTTGAGCCCGGCGGCAGTATCCAATTTCTTCTTTGCTCTCGCGCGGCGCACGTGGAGCTACGATTCGCATGACCTGCTGGCAAACTTTCTGATGCGCTCCGGGCTGCGCATCTTGAACGGCGGCCAGCATTTCGCCGCAATCTACCTCATCGTGCATGGCGTCATAAATATGAGCCTGGTTATCGGCCTTCTGGCTAACGCGCTTTGGTCGTATCCCGTCTCGGTGGCTGCCATCTTGCTCTTCATGGCTTATCAGGTCTATCGCTATACGCACACGCATGCTCCTATTTTGATTGTGCTGACTGTTTATGACGCAGTGGTGTGCTGGCTCGTCTGGCACGAGTACGGCTTGCGGCGGAAGTCGCCGGCAGGATAAGCGTTTTTCGAGAGACCGTCTTGAGAGAGACGATCTGCGGCTAGTCGCCAAATAAAAGTAAACGCGCCCTAACCAAGCTCAAAACTAAGCAAAAATAGATCCGGCGACCGCTCCGCGATTTATGTTGCGGAGCCGTCCTGGATGGACGTCTGGTAGCTCAGCGTCTCCACCCACTTGCCATCGCGCTTGACCCACACGCGCGTGATCTGCAGGGGCTTGCCGCGATCCGGCGTGTGGCGCGAGCTCATGACCACCGTATCGCCAAATTCAAATAGCTTCGCCGAGGAAAGCGGCGTTGGCGCAAGCCCGGCCATATTCGATCGGCGCAGCTCGGCCAGGCGTGTGGGCTTGTCGAGCAGCCTATCGCTATTCGAACTCGCGGCAGCGAACTCTTCCCCCGTGTGCGCGTCAAATCCCGAGGCATCCTTAGCCATGGCCGACGTCTCGAGCGCCATGTAGGCGGTGATTACCGCCCGTTCTCCTTCAGTTTTCGGTGTGTACTGCACGCTCTTGCAGGGATTCTGGCAATCTTTGCCGGCTCCGGGCGTCACCGTGGGCGGCGCGTCCAACGATCTGACTTCCTGATAGACCAGCGCGCGCCAGCCCGCGGGCCGTTTCACCCACACGCGTAAAGCGTGCATCTTGCCGCTGCTCACCTGAAACGTAGCAACCTGTCCATAGTCGTAGCGCGCAGGCATTTCGCCCTCGCTGGCGATTAGAGGTTTCGGCACCGCGGCCAGCACCTGCGCACGGTTGAGCGTTTTTCCATTGACGTCAATCCACAGAAAATCGGCATCGAGCATTTTGCCGAGCGCTGTTTTGTCGGCCTTGGCGACCGCCTGAGCGAAATCCCGGTCCGCCGCGGAATTTGCCGGGTCTCCCCCACCAGCAGCAGCAAAAGATATTGCCGTGGAGAGCAGGGCTGCGCACATAAGCGCGGCCCCGGATGCCACACGGATAAGCCCTCATTGTGTTCTCCTTAATTGGGCGGCCCATGGCCGAAACGCTCCTCGTTCTTCTCCTAAGCTGCTGCACAGCTAATTGCCGCGCAGCATACATCTGCCCGCTCCCTCAGGCAATCCCCCGCCCGAAAGTGCAGCCTGTGCAAGTCGGGGAGCTTCGGTGCGTTTACCAACGAAGTAGAATCGCCTTGAACAAGCCAAGGAGTTCGAACAGCCCAAGACGAGGGAACTCATGTCTGCCGATTACCTGCTCAAGACCGAACCTTCCGTATATTCTTTCGAAAATCTGCAGCGCGATGAAGTGACGGTGTGGGACGGAGTGTCGAATCCGGTGGCGCTCAAGCACCTTCGCGAAATGAAGCCGGGAGCAAGGCTGGTCATTTACGAAACCGCCGACCGCAAGAGCGCCGTTGGCACAGGGGTGGTGGTGTCTGTGGACTCTTCCGATCCAAAAAATCCGGAGGTCAAGATCAAGGCGGGAAAGGCGCTCGCGAAACCGGTTTCTCTGGCGGAAGTTAAAGCCAATAAGCTGTTCGCCGATTCGCCGCTGGTTCGGCAAGGAAGACTTTCCGTGGTCCCCCTGACCGCCCAGCAATACAAATTTCTAACCGGCGGATAGCCTCTCAGATTTCTTGCCCGGGTAGCCTCCTGCCGTGGGACAACGCGGCATTGCGCTCGTGAAGGCAATTCCGCCCTTCCTGGAGGCCGCGTCCGTGCCGCTATCTGCGTCTCCTCTCTCCTGCCGGCCGCCGCACCTCAACTGTAAGCCGCGTGTACACGGCCTCATCGTTTGAACAGTGCGCTGTATATGGGGTAATTTCTATCCGACCATTACTCCTGTATCTAGCTGATATGCAGTCACTTAGTGCAATCTATATGGCCCCCGCCCTGCTTTTAGCTAAAGCAGAGGCTAATGACAATGCTAATCGAATGCATCCTGATCGGCTCTTCGCTCTGCCAGACGGTAGTAAAAGACAAGCCTGCCAAGGCACAGTTCCCGAGGAAGCAGAATGCGATCGTGGCAGTGCTCAAAGATAAGCCGGTGATGGCGCTGCTGGCCCTCGATCTGACGGCCAAGACCATGGACTACCGCCAGACCGAGCACGATTTCAAGCTCGGCGGATTTCAAGAGCAAAACCCGGTTGTGCGTCACCTGCTGGGCCACCCGGTAGCCATGGAAGCCTACGGCGCGGCCTATGCCGTGGGTGCAGCGTGGCTGGGACACAAGATGCGCACATCGCGCTATGGCCTCGTACGCAAGCTCTGGTGGCTGCCGCAGACCTACAGCATGGAGCAGAACGTGTATGGATACGCCTACACTCGCTCGCATTACGCTCGCTGAAACGGTGACCGACATGACTACGATAATGTCTGACAAGCTCAATCCGTCCCTTGCCCAAGAAGCCGCTGTTCTCGAGCGGCGCGATGCGGAGCGCCAGGCTTTTATCTGCCATGCCGAATTGATTGATCTTCGGGCCGGATCCCGATTGATTGCGCGTACCGCAGACTTGAGCCTGCAGGGTTGTTACATCGACACGCTGAATCCCCTTCCTGTCGGTACTCCGGTTCGCCTGCAATTAATCAAAAACGATGAGCCTTTCGCATTTGAAGCCAAAGTTACGTCATGCCACATGGGCGGGGGCATGGGCTTGCTTTTCGAGCGGATCACGGACAAGCAGCGCGGCGCGCTCGAATCCTGGCTGTACGGCACTTCTGCAGCCGAGGAGATTCCATTCACAACGGCGTCTCCCGCGGTGAGTCTGGAAGCCGATCTCAAGCCGAATTCGCGTTTCGCGGCCAAGCTTGTAAAGATTCTGGAGCGCAAAGGAATCGTCAGCCACTCCGAGGCGGCTGAGCTTCTCCACGACCTGAAATAAAAATCACCGTCGGGAGAGAAAAGGGTTGAGGAAAGACGCGGACAATCAGGAGATCAAGTGAGGACAGAACACCTGGCCTGAGATTCTCAGTCCGCCTGGCCACCCGGGGCGAGAACGCGATTGATCGCCGCGACCAGCTCGCTGCCGGCTGCGGATTTTGGCAGGAAATTGCCGTCTCCGAATAACCGCGCCAAGAGTGCAGCCTCTTCCGGGGTGTAATGACTGCTCATGAGGATGATCTTGGTTTCCGGGACCCGCCGGCGCACCTCATATGCCGCTTCAATGCCGCTCATCACCGGCATGACAATATCCATCACCACAACGTCGGGCCTGATTTCAAGGATCTGATCGACGGCCAATTGGCCGTTGGCGGCTTCGAAGATCCTCCACTGTGGTTGCTGCGCCAGCAGGGAACGCAACGTACTCCGCACTAAATGGTGATCGTCGACTAAGAGGATTGTTGCGGGTAGGGGCACGTCGCCTCCGGGCAAGTTGAGGCCGACGGTCGGAACTCAGCGGTGCCCAAGTATAGATATCGGAGAGCGACCCGTCTGTACAATACGGGACTTCCGGTAGCCTGAGGTGAATCTCAGACGAATGCCAGCCGCTTGATTTTCGCACGAGGCCTACCGCGTTAAGTGCTGCCAAATTTACTTCGCACGGTATTACAATCACTGCCGAATGCAGACGCCGGGGGTTCCTGGCATCCAGTGAAAGCAGGAGGGGAGAAAAATGCATACTTCCGCAAGGCTACGACGACTTCGGGCCTATAGCGTTGGCGGCCGCCATTCTCGCGACCATTTTCGTATTCATCAGACCCGCCAAGGCGGATCTTGATCCCAAGGCGCTGGAATATCATTTGCCCGCCCAGATCAAGTGGAGCACGGAAAATAACGGGGCGCAGCAAGCGATCTTGCGCGGCGATCCGTCGAAACCCGGTCTTTATATCGTTTTGACGAAATGGACCGCGCATCACAACAGCCGTCCGCATTTTCACCCCAACGACCGCTTCATCATGGTGCTCTCAGGCACGTGGTGGGTGGGCACCGGGAGCAAATACGACCCAGACTCCATGGTTCCACTGCCGGCGGGCACCTTCGTCACGCATTTCGGCAAGGGAATTCATTATGACGGCGCGAAGGACGGAGACACTGTGCTGGAGATCGTAGGCGAAGGGCCGGCCACCGCGACCCCCGCGGAAGCGAAGTAGAACTCCTGCTCGCGCGCCCGTCGCATGGGCGAGTGGAAATAACAGCGCGTAATTGCCCCGGCTTGCATCGTCGTTAAAAAGCCGCGTGGCTCTTCGTCCGTTGGTTTTCTTCGCGTTTATGCGCTCACGAAAAAAGCGGAAGGCGGCAGCCACGAACTGCCGAACGGTGTAACGTTCGGAATTTTTGCGCTGGCCATATGACCATTTGCAGCCCATGACATCCAACCCGTCTGGGAGGAATCACGTATGCAAGCTGCAGTCGTCCCTGCCGTGAGCAGTACCTGGCAATTGAAAGACGTTCCCCAGCCGCAACCCGGCCCCAATCAAGTCCTGGTAAAAATGCACGCAAGCGGCATCTGTTACACCGACGTACACCAAACCCTTGGCCACATTCCCGGCCAGTTTCCCCGAATTCTCGGGCACGAACCGGTCGGCGAGATTGTTGCTGTGGCCTCCGACGTCACCTCGCGAAAAGTCGGAGATCGCGTGGGGACCGCATGGATTCAAGCCACCTGCGGGCGCTGCGAATGGTGCCAGCGCGGCCGCAGGACTTTCTGCCCCAATCAGAAAGACACCGGAATGGATCTTCAAGGCGGGCACGCCGAGTACATGCTGATGTATGCCGATGGCACCTTCCTGATCCCCAACAACGTTTCTTACGAGCAAGCGGCTCCCATCTTCTGCGCCGGCTATACAGTATGGAGCGGCCTTCGGTGGGCTGATCCCAAGCCGCACGAGCGCGTGGCCGTGCTCGGCATCGGCGGTCTCGGGCACCTCGCCGTGCAATATGCGAAGGCCGCCGGATTCCAGACGATCGCGATTTCCCATTCGCCCGATAAAGACAAAATGATTCGCGAGCTCGGCGCGGATGAGATCGTTCGCGACGGCAAGAGCCTTGCTGCGGCGGGCGGTGCGGACGTCATCCTCAGCACTTCCAATTCAACCAAGTCGATGGTGGACAGCATCCAGGGGTTGCGGCCCGACGGACGCCTGGTAACCATGGGTGCCGACGCCGAACCCCTGACGATCTCGCTCATGGATTTAATCGTGAAGCGTATCCGGATCATTGGAAGCCAGCAAAACGGCGGCGAGTATCTCTATGAAGCGCTCGACTTCGTGGCGCAGGGAAAGGTGAAAACGATCGTCGAAACGTATCCGTTGGCAGAAGCTCCCAAGGCCTATCAGCGCGTCGTGGACGGCAAAGCCCGTTTCCGCGCGGTCCTGACGATGTAGTCCCGCTCCTCTTCGAAACAAAGCCAAAAAAGACCGGCGCGGGAGAAGCATAGAGCCTCCACCGCGCCGGCGAAAAACACGCCAGAAGCAGGTCGCGCCGACACGTCGGACGCGGCCTACGGATCATTTTTGGGAGATCATCTTCAGACCTTTGGGATCTTTCGATTGATCCAGCGGCACGGCAGTCATCACCGGCGCTGCGTCGATGTAGATGTGATAGCTCTCCATCATCATCCACGTGCCGTTAAGCGGGGCAAACACGCGGCTGGCCCAGTAAGCGCGTTCGCCGTAAGTGGGCTGCACGGAGATCATCACTACCGCGTCGCCCATGTCCCACCAGCGCGACCACAGGAAAGGAACCGTGGCCACTTCGGGGCGATTGGCCGCGGCGGCTTGCTGCTGCCCCTTGGCGATCAGGGCCACCATGTCGGCTTTCGGTCCGCGCGGCCCGCCGTAAGTGCTCACGGCGCGCTGATCGTAATTATCGGCGATGTGCTTGGCCCACATGCCAGGCTTGCCGGACTCCTGTTCCATCCACCCAGCCAGCGCAGCTTTTTCATTTCCCGTCAGCGGCTTGTAAGGTACGTACTCGCAGGGATTGATGCACGGTACAGCGTAGGCGGGCCTCACCGCCGCATAATCGCGATCCCGTACAGCGATCTCAGAGGTTTGCAGCAGCTTCCATCCGTTATTGCGCTTTACCCAGGTGTGAGCGGCATAGTTTTTGCCGAGGTTGCTCTGCACCCAGACGACGCTTCCATACTTGTGTTCGATTACCTTGATATCGCCGCTGCTCGGCACGAGCGGTTTGACATGGGCCTCGAGCGATTCACGCAGGGGCCACATGATTCCGTCGGTATCGATCCAGGTGAATTCGGGGTCGACCCACTTATTGATCGCTGCCTTGTCGCCTTTTTCGAAGGCCGCCGTTACCGCGCGATCCGCGCTGACGATCTCATCGTCCGCGGCCGCAACCGGCCGTGTGGTGAGCGCAGCGAGCACGCCGGCCAGAACCAAGGCCGTCACCACTAAACTCGTGAACCATCGCTTCATCTGATCCTCCCTAATGTATGTGAGGGCATTTAATTGTGAGGCTTAAGTCAGGTGCGAAAAGCGACTCCCTAGTAGCGCGCTTTTCGCACCCTTGTGACAATTTCTATACGCCGGAGTCTACACCCGGGAGCAGTCGGGAACAACTGGCACTTAGCCTCCCGCTCAAGCGGCTAACGCAGGAAGCGCGCGGCGCCGAGGACCAGGACCCAGGGTCAGCAGTGCGACGGCGACCTCGCCGATAGCGCCCACCAGAAACGGCCGCAGGCCCTGCTTGCGCATGTCACCGATATTCGTACGCAGGCCCACGCCGGCAAAGGTCAGCAGGAAAGCCCAGCGTGAAAGATTGGCCAGGCTGGTGATCTGGTCGGGACGGAAAAGTTTCGCCGTGGCCAGCGCCGAGACGAGCAGGAAGCCCAACACGAATTTGGGAAACTTCTTCCACAGGAACGCGGCCTTGTTGCCCACGCCCGCGCTGCCTTGTTTGCGCGCCCAGTAGATCGCGTAGCCGAGCACTACGAAACCGATCATGGCGTTGCGCGCGGTTTTGGCCAGCACGGCTACTTTGCCGGCAGCGTCCGAATACAGCGCGCCTGCGGCGGTGGCTTCCGCCGTGTTGTCGACGCCCAGCCCCGCCCAGAGGCCATAACTCGTATCGCTCATTCGCAGCCAATGCCCGATCAACGGAAAAGTAAAGAGCGCGACTGCACCCAGCGCCAGGACCGCGGCAATGGCGTAAGAGGTGTCTTCTTCGTCGGCATCGATGGCGCCCTCCGCGGCAATGATGGCGGAAACGCCGCAGATCGATGAGCCGATGGCCAGCAGGGAAGTGAGCTTTGGCGTGAGACCGAATGCGCGGCCCAGCGCCGTCATGAACACCAGCGACACCGAAATTTCGATGACCACCAGCACAAGGCTTACCCCGCCAAGCTTGAGCACGTCTCCCAGAATGAAACGCGAGCCGAGCAGCACGATGCCTGCCTTGAGCCAGAATTCATACGTCGCGAGGCCCGGACGGAACGCTGCGGGTATGCCCACCGTATTCGAGATCACCAGTCCGATGAGAATGGCCCACAGGACGTATTCGATATTCGGGAGCGTCACGTGATGCGCTTTGCCGTAGCGAGCGATCGACTGCTCCACGAACTTGCCGGCATATCCCACGGCGATCAGTAGAAAGAGGCCGGGGATCAGGCGCGCCACGCGCTTGAAGAGATTGTCCGAGTAGGGCGTCGGTATTGCGACAGACGTGGCCATCAGGTTTCTCCTTTCGCAGACGCTAGCAGACGCACACGCAAGAGTGCTGCGTCACAAACAAGGGCCTACCAGGGGATGCGCTTGATCCAGCCGGCCCAAACCAGCGCGGTCAGCGCGAGCGCCAGCGCCACGGCCCAGCCATCGAGCGAAATGAGCCAGCTCGAGCCGTGCTTCGCTTTGTGCGCCAGTGCGCGGGCCTCTTCGGAAACGATTTCGTGGTTGGTTACGTTTGTCATCGTTTGTTCCTCACTCTTTACGCACGCCAAATCAGGTACCGCCCGCCTCGCGGGGCCTAAAATAAAAAACCCGCTCGCCAGTTTTGGGGCCGGCGAGCGGGCGCTTATTCGATTGCGACTACTTAGAGGCTTCCTTAGGAAGACACCCGCATGCCACCATGTTGCGGCCACGACAGGCGCAGCAGACGACAGGCGCAAAAGCAGGTGCCATTGATCATGCGCGTATGCTATCCAAGCTTATTTTTCGGGTCAAGTGAAACCGCATCTTTCAGCCGGGTTCAAAATTTTGCGAGAGGACGCGCAGTTCGCGCACCTGCCGTAGAATAAGCGACCCATGTCCGCTCAGACAAGATTCGACCGGCTGCACATTGTTTTGGTGAGAACGCGAAATCCGCTCAACCTCGGAGCGGCTGCTCGGGCCATGAGCAACTTTGGCTTCGACCGGCTGCGAGTCGTGAATCCCTACTCTGTAGCGTTTCGCGAGGCGCGCTCCGCTGTCGGCGCGTCTGATGTGCTCGCGGCAGCGGAGGAGTATAAGACCGTGGCTGAAGCCGTCGCCGACTGCACGCTGGTCGTTGGAACTACGGCGGTACGTAACCGGGATTTGCACCATCCCCTCGAGCGCATGGAACGTGCCGCCCCCCTCATCCGCAAACAGCTTCGATCCAGCCGAGTGGCCCTTTTATTCGGTTCGGAGAAGTTCGGTCTGTCGAACCAGGATTTTAGCCACTGTCATTGGCTGGTGAACATTCCCACTTCCAAGCAGAACATCTCCATGAATCTCGGACAGGCTGTCGCCGTTTGCCTCTACGAACTGGTGCGCGACGCGAGGGCGCCGCGGCAAAGCGAGAAGCAAGCTCCTGCTGCCGCGGGCGAAGTCGAGCGCGTCACCACAATTTTCCTGGACGCGATGTACGCCAGCGGGTATCTCAAGCGGAAGCCCACGTCGGACGCGGAGGAAAGGATGCGGCGGTTGGTGCGGCGGCTCAAACTGGCTGCCCGCGACATGCCCGCGTGGCTCGGGATTCTGCGACAGATTTTATGGAAACTGCGAAATCCGGAAGAAAACTCGACTCGATGATCCGGTTTAATTTTGCCCAACGGACTGGAGCCCGAAGGCACGGATGAGATTTCCACACGCCGGGCGGCGTAACAGAATCTGGCGCGAGAGTTACAAGGTTTACCTGATCCACTGGCTCACGCCTTTGGCGCTAGCCTCAGCCTCGAAGCACAGCAAGAAGGAAATGCTCACCCTTGCGTGCTGTGTTGGGCCGCGGGAAATCGCGGGCCTAATTGCTCGGGGCAGCTTGAACGAGCAAATTAAAAAAGGGGGAAGGCCGAAGCGCTTTCTTGCGCCTGAGGCGCGAGCGTGAGGGTGAGCAAATTTTAGAGCTGCCGGAAGATGTTGTTCCGGGAGCTTTCTTTGTGTGGCGATGAGTGCTGGCTATTCGCGCTGCGCGTCACTTTGCCTCGAGCTGCTTCGCAACAGAGAAATCGGGCACGCTGGCGATCGAGGTGTGATAGCTGACGGCCATTTGGTATCGGCCATCGCGATTCATGTAAATGCGAGCGGCGTAATAGGGCTGCCCTTTGTAGGGCTGCTGCAGCATCAGCAAGAGCACGGAGTTGCCAAAGTCGAGGGTCCTGGCCCAGAGTACGGGCGGCACTTCATTGGTGCGCACGCCGGCTTGCTTTTGCTTCAGCGTATTGGCGATCCGCTGTTTTTTACTGATGGTTCCGTTCCCACCGGAATCGACGATGAGCACATCATCCAGCACGTGGCGCCCCCACAAATCCATGTTCCGAGTGAGCGAGCCCTGTTCCATCTCCAGCCAGTCCGAAAAGGCCGCCTTCGCTCCGGGAGTGCTTGGTTTGAACGGCACTTGCTTGCATGGGTTGATGCAGTCGGTCACCACGCCTTCTTCGCTGGGCACGGCGGCCCCAGTGGCGGAAGGGGGGGCGGCCGCATCGTGGACGGGCTGTGTGAGCTCGATCACATGCAGGGCCCGCCAGCCGTCCGGGCGCTTCGCGAAAACCCGCAGCGAATAACTCCTGCCGGCGTGCACTTGCACGAACGCGAGTTGCTCGTATACGCGAGTGGTCACCTCGGCTGAGGTGGCATTAGCGAGCGTGACCAGCTTAGGCGCATCTCCTGCGGCAATGCTGTCCAGGACCTCATCTCTTGATTGCAGCATACCGGCCGAATCGATCCAGGTGAAGGCCGGATCGGTTTGCATGGCCAGGGCGGCACGGTCCTTCGCCAATGCTTGTTCGAAGGCGACGTCGGCTGCAGCTACCGCCTGATCATCGCCCGGTTTTTGCGCCGGGAACCCGCCGGCATGTACTTCAACCGCGGTTACCGCGTCACGGCCGGCGGTCCGCTGCGCGAGAATCAAGAGCGCCGCGTCTGCTCCGCCCAGTAACGCGCAGCACATCAGCGACACCAGGAAGGCATGCGTGATGAAGCGCCTCACCATTTCACCTCAACCTTTATGGATGGATGTTGATACTACCGTTGAACCCAGAACCGAAACGTCGCTGCTGTTGTACGCTTGAAAGATCAAGCCACCGCGAGCCTTTTCAATTCCACTTCTCGGCGTTTCAGTAGGCGAATATCTTCTAGCAGCCACTCGAGCCGGCGGCGGTCGAGCGACGCCACGATTTCGGGCTCGAGGGGATAAGTCGAGTTGCTGTCCGGAAACGCATCTTCAACCCAGTCGATTGACCACTTCCACGGATCTTCCTGCAGGCGAGCACCTAGCTCCACCAGGTAATCTCCGATGCGCTCAGCCTCTTCGAGTTTGCGAGCAAGCTCGCGCTGCACCTGCTCCAACTGTTCGGTGGGTCGGACGGTCATGGAGCTCTCCGAATTGTGACGGCCGTCATCATTCTTAGAGAACCACCCAAAATCAAGATTCAATTGAACGCAATGCAGTGGAAAATCGTCAATCCTGTGGAAAATGTAGGAAATCTCGTGCGTACAGTCGTTCCCGTATTTATAAGATTTTGCGTCCCTTACGGACTGCGTTCTAGTACCTCCGGTGAAATTTGCTGAAAACTGTTGACACTAAAGGGGTAAATCGATAGCCTTACGCCCCTATCCCCGGGGAAGTGTCCTAAATGAGACATAAGGATATTCACTTATGTCACTTCTAGAAGAGAACGAAGCGAGGCACTCAATGCCGACTCAACGCAAGATTTCCCGCCGCAAGGCCTCGGCCAAGGATCGCGAGTTTGATGAACTTCTTCGGCGCGCCGCCCTTCACGCCAAAGCGCAAAGATCGACCGGCATCCGCGTCGTAGCGCGCAGGAAACGCGTCAAGGCCGCTTAGACTCGCGTTCTTAAGGCCGTTTTCCCCTCTTGTTTCAAGATCGAGGCAAGGTCTCACCTTTCCCGGCGCAGACCGAATACTGCATTGTGGCGCCTGTCGCCAGATGTGAATGGCAGAGGCTTGGTCCCCTCGTGAAATTCACATCTTACTCGGCACTGGTTTCGGCGCACCAATAACTAATCGGGCATCGCACCACCCGAGTACTATGGTGTTTCCTCCCGAGCCAGCCAGAATGGGAATCGCGTGTGGGTCTAGCAGCTTCCCGGAACCGTAACAGTCGCTACCTTGTCGGGAAAGACGCGCAGGCCTTTCTATCTGAAGGCATCGCCAGGGCCATGGACGAGCACAGTTCAGTCGTAGAGATCAACGCTAATCCCGCGAGCGAAATTCAGCTCACCATGCGCCGCATGGATCGACGGGAATGGTGGTTATGGTCCTATGCGGTGACGATTACGCTGCTGCTCCTGGTGGCCGTCGCGTCTTTTGCTTTCCCCGCCTTGCTGTCAAACGCAGACGGAACCGGCGTCTATTCGTTTTTCCTGAATCAGGCGGTACGCGGCTTGGTGGGTCTTGTGCTGATCTTCAATGTCTACGTGATCTATCAGCAGCTACAGATCAGCCGTATCCGGCGCCAGCTTACCGATCAGGTCTTTGCGGTGGACAAAGTGGAAGTACTGGCGCAGGAGGTCTACAAAATGGCCCTCCTCGATCCACTTACCGGCCTTTTCAATCGCCGCTACATCGAACAGCGGCTGGAAGACGAAATAACGCGTTCGCAACGGCATGGGCGTGCGCTCTCGGCCATTCTCTTCGATCTGGACGAATTCAAGCAGGTCAATGACACTTACGGCCACGCTGCGGGCGATGCGCTGCTGAGGACGTTTTCTGAAAGGCTGTCAAAGGCTACGCGCGGCTCAGACGCTTCGGCGCGCTACGGCGGGGACGAATTCCTGGTTGTCCTGCCAGAATGCCGGCCGGAAAACGTGCAGCACGTACTTAAAAGGCTTACAGGGATTCGAGTCGAAATTGACGGCCACAGTCTCCCCATCGCTTTTTCGGCCGGCTGGGCTGACTTGATCGCCGGCGAAACCGCAAGAGAATTATTGACACGTGCCGACGCAGCGCTTTATGCCAACAAGCGCGCCAAATCTCAAGAGCGCCGCCAACCCGTCGCCATCTGATTCGCCGAGCCTTGCGCCGACGGCCGCGCAAACTCGCTAACCCAGCTCGAAATTCGATATTAAGCACTGGGGTGAGCTCCTCATTGCTCGTTTACACCGTTCGGAGGCGCGAAGCTCTTCTACCGGTCATAAGGCCCCGAATGAAGGGGCTGCGTTGGTCGTGGTGCTGGGAAATGCGTTTTGCTCGTCAAGACTTGCTAACCGCTAGCGAAATTCGGTACGAGACCCTGAGGGTACGCTCTTCGGTTCGTCCGACACGCGTCCGAGCAGGCTGACCGTCTGACCACGGGTGTACGTCGAGGCTCGAAATGACGTCTTGCCGGTTAGAGTAGCCCGCCTGCTGGTGGAAGCAAAATGCGGGCCCTGAGGAGGGAAGATGCTTTACTACGCGTTGGTTTTCTTCGTCATCGCGGTGATCGCAGGCCTGCTGGGCTTTGGTGTGATTGCTTCGGCTGCTGCAGGGATCGCTAAGATTTTGTTCTTCGTTTTCCTGGTGCTCTTCATAGTGACCTTGATTGGTCATGCCTCACGCGGCAGGACCGTTTAGGAGCGCTAACAGGGCTCCTAGACGCCTACCCCATCTCTATTCTAAACCACGCCCCGTTTCCGAAGGCCGGTGATGCCCTCCGGCCTTCGGAACCTGCCCTCGTGCGCTAGCCCCGACGAGAAAACTCCGAAGGCTCGATTTCCGTAAGTCGGCTAGGTTTTGGAATTTGCGGCTTTAGGCTTTACCGCGGGCTGGGGCGTTCCTTGTTGAGCGGGGCTCACCGTGATTGCCGGCACGGACCTGGTTAACGACGTCCGCAGCGGCATCTTTGCTTACAGGGCAGGCGGAATCGTTGATGCGGCATTCCGCGAGTGTCAGCATGCAGCCGCAGGTGCAGCCCTCGGCATTGAGGCGGTGGAGCGCCTCTTTTCTCTGATCCGCGGTGAGGCCGGAAAGATCGACACCGGGAAGTTCAGTGGCGTTGGCGGCGTTCTTCAGGAAGATCTGCCCGGTATCAGCGAATGTCTCGATGCGCGCATCCACAGGAAGGCCCGCCAGCGCCCGCACCTCGCGTTCGTACACATCGTATTCGTAAAGGCCGGTATGTTTTTGCATCACGCGGCCCTGAGGATCGATGAGAAACGATGTCGGCAGCGCAGGCACCCCGCCGTAATCGGCGATCAGCTCCGGGGTGGCCATCACGATGGGGTAATTCATGCCGTGCTGCAGGGCGAATTTCGCCACCTTCTCCGGCCCATCGTCATCCTCGGAGACCCCGACGATTTCCAGCTTGTCTTTGTATTTGGCTTGCAGTTGCACAAGCTCGGGAATCTCCTCCCGGCAGGGCGGACACCAGGTGGCCCAGAAATTCAGAATGACCACCTTGCCCTTCCAATCCGCCGTCGAGACGATCTTGCCGTTGATGTCGCGGAGCAAAAATGGCGGAGCTTGTTCCGCGTTTTTGGCAAAGCGGATGACTTTGGCGTTAGCAGATGGTGCTTGCTGCGCCGCAGCCACGCGTGAACGGCGCCAGGCGTAGATGGAAGTTCCCAGCCCAAAGGCCACCGGCCACAACCAGCGCAATAGCCAGGATGAGGACAGAGTTGTTCTTATTCATGATGGCGGCCATTCATGACGTACATCAAGCTTCATTATCGGCTGTCTGGAGACGCAGCACAAGCCTGCACGTGCAGGATGCGTAAATGCGTCAGGAGAGCTACGTCGAAAGCACCAACAAGCTAAAGTTGGCGGGTCAATCCGGCAGCCGGAACTCTATGGGAATGATGGTTTCCGACTCGACTGCCTTGCCATCCAGCATGGCCGGCTCGTAGCGCCACAAGGCGATCGCGTCCATGGCGATTCGCGCGAGTGTCGCATCGCCGCTCACGCGCGCAAGCATGCGTGGCACTCCATCTTTGCCAATGACGGCCCGGATTTTTACTGTGCCCTGCAGATGTAACGCCCGGGCCTCCGTGGAGTAGCGCGGCGTGACCCGCTCGATAACCACCGCGGGATCGTACCCAGGCAGCGAGGTATGCGGCCTCACCGCTGGGGGTAATTCCGCTTCCGAACGGAAATGATCCGGCGTGAGGACGCTATCAAACTCGCCGCTCTTGAAATCAGCCGACGCGCTCAGCGGCCAGTTGCGATTTAGTGCGAATTCGCGTACGCGGGCTGTTGGCTGAAGCGGATTGCTGCCAGCTTCGGCCGCCGGGACCGCCAGGCCGTCCGCGCTCGCTAACGCGTCGCCCATGCTTGCGAGAATCGTTCGCACGGTCACCACGCCGGCGAAAAAGAGTACGCAGCCCAGCACAAATCCTACGGCGAGGCGTGACGGGTCGGCGGGTTGCGCCAGTGGGCGCGCCGGCCGCGCCAGTCGAGCAGCGCCAATGGCGGCCCTCGTGGAGGGTCGGGCATTGCGGCTCTGCGTCTTCCTGGCGCGTTCGCGGCTCGCGCTTTCCTCTGAGAGAAAACTTTCCAGCTTCATTTCAGCGGAGCGAAATTCGTAGGCACGCTGCAGGGCCAGCCGCAGCTGCGGCATATTCACCGGAGCAGCCAGCTTCTCATATGCTCCGCGCTGCATGACTTCGCGCACAAACTCAGCATCGCCATCGCACAACGCTACGATGGGTGGATGTGACACGCTCTTGCGAATCTCGTCGATGAAGGAAAGGCTGTCGCGAGGATCGCCCTGCACGCCGGCAGCGCGCAGGTCCACCAGCAGAACGTCACAGCGATTCTGGAAATCGGGATGACCGCCCTGAAACTCATAGGCGCCGCGCGTCAAGAATCCAACCAGCAAATCCTTGTGCACCTCTTCGATGAGGGCCGCATCACGCGTCACCACGCAAACGCGTATCATTGCCTCGTCAGCGGCTGTTTCTTCGAGCTTTTTTCGCACGCCAAACCAGCTTGCCATATCGTATACACCCCTGACTCAGACTCCGCGCATGTGCAATGCAAGCTCCTGTGGGACGAGGGGAGCCTGATAATCGGATGCGCGAGCAGCCGTTTTGGTGCCGCTCTATCGGCTGCAGTGTTTGCCTTAGACAGCCTGACGCCGCCGGTCCAGTGTTGCTTTGGCACCCCCGTGTGAATATGCTGGCCTGCTTACGATGCCGCGAAGCACCACCAAAACGAAGCCGCATCCGCGGGCACGCGCCCGGCGTGATCACCCGCGGGCGGGCGTCTCTGCACTTTGCTTGCGCCAATGGCGCTTGCGGCTGGAGGAGCGCTATCTGCCACGCATCACCGATTGCCTGGACCAGCTTTCCGACGAGGAGATCTGGTGGCGTCCTAACCCTGCTTCCAACAGTGTGGGCAACCTTCTGCTCCATCTTTGCGGCAATATGCGCCAGTGGATCATCTCCGGCTTGGGCGGCACCGCGGACATTCGCGAGCGAGACGCCGAATTCTCCGAGCACGGGCCGATCCCCCGCTCCACGCTTCGCGAGCAATTGCAGAAGACCATGAAGGAATCCTGCCGCGTTCTCTCCCGGCTCGACGCCAAGGATCTCACGAGGCGCTATCGGATCCAGCATTTCGATGTCAGCGGCTACGAAGCTGCGGCGCAGGTGATCGAGCACGTGGCCTATCACGCCGGACAGATCATTTACGTTACAAAGCTGAAGCGCGAGAAGGACCTGGGCTTCACGCGGTTGCCTTCGGCGACTTCAAAAGCGGCCGAACGAAGCTAAGGCTCTAATTCCAGTTTGACAGGCGCGCGCCGAGGCAATTAGGCTCATCTGCCGTAGTGACCGCGGGCGCGGCGAACGAAACTACGGAGCGGAGAAAACATGATCGTTGAGATGCGCACCTCGCTCGCGAAAGCCATGCTGCAGAAAAAAGTGGAGGAGCGCTTCGTGCAGGCTTTACCGGAGCGGCAGAAACTCTCGCCGCTAGGCGGCTTTTTTCACACCGACGTAGGCACGCTCAACCAGATCATCGAGCTCTGGCCCTACGAGAGCATGGCGCAGCGCGAAGATGTGCAGGCCCGTGCTGCGAAAATCGGTTGGCCTCCGGATGCCCGTGAATTCACCGTTGAGCAGGACACCAAAATTCTGAAGCCAGCGCCATTTTCGCCGCCATTCAAGACGGGAAAGTTCGGCAACGTCTACGAGATTCGCGAGTACATCTATCAGCCGGGAACGATCCCCAAGGTAATCGACGCCTGGATTCCCCTCATTGAAGCGCGAATGAAGATGTCACCGATGGTGGGTTGCTGGTATACCGAGATCGGCCCGCTGCATCAATGGGTGCATATCTGGCCGTTTCAGGATGCCGCCGAGCGGCAGCGGATTCGAGCGGAGGCGGTGGAGCGAAAGATGTGGCCCCCGGTAACCTTGGAATGGCTGGTCAAGATGGAGAACTGCCTGGCGTTGCCCGCGGCATTTTCCCCGCTGCGCTGAGGCAACGTCCAGCGATTGAGCGGCAGGCCGAACCCTTCGCACGCACTCGAACTCTATCTTTCGCGACCCCTGAGCGGTTCCCCAGACGAATACCGCCTCTGAAAAGCTTCTCGTAGGCCCGAGAAATCTTTGATTCCTGCCTTATACGCTTATGGTGAACTCGCTCGCTGCGGATTAACGGAGCGGCATAAACTCCTGCAGGGAGTCTTTGCTCACGGCATAGGGCGCTTCAGACGGCTCTGAGGCGTGGTGGGGCACGGAATGGAAATTTGTGACGAATTCTATCCGAGAGAGGGGCGGGCTGGGCCGCAAGGTGCCCCTTGAGAGGCACCTTGCAGATTTCGTTTGGCTCTACTAAATCGGCAGCCGGGAGAAACCCTTCCGCCGGGCTACGAAGATCAGCGCAGCTAATCCGGCGCCCAACAGCAACAGCGAGGAGGGTTCGGAGGTTAGCACTCGAAGAGAGGTGATGCTGTAGTCCTGGTAGCCGGCTCCAAAAGCGACGCTGTTGCCGCCGGTTCCGACATAGGCATACTCCGAGTAGAGAGTCCCGTTGTTGTCGTTGCAATTGGAGCAAATATTCACAGGCTGAGATAGTCCGCTGACACTAAACAGCAGCCCGTAGTAATCAACCACAGGATTCGAACTGGGAGCGAGCAGATTGTCATAGTAGAAATACGGATTGGCCGCTGCGGTAGAAACCAGACCAGTGACTGTCTCCAGAGCGCCACCCAGAACTTGCCAACCGCTGGCGGACGTAACCGTATAGACGCCGCCGCCATTGGCTGTTGCATTTAGCGTCACATTTCCACTGATGTTCGTGCCGGAATAGCTCAACAGGAAGGAATCTGCGTGCGCCCCAACGGCGCAAAACAGCAGAGCAAGTACAGCGAACACTGTCGATCGCGTTGCGAGCCTCATTGGTCCCCTATTCTCTTGAGCACCAAACCCCTTGTGCGGGGCAGGTGCGCTGCCTGTGCCCCCAGGCAAGGCGCATAAAGACATTAGGGATAGTGCATTTTAGCTTCCAAAGGAGTCCGTATTGAATACACAGGGGTTAGCTATTTTTCGGATTTGCAATCTCCGCAAGTGATTGCACATTCCTGGCGATTCCCGGGAGCGCAAGGCCTCAGCTCTACAATCACTTGCGCGAGGTTTGGGTAGAGGCGCCGGGATGCAAAATCCGCTTCTTGCGGGCGCCAATTCAGCAACTCGCCGACGTACAGTTACAGGAGCTGATTTGGGCTCGGCGTAATGACTGCGACGGGGCTGGAGTTTTTCGAGTTGCCACGGAAGTAGGCGATTGGCTATAAACGGACGAGACGCGTATCGACGGGAGGGAGGAAGACACGATGTCGCCACTCGGCTCGTTCCGAACCTGTGTTGTAACCCGCCGAAGTACGCGATTCCTTGCGCTCGTCGCCGTCATGACGCTGGCGGGTATCACAAGATCGCCGGCACAGGAAAAGCCCGACCCGAGGTCGGAGGTTGGCGGCTTGCATTCGAAATTTGTGGAAGTGAATGGCGTCAAAGCGCGCTACTACGAGGCGGGCACGGGCGAGCCGCTGGTGATGATTCATGGCGGTTTCACGGCCGGCTCTTCCACCGCCAATGTTTTCTCCCGAAATATCCCAGGACTGGCTAAGCGCTTCCACGTTTTTGCCGTGGACCGGCTGGCGAGCGGAATGAGCGGCAATCCGCTAAAGGACGAGGACTACACCTATCAAGGCGACGTCGATTTTATCTATGGCTTTATCCAGACGCTCAAGCTAGGCCCGGTGCATCTGGTGGGGCATTCGGCGGGCGGAGCGATTGCTTTTTACATGGCCATCGAGCATCCCGAGGTCGCCAAGACGCTCACGATCCTGGCCATGGGGCCGGAAAATCCTCCCGCCGCGCCCGGAAATAAAACTCGGCTCGACCTCAGCAAGTGCCCGGACCAGTCGCAGTACGAAGGTCTCCAATGCCGCGTAGCCATGCTGGCCTGGCTGCCCGCCACATTTGACGATGAATACTGGGGCGCAGACCGCTTCATGGCTGATCTGCCGAAGTCCAGGGACGCTCGCGCGAAGCTGAATTCGGGCGCGGGGCGCTCGTTTGATTTCAATGCCTTCAAGCAAAAGATGCTGGATCAGGCGCGAAGCGAAGGTGCGCTGCAGATGCCGGTGCTGCTGGTGGCGGGTAAAAACGATGTGCTCGATTGGGGCGCGGATGATCCCACGGCGCAGCTTCGCGGGGAGATGGCGCTGTTTGACGACATCTCGGCGAAGAACCCGAGAGTTCAGATGATCGTCATCACCAACGGCGGGCATTTCATGTATCGCGAGCATCCGGATGAGTTCAATGCCTATCTCACTACTTTTATCGATACCTGGGAGAAATATCCCACGGCGCCGGCGCAGGGCAATTTCCCGAAGCCTCCAACAAGCTCGGGTGCTCCATCGCGGCGCCAGACCCAGCCACAAATGCAGCCCGGAGTGATTCCTGGACGAGAGCAGATCGGGCAGCCCGGTTTCAGGAATTAGTCGAGGAACTAGCGGATCACTCGGGAGGAAAAAAAGATGAGGCGCTCGCTGATCGTAGCTTCCGGTATCTTCGCCGTGGGTGCGCTTCTCGCGTCCGCGGCATTCGCACTACGGATCCAAAGCGCGGAGGGCAGGGCGGCGAAGCCCGCACCGGCGACATTGGCGCAGGCTGGGAGCGCGGGGAAAGCGGCGGAGCTGGCGACCGCGGTAGAAATTGAGCCGGCGGCTTTGGCCAGGCTTTTGCAGGAGTCCAAGGGAGAGAAGCCTGTGGTGCTGCACGTAGGCTTCAAGAATTTCTATGGGCAATCGCACATTCCCGCCTCCGATTACGCCGGCCCGGGATCGACGCCGGAGGGACTGACTCTGCTGCGCAAGCGAGTGGAGTCTTTGCCGCGCAAACAGTTCATCGTCCTTTATTGCGGCTGCTGTCCGTGGGACAAGTGCCCCAACGCGAAGCCTGCGTATGACGCATTGCGCGCCATGGGCTTTAGCAACGTGAAAGTACTGCACATCGCCGAGAATTTCGGCGCAAACTGGGCCAATGCCGGGCTGCCTGTTACCAAAGGCGAGTAGGCAGAACGAACTCTGATCAGTCTCCAGGCACCCTTCGAGATTCGGCTGAATTATCCTGCCGAATCGTAATGCGATATTTGAATCTGCGTTGCAGGGTCTTCTCCCGCAATCGCATAAGCGCCCTGCGGGGCTTCGAGGCAATTGGGTCTGCGACGCCTCCCGCGGTATTTCATGCGGCCCACATTATTAGCCTGCGTCGGAGGTTTCGCTCTGCAGGAATTCTTGGAGTGCCGGGTGAACGACGACGCCCGGACCCTCATACTGAATCAGCCCCAGTCTCCTGAATTTATTCATGAAGTAATTTACCCTCGGACGCGTGGTCCCCACGATATCCGCCAGAGTGTCCTGATTGATCTTGTCCAGGATGGAGGGCGTCTTACGGCGCTTCCCGTGTTGCGAAAGCCAGAGCAGAGTGCGCGCCAGGCGCCGCTCGCTCGTGTTGAAGATGTGGTCGAGCAGATCTTCTTCGATGCGGCGATTACGTTCGAGCAGGTGCTTGACGAGATGGCCTGCTACGGCGGGATCTCGTTCGATCAGGCGCATCATGGACCGTGTTTTAATAAAAATTACCGAGGTGCGCGAGAGTGCTACGGCGGAGATTTGGTGGCGCGCCCGTCCGGCCAGGCAAGCTTCGCCAAAGAAATCGCCCTTCCACAGAAACCCGAGAACTGCGCCTCTCCCGCTTCTTGAAACTGTGCTGAGTTTGACGAGTCCCTCCTCAATGTAGTGGACACCCGCGCACGGATCGTCTTGCGAGCAGATGCGCTCGCCAACCTCATAGTCGATACGGACGCCTGCCCGGCGTAAGGTTGGAAACAAGTCCTCCTCCTGGTCGTCCTCATGGAGGCCGGTTTTCCGTGCTTGCGTCATTGCCATTTTGCCTTCTCTTTTGGCCGGAGCGGTTCGTGGATGGTCACGAACCCGGTGAGTTTTCCGCCGCGTTGCAGTCCGCTCCGGCCGATGCAACGCATCTTGCGAGTGTGTTTCTCGTCATGTGGTCCCACTTATAGAGATTCTCCTGGCGGGGTCATCGAACTTCACACCCACCCTAGGTCATCTGTATGCATCGCTGTAGGTTCGGGAAATTCTGAAGGGTATGTTCAAATCTGTGTTTACAGGAGGCTTTAGGGGATGCTGGCCCGGAGGGGTAGGTCAAGGCACCGAAAGCGCTTCACTTGCGATTGCACGATCCAGCGATGGATTCGCTTGGCGTACAGCAGAGGTTGTATCCGCGGGACGTCAGGCAGGGCCTGGCATCAATCCTGCAGCACCGTTTGCAGCGAACCGTAGACCTTCAGCCCGCCGTTATATCGAATAAAGCCTAACTTTCGGAACTTGTTCATGAAGAAGTTTACGCGCGACCGTGTCGTGCCCACCATGTCCGCCAGCGTGTCCTGGCTGATACGCTCCAAAATGTACGGGCTATGGGTGCGTTTGCCATGCTCGCTGAGCAATAGCAGGGTGCGCGCCAGGCGCTTCTCGCTGGAGTTGAACACCCGGTCGATCAGATCTTCCTCGATGCGGCGATTACGCTGCAGGAGAAACTCGATAAAGCGCGACGCCACCGAGCGATCCTGTTCGATCGATCTCAGCATGGCTCTGCGCTTTATGATCACGATCGAGCTGAACACCAGGGCCACGGCTGACGATTGATGGTTCGTATCGCCGCTCAGGCACTCCTCGCCGAGAAAATCGCCGGAACCCAGTATGCCCAGCACCGCCCCGCGACCTCGCTTGGAGACGGTTGTGAGCTTAACGAGCCCTTCATCAATGTAATCTACCTCGCTGCACTCTTCGCCCTGCGAGAAGATCACTTCGCCGGCGCGGTACTTCACGACTTTTTTTGTAGGCAATAAGCTTAAAAGAGAATTGCGCGTGCTCGCAGTTTCCGGCTCTCGAGGGTTCACTGATCATTTCCCAAAAATGGATTAAGTGCCTGGCGAGCCACAGGTCTTTCGTCCCTTTGCCGCAGCTTCGCCGAGCGATGAAAGGTCTAGTTTGCTGAAAGGTTTGCGGGTCGTCTGTACAAAATTGAACAGACGTTTAGTTCGTTTGCAGCCGGAGTATTGAGAAAAAGTCGCCTTTCCGGCAAAGTGGCAGCGGACCATGAAAACACGCCGCGACACGCCTAAGAGCAAAGCCCTGTCAGATCAGAAGACCGGCGTAATCGGGCTTATTTCTGATACCCACGGCCTGCTTCGCCCGGAAGCAGTGCAGGCCCTGCAAGGCTCGGACTTAATCATTCATGCTGGCGACGTTGGCGACCCGCGGATTCTGGAGGAACTGAGGCTCCTTGCCCCGGTGGTGGCGGTGAGGGGAAATGTCGACACGAGCGCATGGAGCGCCAACCTGCCGCAAACCGCCGTGGCGGAGGCCGGCCCGGCCCTGATCTACGTGCTACACGATCTCAATACTCTCGATATCAACCCTGCGGCGGCGGGAATCGACATTGTAGTCAGCGGTCATTCGCACCAACCAGTTCGGCAGGAACGCGATGGCGTTCTTTATATCAACCCGGGAAGTGCCGGACCGAGGCGTTTCGACTTTGCCCGTTAGCCTTGCACGCGTCGATCTGCGAACCACGCCGTGGACGATCGATTTCGTCGAATTGATCCCTTGAACGGAGCCTTGATGAGCCGCCGCAGAGAGCGTCCGCTAGCCACGTCATCCCGCACCAGCGCGGAAGGACGGAACCGCCGAGGGCTGTAAAGACCCCAATCTCTCTTTCCGAACCGCGGACGCCGTCACAGCGGCGATCGAGCGCCTCGTATTCCTCCCGGAACTCTCGGAGAAAATCCTCGAATCCCGCCTTGGAGACGAAATAGTCCAGCGTGACATAGCGATTCCCAACGTCTTGATCGCGAAAGAAATCTGTACCCAGGAACGCTTTACTCCTGCGAAAGAGTTGCACCCATTCTCCGTCGGGTCCGTAGAGGCTCTCAAATTTCGTCTGAGCCTCGGGTTTCGCCGTAAATTCCCACATGCGCACGTAAACGCCTTCAGGTTGTTTCATATGAACCTCAATTGAATTACCAGCCATCGGTCGGCTGCCAAGCGGCGGTATCCGAACGCATGGTGCCTATCTCTAATGATTAGACTATGCCAACATGAATTCGGCACGCTGAAAGTCGCTCCGAAGGCGCGGAGCGAAAAAGGAGACTGCGGATGTTCTGGCGGAAGTTATTCCTGCTCACGTTCCTATTGATGACGGTAGTTTCTGGTGCTCGCGCCCAGACCAGATATCAGATCGAGCCATTTGTGGGGCTGCGCTTCGGCGGCCGCAGTCACGATCAATACGCCCCGGGTCGACTACCTGCCGATCGACAGTAGCCTTAATTGGGGCTTTGCCGGAGGCGTAGGCATCGTGCCGCACCTGTTCGGCGAATTCATGTGGAATCGCCAAACCACCACCTTGAGCGCGCACGATAGCCTCACCGGTCAAACGGTTCCGCTCACCAACCATGCGCATATCGATCTCTTTCACTGGAGCCTGCTTTATGAGTTCTCGACGCGCTCACCGATCCGCCCATTCGTGGTCGCGGGGATTGGTGTTACGCATTTCGATTCGCATGGCGTTCTTTCCTTCAGCGATCGCTTCTCCTATAACCTCGGCGGCGGCGTGAAGTATCTTTTTGCGCCAAACGTCGCTTTGCGAGCGGAGGTGCGCTGGGCTCCCTCGCGCACGACCACGTCCAGCACCACTTTCTGCGATCCTTCTCTGGGTTGCTTCACGACTCCGGTCAGCAATCATGCTGAGCAGGGGGAGGCCAACATCGGCTTGGAGTTTCGTTTCGGCAGCTTTTAGGAATTCTGCGAGCGGCATGGCTCTCGCGCGCCGCCGCACTTCCTTGAAGAGCTATGCCGTGGTTAGCGTCACCTGAGGATTCGCCTCAGCCACCTTCTTGATCGTCTGGAGCATCTTGCGCTCCATGACGAAGTGTGCCGGTTCCCAAAATAGAAAATTGCTGATGCGCCGCCACAGCGTAACGTTCGCGGGGGAACGCAGCCGCGCGATCAGCCGCGTGGTATTCACGCCCTTGCGCTGCAGGACCAGGGCCCACATCGCCTCAACGCCCTCTTTGCCCGTGCGGATCAACTCCCAATCGCTCGGCGTCGCCATCACCAGCGAATGCATCGGCTCCACGACCGCCGCGATCATGCGCGCGCGTCCCCCAAAACGCTTCGGCGACCCGAACCACACCGTGTCGCCGATGGCGCGCTGCTGCCATTCGGGGACAATACGAAACGTGTTGCGCATCTCGCAGCCGACCAGGTTCTCGAGAAAGGTGTAACTGTAGAACCCGCCGCGCTCCTGCCCGATCTGCACCACCCAGCGCCACACCGCTTCCGCGGGCGCGTCGATATTCACCGCATGGGTCACCGCCCCCGAGGAGAAGGGCGTAAGCGCGTCCCCGGGCAGCGCGGCAATCCGATCGAGATGGCTCGCCCCCCAATGCAAATGCCAGGGGCGGATGATGTAGAGATAGGTAAAAATCAGGGCTGCCACGAATGGTGATGATGACGGCTGCGGCGTGCACCTCTGCCTCCGACCCGATGGTTTCAACCGCGGAAGGCGCGTGTGCCTGCCGGCAGCCCGCTGACTCCGCCGTCCACCACAATTTCCGCGCCCTGAATATAGGAAGAGTCGCTCGATGCAAGAAAAAGCACGGCCCGCGCCACTTCCTCCGCCTCGCCCCAGCGCTCGAGCGGCACGATATTGGGCAGCCGCGCCTCGACCGCGGCGATTTGTTGCGGCGTGCGCGTGCGTTCCCAGAGCGGCGTGCGTGTATATCCGGGCGTGACTACGTTCACGCGAATCCCGCGCGGGCTAAGTTCCGCCGCCAGGCATTGCGCCATGGTGCGCACGGCGGCTTTGCTCCCCGCATAAGCCGAGTAAGCCGGCGCGCCAATTTTGCTGGTCAACGAACTGATCAGCACGATGGCGGCGCCATCGCGCAGCAACGGCAGCGCGCCCTGCACGGTAAAGAAAACGGAGGTGAAGTTGAGTTGAACTTGCTTCTCGAACGCGGCTACTTCCGTTTGTCCGAGCGGAGTGGAAGCGGAAAGCCCTGCGTTGGCGAACAGCACATCCAGCGCGCCAAACCGCCGTTTCACTTCGGCGAACATTTGCTCGCGCTCGCCGGCGTCGGTCACGTCGGAGCGAATCGCCACCGCCGCCGGGCCGAGCGAAGCCGCCGCCCGCCCCAGCGTTTCCGCGTTGCGGCCAGTGATGGCCACTTGCGCCCCCTCGGCGACGAGCAGGCGCGCAGCGGCCAGGCCAATGCCGCTGTTGCCTCCGGTGATCAGCGCAAACTTGCCTTCAAGCTTAGCCATGGTTAGCGGCGCGCGTATCGATTCCGAGTCTGAAGCCGGACCGGAACGCCTTCGTCTGCGACCAGCATTATCCGGCGCGCGGCGAAAAATCGAAAGGCCGGTCTGAATATTTGACGTGGTCCAGAAAGCCGCGGACGAATTTTAAGTGGTAATGGCAAACGCGCATGCGCAGGCAACAGCCCGATGTCTACGACACTGCGGCAGTCACTGCTCCTTCTGGAATCTAACGTCGGTTTGACGTATGTTCACGGGAACACGAAGAAGATGGATTAAGATCCCATGGGCGGGAGGGAGCCTGATGAAGCGCCATATAGCCTTTTTTTTGCTTCTGTTGGTTGGGCTGGTTTCCGGACGGCTAAGTGGTCAGCAGGCCGCACCTGCGCCGGCATCGGCACAGTCGGGAGAGGCGAAGACCGTGCCAGCTTCCACGCCATAACGTCTCGGGAACCTGGACACCGGCCGCAGGGCCTGGCGGTGCAATCCAGGCGGGTGGCGTCGCAGCCATGCCAAACGATGGGAAGCCTGAGCATCAGTTGCCTTACACCCCTTACGGATTGGAGCTGTACCGATCTCATAAAGCGTTGGAAGGCCACGACGCTGTCAAACCTGCATTTTTTAATGATCCGAGAGATAAATGTGAGCCGCTCGGGTTCCCGCGCATGAATCATTACAATTTAAGGCAGACACAGATTCTGCAGGACCCGTTCAAGGTCGCATTTATGTACGAATATGACAGGCGATATCGCGTCGTCTGGATGGACGGGCGCGAACTCCCCACATTAGTCGAAGGAGGTGTCCGGCTCGGTAAAGGCTGGGGGCCGGATACCGGCCATATTCGGGAGCAGCGGTTTTACGGATACTCGGTTGGCAAGTGGGTCGACGATACGACGCTCGTAATCCAGACGGTGGGAACCATGCCGGAAGACAAAGTCTGGCTCGATTCCACTGGGCGGCCCATCAGCGATCAAATAAAAGTGACCGAAACCCTCCACCGCGTGGATCGTGGCCATTTAGAGTGGACGGAAATGATCGACGACCCCAAGGTTTATACGAAGCCCTGGGTAACCATGGACAAGGTACCGATGATATTGGCCGATCCCCACACCGATGTAATGGAGATGTACTGCTCTCCGTCAGAGATGCAGAAATACTATGAGTTGTACGGTAACGACGCAAGCGGTGTAGAGAGTAAGTAGATGAGCAGCTACGTAGACTTGCGTCCGGTTTTCTGAATGATGTGATAAGGTCGGAGCTAAAGTAGGGACATCGTCCGTGGCAAGCTCTGATTATCGGAGGCCGCCTATGAAAGCCAAAGTCGTGAATGTTTTTGCTCTGGCCCTGGGTCTGCTTATTGTTTCCGCTCCCTTGCTCGCGCATCACGGCACCGCGGCAACGACCTTTGAGGCTAAACCGGTGACTGCCAAGGGAGTCGTGGTTGACTGGTTGTGGTCGAATCCGCATTGTCTCCTGAGGGTCGACGAGACGACGGATAGCGGCGAAGTGAAACATTGGATAGCGGAGACTCAGGCGCCAGCCAACATGATCGACGCCGGCTGGAGCAAGATCTCTTTTAAGCCGGGCGATCAAGTTACGATCGAACTGCTGCCGGCCAAGAGCGGCAAGCCCGTCGGCTCCCTTACCAAGGTCACTTTCGCCGATGGCCGGGTCTTATCCACCGCAAGGGGAAATGGTATTGGTGCCGACCTGTACAAAAAATAACCTGGACACCATCGCCCTGAACATCCGGTGATCGCGCCGCTCCGTCTTGGTTCCTGGCCGCCGTCGTAAACGAGATTCACCAGCTACACAGCTTCGTCCTAAATTTGCGTGCACGTACCGAATTTGCGTGCACGTACCGTTACTCCCGTATTGCGCATACATTAATTAGCCTATATCTACCCGGGTAGCGTCCCACTGAATACTGCGCGGAGGTTTCAGCAAATGCGAAGGGAACTCCTGCTCCCCCTCGTGGTGTTTTCACTCCTCCTGTTTCACGTCTCCGGCGCCGCGGCTTTTGATTGGGATCCGGTAACGGACACCGAAAAATCGATGACGTCAAATCCGCTGGACCCGGGATCGGGCGCTGTAGTCCTGTTCAAGCGCGGCGAAATTCAAGTCCAGCGAGTCAACGTAAGCTTATGGATCACGCATATCACGACATATACCCGCATCAAGATACTCAGCGATGCGGGGCGCGAAGCGGGCAACGTCGTGATCGACGCCCCCAAGTACGTGCGAGTGGCAAAAGTTGACGGGCGCACGATTCTGCCCTCCGGCGAAATTATTCCGCTCGATACTTCGAAGGTCTTCCATGGCGTGGCCTATCGCTACGGAAGAAATTTCGCAATGTTGACGACCAGCTTCCCGTTTTCTTCCGTGCAGCCCGGCGCAATCCTCGAATACCAGACCGAGCAGACAGAGGACTGGTTCTTCCCGCCACCCTGGATTTTTGATACTCCGGGTCTGGCAACGTTGCAATCCTCACTGAGGCTGATTGTGAGTCCTGACATTGGCATGGCCCAGCTGCCTTTGCAGACGACGGCGAACCCCATGTCCGCAACACAGAAACAAACGGCTCAGGGCCTGGAGACCGACTATGCGGTGCAAAACCTGCGGCCGGTTCGCGAGGAACCCTTCGCTGTGCCTTTTCGCGATCGTGCGGTGATGGTGAGCTTCACTCCGGCGGAGATTGTCTTCTCTGGCCAACTTATCCCCATTATCAAGACGTGGGATGACGTGGCCAAAGAGGTGACGGAAATGTTCACCAACGTAACCAAAAACGACAAGGAAGCCGCGAGCAAGGCGAAGCAGTTAGCCGAAAAGCTTCCCGATCCTCGCAGCCGTGCGGAGGCCATATACAAGTATCTGCAGCAGAACATCACCTCGACGAATCTTGGCGGAATCGCTCTGGGCCGGACGGTTGACGATGTGATTTCTGCGAAGCGCGGTGATCCGGATGATATCAACGCTCTATTCGCGAGCATGCTCAAGGATGTGAAGGTAGATGCTGACCTGGTGCTTGTGGCCACGCATAATTGGCAGACGCTGTTTAAGCAGTTCCCCAACCTCAACCAGTTCTCACGGCTGATCGTGCGTGTAAATCTGAAGGAAGGCCCCGTGTTCGCGGATGCCGCTGCTGCTTCCGCGCCGTTCGGCGATCTGCCTTGGTACGAAAAGGATGTTCTAAGTATGGCTGTGAAAGGAACCAAGCTCCACGAGGCTCCCATTCCGCCGGGATCGGTGGACGACAACGTGTCCGTTTCCAAGTTTTCCTTGCAGCTCAGCTCCAATTGGAAAGCGGAGGGGGACGCGGAGGTGAACCTCAAAGGCGCCGATGCCATGAATTTGCGCGACGAACTGATCGGCCAGAGCCCCGCGAACATCGACGAGCGCCTGCACGACTACCTGGGCTTCGGCCGCGGCGACGCAACTGTCTCCGACCTGACGGTGCCAGACGTTCGGGATACGTCCCAGCTGCTCGTCCTGAAGGCCCACGTGCAAGAAAGCGTCGTGGACGCCGCCGGCCCGGGCGAGGTGCTCTTGAACCCCTGGATGGGTGAGCAATATCGTTCTCCAGTATTCAAGTCCACTCAGCGGCAATCGTTCATTCTCTTTGAAAGCCCAAAGAAAGATGTCATCACCAGCACGTGGAAATTGCCGCTCGACATCCGGGTGGAAAAACTGCCCCCGGAGGTAAGCGTTCAGGGAGACCTTGCCGATTATTCTCATTCGTGCACGGAGAGTGCGGATACGGTAACGTGCACGCGCACCTTCACCCTGAAAAAGACGGCCATGACCGACCCGAAAGGCTACCCGGCCACGAAGAAATTCTTCGATGAGGTCGCCCAGCATGATCAGGAAGTTATTCTCCTCCGCAAAGAATAGGCTCGTTGTCGGCGCCGCTTTCCTCTGGGTAGCGGGTCTCCTGCCGTCCGCAGTCTCGGCGGTTCGCGCGGCATCGGTGCCCGACTGGCTTGCGGCTGCCAAGCAGGTAGACCTCGGCCATTTGGGGGATGGTAGCGCCGCCGTTGTTGTTGGCGAGTGGGTTGACTTCAGCGTCGACGTGAACGGCAAGTTTGTCTCCACCGAACGCCGCGCCATTCGCGTTCTGAATCTCCGGTCTGCCGAGCGCTATCTGCGGGCGGTTGGTTACGAAAACACGGACGAGTCGGTGAGCTCGATACAGGCTTGGGCGATCACCGGCGCCGGCCGCGTCGTTGAGTCTCAAAAGAAGGACCTCGTCACGCAGGCGAGCTACCCGGAATTCGTGTTGTTTTCGGACGACCGCGTCAAGGCCATAAACATCTCCGGAGCTGAAGACGGCTCGCTCGTGGGATACGAGATCGTTCGTTCCGGCCGGCTTCCGCTCCATGGCGAAAGCTTCTTTCTGGAGGACGAGATCCCCGTTCATCTAAGCGAACTGCGCGTTTCGGTTCCTGCCGGCTCATTGCGATGGTTTCTGAACCATCCGGACCGGGTAGAAGTGGTGAGCCAGTCGCCAACCTCCGCAACATTTCACGCAGTAAACCGCCCCGGCATCGTCGAGGAGGACAGCGCACCTCCATTTACATCCCTGGCCGCGGCGGTTTTCGTGAACTACGATCCGAAAGGGACGGCTGCGGTTCAGTCCTGGGAGGATGCCGGGCGGACGATTCATCCGCTGTTGAGCGCCGCGGAAAAGCCTGCGCCGGAGATTGCAACCCAAGTGGAAACTCTCTCGGCGGGCCAATCGGGCACCTTGCCGAAATTGAACGCGGCCTACAACTTTGTCTCCCGTCAGATACGCTACGTCGCCGTGGAGATCGGTGTCGGCGGCTTTGAACCGCATCCCGCCGCGGACGTCTTTCGCAATAAGTACGGCGACTGCAAGGACAAAGCGACCCTGCTCCTGACGATGCTGGATCACATCGGGTTGCGCGGCTATCCGGCGCTGGTCGGGACGCGGCGGCATGTCGAAGCCGACCCGGCTGTCCCCACGCTGGCAACCTTTGACCACATGATCGTAGCGCTGCCCGTCACGCCGGATCTGGAGCCGGAGGTTAGCCATTTTGCTTCTTACGATCCGCAAAGCCGTATCTTGTGGATCGACCCAACTTCAGAGACCGATCCTCTCGGCGACCTTCCTCAAATGGACCAGGGTGTTTTTGCGTTGATCTCCTATCCCGACCATGGCGAACTTCGGCGCATTCCGGAAACTCCGGTGGAGAGGAGCGGCATCGAATACCAGGCCAATCTGCGGCTGAGCTCCGATGGCAACGGCACGGTATCGGTGCAGGAAAAATATCTCGGCGCTTTCAATGCCAGCCGCCATTCTTTTTACCGCAATCGCTCGCAAGAGGAATTGTTGAGGACGTTCGAAGAACGGGTAGCCCGCTACGCGAACCAGACGGCTTTCCGCGAGGCGTCGGTTGTTGGAAGGGACGACAATGGCAGCCAGATCGTGGAAAAGTTCTCCTTTTCCGGCAATTTCGTGAGCGCCTCGACGGGCGATAGCTGGTTTTTTCAGCCTCTGTTTCTGGCGGGAATTTCGGTTCCCGAAATCAGCCCCCGGCCACGCGTGCTGCCGATGGAACTTGGAACTCCGTACCACTTGAAGGGCGAATATCGCATCGAGTTGCCGGCCGATATGCGCGTGGCGGGCTTGCCTCAAAGCGTTTCGGTCAAATCGGAGTTCGGCGCCCTGGAAGTGGAATATTCGGCCGACGGGAACACGGTTCTCACCACGGAAACGTCTTTCCTTCACGTCTAGCCGCATCCCGGCGGAGAAGTACGCGGCTTTTCGCGACTTCGTTAACGCGGCTTTGCGCGTTGGACAAGTTCGCTTGCGCGCCGTCAAGGCCCAATAAATCAGCGGCTGAGCTGCCGACCCCACGTGGGACGAATACAGCGTCCTTGACGGCAAGCTCAGGATCGGAAGCGATCGAGCGGTTCTACAAGAGCAAAAGCCCATAGAGCTGCTGGTCGCCGACGTTGTCATGACCCGACATGAATGGCTTGGATCTGGCGAGGGAGCTGCAACAACGGGCGCCCGACCTTAGGGTCCTGTACGTTTCCGGATATCTAAACGATCATGTTCTCCCGCAAATGAAGCTCGGCAGGCAGTCGTTCTTTTTGGCGAAGCCGTTTCTACCCCAGGAATTTGTCGGCAAGGTCCGCGAAATCTTGGACGCACCCGGCGAACGAGAGATATACCGCGCTTCGTAGCGCGCGGCCACATTCCGAGAAGGAGACTTACTAGGACTTGGCCGAAGAAGTTGCCAAGTCGAGTTAGACTTCGAGGGACCTATGAAAAAGCGTTCGCCAAGCCTCCTAGCGACTTTCCTTTGTGTCGCCCTGTTCCCTTTATGGTCATGCGCGCAAAACCGGCCGAACGACTCCACTATCGATGACCTTGCCCGGCGCGCCGTCGAGCGTGTAGCCAAGACGCAAGCTCACAATGTGCTCGTCATGACGGTACAGGGCTGCCTTCTAGATGCGAATATTTGCGGATCGCTCGATCAGAAAATACGCGCCGAACTTCAAACAGCAATTCCGGGCGTACAGCTACTGACGCGCACGGACATTCTGCCACTCCTTCCAAAACACGGGCTGCTGCCGGTAGACGGCTATACGGGTGCAGTAGAACCGGCAGCAGTCGATCTCGGAGCCGACGTCATGGTTACTGAGTCATTGACCGGTATCGAGGGTGGATATGAAGTGAGCGCGGCTGTGACAGACTTAACTAAGCGTATGACACTGGGTGAGTTTAAGGCCAAGCTCAAGCGACCCGCTTCGGATTCGAGTACGGAGCCATTGATTTTCCGGCAATCGGCAGATGGCCCTGCGCTGGTCGTTCCCAGGGTGCGCAACGCTGGTCGGAAAGGAGAGTTTCCCTCCTGCGAAAAATGTCCCGAACCGCAGTTTACGGACGAAGCTCGAGCCAAGAGGATCGAAGGTATCGTTTTGCTGGTAGTCACGATTACGGAGCAGGGCATGGCAGAGCAGATTTCTATAGTTAGGCCACTGGGCGGCGGCCTTACCGATTCGGCGGTGCAGACTGTTCGCGGCTGGCGATTCAAGCCAGCGGTCGGACCTGATGGTAAGCCTCTCGCCACGCGGACACCGATCGAAGCGAACTTCGTCCTGACAAATCACTGAACAGGACCTTCGGACAGTTCAGTTTTGTACCAAGTCCCGAAAAACATCATCGAAATGTGGTTTTCGGTGTAGCCGAATTGCTCCCGCCGTGTTCTAACCCCCGTCATTCCTTGACACTCTCTCTCGCCAGCCAGTAGACTCGAAACGCACAAGTTTTCAGACGGAGCTTGATCGATCATGTTGTTGCAACGCGATTATGTCGGCTACATGGCCACCGAGGTGGTCAAGCGGTTGCTCTCCAACAAGATGATCGAAACCGGCGATCCCGCCGTGCTTGCCGAGCGCCTCCGCGTGAAAATGACCGAGGAGATTAGCCTCGAAGACCGCCTGAATGAAGAGGTTCGCGAAATCCTCAACAAGCATGCCGACGAGATGCGTCGCACCGGCGCGTCTTATCAGGAGATGTACAAAAAAGTGAAAGGTGAACTGGCGCGACAGCGTAAATTAATTCTTCGTTGACGCCACATCTGCGTGAGTCTTGCGCTCGTCTGGCGGCCGACCCCGCGCCCTAGCTATGCGCCCCCATCTATGCGATTGAGCCGCGAAAAGACTGTACGGTTGTCCCACATCATTACCGACGTCCTGGTTGGGGGCGACGACGTCGAATTCATCGAAGATCGAGCCACCATTCGCCAGAATATCGTGGAGATCCTGCTCGCTCTCCTCAAGGAGGAAGAGCAGATGGATGCGCAGGTGCGCCAGAAGATTGCCTCGCAGAAGAAAGAGATTGCCGAGGGCAGCGAGGAATGGGAAGTGCTCTATCGCAAGTATTATGCCGACGAGATGCGCCGGATGGGCATTACCCACATTACCCACCAACCCAGCAGCTCTCAGTAGCGCCGCCGGATCCCGGACCCGCGATCGGACGCGCGGAAATAAACACCGATCGAAACAAAAAAGAGGCGCTCGCAAACGCGGGCGCCTCTCGAATCTCGGCCTGCTGCTGACTCTTACTGGTTGTTCGTATCCTCCGGCCGCTTCTTCAGCGTTGGCCGGTCGGGATCTTCGGAAGGATCGCCGCTTTGCGTGGTGGGCTGCTGCCCGCCCGCACCTGTTTGCGGCTGGCGCTCTGTACGCGTTCGCAGCGTCGGCTTGTCTCTATTGGTTTTGTCGTCCTGGAGTTTGTTTCGGTTCTCGATTCGCCGCAGCCGCGACTTCACCGTGTCGAATTCCGACGTCGTTACGATGTACTGATCCCTCGCCGGCAACACGTTGCCGATCTCTTTCTGAATGGACACCACGCGTTCCGGTGTAGGCGGGTGCGTGGAGAAAAACTTCGGCACCGTCCCCGGCTGCCGCTTCTCCTCCGCCTCGACCTTCTCAAAGAAAGTCACGAACGCGTTCGGGTCGTAGCCTGCCGCGTACATATACTGCAAGCCCAGGTAGTCGGCCTCGTATTCCGCGTCGCGGGAAAACTTCAAGAACGACATGGGGATCGCGAAGTTTAGTCCCTCGTAAAGTCCGTACCCCGCCCAGCCGCCCGGGCCGAGCAGGATCAGCGGAATCGTGGCCATCTGCGCGATTTCGCCCTTGGTCGCGTTCTTGGTGCCATGCCGCGCGGCCACGTGAGCGATCTCGTGTGCCATCACGCCCGCCAACTCCGCTTCTGAATCGGCGCGCAGGATCAGTCCGCTATGCACGTAGAAAAATCCGCCCGGCAGCGCAAACGCGTTGACCACATCGGAGTCGATCACCTTGATCGTGAAGGGAACCTTCGCGTCCGAATTGCGGACCAGGTTTTGCCCCACGCGGTTTACGTATTCGCTCACAACCGGATCGTCGATCAGCTTCGACGAGCGCTCCACTTCCTGCGCCAGGCTCTTGCCCAGCGCCATCTCGCGCTCCAGTGAATAGAAGTTGACCCCTTTGCCGACGCCCCGGTTGCCGATCGCATCCACATCCTGTTTCGAGCCCGTCTTGACGTCGGGCTTGTCCTTTTGCGGTATCGGCGCTTTATCTTGTGAATCTTTTGGTTGCGATGGCTGCGCCTCGCTCTTCGAGGGCGCGGAGGGCGGAGCCGGTTGCTGCGGACCGGGATCTGGCGCTGGCGCCGTTTGGGGCGCCGGGTTCGCCGGGGGTGGTGCTGGCTGCGATGGCGCCTGCGGCGCTGCGAGAATGGGGAAGGCAAGAACCGCCGACAAAGCCAGTCCCAAAAAGCTCCGGCTCGCGAAAGCCCCGAAACGAACTGCCATACGTGACTGTCTCATGGTTTGCTCCGCCAGGTCTGCTCCCTGCAATTATACATCTACGCGGGCTCCGCGAAGGTTAAAGATATAGAAGCAGACACTTTTTCCAACGCTTCCCGTATGATGACCCCTTCCTGGCCAGGGTTTCCTGCCTTTTTCCATAATCATCGTAAACATGTAGAGTCGATGCTCGGGGCTTCCGACCCGGGATAGGTACCCAAAGTAAACCTGTACCTTCGGTCAGGTTGACACCGGCAGGTGCCTCCCCCAGAATTCTTGTGAACGCAGATTCTGCCGCGAAATAGCGGTATAGGGGCCAAAACCGCGAGGCCCGCAGCGCGCCCTCGCTCGGAAAAACATGTCTGTTCCCAAAATACAGGTGGGCCAGGTCTGGAAGAAAGCCGATAGCGAGGAGAGCTTTCTTGTCACGCGTCTTTACAGCGAAGCATTGGCTACCTTTGCCATCCTCCGCCCAACCGGCAACGAAGCCTCGGCCGTCCTCCGCGTTAAGGTGCAACGGAAGGGCACGAGCCAGGGGCTCCCGGGTTTCTCCATGGCTCAGGATTCCGACGAATTCTGAGTCAACCAACAATCGCATTGACTCAAATACTCGCCAGCACGCTAGCCCTAGTGCGCAAAACCTTGCAGCATTGCCGCGCTGCACTCCAGCCTCGGCCGCGCTAACTAACATAAAATAAGCAGGATAATAAACATTTGGGCATGAAGAGGACGCTGGTACCAGAATTGCTAGTATTGCCATTACTAGCCCGCAGTGTGAAGTCCGAATTCTGTCTTTTCGCCGAAGTTCTGGGGGAATATGATGAACTACCGTTTCTTTGCCTCGGGAGTCTTCAAAGTCGCGATAGCCGTTTTTGCGTTGGTGCTTTTCCTGGCGCCTCGTGCTTCCGCGGAAACCATTGGAATCAGCAGCTTCACTGCGTGCGAGGGCGGAACGACTTGTATTGGCGGGTTCGCATATAGTTTGTCGGCCTTGGAAGCCGGGACCCAAAGCATTTCGCTTACTTCCTCTGTTGTCTATCGGCTGGACAACGACACCGGAATCGACTCTTTCACGTTGCCGTTCGGCGCAAACCTCGCGTTCAATGGTCCCCTCGCATTCAATGAGTCTTTGGACTGCCAAAGCGGGGGAATTCCGAATGCGTCGTGCTCGATTAGCGGTGCACTGGGGACCGTTTCAGGCGTTAGTGCGACTTACGGCCCGCCAGCGGGGCTAGTCAGCGGTGATTTTTGGAATCCCGGCGCAACCATCACGTTTAGCGGCTTGCCGATCTGTGGCGCCATCGCGGACGACTGCAGGTTCGATTTAACCGTTACGCCGAGTGTGCGCTACACCGGAGCCTTCCAGCCTGGTGCTTCTTGCCACCGGTTTGGTAGCGCTTCTCGGCTTGGCCTACCGCAAATCATAGGAATCACGGTCAGGGCTTAGGGCCGCAGCAACTGCGCTCTGAGCCCTAGATCGAACGGACCGGCAGCTCCACCACGTCCTCGACCTGCATCACTTCTTTCGTCAAAAAGGGTTCGGCGTGCTCGACCCCGATCATCTCGCCGTAGAACCGCGCCACCAGATGAACTTCGTGCACCAGCCGGTCGAGTGGCAAATAAACCTTCGAACGCCGCTCGCGTCCCTTCGGCTTGAACTGCGACCCGTAGGCCATGATCGCCCGTGTTCGCCGCTCAAATTCCCGCGAGATGTCCACGACGAAAGAAGGCCGCACGCTGCGATCGTACGTGGTTGAATACAGGACCTTGAATGGCCGGTAAGGCTCGCCTTCCATGTCCAGCCGTTTAAGCCCCGCCAGAAAACAGCCCTCATAGCCCAATCGGGACGCCGTGTAGTGGTCGGGGTGTCGCCCCTCCCAGTACGGCAGGATCACCGTGCGCGGGCGCAGCGCGCGGATTCGCCGCGCGATCGCCAGCTTGTATTCCATGCGCATCTCCAGATGTGCGTCCGGGAGCCCCAGGTTCTCGCGATGAGCCACGCCCAGGATCCGGGCCGCTGCCGCAGCTTCCTTGCGGCGCGTCTCTACGGATCCGCGCGTGCCCATCTCTCCTCCTGTCAGATCCAGAATTCCTACCGCATAGCCGCGCCGCGCCATCTTGATCAGTGTGCCGCCGCAGGTCAGTTCCACGTCATCGGGATGCGCGGCCATCGCCAGCAGATCCAGCTTCATCGTGCCTCCTGAATGCGAGCCGTCCGATTGTCGCAGCCCTCAAGGCGCAAGGGAAGCCGGTGCCTCAAAGCGGCGCGCGCCCTGCTTCTCTGTGTTAAATTCCTCGAACGTGAAACCGCTCCAGGGACAGGTTGCTTTAGTCACCGGCGCAGGACGCCGCATCGGTCGCGCCATCGCCATGCGCCTGGCGGCCGATGGCGCTCGTACCGTCGTGCACTATCGCGATTCGCAGGCCGAAGCTCAGTCAGTCGTCGCGGAAATCGTTCGGGGAGGCGGCGAAGCCGTTTGCCTGCAAGCCGAGCTCACGCGCATCGCCGAAATCGATGCTCTCTTCAAGCAGGTGGAGCAGACCTTCGGACGCTTGGACATTCTCATTAACAACGCCGGCGTCTTTTCCTCCACACCTGTCGGACAGACCCGCGAAGCGCAATGGGATGCCATCCTGGACGCTAATCTGAAAGCGCAATTTTTTTGCGCTCAAGCTGCCGCGCCCCTGCTGGCGCAAAGCGGCCGCGGCCGCATCGTCAATTTCGCATCGCTCGGTGGATTGCTCGCCTGGCCCAAATACACCGCTTATAGCGTTTCGAAGGCGGGTGTGATCATGCTGACGCGCTGTCTGGCTCGCGCTTTGGCCCCAGCCATTACCGTAAACGCCATCGCCCCTGGAACCATCTCATTCCCCGACGACGCACCTGACCTTGCCGAGCTCGGCATTCAGAAAGCCCCTTTGCGCCGCACCGGCACCGCTGAAGATATTACCAACGCCGTCAGCTACCTGATCGGCGCCTCATTCGTCACCGGGCAGGTACTCGTTGTCGACGGCGGCTGGTCCGTGCCGTCCTGAAGTTTTAGTGGGCTGTCTGGCTGGCTTTCGGTGGCGTCCGTTCGAGCGCTTCGCGATCCCAGTGGGCGAGGGTCGCTCCCGCTTCGTAGGTGCTTTGGCAGAACTCCAGCAGGGATTGCTCCGGCGCTGAGTCTGCGCGCAGATCGTCGTACTTGAAAATGAACTCCCCTAATTGAGTATCGAAGTACGCCGCCTTTGGCTGGATGCTCTCTTTGTCGAGTCCCGCGGGGCTCGGTGCGATGTAGGCATAAAAGGCCGCATTCTTGAACCTGCGGTCGCCCGGCCAGAATCCGCAACTGGACACTTCGTGCGAGTAGCCCTCTTGGGTCATCGCGTCGGCGCCCGCGCGTTGTGGTGCGCGCCGGCCCGAAAACCGGCTCACGGCCAGATCGAAAGAACCCCAGAAAAAATGCACCGGGCTGCACTTGCCGATGAAGCGCGCCCTGAACGCCTTGAAAATCCGATCCGAATTCATCAGGATCCGCCGGAAACTCTCGACATATTTGACGTCATAGGAAGCGTGGTGCTGATCCTCGTCAAACGGCGTGGGGTCGTCGAACTCTTCGGGCTTTCTATGGATGGTCACTTCGATTCCAAGCGAGTGCAGGCTGGCCATATACTCTTTGTAGAAATCCGCAACCGAGCGCGGCATCAACGCAATTTTCCGTTCTTTGCCTTGGCTCGTTCGAATCGCGAGCTGGTGCGCGATAAAGTCGAACTCCACGTCGAAACTCTCGTGCCGAAACGGAATCGCCGAAGTTGTCAGCCCCCGCGGGGTGACGTACAGCGTCACGTTCCACCAGTGATTCTCCAGTGGGGTGAGCGCCAGCCGCGTCTTTCCCACGATCTGCGTCCACATGTGCAGCGTGTCGCAGGTTGCCTCCCAATCTGAAAACGCCAGCGCGGGCCAGTCAGGCGAAGTCAAGTTCCACCTCATCGATGAAGCACCAGCCCCACGCTTCGCCCGGTTCAATGGATCTCATGATCGGGTGCTTGGCGCGGTGGAAGTGTTTCGTCGCGTGCTTGTTCTTCGACGAATCGCAACAGCCTACATGGCCGCACGTCATGCACAATCTCAAGTGAACCCACGTGTCGCCCATTTTCAGGCATTCTTCACACCCATTTGTCTGAGGCTTTACGTTTCGAATTTGGTCGGTGTGCGTGCATTCCTTCATTCTTACCCTCCGTCCGCCTGTCGTTCCCAGCATGCGCTCGCGCCGCAAAAAAGTCGAGGGCGAGGCGCCGCATGGCAAAAAGCGAATCGCGAAAAGCCTACTCTCCGCTCACCAGCCGCCCAATCAAGCGGCGATCCGCAGCCAAAAAATCGTAACGCCGCAACTCGGCCCTGCCGGCCCACACCACGCGCTCGAATGCACCGCCTGGTTTTCCGGGCTGCGTCGCTGAAAACAACGGCTCGCATAGTTCCGCTTGCATAAAAACCACCTGTACGGTGTCCGGCATCTCCGGATATCGATGCCGCACCGCATCCACCACGTTCCCGATTTTCGTTGCTACACCCAACTCTTCGCGCAACTCTCGCTCCAGCGCCTGGCGTGGCGTTTCGCTGGGTCGCATTTTGCCGCCCGGGAATTCCCACTTTAGCCCCAGCGACTTACCCGCGCGCCGCTGGCAAATCAGCACCCTCGCGTCCCGCTCAATGATTCCTGCCACCACTCGTATCATCGTCCGGCAACACTATCACGCAAATGGCCGGCAGCTGTATCTGCCGGAAAAAAGTTGGACTGATTCTATTTTTGTGACTTCGAAAACAAATGACGAAAGAATATAGATCGGTCGGAAGACCCTGGATGTGGCGACGGAAACTTGGCGAAAGGGAACTAGGCTTGCGAAAGAGCGTTACTCGGCGCGTTGCGCTGGTACGGGAGCCGCGTCCGCGCCCGCCGAAACCACGGGAGGAGCCGCAGTCTTCAGTTGCTCGAGCTGGGCCTGAACTTTCGCCCATGCCTTGCGATTTCGCTTGGTGGAATACGGGGCATCCGCATGCGCGTAGAACTCCAGAGATTTCGGCCCGAAGCTCCGGAGAAGCGCCGGTAAAGTTCTGCTTTGCGAGCGTGTCGAGCAATTTTGCGTGCGCCTCATCGTTGAGGCGATATATTCCCGGCCCCGTGACCGCGCCAGTGTCGAAATTGTCGTTTGGTAAATCGGGCTGGCCGGTGCCTACCTGGGCGAGCATCTTCTTGTAGCGATCCAGAGTCGCATTGAAGCTGGCTTCGAACATGCGTTCGGTCTCCGGGGTGGGCGTCCGCAGCTGAAGCACTTTTAGCGGGCCGATTTTGGGGACAATCCTCGCAAGAGTGGCCAGAACTTTTTCGCCAAAAGTAGGCTGCTGATAGATCTTCCCCCAGTTCTTTTGATAGCTGGCACGCGAGAGATTGTAGAGAAACTTCTTTTTCGTGATGCCCGGCTGGTCTTTCATGATCTCGTTTTTCTTCAGGCTCCAGGCGATGCGCGTCGCTTTGGGCAGAAGCTGGCTGACGTCATGGCGGTAGGAGCCCAGCACCTTGTCTTCGTCAGAGAGAACCTCTTTGAGGTCCATGCCGTACGTTTCCTGAAACGCTTGTTCCAGCAGCGGGGCGGAAACGCCAAAGCCGATAAAGTCGTGGTAACTATCCGGAGCGTAACGTCCCTGCGCGACCTCCAGAACGTCGAATCCAAATTCCGTCTTCACGTGTGCCAGCGGGTCTTGTTCGTACGTTACCGGTCGCCGTACTTCTTTTTCAGCTTGGGATACAGGATGGGGACCGCACGATTCGTGCCGATGCGGTGGCCGTCGTTGTCCGCGGCATAGTGAGCCAGCGCGCCGAGCGCAAACGCGTAGCCGTCAAGATCCTTGGCGTCGCGCAGCAGCGCCAGGATAAAGTCTCCGCTCCGCACGTAGTGCGTCAAATCGCTGAAAAAATGGCTTCCGTGCGGGTAATAACCCATGTCCTGGATAATCGCGCCGCCATATGCGTAGCCGTGCGCTTCTTTGAGTTCCTCCGGCGTAGCGTCGGGAAACCGCTTCAAAAGTAACGGGCGGATATTGGTGTCCCATGCGCTGTCGATGATGGCTTCATGCGACAGGACGGCGTAGGCCGCACTCCGCGCCGGCCAGCCAAAACATAAAAAGAGCACCAGCGCCAAGGCACACGTTCTCGCTGGCCATTTCCCGCCTACGCCGTGTTGCTTGCTGCCCATCGCACCTTGCTCCGATCCTGGCCCCGATTCTAGACCCGATGCTTGCTCCGATATCCGATGACTTGCTCCGCTAATCGTTCAGAAACTCAGTTTCGATTGGCCTCACCGCGCGGCAAGATCGCTCCCGCCGCGCGGCTCTTCAATCTAGTTCAGCGAGACCGAAATTGCGATTCGATCCCCGGGATACCTGCGGTTGTACAGGTAGTAGCCATCCCCGGAGTAATCAATATACACGTCATCGTTGTTGTACCAGTTGTTCTCCCAGTATTCTGGCCAGGGGTCAAGGACGCTAAGCCAGAAGCCGCCATATTGGAAGCGAGGATAGCCGCCAACGATAACCACAGGGTAACTGTAGATGCGGAACCCGTGATCCCGGCCGAAGTAAACGCGATAACGGTCCTCTGGAATGCGGTAGCCTCTGTAGCCGCCGCGTTGTTGCCAGGTGCGGTGCTCGGTTTGGAAGCTACGCGCGCGATGCTCTTGCCAGACTCCCCTTTGGTCGCCCTGCGCGCGTCGCGTTTGCTCTGACGATCGATTGGCCTGCTCCTGACGCGGCACCTGCTGCTGCCGGATCTGACCTTGTTGAGGCTGCGGCTGCCTCGGGACTTGCTGCGGGCTCCGGGGTTCTGGCTGTTGCTGACTGCGTTCTTGTTGTTGCCGCCGGACCTGGTCTTGCTGCTGCTGCTGACCACGCTCTTGCTGTTGCCTGCCCTGTTCCGGCTGCGACTCCCGCCGGATCTGCCCTTGCTGCGGTTGTGGCTGCCGCGGCACCTGCTGCGGATTTTGGGGTTGTTGCGGTTGCGGCTGCCTCGGTGTCTGTTGCTGGTTCTGAGGTTGCTGCCCACGCTGTTGCTGCTGTCTGTTCTGGTCTTGTCGCGGCTTGTCTTTTTCTTGCTGTTGTTTATCCCTGTCTTGCGGCGGCCTTGCGTAGGGGAGGGTAGTGACCCCGAGCAGCAGCAAAACTCCTGTGCTGACAAATCCGATTCGTCTCATCATGAACCTCCGTCACCGGGTAATCGCAGCGCCAGTCGTTCATCGCACGTGGCGTCGCAACGAGCATTTGCCTCAACTGTGTTTGGTTTAATTACGCTCCGACCTGTTCATTTAGGAGCCCAACTCTTCCAGCACCATTCGCCCCTTTACGTGCCCTGGCAATTCGATGCCGAAAGCCCGCATATATAGTCCGGACTATGACTTGTTTTTTGCCCCCACCACCAGCAAGGCGAGGCCGCCAGCCAATGCCAGCCATCCGACAATCGGAGGAATGGCAATTCGCTCGTGAGTCTCTGCCGTGAGATGTACCGATCCCACATCCAGAACGTTTTTCTCGCGAGTGTAATTGATGCCTTGATAGACGAGCGCCAGTGCACCCACGACGATCAGCAAAATCGCCACCCAACTGATTGGTTTCATTTGTGTTCCTTAATTAGATACTCTTCGGCCTTGAATGAGCTTAATCATTAATTACGAGCACAAGCATGGCCAAAGCCAACTCGGAACGAGAACAGAATCACCGATCGCCTGGGAACTGATCCGATAGCCAGTTGCCTTCAAGAAAGCATGCAGGAGGCCCACAAGTGCCGGTTTTCCTCACTCTATGCGTGTGGTCTAAGGCGTCTTCCCTCGTTTGGCCTCCGCAAATTCCACGGGAATATGCATGCGCGGACAATCCCTGCCACCGGGAAAGAGTCCATTTCGGGAATGCGGCTTGAAGCCCCCGCGGGAAACCCGAAGGGAAGGAGAAGCCGGCCGGCCATTTGACGGCGACAGTTGCTGCCGCATTCGCTATAATCGCGCCTTTGCAGGCTCCATTAGGAATCTCACCGATGATTTCCATTCGTCCGGCGACCGTTCGAGATGTTCCGCTGCTCGCGACGTTAATCCATGAGCTAGCCCAGTACGAGCGCGTGGACCACGAAGCTGGTGTAACCGCGGAAGACATCGCTCGCGACGGTTTTGGCTCCGATCCGAAATTTCGCGCCGTCATCGCAGAGTCAGACGGCCAACCCGTGGGCTATGCGCTCTTCTTTGAGTTTTACTCTTCATTTCAGGGGCGTGCGGGACTCTTTCTCGACGATATTTTCGTCCGCTCGCAGTTTCGAAAGCAGGGTATCGGCAAAGCGCTGATCGCGCATGTGGCGGGAATCGCCTGGAGAGAGAACTACTTCTGCGTGCGCTGGGAAGTGCTGGATTGGAATACTGCCGCGATCGACTTTTACCGCAAGCTCGACGCCGTCTTCCTCGATGAGTGGAAAGCCGCCTGCCTGATCGGCGACGCCCTCCAGGCCGTTGCCGAAGGGGCCGAACAAGGCGCGAAATAACCACCTCCGTGGCGAATACATGAAGGCCATCCTGATTCCCAAGCACGGCGGGCCCGAAGTCTTGCGCTCAGCCGACATTGCCCAGCCCAAGCCCGGCCCCGCCGACGTTTTGGTTCGCGTTCGCGCCTGCGCGCTCAACCATCTGGACCTCTGGGTCCGGCGCGGCCTCAACGGCGTGGAATTTCGGCTGCCCCTCGTTCCGGGAAGCGATATCGCAGGCGAAGTCGCTGAAGTCGGCGCGCTCGCCAAGCGAGTGCGCGTCGGCGACAAGGTGGTTCTTGCCCCGGGTGTCTCCTGCGGCCAGTGCGCGGCCTGCGCCGCCGGAAGGGACAACGAGTGTCGCAATTACACGATCTTCGGCTACGGCCGCGATGGCGGCTGCGCCGAATACGTTCTCGCGCCCGGAGGTAAACGTGCTTCCCATGCCGGCCGGCTTATCGTTTGAAGAGGCCGCGGCCGTGCCGCTCGTGTTTGTCACTGCCTGGCATATGCTCGTGGCACGAGCGCGGCTGCAGCCCGGCGAAGAGGTGCTCGTGCTTGGCGCGGGCAGCGGCGTCGGCAGCGCCGCGATTCAAATCGCCAAGCTGACCGGCGCGCGCGTCATTGCCACCGCGGGCAGCCGCGCAAAACTCGATAAGGCGCGCGAGCTCGGCGCCGATGAAGTGATCGACCATGCGCAGCAAAAAATCTCCGATGAAGTAAGGCGCCTCACCGGCAAGCGCGGCGTCGACGTGGTCTTCGAGCACGTGGGCACGGCAACCTGGGAGCAGAGCATTCTCAGCCTCGCGACCGGCGGACGCCTGGTCACCTGCGGCGCCACCACCGGTTTCGCCGCGCAGCTCGATTTGCGCTATCTCTTCGCTCGCCAGCTCTCGCTGCTCGGCTCCTACATGGGCAGCCGCGCCGAACTTTACACCGTCTTGAAGCTCGTGGGCGAAAAGCGGCTGCGGCCCGTGATCGACCGTGTCTTCCCGCTGGACCGAGGCGGTGCAGGCCCACCAGCGCCTCGAACAGCGCGAGCAGTTTGGCAAGATCGTGCTGCGTGCATAGCGTTTGCGACGGCGCGATTTGGTGATACGGCGGCTGCATGAGAACATATAAGTGAGGTTGGTCCCGAAATTGGTAACCCTGAGGCCGGTAATCCCGGTTCGGTAAGAAACGATGAGCGTGAATGGCGGACGGAAAGTAACTCTCGACAGACCCGAGGATCTCACCAAGATCCTTCATAACGACGGGATTGTCCTGACCGAGCTCGATAAAGCCGTCAACTGGGCGCGCAAGAGCTCGCTCTGGCCCCTGGCGTTTGGCTTGGCCTGCTGCGCCATCGAGATGATGTCCATGGCCGCCGACCGTTATGACATCGCTCGTTTCGGCGCCGAAGTTTTTCGTCCCTCTCCGCGACAGGCCGATCTGATGATCATCGCGGGGCGCGTCTCGCAGAAAATGGCCCCGGTCATCCGCCAGCTCTACGAACAGATGCCGGAACCGAAATGGGTCATTTCCATGGGTGTCTGTGCCACTTCCGGCGGAGTCTTCAATAACTACGCCGTGGTGCAGGGAGTCAATCAGGTCATTCCCGTCGACGTCTACGTTCCGGGCTGCCCGCCGCGTCCCGAAATGCTTCTCTACGGCATCCTGCAATTGCAGAAAAAGATCGAAAACGAGCGCGGCAGTTTCAAGAGAGCGCTCAATCTGGCCTGATCAGACCGCGGAAAATCCTCGAAACAACCAAGCCTGGGTCAAGCAGTCAGGAAGCCTCAACGCAATTCGCCGATCTTGGCGAGCTGTGGCGGGCTGATGACCTCTGCGGTCGCGTTTTCGCATTGCAGAGTGATGCCGGGCTTCAGGGATTCACGCCGCAAGTAAGCCATGCCGATGGCGCTTCCTGCCAAAGGGGAGAACGCTGCGCTGGTGACCTGGCCGGCCTCGACTAGTTCCGTTCCAGAGCCGGTTCCCTGGCTGGCGAAAACCGCCGCTCCGGGCTTCGGCGTTTCCGACGTGTCGAATTTCAGCCGGGTAAGTCGCCGGTTGACGTGTCCGCGCGAGCGAACTCGTTCCACGATCTCCTGTCCCGTGTAGCATCCCTTGGTGAAGCTGATGTGCGTCGATTCGACGCCAGCCTCGTGCGGAATGTGATGTTCCTCGAAATCGGCGCCGAACCAGGGAACGCCCGCCTCGAGCCGAAGCATCTCCAGCGCTCGATAACCGATGGGCGAGCCGCCTCGCGCGCTCGCGCCCTTGGCCAGCGTTTGCCACGCGGCGGCCAGCGACTCTCTGGGTAGCAGGAGTTCTGCGCCCGGAAAGCCGAAAAGGGAGTGCCGCAGAACTCGGCACGGAATTGACGCGCCCGAACTTTTAATGGCCGTCGCCTGGTGTTCGCCAATGGCGAGCTGCGCAAGTTCCAGCCCAGTCAATTCTCGGATCAACTCCTCCGCTCTCGGCCCTTCGATCGCCAGCGTCGCGGTGTGCGCACTTTCGTCGGTAAGGGTGGCATCATCCATGATGATGAACTTGTCCAGAATCTCGAACGTTTTCGGCCCCACAGCGGAATGGCCAAGCAAAAGCAGGCGATCCTCGAGCGCGAGCGTAACGATCTCGGCAAGCATGTGGCCCTGCGCATTGAGCAGCAGTCCCAGCTCGCTCTGGCCCGGCGTGAGATCGCGAATGTTGCCCGTGGTGACGGCGTTGAGGTAGCGCACGCGATCGGGACCCGTGAGCGCGAATACCGCGCGAAAATTGGTGTCGATCAGCGCTACGCCATTGCGTGCCGCGTGATACTCGGCCAGAGGATCGCCGAAATGTGCGGGCAAACGCACTCCGAAGTATTCGGCGAATTCCGCGCCCGCCGCGCGATGCAATTCCCCGAGGGGAGTTTCCATGCTCATCGGCAGTCCGTGAATTTCATGATCATGAATCAGTTTAGCAGAAGCGCTCGGAAGCCGGTTTACGGCCGCCGATGCTATAGTCAATTCCATGGCTGAACGTGTCTACTATCGCTAACCATGACGTGATAAGAAGATCATCCACGAAATCCTGCCGGTCGGCTTGTTGCAATGCAATTGCTCGATCATCGGCGATCCGGAGACGCGAGAAGCACTGGTCGTCGATCCCGGCGATGAAGCCGATCGGATTCTGCAAATCCTGGCGAAGCACGCCCTCACCGTGAAGGCCATCGTCAGCACGCACGCGCATATCGACCACGTCGGCGGCTTGCGCAAGATGCAGCAGGCCACCGGCGCGCCTGTGCTGATGCACGGCGACGATATGGAGCTCTATCGCCATCTGGACATGCAGGCGGCATTTATCGGCATGCGCGCTCCCGATCCCGCCAGCGTCGATACGTTGCTGCGCGAGGGGGACACGCTGCGTTGGGGAGGGTTCGCGGCCAGTGTGCTGCACACGCCCGGGCATACGCCCGGGAGCGTCTCTCTCTATCTCGCTCCGCGGCAGAGTGACAGCGGCAACGCCGATCCCGGAAAGCTGCTGGCCGGAGACACGCTTTTTGCCGGCAGCATCGGCCGAACCGACTTGTGGGGCGGCTCGCTCGAGCAGATTCTGCGTTCGATTCACCAGAAGTTGCTGGGCCTGCCCGAAGAGACCATCGTCTATCCGGGCCATGGCGCGATCACCACGATTGGCGAAGAGCGCGCCACCAACCCCTTTCTCGAGTTTCCGCACCCTCGTCATTCCCGTTAGTTAGGCCGCTTCGGCGCCGGAGACGTATTGCCGACTTGGAAATCAAGGGAGGCAGCCATGCTTTACTCCGGATTTACTCAGGCGGCATAATTCTCGGTGACGTACGAGCCACTTTTTGAACGCTTCGAGGCGACCGCGCCCGACGGTATTCGGCGCATAGGGGAGTTCCTGCGGGCAGGCTTTTTGACCATGGGCGACCGCCCGGAACTGTATTTCTTCCGGCTTACGCGCGCCTCTGATTCATCCGCGGCAGCAGCCGAAGAGGTGGCCGTAGGCATCTCCGGAGAAGCGTTAAAAAAGAGCTTTCAAGAGCGGAGGCGCAGCCTGAGCCGCGAAGAAAAGATCGATTTGGCGGGGCTGCATTTAAAGAAAACCATTGAAGCCGGGACCGCACTTGATTCCACCAATTTGTATATCCGAGACGAAGAGCTGGCAGAATTGGCCGGCGAACTCGCAATCGCGGAATGAGGTTCTCATGAGACGCTCAGATCTGGTACAAAACGAAGGCCAGAACCCCTCGAACCGCACCACGCAGATCGTCTTTGGCGAGCGCCAGCACCTGCTGCGCGTGCTCGATTCGCTCGAAGGTTCGCAGTTGCCTCCGGCGCGCCGCAATCACGAACGTCGCGTGCTCGAGGAGTTGATCCACGCGCGCACCAAAGAGCTGAACGAAGTGAACTCCTCGTGGGACGAGAAGATCGGCATGGTGCTGAGCGCCGAAGCGAGCGCCGAGCAGCTGGAAAAATTGGTGAAGCAGGCGCCCAAATCGGATTTTTATCTGCTGCGTTTGATCAGCGAGCACCCCAAGGTTTCCGCCAAGACGCTCAGCCGCCTCGCGCGGCATCCGTACGGCGCCATACGCGAAAATGTGGCGCGGCATCCCAATGCCGATCCCGCCACGCTGGCGTGGCTTTCGCGTGATCGCAGCCAGCCGCTGTGGTATCTCGTCGCCTTCAACCCCAATACGCCTTCCACGCTGCGGCGCAAGCTGCAGGATCGCTTGCGCAAGCTCGGCGAAAGCAGCGGCACAAAGTAGCGCTCGTTCGAACCATGACTGAATGCAGCCACGGCGCGTGCCATTCCGCATAGTCTGGGAACCTGATCTGTTCTATGTCGCGCCTGCAATCAAATAGAGCTCAAGCCGGCAGGAAGCGGAGCTGTCCTTGCACGATCCCAAGGTCTTGGCTGGCACCGATAGAGCTGTGAAAACGCGTTGGACGGTGCTCCTCCCAGGAGCCGTAGAGACAATTTGGCTCTTTACCAGCTATAATCCCCAGGTATATTGGCTCCTTCAGGAGAGCCAATGCTCCCACTACAACTCCAAGGCGAAAGCCACATACCGCTCTACGTGCAGCTCTGCGATCAGCTTCGTGCGCTGGTCCATGCCGGGGAATTGCGTCCCGGAGACCGCATTCCCGCCAGCCGCGAGCTCGCGCAGCATCTCGGCGTGCACCGCACCACCGTCGCCAATGCTTATGCCGAACTCGAATCGGAAGGCCTCATCCAGGGCCACGTCGGACGTGGCACTTACATCCGCGCAAACTCCCGGCCACTGCAAATTGAGCCTCCGCCGCCTGCGCTCGTTCCCGGCGGAGCGATTCGCTGGGAGTCGCTTTTCGCCGACGAGCGTGGCGACGATGCCCTCGACCGCCTCATCCGCACTATGCCCGGCAACGGAGTCTCCTTTGTTGTGGCGCGGCCGGCGTACGAATATTTTCCGCTGAACGAGATGCGCAGCTGCTGCAATGCCGTGATGCGGCGCGAGGGCGCACGCATCCTGCCATTCGGCGCCGCAGAGGGATATCCGCCGCTCAGAACTGCTTTGCTCGAATTGCTGCGCGGGGAAGGCTTGCAAATCCGCGAAGACAATCTGCTGATCAGCAGCGGTGGCCAGCAGGCGCTGGACCTGATCTGCAAGGCCTTTCTGCGGCCGGGCGATGCGGTGGTGGTTGAAAATCCGACCTACCCGGGAGCCATCGCCGTTTTGGGTGCGGCGCGGGCCCGCTGCCTGGGCATTCCCGTGCGGACTGAGACCGGTCCCGCCGCGACGCCCGGGCTGGACCTGGCCGCGCTCGAACAGACCCTGGCCGCCAATCGCGTGAAGCTGATGGTGTTGATACCGGACTTCCACAATCCGACGGGGCTTTCCCTGTCGCTTGCGGCGCGCCGGAGGCTGCTGGAGATTGCGGCGAAGCATCAGGTTCCCATCATCGAGGACCACATATACGCGCGGCTTCTGGGGCACGGGGAGCGATTGCCTTCGCTCAAGCAACTCGATCGCTCCAACCTGGTCATTCAGATCGACAGCTTCTCGAAGATGGCCTTTCCGGGGTTGCGCGTCGGCTGGATCGTCGCGCCGCCAAACGTGATCGAAAGGTTGCGCGTCGTGAAGCAATCGTCGGATTTGCACACCGACCAGCTTTCGCAGGCGGTGCTGGCGGAGTTTATCCGGCGTGGGCTGCTCGCGCGCCACCTGGTGCGGATGCGCAAGCTTTATGCCTCGCGGCTGGCGGCGGCTGAAGAGGCGCTGGTGCGGCATATGCCTTCGGATACTCGCTGGACGCATCCCGACGGCGGGATGTGCATCTGGGTGGAGCTGCCGCCGGGATTCGATGCCAACGAACTGCTGGTGCGGGCGCGGGAGCGCGGCGTGCTCTTCGCCCCGGGCCGGTACTTCTACGTGCAAAGCCCGCAGCCCAATACCTTGCGGCTGGGCTTTTCGGGCGTGGAAGAGCGGCAGATCGCGCGAGGCATCGCCACGCTGGGCGAAGTCTTACGCGCGGAGCTGAGCAAGCGGCAGCGCGGAGGGCGGCGTTTCGAGCCGGCGCGCGTCGCGCTGGTTTAAGTGTCCGTGGAAAGTCGCACGCGCCGCGTAAAAAAGGAGCCCATGAGCCAACCTGATCCGGCAAATCCATGCTTCGGCTGCGGCGGCGGCAATGCGCGCGGCATGCAGCTGGCATTCGAGAGCGATGCATCGCAGCAGCGCGTTTTCGGGCGCTTCCGCCTGGGACCGGAATATCAGGGCGGCGGCGGATTTATTCATGGAGGAATCATAGCCACGGTGCTGGATGAAGTGATGAGCAAGGTCAGCCGGTTCAGCAATGTTCGCGCGGTGACGGCCGAGCTCACCGTCGAATACCTGAAGCCTGTGCCGGTGAATGAAGAGCTTCGCGTGGAGGGTTTTGGCACGCGTCGCGATGGCCGTGAGTTGTACCATGAGGGAGAGATCCGCAATGCCGCCGGTGTGCTGTTGGCGCGCGGGCGGGGACGATTCGTGATTATCGATCCGGAAAGATACAATAGGGAGAATAAGCTCGGCGCATAGGGTTACGACAGGTCACTGACCCAAGGAACCAACGCCCAGGCAGCTGACGCCCAAGGAGCCAACGATGGATTCGAGCAACGGAAATTCCAATAACCAGTGGCGGGTGAAGGTGGGCCTCGCCGAGATGCTTAAGGGCGGCGTAATCATGGATGTCACCAACGCCGATCAGGCGCGCATCGCCGAGCAGTCGGGGGCCTGCGCCGTAATGGCGCTCGAACGTGTGCCCGCCGATATCCGCAAAGAGGGCGGCGTGGCGCGCATGGCTTCGCCCCGCATTATTCGCGAGATCATGAAAGTGGTGAGCATCCCGGTAATGGCCAAGGCGCGCATCGGCCATTTTGCCGAGGCGCAGGTGTTGCAGGCGCTGGAAGTGGACTTCATCGACGAAAGCGAAGTCCTTACGCCTGCCGACGAGGAAAACCATATCTGGAAGCACGACTTCAAGGTCCCCTTTGTTTGCGGCGCGCGCAATCTGGGCGAAGCGCTGCGGCGCATCGCTGAGGGCGCGGCCATGATCCGCACCAAAGGCGAAGCGGGATCGGGAAACATCGTGGAAGCGGTGCGCCACATGCGCGCCATCACCAGTGAAATGCGCCGCCTGACAACCATGCGCGGCGACGAGCTCGTCCACGCAGCCAAGGAGTTGGCGGCGCCGCTCGAGTTGGTACGCGAAGTGGCGCAGCTCGGCAAACTGCCGGTGCCCAATTTTTCGGCGGGAGGCATCGCCACCCCTGCCGATGCGGCGCTGGTGCGGCAGCTTGGCGCCGAAGCCGTTTTTGTGGGCTCGGGAATCTTCAAATCCACCGATCCGGAAAAGCGCGCGCGAGCCATCGTCAAGGCCGCAACGCACTACGAGGACGCCAAGGCTGTGCTGGAGGCCTCCGAAGAGCTGGGCGAGGCCATGCGAGGCCTCGACGTTCGGCAACTCGATCCCAAGGAGTTGCTGCAGACCCGCGGCTGGTAGCGCCAACCGACGGGCTGCGGTGCATGGCCGGTTCGGGCTGCGCCACGGCGGCTACCTGAAGCGAGCACAAACGTGAAAATTGAAATTGTCGTCTATCCCGGATTCGATGAACTCGACGCCATTGGGCCATTCGAGGTTTTGAGGAGTGCCGCCGAATTAGGGGCGGCCTTTGAGACTCATCTGGTCACGTTAGACGATACGGCGGAGATCATCGCTTCGCATGGTTTGCGCCTGCGTCCGGAGAAAAAGCTCGCGCTCGACGGGCGGCCCGACGTGCTCATCATTCCGGGCGGGGGATGGAGCAATCGGGCAGCAAAAGGTGCGTGGGCGCAGGTTCAGGAAGGGAAGCTGCCAAAAGAGATCGTTCGCCTGAAAGAAAGCGGCACGACCGTTGCTTCTGTGTGTACCGGCGGAATGATCCTGGCTTCCACGGGAATTCTCCGTGGACGTCCGGCAATTACGCATGCCTCTGCGATTGACGATCTTCGCGCCGCGGGCGCCAGGGTGATGCAGGCGCGAGTGGTTGACGACGGCGATGTGATCACTTCGGGAGGCGTAACCTCGGGATTGGACATGTCTCTTTGGCTCGTGGAACGTTATGCAGGCGAGCAGCTGGCAAATCGCGTAGCGCAGGAAATGGAGCACGAGCGCAACCGTGACGTCTGGCGGCGTTCGGAGCATGCCGCCGCCGAGAGGGCGCGCTAGCTAAGAATGAAAATCGGGATACTTGCGGTACAGGGCGGTTACCAGGCGCACGCGCGCATGCTCGAGCGGCTCGGCGCCGATTACGTGCTGGTTCGCACGCCCGAAGACGCCGCGCAGGTGGACGCTATGATCCTGCCGGGCGGCGAGAGCACGACCATGCTGAAGTTTCTGAAGGAAGAAGGCCTGGAAGCGGCTCTGCGCGCCCTGGATGCGCGCGGCGGGGCTTTCTTCGGTACGTGCGCCGGTGCGATTCTGCTCGCGCGAGAGGTGCGCGCTCCCGCGCAGGACTCTCTGGGATTTGCGGATCTGGTCATCACGCGGAACGCCTACGGGCGGCAATTGGCCAGCGAAGTCCGCAGCGCGCCCTCAAAACTGAAGTCCGAGCCGCTGGAGATGGTGTTCATTCGCGCGCCGGGGATCGAAGAAGTCGGCCCCGAGGTAGAGGTGCTTGCCAGTGAAGGTGGCCGGCCGGTGCTGGTGCGTGACGGTCGCATGCTCCTGGCCACATTTCATCCCGAACTCAGCGGCGACACGACCGTGCATGATTATTTTCTGAAGCTCGCTGCGGACCGATCGTCGAATACCCCCTCCCGATCAGGCCGCGTGACCCACAAGGCGTCCCGCTAGGAGCTTCCGTGCCCCGCGAAACCACCAGCGTCTCTCGCGAAGATTATCTCAAGGCCATCTGGGAGCTTGAGAAGGACGACCAGTCTCCCATCAGCGCGCGACTTGCCGAAGAGTTGGGTGTTACACCTCCGGCCGTCACCGCGGCGCTCAAGCGCATGACCCGCGACGGCCTGCTGCGCATCGAGCGCGACGGCCGCATTCGCTTGACGCGAAAGGGTCGCGGCGAAGCGGAAAGGCTGGCGCTGCGACATCAATTGGCTGAAAAGCTGCTGACCGATGTCATCGGGCTTCACTGGACTTTAGCGCACGCCGCTGCCGAACGGCTCGAGCATGGCCTCTCGCCGGAGGTGGAGGCGTTGTTGATCCGTCGTTTTGGCGCCGATAGCGCCTGCCCTCACGGCGTGCCGCTTCGCGGCGGGTTGGCCCGGCTGAAGCGCACTCAGCATGCGGTGACGCTCTCCGATGTACCCATCGGCCGCACCGTTGAGATCCTCGCGGTCTACGAAAAAGACCCGAAATTCCTGGAGTTTCTCGACGCGCGCCAGTTGCGCCCCGGGGTCCGCATCCGCGTCGTCCATCGCGAATATGACGAGACCACCGCGCTCTCCGTCGCCGGTCACAAAGCCTACCTCGGCAAGCCCGCCACCAGCCGCATCTGGGTCCGCGTCCTCGGCTCCTGACCGTTTGTAAAGGCGGGTTACTTGAAATCGGCGCCTTACCGGGGTAAGGTTTGTGCCCCCAGTCGTTAGTGCGCTGCTCGGAGGCGCTATGAGCATAGAAATTCAGCTTCGCGTAAACGGTAAGCCGCGTCAGAGCCAGGTCGAGCCGCGACTGCTGCTGGTTCACTATCTGCGGGATGTCCTTGGACTCACCGGCACCCACGTCGGTTGCGAAACCTCCATCTGCGGCGCGTGCACCGTGCTGCTCGATGGCAAAGCCGTCAAATCCTGCACGTTGCTGGCGGTGCAGGCCTCGGGTGCGGAGATCACCACCATTGAGGGGCTCGCGCCCAACTCCGGTAACGGCCCCAACGGCGCCTTGCATGCCGTGCAGGAGGGTTTTTGGGAAAAGCATGGCCTGCAATGTGGTTACTGCACGCCGGGAATGATCCTTGCCGCCGTCGATCTGCTGCAAAGAAAGAAGAATCCCAATGAAGGCGAGATTCGCGGTGCTCTCTCCGGGAACCTCTGCCGTTGCACCGGTTACCAGCACATTATCGAAGCCGTGCAGTATGCCGCCAAAAAAATGAGCGCTCGCAAGCGCTGACGCGCCCGCGAATTTGGAGACCGCCATGGCCATGCGATATATCGGGAAACCGCTCAAGCGCAAGGAAGACCCGCGGCTGATCCAGGGGATCAGCCACTATGTGGACGACTTCGCGCCCGCCGGAATGCACTTCGCCACCTTCCTGCGCAGCCCCTACGCCCACGCGAAGATTCGCTCGATCGATTTGTCGAAGGCGCGCCATGCGCCTGGCGTCATCTTGGCGCTTTCCGGCGCCGATCTGGGAGATGCCATCCAGCCGGTGCCTTGCGCCGCGCAAATTCCGGATATGAAGGCGGCCCCGCGACCCGTGCTCGCCACCGACCGCGTTCGCTTCGTCGGCGAAGCGGTCGCGGTGGTTGTCGCCGACGATCGCTACGCTGCGCGCGACGCTCTCGACCTCATCGAAGTGGAATATGAGCCGCTGACGCCGCTCGTTAATCCCGAAAAGGCCATCTCCAAAGGCGCGGCGGCGATGCATGCGGGTCACAAAGACAACATCGCCTACAAGTGGGAACTCGAAGGCGGCGATCTCAAGGCGGCGTTCAAGTCGGCCGATAAAGTCATCAAGCAGCGCATCGTGAACCAGCGCTTGATTCCCGTGCCTCTCGAGCCGCGCGGTGTGCTTGCGGAATTTAAGCCGGGCGAAGGCCAGCTTACCGTCTGGAGCTCGACCCAGATTCCTCACCTGCTGCGCACGCAGATCGCCTCCATGCTGAAGTACCCCGAGACGCTCGTGCGCGTGATCACCCCCGAGGTGGGCGGCGGATTTGGCAGCAAGCTCAATGTCTATCCGGAAGAGGCGCTGGTCGCCTATCTGGCGATGCAGACGGGCAAGCCGGTGAAGTGGATCGAATCGCGCCGTGAAAACTTCCAGGCCACGATCCACGGCCGGGACCAGATCGATGACGTCGAAGTGGCCATCAAGAACGATGGCACCATTCTCGGCCTGCGCTGCCGCGTGATCGCCGACCTCGGCGCCTATTACCAGTTATTGACTCCGCTGATTCCTACGCTCACGGGCTTGATGGCTTCCGGATGCTACAAAATCCCCGCGGTGCGCATGGAGATTACCGGCGTTTTCACCAATAAGATGGCTACGGACGCCTATCGAGGCGCGGGCCGCCCGGAAGCCACCTATCTGATCGAACGCGTCCTGGACCTGGTGGCAGCGGAACTTAAGAAAGATCCCGTCGAGGTCCGCCGCAAGAATTTCCCGGAGAGCAAGGACTTCCCGTACGCCACCGCGACGGGATTAATCTACGACAGCGGCGATTATGAAAAATCGCTGGACCTTGCGCTGAAGAAAGCCGATTACAAAAAGTTGCGCCAGGAACAAGCCAAGCTCCGCAAAGAAGGGCGCTATCTGGGCATCGGCGTCTCCACCTACGTGGAAATTTGCGGCATGGGCCCTTCGAGCGCGATGCCCGCGGGAGGATGGGAATCCGCGACGGTTCGCGTCGAACCCACCGGCAGGGTCAGCATCATGACCGGCTCTTCTCCTCACGGGCAGGGGCAGGAAACCAGCTTCGCTCAGCTGGGTGCCGAGGTGCTGGGCATCGATCCGGAGCAAGTCCAGGTGATCCATGGCGACACCTCGATTGTGCCCTATGGCATCGGCACGTTCGGCAGCCGCGCTACCGCCGTGGGTGGGACTGCGGCATACAAGGCGCTCTTGAAGGTGAAAGAGAAGCTGGCTCGAATTGCTGCCCACATGGTCGGCTCCGATCCCGAACGCATGATTTTTGCCGACGGTAAAATTTCGGCCAAGGAATCGCCGAAAAAATCCGTCGCTTTCGGAGACGCCGTCTCCGCGGCCTACGTGGCCAAGTCTTTGCCGCCGGATACGGAGCCGGGCCTCGACGCCACCTCGTTTTTCGAGCCTCCAAATTTTACGTATCCGTTCGGCACGCATATCTGTGTGGTTGAGCTCGACGCTGAAACGGGCGACGTCAAGCTGGTGCGCTACATCGCCGTGGACGATTGCGGCAACGTGCTGAACCCCTTGCTCGTGGATGGACAAGTCCACGGTGGCATTGTGCAGTCCGTGGGCCAGGCGCTGCTCGAAGAGGCCGTTTACGATGAACAGGGACAGCTGATCACCGGCGAGCTAATGGATTACGCGCTGCCGCGCGCATCGGACATGTGTTGGATGGAGACGGCGCGCACGGTTACGCCCACGCCGGTGAATCCGCTGGGCGTGAAGGGCGTAGGCGAGGCCGGCACCATTGGCGCCACGCCTGCCCTGGCAGGTGCCGTGGCCGATGCTCTCGCGCCATTTGGAGTGCGCCACGTGGATATGCCCTTCAAGCGCGAAAAGATTTGGCATCTCATGCACAAGGGCAGCCGGAGGGCACAATGATTCCCGCGCCATTCGAATATCACGCCCCCAAGACTCTGGAAGAGGCGCTGCGCCTGGTGCAACGGCATGGCGATGAAGCTAAATTGCTCGCCGGCGGCCATAGCTTGTTGCCACTGATGAAATTGCGCCTGGCCGCGCCGCGATACGTCATCGACATCGGCAATCTGCGCGGCATGAGCTATATCCGCGAAGAGAATGGCCACATCGCCATCGGCGCGCTCACCACACATGCCGACATCGAGGGCTCAGCGCTGCTCGAATCGAAGTGTCCTGTGCTCGCGGAGACCGCCGCGCAAATCGGCGACGTGCAGGTTCGCAATCGCGGCACGATTGGCGGCAGCTTGGCGCACGCCGATCCGGGTGCCGACTATCCCGCGACCATTCTTGCGCTCGATGCGGAGATCATTGCTGCCAGCACGTCCGGCACGCGAACGATTCCGGCGCGCGATTTCTTCGTGGACATGCTCACCACGCAGCTTCATCCCGGCGAAATCCTCACGCAGATTCGCATCGCTGCCGCGTAAGCCGCAATCGGGCGCGGCGTACGAGAAGCTGCATCAGCCGGCCTCGGGTTTTGCCATCGTGGGAGCAGCCGCAAATGTGCTCCTTGCGAAAGGCGGCAAAATAGAGCAGGCCGCGGTGGGAATCACCGGCCTGGCGGCGAAGGCCTTTCGCGCCGACGCCGTGGAGCGCGCGCTCACCGGTAAGGCGGTCTCCGAAAAGTTGATTGACGATGCCGCGCGTAATGTTGGGCAGGGAACCGAACCGCTTTCCGACCTGCACGCCTCCGCGGAATATCGCCGTGAAATGGCGCGTGTGTTTACTCGCCGGGCCCTCACGCGCGCGATCGAAAGGGCGCGAGGAAACTCTTGAAAATCGCGGGCACGGCCAGCTTGCCCGCGACGCCCGCTGAGGTCTGGTCGCTTCTCACAGATCCCGCGCGCCTCTCGCGATTGCTCCCCGGCTGCGAGCGGCTCGATCCTGACGGTCCAGACTGCTACAGGGCCGCGGTGAAGTTTGGAATTGCGGCCATATCTGGAAAGTATGCCGGCACCCTGAAGTTTGCGAATAAGAAGCAGCCGCATTCGTTAATTCTGAAAATGGATGGCCGCGGCTTGCCGGGCTTCGTGACCGGTGAAGCGCGCATCGACCTCACCGCCAGGGGCAACGATACAGAGCTCGCATACGCCGGCGAGGCGCAGGTCGGCGGGATGATTGCCTCGGTAGGGCAGAGGATGCTGGAGGCCGGCGCGCGGAAAATCGTGCAGCAATTCTTTGACGCGGCAAGGGCCGAGCTCGCAGCAAAGAAAAATACTTCAGCGGATACGAGTTCGCCGCCCAAAGCACGCAAGAAAGGCAATTCGTGATTCGAAGCCGCTGCTCGCAGCCTTGTGGCTCAGGTTGCGCTCGCATTATCGTGCGAGCGACCCTGAGGACATGCCTTTTCCGCACGCGAGCACACGAGAAAGGAAACAACCATGCCTGATCCGCGCTATCCCATAGGTACCTGCCCTTCGAAGGCGGTGCTCACGCCCGACGAGCGCCGCGCGGCCATTGAAGCCATTGCGCAGACGCCCGAGCGGCTGAAAGCCGCCATCGCAGGGTTGTCGGCGGGGCAGTTGGACACGCCCTATCGCGAGGGAGGCTGGACCGTGCGCCAGGTGGTTCATCATCTCCCCGACAGCCACATGAACGCGTACATACGTTTCAAGCTGGCGTTGACCGAAAACGAGCCGACCATCAAACCCTATGACGAAGCGCTTTGGGCGAAATTGGGTGATTCTCGGGAAACGCCCATCGAAGTGTCGCTGACTTTGCTCGAGTCATTGCACAAGCGCTGGGTGACGCTGCTGCGCGGTATGCGCCCCGAGGATTTTGGGCGGCGGATTCTGCATCCCGAGCGCGGCACCATGACCCTGGACGATGTGCTGACGACATACTCCTGGCACGGTGCGCATCACGTCGCGCACATTACGTCTTTGCGCCAGCGCATGGCCTCGGCTCACTAGCGCCGCCGCAAGGCGAACCGTCTCCTTAACATGCTGCGTGTGCTGCGCTACTACTGGGGTATATCCCGAGGCTACCGCCTCCGGCCCTGGAAAAGTCCCTACTTGCGTTGGCGCATGGAGACGTTCTTCGGTCCCGAGGCCGAGCCCGCCGCGCCGCGGCGTTTTTTCTCTCTACTGTGGCGCGAACGTCGCCGCCTCCGCGAATTCCTCCGTTGGGCCGACGAATACCGCCACGGCACTTAGTTCCGGGTCGCCCTTCGAAAAGGCGATTTGTCGGAGTTGACTCCGGCAGGAAGGCTGCTTCTAGGTGAGCTATACTGCCGCTTTGTTCGTGCTCGGAGGCAAATTATGAAGCGCGTCATGTTGTTGAGTCTGGCGCTCGCGGCTGGGTTCGTTGCGCTGCACGCCAGGCCTCAAGACTCGAATAATCCCATGCCTCGCTACTCGGGGCAGAATCTGATTCGCCCTGAAAACTACCGCGAATGGATCTTTCTATCGTCCGGCCTCGGAATGGACTACAACGCCTCTGTTGGAGGCCCCGAGAGGTTCACAAACGTATTCGTCCCGCAGTGGAGTTACCGTCAATTCCTCGCCACGGGAAAGTGGCCGGACAAGTCCATTTTCGTTGTGGAGGATCGGGGATCGCAGAGCAGCGGCTCGATCAACAAAACGGGCCATTTCCAGACAGACTTCGCGGGCATGGGTGTGGAAGTGAAGGATGAGAGCCGGTTTCCGGAAAAGTGGGCGTATTTCAACTTTGGTCCCGAGACAAAGACAGCCGGCGCAAATCCGAAGGCCGCGTGCTGGCAATGCCACGACAATCATGCCGCTGTGGAACACACCTTTGTGCAGTTTTATCCCACCCTGAAGGAAGTGGCGAAAAAATTCGGCACCTATCGCGCAGCGGCGGAAAATGTCTCCTCGGATGGGACTCGATAAGATCGGAAGGGTCCCGATAAAATCGGGCATTATCGGTAAGTGGCCATCCTATTCCACTGAGCTGGTGGCGAGCCAAGTGTGGTTGCCTTCGGTGCGTACCCAAGCATCTAAATAAAGCCGGAGCATGTAACTCACTTAAGGATGCCAACTGAGATGGATCACAACTTAGAATCGAAGCAGGAAACCAAGCCCAGACCGGATACATTTGTCGATCCTCTGGATGAGTCCTCTCAAGAGTCGTTCCCTGCGAGTGATTCGCCTTCATGGACCGGAGTAACCGGGGAAAAAGGAAGCAACACGAAGTCGGATTCCCCGAAGGCCGATCCGAAGACAGAGGGCTGCGCCATCTCGTTCATCATGCAGGAGAGAGGCGAACTAGGCGGAGTGTGCGCCCAGGTTCAGCCCGACCCCCAGGAAGAGTACGTGCAGCCCGACAAGGAAAAAGAGGCCGGCGGCGAAGGATAGGAACGCTGCGCCACTGAGATTGACCTCATTTCTCCTCCGGGGCGGCTGTCCGTGTACTCGGAGGCAGAACGGACACGCCCCTCATTCCCAGAAACTATTTATCCACATCGGTGTCTAAATCCTATTGATGGCGAGAACCGATTCTACCGCGTGGGGCGGAATCCCTTCGAGGTGCCAAACATGATATCTGACGAACGAATTATGGAAGCAGCTACACGTTCGATGGAATGTTCGATCAATCGCACGCACGAACAATTGAAGCGAGGGCTCAACGCAATGGCGACGATCGGGTCGACGGCTCCGTTCGTGGGCCTATTCGGCACGGTGTTAGGCATCATCAACAGTTTTAGAGGGTATAGCGGCTCACCTCAAGGGTTCGTTTCAACGACAGCGAGCGGAATTGCCGAAGCTTTGGTCACCACAAGTTTGGGTCTTCTTGTTGCTGTTCCAGCGGTGTGGGCATTCAATTACTTCAGTACCAGGCTGGAAGCCTTTGATCTGGAGATGAACAACTCCGTCGATGCCATCTCGACGTATCTCTCTGGATTTCAGGCCATGAAACGAAATCATTAGGCCCGTATCTTGAAGAGGCTCTTGCAATAATCAAAAGCATCTGCAGATGAACACGTTGCTACCTTTAATAGCCTGCTCCGCTCACATCAGTGGCGCTTCCGCTGGAGTCGCGATTAGAATTGCGTGAGTGTGCGGGGGTTTTGGCACACCTCAGTGAAGTTCCATGGACCTAAAACTCGCTCTGATCGCTTATGTCCTGCCCGGTTTGGCGGTCGTGTTCGGAACTCCGATGGCGTTCGGGCTCATTCCGCCCAATCGGTTTTACGGTTACCGAACTCGAAAAACGCTTTCGTCGGCGGATGTCTGGTATCGGGCAAACCGTGTCTCCGGCTTGTCTTTAGTTATTGCGGGGATCGCAGCGCTTGGCCACAACGCTTTGTTCCAGCACGATCACGCCGATTGGCCTTCCGCGACGCGGCAATTGTTCATGACGCTCTCGACGGGGCTGTTGCTTCTTCTCGGGCTGGTTTTCTCGGCGTTCTATGTGCGAAAGCTGTAGCCAATTGCTTAAGGTGAGAGCAACTGGTTCTTCGCAACGGGCCACATTCCGTCAGGACTTATGCCCGTTAGAGCGGGCCTGCGCTTGCTTTCGGCATAGCCGTACTCTTCCATATCAGCGCATACAAGCGCTTAAAGATAGGACTACCGTCACCTTCGCGGGGAGCCTTCTTCCTGCTCCTCACACCCCTGTAAGAATTGCCAGTTCTATTGCTCCCACCGCTGCGGTACTTTCGCGGTTGGACAAGAAACTGAAACCAGCTAGGGGCGCGCCCATTTCCCCCAAAGTTTGGAGCGCCCCTAGCTCCTGCTTTTCTTCCTCCTCCGGTGCATGGCCGCACACTTCCAAGGATCTCCGTTTGCAGTAAGGCCTTTGATTTGCCGATCCTCGTATTCCGGTGGGTGAGCATTGGAGTTTTGCTTCTATACACATCGAACGAGCAACATGTGGAACGAATTGTCTGTAAATGTTGACAGTACCCGGAAGCGTGAGCCTCCTGCGAACGTGCTAAGCACCAGCGATAAAGCCCCCCGACGATTTCCGCTCAGCACTAGGCACCAGTCGGCTTTCTCGCATTCGGAAATGAAGGAGACAAATATGGCTCACTTTAAGGGCTTCGCAGCATTTACGATGGTGGCCCTGTCGATTGCGCTGATCACGGCACCAGTTCCAGCACAAGCACCTCCCATTACTTCGGCTGGAACAGCCATCATGCAAGTGATTGCGGGAGTGGGTACCTTCACGGGTATATTGAACACGAGCACTTTCACGCTTACAAATGGCGCGATCAGCGCATTGGGTATTATCAGCGGACAGTTAACCGGAACAGCAGGAAACGTCACAGCAACGGTCAACGCAGCGCCTGTTACGGTAATGTTAGTGAGTTTTACAGGAACCTGCACGACTCTGACGTTGCATAGTGGCCCTATCAGTTTTTCAGCACCGTTACCGTCGGGGACAACGGCAACGCTATCCCCGATTGATGTCGTGATTACCGCACCAGCCGATCCAAACAGTCAACTGGGCCCCCTGCTTTGTAGCGTGCCAACACTTTTGGGCACCAACGCTCCGCTCACGAACGTGGTAGTTCGCCTGAACGATATTTTGGCCGCTGTTCGAACTTCGCCTTGAGGCCCGGCCGGACAAAGGGCTTCACTGGGGTGGAAGGGAGCCAAGGTACGCCGAGATCGAAATAATGTCGTCTTCGGACAGCCTCGATACCACTTTCTTCATCAGAGCCACTGCAGTACCGGCGCTCGATCCGTTCTGAATGCAGATCAGTTGACGTGCAATATACACCGGCTGCAGCCCCGCGATTCTGGGCACCTCACCGAGGCCTTTCAGTTCGTCTCCATGACAGATGGCGCATTGAATTGTTTTGCCGGAGCCGCCGGTCTTCACGAGCCTCTCCCCCTTGGCAATGCTGCCCGGAGGGACGTAAGCCAAAAACGAGGAGTGCGGATCGCGAATCGCTGTTCGCATTGGATCTACCGGCGTTTCGATGATGCGATGGCCGATCGGTTCCGTGCCGCCGTTCGGGTCCAAAACACGATGGCGCGCGTCACTGCTGACGTAGGTCTTCGGTGGCGTGGCGGTTTCGATCACCTTCACCCAGGAAATGGGCTTGATGGCCGCGAAATAGTCCGCCGCCGCCCGCACATCCTCGTCGGATACATTCTTGGCAATCGGGCCCATGCGCTCGTCGTCTCGGCGGGCTCCGCTCTTGAAATAGTGCATCTGGCGCACGATGTACTCGGCGGGAAGGCCGGCGATATCGGCAGATTCGGAATGGCCCTGGCCGGACATGAGGTGGCAGGTACCGCACACCGCCCCTGCAGGTGCGTTTCCGCCCTTCACGATCCCAGGTGCCGGCGGATGTTCGTCGGGAAACCAGTCCGGCGGATTTGTAGTGCTGCGAACCTGGGCGGCGTCATATTCCTTGGTGCTGCCCGGCGCGCGGATCGTACCTTTCAGCGGCGCCACCGGCGGCTGCACTTTATCGGGGATGTTGTAGGCCCAGGAGGGAAGGCCATTGGGGACGGCCTGAGGCACAGGCGCTTGCGCGGCGCCCAGCAATCCGACGAGCGACGCGACGAGCACAGCCACAGGTAGAACTCTGATCCATTTGCTCATAAACATTTGCTCACAGACTGCCGCAAGAATACACCGGATGCCAAGCTCTCGCATGGGTGAAATTCATGGCTAGACGGCCACATCCCGAGAAACGCCATTATCGGAGACTGGCTTTTGCCGCTGGGCCAACTTCCGAGAACAGGACTTCTCAGGACTTGGCTTGCAAATGTCCCTGATTTGCCAGAAAAGTTGGCCGATCGCCCGAAGAAGCTTAGTGAGTGGTAGTAGCTGAAGATCGGAACGTTGAGTACCGCTGTTGCGTCCGTAATCGGGACTATATTGTCCGCGGCAGCCCTGCCGCCAGGGAGGCTACTGCTTAAAGACCAACGGAGGTCCGCTGACTCGTTTCACCTTGAGGTCGACAGACACCTCGACGCGGTCGGCGATCCTGATGAAGGGAATGCCGCTGTTCATCCCATAGTCCTTGCGGTCGAAGGCCATTGTGCCCTGAATCGTTCCTGAGCCTGTCCCCTTGCCGGAAACCGTTAACGTCAGCGACTCGGTTTTAGTCACTCCGCGTATCGTAAAGTCGCCGTTCACCTCAAAGGTGTCGGGACCGGTCTGTACAATCTTCTTTGACAGAAACGTGATCAAAGGATTCTGTTTGACGTCGAAGAAGTCTTTGCTCTTCAGCTTGCCGTCCTTCATCCCGCTTCCGGTATTCACACTGTCTGCCTGAATCTTGACGTCCAAAACACCTGTCGTGACATCAGGAGACGCGAATGTTAGGGTGGCATCCCACTTGTCGAAAGTACCTTCTAGAGCCACCGACGCCTTCACGTAGAAGTTAATCGAGCTGTCTTCCGGTGTGACTACGAAAGTAGGAGTTTGTGCTCGACTTACTGACGGAAACACAGCGGCCGCTAAGAGGCAGAAGACCGTTAAACGCATGAATTCCCCCCAAACATCAAGATGGCGACAAACCTTACGAACCTGGTGAGGTTGTCATCAGAGAGGAATTGCAGCCAACTGTCAAAGTTTACAGACCATTGCGCTCGGGCATGAACGATGGAGGCTGATCAAGCGTCGGCGGGCAAGTCACGATGACTGTCGGTAAAGGAGATTTCCCATCAGCTAAGCAAACTCAAATCCTGATAAACCGGATTAAGGTCCGCGACAGCCCCTCCGTAACGCCCACGGGCCTAATCGCTCAAGCTATTCTTGATTTGGACCTTGGCGCCAGGCACCAGACGCACCTGGCCGTCGGTCACCACGGTCTCGCCTGGTTTGAGTCCCTTGTCGATGACGGCTTGTCCCTCGACACTACGGCTTGTCACCACCGGACGAGGCGCGACCGTGCCATCGGCCTGAACCACGTAGACAAAGGCCCCTTGCTGGCCCGCGCTGATGGCCTGAGCTGGTATCACCGTGGTGTTCGATTCCTCTTCGAGAGTAATCAGAACGTTTACATACAATCCCGGCCAGAGAGCGTTCCTTGGGTTGTCGAACAAGGCTCCCATGCGAATCGTTCCTGTGGTCGCGTCTATGGTGTTGTTTACAAAGTGGAGCTTTCCTACTTCTGGCGGGCCCGAACTGTTAGGCAGGGTTGCTTCGACGCGCAGCGGCCTCGCGTCCAAATATTTCGTGAAGTCGGACAGATACTGTTGAGGCAGCGTAAACTCGACGGGGATCGGCGAGAGCTGCTTGATGACTACGATGGGCACGTCGGCAACGTTGACCAGATTCCCCGGCTTAACGAGAACTGCGCCCGTGCGTCCGTTCATGGGCGCGTAAATCCTGCAGTACTCCAGATTCAACTGTGCCATCTCGAGCGCGGCCTCGTCGGCAGCAACCGTGGCCTCATCCGCAGCCGCACCGCTGGTGGAGGCATCCGCATCCGACGGGGACACGACTCCGTCGGCAAGCAGCTTCGAAAAGCGTTGCGCCTGAGCCCGGCTGTTCACGGCGACGGCTTTGTCCCGCAAAAGCTTCCCTTGCGCTTGCGCGAGCGCGGCCTCATAAGGCCGCGGATCGATGGTAAACAACAATTGGCCCTTGTGAACGAAGTCGCCCTCTTTGAAATGCACGTCAAGAAGTTCGCCGGCCACCTGGGCTTCGACGGAGACGGAGTAGGCCACCACGTTGCCGATGGCAGTCAGTTGCACCGGCATGGCCTTTTGCCTGACCTTCGACACAATGACGGGAATAGCCGCCTGCGGCGCAGGCGCGGCTTGCTCCTTCGAACACCCGGAGGCCGCCAGAAGAATGACAAAAAACGCAGCCCAGAATCCGAGTTCAGACCGGAACAGGAATTTCGATTTCGAGCCTGCGAGCACAGTAGCGCGATCGCCCATATTGACCTGTTTTGGCTTGATTTATCACTTGGAGGCCCACCATATCCGGCCGATAATCCTGCGCCTTTGGACGCGCTTCGCTTCGCCTGCGTTTCAATCCGATCCATTGCGTCACCGGGTCAACTCCCGAAAAACGGCATTATCGGACGATGGCTTTTTGCGGCCTGCCCATTTTCCGAAAAGAGGACTTCACAGGTCCTATCCGAGCGATGCGGACGGATCTCTTCAGGCCGACACGCTTAATTCGTAGCCAAGGGCGGGACACCCGTTTCACAAAAGTGATGGCCGAACATGCGCGCGGATCAAACGCGCTGCCGTTGCCACCAAATCGGCGTTGTCCCGTGCCTGCTTACCGTCGGGCAGCAGCGTGATGTCTTCTAACCCAGTACGAATACCATGCCCTCTTTCGAGTCCACGTCGATTAACTGCCCAACATGCTATCCCGTAACCGTGGTGGACTTGCTCCAGCGTGATGCCCGCGGACAACACGGTGTCTTCCATCTTGGCAGCGTGCTGAACAGCAGCGTCAGGATCGGCGTCAAGCGGCTCGATCAGGACGCGACGACACCGACCTGCCAAGCCGGAAAGCACGAAACGCTCGCGCATCTTCAAGGCTCAGCAATCCAGCCTCGATACCGACGCCCCGGGATAGCAGTAACTCACAAAGCTCTATAATCCCCGGTTCGCCCTGATTTGCAGTAACAAGGTCAGGCATTTCCTCCCATGCCTCGACGATACTGAAACGCTTTCGTGGATCCTCCACAATCGCCGCTGACGTTGTTAAGGAAATCGGAGTCTCAGGGCAGAGAGCTCGGATTGCGCCGCAAAACCTTCGCGCAAGCAGCGCCATCGAGAGTCTCCCGACCAACATCGTCGAACGCATGAACATGTACCGATTGAGCGCCAGCATTCACGGCCGCGCGAGCCGCTTCCGCGATAGCGGTGGATGTACGCGGTGCTGCTGGGTGAATTCGGTCGCCATTCAGGGCGGCCTGCAAGAAAATGCTGGCATGTAGGTCAGCCATCTCGACTACTCGACGTGAGGTGCCAAGCTTAGCCACTAGTATCACCGATCGAATGGTGGATCATCTTCAGCAAATTTCGGTCGGATGACGAGGAATCCGGAAGTTATATGCCACCTGGACCGGATAGGGCCTGATAAACGGCCTTATCGGTAAGTGAGATTTTTGGAAAAGCTAGTTTCCGAGAATGTGGCTTATCAGGACTTGACACAGCTTCAGAACGGCGGCACGCTGCTAACTAACTCCGCAATGGAAGATCGTAATGAAGCAAAAATATACGCCTAACTTTGAATCTCGTTTCTCGGCGGCGAAGCGGCAGAAAAGCGCACGCGAAAAGAAACGTGGAAAGAAATCCGCCTCACTATCGAGCGAGGACTGACATGGCTACACAAGCTATACCAGTAGAACAACCCGTGACCGTACTACGCCAGTACATCGATGCTTTCAACAAAGGTGACGTGAAGGCAATGACGGCGTGTTTTGCTGTTCCGGGATCGATCCTCGACGGGCTAGCGCCACATGTGTGGCACGGCCCAACAGCCTGTGAGGATTGGTACAGGGATGTACTGGTTGCCGCCGAGCACGAAGGAGCTACGGACTATTTGGTCACGATCGGCACGCCATTGCATGCCAATGTTACCGGCGATAGTGCGTATGCGGTGGTTCCTGCGAGTATGACGTTCAAACTACGCGGCAAGCAGATTACCCAATCGGGTGCGATTTTTACGACAGCGTTTCGCAAACTTGAGGACGGTTGGCGGATTACTGCTTGGGCCTGGGCCAAAGGCGCTGCGGTAGCAACCTAGAGCATACTTAGCGCCGAGTCGCGCCAAGCCTAATCTGGGCGCACTCAATATAGGTCACAGTTCTCGCTCATCGTAAGTTCACGCCAAGGAATACTCACTGCATCTGATCGAGTGCTTCGGAGAAGGCTTTTTTGAGCTTGAGGGCTTTCTTGATTTCATCACCACTGACATAGGGATATTCCCCGATTTCCAAGAAGCTCGGACAATGGTGATCCCGTACGTACTTGATGAACCCTTCGGGTCTCGTCCTCCAGTCTTCTGGAAAGCCTTCGAGGTTTTCAAAGGTCGTGCTCATACCGCTCTTGCTGAATAGAGCGACGGCATCGTCCGTGTATTTGTCAAAGTCGGTGTCGAAAATTCCCTGATACATGAAGTATTTCTCGTTCCCGATGTCGAAAAGGAGCCACTTCAGATAGTGCAGCTTCAGTGGTGCAAGCAGGAAAGGGTCGTCTTGAATCGCCTTCTCAATCGCCTTACCGTGATCGCGAATCGCATCTTCTCTGCCTGGCTTAACTTTTGCGAGGATGCTGAAGCCATAGCAAGCTGGGGTCCGCGGGAAGACCGGACCATAATTCCCCTGTTCGTACTTGAAATATCCCTCTTTCGGAATGGCCATTGCGGCGGGTTTGGTCCAATCGTTGTCTTGCTTTGGTACGGCTGGCTGCGATTTCGGTGGAGCACTTTTGGGAACTACACGCGTCGCCATGTTTGTTCTCCCCAGGGAAACTAGTCCCGATGTTCCAAATATACAGGCTACCTTGAAGGGTATGACCGAGAGCGGCGGCATCACACTGTCGCTTTTACAGTCGTCTGCATCGGTCTGATAAACGGCCTTCCCGGATACTGGCTCCCACATGACGAGAACGTGACTTATCAGGAGTTGGCTGCATACCTGACCGATCCGCAGACCTGTAAAGGCTGACAGTTACCCAACTCAGTTCACTTAACTAGCATTTCGTGGTGGGGCCGTGGCCCGTGGGAGTGTGTTTTCAAAACGATGACGTCGTTCTGGCTGCGAAAATACTCAACCTGGGGGGCGCATGCCAAATTGCCAAACGCTGAGCAGGATGACACGCTTCTTTTTCTTACGCTTCGCGCTGCTCGTCTTTGGAGTGGTGTTTCCAGCAGTGTGGGCCTGTGGGCAGAACACGCAGAGCGGACAGGCTCCGGCCCAGGCAGGAACCTCAACGGAAGACCTTCAGAAAGCCACACAGAATCCTATTGCTAGTCTCATCAGCGTGCCGATCCAGGATACCAGCAACTTTGGCATTGGCCCTTTTGATCGCAATCAAAATGTACTGAACATCCAACCTGTCATTCCGATTGGCGTAAGCGAGAACTGGAATCTCATCATTCGCTGGATCACGCCGGTGATTTGGCAGCCCGCACCTGGAACAGCGAACCTGGAACTATTCGGCATCGAGGAAAACACGCCTGCGTTCTTGGCAGCCCAGAATGTCCAGCAAAGCGCCGGTGTATATGGCTTCGGAGACATGACACCCACGTTCTTCTTCTCGCCATCCAAACCGCACAAGTTGATTTGGGGTGTCGGCCCAGTCTTCGTCTTACCGACAGCCACGAGCGAGGCCTTGGGGCAAGGAAAACTCAGTATGGGTCCATCGATTGTCGCTCTGGTCCAGCCCTCTCATTGGACTATCGGCGCTCTAATAAATAACGCCTGGTCGGTGGCTGGCTCGGGCGGTCGTACCGCAGTGAACCAGATGACCTTGCAATATTTCATCAACTACAACCTGGAAAAGGGTTGGTATCTCTCCTCTTCACCAATAATCAGCGCGAATTGGAAAGCCGCCACGGGAAATACATGGACTGTGCCCGTGGGTGGCGGCGTAGGGCGAGTCATGCGATTTGGAATGCAACCCGTCAATATCAATGCGCAGTTCTACGGAAATGCGAAACGGCCATCTGCTGGGTCGCCTTGGGGCATGAGGCTACAGATCGCTTTCCTCTTCCCCAAGAAGCCGAGCGCGTGAGTTGCGAGTTTTTTCCCCGGAGGGAGGATCGCAGGCAAAACATTCCTCAAGTCCCGAGAAACGGTGTTATCGGAAACTGGAGGATGAGCCAACATTCGAGTTGGCACGGCATCGTGTTGACGCGCCTGTTAAAATAGAATCAAAAACACACGAAGCGCCTCGATCGCCCAGTTCGAAAAGTCAGGCTCGTTGATGTCTCGTAGCACTCTCAATTACGAAACAAACGTCGCCACGGTCTCTTGCTGGGAACTTTAAGCCCAACGAAGCCCGCGGTGAAAACGTCCGGAGCCGAAGTTACACTTGCACACGAAACTCGCAACTCTTGCGGAATGAACATTTACAGAATTACAGGATTTAAAGCGGGGTTATATACTTCACGCCAGAAGGCGGGTATAATCCTTGGCCATGCCCAACTTACCCAAGAGCGAATCGAAAAGCCAACTACTTGCTTTGTATTGGGGTGTTGGCGTGACTTGCGTTAGCGTGCTGATCGCACTGTCGTTCCCCGAGTGGGGCGTTTTTGCTGTGGTCCTTTGTGGTGGTGCGGCTTTTACGGCTGCATTTTATGAGCACGGATGGTTTTCCGGTTGGTTAAGAACCATACCGATGCTCCTCTTAGTCTGGGTGCCCATGACGATCCTTGGCTATGCTGTATTTCCTAAGGTGGATGTCGTTCCGCATATTATTTACTTTCATAAAACACCGTGGAGTGGAGAATCATATCCCTTCGCGATAACCAACAATAAATCTAGTGAAGTTTTCGTCGTATCGGTACTGATAGATTTTGGTTCTGATATTAGTAATAATTTCGTGATGACTATTCCAGACGAAAGTAAAAAACCATTAAAGCCCGTTCGTGAGCCAACGGATGTTAATTTGGCGGACGTGCTCGCCATAAATTGTGAAAAAACAGGGAGATTTTCAGCTCTCGAAATTTATCATATGCAGCCTCATGAAACCCGGCAATTCTTTTTGCGGCATAAGCCAGCCACGTCTGATGATGTGAAGCTGAGTGTTTATCATTTTTCAAAACAATCTGTGGCTAATTTTTTTCCTTCATTATCAGATCGAAGGTCACGGATCGTGGGAGAGGTTACTATTCCATCTCCTTCCGAATGCCGTGAAGTTATTTTTGATTTTGTGGAAATGGCCCCAGCGAAATGATTGGTACTTTAGGCGGCAGGTTCGGATTGCTGTGCCGTTAGCTCTTTGTATTCGAGGTTGTGAGATGCAATTAGCTTGATGATTGTATCGCGGAAAAGATATGGGTTTTTGCGGTTATTGAAACGGAAACACATTTCGTCTAGGTAGGCCGGGAGATGCTTAGCACTGACTTTATGCCACGATCCGACAATGCCGCGCTTCAGGAGCGAGAAGGCCGACTTCCACGGTGTTTGTGTGAACATCTCCATGAGCGTATTCCCGCGTGTGGTTGATCGTGCGATGCTTTTCCTTTTGCATCTTTTCGAGCGCAAACGGGTAGATCGAGGATTCGTCCGTCATAATCACTTCGACGTGCCCGCCAATGTTGGCTTTGATAATTTCTCGCACGGTATCCGAGCGTAGCATCCTCAGCATGGATCATTCGCAGATCGCCGTTGCGCTGCCGGATTCCGATGACCACTTTCTTCTCGCTTCGCGGACGCCAGCGGCGCTTTTTGCCGCCTACGTAGGTTTCATCTATCTCTACGGTGCCGCCGAGTTTCTTGGGTGCTGTCTTCAAGCATGGCCTTTCGGATTCGATGGCAGAGATACCACGCTGTCTTGTAGGTCTTGATTCCAAGCGAGCGCTGAATCTGGAGCGCGGACATACCCTTCTTGGCTTCGCAGAGAAGGAACGTCGCCAGAAACCACGTTACAAGCGGAAGGTGCGTATCATGGAAGATCGTATCCACCGTGACGCTAAATTGGTATTCGCATGAACTGCAAAGGAACTGATCGCGCTTCACGAGCCGATAGACTTTCTCGGACTTGCAGCTGGGCAGGTCACGCCATCCGGCCAGCGCAGAGCTTCTAAGTAGGCGCGGCACCTGCCTTCATCCGAGAAGTCTTTTATCAATTCAACGAGGTTCATGTTCGCGTCATTCATAGGTCACCTTATGCCAAAGAAACCGAAGCACCCGAAGGACATGACAACCGATGAAGCAATGCGGCACCTGTTCAAGCGTAAAGGCCACAGCATCATCAAGAAGCACGTCGCTGATTTGGAGAAGAAAAGCACGAAGAAAGGGTAACCTAAATGGCGAGGTGGCGTCAAGTATATAATCCCGTTTAAAGTTATTTAGAATCAACACTTGCAAAAAAAGGTAGGGGGTACCCAGGGAACACGACCCGGTCTAATGGAAGACTTGAAGATACTTCAGAGGACGGAAGCCCTGCATGAGGCTCGCTGGTGGGAAGCCGAGCCCGGCGGACGCGTGCACTGTTATCTCTGTCCGCGGCACTGCCACATCGGCGAAGGGCAGGGCGGCTTCTGCTTTATTCGCGTCAATCAAGGCGGCAAGCTCTATAGCCTGGGTTACGCCTCGCCTGCGGCGCTGCAGATCGATCCCATCGAAAAGAAGCCCTTGAACCATTTCCTGCCCGGCACCAAGGTTTTTTCCCTCGGCACCGCCGGCTGCAACATGGGCTGCTTTTTCTGCCAGAACTGGGACATCTCCAAATCCAGGAGCGACCAGGTTCGTTCCACGCACATTCCTCCCGAAGATGTACCGCAGCTCGCCCTGCGCTACGGCTGCCCTTCGATCGCCTTTACATACAACGAGCCGACCATTTGGGGCGAGTACGTCGTGGATATCTGCCGCGCGGCCAAGGAGCAAGGCTTGCGCACGGTGATGGTCAGCAACGGCTACATCACCCGCGAGGCGTTTCACGATATTTATGACCACGTGGACGCAGCCAATATCGACCTGAAGGCTTTCACGGAAAATTTCTATGGGCGCATCACGCTCACCCACCTGCAGCCGGTGCTCGACACCTTGCAGTGGTTAAAGAACGAGACCAATGTCTGGTTCGAGATCACTAATCTCATGATTCCGTCGCTCAACGACGATCCCGGAGAAACGCGCAAAATCGCGGAATGGATTCTCGAGCATCTCGGACCGGACGTTCCACTGCACTTCACCGCTTTTCATCCCGATTTCAAGCTTCAGGATAAGCCGCACACCCCGCCTGAAACGCTGCATCGCGCACGCGCCATTGCCCGCGAAGTGGGACTCCATTACGTCTACGAAGGAAATATTCTTTCCGGCAGCGCGAACACATCGTGCCCGCAATGCGGGAGCGTTTTGATTCGCCGTTCCTGGCATGACGTGACCGAGAATCGTTTGCAAAATGGCGCTTGCCCTGATTGCGGGCACTCGATCCCCGGCCGTTGGCAGGATGCGACGCCCGTTCCTGCGACGCCGCTAAAACGGGGAGATCGTGCGAAATACAATTTCCTGAATCTGTAGTTGCCTGAAGGTTGTCGCGCGCCGCAACGTTGCCGGTAAGCCGAGCTTGCGGCGCTTAAAAAAGAGTCAGAACGCGTAACGCAGCTCGACCCGCGCGAAACGCCCCGGCTGAATCTCCACCGGCAAGCGCAGATTGAAGGCTGTTCCGCTGGCGTCATTCTCCTGAATCCTGTAGCCGCTATTGGCCACATTCAGGATGTCCAGAGCCGCGCCAAGCGTGCCCTTGGGAAGGCGGAACGTTCGTCCGAAGCGGAGATTGCCGTTGATCACGGCTTGAGCGCGATTGCCGCTCAGGGGATTGGAGAAATCGGTGCCGCGAGAAGTCGCGTCGATCACGATGGGCCCTTGCGCCAATCCCGGCACCAGCAACCGCCGGGCGAATGCGAGTCCATCGAAGTAATCCACGACACCGGCGACTTCGATTCCGCCCCACGGCAGGCGGTACGTGCCCTGTATCTTGCCGGCGTAGGCGCGGTCCATGAAACTCCGGCCGCTGGCGTTCACGAGCGTGTTGGGGTCCATGAAAAGCGAGCCAACCACGCCGGGATCGTTTTCAAAGACGGCGTTGCCCGGATTCGTCGGGCCGTAAGATTGTTCCGCGACGAAAGAGGCGTTGACGAAAAGAGTTCTCCATGCGGCGCGAACTTCCGCTTGCAGGCCTTTGTTCAGCGTGCGCAAGTCCGGCGGGTTCGTTAGCAGGTAGCGATCTTCTCCAAAGGTCGCGGGATTCTGCGAATAGACCGTGAGCTGCTGATCGTCAAAGGTGCCCGGGATGCCGTCCGGACCGGGATCGAGGATGGAAACCGGGGAGAAGGCGGACGCCGGAACGCCCGTATTCACGGCCGCGATCCGGTGCTTATCGTCGCGCCTGAAAAAGCTGACGCGCAGGGCCAATGCGTGCGTGGGATTGATCTCCGCACCGATATCGAATTCATCGGCATAGGGACGCGCGAGCGACGGCGAGATGGAAGAATACGGCCCGCCAAAATTCAGCAGCAGAGCGCCCAATTCGCCGGGCTCGAAGAGGCCGTCGCCATTGCGATCGATCCACTGAAATTCGTTTCCGCCGAGGCTGTTGGAGTTGCCGAAATCGAGATATCTGCCGGCAAGCGGCACGTAGACGCGAAAATAAGTGGCGCGCAGAACGAAGCCGTGAGAATCGGGGACGACCCAGGCGAAACCCGCGCGCGGTGAAACGCTGTTCCAGGCGATCAGATCGGGTTGCGAGGAAAATGAGCGTGCCGGCGTGAAGATTCCTGCGGGAGTCGACTGTGAGGGCAGGGAACCGCGCGAAAAATCGGCACTCGCTCCGAAATCGAAAGAGAAAGAGCTTCCCAACACGATGTGGTCGGCGAAGCTCAGCGTAGCCGTTCGCACGATCGAGCGACTGTCCGAGGGAGTATTGAATTCCACTGCGAAGGCGGGCGCGCCATTGGCGGTGATGAGATTCATATCGGAAGGCGTACTGAAACGATTGCGCGGAGATGAGCTTTCCAGGCCAGCACCGAGAACTAACTGATGCCGCAACTTCGCGACGTGGAGCGCGGAGGGCTGCCACACGGTGTTGAGCTGCTGCCGAGTTTGGCTGGCGGCATTCGCAAGCGGCGCAGCTCCCGCGACGCTGCTACTCAGCAGATCGATACGGCTTTGAGGCGCCACACCTAGTGGCGTGGTGTCGAGATGCCCAAGCGAATATTCATAGCGCAACTGTAACGCGCCGAAGGCCATGTCGGGCGCAGAGTGACTCCAGCCAACCTGCAGGAAATTAAATCGATCGGATTCGCTTTCATTCTGAAAGCCGAAAGGCGACACGAACGATGGAGCCATGCGCTGGCCGGCGAGAACTTCGAGGCCCAAAGGCATTCCCCAATTCGATAGATCGAGACGCGATCCGCTGTAAAGAAAATCGAACTCGTCGCGGAGTCCCGCGCGAACGCGAAGGCGGCTGTTGGTAAACAGCATACGGCTGTGCAGGTCATTGCCTGGGCTGGCGACGGGAACGGTTTGCGTGGCCCATTCTCCAGCCGCGGAGACAAAGAGATCGGCCCATTTGGCCAGCGCGCCGCCTGCCTCCGCGGCATCTCGCGTAAACCAGCGATATTGCTCGGTTCGCTGCAGGGTGCCTCGATCGACTGGAGCGGGAAGATTACCGGATGAGAGCGCCGCGGCCGTGTCGCTCGTGAAAACCGTACCGTGCCAGGAGCGGGATGGCTGAAGAGGGAACAGGCCTATCTCGGTGGAGTAAGCAGTCGAATTGGTCTGCGCAAAGCCGGATCGCGCGACGGTCTCTTCCAAAGAGTTCACATCGGGCGAGATCACGGCCTGGCCCGGCTGGAAGGAGTTCGTTGCATCCATGCCGAGGAGTTTGAATTGCGTGCCCGTCCAGGAAAACCCACGTTGGGATTGCCACGCCAGTCTATTGTCGCCAAGCCCGGCGAAATTAAGTGGCTGCGTCACGGTCAAAAGCTCACGGTTGAGCATCACTCCCGAAAAAGTGAAAGCTCCAGGATAGAGTTCGCGACGCGGAGAGGCGGCCCATATACCGCTGTCATTCAAGGATTGCGCTCTGATCTCAAGTTTCCCTGAAGAGGCGAGGCGCATAACGATCTCAATATTTTGCAGTGGTTCCACCTGAATTGACACGCTCGAATTGACACACTCGACGGCGCTGTGGAACGGCCTTCCTCAACGGACAGTTGGTAATTTCCATAGGGCAGGGTGAGGAGAAAAGTCCCCTCAGGATCCGTCTTTACGGCGGCGCGAAATCCAAGTTCAGAGGAAACGACGATGGCGGCGGCCTTCACGGGCTGGCCGTCCTCATCGCGAAGCTTGCCGGCGACGGTTCCCGTGGAAAGTTGGGCGAGCGAAATTCGCGGAGACAGAAGAAAGAGCAGCAGCAGCGCCAACCGAAGCGCCTTCGGGCAACTGTGCGCGGTCATAACTTGAGGCACAGTCTAGCGGTTGAGTTGCCGCAGAAGAGCGGTTATTTTTTCCGCCGAAGGGGATTTCGCCTGAAATATCGGCTCGACGTCGATATCGGGAAAGCCCAGGCGCGTTAGACGCGCGCCGAGCGTCTCACGAATGTGTTCGGCGGACGCAGGCGGCATATTTACGAGCGCTCGAAAAATCATCTGGTGATCGGAACTGGCGAATTTGTGCTTAGCGAGGCCGTGCAGGATTGCGTCGCGGGTTTGATCGTCGAGAGCGGGTGCACATAGCGCCGCGAGAAGCTGTTGTTCGACTTGTTCAACCTCGGTGACGCGTTGACGGCGTTCAGCTTCGGCCATTATGAAAAAACTCTACTGTGATGGGATCCGCCAGACGGTGCACGGCGTCAAGCGCAATCGGGTTTCGGGGATCGGTTTCGAGTCCCGCGCGGTATTCGCGGAGAGCGTCTGCAATACGGCCTTGCCGCTCGTCGAGCGTGGCGAGACCAAAATAGGCGCGGTTATCATATTGATTCACAGCCAACGACGCGGCATAACGCGCCCGCGCCTCTTGCAGATCGCCAGCGTCCAAAGCCAGATCGCCAAGATTGTCGCAGGCCTCGGAATTCGCATCCGCCTCAGCGGAACGCGCGAATTGTTCGCGCGCCTCGGTGATCCTACCGTGTTCCAGGAGGAAATGGCCGTAGCTATTGCGGGCATCGGTATCGAGCGGAGCGAGCGCGACGGCTTGTTCGAATTTACTGTCGGCGTCGTCCAGCCGCCCCATCTCCACATACATTTCGGCGAGATTCTTGTAGGGGTCCACGTACTTGGGACGAAGGGCGATCGCCTGATTGAAAAGATCGGCGGCTTCGCTATAACGATGCTGATTTTTGCGAAGCAGGCCCAAGTTATTGAGGGTCGGAGCGTACGGTTTGCCGGGGCCCAGAGCGAGGGTCCATTCGCGCTCCGCGCCGGTCCAATCGCCCCTGTCCGAATAGACCACGCCCAGATTCGTGTGGATCAACTGGGCATCGGGCTGCGCCGCGAGAGTCCGACGATAGAGCACCTCGTCTGTGCGCCAATCGCGATTCCTCCGTACCGTGGCCACGGCATAGAAACAGGCCACGACGGCGAGGCCAAGCGCTACGGAGCGCTGCAAGAAAATACCGCGGGCCGATTTGTCGGCAGCTTTACGCCAGGCCACCGTTGCGGCCCATGCCACCAGCCAGCAAAAGCCTATCGAGGGCAGATACAGGTAACGTTCGGCAAAGACCTGCGCAGGCATCCAGCGGGCATTCAGGACGGGCGCGAGCGTTGCCCCCATCCAGAGAAACGCAAAAGAGACGGGATGAGCGTGGCGCCAGAGCCATACAAACAATCCCGCACAGAGAATCAACCCCGCGAGCCCGGCCAGAACACGCGGATCGCGGAGGCTGTGGTTCTCATGGAAAACGTAAAACGCAGTAAGGTGCATGGGCCAGACAAGCTTTCCCAGATAGCTGCCGATCAGCGCGATGGCGTTCAGGAAGACCGAGCTCCAGGGCAACGTGGGACGCGAAACGGACGGCGCGAAGCTGCCCAGCGCCAATCGCCGGAAAGCCACGTAGGCCGCTACTGTCAAACAAAGAGGTAGATAGCGATGCCACTTGGCGCGAAACGAAGTCGCTTCCCGGCCAGGCCGGTAGAAATGTTCGTAAACCAGGGCGAGAGCCGGGAAGACCAGAGCTTGTTCTTTAGAAAGAAGGCCGAGAAGATAGGCGATCAACATCAAGCCGTAGGCAGGCCAAGCGCGCGCGGCCCCCAGGGGGCTGTCGGCCAGACGCAAGTAAAGGAGAAAAGTCAGGAGGAAAAAGAAGCTCAGCTCCAGATCGGTAATGCCCGCGATCCAGGCGACAGATTCGGTGTGAATCGGATGCAGAGCGAAGAGGCCGGCGGCGATGAGTGAAAGCAGCCTATCTCCGAAAAGGCGTTCGGTCACGAGAAAGAGGAGCAGTACGATTGCGATGTGCAGGAGCACGTTCAGGAGATGGAATCCGTAGGGAAGGCGACCAAAAGTCCGATAACAGAGGAGATAAGCGACGGTCATCAGGGGCCGATAGTAGTTGCTGACCCCCTGAGCACCTTCAAAGCTCCAAACGGTGCTGCCGAAGATCCTGCCAAGATATCGAAAGCTATGGACATAAGGATTTTCGAGAATCTGGGGCCGGTCGTCATAAACGAAGCTATTCGCAAGGGAATTTAAATACGGCAGGGCCGCCAGCAAGATCAGTATCAGGAACGCAAATGGATCCTGGCTCTTCCGGGGCTCCGCGCGCACCGCGACCTTGGGCATGAAATTATGGTAACCGAGGGTTCCGGGGGAATCTACGACCGCGCGGCCAGAGGTGACATAGTTTCAAACAGGGCTTAAAACGCGGCTCCAAAACGGGGCTTCAAGATGGGACCCAATGACGCGCCGGGGTAATCAAAGAGATATGGTTCTGCAGTGAGGAGTGAATGGGGTTTCGGGTAACCACAGGAGATCATCCATGCCTTGGCCAATTTCGATGAAGGACAAAGCGGTTTTATTCGCGATATTTCTGCTCGCGCTCGGATTGTCGGCGCCGCCCGGATTTTCGGTGCGGCAGAATTCTTCAGCGACGCCCGGCACCCGAGCCGATGCGGCCTCAGCAAACTCCTCGGACGGAGTCTGACAAGCCGCCGGCGGCATCGCCGAAGCCTCGACAGGGAACACTGCAAGTGGCATGGAATGTACTAGAGGAAGGGCTGGCGCAAGAAGACGCAGACAAGCGCGCGACAGTGACGTCGGCGTTGGGCGATATCGGGCTTCGCGCGGACGTGGTGCGTTTCATCGAAAGCGGCCTCGAGGACAAGGAGTACCGGGTGCGGGAGGTGGCAGTGGCCACCCTCGGCTCACTGAAATCGCGCAACTCGATCGCCAAGCTGCGCGTGGCCCTCGATGACGATTCTCCGGTCGTGAGTTTCGCAGCGGCCCAGGCGCTGTGGGCCATGGGCGACAGAAGCGGGGCGAGCATTTTCATTCAGGTCCTGGCGGGCGATCGCAAAGCGGCGCCGGGCATAATCGGAGAGCACTTGCACGATATGAAGCACAAATTGCATAACCCGCGGGGAACTGGCGGCTTTTGGCGCTGAGCAGGCGGCGGGGGTGTTCCTGGGACCGGGAGCATTCGGAGTCACTGCCGTAGCGGAGCTAATGAAGGATAAAACAGCCGGAGTGAGGGCCCTTTCGGCGCAGTTGCTCGGCTCCAGCACGGGTCCGGCAGCACGCGAGGAGCTGAGAAGCGCACTGAGCGATAAGAGTTGGGTGGTACGCGCACGCGCGGCGGAGGCCCTGGGGCACAATGGCACGCGGCAAGACGTGGAAAATCTCCTGCCTCTTCTGGACGATGGGCATGCGGCAGTCAAATACAAGTCTGCCGCCGCCATTGTGCGGCTGGCGTCGCCACGCACACCGCAGGCAGCGCCTGGCGGACGATCGTAGCCGCCGTACAAGGGACGAGAGTCAAGTCGGCCCAGTTGGCTTTGTTAAAGAGTGGCCGTCGAGAGAGCGTAGAGCCGCAGCCGTAAGCTCCATCCCGTTGGCGGCTCTCCGAGCGGGATGGGAACGGCGCAACCTACGTAGGACCCGAGCCACCCTTCAGCTTTGCCGTTCGCGACTGGGAGCTCGATATTCGGCAGGAACGTCGTCTTCAGGAACTTCTCTTGTCCTGATTTCGCCCGCGTCGCTGGTGGGAGCATTCTCGATGGCATCAACGACTTCCGCTTCGAAATATTGCCCCTCTTCCACTAATTCCTTGACGCTTTCGGAATCCGCGTCCGCGATGCCGGAGAGTCCCTGAGTATCCCCTGACTGCGTGGGATCGGTGGAACCGATAAATTGATCTCTTTCGGTCATCTGGCCACCGGTGCGGGCGCGAGGCCGGGTCTTCGCTTTAGTTTGGGTTTTACTTTGGATTTTGCTTTTGGCTTTACCTCTGGCTTTGCTTTGAACTTTGCTCTGGGCTCGCCTCGGAGTCTTCTTGCGAGCCGCCGGTTTCTTTCGTTTCTTGCTCGATTGTTTTTTCCTCATTGCGACCTCACTTTTTTTCCCATTCGTTCGATGCGGGCCCTTCGTCTCGGGAGCCGCACGGATTGACCGGAGGCAGGTGGCACCAATAGGGCAAAGCCGCCGAGGGCGGCTTGCCCGTGCCCCGCCAAAGGTTCATCCTATTATATGTAAGAGCGAGGCAGGAAAGGAGCGAACCTAATGCCAGCGGAATCCCTCAAAGCCGCGGCGCCGTATCTGATCGAACAGAAATACGCGGACTACACCGCCGAGCAGCACCAGGTCTGGCAGGAACTCGTGAGGAGGAGACGCCCGCAAATCGATTCCCATGCCTGCCAGGAATATTTGGACGGATATCAAGTCATCGGACTGCGGGATGACCGCCTGCCGGATCTTGTCGCGATCAGCGCGCTGCTGGGACCGAGAACGGGATGGAGCACCACGCCGGTGAGCGGCTTTCTGCCAGCGGAAGCTTTCTTTGAAATGCTGGCCGCGCGGATGTTCCCTACGACTACATGGTTGCGGGGCCGGGATTCGCTGGAGTACACGCCGGAACCCGACATCTTCCATGACGTTTTCGGGCACGTACCCATGCACGCGCATCGCGTGTTCGCGGACTTCCTGCAACATTACGGAAGTGTCTGCGCGAGGATCCACGACCAGGATCTGCTGGAGCGACTGGGGCGTCTATTCTGGTATACGGTTGAATTTGGGTTGATTCGACAGGATGGAGAGGTCAAGGTTTATGGCAGCGGAGTGATCAGCTCACATCGCGAGTGCAGCAACATCATCGAGGGCGGCTGCGAGATCAGAAGCTTTGATCTGAAAGAAGTGCTGGGGACCCCGGTGAGAGTGGACCGCATTCATAAGCTGCTTTTCGCTATCGAGAGCTTCGAGCAGCTTTACGAGGCCATGCATGCGGCTGAAGAGTGGGCAGAAGAGCGCCTGCAGCAATCACATCCAGGCTAGCAGATCGCCGATATCGCGCTAGGTCAGTAGTTTCCGCAGCAGAAGATCCAGACGGTCGCGGGCGTCCTGCGAGATCGCAATAAACTCAACGCCCATTCCCTCGCCTTGACGGGCATGACGCACGATCGCTCGCGCATTGACCTCCCCGGCAGGTACGTCGAAACGCACTTGAATCAGCTCGCCTACGCCGGGCGGTTCCGGAGTGGCAATCGACAGGCCGCCGGCGCTGATCGTCATCACTCGGGAGACAAGGGATTCTCCGTTGCCTCTCCAGGTGACGTTCATGCCTCGCGGCAGGGCGACGCGAGGAAGAGCGCGCTTCTCGATGCCGCTTGGCTCCCGTTTTTCCTCCAAACGATCCCAAAATTCCGGATGCGGAGCAGAGAAGGCGACGGCTACCTCAAGTTCATTTGTTTTCCCGCAAGCGGTGCGCAGGACCCGGCATTCCTGCGCCTGTCCAGTAGCTTCGTTAACGAGGAGCAATTTCTGGCCTGCGGTGACGGGCACTTTGAGGAGCAGCAGTGCGCCCTCCGCGCTCACATTGAGAATGGGGTTCTCTTCGTAGAACGGGTTCATGCCCGGACCATGGCCGTAAATTCGAATGTTCGCTTTGATCGGTCGCCGCTGGCTTCGCCGGCGCTCGGCACCCGTCTTCACGGCGATATCCTTTGTATCCGCCAGCCGCTGTTTGTAACGATTCAGCCTTTCGTAGTGCCTCGAAAATTTGGCTCATGACGTCCGCTCCCCCAGAGATCGGCAAACTAGCTTGCGGTAGATATCCCTCTTCCGCAATAGGTCATCGGGGCCAGTGCGCTTAGTACCGTTAACCTATAAGGTGCGAGCCTGAGGAAGACCGCACGAACCGCGAGTGTTTCGTACTGAACCATCACCCTGCTAATCCACTGAATTGCATGACTTTAAGGCGCCGTCAACGAACGTGTTTCGCACATCTTCTCAATAACCAGCCAAGCACGGCTCCGCAATGAAGTCTTTGTCGTGGATTCATTCACTCGGATAATAGTTAACAACGAGTAACAAGGGTTTTAAAGGCTTTGAGGGGCCGGTTCAACCTGCGATGAAGCTATCCGATTCGGGGATGGGGATTAACGCGGCGGGATTCTTTCGGGACCACTGGCGTGGCGTGGAGCGGCGTCAATGGTGGCTTTCGTCATCAGCGATTGCCGTCTCATTGATCCTGACTTCTGGAATCGTATGCCTGCTGCTCCCGTCGACAATTCCGCAAGTCTCCTCTTATGCTTTCGATACCGATCTCGCGGTGCACGCGCTGGTTGGGATCATTCTGCTCTTTGATGTCTACGTCATCTTCCAGCAAGTTCAACTGTTTCGATTTCGCCGGGAGCTGGCACAGCGAGAGGAGCTTTTCCGTCTGATCAGCGAGAATGCGGCGGACATGATCGCCGTGGTGGATGTGGACGGCCAGCGGCTTTACAACAGTCCCTCCTACCAGAAGATGCTGGGTTATTCGCAAGAGGAATTGGGCAAGACTTCGGCCTTTGACCAGATCCACGCAGACGATCGCAAGGGCGTGATGGATGCCGCAGCGGAAGCGCGGCGCACGGGCAAGGGCCGCACGGTGGAGTATCGCATCCGCCACAAGGATGGCCGATGGCTGACACTGGAGTCGACCGCCAGCGTGGTAACGAACCGGTCCGGACAGGTAGAGAAACTGGTCATCGTCAATCGGGACATTACCGAACGCAAGCAGCTGGAGGAGCAGCTTTATCGTTCGCAGAAACTAGAAGCCATTGGCAGGCTATCGGGCGGGGTCGCACACGATTTTAATAATCTTCTGGGATTGATCATCGGATACGCCGAAGCGCTGCAGCAGAGGATTCCACCCGAAGACCCCTATCGCGAAGCCGTGGATGAAATTCAGAATGCCGGCAAACGCGCCGCAGCCCTTACGCAGCAACTGCTGGCTTTCAGCCGAAAGCAGGTCCTGGAACCGCGAGTTCTGAGCCTGAACACCATCATTACGGACATCGAGAAGATGCTGCGCCGGTTGATCGGCGAGGATATCGAGATGGTACTGATGCTGTCGCCGACGACCGGGACCGTGAAAGCGGATCGCAGCCAGATCGAGCAAGTGGTCCTGAATCTGGTGGTCAATGCGCGGGATGCAATGCCGGGAGGCGGCAGGCTGACCATCGAAACCGGGCGCTGGCGATTGGACGAAGCAACCGTAAGCCGCCATCCGTACGTAATTCCCGGGCCCTACTCCATGTTGAAAGTCACCGACACGGGCTGCGGAATGGACGCGGAGCTGCAATCCCATATTTTTGAGCCCTTCTTCACCACCAAAGAAAAAGGAAAGGGCACGGGACTGGGTTTGGCCACGGCTTACGGAGTCATCAAGCAAAGCGGCGGCTATATCTGGGTGGATAGCGAGGTGGGTAAGGGGACCTCCTTCCGGATCTACCTGCCGGAGGTGACCGATACGCCGGAGGTCGTCGCTGAAGTTAAACCCGTCCTAGCAGCCACAAGCGAGCGACGAACGATCCTGGTGGTGGAAGACGAGCCTTCACTGCTCAAATTGACCAAGAATACGCTTAAGGGCATGGGCCACACGGTCTTCGAGGCAGGCGACGCTTCCGAGGCGCTGGCGGTTTCGCGGAAGACGGAAAGCGCCATCGACCTGCTTTTGACCGATGTGATCATGCCCGGAATGAGCGGGAAAAAATTGGCCGACACGCTGTTGACCGAGCGGCCGGGCATTGGCGTGCTGTACATGTCCGGGTACACCGATGGTGAAATCGCCACCCACGGGGTTCTGGAAGAGGGGACAGCGATTCTGCGCAAACCCTTCACCCGAGATGAGCTGCTACGGCGAGTGGAAGATGCTTTGATGTCGGTCGCGAGGTAACCATGAGTGCTGCCACGGGAAATTCTCCGGTCATGAAACTGGTCGTCATCGACGACGATCCCAAAAATCTCAAGTTCGTGAATTTCATTCTCGCCAGCACCGGACTGGAAATCCATGCGGCGTCAGACCCGCAGGCGGGGCTCGATTTAGTCCACCGGCTGCGCCCGCAGATCGTGCTGACCGACCTGGTGATGCCCGGTGTGCAAGGGATGGAGTTGCTGCAAAAGATCGTGGAGTTTGATCCTGGGATCGACGTTATTTTGATGACCGGCTATTACTCGACGGAATCGGCGGTGGAGGCGATTCAAAAGGGCGCCTCGGACTATTTTCCCAAGCCATTCTCGCCAGAGAAACTCCGGCAGCGCATCGAGCTGATTATTGCCGACGCGAAACGCCGGCAACGCAGTTCCACGATCGAAAATGAACTTCTGGAGAACTTTCAGTTTGAGGGGATTATCGGCCGCAGCCCGCTGATGCTGGATCTGTTTTCGAAACTTCGGCGCGTGGCGCCTCATTTTCGCAGCGTGCTGGTGACCGGCCCCACAGGGGCGGGCAAGGAACTGGTGGCCAAGGCACTGCATAATTTGAGCGGATCTGAAAAGCGGCCCTTTGTGGCCGTCAACTGTTCGTCGATTGCCGAGAGCCTTGCGGAAAGTGAGCTCTTCGGGCACGTCAAGGGGGCGTTTACCGGCGCCAACCAGGACAAGGCCGGCGTTTTTGAGTTTGCCAACGGCGGCACGGTAATGCTGGATGAAATCGGCGAAATGCCCCTGGCTATGCAAGCGAAACTACTGCGCGTCTTGCAAAATCATGAAGTACAGCGCGTGGGTTCACCCGCGTTGCACAAAGTGGACGTGCGCATTGTGGCGGCCACGAACCGCGATTTACAAGAGATGTCGCGGCAGGGAAAGTTCCGCGAGGATCTTTATTTCCGGCTTTGCGCGGTTGAACTGAAGGTTCCTTCGCTCGCTGAGCGTCCCGAGGACCTGCCCCTACTGGAGCGTCACCTTTTAAAATCTTTCGCCGCTCAATACAGCAAGCCTGTGGCTGGACTCACGCGGCGCGTACAGACTTTGCTGGCGCGTTACCCCTGGCCGGGCAATATTCGCGAACTGCAAAACGTGATCGAACATGCCTGCATGATGACGGAATCGGATGTGATTGACGTGCGCGATTTGCCGGAGCGGCTACAGAATCAGGGCACAGCCGTGAGCGGTGAACATGAAATGTTGATGTCCATGGAGCAACTGGAGCGCCGACACGCCCAGCGCGTGCTGGATCATGTGGGCGGAAACAAAGTGCGCGCGGCCGAAATACTCGGAATCAGCCGCACGCATCTTTATCAGCTTCTCAAAGAGAGCGCCGAGAAACAGAAAGAGACTGTCTCCAAGGCCGACGAGTAACGAGCCTCTGAACCGCCGCTATCTCCCCTCTTTTTCGCGGCCCTCTCTGGGCTGAGGTTTATTCTTCGGGCGGGATTCGCCCTGAGGTTGTCTAGGCGCCGGCCGATTCGCCCGCGGCTGCTCCTGTACATTGCGTTGAGCAGGGCGGTCAGCCGCCGCGGCGTTTGGCCGCGCATTTACACCCGGATTGACGGTGTGAGGAACGGCACGCTCTTCGGCGCGCGCATTCGGCGCGGCAGCAGCACCCCGGGCGGCCACAACTCCGTTGCCGCTGAATGCGCCCGCCCTCGGTGTTGCCGCGACGGGCGGCTGCCCATGATTCGCCGATGAGAGCAGTGCGCGATTTGAGCCGGAGGCGCGCTCGTGCTGGCTTTGCTCCGCGGTTGCCGCGACGTGCTGCTCGCGGATTGCGGCCTGTTCCGACGGGTTCGGCCGGGCGCTGAGGCCTCCGGTGCCGCCGTTATAGCTGACGCGATTCACGGTGACGTTGTTGACGATGGTCTTGTTGTAGGTGTTGTGGATCACCGTGACGTTGACGTTGTTTACCGCACGGTTGTAGACGAAGGCGCCGCGCTCCCAATATCCGCCTTCATAACCCACTCCTCCGTAGCCAAAGCCGTAGTTGATGCCGCCGTAAAAGCCGATGTGCGGTCCCCAATAGCCGGCATGCCAGACGTACACGCCTTCGCCCCATCCCCAGTAGCCGGGAGTCCAGAGAACTCCGACTCGAGGGGGACGAACCCATGTGCCGGGCACCCAGAAATAGCCGTCGGGGCCCCAGGCCCAGTAGCCAGGACTCCACATGAATCCGTCGCCGGGACAAACCGGCTGGACGTAAACGGGCAAGGGAGGGGGACCAACGCGGATCGATACTCCGACGCTGACTTGCGCCGGCGCGGCGGAAGAGATCGCCAGGACGCCGACCAGAAGCAACAGGCAGCGAAGCCCAAGCACATTACGCATTATTCATCACCTCGTTCGAGTCATTTGAATGCGTACAAGCACAAACGTGGGACCTGTTTCGGGCTGGGTGCCAAGTTTTGTCCACGATATCTGAAGTTTTAAACCCGCCGCGCCACAAAAAGTTGTCCGGGCAACTTCAATGTGTCACTTCAGCACGTCCGGGGATACAACTGCATGTCTGCGTGGGAGAGGCCGATGTGGAGCGTCCAACTGCATTGGGAAATCATCCATAGTTTAGAAGACAACGTACCGAAAGCGTTGTGAGACTCTCTCGATTTCCGGAGGGTAATCAAATGGCCAGATACGGAAGAGCAGCAAGCAAGACCGTTAAGAGCGCTATGCGCCGGCGGAAGCGGGGAACACTTCGCTCCGGCCCGGGTGGAAAGGGAGGCCGCGTCAAGAGCCGTAAGCAGGGAATTGCCATCGGCCTGTCAGAAGCCCGCAAGAAAGGCGCAAAGGTCCCTCGCAAGACGTCCAGCTGATCGTTTCCCAACGCGGACGTTTAAGGCGGACGACGGCTCGAAATTCAAATCTCATTATTCGCGCGCGTCGCAGCTCGACTGAAGGAAGTGAGGCTGCTCCTGGTCACGGGACTCTCGCTTTCGTAACCGTAGCGGCGGGAGTCGTCTGTGCCGGAAGCGTCGGGCAACAACCATTCGTTGCCGGCCGCAAGCAAATCACTCACCAATCCGGGCGCGATGCCGTTGGCGATTACCGCGAGTTTTGCGGGCAATCCCAAAATGATCTCGCTCTGGCCGCTCTGGCAAGCCCTGAGGATCTGCCGGGCAGCGCGCTCCGCGTTGATCGATGCCCCCGGCAGGGAATCGGTAATCGTAAACCAGGCGTACTCTTTTTCGTGATTGCCTTTGAACTCCACGTTTCGAGGGCTTCCCGTGCGCATTAAATTGGGAACTACGGTGGTGACCCAGATGCGATCTTTAGCGAGTTCCGCGCGAAGTCCTTCGCTGAATCCAACCAGCGCGAACTTGCTCGCGGTGTATGGCAGAAGGTGAGGGAATGCCACTTTTCCGCCAACGGAGGTGATGTTTACGATGCGGCCTCGTTGGCGCTGCTTCATCCCCGGGAAGAACACTCAAGGTGGTGTGAACAGCGCCCCAAAAGTTGATGCGCATCACTTCTTCGAAGTCCTCAATGCCCATGTGCTCAATCGGTCCGACGAGAATGGTTCCGGCGTTGTTTACGAGGACGTCCACGGGCCCAAGCGTTTTTTCTACAGATGCCAGCATCGCCTGCACTTGAGCACGATCGGATACATCGCACTGGGACGAGAAGAAGTGGTCTCCTCGCGCCGCAAATTCGTCTCGCACACGCTGCAGGTCGTCCTCATCGCCCGCGCAAACAGCCACCCGCGCGCCCTCGGAGGCAAATTGCCGGGCGAGAATGAGGCCGAGCCCCCGCGAGCCGCCTGTGATCAGAACCACCTTCTCACGAAGGTCCCAGAATCGCGATTGGTTGAAAATTGTTTTCAGCAGGGCGCAACCGGCTACAAATCCCGACCAGCCCAAAGCCTTCATTAGTTTTCCCGCCACAGTCATCTCCGTTGTTTTTATTTTATTCATTTGATGACGGGCGTAATCGAGCGGTTGCGAGAAAGTCGTGCGGTCCGAGGCGCTGGGCCGGTTCGCGGACATATAAGAACGAGAAAAACGCGGAGGCCAAAAGAGAGGTTCTCTGGCCTCCAGCGTGTTGTCTGCCTGCCGTCAAAAACGGTCATCTGAGGACAAGCGCGGTGCACACAAGCTCAAGTGATCCAGTGCCCGGGGTTTAGCTTGACTTGATGTGGCGTCGAAATAGTATCCGCGACAGAAATTCCTGGAAAACGTTCCAGCGAAATGGGGTCTCTATGAATCCGATCAAGTGGTCGAGCTTTACGAAAGTAGTCCGTCTGGTGGGCGTGTGTCTCGGGTTGTTCTTGTGTTTGCCGGCTTATTCTCAAACTCTGGGACGGATCAGCGGAATCGTTACCGACACAAGCGGTGGCGCAATTTCAGGAGCCATGGTCACGGTGACCGACGTGGCGCGCGGAATACCGCGAGCTGTGACCACGGATAGCGCCGGAGCCTACGCTGCTCCCAATCTCATTCCGGGGAAGTATTCGGTGCATGCCGCTTATTCGGGCTTTAAAGCTTTTGACCGCCAGGACATCGATCTGGGAGTCGGCGCGGATGTGCACGTGGACGTAACGCTCCAACCAGGAGAGCAAAACCAGACCATTACGGTCACCGGCGAGGCGCCGGCAATTACCACGACCAACGCTCAGCTGGAGGGGACGATAAATGCCAACGCCCTGAGCGACCTTCCTTTTTCCGGCCACAATTATGTTCAGCTCCTGGGTCTTCTCCCGACGCTTCAGCTCCGGCCGGGCTCAGGCGCTGGCCCAACGCAAAATAATTCGAACGGCCTGCGCGGCGAGTACAACGTCTACGTCCTTGATGGCGTGGCCGACCAGATGACCTACTACACGACCTCTGCAATCAACGGAGGCTATCCCGCCGGCGGGCCGGAACAGGCGGTATTGCTGCCGACGGACGCTATTCAGGAATTTAATGTGGTGCAAAATTCCAAGGCAGAATTCGGCTGGAGGCCCGGAGCGCAACTCGACGTCGCAATGAAATCGGGAACCAATGCGATCCATGGCACGGCTTTCGCCCTGGGGCGCGACACGGCTCTCATGGCGAGGAACGCGTTCTTTAGCACCAAGGCAGCCGGTAGCCTTTGAGGATTATGGGGGGACCTTCGGCGGAGCTATCAAGAAAGACAAGCTTTTCTACTTGCTGGGTTATGAGGGTCAGCGCTACAACGTCGGGAATCCGAGGAATTCGAACGTGCCGACCACGGCAGCCGGCCTTGGTACGTCCAGCAGCCTGCCGGATGCGATCAATGACCTGATTAAGAATGGCAAGACCCCGAGCGCTCTCAGCCTGGCCTTGGCGGGCTGCGTGACCGCGCCGGCCGTGCAGTGCACGCCCAATGCGGGTTTATTCAGCAACAACACGCTGAGCACCAATTTTCCGGTCTCCTTTCCGACCTTTGGGGGCACGGATAACGGCGTGGCCAGAGTGGATTACCACCTGAATGACCGGAATAACTTGAGTGCGGAATTTTTCGATGGCGACGGCATCGCCGTGGCGCCGGTCAGCAGCGTCAACCAGCCTTACTGGTCGACGCCCATGGAGGTTCGCACGAGCGTGGCGCGCGCGTGGTGGACGTGGATTCCGAATTCCACCTGGGTCAACGAGGCGCGATTTGGCTGGGATAATAGCCGCAGCACGAATTCTCCTTCCTACGACTGTACTTCAGGATCGGGTGCGCCAAATTATGCCGCCCTGGGTTTCGTCGCCGGAGGGACAACCTGCGGATTCCCAGCCGTAACCATCACTGGTTTTACAGGTAATGTCCTTGGCGGCGCAACGGGCACTGATGAAACGAGTGGTATCTACCGCTGGCTGGATAATGTTTCGTATACACACGGCAACCACATCTTCAAGTTCGGAGGGGAGTTCATTTTTGCGCGTCTGAAGATCAACCTCAACACTAACTTAAGCAAGGGCACCTTGGCTTTTAACACGAACACAGCCTCCCTGTGTGCGATTACCGCTCTCGTAAATAACCAGCTAACCTGCGCTTCGACAGCACTCGAAAATTTCATGGCGGGAATCGTGAGTGCGGTAACGTTACAAACAGGCACCATTCCGCGGCGATATCACTACCCCGGATATGGCGGTTTTGTCCAGGATGACTGGCGAATCTCCCCGCGACTCACGCTGAACCTTGGACTGCGCTACGAGTACACCGCGACCATACATGAAACGAATGACTTGATCGGTAACATTGCTTTCAGTAGCCCGTCAGGGCTCATCCAGCAGGGGAGTAGCGGCTCGCTCTACAAACTCGATCCCTGGGCCTTTGCCCCGCGCATCGGGTTGGCTTGGGATGTGACCGGGAAGGCCAAGACTGTGGTCCGTGCGGGTTTCAATATCATTTACCAGAATCCATCCATCAATCCTTTCGTAACTCCGGGTGCGAGCCTACCGACGATCCCTACTGGGTTGACGCTGGGGGCTGGATGTACCTCAGCAAACCTCGCCACGTGCACCAAAACTGTTACGACGCCAGGCGGGACCATCAACCTGGCTAGCCTCACCATCAACCCGACGGCGGCCTCGCTTGTTCCGTGGACGCCCGGCGTTTCCGTCCTGGGCAGCTATGTCAGCAATTCCAGCATTTGCACCAATATCGCGCCCTGCTCTATCGGAGGGGTCACGCCGCACCTCGAGTATCCGATGGTTCTTAACTGGAACTTCGGGGTGCAGCACGCCATCACGAACAGCCTTACGCTGGAGGCCACTTACGTGGGGAACAAGGGCCAGCACCTCTTCGATTTCACCGACATTAACGAGCCCACCCCCGGCGCAGCCGGAGCGAGTACCGAACAGTTGCGGCGTCCCTACAGTCTGAATGGAACTGGACAGTTCCCCTGGTTCGGAGAGATGCGGCTGTTAGGCTCCATCGGCAACGTCTCTTACTATAATGCCCTGCAAGTGACGGCGAGAGAACGTGCCACTCACGGCCTGACCTTTCTCGCCACCTACACCTATTCGCATGCCCTTGATCAGAACTCGTCCGACCTGGGTATGCTTCGTCCGCAGGACAGCAGAAATCCAGCGCCCGAGTACGGGAACTCCAATTTCGATATCCGCCATCGCTTCACGTTTGGACCGTCGTACTTCATCCCAGGCAGGAAGGGTTTTGCCCAAATGTTGGAAGGGTGGCAACTCACATCTACTGCCTCGGTATTTTCCGGCAGGCCGATGAATCCCACGGATCCGGTCACTGGGGGTGATGATTTGAGCGGAACAGGACAAGGGCAGGATCGCTGGACACTGGCCGGCAATCCCCACGATTTCAGCGGCGGCTTTGGCGGCGGCACGCCGATACCTTGCTTCGTTTCGCCGACCGCAACCGGCGCTTTTGCGGCGAAGGTGAATGGCACGAACATATGTACCGTGGGGCTTCCGGCAGCATGCGTGAACGCAGCTAGCGCCGAGCCGAATGGTCCAGCGGGAGTGGCCAATAATACCGGCCTCGCGTCACTGAACCGCCTGGGCTGCTACATGATGGGGAATGCGGTGATCGTACCCCCGGCCCAAGGGACGTTTGGCAGCATGAGCCGGAACGCCATCTACGGCTTGGGCTTCTGGGAATGGGATATGTCGATCATAAAGAGCTGGAGAATCAGAGAGAAGATCACGACCCAATTCCGGGCTGAAATCTACAACGTTACCAACTCAACTCAGTTCGTTGCTCCAAACGCGACGCTTAGCGCCCCTTCAACGCTTGGCCAGGCCCAGGCAACTCCCGATGTCGGAGTGAACAGCCCGATTGTCGGGACCGGAGGTCCCCGCAAGATCCAGTTTGGTTTGAAGTTTCTTTTCTAGGAATGCCGGGCTGCGGCGTTGCGAACGGCAACGCCGCAGGTCGGAATTACTTGTAAGTCCGAATTCCGGCGTTGGCGTCCAGCGTCTTCCCGTTGGGCAGCAGGACCGTCATGATGCGTCCGAGCGGCGCACCATTCTTGACCGGCATCATGGTGACGGTAACCTCATCGCCAGTTTTGAAAGAAGCCTTACTCCAGCCACCGTTGACCATGGTCACGGGATTTTGGGTCTCTCCGATCCAATGTACGATTTGCCCGTTGTCGCCTTTGACATCAATCTGAAGAAGGCAATGGGGATTGGACCAGAACCACTCGGTAACGGTTCCTTTCAGCGTAACTTTCTTGTCGTCGAAAGCCGCGGTTCCGTGGTGCGCGAACAGCGGAACTGAGACGCAGAGAAGGCTGACGGCAAGCGCCAATTGGGGGATTACTCTCTTTTTCATTGTAATTGCCTCCACTCAAAAAAATCCATTCGCACCGACCGAATATCCGCGAAGACTCTCGACTCGTATTCTATCGCTCCGGCGCCTTGCTGCCCGGGCCGCTTGAGGGATTGCCAAACAACTTATTATATTTCTCCATCTCGATCGGCGAGCAGTACTGCTCCATGACGTCCTGATGAGGATCTTCGAGCTTCATGGGAAACTTATCCATGGCGACCCAGGGTTTCGTGTACATCTTGGGATCGTCGATGGTAACCGACCAATCCATGTGGTCGTGGTCGGCGCGATGCAGCGTTTCCGTCACGTGTAATTGATCGCTGATCGGACGGCCAGCAGTATCGAGCCAGACCCTGTCTTCCCCCATCATCCCGACGGTTTCAACGACGAGGGTGGTATCGTCCGTCCACTTGGCAACCGAGTATCCATAATATCTCGGCTCGCGAGGCTCATTGCCGATCATCACGCCGCCCTCCACGAGCTTCGGAAGGGGGCGACCGTCGGTCCAGATCACGCGCCACGTGGTCGCATATTGATACAAGATTGCTATTTTGTAGTCGTTTTGAAGAATCTGTGTCTCTCTCAAGTTATAAAACATCGCCCGGGGAAATCCCATCGGTTCGCACTTATCCCGCGGGTCGTCGTAGAAACCGGGCAGGACAGCGTCGGCTCCTTCGAGCGCGTGGTGAGACTTGAACACTTGCAATCCGTAAGGTGTGTAAGGCAACTGATGTTCCGGCTTGCCGTCATTCGGCATGGCTTTCACGCCATTGGCCTGGATTCCATCGCCCGGCCCATTGGCTGGCTCCCAAGTTCCCGATAGGTCATGGCGTGGAGCAGGGGCGGAAGGGGAAGCTGCTTTTGGAGTCTTGGCTGTTCCGGACTGCTGAGGGCGAGCACTCTGAGTGAACGCCAGCACGCAGAAGATAAGTCCCGCCAGGACAATTACCGAGGCCTTGAAACGATCACACATTTTTCGAAACCCCTTTGTAAGAGTACATCTTTCTACTTCGCATCGGGCGTGAAGCGCCGGGCGCGACGGCGCCCCCGCGCGAGCGCGCAATCGTGGCGTCCGCGCCGTTAGACCTTACGCCAATATTCGTGATTCCAGAAGGAAGATTTGCAGTGGCCGTTGGCATTTCAATGGGCGATAAATTGGCCAAACGATACGCCGTCAGTTTTATCGAGTCAAGTGCAAAGGCCGCCTGAGAGCCGCAGGCTCTCGATCAGCGGCGCTGTTCCATCGAACTTCGCAGAATCTCGATCTATCCGGCAGGCCTTGCTTATCCAGGAGAGTCGGACAAGGATGGCCATGATCACAAGGAAGCCAAGCAAGAGTCCGCGGGTAAACGATGACGAGCTTTGCACGAGGGCTGAATTTGCGGCGAGGGAGACCAGCGCAAACACGGCAGCCGCCAAGGTGGCGCAGATCGATAAAAGCAGCGAACCGAAGTCTTGCTGCTTTTTGTTTCGGACGGCGAGCGAGACGCGGACGACAACAGCCAAGAGGATAGCGACATAGACGAAGTTCAGAACGATTCCCATCGCGGCGGATTGTACGTCTCGAGCAAAACGAGCGCAAGAGTTCGCGCAACAGCGATCGCCGGGCGACTCCGGGCTATTTGCTGTCTTTGCCGCTGGCAGGGTCGCCTATAAATTCGTTGTATTCCGCAAGCTCCGAGGGCGAACACATCATCTCGGTAACATCGAACTGGGGCGTCTGCAACTTGAACGGGAGCTTATTGAGAGCTACCCATGGCTTCGTATACATCTTGGGGTCGTTAATCGTGACGGTGAGCTCCAATGTATCGGCATCGGCGCGGTGGAACCGTTCCTCAACCCGCAGATCGGGACTGTGCGGACGGCCCGCGCGGTCGACCCATACTTCGTTGTTTATGCCGGTCGTCTGCACGACGAAGGTGTAATCGTCCTCCCATTTGCCGATCGAGTACCCGAACCACCTTGGTGCGGCGATCCTTGGGGAACTCTCGCCCGTCGGTCCAGACTGAACGCCAGATCTTTGCCAAATTCGTAGAGCACGATGAGCCTGGAAGGCGCCTGCAGAATCTGCGTCGTTCTCAGCTCATAAAGATCCTCGCGCGGAAATCCCTGGGGATCGCAGGCGACGACAGGATCGTTCGTATTCCCAGGCATAACGCTTCTGACCCCGTTACTTGGCTTGCTCAGTTTCAGCGCCGCCAAGCCCGCAGGGGTGTAGGGCAGGTCGTGGCCGGGCTTACCGTCTTCGGGCATGGCCCCGGCGCCCATGGCCTGAATGCCGCCGTTGCCAGGATCCCAGATTCCGGAGATGTCGCGGCGAGGGGCAGGACCCGGTTGGCTGTTGGCGGGTTTTGTGACGGGAAGGCTCGTCCATCCATCAACCGGGGCGCCGACGTACGGATTTCTTCGTGCGGTGCTTTCGGTAGTTGCCGTGTTTTGGGCGTGCGCAGATGACAAAGTCAGCACGGAAACGAGAGCGACCGTCGAGGCCACTAGACCTTTTCGCATTGATGCTCCTTACCGACGAAGCTTAAGCACACAAGACGGTATTAGTTGCTTAGCGTCTGACCGCCAGGGAGTTTGACCGTGATCAAGCGGCCGACGGGCTTGTTATTCTTGACTGGGTATACCGTCACGGTAATTTCATCCCCAGCCTTCAACGTGTGTATCGTCCAGCCCTTGTTCATCATGTCCGGCGGGTTACTGGTCTCCACGACCCAATGTTCGACCTCGCCTTTATCATTCTTGTAATCGAACTTCACAAAGCAGTGGGGATTGGCCCAAAACCAGTCCGTCACAGTGGCTTTCATGGTAATCGTTCTCGATGTTTCGAACGCCGCGGTGCCGTGGTGCGCGAATACCGGAACCGAAAGGGCGAAGAGGGCGATAGCGACGAGGGATGTTGCCGCAAGCTTTTTTGTCAGGTTGTTTATCATGGGTGCCTCCGAATGCTTTCGGTGATCCGCCATTCGTCCTGTTGTGCGGCACGTGGAGCACGCGCCAGTTGAGGTAACCACCGATCCGTTCTTTGCTCAGGAGAAGCTGACGCCATCTTGCAATCTGGGCCGAGTCTTGCATTCGCGTGAATACAAGTCAAGACAGCAGCCTCCTAGAGTTCCCGTAAAGCTGCCGACACCGGCCGGCGGGCTGCGCGGACCGCAGGCGGGATCCCACCTACAAGTCCCATCAGCAAAGCGAAGACTATTCCTGCCAGAAGGAGAATCGGCGTTATTCGGAATGCGAACGCCATATGCGAGAAGGTCTGGAAGTTCAGCGTACCCGTCGTGAGGCCATTCAGGGGGAGCACGGCGATGGCGCCGATGATGCCGCCGACCGCCGCGATGAGAAGGGCCTCGACGGTGAACGATGCGACGACGCTCGCGGGTCCGAAGCCCAGAGCGCGCATGGTGGCGATTTCGCGGCCGCGCTCCGCAACGGCGGAGTACATCGTGTTGAGCGCGCCGAAGACCGCTCCGATGCCCATGACGATGGCGACCATGCCCCCGAGCACGGTGATCAAGGTCGTGAGCTGGCGCGATTGTTTCTCGTAGTATTCGAGTTCGCGGTCGACGGAAACGTTAAGGCGCGGGTCGGAGGTCAACGCATCCTTGAATTGCTGGAATGCGTCCGGCGATTGCAGATGCACGGTGACGGACTGATAGACGTTGGCCGGGCGCTTGTACACCTGGTCCAGCAACGCGGAGTCACACCAGACTTCGGAGTCGAAGGCGCTGCCACCGGCGTCAAAAACGCCGACGACGCTCCACGACGCCCCCGAGAAACGCACCGTGCTCCCAAGATCCAGCCCCGCATAAGCGGAAATCGCGTTTTTGCCAACGATCAGCTCATTCAGCCCCGGATGAATGAACCTGCCCGCGACCATCTTCACGCCCGGACGCACTTCGAGAGCCTTCGCGGCGACGCCCCGGACCTGCACATTTGCGTCCGTGCCGGAAGATTTCAAGGGGAACGGGGCAATGACCACGACTTCGGGGCTGACCAGGGGTCCGTTTCCGGAGCGCGCGACCCCCGGCGCGCCCTCAATAATATGCACGGCGTCCAGCAAGACTGCGCCAACCATTTCGCTATTTGAGCCTGCGCGCATGATGAGGGCGTTATCGGGAGAGCCGGAGGCAATCAAAGTGGCGCGAAAACCGCGCGCCAGGGAGAGCATCGCCACGAAGACGCCGACGGTGCCGGCGATACCTAGCACGGCGACAATAGCCGAAGGCCAGCGCTGGCGAACACTGCGGAAGTTATATACGACGGGAATGGCCATCTGGCTGCTTTCCTAGACCTTTCTCAGAGCCTCAACGACGCGCAACCGGCTGGCATTGAGAGCCGGCAGGAATCCCGCGATCGCGCCAACGAGCAAGGCGGCGCCCACGCCGAGAAGCATGCGGTTGAGCGGGAGATAGAAAAGGGGCAGCATGCCGCGGGTCGGATCGCCACTCAGCGTGAACAGTTTGGCGAAGCCCAGGCCTAGCAGGCCGCCGATCAGCGCGATGATCAGGGATTCCGCCAGGATGTAGATCATTACGAAGGTATCGGAGTACCCAATGGCTTTTAGAATCGCGAGTTCGGCGGTGCGCTCGCGAACCGCTATGGCCATGGTGTTGCCCGTCACCAGAAGCAACGTGAAGAACACGACCGCACCGATGGAAAGAATCAAGAATTGAATGTTGCCCATCTGCTTGGCAAAGTCGGCGTAAAAATTCTTTTCCGTGGCCGTCTTGGTCTGCCACGACGTGTTGGCATACATTGCGTCGACGCGGCTAATGATTTGAACGGCGTCACCCGGATCCTTGAGTCGCACGATGTACCAGCCGGCCACGTTTTTCCAGGAGCTTCCGGCCGGAATGCTCTCGTTGAGATAGTCGTAGTGGAACCAGAATGCAGAAGTGTCGTCCGCTTTTCGGGAGCCCTTATAAATGCCATCGATATTGAACTGCCAATCGCCCGGAAAGATCGCGCCTTTGAGAGGAATGCGATCGCCGACCTTCCATCCGAAACGCTTCGCGGTGATCTCGCCGACGATGGCGCCCTGCCGATCGGCGGCGAAGGTCTTCCATTCGTCATCGGATACCAGGAATTCGTCGTATGTTTGCCGCCAGGTATCGACGTCGATTGCCATCTGAGGGAAAAAGTTCTTCTCGTCCTGGTAGATGCCGCCGAACCAGGTGGCGTGCGTAACTTGTCTGACGCCGGGAAGGTCTGCGAGCTGGCGATCATACGACAGCGGAAGCGGCTGGATGAAAGAGACCTTGTTCATCACGATAATCCGGTCCGCGCCGGCAACTTCGATGCCCTGGTTGAACGAGAGGTGAATGATGGCGAGCAGTCCGAAGAGAAACATGGCCACAGCGAATGAGCCGATGGTCAGGACCGTGCGGAACTTCTTGCGCGAAAATCCAACAAGCACCAGCCGCCAATATTTCATGCTTGCTCTCCCACCGTGGCCTGGGCTTCGACGAGTACGCCTTTGTCGAGGTGCAGGACCACTTGAGCTCGCTCGGCGGCGCGAGGGTCGTGAGTCACAAGCAGGAGGGTTTTCTTGTGGCTGGACACAAGCTGTTCGAGCAAGGCCATCACATCGTCGGCGCTCTTGCGATCCAGGTCGCCGGTGGGTTCATCGCACAGCAGAAACGTCGGGTCCGTGACGATCGAACGCGCGATGGCGACGCGCTGCTCCTGGCCGCCGGAAAGCTGCCGAGGGTAGTGATTCATCCGATCCGCAAGGCCGACCAGACTGAGCGCCGCTTCCACGTGCTGGCGGCGCTCGCTCTTGCTCAAACGAGTGAGTAACAGCGGGAGTTCAACGTTTTGAAACGCCGTGAGCACGGGAATGAGATTAAACATCTGGAAGACAAAACCGACGTGCCGGCCGCGCCAGGCCGTCAACTTGCCGGCGGACATGCTGGTGATTTCATCGCCCGCGACGCGGATGCTGCCGTGCGTCGGGACGTCCAGCCCGCCGAGCAGGTTCAGCAGCGTGGTCTTGCCAGAACCGCTCGGGCCCATGAAGGCCACGGAGTCTCCGGAGTCCACGTCCAGGTTGAGGCCCTGGAGAACCTGAATCTCTTCGCTGCCGCGGCGATAGGTCTTACTCAGATTGCGCACCGAAATCAAAGCGTTTGAATCGCCGCGTCCATCGACCCGTACCATCTCATCCACCCCCCTGCTTTCGCGAGACTGCCTGGCCGTCGCGCAGGTCGCTCGGGCCCTTGGTCACGACAAGATCGCCCGGCGTTACACCCGCGAGAACTTCGACGTTAGGGCCGCGATTCGCGCCGGCCTTGATGGCGCGGCGCTCGACCACGCCGTCGTGAAACAGAAAAACGGACGAGCCACCCGCGGAACTGCGCACCGCCTGCGCGCTTACGAAAGCGACCGGGCGTGGCGTAGCCGACTGCTGGCCCTGTTTGCCCGGCGCGGATGCCTGCTCGAGGAACGCGACCTTCACGCCCATGTCGGGCAGGATGCGGGGATCGAGGTGATCGAACGACGCGCGCACCTTGACCGTGCCCTTCTCGCGATCCGCAGTCGGGATGATCGTACGCACGTGCGCCGGAATCTGCCAGTCCGGGTACGCGTCCAGGGTCGCCACCACGGCCTGGCCGGGCTTCACGCGGGCGATGTAATTCTCATTGACGTCCACTTCGATTTCGTTCGAGGCCATGTCGACCACGGTGGCGATTCCGGTGCGAGTGAAACCGCCGCCGGCCGAGATGGGCGAGACCATCTCGCCGGGCTGCGCGTCCTTTGACACCACGATGCCGTCATAGGGCGATCTCACGATGCAGTTCTCGATATTCTGTTTATCGATGGCAATTTTTGCATTGGAGGCCTGAACCGAGGCCTTGGCCTGGTCAATCTGGGCCTTAAATCTATTCACCAGTGTTTCCTGGGCGTCCAGGGCTTGCGCCGTCGAGATACCGGATTCCGTGAGGCTCTTCACGCGGACCAAATCCCGCTGCGCATTGCCGAGTTGAACTTCAAGATCGGCGACGGTGGCCGCGGTTGCGTCGCGGTCTGCCGTCGCGGACGCCAGAGAAACCTGATAATCCGAGTCATCGAGAGTTGCGAGGATCTGTCCCAGGGTCACATGTACGCCCTCGTCGATGAAGACTTGCTTCACCTTGCCGGTGATCTTGGCGGCAACGGTGGCGCGCCGGCGAGGAGTGATATAGCCGCTGGCATTCAGCACCGTATTGACCGTCGGGACGTCGCCCGGCGCGATGGCTGCGGCCACCTCGACCTCAGGCTTGCTGCCGCGAAGGGCAAATCGTTGCGCCAACCGCGATGATGGCAATACCGAGTATCGCCGCGAAGATGCCAAACCATTTGCCGACAGAGCGCGGCCGACGCTTGCTGTCGTCGATTCGCAGCGCGGAAAGATCCGTTTGATTGGGGCCTGCTACTGCCATAGGGTTAAATTCTTCCGATGCCGAGCACGGCATGACATTGTATCGCGTCTAACGACTGCGACAATTATGGGGAGGGTAGTGTCGGGTGCCGGGACGGTGCGATGGTGCCGAGGCCCGGATTGCACCACGCGCAGGCTGCCATTCGAGTTGTCGCTTGCTGATCGCACCCTTCAGAAAATCGGAGATAACCTCTGAAGCCGCCAGCAGGTCCAGTGAGCGCCTAAGCCGTGGCTGATCGCCCAATCTGCCATTCTGATCGCATCCGCCGGATCTCTCGGTGAACCTATGATTCCGCTCGCCCGAGAGAAATCCTCCCACGTGCTGCTTGCCAGGCTATCGGTCGGTCCTCTGTGAAACTGCAATATGCCGTCAGAGATAATGCCGTCAGAGTCGCGCTCAGAGATGTTTATCCCCCGGCTTTCGCATTGGATCAGTTTTTCAATCTCCGCTTTGTTTGTGACGATGAAGGGGACGGTGTATGTCCATTGCGGGCCAGAAAGAACCGTTTCCTGAGGCTGTTGGCGTGTGACGGCGGATTCACCCGTGCGGGCTAAAACGGTCTGGATCAGGGTTATGAACGGGAGAGATAGAAATAGGAGAAACAACAGTTTTTCGATCATTGTGCAACGTTGCGCCTGCTCTTGATTCGGACCTTTCGGTTTATGGCGAACGTTGAGTTTGCGACCGTTTGAGCGCAGGGAGCCCCTACGAATCGCCAAACGGGGTATGTGGATCGTCAAGGTCATTAGGGATCCCGGATTCCCGATAATCGTTATCTTTGACCGACGCAACTAACAATCAGATGATCGGCACGGCTGCAGCAGCTGCTCTTCATTTTTGCGTATCCCACCGACGGTCACCAAGAGGAGAGTATACACAAACAGGCGAACATAAAGCGAACATAAAGAAGGCCCCGTCGAAGATTGCGAGACCGCGAGCTCTGAAGCTGGTTACATCCGAATTGATTGCCGCATTACAGCGAGCCCGGATCGTGGGTGTCCGAAACGGCGATCGCGATGAACGAGGGTCTGGCGGCTCATGTATAATCCAGCCGATGCGTCGCCTCATTGCAGTACAAGCTTGCCTGACGCTGCTCATGGCGTTGTACATGGCGCCATTTCAGCACGTACACCTTGGCGTGGATGACGATCATGAGGAGCACGAGGCGCATCATCATTCCAACATCGTCCATTCCCATCCGTTCGTAATTTTCACCCCTGCCGGCCACGATAGTGGAGCCAATGTCACCGCAGCCGACGATGGTCACCGGGCGATTTCCCTGGATACGTATGCGGCCATCCATGTGTCCACTCTCTTTCCTGCATTTCTGCCTGGATCGCCGGTTATCTTGTCTTCTCCTGCCGAGAGTTTTGCCCCGGTTGAATTTGTTGAGGTGCGTGGACACGACCCGCCCGCACTGGCATCGTCTCCACCGCGCGCCCCTCCTGCTTAGCCTTCCCTAAGAACACCCACGGGTGTGTCCGCTTCTTTGTGTAGCGCTGGCGCAACTGCGTCGGAATTCTTAACCATCGGCTGAGAGGAGCACTGTGGCAACGATACGCACTACTTTGGTATTTGGACTCAGCACTCTAATCTGGCTCGGGATGTTGGCGGGCGCCCCTCTTTCCTGCCGGGCGCAAGCCAGAATCAGTCTGCAGGACGCGATTGACAAAGCGCTGGCCTCACGGGCATCGCTCAAAGCCGAAGCTGAAAGAGTTTCGGTTGCTCAGGGACTCGAGAAGCAGGCCGGACTCGTGGCCAATCCTGTGTTTCAGTTTGAAAATCAAAATCTCCGGCCTGGCCAAACGTATGGCGCGCGATGTGGACACCTACGCATATCTGACGCAGCCGCTGGACATTCTGGGCAAGAGGAAACAACGAATTGCCCAGGCCGAACAGGGAGTCAATTACGCCTCGGCGCAGTACGAGCTGGCGCGAAGGCAGATCGTGCAAAACGTGAAGCAAGCCTATTGGGCCGCGCGCGGCGCTCAGGAGATTCGCGACGTGCTGAAGGCCACGGTCGAGAACTTCCAGGGCGTCATCGATTACCACTCCGCGCAATTCAGCGTGGGGGCAATCTCTGAACAGGATTTCCTGCGCGTTCGCCTGGAAGGCGAACGCCTGCAGATCGCCGCCAATCTGGCGGTGATCGAGACCACCAGGGCCCGGGTGCAACTGTTCAGGGCGATGGGCCAGACTGATTTCTCCGAGGTGATACTGACCGAACTGCTCGATGCGAACCAAACTCCGCTCGTTTCCGCAGAGATTCAGCAGGTGCTTGCGCAGCGCGTGGAGATGAAGGTTGCTAACGCGGCACTGGCGGAGGCGCAAGCCAAAGCAAGGCTGGAGGATGTCTCTTCGCGGCCCGACCTGAACATGCTCTACGGCTACAAGAGGACCCAATTGCCGGACACCACGACCGGGACGAACACGGCGCTCGCTGGATTGCAGATCACGCTTCCCGATCACGGACAGAAATCAGGGGAACCGGGCGGCCGCGAGCGCGGAAGTCCGCAGGCAACAGCAACTACTGGCGGCAACGCAGGCCGATGTGCTCGCCGATTATTATGGCGCACTGCAGGAATATCAGCTGAGACGCAGCGAAGTGGTGGAGACGCTGCAACCGCTACGCGGACACGCGACGGAGATTTCGACGATCGCCCAGGCCGCTTACGCGCAAGGCGGCACGGACTTGCTCCGGCTGCTGGATGCGCAACGCGCCCGGCTCGATGCGGAGTTGGCCTGGGTGCAAGGGATGGTGGAGTACCAGCAAAGCATCGTCAATCTGGAAGCCGCGGAAGGAGTCAGCCAATGAAAACGGGGCTCACCTTATCGTTGTTCGTTTCAACTTTGCTGGTCGTTTCCTGCAACAGCAAAGCCCCGGGGTCCGGGGCGGAACCCAGCGCGTCCCACCCTGCGACGAGTCGGGACGAAATCGTGCTGTCCGCCGCCGAGCAAAAGACAGGGATGATCCAAACGGAGGCCGCGGCGCTCAGCAGCGAACCGGACATGCTCCGAGTCACCGGTCGCATCGCGCTGGCCGACGACCGCACCTGGCGTGTGGGCGTGCGCACCGATGGGCTGGTCATGTGGTATACGCGGGCCTCGGGGACTACGTCCATAAGGGACAGATACTGGCCCGGTACCATGCCGATGAAGTGCGCGAGGCCCGCGCTCAGTATCGCACCGCAGTCTCGGACTTGACCCGCTTGGAAGCGGCCGCAGCGCAGGCGCAGCGGAATTATGATCGCGCGCAGACGCTGCTCTCGCTGAAGGCGGGATCGATGCAGCAGGTCGAGCAGGCGCGGCAGGACCTGGTCGCTGCGCAGGCCGCGGTGAAGAACGGTCAGATCGAAGTCGACCGCATCACGGACCAACTCGAGGACGATCTTCGCGTGCCCGCCGATCCCGCTCCCGGGACACCCGAGGAGATTGCCGACGACGTGCCGATTCTCGCTCCCGCGGACGGCTACATTATCGAGAAGATCGTGACCCCCGGTAAGACCGTGCAGCCTTCGGCGGACACGTTTGTCATTGGCGATCTTTCACAGGTCTGGATGCTCGCTTCCGTTCGTCAGGAGAATCTCGGCCAACTGCGCGTCGGCCAATCCGCGACCGTCACGCTGCCGGGCATGGCCGGCGCAGCGCTTCCCGGGCAAGATCACCAATCTTGGACAGGAGCTCGATCGCGGCGACTCGCGTCGATGCAGGTGCGGATCGTGCTCAACAACCCCGGCAATCGCCTGCGGCCGGAGATGCTGGCCACCGCGGAGATTCCCGTCGGCGGACGCGCAAGCCGGCGCTTGCTGGTGCCTTCCGATGCCGTGCAGCAGATCGACGGGCAGGACGTGGTCTTCGTGCGGACCGTCGCCGGATCGCTTCACGGTTCGGCCGGTCCGCATCGGCGAAACCGCGGACGGCAAGACGCCGGTGCTCGAAGGGCTCAAAGCGGGCGAGCAGGTCGTCGTGCGCGGCAGCTTCGTCCTGAAGTCGCAACTCCTGAAGTCCACGATGGAAAGCGAGTAAGCGCGCATGCTGAATCGCATCATCGATTTCACGCTCGCGTATCGCTGGCTGGTGCTGATCGGGCATTGTCGTGCTGCTGGCTGCCGGCGGATATGCGCTGTACACGATTCCCGTCGAGGCTTTTCCCGATCTCACGAACAACCAGGTCGTCGTGGTCACCGACGCGCCGTCGCTGCCGCCGAGCGAAGTCGAGCAACTGGTCACCTATCCGATCGAGCGCGCCATGCTCGGCCTGCCGAACAAGGAGGAAGTGCGGTCGCTCTCGAAGCTCGGGCTTCTCGATGGTGACCGTGGTCTTCGACGATTCCGTGCCGATGTATTTCGCGCGGCAACTGGTCAGCGAGCGTCTGCAGCAGATTTCGTCGCTGCTTCCGCAAGGCGTGCAGCCGTCGCTGGGACTGCCGGCGACGGCCTTCGGCGAACTTTACCAATACACGCTTTCCGGGCCGATGAGCGCGATGGAACTGAAGGACCTGCACGAGTGGGTGATCAAGGGCCAGCTGCGCACGATTCCGGGCGTCAGCGAAATCAACGCCTGGGGCGGGCAGACCAAGCAGTTCCAGATCGTGGTCGATCCGGCGCTGCTGCGATCAATACGGGCTGACGCTTGCACGATGTGGCCGGACGCGGTCGAGGAGAACAATACGAATTTCGGCGGCGGCTACATCGAGCACGCCTCCGAGCAGTACACGCTGCTCGGCAGCGGGCCGCGCTACCAGCACCGACGACCTCGGCAATATCGTGCTGACCGCCAAGAACGGCACGCCGGTGCTGGTTCGCGACGTGGCCGAAGTGCGCATCGGATCGGCGCCGCCGCGAAGGCGCTACGCTGCGCAACGGCGAAACCGTCTCCGGCATGGTGATCATGCTCAAGGGCGAGAACGGCAAGCAACTGATCGAACGAGTCAAAGAGAAGATCGCCAGTCTGCGCCTGCCGGCGGGCGTGAAGATCAGTCCCGTTCTACGATCAGTCGTTCGTGATCGACGGCACGATTCACACGGTGGAGAAGAATCTCTTCGAGGGTTTCGTGCTGGTCACCGTCGTGCTGCTGCTGTTTCTGGGCAACCTGCGCGCCGCGATCATCACCGCGTCGATCATTCCGTTTTCCATGCTGATCAGCTTTCTCGGCATGCGGCTTTTCGGCATCAGCGCCAACCTGATGAGCCTGGGCGCCATCGATTTCGGCATGATCGTCGACGGCGCGGTGGTGATGATGGAGAACTCGGTCCATCGCCTGGAGCAGAGCCACGGCACACGAGCCGCCCTTGGAATCGGTCCGCCGCGCCGCGCACGAGGTCGTCCGGCCCATGACGTTCGCGGTCGTCATCATCATCGCGGTCTATCTGCCGATTCTGTTCCTGCAGGGCCTGGAGGGCCGCATGTTCCGGCCCATGGCCATCACCGTCTGCGCCGCGCTTGCGGGCTCGCTGCTTCTGGCGCTGACCATGGTTCCCATGCTGGCTTCGTTCGCCTTTCGCAAAGGGATTCCCCTCGGACGAGTGCGCAAGCAGGAGCACGGCTGGATGTGCGGCTCTGAACGAACGGCTACTGCGCGGCTGCTGATGTGGGCTATGGACCATCGCGTGCGTGACGGTTGGCGCGGCCGCGATGGTCTTGGCCGTCGCGCTCGGCTCGCTGTTCTTCATCGGCACCGAATTCATGCCGCGAGCTCGACGAGGGCTCGATTCTGGTCGAAACGCGCAAGCTGCCGGGAGTTTCGCTGACCGATTCCGTCGAGATCAGCAAGCGGATCGAGCAGCGGCTGCGGGCGTTTCCGGAGATCGCCGACGTCGTCATCAAGATCGGCCGACCCGACTTCGCCACCGAAGCCATGGGCATCAACGAGGGCGACACCTACCTGTTGCTGCGCCCGATGAACACCTGGAAGCGATTTCACACCAAAGAAGAGCTGATCGCCGCGCTGGACAAGGAGTTGGCGCAGATCCCCGGCATCGCCTACAACTTCACGCAGCCGATGGCCATGCGCATCGACGAGACCATTTCCGGCGTCAAGGCGGATCTGGCCATCAAGGTCTTCGGCGACGACTTTCGCACGCTCGACGCTCTGGGCCAGCAGGTCTTGCGCTCAGTCTCCACGGTCCGCGGCGCCGCGGATGCGCAAATGGAGATCACCTCCGGCGTGGCCGAACTCTCCGTTCGCGTCGACCGCGCCGCGCTGGCCCGCTACGGACTGAACGTCACCGACGTCGAAGAGGCCGTGGCGGCCGGCGGCTCCGGCGACGTAATCTCAGAAGTCATCGACGGTCAGAAGCGCTACACGGTCGCGCTTCGACTTGCCGGACCGTTACCGCACCGATCCGGATGCCATGCGCGGCATTCTGCTGCGCGCGCCGGGCGGCGAGCAGGTCACGCTCGATCAGGTGGCGCGAGTCGAAGTGACGCGCGGCCCCGAAAAAATCGAACGCGAAGAGGGCCAGCGGCGCATCGTGGTGATGTCCAACGTGCGCGGCCGCGATCTGGGCAGCTTCGTCGCCGAGGTTCGCGCGAAGCTCGATCAGCGAGATCACGCTGCCGCCGGGCTATTTCATCGAGTACGGCGGGCAGTTCGAAAATCAGGAGCGGGCCACGCGCCGCTTGGTGCTGATCGTTCCCGTCGCGATTGCGGCTGATTTTCGTTCTGCTCTACTTCACGTTTCACGTCGGTCAAGCAGGCCTTGCTCGTGGTCGGGAACATTCCGTTCGCGCTGGTCGGCGGCATCGCCGCGCTTTGGATTCGCGGGATGAATCTGAATCTGTCGGCATCGATCGGCTTCATCGCGCTGTTCGGCGTGGCCATGCTCAATGGCGTGGTGCTGGTCAGCTCGATCAACCAACTGCGCCAGGCGGGTGAACCTGTGCGCGATGCCGTGCTGGCCGGCGCGCGCCGCAGGCTGCGTCCGGTGCTGATGACCGCCTGCGTCGCCAGCTTCGGCTTCATTCCGATGGCCCTCGCCACTTCTACCGGCGCCGAAGTGCAGCGGCCGCTTGCGTCGGTGGTCATTGGAGGCTTGTTCAGCTCCACGCTGCTGACGCTGTTTCTGCTGCCTGTACTTTATAAATGGACTTTCCGGAAGGCCGCAGCTTAGGCAGAAGATTTCACTCATATGGGCATCGTGATGGAAGTGCAGGACACGACAGTGGGCCAGATTACGAGTACGATAGGCAGCTAGCGCCAGTTTCAGATTGGCGCGAGGTTCGAGTTCCAGGTCGCGTGCTTTCCTTCCTTCTTCGTCGCGTCGAGGCGGGAAGGGAAGCATAACGAGCTGTTGCCCGATGATGGGAGAAGGAGGATGAGATGAGCCCGATGACTCGCCGAGGGTTTGTAAAGGGTGCGACACTGGCGCCCCTCGCGTTGGCTTCTCTTCCCGCCATGGGCCAGCAAGCGGCCAGGGCGCCCGGCGAGCGCTTTGATTTCGTGGTTGCCGGAGCAGGACACAACAGCCTTGTCTGCGCTGCGTATCTGGCCAAGGCGGGTAACCGAGTGCTTGTGCTCGAGGGCCGCCCAACAATAGGCGGCGGTTGCAAGACGCAGGAGGTTTGCCTGCCTGGGTTCAAGGAAGACCTCTGCTCGAGCGTGCACGGCGGCATTCGAACAAGTCCCATCTACACGGAGCTTAGCCTCAAGGAATACGGCCTCGAATATCTCGACCCTGATCCGGTCATGCACATTCCTTTCCTGGACGGAGCGTCCGTCACGGTCTGGCGCGATGTGGATCGCACCTGTGAAACGATCGCGAAAATTTCCAAAAAAGATGCGGACACTTTCCGGCGCCTGGTTACCGAAATCCGCAACAGCCAAGCCGAAAGCACCGCCGCAGGCGGAGGTGCCGGTCGCCGGACCGGATACATTCAACGCCTTTCGGCAATGTCCGGATACGACGCTGTCTGCCAGTTATACGAAAGTTCGCATATGCGCGCCGCCAATCTCACTACCGGTCATTTCGGCGGCGTTCCCGGCAGCGATATCGGCACAGGCGGCCAGGCTTTCTCCCTGATTGGCCAGTTGAACGGTCGTCCGATCGCCAAGGGCGGCTCGGGGATGCTGAGCGTGGGCCTAGGCCGCTTTATCGAAGCGCATAACGGGGTCATTTTGACGAATAAGCCCGTGGCCAAGCTGATTATCGAAAACGCCAAATGCACGGGCGTGGAATGCGTTGATGGGAGCCAATACCGCGCCGAGAAAGCGGTGGTCTCCACGATTCACGTCAAACATTTGGTGAAGATGGCGCCGCGCGAACTCTGGGGCGATGAGTTCAACAAGGACGTCGAGATCTTTCAGCCCGAACACGCCATGTTCTCATTTCACTACGCGACCTCGGAACCGCCGAAATATCCGCTTGGCGGCGGACAAACGATTTCCACGACTGAAGCGGCGCTTATGGAGCAACCGGAGAGCGTTCTGCTTCTCAATTCCTACAACGCGCGTGGCGTGCCCTTTGTCGAGGATATGCCGCTGCAAATCGTGAGCCCGTCGGTGGCCGATTCGACGCGCGCTCCCGCCGGATACCACACGGTGAAAATAGAGGGGACGATGCCCTATGAACTCAAAGAGGGGGCCAAGCATTGGGACGATATAAAAGAAGAAGTTGCCGCCGCCGTCTTCAAGCGCCTGACCGGAGTTGCGCCCAATCTGACGCCGGACAAAATCGTAGGTAGATTCCTCGAAAGTCCTCTGGATATCGAGCGCATGAATCCCGCGATGTGGCGAGGAAGCGCCCATCACGGCGACCGGCGCCTGCCCCAGTTTGTGCCTTACAAACTGCCGATTGCGGGCCTGTATCAGACCGGCGCCTGCACGGCTCCGGGCGGCTCGATTACCGCCATTCCTGGCCGCAACGCGGCAGCGGCCCTGCTCAAGGATTTCGGCACGAGTATGGAAGAGGTGAACAAAAACGACAAAAGAAATGCCTAATGCCCGGCTTTACCCATGGGCCCGCTCCTTCGCATTCTTCGCAATAGGTGGAAGCATCGTGATCGGGAGATGAAATTGTGACGAGCAATAACGCAAGGTTCGGGAGTTTACTTCTCGGCTCGCTTATTGTTTTACTGGGCTTCGTTGCCCGGGCACAGCAAGCGCCTCAAGCTGTCCAACAGCAGGTGCGAGAGAACCTCGCGCCTCATCCGGCTCCTGACCAGCCGCTCCCGTTCAGTCACAAAACGCACGTCGCTCGGGGACTGCAATGCCAGACTTGCCACACCAATCCCGATCCCGGCAATCAGATGACGTTTCCCGCCACGACCACGTGTATGACTTGTCATGTGACTGTAGCCAAAGATCGGCCGTCGATCGTAAAGCTCGCCCAATTCGCAAAATCCAGCCAGCCTATTCCGTGGGTGCGCGTCTATCAGGTCACGCCGGGAGTTACCTGGACACATCGGAAGCATTTGCAGGCCGGAATGCAATGCGTGATGTGTCACGGTAACGTCGGACAACTCGACGCGATGGCGCAGAACACGAGCGTCACAGCGATGGGCAGCTGTATCGGTTGTCACGAAGTTCATAAAGCGAAGACGACGTGTGATACGTGTCACTCCTGGCCCGCAAGCTGAATGGGTGCAAGACGGACGTTGGGCAGGTGCCGGGGGAGGGAAGTGTGCAAGATTTCCCGCGACGCTTTACGAAATCGACGGCTCTTCTTGCCATTGAGCTCTTCCAAACTTCTGCCATAAACGCCCAATAATTACCTGTTAATTATTTTGAGGATTAACTACTATAGCTTTCGGTCACCAGCCCGGCTCACCCTATAACCTCACTGTATTCGAATTGCTTAGGTGAAGGCGTAAATGAAACGGCCCACAGTGATACTGGCCGACGACCATCAGCTTTTGATGGAGGCTTTCCAGAAGCTCCTGGAAACCCGCTACCAGGTCGTAGGAATGGTTTCTGATGGGCTCGCCTTGCTGGAATCTGCACGGGCGCTCAAACCTGATTTGATCGTATTGGATATAGCCATGCCCTTATTGGGCGGTTTACAAGCAGGGCTCCAATTGAGAAAAATTGCGCCCGACGCGAAATTGATCTTCCTAACTGTGATCGAAGATCCGGATATCGCGTTCGAAGCGATGCATTACGGTGCCTCTGCATACGCTCTCAAGAAATGTGCTGCCTCCGAATTGTTTCAGGCGATCGAGGCGGCGCTAAAGGGAAACTTCTATGTAAGTCCTGAGATCGCTCGAGGAATGCAAGAAGCATTTATCCGAGACCCTGAACATAAGGACCGGGCCAAGGTCCTTACCGAACGTCAGCGAGAGGTTCTGCAGTTATTGGCTGAAGGTCGATCGATGAAGGAAACTGCAGACATTTTGAAGATCACTCCGAGGACCGTGGCTTATCACAAATACCGCATGATGGAAGTCCTCAAGATGAAGACGACTGCTGACCTTATTCAATTTGCCATCGCTAATCACATCCTAGTTAAATAAGGCGATTCGTGATTGGCAAAAGCTTTCTGGCCAACAGTGCCATCCGAATGTGGCCCACTACCGAAGCGCTCGCTTGCTAGTGGGGCGTCCATCCAATAGTCCCGTTTCTCGGGACTTGCTGACACAACAGAATAGGTGGGCGCGGCATTGGCACTCCCCAGGCGCGCCCTTCCTCCTTGTAAGAATTGCCAGTTCCGCTGCTCCCACCGCTGCCCTAGTTTCTACCCAGAAAGACAAAGAATAGGAATCGATCGCTCGGCTAGGGACCTTGGGTAAGTCTCCTCTTGGTCCCTAGCCCTTTTTGTGCGTTTTGCAAAGCACCATGTCGGAGGACAACAAGCCACGCTTCAGGTGGATCATCGCTGCGGATGCCAGCGATTGCAGCGTGCGTTATTGCGTAAGACAGGCAATGTACTGGGCAATATGGGATCCAGACATCAAGAGGTCGGTCTGCAGGGTCCACAAGGACACTGTACAGAACAAAGCTTGGGATGAAGTCATGGAAATATTCCGACCTGCCAGAACGCCTGAATAGGGGACTAACCCGGCGCGGGCTTCTCTCTTGCGAAAAGTGCGAGTTGTACTTGGATACCGCTGCCATAGACATTTTCCATAGAATAGGCGCCCATTTCACTCTGAGAAAAGCGCCGATTCACCCAGGGCTTTCCTCGCCTCCGCCCGCGATAGAAATCAATTCGATCTGATAGTTCTAACAGTATGGACGGACGAACAGGCGGTTTAATTGTTAGTTGCGAGAGCCGCCCTGCACAAGTGGGCGTGGAGCCAAGTCCAGCATCGTAGGAGAGGCTAGTGGTGCCAAGACGTAACGGACAAGGACTGCAATATCCCGCTCTTTTTGGGCTCCTTGTGTTTGCACCGCTTCTCCTCGGGCAGACAAATGGCCCCCAAGCGCCCAATTTGCCTCACCAGCCGGAAATCAAACAATCCGGCGGCATCGAAATGAATGTAGAAATGGCGCTCGTCAATGTGACGGTTACCGACCCGTATGGCCGCCTGGTCGCTGGCCTGGACAAGGAGAACTTCAAGGTCTATGAGGACGGCGTCGAACAAGAAATCTCTAGCTTCTCCAGCGAAGACGTTCCCATTTCGATAGGCTTGATCTTCGATATGAGCGGCAGCATGGCGGATAAGGTCGATAAGGCTCGCCAGGCAGCCATTCAATTTCTCCGCATGGCCAACCCACGCGACGAATTCTTTTTGGTCAGCTTCAATGATCGGGCTGAATTAACCAGCCGCTTCACCTCCAGCATCGAGGAACTCCAGAGCCGCATGCTGTTTACGGTCGCCAAGGGTAGTACGGCTCTCCTCGACGCTATTTATCTCGGCTTGACCCAGGTGAGCAGTGGACACAACGGCAAACGCGCCTTGCTGATTATCTCCGATGGGGGCGATAACCATAGCCGCTACAATGAAAAGGATATTCACACATTACTTAAGGAAGCCGATTGTCAGCTCTACGCCATAGGAGTCTTTGATGTCAGCGATATGGGGCGAACACCCGAAGAGCTCTACGGGCCTAGCCTGCTTTCGGAGCTCGCCGAAATGACGGGCGGACGCGTCTTCCCAGTGTCGAGCCTGAATGATTTGCCCGATATTGCCTCAAAGATCGGAATGGAGCTGCGTAACCAATATGTCCTCGGATACAAACCAAGCGACGAGAGTCGCAATGGCACTTGGAGGAAAATCAAAGTTAAAATGCACTTACCTAAGGGGCTTCCGCCCCTCAACGTTTATGCCAAGACGGGATACTATGCGCCTGGCTCAATAAGCTCTTCGCGTTCACGCTGATCGCCACAGCCGCAATCGCGACTCTTTCGTGCCCCCCCGCACTTCGCGTCCAAGGGCCAGATGTCCTTTCCAGGTCCTGATAAGTCCTCTTCTCGGAATGTGGCCCGGTCCCGAAAAGCCAGTTACGATAAACCCGGTGATCAGGACTCGGCACGGATGGCGGGTCGAGTGTTGACCGGTCATGAAAAAGGGGTGGTTCGAATCCCCCCTCCCCCGAAATTATTTAGTTGAGAGAATTGGATTTAGAGTTTTCTCTCACAGCCATGAGAATTTTGTAGTCCCGCGATTTTGCACATTCTTTGCACAATCAAGAGTCAATGAGTGGAACCGTCAGCAGCGAAAAGTTGCAGTCGCGGATGCCATTTGGCCGTATCGCAATTAGCGTGGTCGCGTCGCGAATTCAAGCTAGCCCTACTTCTTGCCGTCATCCGCACGGCATATCCTGACGTAGCCGACGCCCCTCGAGTCGGCATCAGCACTTGGAGGACCGCTAACTGTAATCGCCCTTTGGTGAATCATTCACTTTGATTGGGACACCGCCCTGAGCATACAATCTGGCCAGCAGATCCGGCTTGCACGTAAATCGATTTTCTACTCCCCATGAGGAGAGGCAAATGACGCGAAAGGTTTGGTTTCTTGCGGTTCTTTTTGTTGCGCTCATTACAGTAGGCGGCAGAACGGCGTCCGCGCAGGCTGTCGATGCCCGCAAGGCCTTGGAGGCCGCTGCAAAGGCCATGGGCACCACGAACCTGAAGTCGATTCAATTTACCGCCGACGGATTCTGTAGCCAAAGTGGGTGAGCAGTACAACCTCACAGACGGCTGGCCGCAATGTGAGGTTTCCGACTACACGCGCACGATCGACTTCGACGCGCAAGTATATGCGCCTGGACTATAACCAAAGGCAGGGAAACTACCCTTCGAACGGCTATCCACCAATGCCGCAGGACCATGTTACAAACGTCCTGAGCGGCGATTTCGCGTGGGACATGAAGGGCGATACGCCCGTGCCCTACACACGCATGTATCTCGATGGCATTCCCTACTCCGATATGCGGCAACTCGAGATGGTGCTCACTCCGCACGGATTTATAAAGGCGGCGTTGGCCGCCACCGACGCGACCGCCATCACGCAACCCATCGTGGGTCCCTCGGACTTCGGGCTCTCAGCGTTTGGCCAGTGGGTGACGATCGTCTCCTTCCACTACGGAAAGTACAGAGTCAACGGCACGATCACCGATAAGAATCTCGTCGAACTCACCGGCACGTGGATTGCCTAACCCTGTCTATGGCGACATGACCTATGAAATGCGCTACACGCAATACAAGGATTACAACGGCGTGATGTTTCCCGGGTTAATCCATGTCCATCAGGGCGATCCCAGGATCAACACGGGTGAAAATTATTTTCAGGTCTACATAAAAGACGTTCAGCCCAATGTGGTTGTGAACAAGATTCCGGTTCCTGAAGTGGTGCGGACGGCAAAACTCGATCCGGTCAAGGTGGAGACGCAGAAGCTTGCGGACCATGTCTGGCTGCTGGGCGGCGGGCCCATGAACAGCGTGCTCGTCGAGTTCAAGGACTTCGTTGCAGTCGTCGAAGCGCCGCAGAACGAAGCGCGGTCGCTGGCGGTCATCGACGAAGTTCATAAACTCGTTCCGGGTAAAATGATTCGGTACGTGGTCAATACAAATCACCACATGGGTTATGCTGGTGGTCTCCGCACGTATTTCTCGCAGGGCACCACGGTCGTAACCCACGAGTCGAACAAAGACTATTATGTCGGAATCCTGTTCAGTCCGTTTCCGAGAACGTTGGCCCCGGATCGGATGTCAATTTTTAACCCGATGTACATGATCAGCCGCCGGCCTCCTCCGATTGAGACGGTGGGCGGCACGACGATGATGGGAGGAACCGTCGTCAGCGATGACGAGCGCCAGATGCAGGTCTGGCATGTGCAGGACATGGCGTACGAGGTGGGAGAGAGTTACCTCAAGATCCCCGGTCCATCGTTGGCCAGAGGTAATCACTCTGCCGACATGTTGATGGTCTATCTCCCGAAAGAGAAGATCCTGATAAACGCGGATCTCTATGTGCCACCGGAACCGGGTGCAAAACCAGCTCCTCCAACTGCTGGCATGCGAACGTTGTATCTAAATATGAAGAAGCTGAAGTTCGATGTTGCACAGCATGTCTCGATCGTGGGGCAGCGGGTCGGGTCAAACGACGAGTTCGTCAAGCTCGTCGGTAACGCTCAATAGAAGAATTTCCTTAGAGCTACGCGCATCACTCAGGCGGAACGGCATTCGCGCCAGGGACTGGGGACAACTCCACGGCAGTTGTCATCTCGGCGGCAAGTTCCATCGCGTCATTTGTGTCGTTAACCGCTATACGCCGACAGTCTCGACGGAAGACCATCCGATTAAGTGGCTCAAGGCTCCTTGCGATTGAGGACGGCCTTGCGTGTCTGGCTGAGCAGATCGGTAAGCACGTTACGCGGAATGCTCTGCATCAGCGGCTTCACCAACCACTTGAAGGCCGCTGGCACCGCGCGGCTCAGGGTGACTGATTCTACCTGTACATAGACCCCGCCTTCTTTTTCTTCGATGTGGATGTAGTTGTAGTGGCGCCAGACGTAGCCGTGATCGTTCCCAACGGGAAGTTCGTGTTCGGCGGGCCGATTCAAGTCAACGACTTCGGCGATGCGGGTGGAGTAGGACCGGATGGTGGCCCTTACCGAAGTGAGTGTGTCGTAGACATCATCGAACTCCGCATTGATGACCACGGTAACAATCTTCTTGTGGTAGTACTGTCTGTAACTCTTGAACTCGTTTCCGTTGTGCTCCAGGATTTTTGCCTGCCGCACGGTGGGGGCGTACGTGCCGGGTTGGTCTGCGTAATCCTTCAGTTCGGCCAAGGTCTGGGCAATTGTAACCTCCGGGATGAACACGATACCGACCCAATGGTGGATCAGACCGTCTGGCGTGTTGATCGGTGCGCTCCCCTCCTCGGCGAGCAGGCGCCGGATGTAAACCCGGCCTTGCCGGAGCTGGGCGTAAGCTTCATGGCGATCCTTTTCTGGCAGGTCGTCGATCACCAGGAAATGGCCGCTTTGCAAGTCCCGCGCGATGCGCGCTTCCGTGGCGTGGACGTACAGATTGAACGCCGCTACCGCCTCAGGCTTTAGCTCCGTGGCACGAGCCGGAACCGCCAACACGGCCGTAAACGCTACCGCAGTCACCAAGCAGAGGCTGTTTCGTTGCAAACGCACCAGCGGCGCCTTTGGAAAGTTCTGACCCTAACTCTCCGCAACTGTGGGCGTCTTGCATGCTGGCAAAAGCTACAGTAGCGTCTGCACCGCTGCTTGTGCGCCGTTAGCGACCGGGCCAATCACTGATAAATTCCGCTTACCGCGACTTCGCCCGCTTTGGAAGAAAATCACTTAGCGTCCGTTTCGAAGACAAATGAAGATGGCCGAGCTTGCTTACTTCACGCCGCCTTCGTTTCCGGAAGGGTTGATCACTTTGTTCAGGTACTCGACGGCGTCGGAGGGTACGCAGAACGTCTCGTCGAAATCCTGATTTTTCATCCAGTAGTAATTTGCTTTGATCACTTGCCAGGGCTTCGTATAGATCTTCGGATCATCGATCGTGGCAGTCAGCTGGATGTTGTATTGGTCCACGCGCGTGTAGCGCTCCTGGACGCGGGCCTCGGTGCTGTGTGGATGTCCGGCTTCGTCGAGCCAGGTCCGGTCGTCCAGGCCGGTGGTATCGACGACGAAAGTGTAGTCGTCCTCCCAGTGGCCCACCGAATATCCGTAAAACCTCGAGTCAGGCGCGCCTTTGGCGTCGACCTTCGCGGGAAGTTGCCTTCGGTCCATCCAGATGTCGCGCCACACGCGCTGCTGTCCGTACAGAATGACCATGCGGTTCGCTACTGGCTCGAACCACATCTCTCCTCGGGAGCTGACTGCCACGGCGGCAAGGTTCCGCGGAAAACCGAGCGGATCGCAGAGGCGGAACGGATCGTTTCCGCTCCACGGCTGGGACTCGGACTTGGGCTTATTGAGCTTGAAGCGCGCCTCTCCCGCGGGCGTCATCGGCGGAACAGGGTCCGAGGTCCTGTTTTGCGGTCCCACCCACGCGCCGGTCAGTTCGCGTTTCGGCGCCGGGCCGGGCGGATTCGGCATCTTGGGAACTCCCGCTTTGATGAACCCCGCTTCTGGCGCGGCCGGCCGTCTTTCTTGCGCCATTGCAGCCGATGAAAGCGCCAGGGCTGCCACGACAAACAGGACCGCCACGATCGTTCTCGCGACGAGATTTCGCATTGAGGCTCTCCTCCTTGACTTATTTTCAGCCGGATGCCCGCTCGAATGAATTGGAATACGGGCAAGATAAGCCGTCTCGCCTTTCGCGTCAAGCGAATGGCATTCGCCTTCGGCTCCTGGCCGGCCAGGAGGCCAAGTCCCGAGAAGTCCTCTTATCGGAAACTGGCTTCCCACATTCCGATAATGTCGTTTCTCGGGATCTATGGGATTTCAGTGAGCAAGACTGTTGTAAGATGGCTGGCACATGGTACCCGTAGTTAGTAGCCGGTCCCGCCCTTGCTCCGGAGAGTGCGCATCAAAAGTTTAGGTTAATGCGCAACTTCACTCGCCGGAAACTACTGAAACTCGGGGCTACAGCGGCTGTTGCAGAGCTGGCGTCTTTGGGTTTGCATGGCTGCGGCGGGGTTCCTTCAGTTCCTTCCGTTCCGTCCGTTTGCTCCAAATTAAGTGACATCGAGCATGTGGTGATCCTGATTCAGGAAAACCGGTCTTTCGATCACTACTTTGGAAGCTACCGCGGCGTCCGCGGATTTTCCGATCGAAGCGCAGCATTCCAGCAACCCGATCCAGCGAACATCACGAGTTCGCCCGTAGGGGCACTCTTGCCGTTCCACCTAGACACGCCCACAACGAATGCAGCCTGCACGCCCGACATCACGCACGACTGGGTGCCGCAGCATCAGAGCTGGAACAACGGCGCAATGAATGGTTTTGTGAGTTCGCGCCTTCCGATTAGTCCCAATGACGCCGTATTAAGCATGGGCTACTACACTCGCGCAGACCTACCCTACTACTACGCCCTGGCTGATGCCTTTACGATTTGCGATAACTATTTTTGCTCGGTGATGGGCCCGACCGACCCGAATCGCCTCTACACGATGGCGGCCTCCCTCGACCCAGATGGGAAAAACGGCGGACCGATTTTGCAGACCATCATCATAAACCGCGCAGCCCTTAACGGCAGTCTGACATATACGACGATGCCCGAGCAGTTGCAGGCTCGGGGAATTTCCTGGAAGGTTTACTCGTCGCCTGACGAAACAGTTCTCGGCGGGATTCTCTCGGACAATGTTCTTTCCTACTTCAAGAATTTTCAGGATCCTGCATCGGTATTGCACCAAAATGCGTTCGGACCGCAGTTCCCCGCCGACTTCCTAACCGATGTAGCGACTGGGAATTTGCCACAAGTCTCCTGGCTGGTGGGGTCGGTCATAACCTCGGATCATCCCCCTTCGCCTTCGGTGTTTGGTGAGAGCATCCTTTCGCTCATTGTCACTGCTTTTAGAGCAAATCCGGCACTGTGGGCAAAGACGGTTTTCTTTGTCACCTACGATGAAAATGGCGGATTTTTCGATCACGTTGCGCCGGTGACGGCGCCTCTTGGCACTCCCGGCGAATATGTGACGGCGCCTGCAGTACCGGACCCAACCGTAACGGGCAGCCCCGCGATTACCGGCCCGATTGGACTGGGTTTTCGCGTTCCCATGCTGATCATCTCGCCGTTCGCCCGAGGCGGGTTCGTATCATCCGACCTCTTCGATCACACTTCCGTGCTGCGATTTCTCGAGACTCGGTTCGGTGCTGAGGTGCCCAACTTGAGCGCCTGGCGCCGTGCTGCGGTCGGAGATCTTACCGGCGCCCTTAATTTCAAAAATCCTGACCCGTCGATCCCGAATCTACCGTCTCCACTTCCTGCCATTCCGCAGATAATCCAGCAATGTGCTGCGAACCTAGCTGGAACGACATCCTACACGGTGCCAAGCACGCAGACTGCTCCGACCCAGGAATCCGGAACCGCGACTCGTCCCAGCGGTGTGTGCTAGTCAGGATAAGCAGAGAACTGGATTCCGCCTTGCTGGCTGGCGTCAAGTCGCATTCAATCGCCTTCCGCAGCCGAGTCACTCGCTTGTCCACCTTGTGTAGGGCATCGAAACATTGAGATTAGAGGCTGCCCCGCCGCGCTGTAATCATGCATCGCGAGTGTCGTCGTTCTTTCAGCACGTAAATCGAGACACAATTACCTGTCGGCTCAGACGCGATTAGTAGCTCGCTGGAATGGCGGTCTTCGAAAAACAATAGTTTCGGATCATTGAATGCAACCTCGGTGTGCCAGCTCGAGTCCCGAAAAGTCGTTTTTTCGGAATGTGGGAGCCAGTATCCGATAAGGCCGTTTCTCAGGCGGAATCCGCTCCGCAGGAATCCTGACAGCCTTTGCCTTTCAGACCGTTGATTCCCTCTTTCGCAATGATAGGAACCATAATCAGGGCGGCTATCGAGTCAACCCACCACGCGCCAAAAAGAGAGTTCATAACCAAACCGCCGAGTAGGATTGCAGACAGATAGACACAGAATTCAGTTTGTTTGGCGTCTGCGCGCATAGCCGCGCTGCCTAGTTCAGTACCCACTTTCCGTTTTGCCCGTGATAGAACGGGCATCACAACGAGAGAAACGCAAGCTAGAATCATTCCGGGAATGCTCTGTTCGGAGGCTCGCTCGTGCAGGAGGTCCGCAATGGATTGGTAGGCAATGTAGACGGATAATCCGATGAAGCAGAGGCCCACTACTCGCAGTGCGCGCTTTTCGTTGCGCTCGCGTTCGTGAATGTCAGAGTCAACGGCCATCCTCCACAACAACGCCGCACCAGATGTCACTTCAATGAAGCTGTCAATTCCGAATCCTACGAGAGAAATGCTACCAGCAATTGCGCCTGCAACGATGGCTACCAGACCCTCTAAGGTGTTCCAAGCAATCGTAAAGTATTCGAGTTTTCGGCCTCGTCGCGATATTGCTGCCCGCGTTATTACAGTGCTTTCGGCCATATTGATAGACTACCACGTTGATTTTCGTCCTAAGGAATTGGAGAGTCTATGCACGCTTGGGATTCTTCGGCCAAGTCCTGATAAGTCCTCTTATCGGAATGTGACTTTTGCCCCGGTGACGACCCTCATTCCGATAGGGCGGCGTCTTCGCCTTGACCCCAGGCCAGGAGGAGTTTGGTTACCGGCTGTGACGTAGAGTTCGACATAAAGTCACGTCAGCCACCGCCTAAAGCCTGCCTAAAACAAACCTTTTGAGTGGAACATCTTCGGGCACGAAGCCTGGTGCGTGAGTATACCCCCTTTCGACCATGAGAAAAAAGTAAGGCCGTTACAGTTTTCAGTCGCCGTTCCCGCCTTTCCCGACAGGAGGAAAGGCGATGGGAAAAACACAGAGATGGCAATTGGTATTAGGGCTGTTTCTGACGGGTTTCTCGGGAGCGGCGGCGAGGTCGGCAACTCATCCGGCCGAAGGCGAGCCAAGGTTTACAGTTCACGTGCGCGATTATGCGCAAGTGGACGCCAAAACGCTCGGGGAAGCAGAGCAAGTATCGGCAGGAATCTTCCGGAAAGCTGGAGTCGAGACTCACTGGGTCGAGATTTCGCAAAAGCTTTCAGAGTTTTTGACCGCCATGGATACGAAAACGCTTGTCAATTTGCAGGTTCATATCCTCCCGCAGGAAATGGCTAACCAGCTAGGAATGCCCGACAACGTGATGGGGTTAGCGCCAGGCAAAGGTCCGGATCGGCAATTAGTTTACGTCTTCTACCAGTGCGTCAGAAAGCTGGCCCAAAGGCAAGTGCTTGCAGAAACAAAAGGGAACGTCTCCGGGCATGCCACTGTCGCCCAGATTTTAGGCGAAATGATGGCGCACGAACTTGGCCATATCCTGCTGAATCTGCCATCGCATTCGCAAACCGGGATTATGAGGGGCGATTGGGACCTGAAAGATTTGGCTGATGTCGCCTTTGGACGTTTGTTCTTTACACGGCAGCAAGCAGAAATCATGCGCGCAGATGTACAGCGGCGAGGAGCAGCCGAAATTGCCAGCTTCGTATCTCTGCCCTCTACACCAAGATAGGACTCAAGTCCTGATAAGTCCTCCTATCGGAATGTGGCTTTTCCCGAATCCCACATTCCGATGATGCCGTTTGAACGTAGCCGCTGGCGCGGCGGACGCCACGCTTTTCGGGAGTTGGCCGTTGGGAGCATTGGGGAGAGTCTCAACCCGCTTCTATGGGTTTCCTTCTACTCTCTTAAACCGGCTGGTGCATCCATTTATCTCAGGCTAAAACCTGATTTGGCGCGACTGCTGGAAATTCGACCGCTGCCAAAATCTATGTTAGAAACCCTTGAAATACCCAATGGACCTAGGCCGAAACCTCACCACAAGCGAAGGAGAAATAGTTATGGCCAAGACCAAGCAGTTGACAATCGCCGTGCAGAATGAACCTGGTGTCGTCGCGGGGATCGCTAAGAGACTCGGGAACGCCAAGGTAAATATTCTCGCCCTCTTGGCGATAGCTCATGGGGCCAATGGGACGCTTGAACTCGTCGTCGATAACGCTGCGCGAGCTAAGAAGGCACTCGACGACGCCAAGATCGCGTTCCAGGAGACTGCGGCAGAAGAGTATGAGCTGCCAAACAAGCCCGGTGCATTGGCGCAATGTTTAGATAAACTCGCAGCCCAAGGCATCAATCTCAATTCCATCTGCGCTACAGTTTCGAAAGGTGGCAAGAAAGTAGTCGTGATCTGCGCAGGTGGATCTAAGGCGAAGGCAGCGGCGGCGGAGGCAAAGACAGCGACGGCATCAGGTCGCTGAAGCGTCGGGCATGCAATTCGGGCCATATTTGCTGAGGGGGCGAGATACGTGTGCACGCCCGACCGTGTCAAATCAGCGAGATCAAGAGGGAGGAAGCAGCGTCACTAGCTCCGCCTCCCACTCCAGACCAAAGTAACCCATCTGCTTGGCCATCTGGATCGCCAGCGCCGCATCGTCTGTTAGCACATATGCGACTAGCTTCCGGAAGTTCTTGTACGTTGCGCGCACGGCCATAGCTAGTTGGGGGGGCCACGCCCACGCAACAATCAATGCGTTCGCCCTCGCGATCCAGCGCTTGCTTCGGTTTCGCCATAGCTCCGTTCAGGAATTTTGCTAATTCCGTGCGAGTGAGTCGTTGTCCTACCGCAATGAGCGATGTCAACTCCCGCGAAGTCGGATTTATCGGAATGCGGCGGGACCCAGTTTCCGATAACCCCCGTTTATCAAGAGTTGAGTCCCACCGAGTAACGGGTCTTAGAACTGAATCGTCTCTCCCAGTGCACATGCTGTGACGGTGGCTGCGTTTCCTTCCAACATGAAAAAGCGGAAGTCGGGAGCGCAAGCTGCTAGATCTGTTGTGAAGCGGTACACAACCACTGCCATATTTCGAGAGTTGGGCTGAAACTTCCACTTTTCGACGTTGGTCAGGGAATCCTTTATCAGCGATTCTTTGCCAGATATGGCAACGGCTTTCACGACATTTCCTTTGCCGTCAAGGAAAACACGGACCACTACCACACCGGAGATGCGAGCCTGACGTGCAAGGGCTGGATAATTCAACTTCTCGAAATGAACTATTGTGATGTCTTTATCGTCGATAGGCGCGTCGTCCTGTGCCGCGAGGCAGCAGGACGAAAATGTAAGAACAAAACCAAACGCGAGAATCATTGGCAATTTAGCTGCGCTCATCTTGTCGTCCTCTTTTTCCTCAGTCCAACATAACGCTCGTCGGCTCTTCGGGGCATCAGGCAACGCTTACAAGTGCCTGACTCGCTATCAAAGCTAAAGTCTCGATAAGTTCTGTTCTCGGAAAGTGGCCGGAAGCCAAAGCCACTTACCGATAATTCCGGTTTGCCCGTGATTTGCTCAGAATGCCCGGACATAAGCTAATTTGACTGTAGGAATCGCCGAGCAGTTATTGTAAACGTTTCGCTGTCCAGCTCCGGACGACACAATGTGCAAAAACGACAAAGATCGGGGGAACGCTCAGAGTCGGGCGGCTTGGTCTAGGAGCCTTCGACCTTGGGCGTCGACTGAGCTCCTAGCGGTTCGCGGAAAGGATCCATCGGAATCGGCGCGTACTCGACGTCGATGATCTCGAGATGCTCCGTCTTCGCTGGCGCGCGCAGGTCCACGCGGTCGCCGGGGCTCGCCTTCATCAGCGCATTGGCGAGAGGCGAGCGCCAGCTGATGTAGCCGCGGTCGAGGTCCACCTCGTCGATGCCGACGATCGAGACGACGTGTTCGAGGCCGGCGGCGTCCTTGTAGGTCACGGTTGCGCCGAAGAAGACGCGCGTAGCGGCTGACCCCGGCCGCGGAGCGGCGGGATCGACGACCACGGCCGCGTCAATGCGTTTCGTGAGAAAGCGAATCCGCGAATCGATCTGGCCTAACCGTCGTTTGCCGTAGAGGTAGTCGGCGTTTTCACTGCGGTCCCCGTTACTGGCAGCCCACGCTACGACCTCCACCACCGCGGGCCGCTCGCGACTCAGTAGGAACCGATGCTCGTCTTTCAGCCGCTGCAACCCGGCGGGCGTGATGTAGTTTTTGAGCGTCGGCCCCGCTTCCTCTCGCACCGGTTCTCGGAGCGGCCGCTTTGTTCGCATTTGCCAATCTGCCATGGGATTTCGTGTACTTGTGGGTGACCCAATCTCGGAAGGTCCGCGCCTCGGTCCCGATAATTCCTCGCACGGTGAACGTGACGTACGCGGGCTAGATGTCGAATGATACATCGGTCTTTCCTGTGGCACTCTTAGAAAATGCGGTGACCCGTCCGATTGCATATCAAGGCGAAGAAGTATGCGGTTCACCTAAGCGATGAGCCGATGAGGTGCCCATTTCCAATGAATTGTTTGTGTTCGACCTGTAGGCTCACACTGATTCCGGCCGGATGGTCGGCAAACCGGAAGCAATCCTCGGACCTCACACCACGTCACAACTCGCGCCAAGTCCTGATAAGTCCTCTTGTCGGAAACTGGCTTTCCCACATTCCGATAAGGCCGTTTATCAGGCATTGCACAGGTATCGATGAGAGGAGCATAGTGCTCCTACCTATACGTATGCTGATGACTACAAGCCGGTTTACAGCATGTTGTCTTTTCGCGCTACCGTTGCTGTCATTACCCGCCCGTGCGGATAGCGACGGCTGTTATTGCGCATCAAAGGGCTATGTCGCGTATGAGCTTCGGGCGGCCATTCGCCAAGTCTTTGATCCCAATGGCGAAGCACTTACCGGACCTCATGTGCTGAGGATCGTGCGGCTCACTGAGGGCATACGGGAACAAGAGAAGTTGGTATGGAGGACTTTCAAGTTCACGAACTGCGGTGCGGCACCGACAGCGTCACGATTGCCGGGTATGATAAAAGCTGGATTGAATACGTCGTAGATATAAGGGAACCCGATCGGCCTCGAATCACAGAGCACGTCGAAGAACCCATTCAGCAACACCCAATTGTCCCGGGAAGCCCCGGCCCCAAGCAAATGAACGGATATTCGCCAGAACAAGTGATTACGATGGCCTCAACGGACGTGGAACAGACATACCAGCTTGTGATTACGCACCTGAGCAAAATGATCAACTCAGGAATGGACAGCCGTCAGCGTGGATTTGAATATGAAAATAGTGCCGAACTCCGTCGATTAAATTCGGGTGGAACGGTTTTGCAACGTCTTCTGTTGTATCACGATCATTTCACCGAACTCGGCGATTACAGCCAGTAAAGTCAACCCTGGTCGGGCTCAAGTCCTGGTAAGTCCTCTTGTCGGAATGTGGGCATCCCGAAGGCGCCCTATATCAAAGGAAGTGTTTTGATACGGCGAAAAGTGAGATACAACCTAATCTCTTGACTGGGCTGGGGCCGAAGGGACCGTAAGGGGAGCTTATGATCCGAACCAATCGTCTGACCGGACTGCTGGCTGTCGCCGCGATCTGTCTGGCTGTGGCGGGCAGCTCGCATGCGCAGATCATGAACTTCACGATCGACGGTGTGGAGCGCCAAGCGCTAATCCTTGCCCCGTCGAACGCATCTGAATCCGGGAAACGACTGCCTCTGCTGTTCGCCTTCCATGGTCATGGCGGCACCATGGTTCAGACTGCCGCGCAGATGCGCTTTGATAAGGTTTGGCCCGAGGCCATAATTGTTTACATGCAGGGTCTTCCGACGAAAACAAGCGGAGACCCGGATAGCGATCAGCCGGGATGGCAGCACGAACCCGGAGAAGTCGGCGACCGCGATTTGACATTCTTCGACGCCGTTATGGCGCGGGTGCGCACGGTGTTTCAGGTAGATGACAGTCCGCATTTATGCCACCGGATTTTCGAATGGCGGCATATTCACGTACGTGCTCTGGGGCGCGCGAGGAAAGACGTTCGCCGCGCTTGCTCCGGTCGCAGGGGAAAAATTCCCGGGAGTGCATCTAACTGTGCCCATCCCGCTTCTACATATCGCCGGTGAGCGAGACACGAACGTTCCCTTCCAGCAGCAGTTGGAATCCATAGCGACCGCGCGAGAAGTGGACGGCAGCAGCTCTGGCCATTCTTGCGGCGAATATTGCACGGCCTACGATTCGAGTCGCGGCGCTCCGGTGATCGCCTACATCCATCCGGCGGGATACGTTTTCCCGCGTTATGCTTCAGAAATGATCGTGGACTTTTTCAAGCAACACAGTCGGGCGAAAACACGATAGCAAGATCTGCTAACGCGTGACGCAGCCACGAAAGTTTCACCGAAACTGCCAGCGGAAACAGCATCCCGGCCAGCCGAATAGTGCCCGAGCGCCACGACATCAAATCAGTTCGGGAGTCTCGCGCGAGCTGCTCACAGCTTTTGTGTGATGGCGGGCTTCGCTTTCAGCGCATTCAGCACACGTTCCGGCGTGAGAGGCACCTCCCGGATTCGCACGCCAATCGCGTCAAAAACCGCGTTCCCCACCGCGGCGGGAATGACCACCACGGAACACTCGGCGCCGCCCGAAGACGGAATTTCCGGCCGGTTGATCAACACCGTCTCAACCTCCGGTATGTCCCGGAACCGGAGCACTGGATAGGTCTGCCAATCGACGGTCTTGACTCCGGACGCGTCGAATTTAACCTCTTCCATCAGCACCCTGCTCACTCCCTGCATGACATTTCCATCGATCTGCATCCGGAGGCCATCGGGATTGACGATCAAGCCGCAATCGTGTGCGACGGTAACCTTCCTGACCGTCACCTTCCCGGTGGACTTGTCCACCTCAACCTCCGCAACGGCCGCAAGGACGGTGGTGCCACGCCAGAGAGTCGTGGCGACGCCTCTTCCGAGTGCCCTCGTTCCCTTGGAGGAGGGCGCCGGTGAGGTTCGCTCCTGCCATCCGGCTTTTTGCGCCGCTGCCAGTAGAGCCTCGCTGACTCGCTTATTACTCGTTAGATGACGAAGTCGAAATTGTACTGGGTCCATACCTGCTGCCACGGCGAGTTCGTCCATAAAGGACTCAACGCCAAAGACGCGCGCTGGCTCTCCGGGAGAGCGCAAGGGACCTGTTCGCAATGGCGTCGGCTCGTCTTGCGGCCAAGGCGCGTTCGCTCCGCGCCCCGTCTTCAGAGCGACGTCGTACATGGGATTGGCGCCGCCACCACCGCCGCCTCCACCCCCGCCATTATCCGGACTTGCGAAATTAAGGCCGCTCTGCCTTTCTCCCAGTTGCGGCGTTCCCTGAGCTTCCGTCCACGGGAAGCTCCAACTCGTAGAATCCCACGCGGTGATGTTGCCCTGTGCGTCCAGCGCCGCGCGCATGGAGAAAAGCTGCTGCGGGCCTTTGGGCTCCCAGACATGCTCGTCGGCTCGGCTCCATTGGACACGCACGGGCTTTCCCACCGCACGCGACAGCAACACCGCGTCTTCAGCAGCATCATCTGCGGTCAGGCGGCCATAGCAGCCGGAGCTTTCCGCCCAGCGGACATCCACATTGCGCTTGGGAAGCTGCAGCATCGAAGCCACTCTGTCGCGCGTGGTGAACGGACCTTGCGCGCCCGTCCAGATGGTAACGTTGTCGCCCTGCACATCCGCAACTGCGCAAGAAGGACCGAGCATTCCGTGATTCTGAAAGGGCCAGTGGTAGCTTGCCTCCACACTCACGTGGGCCTGGGAGAAAGCCTGCTCGACCTCTTTGGCTTTAGCATCAGCGCCGGAATTTTCAACAATTCTGGTTTGCTTCAGATAGGTGTCAATCTCATCTCGATTTGCCGGTAATTTCGTGCTCGGCGGCGCCCAGCTCACCTTGAGCTGCCGCGCCGCTTCGATTGCGGCCCACTCTGTCTCCGCTACTACGCCGACGAAGCTGCCCTGCCGCACAACCTTGACGATGCCCGGAATATTCTTAACCGAGCTCTCGTCCACGGTTGCGACTTTCGTTGACACTACGTTGGCAGGCCTCAATACCCGGCCGTGCAACATCCCCGGGACCCGAACATCCGGCGTGTAGAGGTACTCTCCCGTGAGCTTGGGGGGCAGATCTACGCGAGGCACTGACATGCCAACAATTTTGTACTCCTTGTAACTCTTTGGCTTGACTTCGGGGGCTACCTTCAGTCCTCCCTGTACTCCTGTGGCCGTTACTTTTACATTGAAGCGGTTGCCACCGATGAGTTCGCCGTAAGAGACCTTTTTCGCGGGATCTCCGATCACGCTCACGACTCCATCCTCAACCGTGAGTTGGTCTGGAGACGCCTGCAGGCGAGGAGCAGCCATTTTCAAGAGAGCCATTCTTCCTGCGGCGGCTGCCTGACGCAACTGCGGCCCCGCTCCTTGAATTGTGTTGCTGCCGGCTGTGCGCCCCTGGTCTACGGTCTTTGCCGTGTCTCCCATCTTCATATGAATTCGGTTGAAGGAAACGTCCAGCTCCTCGGCCACAATCTGCGCCAGGGCTGTCTCTATGCCTGTGCCTAAGTCGACTTTGCCGGTGAAAACGGTGATGCTGCCGTCCTGCATGACGGCCAGCCAGGAATCAAGCTCGCGTGGATCGAGGTAATCCTGAGGATCAGGCACGAACCGGGAGCCTGGGGGGCCGTCTTGGCCTGAGGCTTTCCGGGCCGGACCAAAAAGGCTGAAGCTTACGACTAATGCTCCACCGCTCTTGAGAAGCTGCCTGCGGGAGATAGGCCTGGTAATCATCGTCGCTCTCCTCTCGTCGGCTCTTTTACGCTTTGGCCCGCGTACTGGCGCTCGCCGCCGCCCGCTTGATCGCGCGGATCACGCGGAGATGGCTGCCGCAGCGGCACAGGATCGGGTCAAGCGCTTTCTTGATGTCGTCGTCTGTCGGGCTTGGATTTTTATCGAGCAATACCTTGGCATTGATGATCATGCCGTTCATGCAGTAGCCGCACTGCGCGGCCTGCTCTTCGATGAATGCCGCTTGCAGCGGATGCGGCTTGGCCACGGTGCCGAGTCCTTCGAGCGTAGTGATATCGCGGTTCTGCGCCGCGGTCGACCGGAGTTACGCAGGAGCGGATAGCGTTTCCGTTCATAATCACACTGCAGGCGCCACACTGGGCCAAACCGCAGCCGAATCGGGGACCGTGCAGTTCGAGATCATTGCGCAAAACGTACAGAAGCGGTGTGGTCGGATCGACATTTACGGTCCGGGATTTGCCATTTACCTTAAATGTCATCTGCGTCATAAACCCTCCACGCTCTTTGCAGCGTCAAAGCTCGTTTCGCCCCTGACCGGGGACAGCCTACGGACAAAGCTGAGCCTTACAAAGGGACGAATCAATTTTTACCGGCAATCTTGAATGAAACTGAGCCAGTAGATTTGTCCCACATGATAGCGATGCGGCCCCCGTCGTCGGTGATATCGAGAAACTGCCAAGTGAGTTCTTCCACTCGATAGGGCAGCGTGTCCACCTTCATCGGTGCGCGAGCTAAGTCCTTGTCCGGTGTATAACCGAAGGAGCCATAAATAGCATCCTTGATGCTTGGATCAATCCGGGGAGCAGCGCCCCAGTTGGAAACGATCAAAGTCCATTCCGTCGGCTGTTTCAGATCGATGAAAAGACTGTATTCGCCCGGTGGTATAGTCGCTCCGCCGATAATCAAAGGAACTTCAGTCTTTAGCCTGGTGGAAACATTGGCTCCTGCACGCCACACCGTAGCTTCAGGAACGCCGGGGATCTGAGCGATAGTAGACTTCCCGTAATCGCTTCCTGTGCCGCTGAAAGCCTCTCGGCCGCGCAACATGGGACGACCGTAAGTTATGTCAATCCACTTGCCGCCCTCATAACGTTCGCCGCCCATCGCGTAGGCTTGTCTTTCTGGTTTCACCCACTTGCCAAGCACTTGTACAGAAGCTGTTCCTTCTGGGCTTAGAGGGCGGTTCGCCTGAGCTACGGCCGCCATGGCGATGGCTAAAAAAGCGATGGCCGCAGTAACGAGTTTCAGTCGCATGGGAGTCTCCCAACGGATTGCTTTGAGAACAGGATTCTATACCCATCCGTGGCAATAAGAGGATGACTATGCGCATTTTCCTTCTTCTGACAAACAGAAGATCGGAACGTGGCTTTCGCGCCTTGCTGGCAAAGCGGCAAAAACGTCTTCTAGGCTGGCTAACTCCTTACGCCACATGATTCCGATGATGCCACGACAGCGTCCACCGAAATCATGTGTTTCTTGACAAGGTCGATCTCGTCGATATCGACGGCGTCCGATTCCTGAACGAATGTGAAGCCGCGGGCATCCCGGTCTTGCAGTGTTCGCCCTACGTCAGGGAATGGATGCAGCGGGAGCGAAATCAACCAAAATCGGCCCCCGAAAAGTAAATGGGATCCCTCTTGCGAAGCAGGCATAGCCGTCTGTGAGTTGGAAGCTCATGGACGAAGAAAGAAAAATTAAGGAGGAGAGAAATGACAGCGACATCTGCAAAACCCAGTATCGTTTTCTGCCACGGACTCTGGGCCGATGGCTCGTGTTTCAGCAAGCTGATCGTTCCCCTTCAGGCGGAGGGGTATGAGTGTATTGCGGCGCAGTACGGCCTCAACACAACGGCAGAGGACGTCGCTTTGGTAAAAGCAACGATCGGCCGGGTCAGCACCCCCGTTATTCTCGTCGGCCACTCCTACGGCGGAACCGTCATCACCGGCGCAGGAACCGACGATCGCGTTGCCGGGCTGGTTTATATCTGCGCGCTCGCTCCGGACGCCGATGAAACGTCTCAGACGCAACAGACCAAGTTCCCGAAGACCGACGTCTTCTCCCACATTGAAGTCGTGGATGGACGTATCTGGCTGCGTCCAGAGGGCACGAAGTATTTCTGCGGAGACCTTTCGGAGCAGGAGCAGAAGCTTGTTTGGGCGACCCAGGGCGTCCCCAAACCCGACCTGTTCGATGCGAAAGCCGGGGGCACCGCCTGGAGATCGAAGCCGAGCTGGTACATCGTCGGCAAAAAAGACCACACCGTGCACCCCGATCTGGAGCGCGCCATGGCCAAGCGCATGGGCGCAACCACCTATGAGCTCGACAGCAGCCACGTCCCCATGCTCTCCCAACCGGATCGCGTGCTCGACGTCATCCGCACCGCCGTCAAAGCGGTTCAAGAATCCATGGTGAGTAAAGCGGCGCGGGTGACCGGCCGATAAGAACTGCCGCTTGGGACGGTGACGACGCGGCGTCGCCGTCCCGCAAGGCTTGCCCTACGTCCAGACCGGAGGTCAAAGATGTCGCAGATTGGGCCAGCAAAGACTGCAAACGCCCAAGTAAATCCAACACAGGCCCTGGGCTGGGACGTGTTCGTGACGCCGGGCATACCCATTGTCACCCGTGACCTCCCTCCTGGCGTAACGCAGGCATATTTTCAGGCGATGGCCTCAACCCTCATCTATGGCGCGCGGGACGCGGTGCTGGTGGATGCCTCTATGACGGTCAAACAAGCCAACGCACTGGCAGATTGGGTTGCGGCTAAAAATAAGAACCTGACAACCATCTACATCACCCATGGCCATGGGGACCATTGGTTTGGAGTCGGCACTATTCTGAGAGGCAAATTCAGAAACTTTTATCCGATCCCGAAATCATCCGCAACCGGATGAAGATTGAAGCAGCAGTACGCAACGCACGCGCATTTCTCAAGGTGCAGGAAGAGTTCGGAAAATTTGACTCTTACTGCTGGCGGTTCGTCGACGGGCGGCCCAAACTCAACCGCTGGAAAACTACGCGACAGATTCCGACGCGTTCACTCGAATCCGAGAAACTTAGCAAGGACCTCAAGGACAGAGGATTCAATTTCGTCGGCACGACTATCGCTTATGCCTACATGCAGGCGATTGGGATGGTGAACGATCACACCGTGGATTGCTTCCGTTATCGGGAGATCCGGCAGGATTGGAGGGCTGGATCTGCTTCAAAACGACCAAGTGTCGAACTGACATAGAAAATAAGTTAGAGAGCGGCAATTCGCCGGTCCCCCATCACTTCGCTGCGGTACTCAGCGATATTCCGGACGCTCGCTCCTGAAACATTCAAAGTGTTAGCAGCGAAGAACAAAACGCAATCCTTCTTCTCTAGAAAGCTACTTGGCCTCGGGTTTGAGTAGGTCGATGGTCTTCGCGTCCGGCGAGGGCGCTATGGAACGCACCCACGTGTAAATGTCCAGGAACTCCTGCGCAGTGATCTTGGCCCCGGAAGGCGGCATCGCGCCCTTGGGTTGGCGAACGTAGGCAATGAAAGAGTCCAGCGTGTTGGGATAGCCGACCAGGCGCAGGCCAACTCCGCCCTCCGCCTCGTAGCCGTGGCAGGTGTAGCAAGTGTGCGCGATGAAGGCCTTTCTTCCGTTTTGGGCATTACCGCTGGGCGGCGTGGCAGCTCGCACCGTATTCGGAGTCGTCTGCCGGGGCCGCGCCGGCGCCGGGCTTGGCGTGAGGGCAAAGCCCAGCAAAGCCGCTGCGAAAAGAGAACCGCCACGAGAGTATTTCATCGTTGTCCCCTTTTTTACGTTCTTATGTCGGCTGCGTGACGGTATCGAGCAATGCCGGCTGGCCCTTCTCGACCACGGCGAGCGCACGCTTGATGGCCGGGCCCACCTCACTGGGATTTTCGATCGGCCCTTCGGCGTACCATCCCATGGATTGCGCGAGCTTGGCGAAATCAATCGGCGGGTTGTCGATCTTCGTGGGGATTGCCGCCGCGCTGATGTCGCGGTGTTCCCTGCCTGCGCATCTTTGGATCTCCATAAACTCGGTGTTGTACGAACGGTTGTTGTGCATGATCGTGAGCATGGGAACCTGGTAGTGCGCGGCGGTCCATAGGACCTGGGGACAGAACATCAGATCGCCGTCGTTCTGCAGGTTGATGGAGAGCCGGCCATACTTCTTATTGGCCAGCGCCGCGCCTACCGCGGCCGGAGAGTTATAGCCGATGCCCACCGATCCGGACTGCCCGATGTGGTGGTAGAACTTCTCGAAGCTCCACAGCCGCTGCGCCCATCCAGCCATGCCGTCGCTGCGGGAGATCAGCGACCAGTCTTTGTCCTTGATTTGCGCCCACAGCTCAGCGGCGACGCGCGCGGTGCTAATGGGAGACTCGTTCCAACCAAAGGCCGCCTGCGTGCGTGCCTGTGCGTCGGCTCTTGCATGTGCCTCAGCCAGCTTGGCGCCGCGAGCCTGGATGGCCGCTTTGCGGTTCGAGGTCATCTGGCGTTTGACTTGCTCGATCAGTGCAGGAAGGGATTCCTCAGCGTCCGCGCCGATCGAGAGATCTACTGCCTGGTAGCGCCCGAAATCCTGGTAATTGCTGCGGCTGAACAGGTCGAGAGAGCTGATGGTAATCAGCTTCGCTCCCGGCTGCAACCGGGAAGGGCTCGATGCGGGCGCGCCGAAATCGTCGTTTACCGGCGCATGCACGGCGCTCCAGAGCAGCGGATTTTCCAGCGACAAAATGACGTCCGCTTGGGAGACGACCCCACCCGTTTGCCGCAAGGGATGGCGAGACGGAAAATTCATACGCTGGATCGTGTCCACTACGCCGGCCTGCAGCAATTCCGCTAGCTCCACCATGTACTTCAATCCCGCTTCAGTGCGAGCAGCGCGCTCGGCGATGATCACCGGCAAATCCGCGTTCACGAGCATCCGGGCGGTTTCGGCAAGGGACTCCTCATCGCCCTGCGGGGCCTTCGTGGGGGAGTATTTCGGGATGACCAGCTTCGAGCCTTCGGGGATCGGGCCCTCCTGGAGGTATTTGTCGATGGAGATGACCACCGGGCCGTAAGGCGGCGTCATGGCGACCTTGTAACCGCGCATGGCAGCTTCGGCAAACCCATTTAGTGAAACCGGCGCGTCGTCCCATTTCGTCATGCTGCGGACCAAAGCGCTCACATCCTGCGCGCTGTGGGCCATGTCGACACGGCTGCTGCGATCGGCCATGTCGATGTCGTTGCCCACAAACATGATCACCGGGACGCGGTCACACCAGGCGCTGTAAACGGCCATGACTGCGTGCTGTATGCCGACGGTGCCGTACATAAAAACGCCCATCGGCTTGCCTTCGATCTTGAAATATCCGTGAGCCATGGCTACGGCGGTTTCCTCGTGCAACGCCGTGATCAGCTGCGGATTCTTGTTCCCGCCATAGTTGACCGCCGATTCCATCAGGCCGCGGAAATTCGCGCCGGGATTGACGCTCACGTACTCGAAACCCAGTTGCTTGATGACATCGATCATGAAATCGGAACCCGGCCGAACAGGAGGCAACGAGGCGGGGCCGGTGGCCGACGCATCCGCGGCGGGTTTCGCGGCCAGCGATTCGGCAACCTGCGCTTGCGCCTGCGCGCTACTCGCCATCAATGCGCCGACTCCGCCTGTAGCAACCTTGAGGAAATCACGCCGGTCGAATGGACTCTTTCCTGACTTGTTCATGTTTACCTGACGCCTCCACTTCCGCTGGTGGGCTACCGTGCTGAATAATACTCCAAATCGCCTATCTCGCCCTTTATCTTGATTCGATTCTTGGCCGCACGCCGCACGGCCCTTTGCCTTGAAGGGGATTCAGAGTAAACCCAACGATCTTCTTCTCGTCCTCTTCGGGCGAGACCGCCTACTCTCCTCAAAGCCCGAGTCCATACGATCCCGAATTGGCGCGCTGAAGCAGGGTGTCGTAAAACGCATTCATGACCTCCGCCAATGTCTCAACATTGATCCCATTGCGGCGCGAGCGTACCTCACGAAGCACGTTGAGAAGATCACGATGGACCCAGAGGGCGGAGTCTACGTGGCATCGGGAAGCTGGAATTTACTAGGGAGTGATACGTTGGGCGCAGAACGGACGTTGGGATGGTGCCGGGGGACCGAGTTTAACCGTATCGCGGCTGCCTGCTAAGTTTCGCTTCTGCCTGAGAAAGGCAGCCTAAAATCCAACTCAGCATCGATCAAAGCTATCACTTACTCCAGAGCTACGATCTCTACGTAACCGAGGCGTGCAACAAATGCGGACAGGTCCTCGGCCACGTTCGCTTCACCCGCTATGGCATGCCGGGCGAATGGTGCTCCCGTCTGTGCCGCGACGGAGTGGAGCACAAAGCGGGCGCCCGCCACGGATGTGGCGTGGGCCTCAAGGGGAAACGAAAAGGCGCGCTCTTCTGCTCTGATGTTTGCCGGAAGCGTTGGCGCGTCGATGCTCTCCGAATTATCGCGGAAACAAACATACAAAACTCAGGACTTACGGACGGAATATCGGGCTCGTGCCGTGTACATGGCCTGAATCCCCGAAAATCAACTGGCGAGGCTCTAATTGCGAAATAGGAACTCCAACAGTTGGAGTAAGTGATGACCAAAGCACGCGACGCAAGGACAATGACCGGGCGGAAACCTAAGCAGCAATCCCGTTGCGCAGAGTTCCGCCAGAGGCTCATAACATGGAAGCAAACGCCGGTAGCATTCCGGCCCTCACTACGGGCATTAGGTCGCGAGCTTGGCACGTCGCACCAATTGCTGACGCATTATCTAGCCGGTTTGGTGAAATGGCAGTACGAGGAACGTTATCGAAAAGCAAAGAAGGAATCAGATGAAATTTGCGCCCGGGCGAACGCTGAGAGCCGTAATTTAACCTACTGGGAAGAACAGACAATCCGTGCGTGCGATAAGGCCCTCATACGATCGTTAGTAACTCCCGCTCTACACGACTTGCTCGAGCGCATCAAGCGCGAGGCCAAACGGGAACCGCTGGGCCGTTGCCAATTTAAGACGCTGAAGATGTTTGCCAAGCAGGGATTTCCGGGAGCACAGCAACTCCTGCAGAACTGCTCACAGGTTGGCCTAAAGAAAAGAAAGCGTTTCGTAGAAATAGTGAAGGACACTCCGCGCCAAGAAGGAGAAGCGTCCGTCTCCTGGGTCCGGCGCATTTGGGATGAATGTGAAAAGTACGACACCCAATGCCCTACGACTATTACGGAAGAGCTTCTGGAGAGGTGCTCGCAAGGTAGTGCGAAAGATCAGAAAAATAATTTGCCAGCGGTTTCCGCTCGTGATGCTAAGTCCTTTAGACGCGCATAGAGGAGCCTGGCAACTCCGCTAAAAGCTTAGGGAGGGGAGACACGCATGTCCTCGTATGAATCTTCGATGCGAAACCTCGCAAAAGCACGCGCGAGATGGCGCCAGCCTCGCCCTTGGCGCAGCAGTCAGGAAGCGCAGATGATCCGGCGATTCGTGTTCCAATGGTTGACTCGCCGCGACCCCAGGAGGCCGTCCGGTCGGGCTTGGGCCCGGGAACTTGGGGTTAGCCACACCTGGCTTCAGAAACTGGTTAAGCGATTTCAGGCAGACCCGAGCGAAATGTGGCGGCTCCAGACAGCCCGTGGCGATCCCAGATCCACCGAACTCGGCCGCGCGCGGGACTGCACGGAGCGGATGAGGGAACGTGGGGAATTGCGCGGGTCGAGCTTGGCAAAAGTAGTGAATTTCTTCAAGCGTTACCCCCGCTGAGAGCGCCAGAATGAGGTCGATCTGAAGCCGTCCCTTGTGGCTGGGGCTTCAGCGAAGACCACTACACCAGCGGCGGTTTGGAATTGTGCTCGTGAGCAACGAGCGTCGGGCAGCCGTCGCTCCGGCACGATTGCGAGCTTCGGTTTAGGACTGACAGAACCCGCGCCAAGTCTGGCCAACGCGGTCACGGATAAAATGCTTTTGGGTTCCAGTTCTCGATGGAGGGTGGAAGTTGAATCAATAGTGAGAAGCGTGTTCCAATCAGCCACAGGCAAACGCTAGGAGGCTCCGATGAGGAAGTGTATCTGGGTTTTGATCCTCGAGACGTGTCTCGCGTTGACGGCTGTCACGATGTCGCGGGCACAGTCCCGCAATCTTGAGATTTACTGGATCGATGTCGAGGGCGGTGCTGCGACGCTGATCGTGACTCCCTCTGGGCAGTCGCTGCTCGTGGACGCAGGCTGGCCCGGCGACCGCGATTCTAAGCGCATCGTCGCAACCGCTAAAGCCGCCGGTCTTGCGAAAATAGATATCCTGGTCACGACCCACTATCATGGCGACCACGTGGGTGGAACTCCGACGCTGGCCAAACTGATCCCTATCGAAAAGTTTTACGACCACGGCGAGTCCATTGAGGCCTCGACTCAGGCGGGAGCGCAGTTGTTTGATGCCTACAAAGCCACCTCGCAGGGTAAGCGCGTCGTGGCCAAGCCGGGCGACAAGCTCCCGCTGCAGGGCGTCGATATCACAGTGGTGAGTTCCAATGGTGACGTGATCGCAAAGCCCATCAACGGCGGCGGCCCGAATGACTTGTGTAAAGACGCCCGCCAGAAGGACCCGGACAAGACCGAGAACTCGCACAGCATGGGCTTCGTGCTCACCTACGGCCAGTTCAAGTTCTTGGATTTGGGCGACCTCACTTGGGACAAAGAAATGATGCTTGCCTGTCCGACGAACAAGCTTGGAACAGTGTCGCTTTTCCAGGCCACGCACCATGGTTTTTCTGGCGGAGCCTCGGGCGCTCCGGCTCTGGTCTGGGCTGTAAAGCCACAGGTCGTAGTGGTCAACGACGGCGCGCGGAAGGGCTTTGACGCTAGCGCCTTTGAAATCCTCGGAAGATCCCGGGTGTAGAGGGCATCTGGCAGCTTCATCGAGCGGTGCAGAGTGACTCGGCTCACAACACGTCAGAGTCGATGATCGCAAATCTTGAAGAGGGTGAAGCGGACCAAGGCCTTGGAATCAAGCTTTCCGCGGCTAAGGATGGTAGCTTCACCGTAACCAACGCTCGCAACAACTTCAGTAAGACCTACAAGGTTCGCTAGCGCCCGGGTTTCACTTGTGGCCAGCCGAGTCGAGTTAAAGGCCGTGGAGGAGAGGAGACGAGGGTCGGGTTGCGCTTGTCGGAGCCGGGCAATACATCTCAATCTTTATCAAATTCAAAGAGCTTTTGTATCCGCACATAAATATCAAGAAAAAGTCGCCCTTGTTGGTAGATCTGTTCAGGAAAGCTCGAAGCGTTCATAAGCCTCGCTGCACTTCTCAATGTATTCGCCCGGATACTCCACGGTGAAGTCGTCCCAAACGACTGAGATTACGGGATAACTGACTTCGTCTCCTTCATTGCCAACTTCGTAGCCTTCCCTTCAAGGGTGACCTGGACGTCCACACCGTGCGGCGGTTCGCCGCACGCCTTCTTTATGTACTGGATCGCCAATTCTGCCTCAAGGTCGTCGAGCTTCGGATCTTCTCCGGATCCTGGATGCTCTCCAATGAACTCGCGTCCCGTAGCCTGTCTCTTTCTAAGGTAGCCCGTTCGCACATCCGGTCAGTCTGAATTCTGTCCCGGATGTGTACACGTAGCTATTTGGTGAGCCAAAAAGCCAAGAGAATGAAAAAAACGCCGGGGTCGCGGCATAACAAACGGTCTTGGGGACTTGTCCCCCATCGAAGTAGTATTTCATTGCTTGGAGCAAACAGGAATCGCATCGAGTGAATGAAGGAGCCGCCTAAGATCATCAAACTCGGTTCTCGTTTTTTCCGACACTGCTGTCTCGGCCTCCACGTCTGTTGTTTTAGCAGCGGCGACAGCGTCTAGCATTTCCCGTAGAACGGGATCGTTCTGGTTGCTGCCGCTCGCGGGTTCGGGCCTGGGATGTTCCTTCTGATACTGGTCTCTATAATGCTTCTGAAGGGCAGCACAGGCAGTAATCGCCGCTGAGTATGAATCATCAACATCCTGGTCCCTTTCGGAACGTGCACCAACCCGCCTAAGCAATCCACTTGCGGCGAAGCCAAAGGCCGAAACGGGGTTGCGCCGGGCGGCGCGTCTAAGTATCACAATGTATGAATGGCAGCGAACCTAGCAGGCCGCGATTCTGGGGACAGATCGCTTAAAGGTACCAGAGCGCATCCAGGCCGCACGGAAGGCCATTGACGCACGGATTCAGGAACTAAACGCGGACCACCACGGTTCCCCGGAAGAGTAGAACGCGATTCTCAATGCCTTGGGCGCCCTAGACATTCTCACTGTGCTCTCATTTGACGATTGATGAGCATGTGACCATCCGGCGCACATCCGGCAAGGGGTGAAAAGGTCGTGGTCATTGGAGACCATTGGCGGCGCGGAATGGTTGGTTTCTTGGCCGCTTCTCCAGGTTTTTCTGCCATGGCACGCCGCAAGAAACTCCATGCCATTGTAAAAAAGATGGCTCATATCCGTCGCCACGACGTACCACGAGGGCTTTAAACGGTCGTTTTGGGGTGGTTGGGTAGGACTGTTTTTGGGTTCGTCCAGTTCGGGACGCTCGGCTTAGGAAACGCTCGATTGTTTCATCCGTGGCCGAATATGGACGAAGCGTTTCCGTAAGTGCCGAAACGGGGGCAATCGAAGTCGGTGCGTGTACCCGCCGTGTACCTCCGATTGACGTTTTGGGCGTTTTTGGCGTGTTGGGCGCGACGTAAAATGCGTAACTTACGTGTTCTCAACGGCACGTTGTAGCGCGAATCCCCCCTCCGGCAGAAGTTTCCCCACACGCCCGCTATACGGAACACGATGCCTGCTTGCTTCTTTTTTACTGCACCGTGACGCTTATGGTGGTCGTGCGCGAAATCACCCCTGACTGTGCGGTGACTGCGATCGACGCTGCGCCACGGGCGGTTTGTCCAGTCGTGGCAGACCCGCCGCAAGAAACGAGGGCGAGCGCTAACGTAATTACAGTGAGCGCGCCTGCCGCCATTCTTAGGAACGCGCCGTGAGGTCTCCTTTGCTTGAACGAGACCAGAGCGCCGATTAGCCCCAGACTTGCCATGCCTAAACCGAATCCTGTCCCACCGGGAGTTTGTCCATGAAGAGGCAAATTGGCGGACGTGGCAACAGTCAGGATGGTCGTGGCAACTCCGCCGTTTGGCGCGATCGTGGGTGGATTGAAGTTGCAGGTGATCCCCGCGATGGATGGACAAGAAAAAGTGACGGGATCCGCGAATCCTCCGGCGGGCGTGACTGTAACGCTGAACGAAGCCGACTGGCCTGCCGTTACCGTTGCGGCCGAAGGAGCTGCATCCAAAGAGAAGTCCTTGTTTGCGATTGTGGTGATGACGGGCGCAGACGTGCTGGCGGCGAATTTGTCATCTCCGTTATAGGACGTCGTAAGGGAGTGGGTGCCCGCAGACAGAGTGTCTGTCCTCAGGATGGCAACGGCAGCGGCGTCCAGCGGAGCAGATCCTAAATCCGCGTTCCGATCGTGAAATACAATTTGTCCCGTCGGTACTCCTCCCGCAGAGCTAAGGGTTGCCGTCAAGGTCAGCGGTGAGCCGGGGAGAGCGGTGGCGGGCGCCAGAAGAGTCAGTACCGTGGGCAGGCCCGTGACCTGGGTTTCGGTATGGGAGCTGCTTGGCAGGAATGTGGCGTCTCCTCCGTAACGAGCTTCGATTACGTGGGTCCCCACACCGCTGAGGACTTCAGGGAACACGATCGTTCCGTTAATTAATGACACGTCTGCAATCGGAATGTCGCCATCTTGAAGGGCTACACGCCCGGTCGGTGTGCCTAGATTGCCCGGTCCGGCGGAAACCGTGACGGTAAACGGGACAGCGGTATTCGCCGGCGTGGTCGGAACGAAAACTCTGCTCGTGCTCACCAAGCCAGGAGTGATGGTGCCAAACAGCCCGTGCTGATTGCTGACGACTCCCGCCGTGAAATAAAGAGTGTCAGGGTCTCCAAATCCATCGGATCGAAATGTCAGTGCGTGCAGGCCGGCATTCACGATGAGGTTGCCGTCGCCATCTTTGATTTGGCCTGCAAAGTTCCCGGTGACGGGGTCAAACGCGTTGATCACTCCGTCGCCGACGTTGCCAATCAGGATGTCATTGCTGAATGGACCGAAATTGGCGCTGGCCTGTGTGATCCCCCAAGGTGCGTTGAGAGTGCCGGAGGTTGCAAATCGGCGCACGAAATTTCCCTCCAAATCAAATACGCTGACGATGCCATTTCCAGCTCCGACGACCGGGTTGTGCTGTGTAGCGTCTTGCACCGCATATGTCACGAACACCTGATTTCCGATCACCTGCATCCCGAATGGGCTGTAGCCAGGCGGCAGGCTCGGATCTGTAAATGATCCAGGAGGCGCCAAAGGATCGAACAGTTGAGTATAGGGTTCGATAAGACCGCTATGGAAATTGGCGACCGCTAAGAATGGGGCGCAACAATCGGGTTTCAGAATCGCGACTCCCGTATAAACCGCGCCCAACTGGGAATGGTCAACCACTAGGGTCGCTTGCTGCGGAATATCCCCGTTCGCATCGACTCCCCAGAAGTAGATGCCTCCGTCCTCGGTCGCCGTGATGTTGGCTATGGTAAATGGGTGGCCGGCTCTGCTTCCGAAGAACGAGCTTGGATCAGCGACAATTCCGGTAGGAGCACCGGGTCCGTTGCCGGCCGGATTCGGGACTGCGAAAGCGCCTGGCGCGGTGCTGGAACCTGTAGCGTCCTCCGCAATCACACGTCCGTTGTTGGCGTTGGCTATGAAAAATGGCAGCCCCGGCTGGAAAGCAATTCCCCGAGGATTTTGTAAAGTCAGATTTATGTGGTTTGCGAACCCTGGCAGGTCGGACGACAAATTTGTCTGCCTGTAGGCGATGTTCTGTGCCGCTGCGCTCGCTGCTGCCAACAGAAATCCGGCCAGAAGGAACAAAAACACTTTTGTAGCAATCGAAAATTTCATGGTCCTCTCAGCTTTCGGGTTCGTACGCCTGGGCCCGGGCCTTGCAACTCCAGAGCCCGGGCCCCACGGGTGAACGCCGCGTGGGGCGCTGGGCCAGGGGTCTTGTGTGTTATTCAAGGCAAACTGCGTTTTACGGCTCGTCGATTTCCGCGAGTTCGGAGGCAATTGGCACGAGCGCACCAAATGTGCCGTCTCTTTCGCCATTGGGTCCGGCAGTGAAGAACAGCGTGTTGTACGGTCCCGAATTGGCGTTGCCGGCGCCGAAAACCAGGGCCCACAGGCCATCGATGGTTAGAGTGGAGTTGTCGGGTTTTTGCATGAGCCCAATAAAGCGGCCGTTAACCGGATCGAAGGCGGCAATCTGGCCGCTGCCGAACATGCCCACCAGCAACGAGTGGCTGAACTCGCCGAATTCACCTGGAGCCATAGCCAGTCCCCAGGGGGCGTTGAACCAGGAGCCATTCTGCAGGCGAGCTACGCGTTCTCCGGAAGTGTTGAATACGTTCACGAAGCCCAGCCCCGCGCCGTCGACTTCGTCGTGCTTCTTGTCATCCTGTTTGGCATACGCGACGTAGAGGTTTGTGCCAATAGCTTGCACGTTGAATGGAGCGAAGCCGTGGCGGTCGTCCCGGTCGAAATCGAAACCGCGGTGCTCTCCCCGGTCAAAATCGGAACGGTCAGAGTCGAAGTCGTCATTAAAGGCGTGCTTACCCAGCGACACGCGCGTGAATGTAGTGTCGTAGACCTCAATTTCGCCGCTGTGGAAGTTGGCTACGTAGAGGTAATGCTGGCCATTGAACTCGCCAATGGTGCAGCCCTTGTAGACGGCGCCGCTCTTGGAGTTGTCCTTAACAATGACGGCGGTGGTGCCGCCGTTCCAAGCCGCGATGGTGCCCTGTTCGGTCACAAAGATAAACTTCGCCGCGGTGCTGCCAGGCAAAGCAAAGTCAGCGGTGCCGTTGGCAACAATGCCAGTGGGAGTAGCGGGCGGATCGATGCCCGTAGGAACTGGAATGGTTACGACAAGACCCTGCTTGGTCCCGACCCCGTTGTATAGCGTCGCGAGACCGGTGCCATTGTCTGAGACCCAAAACGTGCTGCCCGCGCTCCGGGTCATGCCCCAGGAGTTTTTCAGTTGGGTGTCCACGGGATTCGTGGCATTTGTGCCCACGCCTGGGATGCTGGAGACCAGGTCAGTTTCGGTGTAGTGCTGGGCGAATGCTGCCGAAGGAACAAGGAAAAACAACAACGCTAGTGAGGCATACCAACGAACTACTTTTTTCTCTACCGTGTTCATACACACTCCTCCTCGATTGATTTTCGCAGCGAATTCATTTGCGTGAGACTGGTGAAAGAGATCAACGAGAACGCAGAGAGTTGAGAGCGGACTGCGTGTCACAACTACCCAAGTTCTTTACAACTTTGCTTACTTGAAAGGTTTTGGCCCCCTTTCCGTCCTTCGACCTCTTGCCCCTCAACTCAAGCCGCTCGCCCGATTTCAGGTTGGAGCCTCCGGGCAGGATAGAATAGGTCTGGTGCTTTTTGTCATCGACCAGAGTCAACGGGGTGTCGCTATCGTTGGCGATCACGCAGCCGGTGACCGATCCTCTGTGATGCAGAGTCAGGTAAAGGACGCCTGCTCCCGCGGCAGCCGCGCCAACGCCAGCGGCAATGGCTTTACCAGAGCCATAGGTTGGAGTGGAGCCTGTACCTCCTCCGTACTGTGCGAATGCCGAGCTTGATAGAAGTAGAGTGAACAAAATTCCGTGTGCTAATTGAATCGCAGTGAGTGACTTCAACGTACGTCTCCTTTTTTGGAACTGTCGGGTCTATGCCCGTGCTACGCGTACCTTCGCCATCGGTCAAACTCCGACCCGGTGCTTAAGCGAATTCGAGATGCAGCTCGTTCCTGGCGCTTTCGGGGCCTGTTTCGTGCAACAGCTTGCGCAGTCGCATACGAGCCTTGTGCAATTGCGATTTTGAATTTCCAGTGGAAACACTCAACAACGCAGCAATTTCATGGTGCTGATATCCCTGGACGTCGTGGAGCAGGAAAATCTGCCGGTAGCCGGGCGCCAATTGAGCGATGGCCCGCTCGAGGTTCAAGCGGTCGACGGTGCCCATCAAGGCCAGATCGGGAGCGCCGAACTGCTTTGGCGGTTCGTCAGACTCTTCTCCCCTGGCGCTATCCTCCATGGGAGTCTCGCTCACGGTCTTTTTGCGCAAGCGCATCAAGACGACGTTTACAGACACTCGATGCAACCAGGTGGAAAACGCCGAGTCGCCGCGGAATGTGTGGATCTTGCGGAAGACCTGCAAGAATGCCTCTTGGGTCAACTCCTCGGCTTCGGCGGCGTTTCCAATCATGCGCATGCATAGGGAATACACGTGTTGCTTGTGCTTATGGAAAAGCGCCTCGAATGCGCTCTCTTCACCTTTTTGGGCGCGTGTGATCAGTTCGGCGTTGGGTGGTGAAGCCGCGGCAAGCTGATTGTCGTGATGCAACGTCTTATCCTTCCCTCTTGATCTGCTCGGCGATGAACGGCAAGGCATTTAGAATTTCGACCGGCCGATCTTTCAGGCTTCGCAAAAGTGCGATGCCATCACGATCTGCGAATGAAACATTTTTCAGGTCGAGTGCGACTTGCACGCCCTTCTTTAACTGAGCCTCACACGTTGCTTTGCAGCAACTTCACCCACTGCCCATTGAGTTGACCGTCGAGGCGCAACGTAAGTGGCTCGCCAGCTACGTCGTTAGCTGAGATCCTGAGCATTGGGCTTCGCACGTCAGACAATTGCAAAAGGCGTGCCATCCCGAGGTAATTGCATCATTTCTCTAACCTACTGAATGGAAAGCAGATTTCCGATGACGGCGATTCGCCCGGTACAGGCGAGCCACCATATTTGGTGGTTTGACAGAAACGGATCTGTGGGAACTACGATGCGTGGTAGGCGCTACGTTTGAGTCCTAACTTCTGAATTCGGTGGCGCAGGGTGTTGGGTGCAAGCCCAAGATTTTCGCCGCTCCACGCGGCCCTTCGACAACGCCCCAGTCTGGGTCAATATCGCCACGATATGATTACGCTCCATCTCTTCCAGAGTGACAGACGCGGCTTGCCGGCGCGGGAGATGAGGTCCAGATTCCGGGAGATTGTTCAACCAGCGCGGAGGAGACGCCCGCGGTGTCTGGGTTCGCACCAGGTCGGGTTCAGTTCGAGCACCGGACCTGGCGAGAGGATTACGGCCCGTTCGATCACGTTTTGCAGTTCTCTGATATTTCCCGGCCATGAATAATTCGTCAGGCGATCGAGCGTCTCCCGCGCGATGCCTTCGAATATTCTTCCCGAACTTCTTGGAAAAGCGCGCCAGAAAGAACATGGCGAGCTGAGGAATGTCGGTCTGCGCTCGCGCAATGGCGGCATATCGATCGGGAAGACATTCAGGCGATAGAAAAGGTCGGATCGGAAACCGCCTGTACGCATCGAGTCCTGGAGGTTTCGATTGGTGGCCGCGATAACCCGCACGTCCACGCGCATGGGCCGGTTGCTGCCCACGGGTTCAAACTCCCGTTCCTGAAGAACGCGCAGCAGTTTGACTTGTGTCTCCAGCGGCAGTTCGCCGATTTCATCGAGGAAAATCGTGCCGCCGTCGGCGAGCTCAAAGCGCCCGACGTGCCGTTCAAACGCGCCGGTAAACGCGCCCTTGACGTGCCCGAACAATTCGCTTTCCACCAGGCCGGCCGAGATGGCGCTGCAGTTGACCTTCAATAAAGGACGGTTCTTGCGCGCGCTGCGGTCATGAATGGCACGGGCGATCAGTTCCTTTCCCGTGCCGGTTTCCCCATTGATCAGCACGGTAGAGTCCGTTGGAGCGACCTGTTCGACTTTGCGCAAGACCGCCAGCAGGGCGGGACTGTTGCCGACGATCTCTTCGAAGTTATGTTCTGTGCGAATCTCTTCCTGGAGATAGATGTTCTCTTTCTCCAGCCTGGACTTCAATTCGACGATTTCTTCGTAGGACCGCATATTCGCGACGGCCAAGGCGACTTGATTGGCCAGTCTCCTGCAAAAGCTCCAGATCTGCTTCGGAATATTCGTTCTTTTCCCCGCTCCCAATGTTGAGAGTGCCGATGCTCTTGCCACCCACAATCAGGGGAACGATACAGTCGGAGTGGATGCCCGCGGCAACCGCGATGCGGTCGTTAGGATATTGCTGCTCGTTTTCGAGGTCGCCACGCATGACCGCGCACTGGTGATCGCAAACCCAGGAAGAGATGCTATCTTTGCGATCGAATTCGACGCCCGCCCGGAAGTGCTCCGAGGAAAGCGTGGTCTCCATCAGGAAGTAACTGAAAGTCTCGTTCGCTGGATGGTAAATCGCGATGGCCGCGCCATTGAGAGAAACGACGCGGCGCAGAATTTCCAGGACGGAGCGCAGCAGAGTCTCGCGGGTCAGCTGGGTAATCAGGGCATTGTTGATCTCGAGAAGCGTGCGATAGCGCTCCGCCGTGTGTTTCACCCGAATATTCAGCGCAGCGATCTCCTCGAATGACGTCATGTTGGAGACAGCGAGCGCCACCTGTCCCCCCACTTCGCACAGCAGCTCTGCATCCGCGTCGGAATACTGGTTCGTCTTCTCGCTTGCGAGGTTGAGCGTGCCAACACTCTTGCCTCCAATAATCAGAGGAACGACGCAATAGGAGTTGAGTCCCTCGGCGAGAAGCTGACGATCGTTTGGATAGCGCTGTTCCTTCTGAAGATCGTGGCTCAGCGCGGGGCGTTGCTGATCGAAGACCCAGGCCGAGATGCTGTCGGCTCGGCTAAATTCCAGCCCGACTCGAAAGTGCGTTGAACCAACGACGCCTTCGATCGCCAGGAAACGAAATCGATCTCTCTCCGGCACGTAGAGCGTGAAAGCAGCCCGGTCGAACGGGATGACGCGGCGCAACGCCTTAGAAATGGCGTGAAGCAGGTTCTCTTGAGTTAGATTCGTGATGATGGCGTTGTTGATCTCGAGAAGCGTGCGGTAGCGCTCCTCGCTTGCCAGAACGTTTGAATCCAGTTGAGGACTGTGCATGCTGATTGCTTCCTAAGCGCGAGATATTCGGCCTTCGAAAACGCCGCCGTCACGACCCCGTCACGGCGCTAAGTGCGATGCCATATCTTAGCGCAAACCGGGCCAAATCCATCTGGGGCTCAAAGCGCGGATCGTGGATGAACTCCAGGGCCGCTTCTTTCCTTTGGTTTCACGGCTCGAGGCCTGAGTGGAAGAGGCGCAGCGCCGCGTCTACGGCACCTTATATCAGCGCCCGAAATCGCTTGAAGCGTATGTTTGCCCTACACGCCCTGTGTGGTAGCTCGTGGTGCCCATTTCTACCTGCCCACGTTGTCTTAGGAAAGCAGCGTGCTAAAACCGGCGTCAAGACATCTACCGAACTCTCCGGAATGGTCGTGTTAGGAGATTTTGCTTGCCTGCCTTCAGACCTGTAACTTTTGACAGTATCCATCCTTTGTGAGGACGCCTAGCGTCTCTGCGCCGAAGACACACTTCAGCGGTCTCGAAGTCACTTGACGGACACATTCATGTTGGAGGAACTACCCTGTGTCAAACATTTCTATAAGCGAAAAACAGGACGTTCTCGCTGAGTCTTTAAGCTCCTTAGTGAGCAGGAACTATCGTCGAACCCCCTACCACGGATCGTAGTTCCCACACGTCTCTCCGACGCAAACCACCAAGTTTGGTGGGTTAGTTGAATCCTTCCGGATGGTTGAATTCAGGAACTAGCTTGTACTTCAGAAGATTAGGGAAGACGGTGTCTTCATTCCCGAATGGCACGCGATCTGCAATTACGTGGTCCGGGACACGGAGTGCTGAGAATCTCAATCGCCGAAGCGGCTAGAAAAGAAAGAGTGCAAATCGCACAAGGAGAAAAGGATGAAGACTGGAAAAGAGCTATCACCTGCAAAAAAGAGAAACTACAGAATGGTTACACTGAATAGAATTATGCGCCTGCTAGTAGGTTTCAAGGGGGCCGGACTAGCCCTCGGGCTCCTGGCCGCGACGCCCCTATGGTCGCAAGGCTTTTCGTTCACAACCGGTAATCCCGACGGCCTCATGGGCGCGGCGTCGCGCCGTGCCAGCCCCGGGAAACTCGAAACGGAGACTGCTGACGACTTCACCCTGGACCAGACCACGGTCATCAGCCGGGCCACAATTGCCGGGTTGGTGCCGTCGGGAACCCAGCCGCAGGATATCAAGGAAGTTGAGGTCGAAGTGTATCACGTCTTCCCGCTCGACTCGGCCAACCCGCCCTCAGGCAAGGTGCCCTCGCGGGGCAACTCGCCCTCTGACGTCGAAATCGGCACCGCCACGCGTGCCGGAAATCTCGGGACGCTTACATTCTCCACAAACGTGCTGAATTCGAACTTCGGTGTGGGCAACACCGTGGTGAATGATCTCAAGGTTGCTACGGCCCCTCCCGGCGGGGAAGGTTCAACGGCGGGTGAAGAAGTGGAGATCACGATCACGTTCACTAGCCCCATTATTTTGCCGGCAGGCCACTATTTCTTCCGCCCGGAGGTTCTGCTGACCAGTGGAGATTTCCTCTACTTGTCTGCGCCGAAAGTGACTCCGGCGCCAAAAGATCTGCAGGCTTGGATCCGCAACTCCAACCTGGCCCCGGACTGGCTTCGAATCGGCACGGACATCGTCGGTGGAGGAGCCACAGCACCCCAGTTCAATATGACGTTTTCCCTGGCTGGTGAGCCGGTCCCCGAAGCCGGAACGCCCGGAGTAGCGAACTGCCATGGCAAGACCATCGCGGCGGTGGCCCAGGAGTTTGGCGGCACCTATTCGGCTGCCTCGAACCTTGGGTTCTCGAACGTACAGGCGTTGCAAGACGGTTTCACTCTGTTTTGCAAGCCCTAGCCCGCGGAGATCAGCACGCCGTTTAATCCGACCGGTAGCGCGGGCCCCGAGGGCCTGCGCCCCCGGTTAAAGCCTGTGCGGCCCACAGCATCGTCACTCCCTTCACTAGGGCCAACTCCCGATAAACGCATTATAAAAGGGCGCCCCTTAGAGTAGGTTTTGATTGTTCGCATCAACGCCTAAAGGAAGGAGCACCCTCGTGACTGACGCGAAGTATATTGGGCTCGACGTTCACCAAGCAACGATCTCCGTAGCGGTTTTGGACTCCAGCGGCAAGCTCATGATGGAGTCTATCCTCGAAACGAAAGCGACAACCATTCTGCAGTTTTTCCAGGGACTTCGCGGAAGTGTGCACGCGGCCTTGGAAGAAGGGACTTGTGCGGCGTGGCTGCACGATCTGCTCAAACCACACGTCACGAAAGTGCTGGTGTGTGACCCGCGCAAAAACTCCCTGCTGAAAGCGGGTAACAAGAGTGACCGCATCGATGCCCGAAAGCTGGCCGATCTGCTGAGGACTGGACTTCTCTCAGCGGTCTACCATGGAGACCATGGCCTACGAACTTTGCGGGAGTTGGCACGCAGCTATTTGGCCGTCACTCAAGATCTCACGCGGGTGATGAACCGTCTGAAGGCTCTTTACCGAAGCTGGGCTATTCCCTGTGCCGGCCAGCAGGTCTACGCACCACGCTATCGGTCGGAATGGCTCGGCAAGATCACTGAGGCCGGCGTGCGCCGTCGGGCCGAACTCTACTACCAGCAGCTCGATGCCTTGGCTCTGTTGCACCGGCAAGTACGGCGGGATCTCTTAGCCGAGAGCCGCAAGCACAGCGCGGTGAATTTGCTACGCCAGATTCCTTCGATTGGACCCATTCGGGCGGCTCTCCTGATCGCTCTGATTCAAACGCCTCATCGTTTTCGCACCAAACGGCAACTCTGGGCCTACAGCGGGTTGGCTTTGAAAACCTACAGCAGCGGGGAATACCGTTTTGTCGAGGGTCAACTCAAAAGATCCAAAAGACTCCTGGCCATTCGGGGACTCAACACAAACCATAACCACGATCTGAAAAATATCTTCAAGGGTGCGGCCAGCCGAGCCGCTAGGGTGCCCGGACCGTTTCAGGAGTTCTACGCCGCTTTAGTTGCTAGAGGAATGAAACCCTCCATGGCACGACTCACTCTGGCACGTAAGATTGCGGCGATCACTTTGCTGGTTTGGAAGAAAGGAGTCCGTTTCGACGCCGACCATCTGAAACAACAAGCAGCTTGAGCGTCTGTGGAGAGCCCATTTCCATCCCAGGATTCATTTTCCGCGGTGGCCTATTGGTTCTTGTGACGCTCGGGTTCGAGGGCGAGTATCCGTAACACCGTTAGGCGGAATGGTGCTGAGGCACCGAGTCTCTCGATAAACTCTATGCCCCCTCGGACAACCAGAAAAAGTCATAGGCGAACAGTCTCAGATAGAACCATGGTTGGCACTGCACAACCACTCTGCTTGTCTGCGTCAGAAACCAAGGACGTCGCTACGACAGGACGAATGAATCCAGGGAGAGGTGAACCCACAGCACCCCATCACAACGCCGGGCTGGATGACCAGATCCCTTCCAGTCGAAGCGGAGCTGTTTGTCTTGACATCCCCTCTCCAGAAACTTCTTCAAGCTCGGGCCGCCGTGATTCGGAGGCCGAGTTTAGCCGCCTTTTTTGTGAGCAACTGGATCTGTTGTTGACGGTATCTCTGCTCGTAGTACTCGGCACCTTTGTCAACGTATCGTTGACCGTACTTCAGCATTCGATAGACCAAGCGGGCGAGCCGGTGGGCCATTGCCGTGATGGCTTTCGGGGCACCCAACCTGGTACGCAAACGGCGATACTGAGCTCCGAGGTAGGTGCGGCTGCGCATGAGGGCATTGGCGGCCATTCGCAGTGCTGTGGCGGCGCGGTTGATCACACGCCGCGTGCCTTTACCCAAAACTTTGTCCCCGCTGATACGGTTGTCCGGACACAATCCCAACCACGAGGCAAAATGCGCCTCAGTCTTCCACCGACTCATGTCCAGTCCTACTTCACTGACGAGCGTCTGGGCTACCATGACGTCTATGCCGTCGATCCGCGTTAGGTCCACTCCTGTGATGCGTTGCAGTTCGCTGCTGAGATCGAACCGTGGGGCGTTCTTGGCTGGTTTTGCCTTTTTCCCCTTAGCTTCTCTTTCCCGCGGCTGGGGCGGAACGGGATCCGTAAAGCTGGCCAGGTGCTTCTGCAATTGCTGATCACACTCGGCGATCCGTCGCTGGTAGGTGTCGTACATCTCCACTTCCTGCTGCAAGACAAACAGTAGTTCCGGACGCCAGTTGCCCTCCAGGCTTTTGGCGATCTCTTCGCGACTGGCATGAATCCGCGGATCGCTGAGTTCCGCCAACTTCCGTGGATCGTGCTCCCCGGCCACTATCGATCGCACGATCGTCTGTCCGGTCAGACCGCTCACATCACTGATTACATTCGCCAACTGTACGTTCATCTGCGTCAGTGCTTTCTGCATCCGCTGAATGCACGTCGCCGCCCCGTGCACGTGTTCTCCTCGTTGCCGCCAGTACGTTCGAAGCACCCGAATCTCTGCCGACGGTTGGAACGAGTTGTTCAGCAACCCGTAGGTGTGTAATTTCAGCAACCATTGGCTCTCCTGCACATCGCTCTTGCGCCCCGGCAGGTTCTTGGTATGCCGCGCATTGACTAGATAAACCTCGAACCCACGTTCATCCAGAATCTCGTACAACGGAATCCAATACACACCAGTCGACTGCATGGCCACCGTCCGGACTCGACAGCTCTGTAACCAGTCCACCAGACGATGCAGGTCTGCGGTAAAACATTCAAACCGGCGCACTGGTTCCGGATCTCGGTCCGGCCGCACCGCGGCGTAATGCGCGCCATTGCCCACATCGATCCCGGCTGCATGCGGATGGATCACCTCTAAACCCGGATCTTCCGATTGCAATCGCCGCGCCCAGTCCTTCCTTTCCTTTCGGTTCCGCCACAACTTCTTGTCTGCCGTCATCCCTTTTCTCCTATCTGGAAAATGGGACTCGGTTCGGCCCGGTGACGATGGGTTGAGGAGTCTCTCCAACGGGGTCAAAGAGCCGTCACATCGACGACGCTTGCCACCATGCCAGCGATCGCCAGTACCGGAGCCATGCTTTTATCCGGGCACGAAGCACCAGTGGGGAGTCGGCCATAGCTTGCCAAACCGAATCTCGGTAAGACTTACAGAAGCGTGGCGCTCTCCACAAGTTTCTGGCACCAGTGACTGTGCCGAAGGCACGGTCAACTGCTTTTATAGAACGGTGTTATCGGTAACTGGGAATCGGGCTACTAGCTTTGGGGCGTTGCTGCCCACACCTGGAATCGTAATGTCAGTGCGCAGCTAACGCCGATGGCGAATTGGCTAGTCCACCCAATATTTTGGTCGACTCCGTTTTTTGAGGGAACGTGCCAGATACCAGATGCGGAAAACCATGCCGAGAGCGAAGATTAACAGAATTATGCCGACAATGATTTGGTCGCGCGGAAGCGTTCCAGTCATATTTCACACCCCCATACGTAAGCGAAGGACAATGTGAAGGCACACCTTTCTTTAGATAACTGTCAAAAGTATCAGTGATGTCAGCGGGGCATGGTGTTACTTATGGACGCGAAAATCGGGTATCCTTCCGCACAAGATGAGCAGACCGTCTCGGCATGCGGGCCCTAGTGCCGGTGCTCTTCACCTAGAAAACCGCCACACCCGCGAAGTCCTCATCATGCGCCGCGTGCGCCGCGGCGACCAGGTCGTGCTTGAACTCGAGGGCAGCGTCCCGCCCAAAGGGGAGGGCCCGCCACTGCATGTTCATTTGATCGAGCGCGAGGAAGGCGAGGTCGTCGCCGGCGTGCTGAGTGCCGTCGTCGGGGACGAGGCGATCAAGGTGCGAGCCGGTGAGTCGGCTGTGTTTCCTGCAGGCGTTCCCCATCGCTGGTGGAATGCCGAGGACCAGCCGCTCAGGACCAAAGGCCGCGTCGTTCCCGTCGCTGATCTTGACCGGTTTCTGCAAGGCATCTTTGCCGTTGCCAACGCAGGCCAATCCGGCCGCATGCCGCTGTTTTATGTTGCACACGTCATGTACCGGCATCGCCGCACGCAGCGCCTCGCTGCCATCCCGTGGGCGGTTCAGCGTGTGATGCTTCCGGCCATCGTCTTGGTCGGATGGCTGCTCGGCAAGTATCGCGGCGACGCCTGGCCCGGCGCCCCTCAGTCGTGCCCTGGCGCTCTCGAAGCGCAAATCTGAAGACCTGACGATCCGACGAGGATCATCTGCCGGCTACCTCCGATAAACGGGATATCGGTAACTGTGGTTTCGGGGCTGGCCCACATTCCGCTAATGTGATTTATCGGGACTTGGGGAACGCAGTGCCTCGTGAAAAGAGTCCGCCTAACCCGGCGCGTAAAGTGATTTGTCGAGACTTTGCCCTGACTTCGCGATCCTATTCAGGTTCTCACTTCAACCCTTCCAGAAAGGCTCGAAGGAGTTTCCGCAGCGCTTTCTTTTCAATTTGTCGGATGCACTGAGGGTGAACACCAAAGGAATTCCCAACCTCTTCAAGAGATTGCTCAGAGCTATCTTCTAAGCCAAAACGCTTCTTGATGATGCGCTCCACACGGGGTTCTCGGAAACTATGTCGGGAACTGCATTATCGAAACCCGGTCAGGAGCGCGCGACTGGTAGTTTGGACAGTTCTGTTCGGTTGGCATAATCGCTAGGTTCTGGCGAACGAGCTCATGATCTCAAAGTGAAGGAAAACAATGAAACCTCCCGATTCGATCCTGATCGGCCCCGATTCGATCCTGCTGATTTTTCCGCCATTAGAAATGAAAACAGGAATCCTGATGCAAAGTGTCGGACGTTGCGGACGGGAGTGCTATCCCTTTGACGGGCAGCTCGTGCAGGACAAACTAAGGGCGGAAAAAGCGGTCAGGGACATGAGGGAAAGGAAGTGCCTATGAGCACTGCATTGTACTGCAACGATTGTAAGCAATTCGTATCTCTTGATCTCAATGGGAATTGTGAATTCTGCCAAAGCCATTCGGTCGGCGTCGTTGACTGGCTACAAGGTGTCCCGCCCGAGGAAATACGGCGGGAGTTCCGGCAAAACCAGCTCGATTTGGACGAATCTGAGGGTTAGAAAGCCCGCGCCCAGTGGCCGTTAATCGCAGCGGCCTAGAGCAGCGGATGAACATGAATGAAGTCATGAGGGAGGTTTCAATGTCAATACTGGCATGGGTAATCTTGGGACTCATTTCGGGATTTATTGCGAGCAAGATCGTCAACAAGCAAGGCGAGGGTATCCTTTTGGATATCGCGTTGGGAATCGGCGGCGCTCTGTTCGGTGGATGGATTTTTTCTGCTATAGGCCATTCCGGCGTGACAGGAGTGAATCTGTACAGCATTTTTGTGTCAGTAATCGGAGCAATCGTCGTCTTAGTGTTGTATCACGCATTGAGTCGAGGCAGCCATCGACCCGTGTAGTTGTGCGCAGCAGTTTGATTCGGGTGACACTCTTTCTCCGCTTTTCGCGCCCTCGGGGCCACCCTCCGGAAACGCGAACTTTTTCGACGAGTTGGCTAGTCCGAATCGCTCCGCCTCGCGGACCCGGAACGAGTGCCCTGCGATCGAACCCCTACTGACGAGATCGTTGCTCGCATGGATGCGGCCAAAACGAAGATTGCGTGAGACGCAAATGGCCTTCCAGAAAATATGGAACATTCAATGCCCGGAGTGTGGACATTCGTCGTACGGGTCTGTCGCGACACTCTGAGCGCGGTGCCCTAAAACCGGACGGCCGTCCGTATGCGGGTCGTGATCCCGTGCTAAATTCTTTTGAGGTTGCCATCGATGATTTCCCTGCTGAACTATCCTCGTGCCCTTTTCGTGATCACCCTGGCACTCCTCTCGGATCGCCAGTCTGGTCGGCGCGTATTGTCGCAGGTACAAGTCCCCGCAAAGTGTGGATGAAGAGCACTTTAGTCTCGTTCTTGGGGCGACCCTTACGCTCCTAGGGCTGATCATCGGCTTCACCTTCGCGATGGCTGTGAGCCGCTACGATCAGCGTAAGGATTACGAAGCGCAGGAAGCTAACGCCATCGGCACCGAATACGTTCGCTTGGACGTCTTGCCGGGCGCCGATGCCGCCAAGGTACGCGACTTCTTGCGCGAGTACTTGAACCAGCGGATCACCTATTACTCAACTAACGATGCCGAACTTCTGCGCCAGACCCGAGCCAAGACTTCCCAGCTTCAATCCGAGCTTTGGTCTACATTAACTGCTCCGGCGACCGCTCGGCCGAGCCCTTTGTCGGCCCTCGTCCTTTCTGGCATGAATAACGTGTTGGACTCGGAGGGATATACAGAGGCGGCCTGGCGCAATCGCGTCCCGCCGGCCGCTCGGATTCTCCTCATCTTCCCTTGCAGTCCTTTGCAACCTTCTGCTTGGCTATCGCGCACATGGAAAAACTACTATCTTGTTTCTGGTCCTACCCATTGCCCTTGCCATTTCGTTCTTCGTCATCGCGGACATTGACAGCCCGCGCGGCGGTATCATCCGCGTTCACGCGAAAATCTGGAGAGCCTCGCCGACTCCTTTCACCTTCACTAGGCAGGGCC
>CAWEMN010000009.1:0-233352 GCA_963810155.1 uncultured Acidobacteriota bacterium
AGAACGGCGTGCTTTGGGAAATGCATTGACCTCTTTAAAAATGTTGTTCCCCGGCAATCCAAATACAAGAAAGACAGATTAGACCGCCGCTCACAGACCGGTCATTCGCTCGAGTTTTTCGGGGTAGCGAGTGCCTTCCACTTTGATCGTTGAGGCGGCGGCATCGATCTCGCCGAAGATCATCAGCCGTGAGGTCTACCGCCGCTGCTCCGATGTTCTCTTCCAGGCGGTTTAGCTTCGTTGTGCCTGGGATCGGGACAATCCACGGCTTCTGCGCGAGAAGCCAGGCGAGTGCGATCTGAGCGGGAGTCGCTTTCTTCCGCTTGCCAATGCTGCCGAGCAAGTCAACGAGTGCCTGGTTGGTCTTCAGAGCCTCCGGCGTAAAGCGAGGGAGGGTGCTGCGGAAGTCGGAGCTCTCGAACCTGGTCTTTTCGTTCATGGCTCCTGTCAAAAAGCCCTTGCCCAGAGGGCTATACGGCACCAAACCAATCCCGAGTTCCTCGAGCGTTGGTATCACTTCCTTCTCGGGCGTTCTTGTCCACAACGAGTATTCGCTTCTGCAGGGCGGCGAGCGGCTGGACTGCGTGTGCGCGACGAATCGTCTTTGCGCCTGCCTCGGACAGTCCGAAGTGCTTCACCTTACCCGCTTGAATCAGTTCCTTCACCGCGCCGGCGACCTCTTCGATCGGCACATTCGGGTCAACCCGGTGCTGATAGAGCAGATCGATCGTCTCGATCTTGAGCCGCTTGAGGGAACCTTCGACAGCCTCTTTGATATGCTCTGGGCGACTGTTCAGACCCGGCACACCTTTCATTCCCCGAGGATCAAAACCCGGACTCAGGTCGAACCCAAACTTTGTGGCGATCACCACTTTTTCGCGGAATGGGAGCGAGCGCTTCGCCCACAAGCTCTTCGTTCAGGAAAGGGCCGTAGACTTCCGCGGTGTCGAAGAATGTGACGCCGCGGTCCACAGCGGCACGGATAACAGAGGTCATCTCCTGTTTGTCTTTAGGCGGGCCGTAAGAAAAGCTCATTCCCATGCAGCCCAATCCGATGGCCGACACTTCCAGCTTGCTTTTTCCGAGCTTGCGTTTTTGCATCCTTTCTCCCCTCCTGTCGGAACTCTCTCTCCCACATCACGGCGAGTTAGTCATCAAAACCATAATGAGTTGAGAGGATTGGGGTGAGCGACGGGATTTAAACCCGCGAACCCTCGGTCCCACAGGGCGAAGCGCGATGCCGGTACCGGCTCTGCGTCGCCCTGGCGCAGCCAGAATCGCGGCGCGGCCATCACAGCGCGACTCTCACAGTCGCCCGATGAAAGAACCATTACGCGCGACGGCTGGTCGCGGTCGCCCGAAGCTTGATTTCGGTGGGCCCTCGGCAACTCCTTAAGGCTGGTCCTTCGTTTATTGTCCAAGCGAAGAGACACTCTCCCTCGTTCTTGCGTTTGCGTTCTCTTACTTCACTCCGGCGGGGCAGGTGGCGTCCATCCACTTGCCCGTCCCGGAGTAGTTTCCGTTCATGGTGCCGATCGGGGCATTTACGGTGAGTTGCCCTGCCCCTTTAACGTTTTCGGAGTCGAGGGCTTCCAGATGCATCGTAAAATTAATTTTAGTGTCATTGTCGGGCATGCACGTTCCGCTGGCATCCATCTTGCTGCCGGTTGAATTCTGAACGGTCCAGGTACACTTCGCCTTGGGGTCGGCAAACGGGTACTTGTCCAAATCTTCCTTTTTTACGCACGATTTGTAGGTACTGGTGTTCGGCGTAAGTCCGCTTATGGTGCTGGTCATGGTTACCTGCCAAAGACCTGGCTTGACGTTGAGCGGTTGAAGGTCAGCCGCCAGGAGAACTGCCGCCGATGCAAGAACAGCGTAAAGCAAGCTCATTTTTCGCATTTCTTCCCCCTTGAGATCTTTGGCTAAGCCCACCATTTTAAATCGTCCGCATTTTGCTGTGCTATAAAAATGCACTTCATCAACGTTACAGAGTCGTTTTGCCTTCGCCTTATTAGTTCTGCCGCTCTGAATCAGATACCCTCCTCATAAACGGGATTATCGGAAGTGGGAAAGCCACTTTCCGAGAAGAGGACTTATCAGGACTTGGGCCTGCGTCGCCCGAGTGCGGAAATTCTTAAAGTCACTTCGGTTTCGCCCAATGCCTCAACCCATTCAGTGAAGAAGAGGGTTGCCAAAACTTATGCTTAGGCCGGAGCTAGTTCCGTAATCGCTATGCGCAAAACCCGGTGGAGGGCGATTGTCCCAGTTGCCGTAGAAAGTGACATTCCAGTTGAGCTGGCCCCAGAGCTTGACGTAGTAAGACGTATTCAGATTGAACTGTACTCGTCCAGGATCAGAAATAGCGGGAAGTAAAGTGGCGCTGACCGCCGCTGTCGTCCTATCAAAGCGGAACAGTTTTACTTGGGTTGCCAGCAAGCCCGAGGTCACTTGCTGCGGAGGAGCCTGTAGAACTGCTTGGTGGTAATTGATGTGCTGCCAGGCAAAACCACCATAAACTGTGAAGAAAACACTGCCCCTGTTTACGATATTTCGTCCAATGCCCCCACCAAAAGTATCCTGTAGTTGAATGCCCTGAACCGAACTTTGAAGAAAGCTAACAAGACCGGTGTAGTACCAATTGTTCCATCGCGAGAGTCGTTGTGCTTGCAGGGAGAGCTGGTTCCTCGTCGAAGCGCGCGTACCAGTGCTGGAACTCAGGTTTGAACCATAATTCGCCCCGGCAGACCAGCGTTCCCTCACGTACCCGATGCCCGAATTGATATTGTATTGCGACGATTGATTCCCTTTCCCATAGGTGAAGCCCGACCCGAGCTGGCCGTTCCAACGTTGCCAGAAGTTATTGGAAGTTTCGTTCACGCTAACGACATTTCTTTTTTCGAGAGTGGTCGTTTTCCCGGGCATTTCTAAAACCTGAATTTCCAATGGTCGTCCGGCCGGAGTTTGCGGCGTGGACAGCGTCCCCGTATGGACTATCCCGTCTTGGGTCTTAACGAGGAACAGTTGCTTGCTGTCAATGTGATCGACCTTAGTCCAATCGACGGAGAGAGTGTTGAGGACGTAATCCACGCTGATATAGAGCGTGTCGGAGCTGAGGCCCTTAACTTCGCAAGTGATCTTGTCGCCGTTCTTCATTACGATGACGTCAGACTTCTCGCGAGCCTGCAGAGGGAGGGCCGCCAGAATGACTGTGACGCACAAGGCCACCTTAGAGTTCATAATGGGGTCCTTCCGGGAAGGATTCGCAAATAATCGGGGTTACGTCGAGTCGCGAAAAGGAGAAATGCTTTACGAACGTTCTTTGCGTTGGCGGCATATAAGTCCTCGTAAACTTGCGCTGTCGAGAGTTGCAGTGTCATTCGGGCAGAACTAGCCGCTTAAGCTCAACGAGTCACAGAACGAAGGGGAGGAGCCAACGCCATTCGTCACGTGTGCACGGCCAAGTTCTGTCTGGGCGATTGAGTTTCGAAGAAATGAAGCTCAGCGAGCCGGGACGCGCTAAGCTGTGACCTCCGGCGCCGCCGTGGATAGAGCTTCGGTGGCAGCAAGTTAAATCGAGTCAGTTCCTGATAAATATCAGAGGGTGACGTGTACTCGAAACGCGAGCGCCGTCAGACCGGCGATTCCCAGAGCCAGCGCGAGTTTCTGTCGCGGCTTGTTGCACGCTATGACCGTCCCAATGCCTGAGGTTGGGCCACTCACCACGAGCCCAGGATTCACGCGCCTGACGACGCTAGTAGTAAACGTAGTGACGATCACCCAAATCGAAACATAGCTACGCACAACACCCAAAAACCCGGCGGCAACGACTACCCAAGATATCGCGCGCTTCGTGTCATATAATTCCGAATTTCGCCACAGAGGTCACATATCAAGCTCTTTAGCAAAGGCCTTGCTTCCATCGTCCTCAACCTAACGTGTGCAGACTATTGGGTTTCTATAAGGCGGCAACTGTCAGTTTTCACAGGAGCCGGAGATTTACCTCACCTTAGTCACAAGTCACACTCGCCGCGGAATCAGAAGCATTCAACCATCCCATGATTTGCTGACGCGATGTACTAATCGCGACGCGGCACTCAAAAATGAAATGCGAAGCTGATCCCGACATGAGGCGAGGGGCATTTGTTCTTGTCCTTATGGTTCTGACAATCGTCGCCGGGGGGATTGGAGGGCGGCGACGGAGGATTCGAAGCTGGCGGGGTGGAAGTTCCAGACGAACCAGTCGAAGCAGAAGTGGAGGTGCCGCTCGAGCCGGAAGATCCTGCCGAGGAAGCGCCCGAGGAGCCAGACTGAGCAGGCGTGGGCGGGGCTGAGGCGCTTGTCGATGAGGCCGACGATGTGCCGATCAACGTTCCTGCAGCGATAGCTGCTCCAGCCACAGCGAGGCCAATCAAAATCCACCGGCCCTTATGGCTGTGCCGCGATGCAGCCGGCTCATCATCCTGACCGTCCAACGAAGAGCGACTCCGAGCCGGCGCGATCGACAATTCTCCGCGCGGCGAAATATTAGCGGACTGGCCAGCCTGCAAAAGCAGGGCATTCGTCTGTTGTAGAGGAATCACACTGACACTGCCGACCATGCACCTGACGAAGAAACCTCCGTCTGGAAGCGCTTCAACTGTCGATGTGGACTGCTCGCCTTCGGTCACGGCCACGACTACGAAGTTCCCCGCTCGCAGGGTAGGGCCAGTGCCCAAGCTGACGGAACTCACTTCAACTTTGCCGGACTTCAGCTCCGCGAGATATTGGGGGTCGCCCACAAAGAAGACTGCGGTGTTTTGAGAAAGCTTGAGAGATCCCTTGCCGTTCAAGGAAAACGTTGCGGTGCCGGACGGACCCGTGCGCAGGTTGTCCCCGGTAAAGACCGCTTTACCCAGAGAAACCGGCGTGTCGTTGATGTAAACATCGCCATCCGTGCTTGTGGGACCGAGTTCTCGCGGCAGATTTTGCGGGCCAGCGGCACATTCAGCTGATCGTGAACCCAGGAGCCATATTCCCGCGGCCACCACCGTGAGAATGGCGAAACTTTGGACTACGTTTTCTTTTTTGTGGAGCATAACCCTCTCGCACGACCAAGAGGTCGAGGATCCAGGGGGCTGGTCGAGAGGACCCTGAGTTTTCAGTCGTCGCTAAATCAGATGCGATCTGGTAGCGATCTGATCCTCAAGCTATGAACCTCCTCGACGAAATCGAGGCGCATCTTTTCGTGCGCAGACTTTCGATGGGCCCGGTGCTCCCGCTGAATGATCGCGAGTTGCTCGAGTGGATTAAAGGCGGTGTGCACAAGTTGCGCACTGCGCCTGCCTCGCAACGCCTCGCAAGTCATTGAGGAATTTGGGGTGAGCGACGGGATTTGAACCCGCGACCCTCGGTTCCACAGACCGATGCTCTACCGACTGAGCTACGCTCACCACCGCTGAGGAATGAACGACTTAGCTCATTGCAACTGACCGCAGCGTTCCACCACCGCTGCACAATGAGCTTCCCTGAAGTTTAACACGCCCCGAAGTTTAGCACGCATGCACGCATCACTGAACAGGACCGCACGACCTATCGGCTCCAGCCCTCGGTGCAGTCGACGCTACTTGGCTTTGCCTGCCCGGGCAGCGGGTTTGCTGAAAAACTTGTCGTATTTCGCCGTCTCTATCGGCGCGCACTCCATCTCGGGAATATCGAAATGGCGCGATTGTAGTCTCAAAGATAATCTGTCCAGGGCGACCCAGGGTTTCGCGTAAATCTTCGGGTCGATAATCTTGATCGAGAGCTCCAGGTGGTCGGCGTCCACGCGGTGGAACGTCTCCTCTACCTGTAGAGCGTCGCTGTGTGGACGGCCGGCATTATCGATCCAGGTGTCGTCATGAAATCCATTCGACACGTCCACAAACGTGTAGTCATCCACCCACTTGCCCACGGAATATCCCCACCACCTCGGCTCTTCCGGAGGGGGCACTATCCCCGCGACGGTCGTCCAACCTGGATTTTCGGGGTCCTTGGGCAATTCCCTCCCGTCCGTCCAGATCTCGCGCCATTTCCTGTTGAATTCATACAAGATGAGCACCTGATCCTCAGTCTGCACGATCTGGCTCGTCCTGTAGTTATGAAGGATGATGCGAGGAAACCCCTGCGGATTGCAGGCGGGCATCGGATCATTCGATAGCGCCGCCGGAACTTGGGTGATTCCATAGGTGGGCTTGTTAGCCTGGAACGCTTTCCGCCCATCGGGAGTGTAAGGCAGCTCATGCTCCGGCTTCCCGTCTGATGGCATCGCTTTCGCTCCGTTTGCCGCGATGCCGTCCGCCGCGCTCTTGGCGGGTTCCCAGATTCCAGACAGGCTGCGCCGTGGAGCGGCGCCCGGCTTCTCACCGCTTTTATCGGAATCGTACACCGCTCCCGGCCAGCGGCGCTCTTGAGCGCGCGACAAATAAGAGAACGCCAACACCGCAACCAGTGCAATCGCCGGAACCAGAAAACGTCTCATCATTGGAAGGCTCCTTCCCCGGTTTAGATCAGCCCGAATTTTCCTTGGTTCGGGGCTTCCGATACTCGTTCGCGCGGACGTAGAGACCGGGGCTGGACTCTTTCCGCCTTCACTTGTTGGGATAATCTTCCGATTCACGCGCCTGCCGCGCCGGCGGCGCTTCCTTCACCCTTCCCACTTGAGCGTCTTTCCATTGGCAAGCACGACCTGTACCAGACGCCCGAGCGGCTGACCATTCTTTACTGGCTCCAGAGTGACCGTAACTTCATCCCCGGGCTTAAAGGTCTGCTTGCTGAATCCGTACGGGACGATGTTTGGCGGGGCTTGCGTCTCCATGACCCAATGCACCAGCCGCCCGTCACGCCCCTTCACGTCAAAGCTCAGAAAGCAATGGGGATTGGCCCAAAACCATTCAGTGACCGTTCCCTTCATGGTGACTGTTTTCCCGACGTCGAACACCGCGTTGCCGTGATGTGCAGATAGCGGACCTGAAACGATCAGAAGTCCAGCAGCCATAACGACCGTCGTGACCAGCCTATTTCTCATGGCAAACTGCCTCCGCATGTCTCCTTTCCCAATTTCTCGATTCGTATTCCTCGGAATTTACGATCCCAACCCGATCTTTGCGCAAACCATACCCCTGGGACTCCCGTCGCGTCAACAGACGGCCCAATCCCCTGGCCGCCTGGCTCTTGGCTTTCTTATTTTTGAGCTCGGCGCGTGCGAGGTCACAGCTCAGCCCCAAGTGCTTTATGAGGCGCGGTGAGCAACTGTTTGTGCGAGTGACTTGGCTGACGTCTATGGTTTAGGCGGAATCGGTTGCAGCTTTCGCCGCTGGCCGAGGCAAGCTCAGCTCCAGCAATCTCATGCGCAGAGCCTCGCCTGCTTCCGTAAAGACTTGATTACAAGTGTGGCGCAGACGCTGCTCTGCCGAGCGGACCAGAGTCTCCAGGTGTTCCGCGGATTCTTGACTGAATTTGTTGATGGTGTTCTGTAGAGACGCATTGGCGATCTGTTCTACGCGCACTTCGTGGGTTTGGATGGCTTGATCGCCCAGCTGAACGATGGCCTCTTTCACTTTGTTTTCCTGTGCTTCCGCTTCAGCTCGCACAGTCTCGAGTACGGAGCTCACCTCAGCGAGCAGATCCTGCTTGGCCTTGCTCAACGTGGCTTGCGTATCCTCGGTCCATGCGGTGCGCAGCCGCGAGGTCAGCCGTTCCCCCTCGGCTTCCCATGCTGTGCGCAATTGCGCGGTTTGTGTTTCGATAAGTGTCGAGATTTCGCCGGTGGCGGCGACCGCCTTCTCGGAGAACTCGCGAAGCGCCGTTTCCGCTTTTTCCCTGACGTTATCGGAGGCCGCGTTCAAGCCTTTTTCGAGCGCAGCCTGCATGCGCACCTGGGCTTTCTTTTCGCACCATTCCGTGGCCTTGAAGAGCGATCCAAAGCTCGTGTAAGTGGCGTCGGTGGCTTTCTCTTCGAGTTCGGCGATCCATTTTGCCGTGGCCGCGCGCCCAGACTCCTCCATCTGCCGCTCCGAACTGCCGATCAATTCCTGGATCACGCCTTGCATCCGGCCGGCGGCAGCCTCGACGCTCTGTTCAGTGACGTTTGCCAGGCTCTCCTGCGTGCGACGCAAAGACTCCTGCGCCGCTGATGTGGCGGCTTCGATGCTTTTGAGGGTCTCGCTGGTGCTATCCAGACGGCTGACGAATTCAGTTTTGAGCTGATTGGAAAACCTGTCGATCTCGCGGCTGGTTGCATCCTGCACCGTCCGCACCTGTTGGGTCCATGCGGTCATTACATCTTCGGCGCGGCGCGTCATCTCCCCGCTGGCTGTCTCGAGTATGGATGTGGCGCGCCCCTCGAGATTTTGGCCTGCGGCTTGCGCCACCGCGTCCAGCTTGGATAGCTGCTGGCTCAGATGTTCCTCAGACACTTGCAGGTGCCGCAACGATTGTTGCAAGCGGTCGTTCTGCTCATCGAGGTATTGCCGCAACCCGCTGAGCTTGAGGTCGACGTCGGCAGTGGCCTGCGCAAGCCTGGAAGCCTCGTGGTTAATGCGTTGTTCGGCTTCCTGCAGGTGCGCGAGCGCCCGCTGAGCGCGCTCATCCTGCTGATTCATCGCCTCGCGTAAGCTATTGAGCTTATTCTCTGTTTGCGCGGTCGCTTCGGTAAGGGCTTGGCCCATTCCGGCGACGCGCAAGGCCACTTCCTTCTCCATCTTTTCGGAATCGCGCGTCAGACGGCCGATAGCGTCGTCTGCAACGGCCTTCAAGGACCGCTCCATCTGTGTACGCCACTCATTTCGGAGGGCGGCTAACTCTGTTTCCAGGCGTTCTTTGCGAAAAATAATCATGATTGCGTCACGAGGCTCCGGGAATATGCTCTGCGGCAGTCCTGCCGCAAAGAATGTACCACACCCTTGGCTTGCTGATAATTCCCTTACCGAGCCAAGCCAAAAAACCCTGCGCGAGAGAAATTCCGCCGGCCTTGCAGCTTCGCCTGCAGTTCACGGGGCCACGGGTCTAAGATTCGTTAGACCCAGCTTGGTTTCCAAGCCCCTTTGTTCGAGGGACTTAACCCTGATTTTGAAAACTACCCGGCGGCTCAGCGACCGGTCCTCTTTGCCGGTTACTTCCACCGGTTCCGCGCTTCCCCTCCCCGTTGCGGAGACGAAATCCACGAAGCAGCGGTGGTTCTCGGGCGAATTCCCACCAGCCGGGTCATCCAGCACATCCAGGCTATCCTGCACCACGGAGATCGAACGCGCCTGGCTCAGCCTCAGATTGAGCCGCTCATCGCCCTCCGAACTGGCATGCCCCTCCACGACGATCGAATTGATTCCGGGCTTGATCTCCGGGGAACATGCGGTAGCCACGAACTTGGGGATGAACTCCTGCACAAACTCCTTGCCGCTCGAGGGAATATCCGATTTCCCCTGTTCGAATTTCAAGAGTCCCTCGGGCACCACCACCAGCAATCCGAGAGGGTCCTTGGGATCGCTCGTTACCTGCACGCCCTCCTTCTGAAAATCTTTCAGAGCGTCCTCGAATCTGGATAGCACCTGGCTCTTTGTTCCCTTGGTCTGCTGCAGGGCATTGTTGAGCATGGCCACCAGCAGAAGCACAAAGATCACCGCCAGCGAGGTCATCAAATCGGTCAGCGAACTCGCCAGACCGGTATTTTCATGCTCGTTTGGCATCGGTGCTGCCTCGCAATCTTTCGAGCGACTCCGTCAACTCCTGTAACCGTTCAGACATCACGTTTACGTCGCTGGTTATCTCGCTTAGAGCCGCGTTCAGCGTCGCGAACTGATATTCCACTTCCTTGGCGTCATTCGCGCGACTGTGAAGCTGTTCGATGATCTGTTCGAACTGCTCCGCGCTGCGCGATGTCCATGTTTCAACCCTTTCCGCAATGGTCGAACTGGCGCTGTTGGTCTGCTCCGCGCTCCTCTGCAGGGTGGCAGCCATTTGCGTGCCCAGATCGTTTACTTTTTCCGAGAGGTCGCGCACCACGCCGGTCAGCGTCACGGCCATGTGGGTTACGGAAGATCCCGCTGTCTCATTCATCTGCGTCATGAATTGCCGCAGGATGAGGGTCGAAGCTTTCACTTGGGTCTTGGCCAGTTCAAACTGTTCGGCGCTCGATTTTGTTGCCAGTGTCGCTAATTCCGCCATAGCGCCAATATCGCAATGGATGTCGGCCATGATGCGCGTCGACGACAGGCGAGGCACCAGCGCATCGATGCTCGACACCAGTCGCAGCCGGACTCTCGAGAGACGGTGGGCCAGCGACTTTTCCAGGAGAAGAAATATGGTTGCTGAAAGCAGCGCCGCAATCGACGAAACGAATTTTCCGGACAGCCCTTCGATCAGCAGCGGCAAGCCCTGGATCTGGTTTGTTTGCGTATCGATTCGAACATCTACTAGTGCCACGAGGATCGCCAGGAAAGTAAACAGGAGCCCGGTGCTGGTTACCACGCTCGGGAGAGAGTTGTAGAAACCTCGATTCAGGCGCCCTTCGCCGATCGCGGACTCCGTGAAAATGCCATCCGCACTTTCCGACGCCCAGAATTGCTCCGCGCCGGCTGCAACTGAACGGACCACAATCGTCGAAGCATAGCCGTTCCACGCATGGGACAGCGTGGTGGACTGGCCCACGATCTCTGCCAGCGCCGCATAGCCATCCGCCGTCAATCCGGTCTTTGGGTCGGCGGGCCTTCGTGAGCGAAGCCGGTCAATCCTGTCCGCCGCATCCGACAATATCGTGGATTGCCTGCGTATCTCCAAAAAGAGATAGAGGAGCACACCCAGCGGAACCAAAAGTAAGCCGACTGCTGCAATCCACGCGAACTTCGGGGCGTCGAGTCCCCAGATGTTCCAGTGAGCCCGCAAAAGATCGAGAAGCGTCATGCCAGGTTGCCCCTTTGCTCGCTAACCCCGGATTCTGAAACGGGCAGAAGGAGTTAAAAGCCAGAGGTGGCATAGCCGTTCAGAATGGAAAAGATGGCAGTTAGTATCATGGGAGCGTGCGAATATGCAATCACTTGCAGCCATTAAGAGAAAAAATACTGTGAAAATCGGCGGCGCCTGAGGAAAAGTCAAATGAACACCACATCCAGCAGCGGCCATCTGCGCTTTGAGGTTCGAAATGCCGGCCAGGTATCGTCCCTCTTCCTGAGGCCCGCGAGCGCGCGGTGGCTTTTGCTACTGGCCCACGGTGCCGGCGCCGGGATGAATCACCCGTTCCTCGAAAAGCTTGCGTCGGAATTGGCGGCTGTGGACGTCGCCACGTTTCGTTATCAATTCCCCTATATGGAGCAGCGGCGCCGCATCCCGGATTCGCCGGCCGTACTCACTTCCGCCGTTGTGGCTGCGGTGCGTGCCGCCGGCGAGATCGCGCCTGATTTACCGATTTTGGCGGGAGGCAAATCGATGGGAGGACGCATGACCTCCTCGGCCGCTGCCGAGCATCCGCCTGAATTTGAGAAGGTGCGCGGGTTGGTGTTCTTCGGTTTCCCGCTCCATCCACCCGGAAAGCCCGGCACAAAGCGTGCGGAGCATTTGGTTCGCGTCACGCAGCCCATGCTTTTCTTGCAAGGCACGCGCGATCAATTTGCTGACTTGAATCTGTTGCGGCCAATCTGTGCGAATCTGGGAAGCCGCGCAACCCTGCGCGAAATCGGAACGGCCGATCACTCATTTCACGTGTTAAAAAGTTCAGGCACGAGTGATGCGGAGGTAATGCGCCAACTAGCGCAATCCGTGGTGGCCTGGGCTCAGACGCTCGCGTGACGAGCGGCCAGAGCGAGCGCTGAAGATCAATAGCGAGCCGGGTGGGAAGCCGGCTCTCTATCTCGCGCGCTTGGCGAGCCTGCTGCGCTTATCTTCGATATAGGCCTGCGCCGCCGCGAGTCGCGCAATCGGCACGCGGAATGGCGAAGCGCTGACGTAGTTCATCCCCACCCGGTAGCAGAACTTGACGCTCTCGGTATCGCCGCCGTGCTCGCCGCAAATGCCGATCTTGAGTTTAGGGCGTGTCTCTCTGCCTTTCTTGATGGCCCAGTCCACCAATAAGCCCACACCCGCGCGGTCGAGCGTCTGAAAGGGGTCGGTCGAGAAAATGGCCGCCTTCTGTTCGTCCATGTACTCGGGCAGGAAGCGGCCGGCATCGTCGCGCGAAAGGCCCATTACCGTTTGGGTCAAGTCGTTGGTCCCGAAGCTGAAAAACTCGGCTTCTTCCGCGAGCTCATTTGCCAGTAATGCGGCACGCGGCAGCTCGATCATCGTGCCCACCAGATATTCCAGCCTGATCCCCGCCTTCTTGATCAGCTGATCGGCGATGCGGCGCGTCTCATCCACCAGGATCTTGAGCTCCTTCCTGTCGAGCGTGAGCGCATGCATGATTTCTGGAATGACCTTGATGCCCTCTCTCCTGCATTCCAGGGCAGCTTCAATGATCGCGCCCACTTGCATATCCAGGATTTCCGGATACGTAATCAGCAGGCGGCACCCGCGGTGCCCAAGCATGGGGTTCGATTCGCTGAGCTGCTCCACCCGGCGCGCCACAACCTGAGGTGAGAGCCCTATTTTCTCCGCGAGCTCCTTCTGCTTATCCTCATCGTGCGGCACAAACTCGTGCAGCGGCGGATCGATCAGGCGGATGGTCACCGGATATCCGTCCATGGCGCGGAAGATTCCGATGAAGTCGCCTCGCTGAAACGGCCGCAGCCGGTCCAGCGCCTTTTGCCGCGACTCCCGGCTATCGGCGATGATCATCTCCTGAATCGCAAGCTGCCGTTCGGCGCTGCGTTCGGGGTGTTCGAAATCCTTAAAGAACATGTGTTCGGTGCGGCAGAGTCCGATTCCCGCTGCGCCCATCTCCCGGGCTTTCCGGGCATCCTGCGCCGTATCCGCATTGGCCCGCACACCCATGCGGCGAATTTCGTCGGCCCACTTCAGGATGGTGTGGTAATGCTTGGGCATCTCGGGTGTGGCCAGCTTGACCTGCCCCGCATACACCGCGCCGTCATTCCCATCCAGGGTGATCCAATCGCCTTGGCGAACCACGCGGCCATTGGACGACATCTGCTTGGCGGCATAATCGATGAATAGTTTCTCGCAGCCCACGATGCAGCATTTCCCCCAGCCTCGCGCCACGACTGCGGCATGGCTGGTCTTGCCTCCGGTAGCGGTGAGCACGCCCTGGGCAACGGCCATGCCTCCCACGTCTTCGGGGCTCGTCTCCCGCCGGACCAGCACGACTTTTTCGCCCTTCTTGACCCACTCCTCGGCCTCTTGCGCCAGGAAAACGGCCCGTCCCACTGCGGCGCCGGGAACGGCGTTGATGCCGACACAAATCCTTCTCTGGCCTAACTCCTCCCGTGGCACCGAAGCAGCGATCACGGGATAAAACAGCCGTTCGATATCCTGAGCCTGGACGCGCTCGATGGCTTCCTCGCGGTTGATCAGGCCCTCCTGCACCATGTCGGCGGCAATGCGGAAGACCGCGCCTGGTGCGCGTTTCCCGGTGCGGGTTTGCAGCATAAAGAGCTTCCCATCTTCGACCGTGAACTCCATATCCTGCATGTCGCGGTAATGCTTCTCGAGCACGCTCCGAGCGCTCTGGAGTTGTTTGTAGACCTTCGGCATCAGCCTGCCGAGCTCGTGCAACGGCACCGGCGTGCGGATTCCCGCCACCACATCTTCGCCTTGCGCATTGACCAGAAAATCGCCGTAAAAATCCTTCTCCCCCGTCGAGGGATCTCGCGTGAAGCACACCCCCGTACCGGAGTTATCGCCGGTATTCCCGAAGACCATCTGCACCACGTTCACGGCGGTTCCTAGCAGGCCGGTGATATGTTCCACCCGCCGGTAGGTCACCGCCTTGTCCGCCATCCAGGATTCAAATACGGCTCCGATAGCTCCCCAGAGTTGCTCCACGGGGTCTTCTGGAAAGGCGTGGCCCTTCTTTTCCTTGAAGTAGTCTTTGTACTCCGCCACCAGCTTCTGCCAGTTCTCGGCGGCGACTTGCGTATCGTCTTTCGTTTTCAGCCGTTCCTTCAAGGCGCGTAGCCGCCCTTCGAGCTCTTCTTTGGGCAGCCCGGTCACCACCGATGCATACATTTGCACGAACCGCCGGTAGGCATCCCACGCAAAGCGGGCGTTATTCGTCCTGCGGACCAGGCCCTCCACCGTCTTGTCGTTCAGGCCCAGATTCAAAATCGTTTCCATCATCCCGGGCATGGATCGCGCAGAGCCGGAGCGCACGCTCACGAGCAGCGGATCGTTCGGGTCGCCAAACTTCTTTCCGGCCACACCTTCCAGCCGGGAGAGGTTTTTCTTGACCTCGGCCTGAAGTTTTGGCGGATGCTTATGCTTGTGCTTCAGGTAGTAGTCGCAGCATTCCGTGCTGATCGTGAAGCCGGCTGGAACAGGCAGGCCGATGCGGGTCATCTCCGCAAGCCCCGCGCCTTTGCCGCCGAGAATCTCCTTCATCTCGCCGGTGCCTTCCGCCTTCCCCGCGCCAAAGAAGTAGACGTATTTCACGTTAGGTTTTGTCCTCTTGGTCTGTCATCTCGCGCTCTTCCGGCATGCGGCCGGGAACCGCGCGCACTTAACGGCTTAAAATCCCATCAATCGAAACTGCGTTCTGATCGCGATGGACCAGCAAATAGTAGTAAAGGAAAGCGTAGATCAATTGCAGCCCGGCAACGTTCCAATCCTGCGCGAGATTTGTCCCAATGACTAACCCGGTGATCACCAGCCCGCCGGCGATGAGTGTGAAGCGCGTCCAAAGTCCCAGGATCAGCAGCACGCCGAGTCCCGTCTCCACCAGGGGCAGCACGGTGGCAAACGCTGGCAGCACGCTGGCCGGCACGGCGGGAGTCTTCTCAAAATAGTGGGTCAGGTAGGCCAGGAATGCCGCGTGTCCCGCCAGCAGCCGGCTTACGCCGTGAAGCATGATATTGGCCCCAAAGGAAAGCCGTAAGATCGTGTAAGCCCAGGTTGCGTCCCCAAATCGCGCGTGGCTCTTCACATCGTCGAGCGATGCTGTACCTGCGTATCCGGCCATAAAGCCTCCGTCGAGGAATTGCGAATGTCGAAAAGACCGGCCCGAAGCAGCGGGTGGGGCGTTTCTGCCCTTTCGCTGCTAACCCTATTTGGCGGGGTATTATACACGTTCCCGCGATACCTCTGAATGAACTGCCCATTGGATAGTGGGTTACTTTGAAATTTCAGGCGTCACGAACGGGCTGCTGAATTGTGACCTGCCACCCTCCCAAGGTAGCATAGCGCTATGTCGAACCCCTGGCTGACCGTGCCTCTCTCCGAGTACGAACAGCACATGAGTTCGGTAGAGGTCCAGCAATTGGGCGCTCTGTCCGATCTATTCGCGGAAGCGATAGGACGCTGCCGCCCGTTGTCAGTCGCGGTCCTGGGAATCGCTGGCGGAAACGGACTCGACCACATCGACAGCAGCATTACCGCGCGCGTTGTTGGGCTGGACCTGAACCCGCTGTATCTCGAAGCCGTCAGGGATCGCTATTCGCATCTGCCTGGTCTTGAACTCCGCTGCGTCGATCTTTCTGAAGAGCATGTCGAATTCGAACCCGTTCAACTCGTTCACGCAGCTTTGGTTTTCGAACACGCGGGAGTCGGTTGTTGCCTGGAGAACGCCCTATCAATGATTGTTCCAGGAGGGAATTTATCCGTCGTGCTCCAGTTCCGGACGGAAAGCGGAGAAACAGTGGGCACAAGCCAGTTTTCCTCGATTCAGAATCTGAAGTCTCACTTTTCCTTGATTAGTCCCGCATGGCTGTGCGAGTCGCTAGCAGGGCGTGGGTTTCGGCTGATTCACGAGACGACACGCGCGCTACCCGCAGGCAAAGGCTTTTGGGCTGGGATTTTCTCTGCTCCCGAGGCGCACCTCCCGAAATGAGACCGCTCAACGCCTAAAATTGAAGCCAGTCCAAGCCCCCCCTAAATTTCAGACTGACCCGCTACCACCCATCGAGCCGTCTCGGGTCAGCCTCAATTTGCCAGGCGGCCAAGCTCGGCGCTAACATGTTACCCGGCTTGAAGTGGAAACCGTCCTGCCAAGTGGGGCCATCCGCTGAAAAGTAGCCTCTGGAGAATGGGTCCTAAGTCATGTGGATAGTGCGGGTAGCGCTAAACCGGCCGTACACCTTTATCGTGTTCGCGCTGGTCGTCATACTGATCACCCCATTTGTACTGCAGCACACGGCCATCGACATCTTTCCCGATATCAATATTCCGGTCATTAGTGTTGGCTGGAATTACACCGGGCTATCGCCGGAGCAGATGGAAGACCGCATTGTCTCCAACTATGAAAGATTCCTGACCACCGCGGTAGACAGCATCGAGCATATTGAATCCCAGACGGTAGCCGGCAGGTCGGTAGTCAAAATCTTTTTCCAGCCGGGCGCGAATGTGCCCATGGCGCTTACACAGGTCACCGCGACCTCGCAATCGATCATTCGAGGCCTGCCCCCGGGAATCGCTGCGCCCCTGATCATCACTTATTCGGCCTCGGCTGTTCCCATCGTGCAGTTAGGAATGAAGGGGGAAGGCCTTTCCGAGCAGGAGTTATTTGACTACGCGGCGAATCTGGTTCGCAACCAGATGGCTACCGTGCCCGGCACGTCGATTCCCTGGCCTTATGGCGGAAAGCAGCGCCAGGTCTCGGTAAATGTGGACATTTCCGCGCTTCAAGCCAAAGGCCTCTCTCCCGTTGATGTGGTCAACACCGTCAGCTCGCAAAATCTGGCTTTGCCCGCCGGCAGCGTCAAATTCGGGGCCACGGAATACAACGTGGAGTTGAACGGGTCAACAAACACCATCGCCGCCCTCAACGATCTGCCTCTCAAGGTCGTCAACGGCTCCACCATCTACCTCCGCGACGTCGCGCGCGTCAGCGATGGCTTCTCTCCGCAGATCAATATCGTCCGCATGGATGGACAGCGCGGAGTTTTGGTCACGGTTTACAAAACGGGAAGTGCTTCCACCCTGGATATTGTTTCCCAGATTTATGCCAAGCTGCCGCAGATTGCATCGCTTTTGCCGCCCCAACTGGTGATGACGCCGCTATTCGATCAATCGATATTTGTCCGCGCCGCGATCCAGGGAGTCGTTCGCGAAGGCGTTATTGCCGCGTGCCTGACCGGTGTGATGATCCTGCTCTTCTTGGGGAACTGGCGCAGTACGCTGATTATCGCGGTCTCCATTCCCCTGTCCATCTTGGTCTCCATCTGCATGCTCAGCGCGCTGCACGAGACCATCAATATCATGACCCTCGGAGGACTCGCGCTCGCCGTCGGCATCCTCGTCGACGATGCCACCGTTACGATTGAAAATATCGATCGCCACTTAGCGCAGGGCAAGAGCATTGTCCGCGCGATTCTCGACGGCGCCGAGCAGATCGCCATACCCGCCCTGGTTTCCACGCTCTCCATCTGTATCGTTTTCGTGCCCATGTTCTTTCTGACCGGAGTGGCGAAGTTCCTGTTCGTTCCGCTCGCGGAAGCGGTCGTCTTTGCCATGCTGGCTTCTTATTTCCTCTCTCGAACCCTGGTGCCAACGATGGCCATGTATCTCCTCAAAGGCCACCACGGCGAGGCGCACGCTACCGGCAACGACATCTTCTCTCGAAGTCAGCGCTCCTTCGCCCTTTGGTTCGAGCGCGTGCGTGATCGCTATCGCCATGCCCTCGGCTTTTGCCTGGAGCATGCCTTGATGTTCATCGTATTGTTCCTGGTATTTTGCGTCGCCTCGGCGCCGCTGGCCCTGGTGCTCGGGCGCGATTTCTTTCCTTCGGTTGATGCCGGGCTGATCCGCCTCCACATGCGCGCTCGGGCCGGCCAGCGCGTCGAAGAGACGGCGCGGGAAGCCGACGGCGTCGATAATTTGATCCGCCGCGTTATTCCCAGCGAAGATCTCGGCACGGTGCTCGATAACATCGGCCTCTTCAACAGCACCATTAACACTACCTACAGCAATTCTGGCGTGATCGGCGAGTCCGATGCCGAAATCCTGATTGGGTTGAAGCGCGAACACAAAATGCCCACGAAGTACTACATTGACGAATTGCGCGGGCGTCTGGCTGCGGAATTCCCCGGAACCCAGTTCTTCTTTCAGCCGGCGGATATCGTCAGTCAAATCCTCAATTTCGGCGTTCCTGCGCCTGTGGACATCCAGCTGATTGGCCCTGACCAGCAGAATAACTATCGAATCGCGCAGCAGATCACCAATCGCATTCAGCACATTCCCGGCGCCGTGGACGTCCATGTGCAGCAGTTGTTTTCTTATCCCACGCTCTTCTTGGATGTGGACCGCTCGCGCGCGCTCAACGTGGGCCTCAGCCAGCAGGATGTCGCCAATAGCTTGCTCCTGACCCTGAGCTCGAGTTTCCAGATCAACCCCTCGTTTTGGGTGAATCCGCAAAACGGCTATGAGTACAACGTGGCGGTCCAGGTGCCGCAGTACAAGATCGATACGATGCAGGCCTTGGACAATATTCCCATCTCTTCCGCGGCCACCAAATCCCCTCAACTCCTGGGCAACCTGGCTCAACTCAACGTCAATATTGAGCCCGCTTTGATTACTCACTATAACAATCAGCCCATGATCGACATCTATGCTTCTGTGGAGGGACGCGATCTGGGCGGCGTCGATACCGACATTCAGAAAATCCTCAAGGACTATGACGGGAAGCTGCCCCGCGGCACGCAGATGGAACGTCGCGGCCAGGTAGCCACCATGAATTCGTCGTTTATCGGGCTGGGTGTAGGCGTGGCCGCGGCCATTATTCTCGTATATCTTCTGATTGTCGTGAATTTCCAGTCTTGGCTCGACCCCTTCATCATCATCACGGCGCTTCCCGGCGCGCTTGCCGGCATCCTCTGGGTGCTGCTGGTCACGCACACCACTCTCAGCGTTCCCGCGCTCACCGGCACGGTCATGTGCATGGGCGTGGCCACGGCCAATAGCATTCTTATGGTTTCTTTTGCTCGCGAGCGTCTTCGCGAAGGACTTTCCTCCGTTGAGGCCGCTCTGGACGCCGGCTATGTTCGTATGCGTCCCGTGCTGATGACTGCGCTCGCCATGATCGTTGGCATGGTGCCATTGTCTCTGGGCCTTGGCGAGGGCGGCGAACAGAATGCTCCGCTCGGCCGCGCCGTAATTGGGGGTCTGGTCATCGCCACACTTGCAACTTTGTTCTTTGTGCCCTGCGTCTTCTCCGTGATCCATCGTCACTACAAGCCAGGCACCCCGGTTAGCGCCACCGACGCTGCTAACCTATCCTAAGTGCACCAACTTTGAGGTGAATGCCAGGGATGACTGAAACTGTGAAAGAACCCGAACACGAAGTGAATAATAGCCGCCCCGGAGGCAGCCGCACGCGGCTGCTCGGGTGGTTTACCGTGCTCTTCCTGGTATTCCTGGTGATCGGCCTATACAACATTCTGGAAAGGCGTAGCGAACGGGGAGTCCTGGCGCAGCAGACGGAAAAAATGAGCGTCCCGCATGTTGCGGTAATCCACGCCACGCCCGTCGAGGCCGAGTCGCAGTTAATCTTGCCCGGGAACGTTCAGTCCTATGTGGAATCGCCCATCTACGCGCGTACCAATGGCTATTTGAAAAAGTGGTACAAGGACATCGGAAGTCACGTCAAGCAGGGCGATCTTCTGGCCGAGATTGACAGCCCCGAAGTGGATGCGCAGCTCGCCCAGGCCCGCGCCGATCTCGCCACTTCCCAGGCCAATTTGAAGCTCGCCGGTGTCACTGCCCAGCGTTACGAGGGGCTGCTCAAAAGCGACGCCGTTTCCAAACAGGAGGTCGATAACTACACCGGCGACTATTCGGCGAAGCAGGCTATGGTGCAATCCGCCGAGGCGAATGTTAAGCGGCTCGAGGATCTGGAATCGTTCAAGCGCGTCTACGCCCCTTTTTCCGGCGTCATCACACAACGAAATTGCGATACCGGAACGCTCATCAACGCCGGAAATGGCGGCAACACCAAGGAGATGTTCGATCTCGCGCAAACTGACCCGCTGCGCGTCTACGTCTCCGTGCCCCAGTCCTACGTCCCCTCGATTCGTGTCGGGCTCAAAGCTTGCCTCCAGCTCACCGAATTCCCCGATCGGCGCTTCTGCGGCCAGGTCGTTCGCACCGCCAACGCCATCGATCCGAGTAATCGCACGCTACTTACGGAGGTCGATGTGCCCAATCCCTCTGGCACGCTTCTTCAGGGCGAATATGCCGAAGTCCATTTCGATGCCCAGCTGAATGGCAAGCGGCTCTCTCTGCCCATCAACGCATTGCTTTTTCGCCCGGAGGGCACCATGGCTGCCGTGGTCACTCCCGATAACCGCATCGCCCTCAAGAAGCTGACTGTGGGGCGCGACTTTGGCACGAGCATCGAAGTCCTTGATGGCGTCGCGCCACAGGACGCGGTCGTCATCAACCCGCCCGATTCATTGGAGAATGGCGAGCAGGTCACCGTCAACGGGCCGAATGGCGCCGACGCCACTCAGACTCCCGATCCGAAATAAAAGCGCTTATCTGAGCGCGCCGCTGAGCGGACGCATTGGACTGCCCCCGGCGCTGAAAATCTCATGTCCATTGGCATCGTATAGCTTGACGCTCGTACGCCCGTTCTTCGGCTCACCGAACGTCAGGACGCCTTGCACGTCGCCTTTTTCGTTAACCACCACGAAGCTCTGCGCGCGCACTTCCTTTGTCACAGGTGGTTGATTTTGCGCCTGCACCGGCTGGGTCCAGATGTAGTGGGAGAAAACCCCTCCGAGAAGGCCTGCTGCGATTGAAAGTCCCAAATTCAGTCTCTTCATCGCCTTCCTCCAACGCCGGCGAATCTTGGACGCGCGTGTTGCCGGCTCGATCCTGGGATGGAAGAATGCAAATTCTGGGTTGCCGGCAGGCTTATTTCGCCCTCCGCATGGGTGGGCGGCATCGTTACGAATTGTTACGTGGCCTAACTTCGCCTTGCGCCAGAAATCCATCTATCTGACTGATACTGGCGTCACTTAGATCGTGGCAGGGTAATTGCCACATTATTCGATGTCGGCCCTGGGGCATCGCTGCCGCATGCAGATCACAGCGAGATCCGAATCGAGGCCGACCTGTGGGAGAAGAGAGATGGTTTCGAACAAGAAACGACGTAGCCAGCGACTCACGCTAAGCGTTCCCGTCGTCGCGTACAGATCGCAAAAACTGGGTCTGCCCTTTTCCGAAGGGACCCGCACGTTGATGGTCAGCGCTCATGGCGCGCTGATCAGTCTCTCCGCGAAAGTAGTCACGGATCAAAAACTTTTCTTGAAGCACGCCCTCAGTGGCGAAGAGCAGGAATGCCGCGTCGTATTCACTCAGAAAAACCCCATGGGTCCGACAGAAGTGGGACTTGAGTTCAGGCAGCCTGCGGCTAACTTTTGGCACATCGCGTTTCCGCCCAGTGATTGGGCCCCACCCGCTCCACAGTTGGCGGCCCGTATACAATTCTGACAAATCGTCACCGTAGCTGGACTTCGGAGATCCGGCAGGGCCCGGGAATCGGGAGTTTCGAACCTTACAAAATCCGGCCGACCCACATTCCCGATAAACGCGAAATCAGAAGTTGGCTGACGCTCAGCGTTCTAAAGTCCTGTCGCTGTTCCCCTATTGAGCCGCTTTGGTCAACGGCCTCGCAAATTTCGCTTCGTCAACCGGCGGATTATCTTGCACGCTTTGAACGTGAATCGTCGAGTGTGTTGACGGTTCCGTTCGTGACGTGGCGGGTGTCATGCGCATCGTAAACGGAAACCGCAAACCGCTGCTCGTTTCCTTATAGTCGTCGTAATCGATCTGGAAAGGCGCCTCGCCAAGCGGGCTGGGCAGCACACTGTGTTTTCGCAGCAGCAGTCCCGTGAGCGTGTCGAAATAGAGTTGTTCGGGACCGTCGCTCGCGGGATAACCCACGACTTCATAGGCGTCGCGACCATTGACTCGCTTGACGGCGGTAACTTCCATCTTTGTGTATTGCTGCTTCAGATTGAGGCTGTCGATATAGAAATCCGCGTTCCGATGGGCGCGCGATTGATCCACAGCGGGACCGATATCCGTGACCACGCCTTTAAGATTTTGGGCCCAGGCTGTTTTGCCGTCGAAGCCTTCGGCAAGCGTTCCCGTCGCGACATGTTCGATCGTCAGAGACAGGTTGGGCGCCTTCTGGTAACGCTCGATCTGAGCGGGCAGCGGAATCTTGCCGCCGGGGCCGCTGGAGAGATCTTGCGTCGCCGTGATGGCGCGAGTGGTCACGCCGCGAAGTGCCTGTTGCCCGCCGAGTGCTTGTATATATTTGTCTAAAATCTGATCCACGGTGGGAAGCGCGGGCGTGACGGGCTTTTCTTCTTCAAGTCCGATGAAGCTGTCCACGGCGGCCGGTAGGGGCAGAACCAGAGTACTGACGGGATCGGGATGGCCCTGGTGACACGTATAGCAGGTCACGACGGGTTTGCCTTCAAAGTTACTCTTGTTGATATCCATTACCATCTGCATCATTTTGCGCGCGGTATCCTTGCGCTTGTTATCGTCGAGCGGGAAGTGCATGGGGTCGTGGTCCACATGACAAAATGTGCAGTCCACCCCGAGTTCTCCCTCGACCAGGTGCATGGATAGATTCAACTGATCGGCAGGTGTTCCCTTGAGCACTTTGATGTTCTTGTATACCTGATCCGCAGTTTTACCTGCCATGGATGGCTGCTGCGCGGCGACACCCAAGGCGCCCGCGATCATCAGACCAAACACGGCAGCGGCCCTTTGCGTGAAAATGAGTCTTGTGGACATGGGCGAGTCGTCTCCCCTTCGTCAATTTGCCGGATGGCACCCCGTTTGCGTGTGGAGAATACCACAGGAAATTGTTTCCGAATAACAAGGAGCCAGCCGGTCGCGGCGGCTCGGCTTTTCGAAGTCTGGCCGCGTTCCGATAACGGACCTTATCGGGACCGATCCACTTTGCGGCGTGGGTCGACCACCATTGCGGCAGCCGCTATCCCGCTACGGCCTCCAGGACTTTGCGTACTTTTCGGGCAAGCTCGTCCGGCCCAAACGGTTTTTCAATAAAATTGGTCCCGGGAGCGAGGATGCCAAGGTTAACGATGGCGTCTTCCGTGTAGGCTGACATGTAGAGCACCTTAACATCGGGACGAATGGTCGGATTACACGCGCGACCAATTCTTCGCCTTTCAAACCAGGCATGACGATATCGGTCAGCAGCAAATGGATAGGTTCCGTGCACTCCTGTGCGATGCGGATGGCCTCTACGGCATTGCCTGCTTCCAGCACGCGGTAGCCTTTCATCTTAAGGAACTCGCGCGCCACATTGCGCACGCCTTGATCGTCCTCCGCAAGCAAGACCGTCTCGGTCCCAAGGATAGGCTTTGCTTCGAGTGGCTCCTTCGGTTGAGGCAAGCCCGCTATTTCCTCGCTTTCCTCGACCCGCGGCAACCAAATCTGGATCGTCGTGCCCCGGCCGGGCTCGCTCAACACCTTGATCGAGCCCCCGCTTTGTTCCACCGTTCCGTACACCATGGAGAGGCCCAGGCCAGTGCCTTTGCCCTTTTCTTTGGTGCTGAAAAATGGCTCGAAGATGCGCGAGCGAGTCTCCTCGTCCATTCCGCAGCCGTTGTCGCTGACCGCGAGCAGGACACCCTGTTGTCCTTCGCGTTCGGGATGAGCGGACGATAGCCAGTACGGCCTCAGGTTTGTGGTCTCGATCGTCAATCTGCCGCCTCCTGGCATTGCATCGCGAGCGTTGACCACAAGATTCATGATGACCTGTTCGACCTGTCCGGGATCGGCTCGCACCCGCCCAAGCGCCCGATCCAGGTAGAGAACTAGATCGACATCCGGGCCGAGCAAGGAGGGCAATAGTTCCGCCGTCTGCGAAATCAGAGTATTCAGGTCCAACACCTTGGGCTGGAGAATCTGCTTCCGGCTGAAAGCCAGCAACTGCCGCGTCAATGACGCCGCATTCTCAGCCGCCTTCAGGATCTCCTTTGGATACTTTTGCAGTCCTTCACTCAAGCCGAGGCTGTTCTGCAGGAAGCGGGCGTGCCCCTGGATGACCAGCAACAAGTTGTTAAAGCTGTGGGCAACCCCGCCGGCGAGCCTGCCCACTGCCTCCATCTTGAGCGCGTGACGTAATTCGTCCTCCACCCGCTCGCGCTCGGCGATCTCCTTCTTCAGCTGCTCATCCACGGCCGTCACTTCCCTCGCGCGAAATTGTGATGTCTCCGCAAGATAGACGGCGAACGCCAGCAGCCCAGCCATCAGCGTGCCTCCGAGCAAAACCACCTGTGGCAGAGGAGAATGGGCCCGAGCTACTGTTTCGGGCCTGGGCCACACCCGTGCTCGCCAGGTTAGCTGGCCGATCACAAGATTCGTTTCCACGGCCAACGCTTGCTCGCTCGGCGCGGAGTCGCCTTCACGGCTGTAGATCTTCTCCGAGTTCTCGTACAGAGCCAGCCAGTCGTCTTGTGCCACATCCTTCAAAATCGGCTCGAGAAGCTCCTGGTAGTTGAAAACGCCGACGATTGCTCCCTGGAATTTCTGGTTCGAGAAAATCGGGACACAGACAAGAAATCCCCGGCCGCCACTTTTCAGCTCTACAGAACGCGACACCAGGGTTACACCTTGTTCGGCGACGGCTTCCAGGACCACGCGACGCCGCACATCCGACTGAAAGTTGGATCCCAGTTCCGCGACTTTCTCACTCTGCGGAGCCACCAGACGCACACGCAACATCGGATCCACCCATTCAATGGCCTGAAACCCTCGAGAGCCACTCATCCCCAGCGCCGTATCCGAACTCCAGTCCACGTCGTCCGGTTCGCCTCGAACTTGCCAGCGTCGTGCCAGCTGTTCTAACGGCGAAATGCGCGACTCTAATTCGGACTCAATCTTGTTCTTGACGAACAAGATCTCCGAACTGGTCACGACTTGGACCTTGGTGCGCTCCTGAGTGACCAGCCGTTGCCACAGGACAAGCACGGCCACAAGCGAGACGAGGCCAATGATGGTTGGCAACGATAGTCGGTGGATAAAACTCCGGCCTTCAGGATTGGAGGAGGACTTCACGGTCGGTGTTCGTATAGTTCGCGCAACTGTCCCATCGCGAATATCCTCTTCGTGGAAGACCATTGCATATACAGGGACGAGGGAGCGGCCAGCTGGGATCCGTAATGGTACCAAGCGCTCCAGGGCGCGTCAACGGCTCGTCTTCCCGCGCTGGCTCGCGGCCTAATTCCTAAAACACGACTCCGCGCCTGGAAGCCCCAGCGTTCGAATGAGCCATTGCCTTCGAACGATCTCCCGCGACGTTCGAATGGCATACTAGTAAATATATCATTGACACTCCGATACTATATTGATATCATGTCCCGTGCTTGCCGTCGTTACAGCTTTCAGTGATTTTTCCGGGTTCTTCCCTTCTCAGCCCCAACTTTGCGCTGCGCAAATTCAGGCCTCCTACGCTCGGCGGCGGTATATCTCCGGCAGAATGAACACTTCCACACGAAAATCTCTAACTCTTTTAGAATGCGCACTTCCGCAAATCGCCCAGATGGAACTCCCGCATAATGAACACTTGCGCAAAAAAGGTGGGGGGTGGGTACCGTTGCGTTCTCTTGGACTCAATCTCTCCGCGCCCCCAGGCCCGTCCCTTGAATTTACATGTGATAATGGCCGCTGATGAGCCCACTCATGCGCCCCACCATGACTAAGTTCATTCGCACCTGGCCACACCGAAGGAGGCGCATGCCCGACTGCATGCGGAGAAGCTTCTTATTCGTAATGGTCGCCTTAAGTCTGGCGGTCCCTGTGGGAGCCCAGACGGCTTCCACTACCATTCGGCTCTCCGTCGACCTGCGCGAGTCCGCGCGCCGCATCTTCCACGCCCGTCTGGTGCTCCCCGTTAAACCGGGCCCGTTGGCTCTGCTCTATCCCAAGTGGATTCCCGGCGAGCACGCTCCGGACGGTCCGATAACGGATCTAGTCGGCCTGAAGATTACCGCCAACGGCAAGACGGTTTCCTGGCTGCGCGACAACGTCAATATGTATATGTTCCATATCGACGTGCCCGCCGGTGTCGCTTCGATCGAGATCGCTTACGACTATCTCTCGCCCGCGGCGGGTGAAGGATTTTCCGCCGGCCCGACTGCGGATCAGGTGCTGAGCGTGCTCGAATGGAATCTGGTAGCGCTCTACCCCGCTGGTACGCCTCCCGATTCGCTCACCTATCAGCCCAGCATTCACCTTCCCTCAGGGTGGAAATTCGCGACGTCCTTGACCGTGGAGAAGCAGGATGCCGGCGAGATCCTCTTCGCACCCGTTTCCCTGACCACTCTGGTGGATTCACCGGTGCTCGCCGGCGAGAATTTTCGCTCCATCGCTCTCGCTCCCGACGTTCAGCCTCCGCATCATTTGGACATCGCGGCCGATAGCGTCGCGGCCCTGGCCATCTCGGATCAGCAGATTGCCGCCTACAGCCGCCTGGTGCGAGAGGCCGGCGCGCTTTTCGGTGCCCGTCATTACGATCACTATGACTTCCTCGTTTCGCTGACCAACTACTTTTATCCCAATGGTCTCGAGCATCATCAATCGAGCGACGAGCGGATTCCCGAGCGCACTTTCATCAATAGCGATCAGGAGGAGAGCGCGAACTCCCTGCTTTCGCATGAATACACCCACTCCTGGAACGGCAAATACCGCCGGCCCGCCGGGCTCGCGACTTCGGATTTCGAGCAGCCCATGAAAGACGATCTCTTGTGGATTTATGAAGGGCTGACCCAGAACATCGGCGAATTTCTTTCCGCCCGCGCCGGGTTGCGAACGCCGGACGATTACCGCGAGTCGCTGGCGCGTGTTGCCGCCTCTCTCGATACCCCGGGCCGATCCTGGCGCTCGCTCGAGGACACCGCGGTTTCCGCGCAGTTGCTTTACGATGTGCCCGGCCGCAATTGGGCGGCGTGGAGGCGCAGCGTCGATTTCTACGATGAGGGCTGGCTCGTCTGGCTCGATGCGGACACGCTGATTCGCCAGCAATCGCACGGGCAGAAATCTCTCGATGATTTCTGCAAGCGATTTTATGGGGCTCCGAATTCGAGTCCGAAAGTAGTGCCCTACACTCTCGATGACGTGATCGCGGCGTTGAACGCAGTTACGCCTTACGACTGGCGCGGCTTTTTCAACGAGCGCGTTTACGAAATCAATCCCCACCCTCCCCTGGGCGGAATCGAACGGGGCGGCTGGCAACTGATTTACAACGATCAGGAAAATGCCGCCATGCGCGTGCGCGAGGTCGTTAACGAGAGCCTCGATCTCAGCTTCTCTCTTGGCATGATCGTGCAGACCGGGAACGGCGAAGAAAACGGACGATTGGCGGACGTCATACCCGAAAAGCCTGCGGCACAGGCCGGCCTCGCTCCCGGTATGCGGCTTGTCAGCGTCAACGGCCGCGGATTCACCTCCGGCGCGCTCCGCGAAGCGATCGCCGCGGCAAAAGGCACCAGCAAGCCCATCGTCATCACCGCCGACAACGGGGGTTTCTCGGGGACCTATAACCTCCAATATCACGATGGCGAGCGCTATCCCCACCTCGTAAGAAATAACGCCCAGCCCGACTTATTGAGCGATATCCTGCGGCCGCTTACACCCAGCGGGAATGCCGGTGGAAGCGCGAATGCCGCCGTAAGCGGAAATACCGGCGCAAGGGCCAGATAAATAGAAGACAAATAATAGAAGAAAGCACCCAAGCCAACGGAGCTCTCATGATCCACCGAGGTCCCCGATGATAAAACTAACGAAACGTCGGACGAAAACTCCTTCGAGAATATCTCTGCTTTTCGCCTTGCTGATCCTGGCAATGGCTCCGGCCCGGGCGCAACAAAAACGCCCCATGACTTTCGACGATCTCATCGCCACAGAAAGAGTCGGCGAGCCCGTGATCTCTCCCGACGGCCGCTGGGTAGCGTACACGGTGGCGAAACCGGATCTTGGCGCCAACCGCACGGCGCAAAATATCTGGATCGTGAGCACAAGCGGAGCCGCCGAGCCGAGGCAATTGACGCGTGGCGGCTCGGATGCGCGGCCGCAATGGTCGCCGGATAGCAAGCGGCTGGCATTTGTATCCAGCCGCACGGGCAGTGAGCAGATTTTTGTGCTCTCGTTGGCCGGTGGCGAAGGCGATCCGCTCACCGCGCTCTCCACCGGCGTGGGCAATGAGCAGTGGTCGCCGGATGGCCAGTGGATCGCATTCACTTCAGCCGTTTATCCCGATTGCCAGGATGACGCGTGCAATCGCCAGCGAGACGAAGCGAGGGCCAAGAATCCCGTAAAGACGCGCATCTACGATCACCTTCTCTATCGTCATTGGACCCACTGGAGTGATGGCAAGCGCAGTCACTTGTTCATTGTCCCCGCCTCCGGAGGAGCTCCGCGCGATCTAACGCCCGGCGCGCCTTATGACGTTCCGCCCGATGAGCGCGGCGACGCCGCGGATATCGCCTTCTCCCCGGATTCCAAGGAGATTTGCTTCACGGCTGTTGCCGACCGGCCCGAAGCCACCAGCACGAACGGCGACCTCTACACCGTCTCTCTCAGCGGCGGAGATCCCCGGCGGATCACCACGAATCCCGGCTTCGACGGCCATCCTGTTTATTCGCCCGATGGACATTCCATCGCCTATCACGCGCAACTGGTCGCCGGTTATGAAAGCGATCGCTGGCGCCTGATGCTCTATGACCGGGCCTCCCAGAAAATCTCGAATCTCACGGAAAGTTTCGATCGCAGCGTGCAGGAACCGCTATGGTCGCCTGACAGCCGCCGGATCTATTTCGTCGCCGAAGATCAAGCCGAACAGCCGATTTACGTCATGGACGCAGCCGCGAAGGGCGCGCCCCGTCCCATTGCGGCGGCTACCTATAATTCCGATCTGAGCGTGAGTATCGACGGCCGCACGCTTGCTTTCGCCCGAACCAGTCTGGTGTCGCCTTCCGAGATATTCGCTGCCGATGCCGACGGCTCCCATGTTCGCGAGCTCACTCATCACAATGCAGACTTGCTTTCCCAACTGGACTTGAATCCCCCGGAACCTTTCTGGTTCGAGGGCGCAGGCGGCACGCGCGTGGAGGGTTTGCTCATCCGCCCGCCGCACTTTGATGCCTCCAGAAAATACCCGCTGCTCGTGCTGGTGCATGGAGGCCCGCAGGGAGCGTGGACAGACTCATGGGGATACCGCTGGAATGAAGAGCTCTTCGCTTCGCCGGGCTATGTGGCCGTGATGATCAATCCACGCGGTTCCACCGGCTATGGACAGAAGTTCACCGACGACATCCGGAATGATTGGGGCGGAAAAGTTTACGACGATTTAATGAAAGGCACCGATTACGCCCTCGCGCACTTCGCGTTCCTCGACGCCAGCCGCACGGCTGCGGCGGGAGGCTCATACGGCGGCTACATGATGGATTGGTTCGCCACCCATACGGGACGCTTCAAAGCACTGATCAGCCACGCAGGACCTTACGACAACGACAGCATGTATGGCGGGACGGAGGAGTTGTGGTTTATGGAGCACGACATGGCGGGGACGCCTTGGTCCAACCCGGAAGACTATCGAAAATGGTCTCCGAGCACCTACGCTGCCGCTCTGGGAACTTACAAGACTCCGACTTTGGTAATTGCTGGTGAAATGGATTATCGCGTTCCGTACACACAATCCCTGGAGTTCTTCACGGCCCTGCAGCGCCAAGCCGTGCCCTCCAAGCTGCTCATTTTCCCCGACGAAGGTCACTGGATCGGAAAACCGCAAAACAGCCAGCTCTGGTACAAAACTTTCCTGGATTGGCTGGCTACTTACTTGCAGTAGTTGACTCGATGGTCTCTGCGGCCGTCGAACCTGACCCCTTGCCGGCCGGAACAATTTCAATATCGGCTGGCTTGGCCATCTGCACCCGGTTTCGACCGGCCATCTTTGCGCGGTAAAGGGCCACGTCCGCTGCGCGAAGGAGGTCATTCAATCCGGCATGCGGGCATTCGCCACTGGCCATTCCACCGCTGCTGATGGTCGCGCGCACAAGTCCGACGGAGGTTTCAATCGGGCTACGGTCCACCACTTGCCGCAGCTGTTCGGCCTTTGCCTCGAGCTTGGCATTATCGCAACCAGGCAATAAGACCAGAAACTCTTCACCTCCGTAGCGCCCTACGGAATCGTAGGAGCGGATCTCCGCCTTCACGCGCCCGGTGAGGGTGCGAAGCACCTCATCGCCGACGAGGTGTCCGTGAGTGTCATTGATCTTCTTGAAATGGTCGATGTCCATCAGGATGACGCCTACCGAACCACCCTCTCTTCGCGCCCGGCTTAGCTCGCGCTCGAGTAACTCGATAATCGCGCCGCGATTCCAGAGCGATGTCAGCGCATCGTGAGTGGCCTTGAAACGCAAATCCTGTTGCGCATCCACAAGGTTGCTTTCCAGGTCCAGCATCCGTAAGCCCACGCGCAGGCGGGCCCTCAACTCTTGTGGATGAAAAGGCTTGGTCAGATAATCGTCCGCGCCTGACTCCAGCCCCTCTACAAGATTCCCCACCTTGTCGTTCGCCGTGAGCAGAATGATGTACACGTAGGACTGAACCGATCGGGCACGCACCCGGCGGCAAATCTCCGGGCCATCGAGCCCCGGCATCATCCAGTCGAGCAAAGCCACTCGCGGAGCGTCCTCGGCCTGCAGCACGTCCCAAGCTTCGGTCCCGCTATGCGCGGTGACGACTGCATAACCCCATTTATGCAGCAGGCTATCCAGCAGCCGGCAGGAAATCGGATCGTCATCGGCGATTAATATCCTCATCGGACATGCTCCACTCTGAATTCGTCGAGGAGCGTGCCGAGTTGCTGGATTTGCTCTTTTAGAGAACGGAAACAATCTTTCGCACGGGTGAGATCTCCGGCAGCCGCGAGTTGCTCCAGTTGGGAAGCCACGGCAGCCACCTCTGGAGCGCCCAGGTTGCCGCAAGTGCCTTTCAGCGTGTGCGCGGCAAGCTTCACGAGGTCCGCCTGGTTGTTTTCAATCGCATCATGAATATTGGAAAGTTGGCGAACAGAATCTTCCTTGAAGATGCCGATGAGATCGCCGAGCAAGTCCATATCCCCATCGACGCGCTCAAGCAAGCCGTTGCGATCCAACACGCCTGCGTGATTGGAATCTTCGGTTTTGGGAGCAGCGTCCGGATTCCCTTTCAGTGGCGCGGAATCGGAAACGAGTCGCGCCAATTCGGAGAAAAGAATCTCCGGCCGGATGGGCTTGCTCACATATCCATCCATGCCTCCATCAAGACAGCGCTCGCGATCGCCTTTCATGGCATGTGCGGTTACGCCAATAATGGGCAGGTGAGTTCCCAGGGTCCTTTCCTGTGCACGGATCGCGGCGGTAGCCTCCATGCCATCCATCTCAGGCATCTGCACATCCATGAGCACGGCGTCAAATCGGCTAAAAACGCCCGCATCGAGCAAATCAAGGGCTTCGCGACCGTTCGTGGCCACCACGACTTCATGCCCGCGCTTTTTGAGCAGGCGTGTGGCAAGCTCGCGGTTGACGGCATTGTCTTCAACCAACAGCAGGCGGAGCGGACGAAGAGCAATCGCCTTGGACATGGCGGGCGAAGATGTCTCGCAGATTTGACTTCCCAGGGCATTCAGGATTCCATCGAGCAGGTCGGACTGGCTGATTGGCTTCACGAGATAGATTTGGATCCCGATTTCGCGGCAGCGCACCGCATCGCCGGCCTGCCGATCGGAGGTGAGCATCATGATGGTGGCGCCCGCTAGAGACGGATCGGTTTTGATGCGCCTGGCAACTTCAAACCCATCCATAGCGGGCATGTGCCCGTCCAGCAGAACCAAAGGAAAACTGTTCCCTTGATCTCGAGCACAGCGCATGGCCATCAGGGCGGACTCTCCGCCATCTGCCAGAGTAGGCACCATGCGCCAATTTTTCAGCATTTCGTCCAGGATCATCCGGTTGGTCTCGTTATCGTCCACGATCAGAACATGCAAGCTGTCCAGTTCCGCGCGCCGCAAGCTCGGCTCCGAGGCCTTTTTTTCAGGCGGAGCCAGCTTTAACGTAAAATGAAAGGCGCTTCCCTGGCCGGCCTGGCTTTCCACCCACACTTTTCCGCCCATGATCTCCGCAAGGCGCTTCGTGATGGTCAATCCCAGGCCCGTACCGCCGTACTTGCGGGTGGTCGAACCGTCAACCTGCGAAAAAGCGTCAAAGATCATCCGTTGCTTGTCGAGCGGGATGCCAATGCCCGTGTCACGAACGATAAAATGGAGATGAAAGGGATTGTCTTCGCGGCCGGTCGTATCGCGATAGACTTCCGCAACCACGCCACCCTGCTGGGTGAACTTGATGGCGTTACCCACCAGGTTGACCAGCATTTGCCGCACCCGGTCCGGATCTCCGGAGAGTTTCTGCGGCACATCCGGCGCGACGCGAGAGGAAAGCTCCAGGCCCTTCTTGTGCGCACGGACGGCGAGTGTTTTCAACGTCTGACTGATTAGATCGGCTAAGTCGAAATCCGTTTGATCCAGATCGAGACGCCCCGCCTCGATTTTCGAGAAGTCCAGCACATCGTTGATCACGCGCAGCAAACTGTCCGCAGAAGAGCGCACCAGTTGGAGATACTCTTTCTGCTCCTTATTGAGCGGCGTGTCGAGCGCCAGCTCGGTCATGCCGATGATTCCATTCATGGGAGTACGAATTTCATGACTCATGTTGGCCAGGAATTCGCTCTTGGCCCGATTGGCAGACTCGGCCGCCTCTTTGGCCGCCAGCACGCCCTGTTGGGCCGCGCGGCGCGCTGTGATGTCGATAAAGGTGACTACGGCACCTGTTATCTGGCCGTCGTGTTCGATGGGATAAGACCAGTATTCAGCGGGGAAACTGGTTCCGTCCGACCGCCAGACAACCTCCATATCGCTATGAAAGGCTTCACCGGTGCGAAGCATGTTGGTGATCGGGCACAGCGATGCGTCGTACGGCGAGCCATCCGCATGCTTGTAGTGAGTCAAGTCGTGCATGTTTCGTCCCAGGAGCTCACTGATGTCGGAGTAACCCAGAAAGCGCAGCGTGGCCCGGTTTGAAAATACGCACTGCCCTTTGAGATCGAGCCCGTAGATCGCTTCGGCGGTGGAATCAAGCAACAGGCGCGTGCGCTGGTCACTTTTGCGTAAGGCATCCTCGGTCTCCGTGCGCACGGCAATCTCCTGCCGCAATTCTGAGGTTCGCTGTTCCACTCGAACTTCGAGCTCATCTCGAGCTTTCTGGAGATCACCGTCGCGGCGCTGAATTTCCGCCAGCATCCGATTGAACCCATCGATCAATACGCCGACTTCATCGTTTGCTCCGCGCGATGCCCGAACGGAATAGTCTTTTCCTGTGGTTACCTCGCGGGTGGTTTGAGCCAGCAGCAAAATGGGATCTGAAATGGTCCGCTGCATGCGGCCAGCCAAAAAGAAAGCACCAATCGAGAGGCTGAGCACGATGATCCCGGATAAAGCGGCATACAGCCGCAGAATTTCCGTCACCTCGCCAAGATCGGAAGCCAAGAAGACGGTACCGAGAGGATGGCCTTCGAGAAAAATGGTCTGGAAGACCACCAACTGATCGGCCTCAAGACGCGTTCCGCTGGGTTCCGCAGGGGGGAAAATAAAGGGCGCGCCGATCGGATCCCGAGCGTAAGCGGCGAAAATCGCTCCGTCACTTCGATAGAGGCTGGCTGCCAGAATGTGCTGCTTCGCCGATAAAGATTGCAGTACTTCGCGGGCGGCTGCCGGGTCGTTGAAAGTCAGGGCGGCGGTGCTGTTGGCGCCGAGCACCTTGGCCAGCGTTTCCAGGTCGCGCGCCCGGGATTGGCGCACCGTGTGAATATCGAAGGCGAGAAAGGCTCCGCACGCCAGCAAAATGGCCGTGCAGGTGGTGATCATCACGATCAAGGTGAGTTTGCGGCGGATCGATAGGTTGCGGAATGATGGCATTTCCTTACCTCACGGCCTGAGCAGAATGAACCACTCGCGCCAAAGCCAGCAGTTTTGCGCTGACCCGAAGCTTGCTTTGCTTGGCGACATCCAGATTCACGACAAAGCGCACCCGGTTTTCCTCGAGTACAAATTGCATCAACCCGCCGGCTTCGGCGAAGCCATCAATGTCACTGACGGTCATGACACCCGCAGTCTGAACGCTGGCCAGGATCTGGGCGACGTGGGAGCGTTCCGATGCGCTGACAAAAAGAATGTGACAGTGGCGAAGATCATCGCCGTAGCGATGTCTTTGGATGACAATGGTGCGTCCGTCCACTTTCTGTCCTGCAATGATGCTGGTCAGGCTCCCGCCGAAAGGATCGTCTCCGATGATTCCCAGCAAAATCGGCGCTTGAGGATCGCTAAACGAAGCGTCCGGCCATTCCACAAATTTCGTGAAGTTGAATAAAAACGCCGCCTTAACTTCATACTCGTTAGGTTCGCCCGATTGCGCGGCGGCAACGCCACAAATGAGGGTGCCCACCACGAGGCCTGCGATGAGCCACCCCCCTATTCGTCCGGCGAACCAGCATTGCAGGCGATAGGGTTGGACTCTCAGAATATCCATTAATGTCATTGGCCGAGTGCGCACACGAAGGCCTCAGGGAAGTTAAGAGAGGCACGTTGGAAGCCAAAACGCTGAATGGTGTTAATTACTTTGGCTTAACGAATTGGCAGCGATTGGATTCGAAGCAGGAAAACTAAATCCACAGAGCAATGTTCAGAATCCGAACTTTCGTACCACGATGAAACAGCCTGGAGCTGACGTCGATCACGGGAGTCGCGCCACATATTCCCATTCTGAAGCCAAGGTTCCCCTTTCGACAGCGCCAAGGGTTGGGAGCGATCTAAAAACCGCAAAAGCAGGCGGAGGCCTCCGGGGCGTTTGAGCTTGACGGACCAATGCCCTTGCCATAGCATTCGCGCCAGTCAACACGATTTGATCGCCATCAGGAAAATGTCGGGAGGTTGATATGCGTGGATTAGCGGTTTACCTGCGCGGATTGATGCTCTTCGTTGCGGGAATCGCGGTGGGGACGGTAATGATGCAGCGTGGCGCGGCCCAGGATAACAACAGCTCCGGCCTGAGGCTGAACCACGTGGGAATCGCCGTCAAGGATTTTCAGGAGTCGCTGAACTTCTACACCAAAGTGATGGGATTTCGAGTTGCGTATGCCATGCCCAGTCCCGACGGCAAGCCAACGACAACTTTTCTCCAGATCAATCGGGACACGTTCATTGAGATGGCGCCTGCCAGCGCGAATCTCCCCGCTGGACTCACACACATCGGCATCTTGACCGACGACGCGAATTCAACAGTGGCACAGCTTCGGCAGGCCGGCGCAACGCTGGCTGACGCTCGCTCCGGCGGCGCCACCGGCTCGCGTCTGACCAATGTTACCGATCCCAACGGAATCCGATTGGAAGTGGTGGAGCAGCCCTCCGGCTCGATGATGAGAAAAGCGATGGAATCCTGGAAGTAGGTCCCCTGCAGAAAAGCGGATGCCGTTGCGTGGAGCGGTCGAACGTGATACGAAGAATTTGACGCCGAGTCAGAGGATGGGAAAGCGTTTAGCGTGGAGGCCTTGATGAGAGGCAGACTTTTGCCAATTTTCGCTATCACTGCCGGCCTTCTGGCGGTTTCGCTGCCGCTCTTTGGGCACCACGGCAACTCGAACTTCGATAGCGGAAAGAAGGTCACCATGAAGGCGACCGTTTCCGAATGGTTCTGGGCTAATCCGCATTGCTTTCTGAAGTTTGACGTCAAGGACGCTGACGGCAATGTCGTGCATTGGGTCGCCGAGACCAGCAATCCGCCGGACATGATCAATCGCGGCTGGAGCAAACTCTCCTTCAAACCTGGGGATCAAGTGACGGTCACCGTAGAACCCGTCAAAAACGGCAACCCGATCGGGCGCGTGCTGCAGGTTGTGCTCCCCAATGGCCAAATCCTGGGCACCGGAGGGGCGGCGCCCGGCGAAGCAGGCAGACCCAGTTCCGAGGATTCTCCGAAGCGGTAAATAGGATCGGGAAAGTCTGGCGGCCATCTCTCACGCAGGCCGAAGCTCATGAACGAAATTCTTCTTTAACGCGCGACGACTCCTATCCAAAAGTAGAATTGAGAATACTGAAGGGAGTTCGGAATGATAAAGCGTTTTGTAGCTTCGACGAACGCACTGATCGCCGTATTGGGGTTTTCGATTCTCGCGCACGCGCAACAACAAGAAGTCCGGCAGCCCGGAGCGGTCTATGACGCTGACGTAAAGAGCCAGAAGTCGGCTCCGGCGCCCAGGCGGGATATCTCCGGGGTTTGGGAGCCAGCCAAGGGACCGGGAGACTCCATCCAGGCGACCGGCGCGAAGGCCATGCCATCCGACGGCAAGCCCGACCATGCCTTGCCTTTCACGCCCGCGGGAGAGGCGGCATTCAAGTCCCATAAGCCCGGGTTTGGCGTCACGGCGGTTCCCAGCGCATTTATAAATGATCCGATGGATATCTGCGATCCCCAGGGCTTTCCGCGCGTTGTTTTGCATAATTTCAGGACCAGCCGGATCATGCAGAGTCCCAACAATCTGGTGATCCTGTACGAATTCAACAAGAAGTGGCGCGTGATTTGGACCGACGGACGCGAACTGCCCAAGGACCTCGACAGAACCGAGCCCAGATGGTGGGGATATTCGGTGGGCAAGTGGGTAGATGACTACACTTTCGTCGCCGAATCGACCGGATATGACGACAGGACCTGGCTCGATAATGCGGGCCGTCCGCACAGTGACGCGCTGCGCGTGGAAGAACGTTATCACCGCGTAGACCGCGACCATCTGGAGATGACGATTACGATTGACGATCCGAAATTTTATACGAAGCCGTGGGTAGCCTTGGACAAACTGCCGTTGAGGCTGCAACCGCCGAGTTTCGACATTCGCGAGATGGAGTGCTCACCCTCAGAGACCGCAGAATATAACAAGCAATTTTCCAATCCCGCTTCCGGCGTGAAATAAGACGCAGAAACTGCGCCCAGGAACAAGAAACGACCGGCAGCGGGATCTCGCTGTCGGTCGTTTTGATGACGCTCGCTGCTTTTAGTGACTGGCTCTATTGAGCTGCCGCCACCTTCGATTCGGGTTTGGCGAATTTCGAGGTTTCCAGCGGCGCGTTGTCCTGCACCTTGGTGACGTTGATCGTGGCCGTCCCGTATAACACCGTCCGCGGGTTGGCAGGAGACATGGTGATCAGGTAGGGGAACTTAACTCCACTGCCCGTGTCCCGATAGTCGTCATAATCCACCTGGTAGGGACTATTGCCTGCCGGAGTCGGCAAAACACTCGCTTTGCGAATCAGCAAGCCCGTATTCACATCGAAGTAGAGCCGCTCGACGTTATCGCCCTGCGGGGTGGCGGCGACCACATAGGCGTCATGACCATTGATATTGGCGATACGACGCACTTGCATTTTTGTGTACGTCTTCGTCAGGTCCAGCGGCAAATAAAAATCCGCGTCTCGTTTGGCACGAACCTGATCGATATTTTGAGGCTCGGTGACGCGTCCCCTCAGATCCTGAGACCACGCTTTCGAACCGTCGAAGCCGTCAGAGATCGTGTACGTGGGCGTGTGATAGATATTTACAACGAGATTGGGCGCCTTTTGATCGCGCTCAATCGTCGCCGGCATCGGCACGCCGCCGCCGGGACCTGTGGGAATGAACTGTGTCCCGGTAATGACTCTGCTGGTGACCTTGCGAAGGGCCTGCTCGCCGCCCAGGGCCGCGACGTACTTGGCCAGGATTTGATCCACAGACGGGTACGTGGCCTTCGTCACTTCATCTTCCTCTGGTTTCCCCGTAGGCAGCGTCGGCGTGCTGCGGGGATCCCGGTTGCCTTTATGACAGGTGTAGCAGGTCACCTCTTGCATTCCGGCGAATGAGTTCTTATTAATATCCATCACCATCTGCATCATCTTGCGGGCGGTCGCCTTCGGGGCCTTATCGTCCTTATCAAAAGCGCCTTCCACGTGGCAAACCGTGCAATCCATGCCGGTTGCGCCCTCGATGAGGTGCATGGCCTCATTGAGTTGACTGGCGGGAGTTCCGGTGAGCACCTTGATATTCTTATAAACCTGCTCGGCCGTTTTCCCGTCCAAGGTCGGCGGCGGCCCTCCCTGGGCGTGCGCGAGCAGCGTGGCCGCCAATATCAAGCCCGCCGCGGCGCCGATCGCTCTTAGACAAACCCCTGAGTTACGCATAAACGCGACAATCCTCCCTTGCGAGTCTCGAGAACCAGGCCCGGCTTCAGAACCTACCCCATCAGCCTCAATTCCATTCGGTTTCTCGGATGCGGTAGCATACACGTTCATCGATCTGGTTGGAAGATCATACTACTCGCTCCTGCGACGTTTGTAGAAACAGCTGCGACCCGAGCGTCACTGCAAGTTCAACATCATCTAGTAGTTCGGGATCTCCACGGCCGCAGTGACGACACAGAGCCACAGTAGTATTTCGATCAAAGCGCTGAGCTTGGCGATCGGCGGTGTTTCGGGCTCTCGGCCCCAGATGCGCACTTTCCTCTGTACCACGATGTGCCAAATGAGGGCTAAGGGAACAAAGTATGCCCAGCTTGACCCGGAAGGCCGCGTTGACGAGATAGGTCGTCCCGATACCGGAGAAGAGCAAGAATCCTCCAAGTACGACGATCGAAAACCCGATCCAGTTCCAGGGCAACAGAGCCTCCGCGAGCTGCGCCGCGGTCTGGCGCTTCTGCCCCAGGCCCAGGATGCGCAAGTCAACAATCGTGTTCGAGCCGAGCCACACCGTCAGGCCAGAAAAATGGATTAACTGGATAAATGGATAGATACGCGTGGTGCGAATGACCGTAGCCCAGCCGGTAGCTTCCAGCCACTTCGCCAAAGCATGCAACAGATCGTACATTCGGGTTGATCCTCTTTTCGCCAGATACGCGGTTTTCGCCGGATACGCGGCGGAGATTCCTATCCCAGTCCGGAAAGAGCCGCGATATCAACCCCCGCCAGAATGGCTCCGAGCCACAACACGAGCGAAACGGCGGCGATTACTTTGGCGCTCGCGGGTACATGGGGCAACTGGTTCCATTTCCGGTGTCCCATTTGCACGGCAGCGGTGAAAACCACGGCCAGCAGGATCACCAGCATCTTGACTTGAAAGACATGGTCGGGCGCGTAATCCCCGGCGTCGGTCGTGAACAAAAGAAATCCAGATATCATGGCCAGGGCGAACCCGATCCAGGCCCAGGGGAGAAGCTGATCCGCAAGCGAGGAGATCGTATGATTGCGGTCCGCAACGCCTAGAATTCGCAAATCGACGAGCACGATCGTTCCGATGAAGAAAAGCAACGTAAAGTAGTGGACTACCGAAACCACGGAGTACATCCAGCCGGTGTTGGCAAGAACCGTTACCCAGCCTACATGCTCGAGTGATTCCCACATACCTGAGCCCTCCGTCTGCCGTTAAGGCCAGCGGGTAGGCCAGCCGGTAGAGATGATACGCAATTTAAAGGGAGATCGCCCTGGTCAATGTCCGAACGGCGGGGGAAAAAACTTCTAGGGGGAAGTGGAAGGCGTTCGCAGCACTTCCCCCTGGACTTTCCGATCATATTTCCGCTTGGCCCTGATTCTAGAAAATCAGCTTCAACCCGAACTGAACCTGGCGCGGGCCGCCTTCGCCAACTACGGGGTTGTTTGAATTCGGTGTTCCCTGGGCTACGCCGAACGACCCCGGGTTATTAGGGTTGGTGGAAGGGGCAGCGAATTGGGTGATATTGATAATGTTGAAGGCCTCGGCACGAAATTGAGCCGTGAGTTGTTCCCTGAGCTTCCAGCTCTTGGTGATGGACATGTCCCACTCCCTGAAGGGAACGGCGCGCAGCGCCGTCCGGCTCATGGTGCCAATGGTTCCCTGAGCCGGCGGAACGATGGCCGAACCGTTTTGGAAATAACAGCCGAAATTGGCCAGCGCCTTTAACCCCGTGGCGTTCTTATCGGTGGAAGGAACATTCGGGTTGGTGGCCTCGTTGCTGGCTGCCGCCACGCAGGCTGCGGGCATATTCGACACGAAACTGGCCGAGCCGGCCGAACCCCCGCCCGGTTGTACCTTGATGCAATTAGACGCGCCGGCGAAGCTGCTGCCGGAAACGCCGAAGCAAGGGAGGGGTTGCGTCGTGCCGACCAGGAAGTTGTTTGGATCCCCCACCATGGTCCAGAGTTCTGGATTGGTGGAGCCGCCGCCATTTCCAAGGAGATCGCTGTTGGTATCGTACGCACTAATTGGCGTTCCGCCGAGCATATGCACGACGGTGTTAACCTGCCACCCTTCGAGCAACTGTCCCGGCGCCTTCCTCCCCGGAATGCTGTAGCTCGCCGTCACACTCAAGTTCTGGAATGGATCCTGGTTGCTGTTCGCATATTCGAGTTTCGGATTTGCGGTGGACAGTGCGGTGTAACCCGTCTCAGCAGACGTGTCGTCGAGAGAATGGGAGTAACTGTAACCGAGCGAGAAATTCAGCCCGTGGCTGGCGCGCGCGGTCAACTTCGCCTGAAGCGCATTGTAGTTGGAGGTCGCGAAGCTCGTGTAGTCCAGGATGCTCGAGAAATAGGGAAACTGCCCGTAGTACGGCCGCTCCGTCTGCTCGAGGTTGGTGGCCTTGACTTGAGCCGGTCCGATCGGCTGATTGAGATTCACATTGGCGCCCAAGTGCGTGCCGTGGTCGCCCACGTAAATGAGGTTCAGCGAGATGGCATTCGTGAAGGCGTGCTGGAGGGCAAGGGTCCACGTGGTGACGTAAGCTCTCTTGAAATTGGGATCGATCGTGCCGATGGCGCAAGGCGCGGGGTTTGTACCGACCCCATTGCCGCAGGGAGGTGCCCCGGCGCTAGTGGCGGCGCCAAAGATGGGGACGTTGAGGGCCCAGGGAACATTATTCAAGCTGAGAGTACCGGTTGCGATATTGCCATTCGTACCCGCAGCCGCCGCCGTCGTGCCGTTAGCATTGAAGAGCTGCGACGCCGTGGGTGCGAAGCCGAGAGCGGCATTGGCGCTGTTCAGGAAGACCTTGAGCGATTGGTCGCTGTTGTAGACGATGGTAGCGCCCGCCCGAAGTACCGTCGTGCCCTTGCCGCTGATATCCCACGCCACACCCAGCCGCGGCGCGAAATCGTCTTTGCTGTTTGAATAGAGTTGGTTGACTTGCTTGCCCTGCTGCACCAACCCTGTGGGGGCGGTTGGATCGAATTTACCCAACAGGCTATCTTTATCCGCGATAGGTGCAACGTATTCCCAGCGAACTCCGATGCCCAAGACGACATTGGGAGTGAGCCGCCAGTCGTCTTGAATAAACCCAGCGTAGCGATCATAAGTAACATGCCGGTAAGGGTTTCCCGCGATCACCGACGCCGAGGCCACTGTACCCGTCAGGAAGTTTTCCAGTGCCGTTGCACCGGTAAAGGCGTTAACACCCGTTGTGAAATTGATATTGCCTGTAATCGTGCTTACTGATCCTGGGAGCCCGGTGTAGTGCGAGAGATGTGTCTCGCCACCGAACTTGATCAGGTGCTTGCCACGCGTGTAGGAAACGGCGTCCACATAAGACTGGGTCCACCAGTTTGCCAACTGCGTGCTGCCACCACCCAAATTGCCAAAGGGGCTAATCGCAAGAGTTGGGAATCCACAGGCTGGCGGAGTCAGGTTGAGGCCGGTGACAAAACCGAATGCCGCAGCATAGTTAGGCGCACCGGACGACGGGTCGCCGCACTCGCTGGGACCTTGCGGGCTCTGCTGCGCCTCATAACCCGCTCTAAATTCGTTCAGCCAGGTCGAATTGGGCGTCCAAACCCACACCGCCCTGGCCACTGAACCCACCGTGAAATTTCTAGCTCGCCAATAATTCGTTAGCGCGGATGGAGCGCGCTGCACGCCGCCTTCGCCACGGAAGTATTCGCCGTTGAATGAGTTGTGGTCATTGAGGTGATAATCCAGTTTGGCAATGCCGCTATTCGACCCACCGACGTTGTCGATCAGAAGGGGTACGTTCAGTGAGGAAGTGGGATTGGGAAACAAACCCGCGGATGCATTGCACGAAATCGCCGGTGCCACGGTGCACCCCGCCATGTTCAGGCTCAGTTGGCTCAGAGGAACGTTGTGCGCCTGCACATCGGCGATGGCGTCCGGCAAGCTGTTCGCTGGCCCGGACCCCGGGAGCGACGCCGGGATCTGTGCGGTGCGCGGGCTGCCGATGGTGTAACGCTGTCCCTCATATCCGGCGAAGTAGAAGAGCTTGTCTTTCTTGATGGGCCCGCCGACGGTAGCGCCGAACTGCTCGAGCTGATCGTCGCCCTGCGACGTCACGAATGGGTTCCTCGCGTCCATGGACGCATCGCGGCCAAAGGCGCTGGCGGTCCCGTGAATGGCATTGGTACCGGACTTCAGTCCCACGTTGACCTGGCCGCCTACCTTCCACCCATACTCCGCTTTGGGATTCTGTACGACGTTGATCTCCTGAATGGCATCCACGGGCAGAATGGTCGCCTGGTCGAAGCTGGACTGGCCGCCAGCCACGGGGCCGGACGAGCTCGTAAGGTTGTAGTTGTCCACGCCGTCGAGCAGCCACATGTTGTTATCGGCCCGCATGCCGTTGACGTAGATGTCGAGGCCATTGGCCTTAACTCCCGGCTGGTAGATCAACAGTTTCTGGAATTCGCGGCCATTCAACGGCAGCTCATTGATGGCCTGATTGGTCAGCACGCCGCCGAGCTGGGCGTTGGTCGTATTAATAATCGGGATCGATTCGGTGACGGTAACCGTCTGGGTCTGCTCGCCGGGCTGCAGGGTCAGATCCACGCGAACGTCCTGACCGACCTCGATCAGAACATTCTGCCGCTCAGTCGCCTTGAAGCCGGCTGCTTCGGCGCGAACCGTGTACGTACCCGGAAGCAAGCTGGCAGCGTTGTACTCTCCGGCGCCATCGGTGGTCAAAGGATGGTTAATGCCTCTGGCGACGTCGATGACCGTCACCGTAGCGCCAGCCACCGCACCACCGCTTTGGTCGGTAACACCTCCCAAAATGCGGCCGTAGTTGAGCTGCGCGAAGGCGGGTGCGCAGATAAGCAGCAATCCGAGGCAAGCACCCAATACGCGTATCGCTTTGTGCGCACAGATACGTACAAACTGGCCTGCCATCGACGTTGTGTTTCTCATCGTTCCCCCTGAAAAAATTAGAACGGCTGCGAGTGCTGGTAACCCACTTTTGGTGAGGTCCAGTGTCACTATCGCCCGTGGTATCGTCCTCGAGCGTCACACTGGCTAATCTCCGAGTGACTGGTCTATGCCAGCAAAGGTCTGATCGGAACACCCCGCCCGCTAAAACAAGCGTGGCGGGCATTTATCACGGCGGCCCGCCAGTGTCAAGGAGAATACCCCCTGGGAATAGCGCGGAACGCGGTCGTACTCGTTGTGTCTAAGGCTTGCCGACCGGGAGGAGCGATGGCGAAATTTGAAACGACACACTCCGGGACGAGCGAAAAGCGTGTCCTTGAGCCGGGCCTGTGGTGTAGAGTGCGGGCTTCTTAAATCAAAGTGTGCCAGACGGCGTCCAATCCAAAAAGACGCTGTGACTTATGGGTGGAGGCTGGGTCGGTGCGAGCTCGCGAAGGACATTCAGAGGCGAACATCACTAATTTGCGGTGCGGTCAGCGCAGAATTGGTGCAAAATATGATCGCGTCGCGCGGTGAGCGCGACAGCTAACTGCTTTATTTTCAAAACTACTCCGGGGTAGTGCAATTGGTAGCACACCAGACTTTGGATCTGGTTATCCTGGTTCGAGTCCAGGCCCCGGAGCCAAACTTCCCTGCGGACGCCATGCCCGTCAGCTGAGATCCCACTGCAATCCATTCCAACTTTGGAGCTTCGCCCTCTGATCACCGATATGAAAAAACGATTCTCCGGTCGCTGCGTCTATAGTGCAGGCGCAACCGAGAATGAGTCGAATCTGCACATCTGTGCGTAAATGAGAGTCAGCAACCCTCTCACTGTGTAGAGGGCGAAACCGGCAATACCACACAAAATAAAGGGCTAGGCTCCGCCTCCTTAGTTTGGCCTCACGCCTGCACTTCAGATATTTGGAGAAAGCGCATGCATCGAACACAAGACGCCGCACCTACAGGTTTTCCGCGGATATGCAACGGAAGTTGTGAGCCAAAGGGTGCCGCAGCGCATCTTATAGGTGTGCACGAAGAGGTGAGAAAATGAGACTGCCACAAAACGTGCCATCAAACTCTGACCGCACTTCGACCCGGGAGGAGCTCTTTGAGGTTATTGAGCTACTGGGCGGTTTCGATGAGCCGCAGGGCACCGATTTAGCCCAAACGACCGGGCTCCTTGCATGCCTGAGAAGCGGGGTAGCGGATTCGTCTTCCGAGATCCTCAATGAGCTGAGTACCGGTGAGGAGCAGATCCTGCTCGAGATGGAGCCGTTGGCTGCCCTCATGTCAAGGAAGGCCGAGCCGGTAAACTGACCGCAGTCAGGCGAGTTCGCGTTTGGAACTGCTCCGGCGCGAACCCGCTCCAGTTTGGGACTCACTTTCGCCGTTTCGTGTCTGTGATATCCCCGCGATACATCTCTTAGCTCCTCCCCCAAACCTGCCGGAAAGATTCCAAGCCTAAATTTACTAAAGACTTAGAGATCGAATCTGACTCAACCCGAGTTGCGGGCCTGCTGAAGATTGCGGGGCATCCAGTCTGGCACACGCCTTGCCTTAAGAACTTTCATGAATGCCAACACGAGCTTCGCCACCGAACCGGAAGTCAGCAGTCCCACCGCTTCTCAGGAACTTTTCGACCTCTGCATCGTTGATAACGCGCCCTCGATTCTGAAGGTGCTGCACGAAACCCTGACGAACTTTGGTTACAAATGCTTTGCGACCACAGATCCGCAGGAAGCTCTCGACCACATTAGCCGTGGCAAGTGCCGCATTATCCTCTGCGATTCGACGACGCCCGGCATGGACGGCTTGACGTTTCTGGAGCAGGCGTTGCAGCGCGATCCCGGCGTTTACGTGATCCTGATGACCGGCTTTTACTCCATCGAATCCGCCATCGAAGCAGTGAAGCACGGAGCTTACGACTATTTGCCCAAGCCGATCGACCAGCAGCGGCTCAAGAAAACCATCGAGGAGCTTTCGGAACAGTTCGATCGGCGGCGGCGGATTCGTGACCTGGAGCAGCGTCTCGTCAAAGACCTCGAATTTCACGGCATCGTCGGGCGAAGTCCCGCCATGGTCGACCTGTTTGAGATGGCGCGCAAGATCTCGCGGCATTACATAAATGTTCTGCTGCAGGGCCCCACCGGCTCAGGAAAAGAACTCGTGGCTCATGCGATTCACCAGATGAGCCCGGTAGCCACTCAGCGCTTCGCGGTCTGCAACTGTTCCGCCATTGTCGATACCCTGCTCGAAAGCCAGCTATTCGGACACGTTCGCGGCGCATTCACCGGCGCCACCGAAACCCGCGCCGGACTTTTTGCATACGCCGACGGCGGGACGGTATTTCTCGACGAGGTAAGTGAAACGTCTCTGGCGATGCAGGCGAAGCTGCTGCGTGTGATCCAAAACCGCGAAGTCCAGCGGGTGGGCTCGCCTGAAGTGCGGCACGTCGATGTGCGGCTCATTGCCGCTACCAACCGCGACCTGCGCGCCGAAGTCGCTGCCGGAAGGTTTCGTGAAGACCTCTTCTACCGACTCAGTACGATCCAGATTCGCGTTCCCAGTCTGGCCGAGCGTCTCGAAGACGTTCCCTCGCTGATCACATTTTTCGTTAAGAAATACAACACAGCATACGGAAAGCAGATCAAGGGACTCACCCGCCGAGCCCAAGCGGTGCTGTTGAAGCACACATGGCCGGGTAATGTAAGGGAACTCGAAAACGTCCTCTCCAGCGCCTCGTTGATCGCGCTGAACGATTTCATCGATGTACAGGATCTGCCGGAACATCTGCAAAAGCCGGCGGTGCAGGCAGGATCGGCGAAATTCTGGCGCCCGCTCCCGCTGGACGCGGTCCGCAAGGAGCATATCGAGCGCGTCCTCGAATTATGCTCGGGCAATCGCGTCCGCGCGGCGCAGATGCTGGGCATTGGCCGCACCAGTCTTTATCGTTACCTGAAGCGTGAAGGCAAGGTGCGCTCGGCCGCGGCGGTCTCGGCATTCTGAGGAATCTGTTTTCACCACCCTGTGCCCGACGGCGTGATCCCCGCCGCAATATTTTTGTGAGGCAAATTCGCAGCTTGTTCGCCGGCTCGCTTTCGTCCGCGTAACCGCTATGCTAGACTGCCGCGGGCGGGTGAAATTCCTGCCGATGCGTGGAACTTCGGGCTTTGTGCAACGAATCCCCGCGAACCCCGCCAGGCCCGGAAGGGAGCAACGGTAGCGGGATCGTTTCGTGTGCCGCAGAGTACCCGAAGTTCCTCTCATTGCTGAGAGCAGACGCATCTGTAACCTTCAGGTCATCGATCCATGAACTATCAGGTTATCGCGCGCAAGTGGCGCCCTCAAACGTTTGCGGACATTGTGGGGCAGCAGCACGTCACGCGAACACTGCAAAACGCCATTGAATCCGGGCGCATCGCGCACTCCTACATTTTTTCCGGCGCCCGGGGAGTGGGCAAGACCACTACGGCCCGCATTCTGGCGAAGGCGCTGAATTGTGTTCATGGGCCTACGCTTACCCCGTGCAATGAGTGCGACGCCTGCCGTGAGATCACTGCGGGAAACTCGCTTGACGTCCTCGAAATTGACGCCGCATCCAACCGGGGCATCGATCAGGTGCGCGAGTTGCGCGATATGGTGCGGTATGCGCCCGTCGGCGGACGCCACAAGGTCGTCATCCTTGACGAAGCTCACATGCTCACCGACGAGGCTTCCAACGCGCTGCTCAAGACGTTAGAGGAGCCTCCCGACAAAGTGGTCTTCGTTATGGCCACCACGCAACCCGAAGATCTGGTCGATACGATTCGCTCTCGCTCCCAGCATTTCCATTTTCGGGCGCTCTCCTTTGCGGAGATTGCCGACGCTCTGGGCGGCATCGCGTCCAAAGAGGGGCTGAAGGTCGAAGATGGAGCCATAGCGGTGATGGCGCGCACGGCGGACGGCAGCCTGCGCGACGCCCTGTCGCTGATCGAACAGGCGCGCGCCTATTGCGGCGCGGAGATTACCGAAGCGCAAGTTCGAGAATTGCTCGGGGTTGTGCCCGCGGAAGTCCTCGATGAGCTGGTCGCGGCCATCGAGAACCATTCCACGGAGCGCGCGTTGGCCCTGGTGCACCGCCTGCTTGCCGAAGGGCAAAATCTGCAGCAGTTTTGCCGCGAGGCCATCTCGCATTTTCGAAATGTGCTCGTCGCGCGCGTGTGCGGAGCCGATTCGGACTTGATCGCGGCACCCGCCGAGGAGCGGCCCAGGCTCGCTCGCGCAGCCGCCGCCTTCAGCGAGGAAGATCTCACGCGCTTTTTTCAGATTTTGCTGCACATCGAAGACGATCTCCGCCGCAAGCCGGATCCGCGTTTACACCTGGAGATGGGGTTGCTCCGGCTTGTGAATGCAGCACGACTCGCTCCACTCGAAGAGCTTATGGCCGAGCTTACCGGCAACGTGCCGCAAAAAGATGCGCGCCCCGCAGCCCCGCAGCTGGGGACGCCGGAAGCTCGCTCCGATGCGCGCGTCGCTACAGCGGCCGGTGCCGCCACCGCGGTTAAGGCTGCCACCGCGCCTCCGACGCCCGTCTCAAGAAATATCGCCTCTCCCATCGCTGCTCCTGCGGCCGCACGAGCAGCCGCGCCGAATTCTTCGCTCGATTCAAATACGGGCGCAGCTTCCGCCGCGGCCCCGGCCCTGGAGCCCGGCACACCAGCAAATTCGGCGGCTTCATTGACGGGCCTGGACGCAGATCAAGTAGCCGCGATCAGGGCCGAGACTTTCTCTCAAGCACAGTTCCTGGGCGAATTAGTGGACAATGCGATTCGCTGGGAGCTCGAAGCCGGCGAGATTCGCCTTTATTTTCCGACCGAACGCCGCGCTCTCGCGGATCTTTTGCAGTCGCGCGACCGTATGGAGAAATTGCGCACCATCGCCAGTCGTGTCCTGGGCCAGCAATTGCGTGTCTGTGTTAAACTGGAGACGTCACCGGTGTTGAGCGGCGCTGTTCCCGCCCGAGAGAGTGAACGCGATTTACGGGCGCGATTTGAGCAGGATCCGATTGTGCGCGCCATGAAGGAGCGGTTCGGCGGCCGGATCTCCGAAGTGAAACGCCGGGACGAAGGATGACCCATGGAAGTAAAAGCACTGCAACAGCTTCTTTCACAGTTTCGGCAAATGCAGGAGAGCCTGCAGAAACAGGTCGACAACGTTAACGTGGAAGCCTCTGCAGGTGGCGGCATGGTCGTCATCAAAATGAACGGCCAGAAACAAGTGACCGACGTTCGTATCGAGCAGGAAGTTTTCGCCAGCAAGGATGCAGAGTTGCTGCAGGATCTGGTTCGCGCTGCCATGAATGACGCCTGCCGGCGCGTCGATGAAGAACTGGCCAGCCAGATGAAAGGCCTCGCCAGCGGCCTTCCGGGAATCGCCGGTTTGAAAATCCCCGGGTTATTCTGACGTTCTACGTGAGACCAGACTCTTTTCTCTCTTGCGGGCGCCCGCAGGGCTTCCCCAATGCCTGATTTCGCTGAACCCATCGTTCGGCTCATCGACGAGTTCAAACGCCTGCCTGGAATCGGCCAAAAAACCGCCCAGCGTCTGGCCTTTCACGTTCTCCGCTCCACTCCGGACGAGGCCTTGGCTTTGGCTGACGCCATTCGCGAAGCCAAACTGAATATCCGCGAGTGCAGCGTCTGCAACAACATTACCGACACCGATCCGTGCCTGTATTGCTCCAGCGCAACGCGCAACCGCAAGCTGATCTGCGTGGTGCAAGAGGCGCACAATATCATCGCCATCGAGAGAACGCGCCAGTACGACGGCCTCTACCATGTGCTCGGTGGCGCTTTGTCTCCTCTGGAGGGGATCGGCCCCGATCAATTGAAGCTGAAAAGCCTCATCGAGCGGCTCAAGAATGGAGGCGTCGAAGAGATCATCATCGCCACCAATCCCACCGCCGAAGGCGAAGCTACCGCGGTCTATGTTTCGAAGCTGATCAAACCGCTCGGAGTGCGCGTCACGCGCATCGGCGTAGGCATCCCGGTAGGTTCAGACCTCGAGTATGCTGATGAAATCACCATGCTTAAGGCGATGGAGAGACGCCACGATCTGTAGTCTTTGCCTCCGGAAGGCCCGCCATTCGTACGCCTCAACAAGGTATTGCCGTCTTTCGCACCACCGCCGTGGGATCGCTCGACCCGCTCGACTTACAGGTGATACGCTTGTTCGTCGGATTGGGGAGAGTGTGGTGCGGGAGTCTGTTCCAACCAGCGAACCCGGAGCACACAAGCGCCGCAGCACGCGTATCGTGCAAGCCGTTCCGCTCACTGTAACGGGCGTAGACGCTTTGGGGCGTCCTTTTCAGGAACGCACCTCCACGCTGATCATCAATTGCCACGGCTGCCGCTATCAGTCCAAGCATTACGTTCTCAAGAATATGTGGGTGACCATGGAGGTTCCTCACCAGGAGCCGGGACACATTGCGCGGACCGTCCGCGCCCGGGTGATGTGGATCCAGCGGCCACGCACCGTGCGCGAACTGTTTCAGATCGGCGTTGAACTCGAGGTCTCCGGCAATTTCTGGGGGATTGCCTTTCCACCCGCTGATTGGTTTCCGTTTCCCGAGGGGCTGGCCGCGGTGCCTTCACCCGCGGTTTTGCCGCCACCCTCCGCACCGCCGGCTCAGACGCCTTGGCCAACGCCAATCTCCGCCTCCACCGAACAGGTTCGTATGCTGGGATTGGCGCCCTCCATCGATTCGTCGGCTGCTTCACAGGTAAGCCAACTGGTTGATGAAGCCAAGCTGGAGTTGCGCGCGACGGTGCGTCAGAGCGCGGCCGAGGCTGTCTCTCTCGAAGCGCGGCCCCTGATTGCATCGCTCGAGCTACAGCTCAGGGGCGCAGCCGAAAAATCGCTTGAAGCGGCTGCCGGGCCTGCCGCGGCAAAGGCCTTTCAGGAAGCCAAGCAGGCTCAAGTCGATGCCTTCCTCCAGGAATGCAACCGCAGCATGGGACAAAACATGGAGCGGGTTGTGAAGCAGTTGGCGTCCCGTCTGGAGGAGCTCGAAAGGGAACGCAGTGCCGCCTTCGAGCAGCACCTCGAAAAGCGCGTTCAGGAGCGCCTGGAGCAGCTTCAAATACCGGCGGGCGAATTGCGACCGACGCCCTCCGCAAATGCCGAAATTGGTATGCAAGTCGATAGCACGCTGATCCCCAGCGTGCAGGAACTCGAGCAACGCATTCGTGTTCAGGTGGAACAGGCACAAGCCACTCTTTCCGACGTCGAAAGCGCCGCCGGCCGGTTACAGGAACAGGCTGCCGCGGCGATCAGCTCCGCGCAATCCGATTGGAAAACACGCGTTGAGGCCGACCTCGCCGCCGCAACCGATCGCTGGAATCAGCAGATCGAAGGTTCCGTTGAGAGCGCTGCGCGACAGGCCGGCGAACGTCTGGCGCGCGATACGCAATTAGCCAGCGAACAGATGGAAAGAGATCTCGCCGCGCGCCTGGGCGAGGCGAGCAAAACGCTCGACGGCGCAGCCAAGGAATCCGAGAGCCGACTTGATGGCTTGCGCACTTCCCTGACCCATGAAAATGAGCGTGCGCAAGAATCCGTGCGGCAGTTGCAGTCCGTCGAGAACCGGATCGAGGATCAGGCCGCGAAGCTAAGCGGGCTCGCGCAGACCGCCGAACAAGCACTCGAGCAGCGGGCCACTGCCTTGCTGGAGGCCCAAAGCCAGGAGATGGCGCGGCGTGCGGAAGCCGCCATTGCCGCCTGGGCCGAGCGCCTGCAGCCCGCGCTGGAAGCCACCGGCCAGCAGACCGTGACGCGGCTTGCCGGCCAGATCAAGGATGAATTGAACTCTCGCCTGGAGAGCGCCGCACAGATACTCGCGCGCCTGGAAAGCTCGATTGGATCGGCCGAAGAGGCGATGAACCTCCGCCACGAAACCCTGGCGAAAACTTCCGAGCAAGCGGCGCAATTGGCGTACGAGCGGGTCAGGGACATGGTCAGCGCGCTGCACGGCGACCTTCAGGAATCGGGTCGCGCTGCCTCCGAGAAATGCATTGCCGAAATTGAGAACAAGGCCGCCGACACAACGCATCACACCTTTGAATCGCTCTACAAGACCGCGGAATGGTACGAAAAGAAAGTACAGGCACAGATGCAAGCGGCCATCGACAAGGGCATGGAGTCTGCCCTGGGTACGCTCAAAGAGAAGGCCCGGGAGATGTCGGGAATCTTCGGCGCCGAGCTCGACCATTACAGCCGCAGCTACGTGGAGCACACCCAAGAGCAGGTGAATGAGACCTCTCGGGAGAGCCTGGAGAGGATGCGGAAACAAGCGGAGGAGATCGCCGCGGGGTCTTCGGCATCCATCGTGCAACAAGCGCGGGAAGATACGGACCGGGCGCTTGCAGAGGTTGGCGGGAAAGCCGCGGTGCTGGGCGCTCAGATCAAAACGCAAATCGAAACGCAAGCTGCCGAGGCTCGCGCAAAGGCCGAAACGGATGGCCAGCAACTCGCTGCGGAATTCCGCGCGGCGTTGAAGCTGCAAACACAGAGTGAACTGGGCGACGCCAGGAAAGAGCTGCTCGCGCAAATGGGATTCGCCCGCGAGGAACTGCGCCTTGAATTCCAGGCACAACAGAAGAATCTGGCCGGGGCGCTGACGGGGTTGAATGATGAGGCCATCGAAGATTACAAGAGGAGGCTGGAAAGCGCCTCCAATTCCTGGCTGCTGACCACCGTTTCCAAACTGAACTTACGCTCGGAACAGCACCTTCAAGCCCTGACCCACTCCGCAGAGGAGCGCCTGCGCGATGCTTGCAACGAAGTCTTCAATGGCATAGGCGAGAACCTGCGCGGCCGCCTGCTGGATCTGACCCTGAGCCCCGGGGTCCCACCAAAAACGGACGAATGACCGGCCCGTATTGGGCATTCTTCCTTCCCGCCTCTCGCTTCTAACTGCAACTCCCGTCCGGTGGGCGAATCGGTATAATGGCCCCTATGGCGAATCATGCCTACGTGAGTTTCTGGACGCGCGAACACGCGGAAGAAACCATTCTGGAACGGTTCGGGCGCCTGCTCGAGACGTTTCCCCTCTCCGCTTCTCGTCCCGAATTTGCCAGCCTGGTGATTCGCGCGGTAAGTCCGGCCGAAACTCCGCTGGTGGAGCACGATCTGCGAGGCACCATGGCCGCCGCGTCCGATGTAATCGCGCTGGCCGCCGAGCGCCGCAACGAGGACTCTTCTTACGAAGTCGAAGCTTGGTGGGATGTCTGGCAGCGCAGCCTGGAAACAGGCGCGTGGCAAAAGAGTCCCGAGCGGGTGCTCCTGATGTGCAACGGCTGGGCTTATGATGACGGCGTGGCAAAGGGATCGGGGGACTTTCTCACCGATTTGGGCTTAGAGCACTTTTTCACCGGGCACGGCGGCTTGCTTGGCATGTCGGGTGCCCGCAGCGCGCCTGCCGATCCCGTGGAAGCGGAGTTTTTGGCCGTGATGACTCATGAAGAGCACCTGCACGAGTATTATGAAAAGACGCGGGCCAATATTCAGCTGTTGCTGAATTGGGTCACGTCTGTGGAGAAGGCCCTACCCCTGGAACGTTACCTCTTGTGGTCAGAGGGAGAAGAGAATCTTGAGGCTCGCTTGGACGAAATTCTCGCTGTGCACTAGCCTCCTGGTGGCCCTCGCTGCCTCGGCTCCTGCGTTACAGGCTCAGCGCGAGCCTGCGCCGAAGCGCATCAACGAGCTCACGCTTGCCGCACTGCGCCCCGGCCGCGACTCCCTGGCCGGCGCGTTCAAGCGCTACAAGCAAAAATATCTGCTCAGCAAAACCGCTGCGGAGAGCAAAGAGTGGCGCGACACCTGCACGGGCCGCTCGCTGCTTCTGGCCATCGATTCTCGCTCCGTGGTACAAGAGATCACCGTATCTTCCCTGGTGGCTCGTGATGGCAATTGCGATAACCGCCGGTTTGAATTCCTGAATCTCGATGACTGGGTTACGGGAAAGGGATTGCGATTGGGCGATTCGCGAAATCAGGTGGTGGAGCTCTATGGCGAGCCAAGCTTCAGCGAGCCCGTCGAGCGGCAGGATGCGGATCTCGAATTACTCCGGTTTGACTTTAGTTCGCTTGGCCCGGATGTGCCGCAGGAGATGCAGGTCTACTGCGAACGTGCCTCAGGCCGCGTGGTTGAAATCACTCTCTCCGCCGCCAGCCATGACGAAACCAAGCGCGCTAAAAGCGAATGACACGACTTGTGATAGGCCTGGTCGCTTGCACAGTGGCTCTCTTAGGCGGTTGTACGGCACCCGGGATATCGGCGAAGGGGGAGTCCGGCGCTCCTCCGGCAGTCCCGGCAGAAGTTCAGCACCTCGGGGAGATGGCCCTCGGCCCGACCGCCGAGGTTTTCTCTTTTGGCGATTTGGCAGGCAACGGCCACCAGCAGGCCGTTATAATGAACCGACTACCCGAAGCATCTCACACGGCCATCAGCTTTAGCCGGGCAGCGATACTGCAAAAAGAAGAGGCCAAGTGGGTGGAGGTGCTGCGTTGCGACGAATATTTGAAGAATCCTAAGGGATTTCTCGAAAGCAATCGAGTCACAGGATGGCAATTGCAGATTCCCACTTCGGCTCACGGCGCCCCGGCTATGCTCTATTTTAAGCCCCTCAAGACCGATGGCGCCAAGCCCGCCAGCGCCATTCCGGTGGGCTGGAACCCAAAAGTTGGGCGCTATCAAGTGATCGCGGGCGGCCGCTTCATCGACGAGATCGCTACGCTTGAAACCCCAGTGCTGAGGCTCAGATGAGCGGCTCGCCCGGCGCCACCGTTCTCGCCGCGGAGCCGCCGAAGCCGCCGGCGTCGAAGCCTGTTCCGAGCTGGAAGCAACTGAAAACGTTGCTTCCCTACATCGCGCGCTCCAAAGGGCAAGTCGCCGTCGGAATGGTGACGCTTGCCGCGATGGGCGTCGTCGGCACCCTCCAGCCGCTGGCCTTCGGCGTGATCATGGATTGCCTTTCGGGCAATCGCAGCCCTTGGGCCGCCTGAGCCAGATGTCGCCGCGCCTGGTACACCTGCTGATTCCCGCTTATGCGCCATCGAGCGTGCGAACGCTGGTGATTTACTGTCTGGCGGCGGTGGTCATCGTCGCGCTCAAGGGCATCTTCTCGTTCTGGACGCGCTGGATTCTGATCGGCCTCTCGCGCGATATCGAATACGATCTTCGCAACGATCTACTCGATCGCCTGCTGGTCATGGAGCCGGAGTTCTACGTGCGCAATCGCACCGGCGAACTGATGTCGCGCGCCACCAACGACCTCAATGCCGTGCGCATGGTTCTCGGTCCCGGAATCATGTACAGCGCCACGACCGTTGTGACCATGGTGCTGGCCGTCGTGCTGATGTTCCGCCTGTCGCCGTCGCTGAGCCTCTGGGTTCTCATCCCGGTCCCCATCGTCGTGGTGGTCACGCGTTATTTCGGCAAGGTCATCCATTCCTTGTACGAAACGATTCAGGCCTCGCTCGCCACGCTTTCCGCAAAAGCTCAGGAAAATCTGTCCGGCGTGCGCGTTATTCGCGCCTACGCTCAGGAAGAGGCGGAGATGCGCGCCTTTGACGCGCCCAATCGCGAATACGTCACGCGCAATCTCAAGCTGGTCGCCACGTGGAGCATGTTCATGCCGGCACTGACGGCGCTGATCGGCATGACCTTCGTCCTGGTGCTGTGGTTCGGCGGCCGGCAGGTGATCTTCGGGCAGATCTCGCTCGGCGAATTCGTGGCTTTTTATTCCTACATGGTCCAGCTGGTCTTCCCCATGATCGCGCTGGGTTTCGTCACCAACATCTTCCAGCGCGGCGCCGCCTCCATGGGCCGGCTCAATTACATCTTGAACGCCAAACCTTCGATCGATGACGCAGCCGTACCGGCGCAAAACCAAGGGACAAGAGACGCCGATGCGTGGCGAAATCGAATTCCGGCATCTCGACTTCACCTATCCGACCACGCGCAACGGCGCCTCCGCCTCGGGAAAGGAAAATGGCAAGCCCTCGGGCACGCCCGTGCTGCACGACATCAACTTGCACGTCCCCGCCGGTTCGACTCTGGCGATTGTCGGCCCAACCGGCAGCGGCAAGAGCACGCTGGCGGCGCTCGTCGCCCGGCTATGGGAAGCGCCCCCCGGCACTCTGCTGATCGACGGCCGCTCGATTCGCGAATGGCCGCTGGCCACCCTGCGCCGCTCCATCGGCTTCGTGCCTCAGGAGACATTTCTTTTCAGCGAGACCTCTGCGCGAGAACATCGCCTTCGGAGTGGAAGAGTGCGCCGATGAGGCTGTCGGCAAGGCTGCGGAAACCGCCAGCATCGCCTCTGAGATTTCCGAGTTCCCGAAGGGATATGCCACCATGGTCGGCGAGCGCGGCATCACCCTTTCCGGCGGGCAGAAGCAGCGAACGGCTCTGGCGCGCGCGCTGGTGCGCGATCCGCGAATCCTGATTCTCGACGATGCGCTCTCGAGCGTGGACACCGACACCGAGGAGCGCATCCTCCGCGGCCTGCAGGAGTTGATGAAACAGCGCACCACCTTCCTGATCTCCCATCGCGTCTCCACCGTCCGCCATGCCGATCAGATCGTCGTCCTGCGCGATGGACGCATCGTCGAACGCGGAACGCATGACGAACTCCTCGCACAAGGCGGCTATTACGAGGAGCTGTATCAAAAGCAATTGCTCGAGGAAGAGCTCGAACGCGCATGAGCGACTTTCGCGAAGAAGAAGCTCTAGGCAAGGTTTACGACTCGCGCCTGGCGCGGCGGCTGTTCGGCTATCTGCGCCCGTATCGCAACTGGGTGATCATCGCCGGCCTGCTGACTTTGCCGGTGGCGCCGCTCGCCGCCGTCGGTCCCAGACTCTTTGAGATTGCCGTGGACCGCTACATCGTTCCCGCCCTTCACAATCAACTCCCGCTCGCTGAGGGAGTGCGCGGCCTGGGATGGATGTCCTTGTTATTTCTGGCGACTCTCGCGCTCGGCTTCGCCTTCCAGTATTTGCAGGTGCGCGTCATGCAAAAGGTCGGCCAGGACACGATGTACGACCTGCGCAAGGAGATTTTCGACCACCTGCAGCGCCTGCCGATGAGCTTCTACGACCGCAGTCCCGTCGGCCGCCTGGTCACCCGCGTCACCACCGACGTAGACGCGCTCAATGACCTGTTTGCCACCGGCATCGCCGCCATGGTCAATGACGCCTTCCTGCTGCTTCTCTTCGTCTTCATCATGCTGCAGATGAACTGGAGGCTGGCGCTGGCCACCTTTGCCGTGCTGCCGCTGCTCTTTCTGTGCCACCTGGATTTTCCGCGACAAAGTTCGCGACGCCAATCGCCGCATCCGCACGGCCATCGCGCGCATCAACGCGTTCCTGCAGGAGCACATCAGCGGCATGAGCGTGGTGCAGCTCTTCAATCGCGAGCGCAAGTCGCGCGCGCAGTTCGCCGAACTCAACCGCATCCACATGGAGGCCTATAAGGACGCCATCCTGGCCTTCGCGCTTTTTTATCCCGGCGTCGAATTCCTCGGCGTGGTCGCCATCATCACGGTCTTCTGGTACGGCGGCTTGCGGTCTCTGGCCGGACTGGTGCCTGTCGGCGTGCTGATCGCCTTCATGCAATACGCGCAGCGTTTCTTCCAGCCCATTCAGGATCTGAGCGAGAAATTCAATATTCTGCAGTCCGCCATGGCCGCTTCCGAACGCATTTTCAGGCTGCTCGACGAGCCCGTTCCCGCGATGTCGAGCCGGCCGCCCGATCGACTCTGTGCGAGGCGAAATCGAATTCCGCAACGTCTGGTTCGCCTATACCGGCGGCGCAAATCCGAAGGACGAAGACTGGGTGCTGCGCGACGTCTCCTTCCGCGTCGCAACCCGGCCAGACGATGGCCATCGTCGGGCACACCGGCGCCGGCAAGACCACCACAATTCAGCTGCTGCTGCGCTTCTACGACATCCAGCGCGGCCAAATCCTGCTCGACGGCATCGACATCCGCGAACTCAACGTGCAGGATCTGCGCCGCCAGTTCGGCATCGTGCTGCAGGATCCGTTCTCTATTCACGGGCACGCTCGAATCGAATGTGCGGCTGGGCACGGAAAGCGTCACTCGCGCCGCCGTCGACTCCGCGCTGCGCGAGGTCGGCCTCGGCCCATTCGTCGATTCCCTGCCGCAAGGACTCGATACCACCGTCAGCGAGCGCGGCTCGACTTTTTCGGTGGGCCAGCGGCAGCTCGTGAGTTTCGCCCGCGCCCTGGCGCACAATCCGCGCTTTCTGATTCTGGACGAAGCCACCTCCAGCGTGGATACGAGAACCGAGATGATGATCCGCGAAGCCCTGGACCGCCTGCTGACCGGGCGCACCTCGATCGTGATCGCACATCGTTTGAGCACCATCCAGAATGCCGACCGGATCCTGGTCTTCCACAAAGGGCGGCTGCGCGAACAGGGCACGCATCAGGAACTTTTGGTGCAGAGGCGGCATTTACTATCGCCTGTACCAACTGCAGTACAAAGATCAGGAGCTGCGCATTCACGCTCCCGCTGGCTCGGCCGGCGCTCCTTTGCCCGCCGATGACTAAAGTGTTTTTGAATCGCACTTCGATCGCTGACCGCAAGACCCGTAAGCCTGCGTGAATGTCTCCCGCCCCTGTGTTTATCTCAGCCGGTGAAGCCTCCGGCGATATGTATGCCGCGCGGCTTGCCGTGGCGCTCCGCGCAGCGCGCCGACGTTGCTCTATTCGGCATGGGTGGCCCCAAGATGCGGGAAGCGGGAGTGGACACCGTCGTCGATGCCGCGGAAGTTGGCGTGCTTGGCATCATTGAAATCGTGCGGAAGCTACCCTCGCTCTTGCGCGCGCGAAGGCGCCTGCTGTCTGAAATCGAGCGGCGGCGTCCCACGCTCGCGATTTTGACCGATTTTCCTGCATTCCACCTGCGCCTCGCTCGCATTCTGCACCGCAAACACATCCGCAACGTTTATTTCGTTTGCCCCCAATTCTGGGCCTGGCGGCCGTGGCGAGTGAACCTGGTCCGGCGCCGCTTTGTCCGCGGCCTATGCATCTTCCCGTTCGAGGAAGCCTTCTACCGCAATGCAGGCGTGCAGGTCGACTGGATCGGCCATCCGCTGGTGGACGACGTCCGAGCGCCGATGACGCGGGAGGGTTTTGCCCTCCGATACGGCCTCGACCCAGCCAGACCCATTGTGGCGCTGCTGCCCGGTAGCCGTCCGAGCGAGTTGGCTCATCATATGCCTGGCTTGATGGCGGCCGTTTCTCAGATGAGTGCCGCCGGCAAAAGGCAATTCGTGATCGCTGCCGCACCGGGACTCACGCGAGCTCAACTGAGCGCGCACATGGGCGGAGCGCAAGCGGGTATCCCCATCGTCGAAAACGCCACGTACGAATTGCTCGGCGCCGCAGACGTAGCCATTGTTTCCAGCGGCACAGCGACCGTGGAGGCCGCACTCCTCGGCGTGCCCATGGTGGTCGTCTATCGCGTGGCGCCCTCCACCGCATGGATTGTGCGCCATCTCGTCCATACGCGATTCTTTGCCATGGTCAATGTGCTCGCCGGCAGGGAGGTCGTCCCCGAGTTGATCCAGGACGCTTTCACGCCCGAACGCGTGGTGCGGGAGGCCGAACGGCTCCTCCAATCAGTCGAGGCTCGCGAAACCATGCGGCATGAGTTCGCCATGGTCCGGGAGAAGCTCGGTCCTCCAGGCGCAATTGACCGCGCGGCAGCCATTATCGCAGGGATGATCGGAAGCTAGTTCCTGTGTACGAACCTTCTTATAGAGCCGTGGCAACTAAAAAAGGCATTTTTGCTATCCTAAGAGATGCGCCTATCCGAACCAGGCCATGAAAACTCTCAGGAGTATGAGCTAGTAGCATGAAGACTTGTGCCTTTCGATCGACACTGCCCGGCCGGGTGGCCGTCCTGTCTCTTTGCCTGATTGCCTCGTGCGGCATGGCATTGGCGCAAGTTGACGCGCCAGTCCGCCCGCAAGCGGTCAACACGCAGACACCGCGCCAGACCGGCTTTCGCGCCGTTTCTTACGAGGTTTTCGCCTCGATCCTGCCCGATACTCAAACGCTCAACGCGCGAGCGATCGTCGAATTTGAGGCGCAGGCGGCGTCACGCTCGGTGGAATGCGAGCTGCACTCAAACCTCAGGGTTAACGACGTGCGCGATGCCTCCGGCAAGGTGCTGGAGTTTGACCGCGGAGGTTCAGACGGACTTCTGCTCAGCGTCACGTTGCCGGATGTGGTTCCCGCGGGACAAAGAACCAAGCTGACGTTCCAATATAGCGGCGTTATGGCCAACGAAGAGGGCAGCCCCGTCACCGGCGTTCGCCTGGCGTCCATCGGGAAAGATAGCGCTTACTTGTTGCTGCCGGCCCGCTGGTTCCCGCTGACAGGCTATCCCGGGAATCGCTACACGGGCGTCTTCCACATCGAAGTGCCGCAGAATTTCGTGGTCGTCGGCACGGGCACTGCCGAAGCTCCTTCAGCGGTAAGCTCGGCGCCGACACCTCCACTGATGCTCGGCAACCGTAATCCATCGGGAACACCGCAGCGGACGACGGCTCCGCGGTCGACGCAACCAGGTGTGAACAGCGCCCCCGCCGCCGCGGCTCCCGCGCCAGCTACGCCTGGCGACCGCATCGCCTATACCTTCCGCGTTGATCAGCCGGAAGCGGCAGGCACCTTTGTTGCAGGCGCCTTACAGCTTTTCCCCGTGCAGGCAGAGGGTTTGAACATTTCCGTTTACGTGCCTCCAAGCGCGGGAAGCACCGCGCAAGAATACGGCGCCGCGGTGGCGCGGATCGCCAATGTTTTTTCCGATCAGTTTGGCGCGCTGCCCCGGCCCAATGTGACGATCGCCCAAATGCCCGATGGGACGCTGCCCGCCTATTCGGCGCCAGGCCTTTTGCTCCTGAGCCAACGTCAGTGGGGGCCGATGGCTAATTCGCGGCAGCTGTCCAATCTGGTGGCTTCGCAGTGGTGGGGGAACCAGGTGATGGCCGCGTCGCCTTCCGATGTATGGCTGACCGACGGATTGGCTCGATATTCCGAGGCGCTGTATCAGGAACAAACCGCCAGCCGCGACGCGATGAACAAGGCCCTTGATGATTTCGCCATCGGCGCGCTGATGTACGAAGACACGTCGCCGATCGCAGAGTCGGCGCATCTCACGCCCTTTACGCCGAATTACACTTCCGTCGTTGTGAATAAGGGAGCCATGGTCTTTCACATGCTCCGGGAGCAGATCGGCGATTCCGCTTTCTCTGCTCTCCTACGCGATTTCTACAAGCAATTTTCCGGCAAGGCCGCCACTCTGGCTGAATTCGAGAAGATGGCGCAGGATCGAGCCGCGCAGACCCCAGCCAAGCCCGCGAACTTTGCGCTAGGAAACACGGCGTCTGCGGGCGCAGCGCCAGCCGCTGCGGAGCAGAGTACGACGGCGAATGTGCAGCCGTTTTTCGCGCAGTGGATCAATTCAACGGGCATTCCCGAATTCAACATCACCTACACCATCTATCGCACCAAGAGCGGCTTCCGAATCGATGGCAAGGTGAAACAGAACCTGGACTTTTTCCGGATGCCGGTCGAACTCGAAGTGCAAACCGAAGGCAATCCCGAATTCAAAACCGTCGAAGTTAGCGGCACCGATTCCAGCTTCACGACGGAAGTTTTCGGCCGGCCCAAGCCGGGCGGCGTCACCCTCGATCCGCACAACTACATTTTGAAATCCAACGTGCAACTTCGCGTCCGGGCCATCATCGCTCGCGGCGAGGCGCTGGCGGAGCAGGGACGCTATTACGACGCGATCCAGCAATACCAGCAAGCCCTCGATCAACAAAAGGACAATGCCCTGGCGGAGTTTCGCATCGCCGAAGCGTTCTTTTATCAGCGGAACTACTCAGCCGCCGCCAATGCCTTCCGCGACTCTCTCGACGGAAATATCGATCCGAGCTTCAAATGGGTCGAGGTGTGGGCCCATCTCTATCTCGGCAAGATTTACGACATTGCTGGGGATCGGACGCGCGCCGTCAACGAGTACAGCAAAGCGCAGCAGACCAACGACGACACCGGCGGCGCTCAGGACGAAGCCAAGAAGTACCTCGCCCAGCCCTTCAAAGAAGGCGCTTAGCGACCTGCGTCGAGTTCAATTTGCAGGCAGTACCTCAGATCCCCGACAAACCGGTGAGGCGGGGCTGCGCGACATCTTTGTGCTGCACGAAAACCTGAAACCTCTCGCCCATTCCTTCCGGATGAATCAGGGATTTGAGCAGCAGGCGGGCGCGGACGCGCTCCACTTCGTTTGCACCGGGATCATAGAGATCCGCGAATTCGTTGGCGCGGCCCAGGGCCACCAGAAACGCCATCTGTGAAACGCATCCGGTGCGCTCCAGTTCCTCGCGACGTCCCCACATATCGAGCGCCGTAAAGTTCACGTGCGCGGTCAAGTCCTGCTCGCCCGGATTCTCGAGAAATTCTTCCGTGGCGCGATGCGCTGAATACGCCAGAAGCGTTCCGCGCATGTGGCGCTCGTTGTAAAGCTCGCGGGCTTCATGGCCGTAGTCCACGGTCAACACAAAGCCGCGCTCAAGACGCCGGCCCACATTCCCAATCCACTTGCAGGCTTCCAGGCATACCTCCGCCTGCTGGCCCTCCTGAAACGTGATTTGCTGCTCTTGAAAATATTTGCCAATTTCGGGCGACGATAGCTTGCCCTTTTCTTCAGTGAAGTTCTGGCCATCGAAGGCCACGTAAATCTCATGCAGCGCGCCACTCTCGAACAAAACGCGATGCACAGGAAAAGCATCGAGCAATTCATTGGAGAGTACGCATCCCGCGGGAATCTCGCCGGGTAACTCGGGGGTGGAGGCGGCCTTGCCGCTCCCCAGGTGAGCCCCCAACATTTCCGCGTGGCGTTCGCGCCGCGCGGACGACTGCTCGACAGCGGTATATCGCAGCGCACCGTAGAATCGCGTCAACTCTCGCGCAGCGAAGTCCAGGATGTGCGCGGCCAACCGGCCGATTCCCGCCCCTGCCTCCACGGCATGGAACTCCCGCGGGCGGCCGAGCGCTTCCCACATCTCCGCGAGCTGCCGAGCCAGCAGGCGGCCAAAAATGGGATGAACGTCCACGCTGGTGTAGAAATCCGCAAAACGCCGCCTCTCCGCTTTGCTGTAGTAGCCAAATTGCGGGTGATACAGGCAGTCGCCCATGTACTCGGCGAAAGTAATCGGCCCCGCGGCGCGAATGCGCTCGGAGAGCAGTTGAGCGAGCGGCGTTGTGAGGGCGGCGCTCGCGCGTCCTTGCTGTTCGGACGCTTTCAAGCGTCCTTCCGCTGCGGATTGCAGGTGAACATTTCGATTACGTAGTCGTGCAGGCAGTCGTAAAGCTGGCGTTGAAAGGACCAGGGAAATTGTGCCTGTTCGATTTCACGCGGCTGAAGCAGGAATTGATAGTTGTGCACCTCGACGCCGGAAGGCTTGAAGCGGATTTCCACTTCAACTCCGCCGCTGGCGGCATGCGCATCAAAGTCAAACAGGGGATGCTCGTATCGATCCAGTTCCCTCTTCACTTTTTCCAAGAGGCCATCCGGTGAAACAGGCAGCGAGCGGGGCGAAGATGAGCCTGCGCCGCTCACTGGGAATCGCTCGGCCGGCTGGCGATTTCCAGTTCGCCGCGATCCTTCATTTCGCGCAAGGCTTTTTCAAACGCGGCCAGCGAAGTCTTGTCAAAGAGAACGAATTGGACCTTTTCGAGGGTCGTCGGGCGCTTCAGATGTTCGGCGACTTCGTGCAACATGATCGCCGCGCACTCGGAGAGCGGAAACCCGCCGATGCCCGTGCCGATGGCTGGAAAAGCGATGCTGCGAAGCCCGTTTTCGGCCGCGATGCGCAACGAGTGCGCCGTGGAGGCGCGCAACCCATGAGCGGTGGTCTGGCCGCCCAGTTGCATACTGGCCGCGTGAATGATGTGGCGCGCCTTGAGCTTTCCGCCCGAGGTGATCGCCGCGCCCCCCACCGGGATGGCGCCGATGTCGTTGCACTCCCGCTGTATGGCATCACCAGCCTTGCGGCGGATCACTCCGGCAAGGCCGCCGCCGAGCTGCAGGTCGTTATTGGCGGCGTTGACGATGGCGTCTGCATCGATCTCCGTCAGGTCGCCTTCCTGCAACACAATTTTGTCGGCAAGGGTCATAAATCAGCTCAAAGATGATAGCAGAGCCGCCTTCAACGCCTCAAAGCCACTCGAATTTTGCGATGGGAATGATGTAAGCCTTCGATGAGCAACCGGGGAAGATTAGCAGCCGGGAATGACGGGGGCGCCGGTACTCTGTAGTGCCTTCGAACGCACTCCGTCGCCAATTTCAAGCAGGCTGAGGGCGGCGCGGCGGGCCGCCTGCTGCGTTTCGGGCTTGGTGGCCAACTGCGCGAGCAACGCACAACCAGAGAGGTGGTGGCGCTCTTCATCGGGATTGATGACGTCGCGGTAGAGCGCGGCCAATTCGCGCTGCCCGATGTGATCAAGGAAAGCGAGAAACTGTACATTCCGGCGCCCGCCCATCGCTTCTCGAGCAACAAGCGCTGCAGCGATACGCTCGGGAGTCGTAGCCAGCGTGCGCAGATAAGTCAGCACCGGGCTGGGAGGATCGAGCGGACGAAAACCCTCGAGTGAAACACCCATCGCCCGGACCTTCTCTTGAATAAGCTGATAATGCCGCGCCTCATCGCCGGCATGGCAGGCCAGCGCCAGCTTGGCAGAGAGCTCCGGCGTGGTGGACACCCACTCAGCCGCAATTTCGGCGGCCTCGATCTCGTTCTTGAGCGCCATCTTCATCAGCGTGGTCAAAAGCTCTCCATTGGGAACGCCCGAGGAGAGCGGAGGTTCATCGATCCTGGAGAGGATCGATTCATTCTCTGCTTTCAGTTTGGCGACGAATTCAGTTCCGTCCATCCTCTACCTCTCGAAATGGAGCCCCGAGGACCTCCGTACGAGGTTCCATGCTACCGCAATGGACGGGAAATCGCCCTGGCCAACCAGATCCAGGCGAGCGCAGCTCAAGCAGCTCTGGCCTTACTGGTTTGAGCGATAGATGATGGGTTTGGGCCCGTCGAGGATCTTGAAATCCGCGGGGATGCTGAACGACGACGGGTCCGGCTCCCCGAGCACGATGTTTGTAAGCCTGAAGGTCTGCTCACCCATTCGCGGGTCGCTTCTCTTGCTGTAGACGATGGTCTTCAGGTCGGGCGAAGTCCAAACTTCGGTGACAATACTTATGGGTTGCGCATTGCCGATCTGTCCCGCGGGAATGGTTCGCGTGGTGCGCACTCCCTTCACAAAGACGCCCTCCATGGTCTGCGAGCCTAGATCCTCGGTGCTGACCTGGCCCGGTTCGTTGATCGCAATTCCCTTTTGAAGGGCCATCGCCGCTGGCGGCGGCAACGGGCCGGGCGCCACGGCTGCAACGTTGCCAGTTTGTATAAAAAACGTGTTGGCGGCGCCCGCTGGGCCAGGGCCGCCGGGCGGAAACGGGGGCAGAGGAATCTTCTGCGCAGTCTTGTCCGTCAAATTCAAAGTGTAGGACGCCTGCGCAACAGGATCCTGGAGAAAAACGATGTGAGGCGCGTTAGCAGCCGAGAGATTGCCGATGGGCGGCAAGGCCGTATCCTGGCGCGTGCGACCCTGGGAATCGCGAGCGATGGTCCCGGTGCTGCTCTGCTCGATGCGGTTGCCGTCAGCCAGCGTCTGCACGGATTCGTTTGTAATCGTGGCGGAATAAGGCGCGCCCTCCACTGGCCCGCCCAGAAACTTCTCGAATGTGCCTGCGCTGGCGGCGGTGACGGGGCCAGTCGTTTGATAGAACAACGTCTTCGGCCCGTCTTGCGCGAATGCGCACGATGAGGCTGCCAGAATGAAGATCACGATGCGTTTCATGGCTGAGGTCTCCTTTCAAATCCAGCAAGTCTGGGCTGCAGGCGAATCTGTCGAGCCGAACCGTCGGGCGCAATGGTGACGTCCGCAGTGAAATTGACACCTTCGGGCACGGCGCCCGGAGGGAAGATCGCGTCGGCGGGAATGGTGATCTGAATATCGGGCCCAGCCGGCGGCAGATTCGCCTCTTGATATCGCCTTCGCGCTGCGATATGGCGCCGCGGGACGGCTGTGATCGGAACAGGCGCTGTTTCAACAATGGCGGCTGAAGGAGCGGCGGCCGGAGGGATTACGGGAGCACTGCGCTCGACGCGAGCGCGCGGAAAGGCCAGGAACAGAACGGCGGCCGCGGCGACCGCGCCTGACGCAAGAGCCGCCCACCGCGGCAGTCTACGGCGTGGCCGCGATGCCACGATCGAATCGCAGTAGGCATGGAATGCGCCGCTCACCTGCTCATACGCCGCGAGGCGGCCACGGCACTGGGCGCACTCCTGCAGATGGCGCTCCACATCGGCGGCTTCCTCTTCCGGAAGCTCGCGGTCAAGCCATGCGATCAATCTTCCCGAGAAGTCACACATTGCATCTCTCCGCTAACTTTTTGATGGCCCGATCTAATGTATCGCCCACCGTTGAGGTGGGTATGCCCAGGACTTCGCCGATTTCGCGATAACGCAATCCCCCGGCGCGCAGCAGCAGGCACTCGCGTTCGAACTCCGTAAGGAGGCGGATGGCTTCTCCCAAGCGGCGAAACTTTTCCTTCTCGAGGACGGCTTGTTCAGGCGTAGCTTGGTCCAGGACAGAATCCATGCCGTCTTCCAGTGGCGCCGCAAATCGGCGGTCGTAGCGAGTCTGACGATTTCTGGCCTGATTGTGCGCGACGCGAAATAACCAGCTGCGAATATTCTCCTGCGACCCACCCGAAGCCAGGTGGCGATGCAGGCTGAGGAACGCATCCTGAACGACGTCCTGAGCCTCATCCGCGGAGAGCCCGAGGCATACCAGGTATCGAAGCAGAGGTTCTCGCAGTTCGCGATACAGGGTAGTAGCCTCGCAGGCGCCGGTTGCGAAGCGCGAGAGCGGCAGAACCAACCTTGCGGAATCGCCACTCATAAGATCCTCTGTCTCGCGCCTCCATTCATATAACAAGCGAGGGCTTCGGTTTTCCGGCTGGCGGGCGAAAAAGCCTGAATCGTTCAGGAGCCGTGAAAGCGCGGGGGACGCTTCTCGAGGTAGGCCTGGATCCCCTCACGGCAGTCATCGGAACGAAAACAGGTCTTTTGCCAGCGAATTTCCTCGTCCAGGGCCTTTTCCATCTGCGCGCGATCGTCCACGCAAAGCGTCTGCTTTATGCCCAGGGCAACGATCGGCGGCGCGGCAGCCAGGCGGTCGGCCAGCAACGCGGTTTCCTGCTCGAAGCGGTCTTGCGGAACCACGTGCGACACCAAGCCAATTCTGAGAGCTTCGTCTGCCGCAACCGTGGCAGCGGTCAGCAATAATTCCGCCGCAAATGCCCGGCCGACAAGGCGCGGCAAGAAATAGGTGGCGCCAAAGTCCGGGAAGAGTCCGATCTTGGCGAAGCTTTGCGTAAAGCTGGCGTTCTCGGAGGCGATCCGCGCCGTACACGCAAGCGCCAGATTAGCCCCCGCGCCGGCAGCTGGACCGTTTACGGCAGCGAGAACCGGCTTGTGCATCGTGGCGATGGCCAGGATCATCTGCTTGCCCATCTTCAGGAGCGCCTCCACCTCGGTGAGGTCCTGACGCTCACGGGCGCGCTGCAGCAGTTCAAGATCGCCGCCTGCGCAAAAGCCTCGCCCTGCCCCGGTAAGCACGACGGCGCGGACCGAGGTGTCTTCCGCGACAGAATGCAGAGCGTCAACTATTGCGCGCCCGAGCGCGCTATTAAGCGCATTGAGGCGCTCGGGCCGGTTCAGCGTAAGTGTGGCCACAGCACCACGGCGGGATTCGAGCACCAGCGGCGCGGAGGTAGGTTCGGGGACGATGGATGCTCCTCGGTACGTTCGCTTTCTGCCAATTCCGAACGGCACCGTGCAGAGCTAAGCACATTGTCAAAGAGGTTGTAAAGGGTAGCGGGGATCAATCCGGCAAGCTGCTGAGCACCCGGGCGAGGTCGCGGAAATAACGCAGTCGAATGCCACGTTCCATGGAATCGGGCGTCCCCGTCGAGGGCAGGACGAAGACCCGCGCACCGTAGAGTTTTTCGGTCTGCAGGCCCAGCTTGCATGGCCGCTGGGCGAATTTTTCGTAAGTCTCCTTGCCGTTGAAGGCCACGACGCGCGGCGCGTATTCATCCAGTTTTTGCGCGAGCAGAATTCGGCCCTCGGCAATCTCCTGCCGCTCCAGTTCGCTCGCTTCGCGGGTGGCGCGTTTCACCAGGTCGGTGAGGCCAATGCCAAATTCAATCAGGCGCTTGTCGTCGGTATACGGCAATGCCTCCGGCAGGATTCCGGAGTCGTACAGGAGCGCCCAGAATGGATTTGCCCGCCCGGAATAGTAATGCCCTGCGCGGGCGGCACGGTCGGCTGGATTGCAGCCGACCACCACGAGCTTCATCCCCCGTCTTAAGTAATCCGGTAGAGTCCGCAACTGCTCGCCTCGCTTTTATTTAACGGCGAAAGCTCACGTGCTGGTGACTTTCGCCTTCCACACACCGGGATAGCCGATTCTCTGCCGCAGGATAAGTTTGCGTTACCGCCCTATTGGCGCATACGGATCCCGAATGCGCCCTTATATGAAGCCAAGCTTAGCACGTAGAATCCTCCGCAAAATAAATCCGACGGGGGATGGAGCATCTCAGTAAACGCATGCCTGCCTCGGACCACAGACACAGGCCAATGACGACACCCAGCCGGGGCGGAATGCCATGGCCGGGTCTTGATTGTAATTTTTTGGTCAAAACCTTGAATCTTGAGGCTGGGCAAAAGCGTCCAATTTGGCAGAGTTGTTGAGCAGCCTTTGGGATTCGACATGGTTCAGACGACGACAATTTATGCTAACCTGCTTTGGCGCAATTACAGGTTTGCCGCAGCCTTCGCGCCGCCGTTGATGCCCATGAGTTTGCCCGAACCCAAGCACTTGCCGTCCACAATCGTCCGCGACGACGAAGGCGCATTGGTCTCTTCGGCTAAGACCGGAGATCTGGCCGCTTTCGATGAGCTGGTAAACCGCTATGAACGGCGGATTTTCCGGCTGACGATGAACATCACCCAAAACCGCGAAGACGCTGAGGACGCCACGCAGGACGCGTTCATGAAATCGTTTCAACACCTCCCGGAATTCCAGGGAGGCTCGCGCTTCTATACCTGGCTCGTACGCATTGCCGTAAACGAAGCCCTGATGCGGCTGCGGCGAAGGCGTCCCAACGTCACGTCACTCGATGAGCCCGTGCAAACCGAAGATGACCTGATGCCGCGGGAGATTCAGGATTGGGGACCGACACCCGAGCAGCGCTACGAAGTGACCGAGCTGAATTCGATTCTCACCAAGGCCATCGGCGAGCTCGAACCCATCTTTCGCACGGTATTCCTGCTTCGCGACGTTGAGCAACTTTCGACCGAAGAGACCGCCGAAACCCTGGGCGTTTCCGCGCCGGCGGTGAAATCCAGGCTGCTGCGCGCGCGATTGAAACTGCGGGAAAAACTCAGCCGCTCCTTTGAGCCGGGTAAGCCAGCATGAACTGCCTGGGACTCATTCGGGAACTCTGCAGTTATCTGGATGGAGACCTCGGGCCAGAAGCTCTTGCTGATATCGAACGTCACCTGGAACGCTGTAAAGATTGCCGGCTGGTGGTGGATACGACGCGGAAAACGATCGCCATCTACTGCAATGCCGAACCGGCCCCGCTTCCCAGCGAGGTGCGCGAAAGGTTACATCAGGCTCTGCTCAAGCGGCTCGGCCGCCGGCCGATCGCATAATCCGAAAAGAACCGGCAACAAAGCACGCGGGGCCTACTTGTTCCCGCCGAACTCGATTTGAGTTCCCACCCCTTCCCTTTCGGCGCGTTCGTAGACACGCGAAGCCACAGCCAAATCCCACGACGCAATTCCATTTGATTTGAAAAGCGTGATCTGATCGGGACTCTTCCGGCCCGGCCGCTTTCCCGCAACGATCTCGCTCAGCTCGCGAACATCCTGCCAGCGGGAGTTATCGTCGCCAAAAGCCTGGATCAGATCGCCGGATTCTATGTTGGCCTGCTGAATTGAATCCACGGCAATGATGGCGGCGCGCTCCACGGCATCGCTCTCGAGTTCGCGCTTTTGAGCAAAATTGGCCCCAATGGCATTGATGTGAGTGCCCGGCGCCAGCCAGGCACCCGAAAGCACGGGGTTTGTGGCCGTGGTTGCAGTGATGACGATTTCGGCTCCGGCAACGGCCTCTTCGGCCGAGCGGGCCGGCGTAACCGCCGTGCCGAGCTGATCGCTCATTTCGCGGCAGTATTTTTCCAGCCGGCCGCGGTCGCGCCCGAAAGCGCGGATCACGGTGAGCTTACGCACCTTGCTGACAGCGGCGAGTTGCGTGCGAGCCTGAGTTCCCGTGCCGATGATCCCGAGCAAGCGCGCCTCTGGACGCGCCATATATTTTGTGGCCACGGCACTGGCGGCTCCCGTACGCACCTGGCCCAGATAGTCGGACTCGATCAGCGCTGCCAATTCGCCGGTATCGGCGCGATAGAGCAAGACGACAAAGCGAGCGACGCCGTGAGCAACCGAGTAAAGCTTCGCGCCCATCCACCCCGCTTTTTGATCGGCCGCGAACATGTAATTCAGGAATACGCGATCGGGCAATGACAGACGGCGCCGGGGATGAATCCAGCCGTCGCCCGCGGCTTGCCGTAACAGCGACTCCTCTACCGCCTCGATGCCTGCAGGCACATCGAGCAACGCGCGTACATCCTGCTCTCTCAGCATCAGAGGCATTGGGAAATCCACCTCACTGGGAATCCAGATGGGCGCGAAAGCGAAACACTCGGCGCGCCTGCCGATCGACAACGATCACGTCACCTGCTGAATTGGCAGCCAGCAAGGCATCCGCGGATTTCAAAGCGGCAAGCCGATCGCCAAGCGTGTCGACCAATTCGCGCAGACCTGCTTCGTTCCACACTTCGAGTCGAGGCGGGAAACCTCGCAAGACCAAAAGATGCTTGGCGGAAACGGCCAGACTCAGTAATTGCGAAGCTTCGCCGGAATCCGGCGCGTTGAGCAACGCGGTCTGTACGCCCTCGCGGGTGAACTTGAGGATACGGCCGTCAGCTCCATCACCGACGTAGACAGCGCCGTTATTATCCGCCACCGCGGCAAACGGGTGCGCCGCCTTCTCCGAACCGCCGGGCGGAATGCGCCAGACCTTTAGGATTTGTCCTCTGGCGTTGAACACCTGCACCCTTGCGCCTGCCGAGTCGGGCACATAGATTTTTCCTTCCGCGTCAATGCTGAAGATAAATGCTCCTTCAGAATTGCGCTGAGGCGCCGTGCGCAGAGCACGCAGCGGTTCGCCCTGGGGGAAAAATACCTGCATCGTGCCGGCACGAGAATTGGCGACGTAGATGCCTCCTCCGACGTCAACCGCAATGGCATCGGCGTTGCGAACGGAGGGATGTTCAAACGTAAGCAGAGGTATTCCGCTGGTTTCAAACTTTTCTACGAAGCCGGTGCCGCGGTCAGCGAAATAAATCCGCCCGATTGGGTCTATCGCCACGCTAACAGGATCTTCGAGTTGGCCCGGCTCTGTGCCGCGGGTGCCCCATTCTTGGACGAATTCGATTGGCGCGGGCTTTACTGCGGCGGCTACCTGAGCTTGCTCGTGCGAACAACCGAGCGCTATCTGGGAACAAAAAGCAATGAGTGCGATCCAGAGGTGAATACGGTTGCGTGAGTTGGGCCGGACGTGATGCAAGTGAGATGAGTTCTCGCGCGCTCAAGTTAGCATAATTGCGCCTTGACGCAAGCACGGAATAGCCGGCGCGCGTGCGAAACCGGCAAGATCAGCGAGGTGAAGTGCGGTTCCGTTGTCCGCGCGCGGGGACGGGCGGCCCGACGCGACGCACCACGGTCTCCATCAGGCGATAAGCGTGTTCGACGCTTTTATCGTCGCTAAAGCGAAACTCAGGACCGGCTGGCGTTTGGGTGACGCGCACGGGCAGGCGGCCGCACAAATTGCTCTCCACGAATGACGTCTCGTATCGCTTGTGCTCCACGCCCCAGGTGTATACCCGCACGGAAGTGAAATCGCAGGGCTGGCCTTCTCCGCCCTTCGTGGCCGCCACCATATATTGCGGTTTTTCGCCGCTGGCGTCCGCCACGGTATTCAGCTGTACCCAGGCCGCTACCTTCCGGCCGGCGGCGGCCGTGTAGTCCCCGATGGGAGCTGGGGGATCGAGTTCGATGAAGCGCGAAAGCACCCAACCCGCGATGGGCACCGATCGCCCGGTATCGGCCTGAGTTCCGGCCGAACCTGAGTCTGAAGCTGCGCCTGAGGCTTTGGCCTGCGAAAACATCACCAGGGCCCAATCTTCCTCGGCGGACTTTTCGTCACCGGGGGGTGGCACTTCGTCGCCGGTGTGCCCCTCGTCGCTGCTGACGGTAGCGGGAACGGCGGCCACCTGCCGCTGCAGCACCGCCACGGGAACATTGCGTCCGAATTGAAAGATGCGCGCCGAATCGCGGCCCGGCTCGATATGTACGTTGCTGACGGTCCGGGTGTGTCCCCGCGCTTGAACGGGCATATTGCGAGCATCGGAAAGAAGTTGCCCGACGCGGGACCAAAGCTCCGGAGCCATCAGCAATCGACTATCAATCCAGCCGTGGGTGCCGTCTGCAGACCGCACTTCGGTCAAGTCGGCAGTGCGACCCAGCACGCTGACTTTTTCCCCGTAGCCCAAGGTCGCCACCTGGCGGCGTACTTGCGCGGTCGCGCTCCAAAGAGCCGCGCTGCGATCCGCGATGTAGGCCTCCGGATAACGAACGGGACTCCGACGCGCCCACCATACCCCGGCAATTAGGGCGAGAAGCAGCACGACAAGTAGCAAACGCCGACGACCCATCGAAAAATCACTCCCGCGAAACTTGTACTCTGCGGCCCCTAGCTAAAGTATGAAATGGCGCGCGGTCACGACTCTGTCTCATTCGAGTTTTCAAACGCACAATGATGAGTGATTCTACACGATCCGTCCATGGGCCTGCCTTTTTGTTCCCTTCCGGCAGGAGCGCACCTGGACAAAAAACCGCCAATTTCGACGCCCGATCACGTTCGCGGGCTTTGCTACAATGCACCGACGGAGTGGACATGCAGATTCTCGACAAGCTCAAGCCCCTTGGATTGCTGGCGCTAAGACTGGGAGTCGCCGCCGTCTTCCTCGCTACCGGCTACGATAAACTTTTTGGCGCGCTTGGAAAGTGGTTGGCCTGGTTTCCTCAGCAAGGCTTCCCCAATTACTTTGCGTACATCGCAGGCTCGCTGGAGTTTTTCGGCGGAATCCTGCTCGTCTTAGGACTTCTCACGCGCGTCGTTGGGCTGCTGCTGGCCATTCAAATGGCGGTCGCGGTATGGAAAGTGAGCTTGCCGCATTCGGGAATTTACAATGTCGAAGGCTATGGCCTGCCGCTAGTGCTCGGCGTGGCATGTTTTTCGCTTTTCACCTTGGGCGCGGGAATACTCTCTGTGGATGGAGCGACGTTTGAAAGCGGTGCGCCCTCAAAGGCAAGAAGCAAGGCCTAGTTTCCTGCGAAAAAAGCCCATCCTGGATCAAAAAGAAGCTAATTCCCGTACGGCGTTCACGATATCGCGGCTCTGCGGCAGAATGCAGTCCTCAAGTTGCGGCTGGTAAGGGCAGAAGCTATCCAGAGCCGCAACGCGGCGCACGGGCGCATCCAGATCGTGAAAGAGTTCGTCGGCGATGCGCGCGGCGATCTCGGCTCCGTAACCCCACGAGCGCATGTCTTCATAAGCCACGATCACACGGTTGGTTTTGGTTACGGTGCGCGCGATGGCCTCCCAGTCGTAGGGAGAGAGCGTCCGGAGATCCAGAATCTCGAGCGAGATGCCTTCGTGGAGCAGCTCCGCTGCGGCCACTTCGGCGCGATGCACCAGGGCGCCATACGTGATGACGCTGACGTCGGTGCCTTCGCGAACCACGCGAGCTTTGCCAAAGGGAATCGTGAAGTCCGCTCCCGGGTAAGGCGAGCGATTGTACGGCTGCCGGTAGAGGTGCTTGTGCTCCAGAAACATGACGGGGTCGTCGCATCGGATCGCCGTGCGCAAAAGGCCGCAAAGCTCGAGTGCCGTTGAGGGCATGACCACGCGAAGTCCGGGCAAATGCGTGAAGATTCCCTCTCCCGACTGGCTGTGGTAGGGGCCGCCGCCCGTCAGATAGCCGCCGATGGCCGCGCGAATCACCATGGGCGCCTTGAAAGCGCCCGCCGACCGCCAGCGCGTCATGACGAGTTCATCGCGAATCTGCATCATGGCCGGCCAGATATAGTCGAAGAATTGAATTTCCGGCACCGGCTTCAGGCCGCGCACAGCCATCCCAATGGCCCGGCCCACGATGGCCGCTTCCGCCAGCGGCGTATTAAAAACGCGGTCCGAGCCAAATCGGCGCTGCAGGCCGGCGGTGGCCTTGAAGACGCCGCCCTTGCCCTTCACTCGTGCCAGATTTTCTTCGCGGCTCGAATCCGCCACATCTTCGCCAAAAACGACGATTCGCGAGTCGCGCGCCATCTCATCGGCAAGCGTTGCGGGAATCATCTCCAGCATCGTTTTTGGCTCGCCTGAAAATTTCGGCTCTGCGTTGAATCGATCCGAAGTCGGATCGATATCAGGTGAATAGATCCACTGGAGAATCGATTCCTTGGCAGGCAGTTCGGCGGCCAGCGCGAAATCGGTTGCTTCCAGGATCTCGCGGTCGACTTCCGATTCGAGCTGCTCCAGTTCCTTCTCGTCCAGAATCCCCTCACGCACCAGGAAGAGGCCGAATTTAGGAATCGGATCGCGATGCGCTTCCTCTTCGCGCTCCTCGGGAGTCTTGTAAAGCTTCTCGTCATCGGAGAGCGAATGGGAATAGGGGCGGGTCACGTGCGCATGCACCAGCGCGGGTCCCTTGCGGCCTCGGCAGTGGTCGGCGGCGCGACGCAGGGCTTCGTAGCTGACCAGCGGATCGGTTCCGTCACATTCCTCGACATGCAGGCTCGGGAAGTTTTTGACGAGTTTCGAAATGCTCCCGCCGGCCGTCTGCGCCTCCACAGGCACCGAAATGGCGTAGCCATTGTCTTCCACCAGAAAGAGCACCGGCAGGCGTTTCAGGCATGCGATGTTCAAGGCTTCGAAAAATTCGCCCTCGCTGGTCATGCCGTCGCCGCCCGACACATAGACGATTTCATCGGGGCTGTGCCGCATCGATGATCCGAGCGGCGCGCGCTGAGCCTGATCGAGCGCATTGGGCTCCGCTTCAAAGTAGAGCGAGGCTTCGGCCGCACCTACCGCCTGCAGCCACTGCATGCCCGCCGTGGAAGAACGGGTAACGATATTCAGGTCCGGCTTGCCCCAGTGCGAGGGCATCTGGTAGCCGCCGGAGGAGGGATCGTCCTTCGCTCCAACCGCTTGAAGAAGCATCTCCCGTGGGGTTAGGCCGAGACTCAGACAAAGCGCCCGATCTCGATAATACGCAAACACCCAATCGTGGCCGGGCCGCAGAACTTGTCCAGCCGCGACCAAGACGGCCTCGTGCCCTGCCCCGCTGATCTGAAAATAGATCTTATGCTGGCGCTTGAGCTGGATTTCACGGTCGTCAACGCGCCTGGAGCTGTACATCAGGCGATACATGCGGATCAGGTCGGCGGGTTGGAGCCCCAGATACTTGTTGGAGTGGATGCTGCCCGTTTTGGGGTGCGCTTGCACAGCCATGCAGCTTCACCTCTGAATGCGTGGCAGAAGATCGGCGACAAACGCTCGCCACATTCATTATAACTGAAGCAAGACAGATGGCATTCGGGCGCTTACATGAGATCAGGCTAGAACTAAACCCTACCGCCAGTGGGACGGCCCCAAATCTTCCGCTGCGGATCCCCGCCGCCGCAAAGCCACTGTGTAATAACTGAGGGAGCGGGCACATTCAGAGTGCCAGTACCATCTCGGCTCGCCGTTCACTCGACGCAACGCGCCCATATAACTCAGTGACTTAGAGCCTTGCCCTGTCTCCACCAAAACGGCATCGATTGTGCATCCCCAATAACAGATTGTACGGAGGCCCTAACGTGCTGGCTACTATCTTCACCGTACTGATGAGCGGAATGATGCTGACGGTGATCACCGTGTTGAGCACGGGCGTGCTGATTCACGCGCAGCGGAAGCTTGAACGCGAGCAGATGACCGCCGCCACAGCCGATTCCAGGCGCGGCCGCTCACACTGATCAGGTTTCACGGCAGCTCTTCAAAGCGCTCCGCCGTGCCTGCAAATTCCTCGTCGTTCTGCCGGATAATTTGCGACTGCGCGTCCTTAAACGGTGCCTCGGACGGAATACGATCAAGCCATCGCTGATGCGAAAGCCGCTCGTGCTCGGAAAAATCCAGCCGAATGATTAGCTGAATCTTCCCCTTTTCAACCGCGCTGGCCCGCTTCTTGGCGCTCGGTTTGGCGCTCCCGGCCTCTTCATTCGCAGGCGCCTCGCCGCGATCGAATTTCAGCAACAACTTTTTATCCAGGCGAAAGCCCTGTTTCCAGCGATCCACGGTGTGGCGCGCGTCTTGGGCAAGTTCCTCATTAGTGCCAAAGTCAAAAAGAAGAAATGATTGGGCCATGCGTTTTCTATATCGGTTGAGGGTCGACTCTGTCAAGTCCGCAGCAGCCATTCGGTCAAACTGGGCCGTGGCTTGCGTCGATTTCCCCGAACGAGTAGCATAGCTGGCGGAATATGATTCGAAGGTTCATCGCGGTTTTCGGAATACTGGCGCTGGCGACGACCATCCTGCCGGCCATGCCCGAAACCGCCCTCGCGGCTCTCGAGTGCTGCAATGGCGTCATGTGTCCGATGCATCCCCCGCAAATTCGCCACTCGGACTGCGGTATGGACACCTCGGGAGCCTCGTTAAAACCCTGCCCGGGGCAGGCGGCCCATTATATGGCCACGATGTCTTTTGTCCTGCTGGCTCCGACGATTTTGCATGACGACGCTCGGAGCGAACCGGCAAACGGTTTTCTGCCAAAGTTTTTCCCCGAAGCTCAGCGTCGCGTTGACTCTCCCCCGCCCCGTCTCCTGCTGACAGCGTAGCGAAGCCGTACCCCACAAAATCTCTTTTCCATCCGTCTCTTTCGAAGAGACGCGTGTTGGGCAAAGGGGGGCTCTATGCGCACAGTGAGACTTGCTGTACTGCTGTTCTGTCTGCTGAAGCTGGCCGTTCCGCTTCAGGCCACGATTTTCGGCACGGTCCGAGGCGTGGTTCACGACCCACAGCATCGTCCTATCCCGGACGCGACGGTTACCTTGAAGGCGCAGGACTCCGAGTGGACGCAAGTTCAAAAGACAGATCTGAACGGGGAATTCGAATTCAGCGCGGTGCCTATCGGCAACTACGCTGCGACCGTCGCCCTGGAGGGCTTCCAGCAACAAGAGCAGGCGGTCGTCGTTCACTCCGACACCAGCCCGGTGCTGCATTTCGAGTTGGCTCTGGCCAGCGTGACGCAGAAAACCGTAGTCACCGGAGAGGCGCTAAGCGCCCCCACCGACAGCGTCACGCCCACGACCACCCTGAGCCGTCTCGATATTCAGAACACACCTGGAGCAGACCAAACCAACAACTTAGCGATGATCACCGACTACGTCCCCGGAGCCTACATGGTCCACGATATGCTCCACATTCGGGGCGGGCACCAGTACAGTTGGCTCATCGACGGCGTTCCCGTGCCCAACACCAACATCGCGAGCAATGTCGGCCCGCAAGTTGACCCCAAAGACATCGATTATGTCGAGGTACAGCGAGGCAGCTATGACGCTGAGTACGGCGATCGCACTTATGGAATCTTCAATGTAGTCCCTCGAACCGGTTTTGAGCGTGACCGGGAATGCGATTTAATCCTGAGCTATGGAAGTTTTTATCAGACCAACGACCAGATGAATTGTGGCGGTCACAGTCAGCGCCTGGCCTACTATGGAAGCGTGAATGGGAATCGAAGCAATCTAGGCTTGGAGACGCCGGTATCGGAAATCGTGCATGACGCTGGTAACGGATACGGGGGATTTGGCTCCCTGATCTTCAACGCGGACCCGAAAGATCAGTTGCGGTTCGTGGGATCCCTCCGCAGGGATTTCTACCAGATGCCCGTCGATCCGGCGGACATAGCCAACGGTGTGATCCAGGTGGACGGTCAGCACGAAACTGACGGCTACCTGAACTTCTCCTGGGTGCGAACCCTTACCCACAACGGGCTCCTGACTGTTTCACCCTTCTATCACTTCAATAGCGCAAACTACGACGGCGCGTCATTCGATTTCCCGAACGCCATCAGCGATCACCGGGGCTCTACCTATATCGGCGCCCAAAGCACGATAAGCGGCACGTTTGGTCGAAACAATATCCAAGGCGGGTTTTACACGTTCTGGCAACGCGACAATCAATTCTTCGCTGTGCAGTTCAACGACGGAAGCAGTCCAAATCTCCAGGATCGAGAGATCCTTGCGGGAAACTTGGAGACCCTCTTCTTGGAAGATAAGTTCTCGGCGACGTCCTGGTTGACGTTCAGCGGTGGTGTGCGACAAACATTCTTCTCGACGGCAACCTCCACGGAAGACGCAACAAGTCCGCGCGCTGGAGTCTCGATTCGAATCCCACGCCTCAACTGGGTCTTCCGAGGCTTTTACGGCCAATTCTACCAACCGCCTCCGCTGGTAACGATCAGCGGCCCGTTACTCGGAATTGTGAACACTCCCGATGATTCCGCGACCCCACAGCAATTCATCCCACTGTCCGGGGAACGGGATACGGAATATCAGTTCGGCGTGACCATGCCGTATAGGGGATGGGTGGCGGATATCGATACGTTCCACACACGGAGCCACAACTTCTTGGATCACGGGAATGTGAACTACGACTTTCAGGGCAACCCGGTCTCGACCAATATTTTCTTTCCCCTTACGACTCAGGACGCGTTGATTCGCGGTTGGGAGTTGACACTGCGGTCTCCTCGGTTGTGGCGCAGAGGTCAGCTGCATTTAGCATACTCCAACCAGATCGCTGAATTCAGGGGAGCTGTCACCGGGGGCCTGAACAACTTCTCCTTTCAGGACGATTACGCGCCGCTCGATCATGACCAACGAAACACATTGAATGTCGGCTTCGACGCGACGCTTCCTTGGAGAGCATCCATCTCCGGGAACGTCTATTATGGATCGGGATTTCACAATGGCGCCGCCCCGCCGGATTATCTTCCCGGCCACACCACAGTCGACCTTGCCGTAAGCAAATCCTTTGGGGAGCGTTTTTCGGCCTCCATAAACGCCTTGAACGTCACGAACAGCCACTTGCTCATCGACAACAGCAACACGTTTGGCGGGTTTCACTTCAACAACCCGAGACAGGTCTATGGCGAAGTGCGCTACCGCTTTCACTACTAATTTCTGTGTCGCCTCGCGGGTCGGCTCCAGAAATACGGACAGACAATAGGAGGGGAAAATGAGAAATGTGAAGTGGCTACTCGTTGGTATCGCGCTGGTCGCCTCTGCCGCACCTTGGCAGGTATCGGCCCAAACGCAAAAGAACGGCCAGGACTCAACAAAAAGCGAAAATCAAAAGATTCAGCGCTATAAGCTTACGGGTACGGTTAAGTCGGTGGACGCGAAAAACCACAAACTAATAGTGGACGGCAAGGATATCCCTGGATTTATGGGCGCGATGACCATGCCGTACAGCTCCGGGAAAGACGAAGATTTGAGCAAAATCTCTGCGGGCGACCAGATTCAGGCCGATGTCGTCGTTGGCGACGGCGCAACGCACTTGGAAAGCATCAAGCTCACCGGACAACCGAAAACTAAGAGCAAGTAACAGTGGGATTGTACTGACCTGTGCATTGGAGATTCGCCGCCTTCGGCATCATCTAGCCAAGGGGCGAGCTCCGCATCGCAGGACGTCCTGCACGCCAGATGAAGCGCAATCAGTTGGTCGGACGAGCCGAACGCTCGAAACCCAAATGAGTGGAGTCGTATGTGAACACGTGGGCGCCGGGAATGAGCCCTGAGCGGAGCATTGCTGAAAGCTCTTCGCGCGTATAGGCGGCGCGCACCGAATCGGAATAGAGTTTGTACATCTGGCCCTCGTAGTGCCTGCCATACCAGCGCACGTGAAATGGATACAGCGATTCGCGATGGCCGCCGCAGATCACGCAGGAGGATGGCGCCTGCGGGCTTCGCAACGCGGCGAATCTCGGCAAACAGGCGCCCGGGATCACCGATGTGATGCAGCACCGAATTGCAAAGCACAAGGTCGAATGTGCCGTCGCAAAATGGCAGTGAGCTCGCATCTCCTATAGAGAAGTGCGCGTTTTCTTTCGCGGCGCGAGCCGACTCGCTCGAGTCCCGCGCTTCTACGGCCCGCCGCAGCATGGCCGGCGACCGATCGATTCCCAGAAATTTCCACTTTGGCAACCGTTCGGCAAGCTTCATCACGATCTGACCCGGCCCGCAGCCGATATCGAGCGCCCAGCCGGGGGACGGCCCGATGAGCCGAAGCACGTGTTCCACGAATGTATCGTCAATCTTGCTGAGGTAGGCCTCGCCGGCCGCCGAGGAGTAAGCCTGCACCTCGCCCGAATCATCCATGACCTCCGCCTCGGGAACGCGAGTCAGATCAAGCCAGCTCATCGTTTTGGTATCAGAGAGAGGGAGAAACGGGGACTGGTTGTTTCGGTACCGCCGGCGAAGGGCCGCTCCGGAGGGCTGCTCGGCCCGCGGGCGCGCTTCCCTGCCGCGCGGAAGTTGTGCCCGGCTGTGCCGGCCGCCGCGGAGCCAGCGGGCCCGCCGGCCAATGGATGGCTCGGGTCATGCCGTCGAACATCTCGCGGGTTGAGCCCTCGGCAATCAAACATTCGTCGGCAACGCATCGCAGGAAAACGCCGCCGTCAGGCGTTTCAAAGGAGAAAAAGTTGGGCCGCCGCAGGAGCGCTTTGCGATTCTCATTTTTCTTCTCGAGCAAGTCGCTATATGCGCCAAAGAAGCGCGCTGCCGCCGTTTCGTCGGATAGTTTCATGCGAATAACGAGGAGCGTTCGCGTGCCCGACTCGCGCTGGTAGATTGCATAGCGATCGCCGGTCCAGGAGGGCGCAAGGTCATCCGCGCGATCCTTGCCAAGAAACTGCTTGAGCACTTCATTGGTCCCGAACTCGCCCAGGACGTTTTCATCGAGCTTCTTCCAGCCCGCAGGAACAACCTTGGTGACTGGCGCAAGGTCGACCTTGGCGGGCGCGACGCCGCGGAAGTAAAGATCCGGGTGCAGAATTTGCTGCGTGGACGCCGGCGGATTTTCAAACAACTTGTGCAAATCGGGCCAGCCATTCCATTCCTTTAGCGCGCGTTGTACGAAGGTCGCCCCGGGAACGTAGGGGAAGACGATTTCGTCCTGCAGGATCAGGGGCGCCTGGGATAGCTCCGGGCTATCGGCCACGTCGCCGAGCAGCATCGTGGGGTCGAGATCGCTGATGTCCCGCGAACTCTTGCCGGTCGTGCGCAGGAGATAGTCGATCATGGCGATCATCGCCGAGCCTTCCAGCACCGATTCACGCGCGAGTTGCGCGTCGTCGTTGGATTTCACAGCTTCTTCCCACTGCTCGACGTGAAAGTACTGATCCTGGAGGGCATGGGTCAATTCATGCGCCATGATCATGCGTTGTTCGGCCGGATTGGTCCAATCGGCGATGAAAAATTCACGCTCCTTGGGATCATAAAGTCCGGCGATCTGCTCGGTCAGCAGCGCGAGCAACTTTTGGTCCAGCGGGTAGCCCTTGGGAATCAAGCCCAGCGCTTCGAGCGCTCTCTGGTCCGCATAACGCTTGGCATCGTCCTTATCGTCCTTCATCTGGCGGATCAGAAACTGGCGGATCTCTTCCCGCGAGCGCACGCTTCTCTTGAGGGGCTCTCGAATCGGCAACGAGAGCAATTTGCTCATCTGCGCCATAACTTCGTCGGCGGCCTGAAGAAATTCAGCGTCGGCCTTGGTGGGGGGCTGCTGCCCGCTGGGTCGCCGATCCTCCTGCCCCCAGCAGAGGGCTGGCGCAAGGAGAAAGCAGAGCACAGCGATAGTTTTTCGTCTCATGTATGGGCACAGCCCGACGGCGTTCCTTAGGGTATGCTACGCGTCGCCCGACGACCGTAGTATAACCTGTAGCTGCCGCCATCGCCGCTCAATGCCTATGGAAACTGCGCATCCATGCCTGTAGTTCGTATGCATACATACACTTAACAAGTTCGGCACCTTCCCAAAACGGTCTTTGAGGAGCCATTCGCTCCTCCTTCTATAATGGCCGAGGTTGTAGAGCCGCCCCAGGGAGCCGCAAATGACCAAGGGCCAAGTGCTTATCGTCGACGACGAGGAGGCTATCCGCGAGGTCGTCTCCACGCTGCTCGAAGGCCAGGGATATAGTTGCGCTGCCGTAGGCAATGGCCGGCTCGCGATCGAACACCTTCAGAACAATTCGGTCGATCTCGTACTCAGTGACATGGTGATGCCCGAGATGGATGGGCTGCAACTCCTGGGCTGGTTGCGCTCACATGATCAGGAGATTCCCATGATCATGGTTACGGCCATGCACGATGTCTCCACTGCTCTGGAGGCGATTCGTTGCGGCGCCTACGACTACATTCTCAAACCCTTTGAAAAGGAACAGCTTTTCCTCGGCGCCCGCCGCGCTCTCGACCATCGGCGGCTGCTTCTCGAGAATCGCAACTACCAGCGCAACCTTGAGCAACTGGTGGAGCAGCGCACCGTCGAACTCAAAAAAGCCCTCAGCGAACTCGAACAATCATACGACTCTACGCTCGAGGCATTGGGCGGAGCGCTGGACCTGAAGGATTCCGAAACCGTGGGCCACTGCAAGCGGGTAACGGCATTCACCATGGTGATGGCGCAGGCCATGAACCTTCCTGCCGAGACGCTTCCGCAGATTGCGCGCGCGGCCTTCCTGCATGACATCGGGAAAATGGCCATCCCCGACCGCATCCTGCAAAAGCCGGGACCCCTCAATGACGAGGAGCGCACCGTGATGCGCACCCACTGCGATATCGGCTACAAAATGCTGATTCGCATACCCTTCCTCAGCACTGCGGCTGAGATCGTACTGTCCCATCAGGAATATTACGACGGCTCGGGTTACCCGAGAGGTCTGCGCGGAGAAGAGATTCCGCTGGGAGCAAGGATTTTCGCCGTCGCGGACGCTGTGGATGCGATGTTATCGAACCGGCCCTATCGCAAGGCTCTGACCGTGGCGGATGCGCGCAAAGAGATGGCGCGCTGCAGCGGGACGCAATTCGATCCAAAGGTAGTCAAGGTATTTCTCTCGCTCCCCGATTCGATCTGGCTGGAGCTGCGGGAGAACGCGCATCAGCATTTCCGCCTGGCCACTTGCGCCGTTCCTGTCTGACCCGCTCCTTCTTCCTTGCGCAATTCCCTGCCGGACTGTACTATTTTTCTCCGCATCGGAGGCTTGAGACCAGCATGGCACTCGTTCCCATCAAGACGGCTTCGGCTACGGGCTACTGCGACTGCATCCACGGCTGCTACGAACTCGCCAGCCTGCGCGACGAGGACACCGGTAAGGGCTACTGTCCCCGCTGCGCGAAAGAGCATCTCGATCTGAATAAAGGCATTGGGCTTCCGCAGCCTGCGCCGTCGAAAATCGTGGCCAGCGAAGCTGCGCCTTCGACCCACCCGCTGATTCCCGCCACTGCCGATCCGCCGGGACGTCTGCACTAGCCGGCGCATTCAACTTCATTTCGGCACTTCATCCCAAGAAGCTCCCCTGGCGCACCAATCCAACCATTTTTTGCTCGGCTTCGTACTTAATTGGGATGAACCTATCCGGAAATGAAAAACAGAAAGAATCTGACCGCACGGCGGACGCCGTAAGCAAATCGCTTGGGGGCTAAGCGCGGCCCTCCACGGGCTTGGCGCCGCGCGGAATCAGGCGCCACAGATAAGTGCGGATCTTCAAAGCGGGCCGGACGGGAACACCCGTACGGGCACGGCGGAAAATCAGGAAAAACACACCGGCAAACAACGCCAGAGCAGGGATCAGCAGGGCAAACATGGCCACTTGGAAGGCGTGCATGGCTCCAGGGCCGCTGGACGCGAGCGAGGTGTAGCACAGGACGCATCCCTGCGCCCAGGCGCCGGGCGCAAAACCCAGGGCCGCGATCCCCAGCCAGACTGCCGATCGAAAAGAAAACCTCATCGTTCACCGTCCTCTGAAATCACAACGAGTTTACCGCCTCAGTGCGGCAGGCGCTCCTGCAAGAGCCGTGCACCGTCGGGCATAAAGAAAATAATGATCATGCAAATGCAAAATATGGTCGACGGAATCAGCAGCAGCGCAAGGCTGATCTTCTCATATTTCAAGTGCATGAAGTAAGAAACGATCAGCGCGGCCTTCACCAGAGATAACACCACGAGCAGCGTGAGCATCAACTCCGGCTGCAATCTTTCATAGGCCAGGAAGACTTCGATGAAGGTGATCACCGCCAGCCAGATCCACACCATCACGAACAGCCGTGTGCTTCCGACGGCGTGAGACTCCGAACCGCTTTCGTGTGAGCTCATGCGCTCCTCGCTCCAACCGCTAGCCCTTGAGATTTACCGACATCAGGTAAATCATCGGGAAAACGAACATCCACACCAGGTCGACGAAGTGCCAGTAAAGTCCGCTGACCTCCACGTCGTCGGAGGTGAATTTGCCCTTTCCATATCCCCACGCCATGACGATCAGATAGATGACTCCGATGGTCACGTGAGTCATGTGCAGGCCCGTGATGCCAAAAAAAGTGGCTCCAAATAACGGCACGCCCTGCGGAGTGCTCCACGGCGTATAGCCCTCATGGAAGAGATTGATCCACTCCGTCAAGTGCAAGACCGTAAAGATGAGGCCTCCGAGAGCCGTCAGGAGCAGCCAGCGAACCGTCTTGGCGCGATCGTTCCTGTGGGCCGCCGCCACTCCCAGCACCATGGTCAAGCTGCTCGCCAGCAGCACCAGCGTCATGGAAGTCGATTTGGCGATTGCGGGATAGATTTCAAAGGGCCGGGGCCAGTTCGGATTGGAAAGCCGGCTGTAGCTGTAAGCAAGCAGCAGCGCCGAAAACGTCAGCGTATCCGAAACGATAAAAAGCCACATCCCGAATTTTTTCGAATTAATCGCAAAGGGCGCGGTCCCGCCGCCCCACGGGGAGCTGACCGGTTCACCCACTGCGCTCTTCGTTTCAGCCACGATTCACCGTCCCAGATAGAGAAGCGCGAATAGGAAGACCCAAAGGCCGTCCATGAAATGCCAATAGATCGAAGCTACGTCGGTGGCAGTTACTTGAGAAATTCGGGAGCGTCGCCAATTTCGAGAGGACACAAAAAGCAAAGCCACGATCCCGCCCAAAAGGTGCAAGCCATGCGCGGCCGTCAAGACATAAAAGAAGCTGCTGCTCGGATTCGTGACCAGGAAGACGCCTTGCGCCGCAAGTTGGCGCCAGGCGATCAGTTGTCCGGCCAAAAATGCGGTTCCCAGAACCGTGGTCACGCCCCACCAGCGCCGGAAAGCGGCCTGTTCATTGTCGTGCAGATGCCGCCGAGCGGCACGAATCGTAAAGCTGCTGGCCAGCAGGAGCAGCGTATTCACCCATAAAATGCGGGGAAAATTGAATGCCACCCAGTCGTTCCCCAGCCCCTTGCGCACCAGAAAAGAGCTGGTGAGCGCCATGAAGAACATGATGATGCCGGCGAGCCCGAGCTGAATAACCGTGAAGTAGGCTCGCTGCGGCGTGCCCCGAGGCCCGCCGCCGGGACCTCTCTCGTCGTCGTCCCCGCCGGCGGGCACGTCATTCCCGCCGCCGCGGCCCGCGTCGATGATCTCGATTTCGTCTGTAATCGTGCCTGGCATTACCATGCTCCGCTTAATGAGCCTTTCCGACGCGTTCCGGCGTAAGGTGCTGCGGAATGTAGTCTTCCGTGGCGCCCGGAACGCTGAATTCGTAAGGCCCGCGATAGACGACGGGCACATGGCCCGCAAAGTTGTCGAAGGGAGGCGGAGAGGGGATGCTCCATTCGAGGGTCGTCGCATTCCAGGGATTGTCAGTCGCTTTTTCACCCGCCTTCAGGCTGTACAGGAAGTTGAACAGGAAGAGCAACTGCGCCGTGATCGTGATCATCGCGGCCATGGTAATGAAGTAATGGACCGAATGCAGTGGCGCAAGAAAATTGACGCCGGTGGTGTCGGCGTAGCGGCGCGGGTGCCCGGCAAGGCCCAGGAAATGCATCGGCATGAAAATGCAGTAGACGCCGACGAACGTAAACCAGAAATGGATCTTGCCGATGGTCTCATTCAGCATCCGGCCGAACATCTTCGGAAACCAGAAATAGGTGGCGGCAAAGATGCCGAAGATCGCTGCCACTCCCATGATCAAGTGGAAATGGGCCACCACGAAATACGTATCGTGCAGATAGAGGTCGATCGAAGGCTGCGCCAGAAATAGGCCCGAGAGCCCGCCGGTGACGAATAGCGACACAAACCCGAGCGCAAACAGCATCGAGGTGGTGAAGTGAATCTTCCCGCCCCATATCGTGCCGAGCCAGTTGAAGGTCTTGATCGCCGACGGCACTCCGATCGTCATCGTCAGGAGCGAAAAGGCAAAGGCGGAATAGGGGCTCATGCCGCTGATAAACATATGATGCCCCCACACGCAGAAGCCCAGAAATCCGATGGCGCACATAGCCCCCACCATCGCCTTGTAACCGAATACCGGTTTCCGCGAAAACGTGGAGAGAACGTGCGAAGCCACGCCCATACCCGGAAGAATCGCGATGTAAACTTCGGGATGGCCGAAGAACCAGAACAGGTGCTGCCACAGCAGTGGCGAGCCGCCCGTATGCGAAATGATCGGCGTATCCGTCACCACGAGTCCGCCGGGAATGAAGAAGCTCGTCCCCGCGATGCGATCGAGCAGCAGCAGCATGCATGCGGCCAAAAGAACGCCGAAAGCCAGCAACCCAAGTACTGCTGTGACCAGCCACGACCAGACGGTCAGCGGCATGCGCCCCAAAGTCATCCCCTTGGCGCGCAGATCGACCGTCGTCGTGATGAAGTTGAGAGCTCCCAGCAGCGAGCCAATGCAGAAGATGGCCACGCCGATTACCCACAGAGTCTGTCCTGCGCCCTCACCGGGTCCGGTGATCTGCCCGAGTGCGCTCAACGGCGGATAAGCCGTCCAACCGGAAATCGGGGCTCCGCCGGTCACAAAAAACGCGGATGTCAGCACCACCAGAGATACGAAACGTCGTCCAGAAGGAGAGCATGTTCAGGACGGGAAAGGCCATGTCTTCGGCGCCGATTTGAATCGGCAGGATGTAGTTGCCGAACCCGGACTGCGGCGCGGTCGTCAGCACCATGAACACCATGATCGACCCGTGCATGGTCACCAACGCCAGATATTGCTCGGGAGTCATCTGCCCGCCCGACGTGAACGGAAGCTTCATATTGGGCCACACCAGGTGAATGCGCATCAGCATGGACAAAGCCATGCCTAGAAAAACGGAAAAGAGGGCCAGCAAGTAATACTGAATCCCGATAACTTTATGATCCAGGCTGAAGACATACTTCCGAATGAAGCCGGTCGGCGGGTGGTGATGACCGCCGCTTTCGTGCGTCACCATCGAGTCGCTCCTGGAGCCCTTCGGCTCCCTCTAGGATGGCCTATTGTTGTTGTAATGCCGTCTCCTGATCCTGCATCCACTTTTCAAACTCCTGCTCTGAAACCACATTTAGAAAACTGCGCATCTTGTAGTGACCCAGGCCGCATAGTTCCGCGCAGGCGATCTCGTATTCCCCGGGAACGGTGGCGTTGAAGTGCATGTGAATGACCATGCCCGGCACGGCATCCTGCTTCAGGCGTAGCTCCCGCACGTAGAAGCTGTGCGTGACGTCCTGCGTGCGGATCAAAAGCTCTACTTCACGCCCGACGGGAACGTACATGACCGGCGATACCACATCGTCTTTCCCCGCGGGGTCGCGCGGGTTCAGGCCCAATGGATTCCCGCTCGAAGCGCTCACCAGCTCCGGCCTTGTCTCGCCCCATTTTCCATCCGGGCCGGCATAGCGGACGTTCCACGTAAATTGCTGGCCGGTGATTTCCACCTGCAAGGCGCCGGGTGCCGCACCCTGGAAGTGTGCTTCGGCCCAGGCATGCTCGCCGTAAAGACCCAGCCCCACGAACATGATGACGGTCGCCAGAGTCCAGACAAACTCCATCACCGAATTGCCCTCGAAGAAGCTCACTTTCTGGCCATGATCCCGCGCGCGGAAAATGGCTAAAGCCAGTCCGAGCTGCGCCAGTACGAAAACCACCCCGGTAATGACCAGCGTGCGGTGGAACTGCGCGTCAATCTGTTTTCCGAACTCGGTAATCGTTGGCGGGAACCAGCCCCATGTGGGCTTAGCGGCGAAGAGATAAACTGTGACGGCGGTAAAAATGATCAGAAAAACGGACATCGCGAACGCCACTGCAGTCGATCCTGTCTCTCCACTTCTGCTCTTCATTTTCCTCCGCTCCGGACGTTTCGAAGCTCTGCGCGCGAGCAACTCACTTCTGCAGCCGTAGCCAAAGAGAGACATCATATACATCCGTTCTGGATTTTCAAGTTTTTCGGCTGAAGTGCAGTGAAGCAAATCAGGCGTTAGCCACCAGGGAGCGGCACCCGGCGCAGTTGTGGGCACACTTAAGGATGACGTGGCTAAGTGTTTCCAGCGCCCTCTGATGGCCAATGTATTAGCCGATATTACAGACTTTGCCTTATGCAAAACGTCTTGCGCTCTAACGGTTCAATGTCTATTGTTTACGAAGCGTGTAAGACTAAGGATGTTCGTAAAAAAGTTGGTCTTTTCTACGCCGCACCGCGGAGCTCCTGAGGCGAGGGTTCGTGCCAGCCAAGATCCTAGTCGCTGATGATCATGAAGTGGTGCGCCAGGGGATTCGCATGATCCTGGAAGCGCGTCCGGACTGGGAGATCTGCGGCGAAGCGGAAAACGGTCAGGAAGCGATACGCCTTGCAGCGCAACTTCGCCCCGACGTAATCATCATGGATATCACGATGCCCGTGATGAGCGGACTCGAGGCCGCCCAAGAACTCTCTAAGCTTGGGCTGCCCTCTCGGATCTTGATCTTTACCATGCACGAATCCAAGACTTTGGACGCCTCTGTCCGAAAAGTAGGCGCCGACGGATATGTCGTCAAGTCGCGCGCCTCCCGCGACTTGATTGAGGCGCTCGAGCGGTTGCTCAACGGTGGAACGTTCTTCGACGATGCATCGTCATCCGTCGAGAAGGGAAAGCGCGAGGCCAGGCCCGATCGGGACATTCTGCTTCGGCAAGCTCTGAACCCGATTTGACCTCGGCCGATTGGCATTTCTGCCGCAGGCGCCCAGTTTTCCCCGACTGGAAACCCCTTCTAAGGTGAAGCCCCTATGGGCATTCGCGCGGCATTGTGCGATACATTGAGCCCCTACGATGACTTGCCGATTACTCTTGGCTGACGATCACGAAATTGTTCGTCGAAATCTCCGCGAAATCATCGAGTCCAAAACGGATTGCATTGTAGTGGGTGAAGCGATTGACGGTTTGCAGGCTGTTCAACTGGTTCGGGAGCTTGCGCCCGACGTGGCCGTTGTTGATATCAGTATGCCCGAGCTGAATGGATTAGACGCTGCTCGCCAGATGCGAAAGGCTTGTCCTAACACCAAGATACTAATCCTGACCATGCACGATGCCAGCGCTCTGATCGCCAAGATCCAGGAGACTGGTGTTGACGGGTACGTGTTGAAATCAGACGCCCCTTCGAAACTGCCCATGGCGATTGACTCCCTGCTCCATAATCGGACTTTCTTTGATTCTTCCGGCCCCGAGCAGTTTTCCCGCGCAGATACGGCCTAACTCATCTTAGACGGCTAACGGCGCCCTGCGGCGGCGTTCAGGCCGTCGTTTGGCTTTTCTGGGTACGCTGGCGGCCTGCACGGCTGACGCATCCTTTGAACTCCCATTCGGATGCGGGCTCAATGCCTGAGCGATCGCGCGCAGCAGGTTTTCGCGCGCGAAGGGTTTTTGCACGAACGAGCCTGTTTCCTCAATTTCGCCGTTCTTGCCCGTAAACTCGTGGTAGCCGGACATGTACACGGTCTTGATGTCCGGATAGATGTTCTTTAGTTCTCCAGCGAGCTCCGGTCCGCGCATATGCGCCATGACCATATCCGTCAGGAGCAGATCAATCGTTTTGCCCCAACGTTGGGCCGCTTCTAGGGCATCGCTCCCGCTTTTAGCCGCCAGGACGGTGTAGCCGGCGGACTTCAGGAAGCGCGAAGCCAAATCTCTCACAGCATCCTCGTCCTCGGCGATGAGCACGGTTTCATTTCGGTTTGCAGCCAGTACCAATGCGTGTGGCGACGCAGCCGATTCTACGGCGCTGTCCACGCGAGGCAGGTAAACCTCGAAGCGGGTTCCCTCCCCTGGTGTCGAATCCACCCAAATCCAGCCGCCACTCTGCTTGATTACGCCATATACGGTCGCCAGGCCCAGGCCAGTGCCTTTACCTAACTCTTTTGTGGTGAAAAATGGCTCGAAGATGTGCGCTTTTGTCTCGGCATCCATGCCGCAGCCCGTGTCGCTCACGATGAGCATGACGTAAGAACCAGGGGGCACCATCGGGCGATTTTTCGCGACGTGCCCGTCTACGATGACATTTTGAGTTTCGATTGTGAGTGCGCCCCCGTTGGGCATGGCATCGCCGGCATTCACCGTGAAATTCATGATCACTTGTTCCAGTTGTCCGGGATCGGCCTTGACCCTGCCCAGCGAAGCGCCCGGGCGGAAGCTGAAAAGGATGTCTTCGCGCACGAGGCGCGTGAGCATTTTGGCCATATCGGAGACAAGCGCGTTCAAGTCCAGCACCTTCGGTTGCAGGATTTGCATTCGGCAGAAAGCCAGCAGTTGTCGCGTCAGTGAAGCGGCGCGGTCAGCGGCCTGCTCGATCTGGCGGCTGCCCGAGTACAGTGCGTCGTCTGGCGCAAGGCTCTCGAGCATAAGACTGCTGTGACCCTTGATTACGGTGAGCAGGTTGTTGAAATCGTGGGCCACTCCACCGGCCAATCTTCCGATCGCTTCCATCTTTTGCGACTGCCGCAGATGGTCTTCAAGCTTTTGCCTTTGGGTTTCATTCGTTTGTAACGTCGCCCGCATGCGACCAAATGCGCGCGTTAGCTGAGCCACTTCGTCGCTTCCGCGAGACTGCAGCCGGTAGTCAAAGTCGCCTTTCTCGAGGGCGCCCACGCCACCCAGCAAACTCCCCAGCGGTCTCGTGAACCGGTCACAAATCGCAAATACCAGCGCCCCGCCCGCGAATACGGCGAGCAGCCCGAGCCCGAGAAGCAAGTGATTTAACCGGTTCAACGAAGCCATAGCTTCGCGATCGGACTTCAAAACAATGAGGCTTACTGCCGGACTCACTCCGGGGTTCAACGTGACGAGCCTGCCCCAGTATCGCTCATCGCCGAATTGGACCTGCTCCGGCGCGGCCTGTTCGCGAAGCTGATTGGCAAGCTCGGCTTGCCGAAGTGCGGGAATAGTGCTGACCACGATATCGGCGCCATAGCGCAGAGCCACCTGCGTTGATGAAATCTTTCCGAGGTCGCTCAACTCCTGTGGGTCGATTCCCCGGCCTGCGATCACCATGCCCAGGAGGTTTTTGTTTGCCGGAGAATCGCTATAAAACGGCTGGATCGCAATCTGGTAAAGCCGTGTGCCGCTGTACCACCATCCGCTCGCGCCCCGACGCGACTTGCGCAACATCTCTTCGGCCTGGGGAAGCGGAAATTCGCCCGCCGTAGTGTGTAGGGCGAGGATTTGTCCCTTCTGGTCCGCCAGAGCCAGCAGATCGCAATCGGGAGATTGCCACGGGTCCTCGCCTGCATCGTGGATCGTTGTGGCATCGCCGTTCCTCATGGATGCGACGGTCGCCAGCAGGTCGGCCTTATGGCTGAGGGCAATCTGGTGTTGCTGCTGCATCACCTGGAAGGTCAGTGTGGCGTTCCGAGCTTCGTCCTCTACCTGCCGCTCGACCTGCAGCTCGGCGCTCCGGCGCACGAGGAGTAAGGTCGCACACGTCAGCCCCGCGATGACCAGAACCAACGAGAAAAGAAGCTTGGTGCGGAGCTTCAGAGTGGCGGCCTTTCCGGACCTGCAGCGTCCAAGACTAAGTAGAATAAAGACTTAGAGTGACTATCCCCGCTATTCGGCCGAATATAGCAGTTGTATCGATCAGGCACAATGGAACCTCCGTACCCGCCTGTGTTTAGTGAGTACTATCCTGCGGGACCGTTCGACGAGGCATACAGGGCAGGCTGGCTCCCGCCTCAACCGCGACCTTTGCGTCTGGTAATGGATACACCCCCGATTGGGGTGACACATTATGAGATCAGAGAGCTCAGCACTGTGACGTAGAATGGCACTTCGTCGACCGTAACTCGGATCGAAAGTGCATTCCCAACACACCAACGGCAATGAATGCCAAAGAGCAAAGTCCGGCGACAACGCAACCCGCAAAACAGCTGGTCGTTAATGCAGACGACTTCGGACTGTCTGAGAGCGTCAATCGCGGTATTCTCGTCGCTCATCGCGATGGCATATTGACGAGCGCATCGTTGCTCGCCACCGGTCGGGCATTTGCGCCGGCCGTTGCTTCCGCCCATCAGTTTCCCGCCCTCTCCGTCGGCGTGCACCTGAACGTCAGTGAAGGCACGCCCGTCTCGCCCGCCGCTACCTTGGTGAACGAGCAAGGGAATCTTCACCTCAGCCCCGTCCGGCTGGCGCAGGCACTGCTTCGGCGGCAAGTGCGCCTTGCGGATATTCTCTCGGAATTCCGCGCGCAGATAATCAAAGTCTTGGACGCCGGCATCACGCCCACCCACTTGGACGGGCATCTGCACGTGCATGTCCTGCCGCGGATCTCTCCGATTGTCATTGCGGTTGCGCGTGAGTTCGGCATCCGCTACGTCCGGTGTCCGGCCGAAGACCTGGAAACCACAATACCTTTGCTCTGGAAAGTGGGGGGCTCCGCTTCGGCCACGCTCAAGCGATCCGTCGTCGCTTATGCAGTGACCTGGTTGGCGCGGCGGTTCAGAGTGCAGTTGCAGCGCGCCGGGTTGGTCTGTACCGATTCATTTTATGGCCTTACCCAGACCGGATTCTTGGACACAGAAATGTTGAGCGCTGTCCTGGCGCGCATTCCAAACGGCGTCACTGAGCTGATGTGCCATCCGGGATATTTCAGTGCGGAGGTCGAATCACTCGGCGGAGAGCTGACGCATGAGCGTGAACGTGAGGTGCTCGCTTTGACCGCGCCGGAGGTCCAAAGAAGGGTGTCCCTGCTGGGGATCCGCCTGGTTAGTTTTCGGGATTTACAAGAGGCCCTTGCGGATTCGGTGCCCGCTCGCGACTCTTGGTAGGATTCAAAGATGGCTTGGGCTCCATCGCCCGCGTCGTTGCGCTTCTCGATACTCGTCCGCCGGTAAGACGGACCTTCAGAAGATCGATCATCATGCGCGGCGACTGGAGCAGGATCGCATGCTGGATGGGACGCCGTTCGACCACATCGAACTCGACCTCTTTGATCGGCAGCCCTCGCTTCCACGCGGCGAAAAGGAACTCGACGTCAAACGAAAACCCATTCGACCGAAGCTCTTCGACGATCGGGGAAAGTGGTTCCCGCAAGAAGGCCTTGAACCCGCACTGGGTATCGCGCACGGGCAAACCCAGGATCACGCGCACCATCCCACGGTAGATCTTACTGGCGATGTAACGGGTTGGACTCGGAGCTGCGCTCAGGGGGGAGGGGCGCCGCGATGCTATGGCCACCGCCGCTCCCTGGTCCAGAGCCTCCAGCAGCCGTGAAATATCCTCCGGACGGCCCGGCAAATCGGCATCCGTGACGAACACACACTTCCCGCGGCTGGATAATACGCCACGCCGAATGCTGGCGCCCTTGCCTAGATTTACCGATGTGCGCAACACACGCAGGCACTCAAACGCTCGCGTCCATTCTTGCAGCACGGCTGAGGTCTTATCGGTTGAGCCGTCGTCCACGACGAGCACTTCAGCGGTAAACGGCTGTTCGCTCAAAAACACTCGGAGGCATTCAAGCGTTACTGGCAAAATCTTGGCCTCGTTATACGCCGGTATAACGATCGATAGATACGGATTCATGTGGTCCCACGCGCGACGCGAATTCGTCAGAGACGAAACTTGATGCGCTTTCAGGCTTCGTGCTCTTCAGAGACCTGGTGCGTCCGCGAATCCAACTAGCCCCTTGCGATTATCTTCCACGCGCTCATCCTTGAAGTCAAGCAAACTTGATGTTCCGAATCGAAACAGGAGATAAGCCGAGACGCCGCGAGTACCCTCGCTACTAATATGTTTCTGTAAAACTTTCGCAGCCCACGTCGCAGTTGAAGTCCACCGCTCCGGAGCGGAAGAAATTTCAGCAGTGGACGCGCGGCGTTGTCTTCCCCGCCCCTCCGCCGCCGTCGTTGCGTCGCCCTTCCACGGTAAAAAGAAAAACGCATTTGCGATTCCGTTTCTTACCTGGCGCCTCGTAGTACTTTCGTACCACGCACATTTTTTGCCGGTAGCGCAACTCTGTTTGCGTTTCCGTGTTTTGTGTGGTGACTGGGCGATGGAGTTCTAACGCCAGATCGCTCTGGTCCCGTACCCCGGGACCTTTACTGCACAGAATAAACGCGAGACTGCGCCACCTTGCGGTCTCCCAAGGAGAATTCTTATGAATTCCAAGGCTACACGTGTGCTCATCAGTTTCCTGGCGGCGCTCCCGCTTTTCCTGCTGGGATGCGGCGGCGGAAGTTCCAATTCCAGCTCCAACACGCCTCCCGGAACTCAGACCGGCCAGGTCTCCGTGATGCTCAGCGACGACCCAAGCAATGACTGGGCGACCATCGGCGTCAAAGTGTTGAGCATCTCCCTGAAGCCCCAGAGTGGCGGAACTCCCGTGACCGTCTTCACGGCTCCGGCTCAAGTTCCGATAATCAATCTTGTTCAGCTCGATCAGCTTGCTGAAATCATCGGCAATGCCACCGTGCCCGTCGGCACGTACACGGGCGCCACGCTCTCGCTGAGCGCCAATCCGGGCGATCTTTTGCTGACGGCTTCGTCCGATCCCGATCCCGGATTCGCCGGCACACCTGGAGCCACAGTGCCCTCCGGCCAGATACAGATTCAGGGAACCACCGGGACCGCCGGCAGCCTCACCGTACCGTTGAATGTGAACTTCGACTCGCCCCTGGTGGTGACTGCAAATCAAAATAATTCCCTGGATCTGGAGTTCGACTTGTCTCACCCAGCCTTCATCGTCGCGCACGTGCCGCCCTCTGGAGGTGGCCAAACGATGTGGGCCGTGAATTTCAATGGCCCTTTCCGTCACCACCCGATCCGGGACATCACTCGTCTGGTTCTGCGTCAGGTGTACGGAAACGTTGCCTCGTTATCCACGGACAACACTTCCATCACGGTCACAAGGGTATTCCCTGTTGAGCCGGCTGCGAATCCGGAAACGTCCATCGCTTCCTCTCAAAATCTGACGATTCTGGCCGACGCCACGAATGGAACTCTTTTCTATGACGTGGACGCCAAGACCCAAAGCACGATTATGAACTTCAGCTCTCTGGGTTCGCTCAAGGGCAAGTTCGTTCGCGTGGCCGCGCGTTATCAGGTCGATGGTTCGTTGGTAGCCGTGCGCATCTGGGCCAGCAGCTCTTTCAATAGCGTGTGGCTCAGCCCCGAAGGCCATGTGCTCCACGTAACCACGTCCAGCCTGGTCGTCGAGAATGAAGACGGCACCCCGGTTACTCTGACTGTAGACGGTGGCACGCAGTTCTTCTTCCGCACACCCGCGAACGCGCAGTCAGATGACAAGGTGATTGGCACCGGAACCGGCTTCCTGACCAATCTGGTGCGCGGCTTTAAGGTTCACGTGAGCGTGGTCGATCCCCTCGGCGCGCCATTGGTCGCTCAAACCGTGGATATCGAGATCGCTCGCTTTGACGGCACGATCTCGGCACCTGGGGCGGCCAGCTTCGTCTTCACGCGCAACTTTGACACCACCAAGGACAACTACACAAAAACTATGGATTACATCTCCAGTACAACGCCGAATGGGAAGGATCCCCTCACAGGCGCCGCGATTACAGGGTTCAAGTGGTGGAACTTCGCCTTCCCCACAATCGTTGATAGCGGGAGCAACGCCGTGACCGATTTTGTCAACGCGACCAAGGGTTCGGTAAGCTTCGGTGGCAGCATCGCCGCCATGCCAGTGTTCGGGGCAAGTTATGCTACCTGGAATGACCCCGCGAATCCGCAAGGATGGGCCGCTCCGTGGACCGTGTTGCAACCGGCTCCCTTGCCATTGGCAAAGGTGGCGACTCAGTGGGTCACCAACGGCACCTCCACCGGCGGCACCTTCGCCATCACCGTGACGGGTGGCGCAACTCCGGTTACGGTCAATGCCAGCGCCGTATCCGGCTCGGCCACACTGGTCTATCAGGTTGACCGCACCAATGGCGTCGTCACGGTCAGCCCGCAAGACCTCACCACGCCGGCGGGCCTCAGTAACGTAGCCGCGCATCTGATCGCCGCCACGCCTGTGAAGGTGTTCGGTGTGCCTCAGTCAGACGGCAGCATCAAGGCGTATGTCATCTTCTACTTCACCGGAAATATCATGCCGGGTTCGTAGGAGACGCTCTCGTACGCAGCATTCGCGCGAATCGGGCCGCTGGCGACGCAAAGCCGGCGGCCCGATTCGTTTTGCTCCGCGGAGTGACCCGTTCGTGACAACGTCTCCGTCTTTCCTTTTCGAATGAGCCCTCTTATAATCACCCAGACCTCTTCCATGCGGTCGTGGCGGAACTGGCAGACGCACCAGCTTGAGGGGCTGGCGGTAGCAATACCGTGGTGGTTCGAATCCACTCGACCGCACCATCATTCTCTAACCAGGCAAACACTGAGCTTTTGTCTGATTTCAACGCTTTTGTCTGATTTCAACGCTTTTGTCTGACTTCAATGAAGTGACGGATTCCGCGAAGGAATACTTGGGAATCCGCCGTAGGCCCCCAACCTGCGTGTGGTAAGCGTCAATGCATCCCTGGACAAAAGTACCAGAACAACTGAACTGAAAGCCTATTACCGAATTCCAGGCAAATAACGAAGATTGCAGGTACAAGGCAGGATCTGCAAAGGAGCGTCTGAGCATGTTTACCCGTGCGCTGCGCATCATGTTGGTGATCCTAACCCTGGGGGCCACTCTGCATGCAGGCGATATCGAAGGCACGATCGTCATTCAACGAAAGCTTACGAAGCGAAAAGTGACCTCATCGGCGGATCCCTACCAAAGGGGTGGCGCCGTCGAACTCGGCTCCGACCAGGAACAAGACCCTCTCGCATTTGAACGCAGCCACGTTGTCGTCTATCTGGAGGGAGATCTCCCGTCCCATGGAGTTACGGCAGAATTGGATCAGCAAAACCGCCGATTCTCCCCGGACCTCGTCGTGGTTCCAACAGGCTCGACGGTCTCATTCCCCAATCTCGACCCGATTTTTCACAACGTTTTCTCGCTGTCTAAAGCAAAGCCGTTCGATCTTGGCAACTATCCCAAGGACCACACCCGCGTCGTAACCTTCCCAAAAGCCGGGATCGTTTTTGTGGACTGCCACCTGCACCCGAACATGTCCGCCGTGATCGTGGTTACGCCGAATCGCTGGAGTACGAAAGCGGATGGCTCGGGCCACTTTGTGCTGTCCGAGGTGCGTCCGGGCACTTACACCATCGTCGCGTGGCACAAGACCGCCGGATTTTTTCGCAAGACCGTGCAGGTAACCGAAGACCGCCGCGCGAATGTGGAGTTCATCATCCCGCTGGATGAAGACGGCGTGGTTCATCAAGCGAGGAAATGAGAATGCGCTTCGCCACTCGCGCCTTTCTGTGGTCTTTTGTTCCTTTTGCCCTTCTGTTGGCCGGGAGCTTCTGGGTCATCCAGCAGCGTGTTCAGCATACGGTGCGCGATGGTTTGCGTTCCTCGCTGCGCGAGGCTCACATGTCGATCGCTCACCTGCGGCAGGAAAGTGAGCTTCAAAGCAGCCGATTTCTGCGGATTGTTGCGGAGAACCCTTCCATGAAGGCTGGCTTGCAGTTGTTGCTCACACAGCCGAAGAGCGGGGCCGCCCGCCTTACTCTGGAAGATCAGCTTCGCGAAATCGCTGAGAGCCTCCGCTTCGATTTCCTGCTGATCTCCAATTCCGATGGCGCGCCGCTGGCCGGGGTCGTGCGCATCGACGATCAGCTCGTTGCCATGGATATCAAGCGCATGAAGCCCCCGCAGCAGGGCTTCTTTACCCTGGGTGAAAGCACCTACCAGGTCACTTCATTCCCCATCGACATCAATGACGAGAACATTGGCGTTCTGTCCATAGGCGAGCACTTTGACCTGTCGCAATTCAGCACGCCCACGATTCTTACCCAAAACGGCAGAATCCTCCGGTCGAGCGTCCCGAACACGTCGCAGGCTGAGCTGGAATCCGCCCTTCGCTTCTGCGGTGACCAGTCCGAATGCGAAACCCAGCTCGATGGCGAAACGTATCTGACCCTGGCCGCCGACACCATCAATTTTGGCGACGGTTATACGTTACGCTCGCTGCAAAGCGTGGATTCGGTCGGCCGTCCCGTGCAAGGCGTCCTTCGGGAGGTTTTCCTCATCGCCGGCCTCGGCGCACTCTTTGCGGCCGCCGCACTCAGCTTCTTCTCTTCGCGGTCGATTGTGCGGCCGATTGGAGCTGTGGTTTCGAGCCTCCGGGAGGCTGAAGAAACCGGAACGTTGCCGACCTTTCAAACCAATCCGGCAAAAACCATTCACGAGATCCGCGAACTCACCGAAAGCTTTACTCGCGCCGCGGCAGCGGTTCAGGAGAGCCGCGAAAACCTGCAGCACGCCTACCTCGAGTTTGTCGGGTCACTGGCTGGCGCGTTGGACGCACGGGACGATTACACGGCTGGTCACAGCCGCCGCGTGAGCGAATATTCGTGCGTCATCGCCGAAGCGCTGAACATCACCGGAACCGATCTGGAAGTAATCCGCGTCGGGGCGCTCCTTCACGACATTGGCAAGATCGGCGTCATGGATAGCGTCTTGCGCAAACCCACCAAGCTCACCAACGATGAGATGGCCATGGTGCAACAGCATCCCTCGATCGGTCGCAGGATTTTGGAGGGCGTCCGCGGATTCCAGGCGTATCTCCCCATCGTCGAACTTCACCACGAGAATTGGGATGGCACGGGCTATCCGCTGCGCTTGTCGGATGTGAAGGTGCCCCTTTGTGCTCGGATCGTCCACGTGGCCGACGCTTATGATGCGATGACCTCGGCCCGGCCTTACCGATTGGCATTGGGTCACGAAGCAGCCATGCGGGAGCTGAAGCGCTGCGCCGGAACTCAATTCGATCCCGAAATCGTGCGGGCGCTGGTCAAGGCCGACGAAATCGGAAAGCTTGCACGGAGTACGCGGGACGCTGCGCCAAGCCTGCGCTTGGTTCCCGTTCCAAGAGCGGCAGGCGACGCCTGAGGAAAGATTGTATGAAGCCTCAAATAGCCCTTCTCTGTTTGCTATCGCTGGGCACGGCGGCCAAAGCACTGGCTCAGGAGGCGAACTCTGGCTTCGAGCTGGGAGCGACCCTGAGCGGAGAGGCGCTCTACTCCCGCCAGTTAGCCAATCCGCCGCGAAATGATGACGCCGTCACCGGAGCGTTTCGAGCCGTCCTCTATCCAACCTGGAAGCTGAGCCGGCATTGGACGCTCTCCGGCGCCGTGGAAGCGTACTCGCACCCTTATTTTTTCGAGGATTTTTCCGGCACAAGAACGGGTACGAGCGTACGAACCCTTCATGCCGACGTCAGTTACTCTCGATTCTGGGAAAATCGTTCTATCGTTCTTCGCGCAGGGCAATTGTCCTCCGCCTTTGGTTCATTCCTGTTGCGATATGACGATGCGGTGAATCCGCTCATTGATGTGCCGATGTCGTATGGCTACTACCAGAAGGGCGTAAACCTGGATAGCCTGGCGGGCGTGGAGTTGGATTCTACCGTTGGCAAACTTGATCTGCGGGGCCAGCTGACAAATTCATCGCCCGCAAATCCCCGCAGCGTCTTGGACACAGATCAATACCTGAATTGGACCGCGGGTGCAGGCTATACGATTCGACAAGGTTTCCGCGTGGGTTTTTCTGCCTATCGCGGCCCTTTCCTGGACCGCCAATATCCCTTTTACTTTCCGGGCGAAGCTGCGCCCAGGAGCCTCCCCGCAACCGGGATCGGCGTGGATGCGCAATGGGCTCGGGCTCACTGGAATGTCAATGCGGAATGGCAGCATTTTCAAATGGACTATCATGCGATCCCAACGTTCATAGAGAATACCGGTTATGGCGAAGTTCGCCTCGTGCTGAACCCGCGCTGGTACGTAGCGACTCGCCTCGGTTACATGCGTTCCAATGTCTTTGCAGGCTGGCAGTCGTATGAAACCGCGGTGGGTTATCGGCCTGGGCGCTACGAACTCGTGAAAGTGGGATATGAAGTGAAGCAAGGACCAAAAATTAACGGTGCTCAGCAAAACACGCTGGCCGTGCAGTTTGTAACCACGCTTCCCCGGATTTCAGTCGCCGCTCGCTGATCGGCTTCGTACCGCCGCCTTCCACCTGTTTCGTCGCGGCGCTGAGCTAGAAAAACGCAGAATCCCAGCTTATTTTGTAGCCGCCATGGGGTTTTCGTAGCGCCGCCTTCCAGGCGGCAAGCAGCGAAGAATCCGCTGCTTATTTTGCAGCACGTCCTAGAGCTTTTCGTAGCGCTGCCTTCCAGGCGGCACATACTAAGTTCACGTGAGGTTTTAGCGCTATTTCGCGGGCGCGGGTGTCGGCGGCACTGGCTGAGGCGCGGCCGGTTGCGCCGGTGCCTGTTGCACTGGCGCTACGGGCGCCGGAGCCGCTGACTTCGGAGCGGGCTGCGAGAACTGTTCCAGGATGGACCGCCCGGCACCGCCGCTCGTTGTCCGGACGTGCACAGCCAAAGCCATGGAGGTAAACATAAACATAACCGCGCACCACGTCGTGGCCCTCGACAGGAATGTCGCCGCACCGCGCGGGCCAAATGCCGTCTGGCTGCCGGACCCTCCGAATGCCCCGGCAATGTCAGCCGCCTGTCCGCTCTGCAGCAGGATCACTCCGATCAACACCAGGCACACCGACACGTGCAGCGCCACCAGCGCAAAATAGAATCGCCATCCAAACCACAGCAGCCCGGCGCCAACCAGAAATGAAAACGCCCATTTGACTTCTTTTGGCATCAACTACTCCCCATCGAAAACGTCTAGAAATTTACAATCGCGGCAAACTGTCCCGCATCCAGGCTCGCGCCGCCCACCAGTGCCCCGTCGATTTCCGCCTGCGCCATCAACCCCTTTATATTTTCGGGTTTGACACTGCCGCCATAGAGGATTCGCAGGGAAGCGGCAAGCTCCGCGGTAAATGAGGCCGCCGCCGTATCGCGCAGGAACTTGTGCGCTCCAGCCGCCATTTCCGGGGTCGCCGTGCGGCCAGTGCCAATGGCCCAAACCGGCTCGTAAGCCATGATAATACGTGAGAACTCCATGGGGGTCAACGCAGCCAGCGAGCCGCGAAGCTGCTTCTCGAGCACTTTTTCCGTGTCGCCCGACTCGCGTTGCACCAGCGTCTCGCCCACGCAAAGAATCGGCGTAAGTCCGGCCGCAAGCGCCGCCTTCACCTTGCGATTGGCGCTTTCATCCGTCTCGCCAAAGAGTTGGCGGCGCTCGGAGTGCGCGATGATCACGCCGCGGCAGCCCGCCTCCGAGATCATCCGCGGCGATACTTCCCCGGTGAATGCCCCTTCATTGGCCCAATATACGTCCTGCGCGGCAATTCCGATCGCCGTGCCCTTTGCCGCCTCGACGCATGCCGCAATCGCTGTGAAGGGTGGCGCAACCACAATCTCGCAATGAGTCGTCGCCGCGACCAGGGGCTTGAACAACGCAAAAAAATCGCGCGCCTCCTGCTGCGTCTTATACATCTTCCAGTTGCCGGCAATGACCGGCTTGCGTACGCGAGCCACGTTGGCGGTCACTTGGAGACCCTCTCCGACAGTGCTTCTACGCCCGGCAATTTCTTGCCCGCAAGAAATTCCAGGGAGGCGCCGCCGCCCGTCGAGATGTGCGAAACCTGATCAGCCAATCCCGCCTGATGTACCGCCGCCACCGAATCGCCTCCGCCGACAATCGATGTCGCTCCGCCCGCGGTAGCCGCGGCGATGGCCTTCGCGATTTCCAGTGTGCCGTGAGCAAACTTGGGCATTTCAAACACGCCCATCGGACCATTCCACACGATGGTTTTGGCGCCCGCGATTTCAGCGGAAAAACGCCGCACCGTCTCGGGACCGATGTCCAGCCCCATCCAGCCATCCGGCGTCTCGCCCACGGGCACAGTCCGCGCCTGTGAGTCTGCCCGAAATTCGGCGGCCACCACCTGATCGCTGGGCAGCAACAACCGGAAATTCCGCTTGCGCGCGTCGGACAGCAGGCGCAAGGCGAGTTCGATTTTGTCCGTCTCCACGATCGACTTGCCCACCGCCAGCCCCTGCGCCTTCAAAAATGTGTACGCCATGCCGCCGCCGATCAGCATGGCATCCGCGATCTTCATCAAATTCTCCACCACTTCGATCTTGTCCGACACTTTTGCTCCGCCCAGCACGGCCACAAACGGACGATCGGGAGCCGAGAGTGTCTTCCCCAGATAGGCCAGTTCGCGCTCCATCAGCAGGCCCGCCGCGGATTGGCGCACGAATCGCGTGATCCCCACAACCGAAGCGTGCGCGCGATGCGCGGAACCAAAGGCGTCGCAGACGTACAGCCCGTCGCAAAGCGCCGCCAACTGCCGCGAAAACGCTTCGTCGTTGGCCTCTTCTTCGGGATGGTAACGCACGTTCTCGAGCAACAGGACGGAGCCGTTGGCCAGCGCCCGGCTCTTCGTTTCCGGCTCCGCACCCACGCAATCGCTCGCAAACTCCACTGCCACTCCCAGCAACTCCGCCAACTTCCCGGCCACGGGACGCAAGCTGTACTTCGGGTCCGGCTTGCCCTTCGGCCGCCCCAGATGCGATGCCAGCACGAGGCGCGCTCCGCGTTCGCGCGCCAGCTTCAGCGTTGGCAGCGTTTCGCTGATCCGCGTATCGTCGGTGACTTGGCCCTTTTCGAGCGGCACATTGAAATCCACGCGCACGAAGACGCGTTTTCCCGCAAGCTCGAGATCACGAATCGAAAGCTTACTCATGGAGGAATATTTCGATGGGAAACTTCGCCCGCCTAAAGTTTGGCCGCCATGAACTTGATCAGGTCGCGGCACCGGCACGAGTAGCCCCACTCATTGTCGTACCAGGCCAGCACTTTTGCGCAGTTCCCGGCCACCACTCGCGTGTAGCCCGAATCCAGAATCGCGGAGTGTGAATTGCCGCGAAAATCCACCGAGACGAGCTCTTCCTCGGTGTACTCGAGAATCGCCTTCATCGGGCCTTCGGCGGCGCGGCGCATCGCCGTGTTGATGGCTTCCACCGTCGTGGGCTTTTCTGTGGTCACCGTCAGATCCACCACGCTGACGTTGGGCGTGGGCACGCGCATGGCATAGCCGTCGAGCTTGCCTTTGAGTTCCGGTATCACCAGGAACAAGGCCTTTGCCGCTCCTGTGGACGTGGGAATCATGGAGATCGCCGCCGCTCGCGCCCGACGCAGGTCCTTATGCGGCAGGTCGAGCAGTTTCTGATCGTTGGTGTAGGAGTGAATCGTGGTCATCGTGCCGTGCACGATGCCAAAATTATCCTGCAGAATCTTGGCCACCGGCGCCAGGCAATTCGTGGTGCAGGAGGCGTTGGAGACCACATGGTGCTTGGCGGGATCGTAGGTCTTCTCGTTTACGCCCAATACCAGCGTCTGATCCGGATCGGTAGCCGGCGCGGAGATGATCACCTTCTTCACCGAACCATGGATGTGCTTGCGCGCCTCCGGCCCGGTAGTGAATAGTCCCGTCGACTCGACCACGAGCTGCGCCCCGACCGACGACCAATCGATCTGCGCCGGGTCTTTGGTCCTGAATACGTTGAAGCTCTTCCCGTCCACGGAGATGCTGTCGTCGGTATGCTTAACGGAGTGGGACAGATTGCCCAGAATGGAATCGTATTTCAGCAGGTACGCCAGCGTCTTTGAATCCGTGATGTCATTCACCGCGACGATCTCGATATCGCGATCGCCGAGCGCGGTGCGCATGATGTTCCTGCCGATGCGGCCGAAGCCGTTGATTCCTACTTTGATGGGCATTCTTCCTCCGAAGAGCAAATCGCCAGAGTCAATTGCAACCGACACAAAAAAGCCTGATTCTCGATCGCTGTGATCGAGCAAAGCGAAACGCAAATGCTACGGTGCGCTCGCACTGATGTCAAATTCTGAGTTGTAACCCGTTGCGAAAATTACGGGTATTCGGAGACCCTGACGACCTTATCGCCCTCAAAGCGGACGAATGTCGTCTTGGCCGGAGGTGTGCCGTAAATCCAGTCTTCGATGTCGTTGCCGTCCGCGTCGCGTTCGCGGACTTTCCGTTGAGGCCGCCCCAGAGCGGCCGTCACCTCATCGTGATCCATCCCGATATCGGCGCGCTTCGCCGCAATCGCATCGCGCACCTTCGGGGGCAGAGAGTCTGCCCACTGTACGGCGGCCGACCTCTGCTTGGAAAAATCCAATACCCTTCCAAGATAGCTCTTCACTTGCTCCGGACTCATGTCCGGCAGGGAGCGGCCAAAATCAAGGTAGATCGTGGCGCCCGCCTTGGCTACGACCACGGGCGTGCCGTTGTCGTTCGGAGTTGTGCTGGTGCTAGTCGACACGGGCAAGCCGCCGCCCATTCCAATCTGTACGTGATCGCGCCACGACGTGTGCCCGCGCGGCCCGCCGTTAATATCCAGCATCAGTTCGCTGCCGTGGAACTCGACCTTGGTAATCTGCACCGAGTCTCCCACGTTCAGCGCGGCCCCGCCGGCCGTCAGCGCTTTGCGCAGTTGGTCCTGGTCCACGGGAGCGCCGGCTTTGAAATGGAAGCCCTTCTTGCCTCCCGGCAGCGGCGTCACCACCTTCGCGAACTCCCCGGAAACGTAACGGATGATCAGCAGCCGGGACTGTTCCCGAAGAGGCGGCGCCTTCGGGTCCGGCGGTCCAAGTTCACTGTTTATCGCCTGATCAGCCCCAGCTTGACTAGGCTGCCCAGCCTGATTCGCCGGTTCGGCCTCTTTCGCTGGCCCGGCCTCTTTCGCTGGTTCGTTCTGCGCCGGAGCGCGGCCGGCCTGTGCCCCACCGGCTTGGGTCTGATTCGATTGAGGAAGAGCGTCGAAATTCGGCAGCACCGGCAGGCTCTGCCCCGCTGGGAACTCCACGTTACCGGCTGACGGCAACTGCTCCGCAGAGCCCGGATGAACATCGGGACTCAGCAGGAGCGCGCTAGCAATGGCAATGCAACCGAGGCGCAACATATCTTCGTAGGTAAGCCTATTCTACGCCGAATTAGATGCGATGCAAACCCATGCCGTTTACCGAAACCAGCGCAGGTTGGAGCTTCGGTCATTGGGCCCTTTTGCCACGCGCGCGGTGAGATCGTTCACTACCAGATCGGCTTTCCATCCATGGAGACAGGCGCAGGGAGCAGAGAGCGCCCAGTTTGCAGATCAACAACGAAGCGAGACTCATGCGTGACCGAATTCGTGGGATCATATCCAGTGCCTTCGATAGTGCCGCTGGTCACCCTCCCGATCTTGAGTCCATCCCAGCAGACCTGCGGACTTCGCCACGTGAGGCCGCCGCTATGATAGGCAGCCAGTCGAGTGTAGTCTGACAAGAGTAGAAGTTGATGTTCTGGGATCGGCCGGACGTTTACCACGGGCAGCAATGGAATCTGTTCCCAAACGTCGGGCTGGTCCACCTTCACAACATAAGCCCCACCGTCGGAGATGACGCAGATCCGGTTCGGATCGGGTGTGCTGACTACACGAGAAAAACCCGACAAAATTCCGAATGCGAAAACTCCGATCCACGCCCTGCCGCCTGCCGTCACCTTCAGCCACAACCCGTTATGTTCCGGCCTGATCGTCGGCGGAGGAAAGTAGAGCACGGGGACAGAGAACTTCCCTGTCCCCGGAAATTCGCGGATCTCTTCAAATTCGTAGGAGTGGAGGAAAGTCAGATCAGGTTCGAGCATGTCTCGGATTCCCCGAGTTGCCCTTCGTCCCCACCCTGATCCGTACTCCCTCCCGATCAATGCCGTGCGGCAAAATCTCGCCCCCTGCCGCCGAGACTGCGGCTTCCACCTTCGCGCGTGCTGACGGTTCGATCAACAGGGCCACGCATCCGCCACCGCCCGCGCCGCACACCTTGCCGGCGGTCGCACCCTGGCGTCGCGCGGCGGCGATAATGCGGTCGATGACCGGCGTTGAAATGGTTGGCAGGTTGCGTCGCCGAAACGCCCACTCCTCCCGCATCAGCCTCCCGGTCTCCGCCCAGTCGTTGTGATTCAGCGCCGCATGCAGCCTGCGCGCCACGTCGGTGATGCGCGCGAGGTTGCGCCACACCCGTTTGTCGCCGCGGATATGCCGCTCGAAAACCTCCCAATTATTGATGGCCGATTGTCGCGGTTTCCCCGTGTAGCACAGCACCAGCCGGCTCTCCAGTTCGTCGAGGTCGCATCCGATCTCCTCGCGTCTCTCGCCTCCCGGTTCCAGATGAATCGCGCTCGCGCCGCCAAATGCAGGCGGATAGTGATCCTGCGTTCCGGTGGGCACTCGAATGACGATGGCTTCCGCGTCCCGGCTGATGTGGATCCAGTCCTCCAGGCGCAGAGCGGCTCCCGTCAACCGGTCCAGCGCCGCGCAGATCGCGACAGCCATTGCGCTCGAACCGCCGATGCCCGCGCCCGCGGGCGCCTGCGAATCGGTGGTCAGCGTGAAACCCATGCTGTGGACGAAAGAAGCGCACCAGGTGCGCCAGCAGAGGCAGGCGATAGCTGCGGCGCGCGTTCGAGCGCTGCGAGCGACGCGAAGCTATCCTTGCGTTTCGTATCGCGTGAAACCAGATGGATCTCGTCGCCCGCGAGATTGCGTCTCGATCACGCAACTGGCGTAGCGCGTGATGGCGCAATTCACCGTCACCGCCCCTGGATGAAACAGGTAGAGCGGCCAGATATCCAAAGTCCCGCCGGCCAGATCGATTCGCGTCGGCGCGCGTGCCTCAATTCGCAACTTTACTTGCTCCCCTTCTGTCGCTACCCTCGCGACGTGCTTTGCATCCGCGAGTCCAGACGACCCGGTCGAGCCAAAATGAAACGACCGACGAGCATAGCACCCGCGCAAGCGCGCGAAAGATAACAATTGCCTGCCACGCAGCCAAAATCGCAAGAGGTGCTCGAACGATTTCTGCTCGGCTTCCCCGGCCAGTCCGTTTCCCCCGAACTCCGCGACCTATTGGCCGCGAGGCCTCGCCGGCGTAGCGATCTATCCGCGAAATTTCCGTTCTCTCCCCGAGCTGCTCGATTTGACCGCCGCCATCAAGCGCGCCGCCGGCCGCCCCGTCTTGATCGGCATCGATCAGGAGGGTGGCACGAAATTCTCGCTCGGTGAGCCTTTTACTTCCTGGCCCTCGCCTGCCGAACTGGGCCGCTTGACCGATCCCTCGCTTGTCGAACGCGCGGCCCGCGCCATGGTCCGCGAACTGCTCGCGCGCCGGCCTGAACCTCAATTTCGCGCCCATGCTCGATTTGGCGAATCAACGCAAATAGCCCCGTCACCTCGGGCCGCAGCTTCGGCTCCGATCCTCGGCACGTTGCGCGAATGGGCTGCGCTGTCTTGCGTGGCTTCCTTGCCGAAGGCGTCCTCCCCTGTGCCAAACATTTTCCCGGACATGGCGACGCGGCCGTCGATCCGCACCTCGATCTGCCCCGCTTCGACGGCACACGCGAGCGCCTGTTGGCTCGCGAACTGGTTCCCTTTGCGGCTGCGATTGATGCCGGCGTCCCGTTGATCATGACCGCGCATATTCTGCTGCCTCAAATCGATTCCGTGTCGCCTGCCTCGTTATCGTCCGAACTCCTTGAGACGATCCTTCGCACGCAGTTGGCTTTCGAAGGAGTGGTGTTGGCCGACGATCTCGGCATGGGCGCCATCGCCCGGCACTACGGCAATAGCGAAAGCGTCGTCAAGACACTGCAAGCCGGCACCGACATCGCCATGCTCTGCCACGATTGGACGCTCGTCGCGCCGGCGCTCGAGGCCGTGGCCCAAGCCACATCCAGCGGCCACATCGATCCCCGCGGCGCGTTCAAGGCTCACGCTCGTATCGAGCGGCTTCGCGAGCGCCTGCGCGAAATCGACGCAAAAGCCCTCCCGCCTCCCGGCGTGATCGGCTGCCCGGAGCACCGCGCTCTCGCGGCAGAGGTTCGCGCTCGGATCGGCGAAGCGATGAACTAGAAGGAAACGGCTTTGAGGGCGGGAGATTAGCTCCTTCGATAAAGCGCGGCGTTGAAGAACGGAGCAAACGCGCTGATCAAAGCGATGCGAAACGACTCTTGCCGGTCGATTAGGTTCTTTGTCAATACGCCCCACGCGCCCTGCGAATCGCGAACGCCCCGTTCTCCCGTGTACGCCTCGATGGCGTCGGAAAGCTCAGCGCCTCGATCCAGAACTTCGGCCGCCAGCGCGTCGGGCAATAGAATCCCACCCGACCGCCCGTAGAAGCCGCGCCCGCTCGTGTCGGCAACGTAGGCCCAACTCTCCAGGAAAGTTAAGCGCCGGCCATCCTCATGGATGACGTCGAGGCCTCCTTCCAATCCCACGAAATACCCCGCGCCGCAGGCCCGAGGCGGCATCCGCCAGAGCCTCGCACCGGCCGCGCGCACCGGCCATTAGCTCCACTCGGCTTTGAGGCGTGTGGCTGACGCCCGTCGAAACCTCGAAACCTCTTATCTCGAAACTGGATCCCGCATGCAGCAGAGGGCCGACAGCATCCAGCGCCTCGCGAACCGCCTGCAGCTTTGGCGCCCGCTTACTGCCCACGGCGATGCGAATCGTCTCCATGCGCCAATATTGGCCCAATATTGAATTGACCGGGAATGGGAATACTCGAGCGCGCTCGCGCGCTTCACTGCGGATGATTGGAGCGGCCGAGGGGACTCGAACCCCCGCCTGGAGCTTGGCAAGCTCCCGTACTACCCCTATACTACGGCCGCCTTTCGGTATCAAAAAACTTATAACATGCTGCAGATGATGCCACAAGCCGCCAAAGCGTGTGGCTTCGTCGCCCTCGCCGGATATTTTCGGGGGCTAACCTACCTGCACGACCCGCGTTGACTTGACCACGGGAGATCTCTTCTGCCTGCGCGCAAAACTTGCGGCCTTGGCGCGATCCGTGTAAACACGCGCAAATTTCTGCCCGTCCGCATAATAGACCGTGACCTGCCAATGACGGTGTTTTCGACGCCGGTCTTTGCCAAACGCTGTTTGCTTTTTAGTTTTCTTCAAGGTTTGTCCAATTTGACCACCGAAAATATCTCAAGTTCTTCCCGCCGCCGCAAGTATTAGTTGCAGCCGCACTCAGGGATACCAGTAAGTACACGATAACTCTACAGATACGGAGACGCCGATCTCTGCTCTTTAATCCGCTCACCTCTGCCCGTTCTTGGCGGTTCCGTCATCACAATAGAATACGAGATCGGCAGCGAGCGCCAGGTCCGAAACGCTAGTGGGCACGGAACCCACACACGCCGCGTCGCCGCATTTCGTTAACAATCCTTGAGTTCAAGCTTGGCGCGGGAATGAATCGCGGCGCAGCCCGCGTTCACTTTATCTCGCAGATCGGCTGATTCAACGCCGCGTGGTTACGGCCTGGCCGATGCCTGCCTGGGAGATGGCTGCTGAATGAAGGCTCGCTCGCCTGAAAGCTCGCTGGCAGCTCTGGAACTTGGAAAAGCGCTAGCTCTGCACGTGAGCCGGCGGAGATGACCCAGCAGCTTCAAATTCGTTGTTATGCGCATTTGGAGACTCTCCATCGCCTGCGACCCGCCTGGGAATCGCTGCTCTCCCAGATTCCCCATGCCACGATCTTCAACACCTGGGAATGGCTCGCTCCCTGGTGGCATGCCTACGGCAAAAACCGCGAACTGATGGTGCTGGCTTTTTTTGAAGGCGGCACCCGCCTCGTCGGACTGGCTCCCCTCTCGGTAACCCCGAAACGATCCGCCTTGAGCGTTCGCTACCGCCTCCTGGGCCTGCTCGGCGATGGCAGCGGAGATTCGGACAATCTCGACTTTCTGGCTCTTCCCGGATTCGAAAAATCTGTGGTCAAGTCATTCCTCGATTTCCTCGAGCAGGACCGCTCCGTCTGGGATTGCTGCCAATTGAACACGGTTCCCGATGGTTCACCCGTGCTTGGCCATCTGCTCGATGAACTCAAGGAACGCCGCTGGCCCGAGGCCATCCATCCCCGGCTCCGCTCCGCCGTCGCGCTGCCCGTAGACTGGGACTCTTACCTGAGCCAGATTTCAAAAAATGAGCGGCGGAAACTCCTGTATTACACCCGGCGTGTCGCCAAGCGCTTTAAAGCGGAGTTCTACAAGTGTTCCGAGGAGAGCGACTTGCCTGTCTCCCTCAATGCCCTTTTTGAATTACACAACAAACGCTGGCGGTCTCTGGGCGAATCCGGCACCTTCCTCTCCGCCGAACGTCGCCAGTTCTATATCAAGCTGGCGCAGTTCCTATTGCGCCGCGGATGGCTCGACTTCTGGTTGTTGAAGCTGAATGACGAAACCGTCGCGGCCCAGTTTGCCCTTCGTTATCGCGATACCGTCTACGCCCTTCAGGAAGGCTTCGACCCCGCATACGCACTGGAAAGCGTGGGATTTGTTCTGAGGGGCCATGTCCTTCGGGAGCTGATATCGGAGGGAGTGCGCCACTACGATTTCCTGGCTACGCCAAATCCGAGCAAGCAACGTTTCGGCGCCGTCGCGGGAAGCTATATCGACATCCATTTTGCGCGGCCACGCACCCGCGGCAGCGCCTACCTGCATCTCCTGCATACCGCCTGGAATAGCAAACGGTGGCTTCGTGAGCAGCTGCCGCCAGCGGCATGGTCCCTCCTGCACCGGCTCAACATGCACCTCCAAACCACTGGTAACATTAAAGATACCTCGAATCAGTCCATGCACGGATCGCCCCGCCGGGTCCCCACCGACTCCCAAGTCACCCCAGCGCCGAGCGTCCAATTCTCCGAATTAGACCGTAACGAACCGTAACTATAACGATAGGCCGTAACTATAGAAGCAACCAGCCTCCGAATCTCGAAACTTTTTATCCCCCCATGCATTACATATACAGAGGGTTCTAGCAGAAACGGATGGGGCATCATTCATGGAAGGCATAACGCACTTCGCACAAGCAGCAAAAATAGAAGATCCGCGCGGACATTCCGCCGAAACCTTGCAGCGGCTGCGCCAGGCTCTCACCTCCGGGGCTCCGACTACTCCCGATGAGCGCCGGCCGGGTTTCTTTGAGGTTCAGGCCGAAGACCAGGTGTTTTACGTGCACATCTCCCCGGTCACCCACCGGGTCATTCTGCTCGCCACTTGGGCTCACGAGCCCCAATTGCCCGAATTGGAAGTCGCTCACTCGGCCTAGATCGCCTCGCGATAACCGAGAACTGCCAGCCAAGCCACATCCCTGCGTGCCTTTGACGCCACACGCTCTCTCAATCTTGTGCGAAGCAACTAGGCGAAGCTGCGCAAACCCTCTACCATAATTCCGTGAGCCAGTTGAGCGTAAATCGCCGCGTCGTCGCCTCCACCGTCATCGTCATGGCCGGGATTTTGCTCAGCCGCGTGCTCGGCTTCGTCCGCGAATGGATCGTAGCGCACCAGGTCGGCTCGAACGCCATGACCGACGCCTACTATGCCGCCTTTACGCTGCCCGATTTCCTCAACTATCTGGTCGCCGGGAGCGTCGCTCAGCGTCACGTTTATTCCCGTCTTTACCAAATATGCCGCCGAAGACCGCGAAGACGAGGCCTGGCACGTCTTTTCCACCGTCATCACTTTCATGGGCATCGTGCTCGTCGCTTTCGTACTCGCAGGCGAACTCTTTGCTCCGCAGCTCGCCCAACTCATTGCTCCCGGATTTCAACCTGAGGAAAAAGCCCGGGTCATTTTCCTCACCCGCCTGATGCTGCCGGCGCAGTTCTGCTTCTACCAGGGCAGCATCCTCAGCGCCGTGCAGTACGCCAAGGGACGCTTCGTCATCCCCTCGCTCGCTCCGGTCGTTTACAACATCATGATTATTCTGGGCGGCGTGCTTCTGGCTTCGCGCATCGGTATGACCGGGTTTGCCGTCGGCGTTCTCGTTGGTGCGCTCGTTGGCAATCTCGGGCTCCAGGTCTACGGCGCGTTCACCGTCGGCGCCAAATTTACGCCCAATCTCAATCTGCGCCATCCCGGATTCCTTTTATTTGTTCGCCTTTCCGTGCCCATCATGCTGGCGCTGTCTCTCTCCTTCACCGATGACTGGATCATTCGCTGGTTCGGTTCTTACCTTCAGCCCGCATCGATTACCTGGCTCAGCTACGCCAAGACCCTGATGCGCGTGCCCCTCGGCGTCGTAGGTCAGGGCGTCGGCGTGGCTTCGTTCCCTTTCCTCGCTCAGCTGTATTCGGAGGGCAAATTTGACGAGCTGAATCGTCTGCTGAACTCCACCCTCAAGGGCCTGATCGCCACTCTGGTGCCCATCTCCGCCATCACCATTGCGCTCAGCGCGCCGGTCGTCTACCTGGTCTTTTCCCACACGCGCATGCGGCCTTCGGATCTGGACGCCACCGCGGCGACGCTGGTTTTCTTTTCTTTGGGATTATTTGGCTGGGGCGCGCAGTACATCCTGGCCCGAGGCTTCTACGCCACGCGCAATACATTGACGCCGGCCATCGTTGGCACGGTGCTGACCTTTGCCAACCTGCCGCTTTACTGGCTGCTGGTGCGGCATTTCCGCCACCTGGGACTGGCGCTGGCCAGCTCCGTCGGCATCCTCGTGTACACCGTCATACTTTTCCTTCTGCTGAATCGCCGCACCCACAATCGCGAAGAGGGCGCTCTGGTTCTCTTTTTCCTCAAGGTCTGCGGCGCTTCGGCCGTCGTGGCCTTCGCCTGTTATAAGCTGCGCCTGCTGCTCGAACCTCATCTGCCTTGGCACACTTTTCCCGGCGCTCTCTTGATGCTCGTCGTGCTCACCGTTGCGGGAATTGTGCTGCTCATCGCCTTCGGAAAAATATTGGGAATTCAGGAATTGGACGAGCAGTTGGCCCGCCTGTGGTTGCTCGCGCCGTGGAGCGGTTCAAAAACAGCGTTCAAAAACTCGTTCAGGTAGAAACGTACAGCCGGCCATGCGAAGCACTGGGTACGGCGCTGAAGCCCCGAGGGGCGACACAAATCCGGGGAGCCTAAATTTAGCTAAGCCCCTTGCGGCTGCGCGCGTTCGCCCGCGTTTCGCATCCGCGCGCGCACTTCGCTCGCGAATTGCGAGCCGCTGACGGTCCGGGCCCCGGGCTCGGCGATGTCCGCGGTGCGCATGCCTTCGGCCAGCACCGCATCGACGCTGCGCTCGATCAGCTCCGCCGCTTCCGGCAAATGGAACTGCTCTCGCAGCAGCAAGCTCATGCAGAGAATCGTGCCCGACGGATTCGCCACGTCCTTGCCCACCAGTTGCGGCGCGGTGCCGTGGATCGGTTCGACCAGCGGCGGTCCGTCGCCCGCGCTCCACGAAGGCACCATGCCGATCGAGCCCACCAGCGCCGCCGCTTCGTCGCTCAGAATGTCGCCAAAAAGATTCGACGTCAGCAGCACGTCAAATTGATCCGGACGCAAAATAATCTGCATCGAGGCGTTGTCCACGTACAGGTGGTCAAGCGCCAGATCGCTCGCGTCCGCCGCCATCCGCGTCACCGTCCGCCGCCAGAGCCGCGAAGTCGCCAGCACGTTGGCCTTGTCTACCGAAGTCACACGGCGCGCCCGCCGCCTTGCCCGCGCGAACGCAAATCGCGTGATGCGCTCGATCTCCGGCACGCTATAGGTGGCCACGTCCGAAGCGCGCTCCGCGTCTCCCTGCCCCTCCGTGGTGTGCGCGCCAAAATAGATATCTCCCACGAGTTCGCGAATGATCTCGAAATCGACCTTCGTCTCTGCGCCCAGCCGCAGCGGGCACAGCGCCCGCAGCGCTTCGCGCAGCTGGATGGGACGCACATTCGCGTAGACGCGCAGCGCCTGCCGCAAGCCGAGCAGGCCCGCCTCCGGCCTGCGGTCCAGCGGCTGCGAATCCCACTTCGGCCCGCCGACGGCTCCCAGCAGCACCGCGTCGGCTTTCAGGCAGCCGTCGAGCGTCTCCTGCGGCAGCGGCTTGCCGCACTTATCGATGGCGATGCCGCCAAAGGGAAATTCAACGCAGATTTACGCGGAACCCGAATTCGCGGGCGCAATCCTGCAGGATTGTCGTTGCGGCGCGGGTAACTTCGGGGCCAATGCCATCGCCCGGAAGGACGGCGATGGTCCACTGCTCTGGGCTCATACAGCCACGTCCGAAACTTTTGCTCTGCCCTCGGCGCTCGCTTCCGCCGGCGCGCCTACCCGCCAGGCGCAGCATGTCCTCGTCTGTGATCTCTTTTTTCACGTCCGCAAGCGCCATCACCAGGCGATAGCATCGCGGAGCTCGTCTTCCGATATCACCACGCCCAGTTCGGCCAGCCGTGAACGCAGCGCGTTGCGCCCCGAATGCTTGCCCAGCACCAGTCGATGTGCCGGCACTCCCACCGCCTCCGGCGAAATCACCTGATACGTCAGCGGATTCTTCAGGATCCCGTCCTGGTGAATGCCCGCCTCGTGCGCAAAGGCATTCGCGCCCACCACTGCCTTGTTCGGCGGCACCGACACGCCGGTAATTTCCGATAGCAGTTTGCTGGTCGCGTAAAGCTCGTTCAGCCGCAGCCGCGTGCCGGTTTGATAGCGGTCCGGACGCACCGCCAGCGCCACGGCGATCTCTTCGAGCGCCGCGTTGCCCGCGCGCTCGCCGATGCCGTTGATGGCGCACTCCACCTGCCGCGCTCCGGCTTGCACCGCCGCCAGCGAATTGGCTACCGCCAGTCCCAGATCGTTGTGGCAGTGCGCGCTCCACACCACGCCCGGCCGTTCTTTCACCCGCGCGCGCAGCGTCCGAAACAGCCCGCCGTACTCTTCCGGCGTGGCGTAGCCCACCGTGTCTGGCACATTCAGGATCGTCGCGCCGGCATCGACCGCGATCGTAAAAGCTTGGACCAGAAATTCGAGATCGCTGCGGCTGGCATCCTCTGCCGAAAATTCCACTTCCGGGCAGCGCGTCTTCGCGAAGGCCACCATCTCGCCGATGGATTCGAGCGCTTCCGTCGCGTGAAATCCGCAGCTTGTGCTTCAGGTGCAGGTCCGAAGTCGCCAGGAAGACGTGCACCCGCGGCTTCGCCGCGTGTTCCAGGGCGCCCAGCGCCGCCTCAATATCCTCGCGACGCGCCCGCGCCAGCCCCGCCACCGTGCTGTGACGAATCTCGCGCGCCACCGCGCTCACCGCCTCGAAATCTCCCTTCGAGGCGATCGGAAAGCCCGCCTCGATGACGTCCACGCCAAGGCTTTCGAGCTGTCGCGCCAGCCGCAGTTTTTCCGCCGTATTCATGGAAAAGCCGGGCGCCTGCTCGCCGTCGCGCAACGTGGTATCGAAGATTCGAACCATCTCCATCGCACCCCTCCTGCAACCTGCGAGGCCGCCTTTGAGCCAAACTCCCCGGCGAGGGGAGCTTTGGCGGTAAAAAAGTCGGATGACCCGCTATCCAGTAGACCGGTTTGCACCTCGAATGTCCAATTTATACTTCTTGCCCCCTGCATAAAAGGCACTTATATTGCCGTCGTTCGAGTTTATGCCAACTTCTAGCCTTTTCGTCGCGCCGCCTTTCGTCGTGCCGCCTTCCAGTGCAGTAGCGCCCGGCGTCCTCGCAAGAGGAGCCCGGCGCGTTAAGAAAGTCAGTCGATGCCCTGGACGCAACGCTTGTTTTCCTAGCGCCGCCTTCCAGGCGGCATCCTCTCTTGGAGTCCCTCTATGGACCTCGCCGAACTCAACGTCTTCCTCACCGTCGCCCGCGAACGCAGCTTCTCCCGCGCCGCCCAGAAGCTCTATCGCACCCAGCCCGCCGTCAGCATCACCATCCGCAAGCTCGAGGAATGGGTCGGCGAGCCCCTGTTCGCTCGCGGCGCCCGTTCCGGCCAGCTTACCGACGCCGGCCGCCTCCTGGTCGGCTATGCCGAGCGCATCCTGAATCTCCGCGACGAAATCAGCCGCGCCGTCGACGACCTGCGCAGCGGCGGACGCGGCGAGCTTTCGCTTGGCGTCAACGAAAGCTCCATCCACGCCCTGCTGCCCGTGCTGGCGCGTTACCGCCAGCTTTATCCCGAAGTCCATCTGGCCGTGCGCCGCACGTTTTCGCGCGATATTCCCTCCGAATTGCTGAACTATCGCCTCGATCTTGGCGTGGCCTCTTTCGTTCCCAGGAGCCCAACCTCGCCTCCGCCAAAATCTTTCGCGATGAGCTCGCCCTGGTGGTCTCCCCCAAACATCGGCTGGCCAAGCGCGGCCGCGCCGATCTCGCCGAACTGGGCCAGGAAAACTTCGTCGCCCACATCGTCGAATCCCCCTTCCGCCAGCGCGTCATCCAGCTTTTCGCCAAGCATCACGTGCCGCTGCGCATGAATATCGAGCTGCCCACCATCGAAAGCATCAAGCGCTTCGTGCAAATGGATATCGGCGTGGCCATCGTGCCGCGCATGTGCGTGCGTTGGGAAATTGAGGAAGGCCTGCTCGTCGAGGTCAAGGTCCGCCAGATTCGCATGCCCCGCGATCTTTACTTGCTCTACCGCCGCCGCGAACCCCTGTCGCACTCCGCCAAGGCCATGTTCGATTTGCTGAAGCCTCGCGCCGCCTCCGGCGCCGCCCCCGCTTCGCCGTCCCCCGCTCCGCCTCCGAATGACAAAACGTAGTTGTCATCGTGAGCGTAGCGAAGGATCTCTCCTATTGTTATCCCTCGGCCAACCGACCCACTTTTCGCGCCATCGCCGACACGCGCGCCGCACTATGTCATTCTGAGCGGAGCGTCCCGGACCCGTCCTTATCGTCTTTTCGCTTTCATTTCCGCGCGGTCGCGCCGCCTTCCTTCCCGCCGCTTCGTCGAATTTCTCGCATCACACCTAAGCGGGAATGGGCGAAGATCGCCGCTCGATCTGCTCCTGGATTCGTCGCCTGAGCATTAGGGGATCGGCGATATCGGGAAATGGCTCCCAGGACCCACCGGTTCCCCGCACGCTAACGCTCCCATAACCCAACCATCGTCCGAGCAGTCCTTGCTTCACGAGAATGCTTTCGATTTTGTCCAGAAACAATTCGTCGGTCGCCATCGTTACGATCCCTTTGCAATAGATCACTCGCTTGTTCGTAACCGCGAATTCAAACCCATAGCGGCGCAATAAGCCCGAGATGGCAATCCCCGCCGCAACGACCAGCAGAATCACGCCGCCAATCCACATAAAGTCTTTCGCAAACAGCAAAACGATTCCGGCCACAGCAAGAAGACCCGCGCCGACGCTCGGACCAATCAGCACCACCCAATGACGGCGCGTCGTGTAGACGATGCGTTCCCCCTCGGTCAAGCTCTTCTCGACATATCTCATTTGCTTCGCCTCACTAGCTCTAGCCTTCGTCTCGTTTTGTGGATCGGCACGAATCGCCTGGAGCCAGAACCGCCTGGAGAACCAAGACTCCGCTATCGCCTGCCGCCGGTAGTTTAGCGCTACTCAGCGGTATTCAGACAACCAACGGATTGCCGGTAGCAAGTCTTAACCAGTACTCTTATGGCTCGCCCGCGCCCGAATCCAAAGCAATTCGAACCATGTTTCGCGTGAAACAGATTCGAACACTTTCCGTTCGAAATCGCCCCTCGGCGTTCGAATACTACAGAGCTAACATACAAAATCTCTTGCTAACCACTTGATAATATGCTAGACTCTCGCATGTTCTTTGGCAATCCAGCGCGTTTCTTCCTTTTGTCTCCGTCACTATCGCCTTTTCGCTCTCATTCGCCCGCCGCAGCGAACCATCCGTGCCGCCGCCCGACACATCCAACGCTGCGCTTTTTTATTAAACGAACTGGAATGAACACTTACAAAAATCTAGCGCGCAACTTTAGTAGAATGAACACTTACGCAATCACGGGTTTTGGATCCCGTTTAGAATGAACACTTGCGCAAAAATAGCCGGGGGGAGGGGGCATACTGTGACGTTGATATTCCCTGCGGCATCCTTAATAGGAGCACCAATAGCCTTCGTCTATGTCCACGCTAAATAGCGACGTCACCAACGCCGTCGAGACTGCCTCTTCCGGCGGCGAATCCTTTGCCATTGAGACCTTCGGCCTCACGCGACGCTTCGGCGACCTGACCGCCGCCAATCACGTCTCCCTGCGCGTTCCCTATGGCTCGATTTTCGGCCTTCTGGGCCCGAATGGCGCCGGCAAAAGCACCATCATCAAGATGCTGACCACTCTCCTCGAGCCTTCCGAAGGCACCGCCGCGGTCGCCGGCTTCGATATCGTCAAAGCCCCGTCCCAGGTTCGCAGACGAATCGGTTATGTGCCTCAGGCGCTCTCCGCCGATGGCGCGCTCACCGGCTACGAAAATCTCGATCTTTCCGCCAAGCTCTATGGCATCGCCCGCGCCGAACGCAAACAGCGCATCGCAGACGCCTTGCAATTCATGGGCTTGACCGATTTCGGCCGCAAACTCGTCAAGACTTTTTCCGGAGGAATGATCCGGCGCCTGGAAATCGCGCAGGCCATGCTGCATCGCCCCACCGTCCTGTTTCTCGACGAGCCGACGATCGGCCTCGATCCCGTCGCGCGCCGCTCCGTCTGGGAGCGACTGGTGGAATTGCGCGCCAATTTTCACATGACCGTCTTGATCACCACCCACGGCATGGACGAAGCCGAGGAACTCTGCGACCGGCTCGCCATCATGCATCTCGGCAAAATCGCCGCCGTCGGAAATCCTGCGGACCTGAAAGCCAGCGTCGGACCCGAAGCCACGCTCGACGACGTCTTCGTTCATTACAGCGGCGGCACCATTCAAGAGGAGGGAAATTATCGTGACGTACGCGCAACCCGGCGCACAGCTAGCCGTCTCGGCTGAGCCGTCCGCGGTCTATAGCTTTTTTCGAGAGACCGCGGCCATCGCCGAAATCGAATTGAAAAAGCTCCTTCGCGATCCCACCGAAGTGCTGAGCCGCGCCGTCCAGCCCGTGCTCTGGATCGTCATATTCGGAAATGTCTTCAGCCGCGTGCGCGCCATTCCCACCGGCAATGTCAGCTATGTGGCTTTCATGACTCCGGGCATCCTCGCGCAGAGCGTGCTCTTTGTGGCCATCTTCTACGGCATCGCCGTGATCTGGGAACGCGATCTGGGCATCGTGCACAAGATGCTGGTCAGCCCCGCGCATCGCTCCGCGCTGGTTTATGGCAAGGCCGCTTCGGCCGGCTTTCGCGGCGCCATCCAGGCCACGATCATTTACATCGTCGCCTTCCTCATGCGCATCCCCATTCGGTGGACGCCTCTCTCGATCCTCGGCGTTTTGTTCGGCGCCATGCTCGGCTCCGCCATTTTCGCGACTTTTTCTTTCATCATCGCCTGCCTGGTGAAGTCGCGCGAACGCTTCATGGGCGTGGGCCAGTTGATGACCATGCCGCTGTTTTTTGCCAGCAACGCCATCTATCCGATTGCGATCATGCCCCACTGGCTGCGCGTCGTGGCGTTTCTGAATCCGCTCACCTACCTGGTGGATGCGCTGCGCTCGCTGATGATTGGGCCGGGCCAGAGCTCTCATAGCCTGTTCACGAATTTTGGCGTCATCGGCGTAATTTTCGTGATTCTCGCCGCCATCGCCACCAAGCTCTATCCCACGCTGGTTCGCTAAAAGTTCGATCGAGGAAGCTTGAATGAGCTGTCATCCCGAGCAGCGCCTCGCACGCTTCGCGAACCTCTTCGACGCCGATCGTTTGAATGCACTGCGACGCGCCCAGGGATTCGCAGCGCCCGCGCACGCACTGCCGGCAAGGAAATCGGTGCTCCACGATCCGGTACTCCGTCTTCCATGGCGACCACACTTTGGAATCGCTCGCGCCAAAGACCACCACGCACTTCTTCCCGACCGCCGCGGCGATGTGCGTGGGCCCCGTGTCATTGCCCAGAAAAAAACAGGATCCTGCCAGCAGCGCGACCAGGCCTCGCAGATCGAGCGAATCCATGATCGCTTTTCCCGCGAAATGCTTTCTCACGGCGGATTCGATCGCCTCGTCGCCCGGCCCCAGATTCACTGCCGTCGCGATGCCATGCACTTCTCGCAGCCATTCCGCGATCGTTGCAAAGTGTTCCACGGGCCAGCGCTTATTCGCCTGGGCCGCTCCCGGACGCAGCACCGCGTACCGTTGCCCGGGCTCGATTCCCAGCTCGGCCAGCCTTTGTCGCACAAACTCCGCCGCATTCGGGCTGAACGCAAAGCTTCGCCGCGGGAAGCGGCTTTTCCGGCAAGCCGGTCCACAGCAACTGCTGCAGGCGGTGCTCCGCCGTGTGCATCTCCGTGCGCCCGGCAACCGGGAAATCAATCGGCACCTGCACGTTATAGAACGCGGAGAATCGCCGCCGCGCCCAGCAGACGCGCACGGGCGCGCCGGAAAGACGCGTCAGAAATGCGCTGGTCGGGCCGCCGTGCATGTTGAAGACGATCGGGAAATGCCGCTGCCGCACTTGCCGCACCGTGTCCCAGAACTTGCGCAGCACGATCACTTCGGCAATCGCCGGATGCCCTTCGACAAGCGGCGCGCAAAGCGGCTCGACCAGCATGTGAATCCTCAAATCGGGGCGCCACTCGTGCAGCGCCTGGAGTGCTGGAAGCGTGAGCACCACGTCGCCGATGGAGCGCAGGCGAATGAAAAGAACGTTTGCGCCGGACGGCAAATTCGGTAAGAGAGACGAAGGAACTTTTTGGTTCAGTTGCGGCTTCGGGCGCGATTTCAAGGGCGGTTTCAGGAGATCGATTCAGCGCTGCGCCGTCATCCTATATCCGGCCCTCACTGGCAGCAAGGTCATAGCAGGGCTTTTTCGTAGTCAGCAACTTCGCACTCAGCAACAGAGGATCACGGAAAATCATCGAGCGACAGGAAGCCCGGCAAAGCCGTGTCGTAAATGCGCGGCCCAATTCAGGAGCGCTGAGCCGCAAGGCGCGGCACACGATCGAGTGATTCGACGATCACTTCGTAGACGTAGCGCAATTGCTCCGCCGTGATGACATAGGGCGGCAGAATGTAAACCACGTTGCCCAGCGGCCGCAGCAGCACGCCTTTGCTGAGATAGAAATCGTAGAGCGCCGGACGCAATTCAGAGAAATAGCCGGGATCGTCCGCCCGCAGTTCGATCGCCATCACCGTCCCAATGGTGCGCACGTCGGCTACCGCAGGATGCCGCGCAAGCGCGGGCGCTTGCTCGCGGTGAATTTTCTCGATGGCGGCGATGCGTTCAAACACGGGCTCGGAATCGAATATCTTCAGGCTGGCGATGGCCGCCGCGCAGCCCAGCGGATTGGCGGTGTAAGAGTGTCCGTGAAAGAAAGTGCGACTCCTGTCGGGCCCACAGAATGTTTCGTGCACGGCGGCCGTGCAGGCGGTGGCTGCCAGCGGCAGAAATCCACCGGTCAGGCCCTTGGACAGGCACATCATGTCCGGCACAACGCCGGCCAGCTCGCACGCAAACATGCGCCCGCAACGCCCGAAACCCGTCAGCACTTCGTCGGCGATGAGCAAAACGTCATATTGCGTGCAAAGTTTGCGAATGCGCTGCAGAAATTCGACCGGATGCACAATCATTCCGCCGGCGCCTTGCAGCAGCGGCTCAACGATCACGGCGGCGATCTCGTCGTGCCGCTCTTCGAGCAGGCGCGCGAGCGGCTCGGTGCAATCGATATCGCAGGTGGCGCGCTGCTTCCCTACCGGACAGCGAAAACAATACGCGGAGGGAGCGCGCAACACAGGAAACCTGAGTTCTTGAAATGCGGTGACGAAATCGGAGTCCGCTCCCACCGACATGGCACCGGCGGTATCGCCGTGGTAGGCATGCTCCAGCGCGACGAAGCGCGTTTTGCGCTTTCGGCCGAGGTTATGCCAATACTGCAGCGCCATTTTCAGAGCCACTTCGACCGCGGTCGAGCCGTCGTCGGAGAAAAAGAGATGTTCGAGCGGCTGCGGCAGGATGCGCCGCAATCGCCAGGCGAGTTCCTCGGCCGCGTCGTGCGTAAATCCCGCGAAAATGACGTGCTCCAGTTTGCGCGCCTGTTCCGCGATGGCTTCGGCGATTTGTGGATGCGCGTGGCCGTGGAGATTGACCCACCAGGAGGAGATGGCGTCGAGCAGCCTGCGCCCATCGCGGGTATACAGATAGACGCCCTCGCCTCGCTCGATATGAATCGGCTGCGGGTCGAGCGCCTCCTGCGTGAAGGGGTGCCAGATCGAAAGTTGTTTAGGGGGTATCACAAAAAATATGCCGGATCGAAATGAGCTGCGAAAAACCTGCAGCAATGCTTCGCGATTGATTTTGTCGAGCCAGGGTATGCGGCCGACAATGGGCACCGCGGCAAAATGTTCGACGGAGCGTTCATTGTCTCGATTGCGATCGCCGATCATGACCACGCCTTTGATGGGCAATTTAGCGCAGCGCAACGCGCGCACGGTCAGCAGGGTGTGATTGATCGTACCCAGCGCCGCCCGCGACGCAATGACAATCGGAAATCCAATGTGGCGAGCGACGTCGAGCATCAGTTGCGAATCGTTGATCGGCACGAGGATTCCGCCGGCACCTTCGGCAATTACGGGGCTGCCCAGATCGCCTGGCGGCTGAATACGCTCAAGATCGATTCGGACGCCGCTTGCTTCGGCCGCCAGATGCGGCGAAACCGGCGGATCGAAGCAATAGCATTCGGGCAACGCGCGCTCCTCGGGAATTTCCGCCAGCTTGATCACCGTCTGGCGATCGGTTCCTTCACGCGCGCCGGTCTGAATCGGTTTCCAGTAGATGCCATCGAGCGCGGCGACCAGCAGCGCGGACAGCATCGTTTTGCCGACGTTCGTATCCGTGCCGGTAACAAAGACGGATTCCCTCATGGCCGCGCGGCTTGCACCGACACTGGATCTCGCGCCCGGATGGAGACGAGCACATCGACGAAGCGGGCGAGCAGATCGGCCGAGAGGTTTACATTCAGCGAAAGGCGCAGACGCGAAGTGCCGGCGGGAACGCTCGGCGGCCGAATGGCGCGAACACCAAACCCGGCGTCAGAGAGCAGCGTCGAAAATCGGATGGCGCGTTCGTTTTCGCCGAGAATGAACGGGAACAATCTGCGAAGTGCTGCGCCCGATGTCAAAGCCTGCCTGGCGCAAGCTTTGGCGCAGAGAAACAGCGAGCGTGGACGAGATCGGCCCGTTCCCGATCCGCGGCGGCCACGACGCGGAATTGCGGCGCGCATCTGCGCAGCCATGTAGGGAGGCAGAGCGGTGCTGAAAATGAACGTTCGCGCGCGATTGACCAGATATTGCTTGATCGTTTCCGAGCAACACACAAAACCGCCCATGCCGGCAAGCGCTTTGCCGCAGGGATGGACGGTCGCGAGAACGCGACCCGAAAGACCGGACGCGGCTACAAGCCCGCTTCCCTGCGGACCAAACACGCCGGTGGCGTGCGCCTCGTCGACGATCAGTTCCGCGCCGTAGCGCTCCGCGAGCGCGACGAGATCCGCGATGGGCGCGCGATCGCCGTCCATGCTGAAAACACTTTCGCTGACAATGAATTTCTGGGCGGCGCCGAACTCCGGCTTGCGCAATTCTTCTTCGAGAACATCAAGATCGAGGTGAGGAAAAACTACTTTGCGCGCGCCGGACAGGCGAATGCCGTCGATGATGCTGGCGTGATTGGCGCTATCGGAGAAAACAACGTCGTCCGGACGGAGCGAGAGCGCTCAGCAAGCCCAGGTTCGCGGCGTACCCGGAGCTGAAATAGATCGCCGCTTCCGATCCCATAAACTGCGCGATTTCAGACTCGAGTTCCTCCCAAATTTCCGCGTTGCCGGAAAGAAGGCGAGAGCCGGTGGAACACACGGCGGTGCCCGCGGCGAGCGCGGCAACCACGGCTTCGCGGAGCCTGGGATCACCCGACAGGCCAAGATAGTCGTTCGAGCAGAGATTGACGCCATGAATCGCGCCAAGCCGCCGCAATTGATCTCGCGATGCGAGGTCTGCCAACTCGGCATCGATGCGGCGTGAGAGGTTGTTCACGGGGCTATTCTCAGGGGTACTTACGCGGCTGCTCCCGGGTTCGCTGGCTCGAGCGCTAACTGGGGATCTGGCCATGGCTCGATCCGTGCAAGCCGAGGTCCTTGAACAGGCGATCGTCTTCGTCGCGCTCGGGATTTGGAGTGGTGAGCAGCTTTTCGCCCACAAAGATGGAGTTGGCGCCCGGCCAGAAAGCATAACGCTGACCGCCTCTCGCGTCAGCGAACGGCGTCCCGCACTCAGACGCACCATGGACGCAGGCATGAGCAGGCGTGCGGTGGCGATCGTGCGCACCAGGAGAAGGCCGTCTACAGCTTCGGCATCGGCGAGCGGAGTGCCTTGCGACCTTGACCAACATATTGATGGGCACGCTTTCGGGATGGGGCTCGAGACTGGCCAGTTGATGCAGCAGGCCGATTCGATCCTCGTCGGATTCGCCCATGCCGATAATTCCGCCGCAGCAAACGGTGATCCCCGCGCGCCGAACGGCCTGAATGGTGCGCAGCCGGTCTTCGTAACGCCGCGTGGTGATGATCTGGCCGTAGAACTCCGGCGAGGTGTCGAGATTGTGGTTGTAAGCGGTAAGGCCCGCGGCGGCCAACCGGCGCGCCTGATCGTCGGTCAACATCCCCAGCGTGCAGCAGACCTCGAGCTTCAATGAGGCGACAGCGCGCACCATCTCCAGAACCGCGTCGAAGTCGCGGCCGTCTCGAACTTCACGCCACGCGGCGCCCATGCAGAAGCGGCTGGCGCCCTCTTCGCGGGCCTTCTTCGCGGCGTGGTAGACCTCTTCGACATCCATCAGGGATTGATTCTGAACTCCCGTCTCGTAGTGGGCGCTTTGCGGGCAATAGCCGCAGTCCTCGGGACATCCTCCGGTCTTTATCGAGAGCAAGCGGCAAAGCTGGATGCGGCCGGGGTCGTGGAATTTCCGGTGCATTTGCTGCGCAGCGAAAATGAGATCGAGCAGCGGACGGCCGTAGATCTCGCGGACGGAGTCGCGGGTCCAGTCGTAGCGCGGCGTGGCGCTGGGGCCGAGCTGATCGATGGTGTTCGGGACGAAAGATTCCGCCACGAGCGCAACTCCTCCGAGGCGAAAATTGTAACCGATAACCACCCCGCCACGCGCAAAATCGGCGTGGTGTTGGGGATCGTGGCACGCGGCGGCGGGTGCGAAGGGAGTTGGCTTTACTTGCAAATGTGAGAGGCGATCTGGTTTGGGTTGCCCTGGACGCATCCGGTATTATTCTTGCCAATCCATTGAGAGAACCTTACGTTGAGGAGCCAAGATGAAGACGGCAGCGAAAATTGTAGGGGCAATCCTGGTCTGTTTGGCTTTGTGTTGGTCGTGCTGCGCATCACCGGCTTTAACCCTATCGGGGATACACCCGGTCCAGGGAATTATCCCGGGTTATGGCTTAGCGGAAAGGTTGTAAGCTACCCCGGTCACCGATTGGTCGTTCGCTACCCAATATCGGACGGACAAAGTGCAGACGCGAACCTGGTATCTGATTCCTCACTCGGTAACAACGGGCTTCATCGTTCATAACGGCCAGCTTTATTTGACATCGATGTTCGCCGCGGGAGTGCCGTTTCCGCAAGGCAAGAGTTGGGTTACGAATGTGATGCGTGATCCGCATGTTCGCCTGAAGTTCGGAAATAATTTATATGATTGTATTTTGTCCCCGGTTACCGATCCAGACGAAAGAGCGGCCGTTCTCGGACCGAGAGAAAAGCAAAACCCTCAACCTGCGGCCTCAAACGCGACCAATGGTCCGGTATTGCATCTGTTTCACGCCGTGTCCGACTGAGAGCCGCCAACTCAAGCGCGTAGCGAGACGGTGAAATCTAATCCGCGATGGAGCGCCAGACCCGGCGCGCCTCAGACATGAGGGATACCGACGGGCGGCATCGCCGGTAGGGCATCGAGTGCTTGATTTTGCGGTCCTCCGGAAGCTACGTTCCGAAATGGCGCGTATCGCGTGAGCCAAAACCGACGCCATCCGATGTCACATTGGCCGTTTATCTATCTCATATTGTGTCACTTATACACGGGGGAGTTCAGGGGACCCTGTCGTCAACCTCTGAATCGTGCCTGGTATTGCACTCATTCGTAAGGAGTTCTCAGAACTGTGTCGTAAAGATAAACACTCCCCGGGGGTAATGGGCGTACCCATGCACTTAGTAGGGGGACAGGCAAGGCGATCCTAGATGCACCGGCGCCTTAGCGGAGGAATAAAAAGTACCCATGCGTAACAAACAAAAAGGTTTCTCACTTATCGAACTATTGATCGTGGTGGCCATCATTTTGATTATCGCCGCGATCGCCATCCCGAACCTGCTGAGGGCAAAGATGGCCGCCAACGAGGCTTCTGCGGTTGGCTCGCTGCGGACGATTAACACATCCTGCGTTGCCTTCTCCACGAGCTACGGCACCTTCCCGACAGCGCTGACGAACCTCGGCCCGATCGCTGCTGGCGGTACGGCCAGCTCGACCTCGGCAGACTTGATTGACTCGGTCTTGTCCGCGGGGACCAAGAGCGGCTACACCTTCGCTTATTCGCCAGCCAACGACAACCAGACCTACACGCTTACCGCGACACCTGTTGCCGCAGGACAGACCGGACAGCGGATGTTCTTCACCGACCAATCCGGTGTGATCCGCGCCAACGTTACTGGTGCGGGTGCGACGGTAGCCAGCACGCCAATCGGATAAGTCTCTCAAAGTTGCGAGGACAAAAGGGAGGAGTCGGACAGACTCCTCCCCTTTTTCTTTTGACGTCTACAGCAGTTCGGACTCGGCGGCATTTACAAGGAAAGCTATATGAAGAAGCAAAAAGGCTTTTCGCTGATCGAGCTCCTGATCGTCGTGGCGATCATTTTGATTATCGCCGCCATCGCCATCCCCAACCTGATACGGTCGAGGATGGCCGCCAATGAAGCTTCGGCCATCGGTTCGATGCGCGTGATCAATACGTCGTGCATCGCCTATTCTGCAAGCTACGGCACCTTTCCGTCAGCGCTTGCGAACCTGGGCCCGATTGCCGCTGGCGGAACGGCCAGCTCAACCTCGGCAGACCTGATTGACGCGGTCTTGTCGGCGGGGACCAAGAGCGGCTACACCTTCAGCTATGTGCCGGCCAATGGCAATCAGACTTACACGCTCACTGCGACACCCCTGGTCGCCGGACAGACCGGACAGCGCATGTTCTTTACTGATCTATCCGGCGTGATCCGCGCCGATGCCTCAGGCGCGGGTGCCACCGCCGCCAGCACTCCGATCAACTAGTTCCTCTGAAACTTTTTCGTTTGGCGTGGAGGTATCCCTCGCCATTAAACTCTTCCATGGAAGATGCCGATCCTTGCTCCATACCGTCAGCGCAAATTAATTACCGAAAATGGATGTAGGGGAATTTGACGGCATTATCGGGGACATCCAGCAAGCGGCGACTCATAGAAAAGTCGCCAACGGAGACGCTTCATGGCAGAAAAACGCGACTACCAGCGCTTCAAGCCGCACGAAATCGCCCGGGCATTTCCAGAGACAGCGGAGACGTTGTTACTGGACACCTACCTGACCGACGAAGCGTCTGCGAGCGCCCGGATCTTCCGCGTCTATCGCGAAACACCTCCGCATTATCATGCGGGGTGCGACGAATACCTCTATGTTCTTTCGGGCAGAGGTACATTCTGGATGCGTGACCCTTTGAACGGCGGGGAGTTCGCTCCCGGCGACCTGCTCTTCTTCAAGCGTACGGTCGTTCATGCTTTGCCAAAAATCATCGAAGGGCCGGTGGTCTTTCTTGCGTTCGATACGCCGAGACGTAATCCGAAAGACGTCATCTTCGTTAACCCTGAGGACGGCACGCCGGAAACCTTCATCCGCCGAAAAGCGGAATGAAAACGCTAGATCGTCCCGATTCGGAAACTCGCTTCGGGTTCCAGCTTCCGGAAATGCCGTTTCTCGGGCGCCATTCGACGAAGCAATTTGGTTCACTCGAAAGGGCCTCGGGTGTATAAGGGTGCCCATCGGGAAGATCAAAACGGAAATCCCAGTTCAGATTGCGCCAAAACGAACATCGCGGCTCAATCGTCCACCAAGAGGGCGGCCGCTCGAGATGCGATGAGGATGCAAGCCGGGAGGATGAATATGCGAAGGTATGCGGCAACAGCCTTGCTCCTGCTGACGGCGATATTGAGTGTGGCCCTTCTTACCGTTTGGAAATCCAGCGCCGCACAAAATTCTGAACTTCGGTCGGGCGCAGGCGCCGCGCCACCGGCATCGTTAGGGTCCGCCACCACAGGGTCCGCAACGACGCAGAAGCTTGCCGGGCTGGAGCAGCCGGTCACCATCCTCCGCGATACCTGGGGAATTCCCCACATCTACGCCCAGAATCAGCATGACATGTTTTTTGCCCAAGGCTATGCCACCGCGCAAGACCGCCTCTTTCAAATGGAGCTTTGGAAGCGCGCCGGGCAAGGAACTCTCGCTGAGATTCTGGGGCCGACTTTCGTGCAGCGTGACATTGGCGCGAGACTGCTGCGCTACCGCGGCGACATGACTGCGGAATATTCCAGCTACGCTCCCGACGGAAAAAAGATCCTGGAGGCTTTCACAGACGGCATCAACGCCTACATCAAAACGATCTCAGCGCCCGGCGGGGCGGGGCTCACGCCGGATTTTAGAGCCGCCGGCTTTTCGCCAGAACCGTGGAAGCCGGAGGACGTCTTGACGCGCATGGCGGGCTTCCCCATGACGCGTAACGCCGTCGCCGAATTGGCGCACGCGGAACTCGTCAAGCTGATCGGCGCAAGGAAGGCGTCGACCCTTTACGATTTTAATCCGGCGGTGGAACTCGACCCGGCGCCGGGCCTGGACCTTGCAGGGTTGTCGTCGAGCCTGGTGCGCAGTCTGGTGGGCAGCGACGTGGGAATCAGTTTCCCTCCCATGAAGCAGTCTGCAGACAACTTCCCTGTTGAGTGGGACAGCGAAAACTGGGGCAGCAACAACTGGGTGGTTTCAGGAAAGCTCACTCAGACCGGCCGACCCATTCTCTCGAACGATCCGCACCGTACTGTGGACATCGTGCCCTCTCTCCGCTACATCGTGCATTTGGTTTCACCGGGCTGGAACGTGATTGGCTCGACGGAAGCAGGATCGCCCGGGGTGGAAGGCGGACACAACGAACGGGTGGGCTTTGGCTGGACCATCTTTGGCATGGATCAGCAGGACCTGTACGTGGAGAGTGTCGATCCATCCGATCCAATGCGCTACAAGACCGAGACCGGCTGGGAGACGATGAAAGTTGAGAAGTCCACGATTCACGTCAAAGGGCAGCCCGACCAGGTGGTCGATCTAAAATTCACGCGGCACGGCCCGGTCCTGTGGGAAGACCAAGCCACGCACCGAGCGCTGGCGCTGCGGTCTGTACTCTCCGACGCCGGGACAGCGGGCTATCTCGGTTGCCTGACGATGGATCGAGTCAAGAACTGGAATGAATTCGAGGAGGCCGTCAAGGCCTGGAAAGCGCCTACCCACAACATCGTCTATGCCGACGTGGATGGAAATATTGGGGAACATTCGGTGGGTCTCGAGCCGGTGAGGAAAAATTGGACCGGACTGATGCCCGAACCCGGCGCCGGCGGATACGAATGGGGAAGTTGGATTCCGACTTCGGAATTGCCGCACCAATACAATCCCGCACGCGGATTCATCGCAAGCGCGAACCAAAAGATGATTCCGGAGAACTATCCCTATAAGGTGGGCTACGAATGGACGGCCCCGGACCGATTCAACCGCATCACCGAGCTTCTGCAACAGGCCGTGGACCAGAAGCACAAGCTTGGCGTTGTGGACATGGAGCGCATGCAGAATGATGTTACGCCGCTCCCCGGCCGCGAGCTGGTGCACTTACTTGGCGACGTCAGCGGCAACAGCCAGGATCCAGCTATCCAAATGTTGCTGCACTGGGACGGCGCCGCCACGCGTGACTCCGCCGCGGCCGCGCTTTATGAGTTGTGGCTCAATAACCTGCAGGAGGCCGTGATGCGCCGCATGATTGCGGCCACCGGAACCACGGACCCGAGCGGTGTCGCGCGCATCGTGGGTAATGGGGGTGCGGACCTCATCATCCGCCACCTGGAACATCCGGACGCGGAAACCTTCGGAGATCAGCCGCAAGCCGCCCGCAAACAAATCATGCAGGATAGCTTGCAGGCCGCCTACAGCCGGCTTGGGCAGATGGAAGGGCCGGATTCTTCGAAATGGTCTTGGGGGCGCATTCACTCCGTCGTGTTCCACCATTCACTCGAAACCATTCCGGAAATGAAGTCACTGGTCGACCTCGGTCCCATACCAAGACCGGGCGATGCCAGCACCATCAATGCAACCGGAGGCGCTCGGCGTGGCGAGTCAGTCTTCTATCAAACCGGCGGGCCGACCTGGCGGCAGATCCTCGACGTAGGCGCCTGGGATAACTCCGTTATGGTTAATTCACCGGGCGAGAGCGGAGTCCCAGGAAGCCCGCACTACTCTGACCTGCTGCCTTTGTGGGATCAGGGACAATATATCCCGATGCTGTATTCGCGCGCGGCCGTCGAACAACACGTTAGCCAGCGATTGGTTCTGGAGCCGTCGAAGTAGGGAGCGAATTTTCAAGCGGTTTCCCAAGCAGCGGGTCATGAGGGTGGAGACTGCTGACGCTGTGCTTTATTTTGAATCACGTGCTCCCTGAGGCGTTGAACGAGTTCGCCTTCCTTCCCGTTCATAAGCTCTAGTTTCAATTCGTTTAGCGCGAAGTGCACTACGTCGTGGTGATGCAGCTCTTCTGGCCTCAGCCGTTCGCTGAGGCGCAACCAGAGTTGGTGGACCAGATTCACCTCGTTCCTCGTCAGGTTGGGTGCATGCGGACCAAGCAAGAAAAACTCATGGTCTCCGCCGGGAGTGTAGATTTCTAGATTAAACTGCGGTCGGGGGTCCGGCAAACCTTCCCAGGCGAGACCAAACTGGCGCGCCTGCTCAGCTAAGCCTATTTTGGCCGAGCGTCCTAGGACAATCGTTGAGGACTGCAGGTTAGCCGCGGCGCGCAGGATACCATCCTCCAATTCATTAGCGGCAACCACAGCCAGCCGGATCGGCTTGCCACGCTGCTCGGCCATGGAAAGAGCTTTCGTAAATAAAAACTGTTCGATACTGCCAAATAGCTGATCCGCTTCGAATTCAACTTCGCCAGAGCCGGTCCGGCGCATGACTTGCACATGCAGCACAACGATGTCGCGTCGCTCCGTCTTGACGCGATCCAGAACGGCTCCGAGATGATAAAGCGCATGGTAATTACTGACGGGAACGAGGACGTTGCCGGGCCGCGCGCCAACGGTCTCGGCTGGTCAGATCAGTGCGTGATGCGACATTGAACTGATCAAGGTCAGCCCCCACGTTGCCGCGTTTTTTGGTGATCCTTTCAGCCACCGTGAATGTCGCAAAAAACGCGGCTGTAAACACAATGCCGGAAATCGTGGCGATCTCTTTCGTGAAGAGATTGACGTGCAAAGGGCCAGCAGAGTCAGGGTGATCAGCATCAAGCCCATCGGAATCTCCACATTCCCTAATTTCAAGTTAAAAGGCACGCGAAATTCCCGCGCTCCGGGTTCCTTATAGCGCAGCGCCAGCACGGCCGCGCCGTTCATGGCAAAGCTCCACATGACACCGAACGCATAGGCTTCGCCGAGGAGAAAGATATTTCCGCGGCTCAGAAGGATCGTGGCGATCTGAAGCCCGGTAACCAGGTTGATGATGCGATACGAGGTCCCAAAACGCCGATGGGGCTGGCGGAACCAATCCGGTAGAATCCCGTCTTCGGCAACGCGGTTGAGCACACCATTCGAACCTACAATGGCGGTATTCACGGCCCCCGAGAGCATCAGAACCCCGACCAGCACAACAAAAGCTTGAAAGACGAGGCGGAGGCTATAAGGCCCGACGAAATTCATCGCCAGTCCGCTAATCAGATTGCCAAAGTATTGGCTCCGGGTTGCGTCGGGAATGATCATTACGGCGAAGAAGGACACGCCCGCGGTGAAAACCAAACTATAGGCGAGGATGATCAAACTCACCTTTTTCAGGTTCCGCATTTTGGGATGCTCGAGGTCGCGATAGATCTGCGCCAGCGTCTCTTCGCCGCTCATTGCCAGGACCGAATGGCCTAGGGCGATGAAAATACCGATCACTCCGATGGTGTAGGGCCAGTTCGTATACCGTAACCAGCCGAGCGCCGTCTTGGAGAAGGTCAAATTGGAGGGCTCTGGCCAGGGAGGAAGATGAACGCCTCGCACCCAAAGCGTATATCCGCACCACACGAGCATGACGACGACCATGGCCGTCGTGACGTACATGATCCGCAGCGCCTTCCCGCTCGATTCATGAATTCCTTTAATATTCTCCCACCAAAAATACAGAGTGACGGCGATGGCAAATAAAGCGGCGCTGAAATTTTCGGGAATCGTAATGTTCAGATGCGCGAACCGGAGCAACTCATTCACAAATCCGACCAGGTAATGGCCTGCCGATACGCCGCTGATGGGTCCGGTAAGAATGAAGTCGAACATCAGGGCAGAGACGGAAAGCTTTGCCATCCTGCCGCCCATGGCCTCCTTCACAACGCGATAGACGCCGCCGCGGACAAACATGCTGCAGCTTTCCATGTACAGCGCGCACACCGCGTACGCCAAAAGCATAACGGCCAGGATGAACCACGGCGCTGTTTTGCCAAAAGCCTCCTCAGCGATTGCACCTGCGTAAAACGCAGAGGAGCCCATGTCATTGAGCACTATCGCGGCCGCTCGCCAGAAGGAGATGAAGCTCAGCATAGCGGTAGTGGCTACGACTACCTTAGGGATAGGATGGGCTGAGCCCTGCGTTTTCGTTAAGGAAGGGTCCGTCGGCATGTTATTACGCAGATTGAAAAACAGATTTGTTTGTCATTCATTCACGTGCCCGTTTCGATTCCACCAAACCGCAGCAGCGAGTTCCCGCGCTTCATCGCAATTTCCGAAAGGGACTTCGAGCAAGACGCAAAAGTCCCTGCGCTGCCCAAAGCCATCGAAACGTCTATGAAGAGCTTTCCAGTTCCTTACAAGGTAATGGACAGCCGCGAGGCTGCCCCACTCGGACAGCCCCGCACAAACGACCTGACACTGACCAGTGTCTTGCTGACCGGCTAGTCGTAGAACAATGGCCTTGTCGTAGGTAACGCCGTCACGTTTTTCGATCGAGTGGACATTTCCACCTACTCGGAACCCACGCTCGCCACTGTCATTGAAAGTGGATTGGCACAGGGCTCCCCCGGATTCGGCCTCAAGTTCAAAGGTTTTGAAATTGGAATCGGAACTGCCATAACAGATCAAGGCGCCACCCTTTTTATTTGCTGCCTCGATATCCGTCACAATGCGAAGACCCTTGCCGGTATGTCGCAGGAATAAGGTCGTCAGCGTGGCGGTTGCCTGAGGTGAGAAAGTGCCCTGAACGACTTCGCCGGTAAAATCCTCGGGATGCTCGTGAGCGGAGTCTGTCCAACGAAAGCGGTTGCGCAGCATAACGTTTTCGTAGCTGTCAATCACAAGATCGATTTCCCCCGAGGAGATGCTCTCCCCCCAAAAACGGCGGAAAAGGAACTTGTTCCACGAGTCCGTAAATACTCTCGCCGCTTGACTGAGCTTGCTCGGCTAGAACTGAGACGGGCGCACCTACATGCGTGGCTATGAACCGCCATATGGAGCTAAGTTGCCACGCGGGATGCACGGCAGGGCGGCGAATGTGGATGTAATGCGAATCGCCCATGGCTACTTTGGTTTCCTCCGCCTCCGCCGGGTTTGAGACATCTACCTATGGCTGTAGACACGTAACGTAATGGGATACACCACGCCACCACAGCGTCACGGCACTCAGTTCAGCTCGTCGTAGAGCTCTATGTATTTCTTGAGTTGGACACGTCTCCGTGTCCCAGGTGGTTCCGGAGGAGCGAAAAGACCAAAGCCCCTCTTTTCTTCGCCGAAAAGAGGGTTAGAGCCTACGGCATTGTGGGCTCTACGCGCGCAGTCTGCAGATTTTCAGGCCTGGAGTCAACGAAAATTTAGAAGGGTCCGGCTACTGGCGTGGTTCGCTTGCTTTCGTCCTTGCTGCGGTGTGTTTGAGCTCATCGTTCACAACGATAGATTCCGCGATCTCTTTCATGGACTTCCGCCGGTCCTGGCTCTCTCTCCTGATTGTGCGGTATGCCTCTTCTTCCGTTAGCATTAGGTCGCGTTGTAGAATTCCTTTGGCGCGATCGAGCAGTTTCCGCGTTTCCAGCTGGTCTGATAGAGTCGATCTTTCGCCCTCCAGCAGAAGTTTCTGGCGCTGATTCTCCCTCAACTCTGCGATCGTTTTCTCCAGTTCGGAAGTGCGCTCGGCTACTCGCAGCTCAAGCTGATCACGAGCCTCTCGAAGCGCCGCTTCGGCTTGCTTCTTGGAAGAACTTACCCAGCTCGCCACTAACGCACAAGCAATGAAGGCTGCAAAGTAAGCGCTATCCGTCGTATTTACCGCGAACGAATGGAGGGGCGGAACAAAGAAATAATCAACGGCGACCGTGGAGAGGACTACGGCAAACAGCCCAGGACCTATTCCGCCATACCAGGCGCTGGCCATCACACCGGCAAAGAATAGAAACAGAAAAGGGTAAGGGAAAAATCGCTGCAGGAGCAAACTCGAAAGAAACGCCGCAGCCACAAATGACAGCGCCATGGCATTGCGTCGAATCAACTGGGCTCTCCAGGGCGCTATTATCAGCTAGAGTGCGGCGCGAGCCAAGCTCCTGATGTCTCATACTCCAGTGCGGATAGCACGCGGGAATATGCAATCTCGTTCGCAACCATTCCAAAACAAACGACCATCCGCCTAACCCAGATGAGTCGCGAGAAACGGGGTGGTCTCAATGGGTCGCAACACTAGCTCGAAATCTACCTCTTGCCGTCCCGAACGGCCAATGCGATAAGAACGAAGAGAGCCGAGACAAGAAGAAGCCGACCAGGCAAGATCAGAAAATACCGGTCAAGGATATACAGATCCAATGACCCCCTAGTGATCGCCAGCACGCCAGCCAGGAGAGCGAGGAAAATACCGCCTCCCAGGAGGAAGTAACGCATTTTCCGCCTCGAGGTTATGCCAATCCCCATGGGGCGCCTGCCGCCCTATCGTATGTCTATGCAGAAGCCGGGTGATGTGCGCGAAGGAAGGAACGTATCTGGCGCACCGCCAGGGGAATCCGCTCCTTAGGCTCCTTCCACGGGAACATGCTCACTTCGGCGTTGGGCGCGAGCATCGCGGCCTCCATCGCGACGGCATACGGATGCGCCGGGATATCATCCGGCAGGATCAGTACGGGCGTCTGGCAGTTGCGCACGAAATCGCGCGTCACGGTAAAGACGAAGTCGGGGTTGGTGCGGTACATCCTGGTGAGATATTTCTCGACCATCTCCATGGTGATTTCGGGCCGGCGCTTGACCAAATCCGGACCCCAACCGGTCATACTGCCGTCGTACATCAGGGTGGGCATCTCCGGCCGGAACCCGACGGGCTGCGCCAGTACGGCCGCGACCACCCGATCGGGCGCGCGCTTCAAAAGGTTCCAGATGAAGGGGCCGCCGATGCAGAAGCCCATCACCATGAACTTGTTGATCCCGAGGTGATCCAACACAGCGAGTTGGTCGTCGGTGTGTGAATCCCATGGCCGGTCGATCTCGAGCGGACCCGAGGACTGACCGGGATTGGCGTTGCGCAGGTCCGCCGCGACGCAGCGGTACTCTCCCTTGAACTCCTCGATGGAGTTAAAAGGCCCGGTCAAGCCGGCGATCGTGGAGTTCAATCCGCCGCCGGCAATGAGCAACAACGGAAAACCGGAACCGGCCTCCTGATAACGGATGCGAACGGGACCCTTTTCGTAGAAGGACATGGCACCTGCTCCTTTCCCAGTCTGCTGGCCAAACACGCGCCGCACGGCGGCCATCGCCGTCGCCGCGGCTCCCGTCGCAAGTATTTTGCGCCTGATCTGATCCATAACGGCGTCCTCCTCGATGCCTTTTGTGGCCGGCGCCTGCGGCTCGAAAGTACCAGCGCGCTGCGCAAATGATCGATCGCCCGCTCGGGGTCGCTTCAGGGCCGCGACATTCTCGGCCTCGGGATACCTTGAGCATCGGATTATAGGGCATTCGGGCCTAAAGTGAGTCGACTGATACTCGCCGGACTGCGACGTGACTGGACCGCGGAAGAAACCTATAATTCCGTCCATGCCAGAAACCGATCTCATCCGACTCTGGGAAGAACACACCTCCCATGAATTCGTTACCCGCGACCCGGAAGCCACGCTGGCCACGATGGTAGAAGATGCCTACGTGAACCACGTGCCCGTTCTGACCGGTGGCTTCGGGAAGGATGCCCTGCGCATTTTTTATTCGCGCGACTTCATTCCCAGCATGCCGCCCGACACCACGCTGACGCCTGTTTCGCGCACCGTCGGCGAGAACCAGCTTGTCGACGAAATGATCTTCTCTTTCACGCACACGCAGGAAATTCCCTGGATGCTGCCCGGAATTGCTCCGACCCATCGGCGCGTGGAGGTTCCGCTGGTGGCCATCGTGCGATTCAGGGAAGGAAAGCTCGCTCACGAGCACATCTACTGGGACCAGGCTTCCGTGCTGAAGCAAATCGGACTGCTTACGGACCCGGCGTTGCCGGTGTTTGGAGCCGAAACCGCCCGCAAAGTGATGGATCCGCAGTTCAATCCCAAGATCCCGCACCGAGGCGACCGGTAAACTGCTCAAGCTTGCGTGAGCATTATCCTCGAAAGAGGTAAATCGCTGGCTCTCGATGCGGATTTCAGCTATTTTTCTGTGCGATGAGCGATGACAAACATGGCGGGGGAGCCGGGCTGAAGCCCTGGACTTCGCATGCGGCCAAACTGCTCGGGGGATCCGAGAGCGTGGTGCTGGTGCTGATTGGCGTGGCGCTCGTATTGGTCGCTGTGCTGCTCCTGTATTCGAGCATGTACGACCTCAACGAAGCGGTGCACCACGGGCCGGGCGAAATCGAGCACAAGGCGATCGAGATCCTGAACACGGTGCTCCTGGTGATGATGACCATGGAGATTGTGTACACGGTAGCGATCTCGCTCGAGTCCCACACCCTGAACGCCGAGCCATTCCTGATTATCGGCGTGATCGCCGGCATCCGGCGGATGCTGGTGATTACGGCGACCTCAACCGATCTGGAGGCGCACCCGGAGCTATTCCGTAACCTGCTGGTGGAACTGGGGCTGCTCGCGGCCACGGTTGTCGCGCTTGCGGGCGCGATCTGGATCCTCCGCTACAGCGCGCACCGGTACGTCAAGGCGAAGCAGGTCGAAAGCGAATAGCCACGGGTTAGCCGGACTTTCGATGGACGCTCGACTCCGATTGACGCTCAATTCCCGATAATCCCGCAAACTCTTCTCAGGTGGCGTATTTGGTAACGCAGGAGGCGCCGGGGGAGTCTAACAAAGGGACAGGTCGACAGGCATGCGGCCGCTCCATTTCGTGCAACCGTGGAGCAAGAGTAGCTCTGCGGGCTCTTTTTTCCGTCGTTGCGAAATGAAAAGATAGGTGTATGATCATGCCCGTTCTGGAGAGTCTAAGGGGAGAATCCGGCATACCTTCTTTCGCCGGTTTTGCTCGACCTTAAAAGTTTTTTACCGAGGTGACGAATGAAAAGCAAGCTGCTGGTGACGTTCGTCTTGAGCGTTATCCTTCTGGGTGTTTGCGGGCCTTTGCTCGCCCATCACGGGAACGTCGCGTACGAGAACAAGCTGTCCGAATTCAAGCAAGCCACGGTGACGAAATTCGCGTGGGCCAATCCTCACAGCCTGATTGAATTCGATGTGAAGGATGCCAAGGGCACGGTCGTACATTGGACGGCCGAAACTGCCAGTCCCGAAGCGCTGAAGCTGATCGGGTGGAACAAGAGTTCGCTGACGCCGGGCGACGTGATCGACGTCTTCATGTACACCGCCAAAACAGGCCTGCCCGCAGGGCGCCTGAATAAGATCGTGCTCGCCGACGGCTCCACATTGCACGACACTCAGCTTGGCGGCGATGCCGGCAACAAGAGCGGATACGGCCCCGATGCGGGCGGTAACCCGGGCACGGGCAACAAGGAAGCCAAGTAAAGATCGTCGCTGTGGATCAGTAGAGGACATCCAGTAAGCGTGGCAACTTCGGCGGGTCGCGGTCGTTCTTTGCGCCCGCCGTTGCTGTTTCGTGAGGGCCGATTTTCAGTGCTCCGCGGTTGAGATCAAGGAGGACAGCTTAAATGCGCAATCCGCTCGCCAAAGTAATCGTTGCTTCATTGGCCGTAGTGGCCCTTTCGTCGGCTGCAATGGCTCAGGAACGAGCACCTCGGGCACCGCAGCCAGGTTTCGTCACTGCGGGAGTCCCCGAAATGCCGACCCCGCCCGGCCCCGCTCCCAAGCACGACCTGACTGGCGCCTGGGTGGGTCCCATAAAAACGGTGATGGGCCCTTACCCCGATATGACCGCCGCGGGCAAGGCAGCCTTCGCTGTCAATAAGCCGGTTCCCTCCGCAGGCGCGGCGGCCGCGTCTGAGGCGGCGCTCAGGGCCACGAACGACCCCTTCATGGTCTGCGATCCTCTCGGGGTTCCGCGCGACCTGTTGAACCACGCGGTAAGTATGAGGGGAGGAATCTTGTTCGAGCCGATGGCGAACCGCATGTTCATGATGTTCGAGCAACAGAGAGTGTACCGAGAGGTGTGGACGGACGGGAGGCAGCTCCCCGCAAAGGTGGATGCCGCGGGAGCGCCGGATTCGAGGTTTTACGGATACTCCGTCGGACATTGGGACGGGGACAACGTTTTCGTGATCGATACGACAGGCCTGGATCCGCGAAGCTGGCTCGACGAGGTGGGTCATCCGCATACCAACGCCGCGCACGTGCAGGAGCGCTGGACGCGGACGGACCAATACCACCTGGAGGCGACGGTAACGGTTGACGATCCGAAGTTCTACACCAAGCCCTTTCAATTGATGAAGACGAATTACTACTGGATGAAGGATCAGGAGTTCGAAGAGACGCTGTGCGTGCCGTCGGAGGGCATCGAGTATCGCGACAAACTAGCTAACCCGTCCGGTTGGGGTCCCGCAAACGGGGGGCCTGCCAAATAAGGCGGCACTCGCGGGTCCAGCCGTAGCGTTCTCGCAAGACAAAGCGCCGCAGCGCAGGGGAGATTTTTCGCAATGCCTCCCTGACGCTGCGGCGCAGTTTTTTTTCAGGCGCGTTTAGCGCCTTGTGCGCCGCGGCGTTGTGCTTCCTGGTTGTAAATAGTGTGCGTCGGTTGACGAAGCCGACCCGGTGCGAGAAATAAAAAAGGGCCGGCGAGAAGCCGGCCCTTTTTTATTTCTCGCGGAATCGCGGCAAGCCGCCGCGATTTACAAGACTACATCAATTCGGTAACGAGACTTTGAAAAACGCCCTTATCGATGTGCATATCCGCCTTGGCGATGGAGCCTTTGCGAAGCACGGCGTCGCTTGACTCGTAGGTGGGCTGGTCGTCCTTAAAAAACAGGCCGAGGGGGATGCGGTCGCCCCATTCATGCGATCGCTCCATGGCCGTGCGAACGTTCGCCGGATCGTAGCCCTTTTCGTCTTCGAGCTTGTAGCAGCGCTTCTTGAAGTAGGCGTAGGTGTTCACCTTGTTGTAGGTGACGCAGGGGCTGAAGACGTCGATCAGCGCAAATCCCTTGTGCTGAATGCCCGCGGCGATCAAGTCGGCCATGTGATTGGGTTCGCCGGAAAAGCCGCGCGCCACGAAGGTGGCGCCGGAAACCAGGGCCAGGGCCAGCGGATTGATGCGGCAACTCGACGTTGCCGTTGGGCGTGGACTTGGTGCGCTGGTCCTTCATCGTGGTCGGCGATGCCTGGCCGGTGGTGAGGCCGTAGATCTGGTTATCCATGACGATGTAGGTGAGATCGAGGTTGCGGCGCATGGCGTGGATGAAGTGGCCGATGCCGATGCCGTAGCCGTCGCCATCGCCGCCGGTGATGACCACCTTGAGATCGGTGTTGGCCAGCTTGATGCCGGTGGCCACCGCGACAGCGCGTCCATGCAGGGAGTGCACGCCGTAGGAGTGCACATAGCCGGGCAGGTTGGAGGAGCAGCCGATGCCGGAGACGATGACCAGGTCCTTTGACGCGACGCCGGCTTTGGCGGCTCCCGACTTCACGCCCTTCAGGACGCCGAAGTCGCCGCAACCGGGGCACCAGTCCGGATCGACTACACCCTCAAAACTCTGAATCGGAAGCTCTACAATCGTTGCCATTCTTCCCCCTTGACTCGCTAATTAGGCCGGCTGCCAGGAATAGGTCGAGCCCGTCTGAACACCTACTTGCAGCTCTCCGCTGCTTCGCGCCGGTATCGCGATTTACGATCTCGATATTCCACACGGGTTCTCCGTGGCCATTTCCCTCGGCCTTGGTGATCTTGCCCGGGACGAACCTCTTCGCCCAGATAGACGCGCACGTAGTGGTAGGCAATCTCGCGCGCCTCGTCATCGGCTGACGTCGAGCGAATGCGCCTGGCCCTTGAGAAGGGCGCGGACCTGCGCGGCGACGCCGGCGGGCTCGAACGGCTCGCCGTCGTACTTCAGAATCTTGTCGCTGACGGCGTGGCCGGTCTCGGCGCGCAGATGCCGCGCAAATTGTCCGGTGGAGTTCATTTCCACGCAGATGGTGCGCTTGCAGTTCTTGAGAATTTCGGTGGCTTCCTTGCTGTGGAACGGCAGCAGATACTTGAAATGGAGCTGATTGGCGCGTGATTCCCGAGGCGTTCAGCTGCTCGACCGCTTCTCGAATCACGCCCTCGGTGGATCCCCAGCCGATCAAGGTTACGTCCGCATTGGCAGGCCCCTCGAGCTGGGGCGCCGGGAGGTCCTTGAGGGCGAGGTCCATTTTCTTCATGCGCTTTTCCGCGATCTTGCGACGAACGGCGGAGTTGCAGAAAACGTCGCTGATCAGTATGCCTTCCTCGTCGTGCTCGTCGGTAGCGGCGATATGCATGGCGTTGGCCGTGCCGGGAACGACGCGAGGGGAGATGCCGGAAGCCGGTAAATTCGAATCGCTTGAAATGGCCGTTTTTGCCATTCCACTTCCTTGACCAGGGCTCGCCGCGATCGATGGGCACCTCGGCCTTGAAGCGCTCGGGCTCAACCGTTTCGGGATGCTCGGAGAGCAGCAGGTCGGAGATGATGATGACCGGGCATTGATATTTTTCCGCGAGGTTAAAGGCTTCGACGGAGGCGTCGAAGCAATCGGCAGTGTCCTTGGGCGCGATAATGATGCGCGGGAAATCGCCCGCGGATGCGCCGTAAACCTGGTTGAGATCGGCTTGCTCCTGCTTGGTGGGAATACCCGTGGAAGGCCCGCCGCGTTGCACTTCGATGAAGACGACCGGCGCTTCGATCATGCCGGCCATGCCGATCGCTTCGGTCATCAGGGCGAAACCGCCGCCGGAGGTGGCGCACATGGCGCGCGCACCGGCATAATCCGGCGCCGATCGCACACGTTGGCCACGGCCAACTCGTCTTCCATCTGCTTGACGACAACGCCGCAGCGCTCGGAGTGCTCGGCCATCCAGGTGAGAATGCCGGATGCCGGGGTCATGGGATAGGCGGAATAGAACCGGCAGCCGCCGGCTACGGCGCCGATCGAGAATGCTTCGTTACCGGTGACATAGGGACGGCGCTTGCCGGAAAATTGCCATTGATAGCCGAGCGGCACGAAATGTTCCTTGGCGTATTCGTATCCGGCCTTCAGGATGCCCACGTTCTGGTCGATGACGCCTTGTCCTTTGTGCGAGAAGGTGTCGGCGAGCACGCTCGAGGCAACATCAAAATCGAGGCCGAAAAGAAAGATCAGGGCGCCGACGGCCACCGTGTTTTGCATGACGGGCGCAACGGGGGCAAAGGGCTTGATCAGTTGCGCGACGGGCAGCGGCACCGTGAGAACGTTATCGCGAATGGGAATATTGATCTTGAGCTTGTCGGCATTGAACAGGATGGCGCCGCCGGATTCGACTTCCGGGGCATGGCGCTCGATGGAGTCCTGGTTCAGGGCGATGAGCGCGTTGAGATGATCGCCTTGCGAATAGACCTTCTCCTGGCCCATGCGCAGGCGCAGCCAGATGTGGCCGCCGCGAATCACGGACTGATAGCTGTTGAATCCGTAGGCGTAAAGCCCCGAGCGCGCGGCGGTCTTTGCCAGCGTCTCGCTGGACTTATCGATACCGTCTCCAGCCGCTCCGCCAATTCCAATTGTTACTTCTTTCATTTGCGAATAGCCTCGAGATCAGGGATATCCCTGCAGTTAAGGACTCAGATTTGTGATTCGCGCAGAAAGGGACTTAGCCGCACGATGTATGGCAAACCTTCCAACCAGTCATCACGAATAACACTGCGTCGAATCTTATCTAACAACTTTGATTAGACAACCCTTCACGGCAGGTGTCAAGGAATTCCGAGTCATTTCCCGCCCGGGCGCGGCTCCAGCAGATGCTTTTCGCGCAAGCAAATTCTCACGAAAGTCTAGCGATATTTCCGCCGGACACGCGATAGCCTACGCGGTCAGCCGCGACAGTTCGACAGGAGCTTCACAGAGCTCCACACGCTTTCTTCCCGAGGCGTAGAGCCACCAGTTGCGGCCGGATTCGATCAGGATGACCACAACCAAAGCGGCAAAAACGAGCGTCACCATGGCGTCCAGGCGATCATTGAAAATCAATCTCTGCGTCTGCATGACCTGTTCGGCCGGAATCGCGCCGGCGGCAATCTGATCCGCTAAATAGCGGGCATGGGCCAGAAATCCGAGGGCGGGGAGAGGACTCCAGATTTTCTGGAAGCTCGCGGTCATGGTGGCAGAGACCAGCCCAAACCAGCGGAGCCAGCGTGACCAAGGCGTAGCGGCTCTTCTCCATCTTGATCAGGACCGTGGTGCAGACGCACAACGCAATGGCGGCGAGAAGCTGATTGGAGATTCCGAACAGCGGCCACAGGCTGTTGATGCCGCCGAGCGGGTCGAGCACGCCCTGAAAGAGAAAATATCCCCAGGCCAGACACGATCAGCGCGCTGGTGAGCGATGATGCCCGGGTACCAACTCGTCTTGCCCAGCGGCTTCCAGAAATGGCCCAGCAGATCCTGCAGCATGAAGCGGCCGACGCGCGTGCCGGCATCCAGAATCGTCAGGATGAAAAGCGCCTCGAACATGATGGCGAAGTGATACCAGATACCCATCACCGCCGAACCGCCGAGCGATCCCGCGAAGATGTGCGCCATGCCGACAGCCAGCGAGGGCGCGCCGCCGGTGCGATTGAAAAGCGTACTTCGCCGACTTTCGCGGCCAGATCTGGCCATGTCCTGCGCGGTGACCGGGAAAGCCCCAGCTGGAGATCGTGGCCACGGCCTGCTGCGGCAGAGCGCCGACCACGCCCGCCGGGCTGTTCACCGCGAAATAGATGCCCGGCTTCAGCACGCACGCCGCGACCATGGCCATCACGGCCACAAAGACTCTCCATCAGCATGCTGCCGTAACCGATCATGCGCGCCTGGCTCTCCTTACTCAGCATCTTCGGGGTTGTTCCGGAGGAGATCAGCGAATGGAACCCGGACAGGGCGCCGCAGGCAATGGTGATGAAGCAAAACGGAAAGATCTTGCCGGCAAAGATCGGGCCGGTGCCGTCCACAAATCGCGTAAGCGCCGGCATCAGCATCGTCGGCCGGACCGCGAGAATCCCAACGGCCAGCAAGAGAATCGTGCCCAGCTTCACGAAGGTGCTCAGAGCGTCGCGCGGCGCCAGCAATCAGCCATACGGGCAGTGACGGACGCAGCGAAACCGTAAACTACGATCATCCAGGCCAGGCCGATGGCGCTGTAGGTGAAATGCGGCGCGAGGCTCGGCGATTCGCCGATGTAGCGTCCGCCGATCACCGCGGCCATAACCAGCACAAACCCGAAGATGGACGCCTCGAGTGGCTCGGCCGGGCCGGAGAAAGCGCATGTAGATTCCCATCAGCAAGCGCGATGGGGATGGTCATGGCGATGGTGAAAAATCCCCAGGGACTGCCCTTGAGCGCATTCACCACCACCAGGCCGACGACAGCAATGATGATGGTGATGATGGAAAGCACGCCGATCAACGCCGTAAAACCGGCGATGCCACTGATCTCTTCCTTGGCCATCTGCCCGAGCGATTTGCCGTCGCGCCGCACCGAACAAAACAGAACCACAAAATCCTGCACCGCAGCCGGCCAGGACCCCGCCAATGACGATCCACAATGTTCCGGGCAGATAGCCGAATTGCGCCGCCAGTATCGGGCCGACCAAGGGGCCAGGGCCCGCAATGGCCGAGAAATGATGGCCGAAGACCACCCATTTGTTGGTGGGCACGAAGTCGCGGCCGTCTTCGAGACGTTCGGCGGGAGTGGCGCGCGAATCATCCAGCTTCAATACGCGGTAGGCAAGGAAGCGGCTGTAAAAGCGGTAGCCGATGGCAAAAACGCAAGCCGCCGCGACCACGAGCCAGACGGCGTTGATGGATTCACCACGGGCGGTGGCGATCACTCCCAAGGCTATCGCGCCAACCGCGGCGACGGCGAACCAGACCAACTTCCCAGTCGGGCTCGTTTTCATAGGGGTAGCTTCACTCACTGGACTTCATCCTGAACTTCATCCCCCCTCAAAGTATGCCGTTACTTTGTCGCTTTGGCGGAGCTGCGAATGGTCTCCGCCTTTTCCGGGTGCAGGGTGAGCTTTTGTACGCGCCAATTGGTGATCTCACCCACGTAGAGCTCATTGTCTTTGCGGCAGTCCATCTGGTGAATCGTGCCGAATTCCTTCAGCTGCTTGCCGCCCGCGCCGAACTTGCCCAGCACGGTACCGTCGAGTTCCATTTTATAGATGGTCGCGTTGTCGAAATCGTTGGTATTGGAATCGGAAGAGTAGAGGTACTGATGCGGCCCGGAGGTGATGCAAAGCTCCCAGGGTGAACCGATGTTGGTGTACTGGGCCTTGGGATTGCCATCCGTATCGAATACCTGTATGCGCTTATTGCCGCGGTCGGCCACATAAATATTCTCTTTGGCGTCCACGATGATCGAGTGGGGAACGTTGAACTGGCCCGGCGCTGTTCCCCGGGTCCCCCAAGACTTGATGAACATGCCATTTTTGTCGAACTTCGCGATCCTGGAATTTCTCGAGCCATCCGCCACGAAGATATCTCCGGCAGCATCCCAAGCTACATCGGACGGGCCATTAAAATTGTCTCCGGGAACGCCTGCGCCACTGCCGGGAGCGGGGGGCGGCTCGGTGCGTGCCGGGTTGTCGAGCGCTTCCGGCTTTCTGCCCAAGGTCATCAGGACATGGCCCTCGGGATCGAATTTAATCACCATGTTGGAACCCTCGTCCACAACCCAAATGTTGTCCTGGGGGTCGACGCGCACGGCGTGCGCTTGGACAAATCCATAGAGCCCCTGCCCGATCTCTCCCAGATATTTGCCGTTCTGATCGAACTCAAAAAGGCGCGAACTGGAACGCACAAAAACGCGGTTTGTGCCGGTGGTCACGTTGGCAGAGCCGGTGCGCGTATAGACGAAAATGTGTCCCTTGGAATTCGTGGACACACCCAGGACCTCTCCGAGATAGATGTCGTCCGGCATTTTCAGGAGATTGGGCGCGGAGTCATAGGGTATTTCAGGAATCGCCGATTGCGCGAAAAGAGGCCGGGTAAAGAGCACCACCACGGCCAACAGAAAGAGCTGCAAAAAACGTCGCATGGGAACCTCCAAAAGGCGCGATCTCGTTTTGTTTGTCATCGTCGTCGCTGGCTTACCGACGGGAAGCCTGAACCGAGGGATGCAGCTGAATTTTCTGCACCCGCCAGGCGGTGATCTCGCCTACCACGAGATCATTCTCGTTTCGGCAGTCAATGGCATGTATGGTGCTGAACTCTTTCAGTTGCTTGCCAGCCTTGCCGAATTTACCCACAACAGTCCCGTTCAACTCCATCTTGTAGACTTCGCCGGAGACATTGAGCGCCCTCGAATTATTGTTGTCCGGGTAAGAGTTGGAACTGTAGAGATACTGATGCGGGCCCGGAGTAATGCAGACAGCCCACGGGGCGCCCACGTTGTCGTAGATGCTTTTCACCGTGAGGTCATTGGTCAGGACCTGAATTCGCCGGTTTCCACGGTCCGCGACGTATACGTTGCCGTTGGCGTCGGTTTGAATGGAATGAGGAGTATTGAACTGGCCTGGCTCGGTTCCCCGGGTGCCTATCTCCTTGATGTACCGGCCATTCTTGTCATATTTCACGACGCGTGAGTTGGTGTAGCCATCAGCAATAAAAATGTTTCCGGCGGCATCCCAAGCGACGTCCGTGGGCCGGCCGAATCGGTACGGCGTAGCGGGTGGCGGGGGAGCATTTGGCGGAGGCGTGGCGTGAACACCTCCGGCCAACTCCGGCCGTCTGCCCATGGTCATGGCCACGCGTCCATCCGGAGTGAACTTGATGACCATGTCCGTGCCTTCGTCCACGACCCAGATGTTGTCCTGGGGATCGACGCGAACGGCGTGCGCCATCTGAAATCCATAGAGGCCCTTGCCAATCTCGCGGACAAACGTTCCCTTGGGATCGAACTCAAACAGCCGCGACGCTTCCCCACCGCGGGTGTAAACAAAAACATTTCCCTTGGAATTTCGCGCCACGCCGATGCCTTCGCCAAGGTACAAGCCCTTCGGGAGCTTCAGAAAATTGGGTACGGAGTCGTACGAGATCTCCGGAGCAGTTGCAAAGGCCTTGGCCGGCGGCGGGGCACCTTGCTGTGCCAGGGCGGCGGTGGCAAAAACGAGAAGGAACAAAACCGATCCGAATCCACGCTTCATTGCAACCTCCTTCAATCCCACACTTCGATTCGCACCCTTGCTTTGAGACAGAGGGTTTTGCGAAAGATGGCGCGCTCCGACCGCCTCAGCGATTCCAGGCCCTGCGTCCAAGAGTCATTGTCCTGCCGGAACGTTGGGGGAATCATACGCTTACTGGCGTTGCTTGCAAACTGCGGAGTCAAAGAAGCGGGCAGGCATAAAGCATACGATTGCGCGACCCGCCGGAATGCCTCTTTAAGTCCGAACGCCATCGGGTTCGGCGCAGCCAGGCCCACCGGGCCGTTCATACACTAGTGCCGAATCTTGTATAGGGTAATGGCCGGATGCGGCCTGCGGGGGAAATCTCGTAACGTAGTCTGTTATCTCGCGGCGTAGTCTCGGATTTCGGGGTTACTAAAGGTGTCGATTCACAACGCGACGCACGCGACTTACCCGGCTGACGCTCTTGGCGCCCGCTCGCACAGGCTCGGGGTCTGGGAGGCGCTTCGCCAGATCTGGATCGAGTGCGTGAAGGAAGATTGCATTAACGTCGCCGCGCAAATGGCGTATTTCTTTGTTCTTGCCCTGTTTCCGTTTTTCGTGGTCCTCGGGGCGCTGGCGGGATTTCTTCCCTACACCAACCTTTGGAGCAACGTATCGAATGCCATTGTTCGACACTTTCCGTCCGAAGCAAGAGATCTTGCCCTGCAAACAATTTTGAACCTGGCCCATAAGAACAAGACCTTCCTTTCCCTCGGATTTATCGGCACTGCCTGGGCTTGCTCTTCCGGCATTGTGAGCCTGATGGAAGCCCTGAGCCATGCCTACAACGTCCCGGAGACGCGGAGTTTTTGGAAGAAAAGGATGATCGCGATCGGCGTTCCCATCGTGACCTCGGCCTTTTTCTTCGCGTCTTTCGGCCTGCTGGCGCTGGGCCACCGCGCGGGAATTTTTCTGGCCGCGCAGCTGCACATGGGCCCCCGCTTTCGAATTGTCTGGGAAGTTTTCCGGTGGAGCTTCCTGCTGATACTGCTGCAAGCGGCGGTGGCGATCATCGACAACGTGCTTCCGAACAAGCTGCGGCCCTGGCGATGGATCACTCCCGGGACGCTCTTTGCCACCGTGATGCTCGTGCTGGGAACCTCCGGAGTGAATTTCTATGTACGTCACGTGGGCCACTACTACGAGAGCTATGGTGCGATCGGCGCGTTTTTTGTGCTCATGGTGTGGATTTTTGTCTCCTGCCTCACGCTGCTGGTAGGCGCGGAAATGAATGCGGTCCTCGAAAAACGATAGTTCTCGATCGGAGAACGGCCGCGAAAGCCATGACCTTAGCACCGCCAGGTAGTCCGCTGGGAGTGCAATGAGCTCGCCGATATCCAAACGAATCGCGAAGGGCCAGAGGCGGCCGCCGATATTGCTGGCCGCGATGCTGGCCATTTTGGCGACCGCGGCGGGCCCCCTGGCTCGCGCGCAGACTCGTTCCAACGGTAACGAGACGAGCCCCAACACCAACTACGAGGGCGAACGCGTTACCGGCGTCGATCTGGCCTCTCGCCCCGGAGCCGACGTGGAGTACTTGCGCTCACTCGTCGCGCAGCAACCGGAGCAGCCGTATTCGAATGCCAAAGTTGAGCAGAGCATTGACGCATTGAAGGGCACGGGGGAATTTTCCAGTGTGAGGGTGCAGGTCGTGCCGGACAACGGAGGGCTACGGCTAACCTTTGTTCTCGAGCCCGCTTACTACCTGGGCCTGGTGCAATTCCCCGGGGCGACGCCGACATTCACCTACAGCCGGCTGCTGCAGGCGGTTGCTTTTTCCGACGGCGCGCCATTCCTGAAAAGGCAGATGGAGAACGCCACTGGAGCGCTACAGACGTTCTTCGCGCGCAACGGATTTTTTGCGGCAACGGTAATGCCGCGAACGGAGGTCGACAACGACCACAAGTTGGTTCATCCGACCTTCGATGTCACGCTCCGTCGTCGCGCCAAAGTCGGAAGCATCGATTTCGAGGGGCTGTCCGAAGCTCAGGCGGAGCAACAGAGAGGGGCGCTGCGGTCGTTCTGGGCACGCTTCAAGAACGCGCGCTTGAAGAATGGCACCACCTTCACTGCGCCGCGAATTCAGGGTGCCATCGACTTCGTCCGCAACGATCTGGCTGCCGACAACCGTCTCGCCAAAGAGATCAGCCTGAAATCGGTGGATTACAACCCGAACTCCAATCGAGCCAATCTGCTATTTCACGTAAAGCTGGGGCCGGAGGTCACGGTGGAGGTGCGGGGAGCGCACGTCTTCAAGAGAACATTGAAGCGGCTCGTGCCCATCTATCAGGAGAACGCTTACGACAGCGATCTTGTCGCCGAGGGGCGGAGAAATCTCTCCTCTTATTTCCAATCCAAGGGCTATTTCGACGTGCAAGTCACGCCCGAAGTGCAGGAAGCGCCCGATAAAGTGGCGGTGTTCTATGCAATTCGTCGAGGCTCCAAGCACAAAGTCGAGAGCGTCTCCTTCCAGGGCAATCGCGAGATTGGCGACGCGGCGTTAAAAGCAGCGGTCGTGGTGCGAAAGCAGGGGCTCCTGTTTTCGAGGGGGCGCTATAGCGAAACATTGCTGCGCGCGAGCGTGGACAAAATTGTCGCCATGTACCACGTGATGGGATTTCCAGATGTGCGGGTAACCACGACCGTTCGGGATTTTGACCCGCAGGTAGACATCGCCTTCCAAATCACTGAGGGCACCCGGACGGTGGTTCGCAATTTTGGAATTTCCGGTGACAACGGGCTCGACATGAGCCAGCTGCCCGCTCACGGATTTCGGCTGGCCGCGGGGAAGCCCTATTCGCCCCAGCTGGAACTGGAGGACCGCAACGATATCCTGGCTTACTATCTGGATCGCGGTTTTCTTGGCGCCCAGCTCAAATCCAAAGTAACGCCCCTCGCAGCTGACAAGTATCAAGTCGATGTGCTTTATCAACTTCAGCCGGGACCGCAGACGCTGGTTCAGGATGTCATCTATCTCGGGAACGTCAAGACCAAGACAAGCCTGATCTCTCAAACCGTGGGGCTGCATCCGGAGACGCCGCTGAGCGAATCGAAAATGCTGACGGCCGAAAGCGATCTCTATAACCTGGGTATTTTCGATTGGACCAATGTCGGGCCTCGCCGGGCTGGAAGTGTCACCACGCAACTGGAAGCTCCATCGGAGCCGACGGATCCAACCCACGAAATAGGCACACCGGAACCTCAAAAGAGCGGGCCGCAAGCCGAAGGCGATGCCGGCGGCAGCGACGAAAATCAATTGGCGGAGTCCGAGGCGGCAGACGTCGATCCACCAGAGGGGCAATCCATACCGGTTTCACAGAATCAGGCCGTAGGAGCTTCGCCGAACCAGGTGGAAGACGTCCTCGTCAAGGTACACGAATCCCAGAGAAACTCGATTGAGTATGGTGCGGGATTCGAGATCGTCAGGCGCGGCGGGACGGCGCCGGGCGGCACCGTCCTGGTACCGGGGCTGCCCGCGATCGTTCTGGGCAGAAATTTTACGACCAGCGAGAGCACATTTGTCGGCCCGCGGGGCTCGTTGTCGTACACGCTGCGGAATATCCGCGGCCGGGGAGAAACTTTTGCCGCGTCTATTCTGGGCTCCCGGCTGGACAATCGCGCCACGCTGAGCTACGGAGTCCCGCGCCTAGGGAGCACGTCATGGAGTTCGCTACTGAACGCAACGGGCGAACGGAACACGGAAAACCCGATTTTTACGTCCACCTTTTGGGAAGGGTCTTTCCAAGTCCAGCACTCGATTGATGCACGCCACAGTGAGAGTGTGATCCTGCGTTACAGACTCCGGCGGACGTTGCTCTCGGACCTGTTAATCCCCGACCTGGTGCTGCCCGAGGATCAGGACGTCCGACTCTCCACGCTGTCCGTAACGTTTCTTCGCGACACGCGCGACAAACCTCTCGACGCGCGTCGCGGCATCTATCAGACGGTCGATTTGGGCATCACGCCGACGGCGTTGGGCGCGAGCGCGAATTTCGTAAAGTTTCTGGGCCAAACCGCGTACTACCGGCCTGTAACACCCCATCTGACCTGGGCCAACAACGTGCGCCTTGGTCTGGCGAAGCCTTTCCTCTCGAGTTTCGTACCTATCAGCGAAGCATTTTTTTCCGGCGGCAGCGATACCTTGCGAGGCTTTCCGATCAACGGCGCGGGACCGCAGCGCCCGGTAGCCGCCTGCGGGATCCCAAGCGACCCATCCACGTGCACAACGATTACGGTTCCCGTGGGGGGCAACATGCTCTTCGTCGTAAATTCCGAGCTGCGCTTTCCGATACCGCTCAAAGAGGGGTTGGGCGCGGCGGTTTTCTACGATGGCGGCAACGTCTACTCGACAATCAATCTTTCCGAGTTGGTCAGAAATTATACGAGCAGCGTGGGGGCGGGATTGCGCTACCAGACGCCAGTGGGGCCGGTGCGCTTTGACATTGGCCACCTGGTGAACCACATCAACGGAATCAATTCGGTGCAGTTTTTTTTGACGCTGGGCCAGGCCTTCTAATGAAGCCGCACGGGTGAGAGGCGCGCCATGATGAAACTGAGTTGGAAAAAGACAGCCATATGGGCTGCGGCTGGAATTGCCATGCTTGTGCTGCTCATCGTTTCCGCGGCTTACCTTATCCAGCAGAACACTTCTTTACACCGGTACCTTCTGGCCAAAATGATTCAAGCCGGCGAAACGTCGACTGGCGCGCGAATCTCCGTTGGAGATTACGCTCTGCGCTGGTTACCGCTCCGCATCAAACTGCGGGACGTGGTGGTGCACGGCACCGAGAAAGATTCAGTACGGCCGTTGGCGAGCGTCGCCCAAGTCGAAGCAGGTATCGCCTGGGGCGCGCTGCTGCGTAAGCGATTCGACCTCACCGAACTGATTCTCGATCGCCCCGCCATTAACTTGCTAATTGACGAAGCGGCGCAATCGAATCTGCCTGCGCGCCTGCTGACCGGGCCCGGCTCCCAGACCACGCCCTCTGCGGACAAGTTGCAGGTTTCGGTGCACCACGCCGCGGTGCGAAATGGGGAGCTCCGCTATAACGATTTGCCCCGAAAAATTGATGCCGATCTGGCGGACTTCCACCTGGACGCAAATTACAGAGGCACAGAAGGCGGATATTCGGGAACGCTGGGATACAGCAAGGGAGAGATTGCCATCGCAGGCTACACTCCTGTGCGTCACGACCTCCAGATCAGCTTTGCGGCAACGCGCTCCGGAGTCAGTTTCGAAAGCATTCACGTAGCCACGAAGCTCTCCCAAGTGAACGCCAAGGGGATCGTCCGTGGCTACCAGAACCCGGTCGTAGAAGCTCAATATCAAGCGCTTGTATCAACTACGGACTTGCACGACGTGATGCGCACCGCGCCGCTTTCCGCGGGCGAGATTACGCTTGCGGGCGAACTCTCCTACCGTGCCGCGGCCGGGGCGCCGCTCGACGCTCTGAAGATCAGCGGCCACATCTCCAGCAATGCGCTGAAAGGCTCCTGGCCTGGTGCCGAGGTGAATTTCCGCTCTCTTGCGGGCGACTATCTACTGGAAAACGAAACGTTACGCGTCAGCAATGTGCAGGCTGAAGCAATGGGCGGAGTTCTGCACGCTGAATTCAGCGCCGAGCGCCTCAGCGGCAACTCCGCGCTACCGTCTCTCTGTGTCGAGCGAGTCGCTTTCCCTGGGAGAGGCGGAGCAAGCGGCGGGTGCGAGGATCGCGGACGGCAAAGGTGGCGCCGATGCGGGGGACGGCCCGCGTGCATGCGGACGCGGAGTGGACGGCAAGCCTGGAGACCCTGGTCGCGCACGCGGATGCGAGTATTTCCGCACTCGTCGGCTTGGAGCAAGGCGCCTCCAGTCAATCCTCCGAAGCGTCAAAGAGTTCCGCAGGCGTGCCGATGAAAGCGGAGATGCATATCGCTTATGACGCGCCGCATGCCACTCTCACCGTGAGGAATAGTTCGTTAGCCAGTAATAAAACGAGTGTTTTGGCAGACGGAACGATCAGCGACCATTCGGCGCTCTCGCTTCGCGCGCGAACCTCCGACCTGCACGAAGTAGACCTGCTCGTGTCCTCTGCTCAAGCGCTGATGAAGTCGCGCGCCACGCCAAATTTGTCCGCGTCGCAAGCGCTCGACCTCCATGGCACGGCGTCGGTGGAAGCGCAAGTGCAGGGCCGCATTCAAGATCCGCGCATCATGGGCCATGGCCAGGCGGATGCGCTGGAAATTCGCAAAGCCAGCTGGCCTCATGTGCAGGCCGATTTCAATCTGACTGCCTCATCCATCCGTTTGCAAAACGGACATGCGCAAAGTTCAAGCCAGGGCCGCCTGGATTTCACGCTGCAGGCAAATCTGCAGCACTGGTCTTACTCCGCCGATAATCCCGTGACTCTCGAGCTGCGAGCTTCGCAGCTGCAGCTTTCGGACTTCGAACAGTTGACGGGCTTCGCCGCACCGGCTGCGGGAACGCTGTCCGGCAATCTTTCGCTTCGCGGCACCGTAAACGATCCGGCGGGTGATGGCGCATTGCAGCTGACCAACGCTTCGCTGTGGGGCGAACCGGTTCGCGGCGCAACGGCGCAGCTTCATGGCGCGGACAAAGCGCTTTCGGCGAGCTTCAGCATCGCCGCCGCGGCAGGAAATATCAGCGGGCAAGGAACCTTTAGCGCAAGCGATGGCCGTTACCAGATTTTGGTTCGCCACTCGGTGCTGAATTTGAGTCAAATTCACAGCTTAGCTTCTCGCGGCTACAACCTGACAGGAACGGTGGGAGTCGACGCGCAAGGCCAGGGAACGCTGCAGGCGCCACAATTTGACGTGACCCTGGCAGGCGAACAACTGGTCTTTCGAGACGCGCCGCTTGGCTCGATAAACGCTCAACTCCACGCGGCCAATCAGCAGGCGGCCTTCACGCTCAGCGCGAATATGGCGGGCGGCCAAATCCAAGCGAATGGAAACTTAGGATTCGCCTCTCCCTATCTCGTACACGGAGGATTTGAAATTCGTTCGCTGCAATTCGGGCCGCTACTGGCCACGTATCTTCCCTCGGCGCGGCGCCGAACTGCAGGGCACCGCGGAGGTGCGCGGCCAGATCGATGGCCCGCTGGCACGTCCCGAAGAGGTCAAGGCGAACGTTGAACTTTCCACATTGAACATGGCTTATCAGAATCTGACGCTCGCCAGCGCCGGTCCGGTCCGCTTGAACTATGCTGACGGCCTCGTAACGATTTCGCAGGCCGAGCTGAAAGGGAACGGAACCGATTTCAAGTTTGGCGGAACGCTGGCCCTGCGAAATTCCTCGCCGGTGAACGTCACCGCGACGGGCCTGATCGATCTCAAGCTTTTGTCGATGCTGGGCACAAACACAAAATCCTCCGGAACGGCCAAGGTGGACCTGGTGGCAAAGGGCACGTGGCGGCAGCCCCAGGTGGGCGGAACGATCGAAGTGGCCGGCGCTTCGTTTACCAGTGACGTGACGCCGATTGGCTTTGACAAATTGAACGGCCGGATCGCGGTCAGCAATAGCCGCCTGACCATCGAGAACCTTTCCGGGCAGATGAGCGGAGGCACCTTCTCGGCGAGCGGATTTGCCAGCTATTCACCGCCTTCATTTTCTTTGCAGGTGAACGGAAAATCGGTTCGGGTGCGGTATCCAGCAGGGCACTCGGGCGCAAGTGGACGCCGACCTCACATTGATCGGAACCCCGGCCGCAGCGGCGCTGAATGGCCGCGTCACGCTCAATACCCTCTCCTTCACGCAGGATTTCGATCTGGCAAACTTCATCGGCCAGTTCAGCTCCTCCAGCCCTTCGGTGCCTTCGCAATGGGAGGAGAATACGCGGCTCAACGTGGCGGTGGCCTCGAGCGATGTGCTCGCACTTTCCAGCAGCAAATTGAGCTTGCAGGGTTCGGCCGATCTGCGCGTTGCGGGAACCCTGGCGAATCCCGTGGTTCTGGGCCGCACGACGCTTTCCGGCGGCGAGCTGTTTTTCATGGGGAATCGGTACCAGGTGCAAAGCGGCACGGTCATTTTTTCCAATCCCGTGCATACGGAACCGACGATCAATCTTTACGTCACCACGGTTGTGCAACAATACAACCTCACTCTGAATTTTCTCGGGACGCTCGACCGCCTGCGCACCAACTACACGTCCGATCCCGCGCTGCCTGCGGTGGACATCATTAATCTACTGGCTTTCGGCAAAACAACAGCACAGGCCGCAGCAACGGCAACGCCCGCTTCCGTAGGCGCTCAAGCGGTGATTGCCAACGGATTGACCAGCCAAGTGAGCGGCCGGATCGAAAAGCTGGCGGGAATTTCGCAACTGCAGATCGATCCGTCGCTGGGCGGTAATAACAACAATCCGGGCGCGCGCGTCGCCATTCAACAGCGGGTGACGAGCAACATCCTCTTCACCTTTGCCACCGACCTGACCAGCACGCAGAACGAAGTGGTGCAAGTGAAGTATCAGACCAAAGGGCGCCTGGCGCTTTCGTTGACGCGAGACGAATACGGCAGCTTCGCCATCGAAGCCAAAATCCGCAAGAAGTTTTAGCCCCGCGGTGAAGTTTCACGCTGCCGCCGCGCCTGAGCATATAATTCACCCGGTGAGGCCAAATTTTCGCAAGCTCCTGGTGAACGCGTTGCGCTGCCGCTGCCCGAATTGCCGGCAAGGAAAAATCTTTCGCGGATGGCCGAATCGCGTGCTGCCGCGATGCCCGCATTGCGGGCTCGCCTACTTCCGGGAGTCGGGCTACTTCCTCGGGGGCATGATCATCACCTACATGCTGACGGCCTTCATCCTGCTGGCTGCATACCTCATTTCCCTGCTGCTGCCCGGGGTGGCGATCGTTTCGGAAAACTTCAAATTCGCGTTTTGGACCTGCCTGGCTATCGCTCTCACGGTGGGGCTGGTGCGTCCGGCTTACAGTTTGTGGTTGTCGCTCGATTTTTGGATTGATCCCTGGCAACCGGACGAGCCGAAGTCCTAGCGGCGTATTCCACGCAGGGCGTTCCCCAAAATGTTCCTTAGCTACCCGATTTTTAGGAACCCAACGCGGAGCGCACATCTTCGATGGGCTTGCCCTTCCAGAACTTCTCCCAATTCTCGATGGAGCTGAAGGAACGGGCGGACATGAGGTCGACGTATAAGTTGCCATGAAGGTGATCGATTTCGTGCTGCAGAATTCGCGCGTACCAGCCCGAAGCCTCGATGGTCTTGGGATTGCCGCGCGGGTCCAGGTATTCCACGATAATTCCGCGAGCGCGTGGAACCAGGCCAAAGAAACCGGGCACGCTCAGACAGCCCTCGAAAAATTCCATCTCCCGTTCGTCGCTCACCCTCTGAATACGCGGATTGATAATGACGTGAAAGGGGATGGGGCGCCTCTCGCGCACCGCCATTTGCTCCTTGGAAATCTCCCGGTGGTACTCCTTGCGGTCTTCAATTACGGCCAGTTGGATCGAGACACCGATCTGTGGAGCCGCCAGGCCGACGCCGGGCGCTTCGCGCATGGTTTCGCGCATGTGCGCGATCAGGTTCTGTACCTCTTTGCTTTTGATCTCGTTGGGAGACAGAGGCGCGCGATTCTTGCCTGAGAACTGGATCACCGGCATGAACGATGGGTAGAAGCATGGTCCTCCTTCGGCGCTAGAGTATCGTGCCGAAGGAGGATCTGCCTAGATAATGCGAGGGTCAGCTTACCGAGCCGTGGCGGCCGCGCTCTCTTTTTCGATTGGCGCGCCCACCAGATTGCCCCATTCGGTCCACGAGCCGTCGTAATTCTTCACGCGATCGTAGCCGAGCAGATATTTCAGGACGAACCAGGTATGCGAACTGCGCTCGCCGATGCGGCAATAGGCGATGACGTCGTCCTTGCCGGTCACGCCCTTTGATCCGTAGAGCTGTTGCGAGCTGATCGGCGCTCTTGAACGTGCCGTCTTCGTTGGCGGCCTGCGCCCAGGGCACGTTGGCGGCGCCGGGAATGTGGCCGGCGCGCTGCGCGGTCTCGGTCATGCCCGGCGGAGCAATGATCTTGCCGGTGAACTCGTCGACGGATCGCACGTCCACCAGGTGCCCGTGATTGCGATTCTCGACGATGGCAAAGACATCTTCCTTGCGCGCGCGAATCGACTCGTCGGGCCCGGTGGCGCGATAAGAGGCCGGTGCAGGCTTCGCAGGTTCGGTGGTCAGCGGGCGCTTCTCTTCGAGCCACTTCTTGCGTCCGCCGTTGATGAGGCGCACATCCTTGTGCCCGTAATACTTCAATTGCCAAAGGGCGTAGGCAGCGAACCAGTTGTTATTGTCGCCGTAGAGGAGGATCGTCGTGTCGTTCGAGATGCCGGACTTGCCCAGCAGATGCTCCAGGTCCGATTTGGAGATCAAGTCGCGCCGAACGTTATCCTGAAGCTGCGTCTGCCAGTTCCAGCCAACCGCACCGGGGATATGGCCTTGATCGTAGGCACTGGTGTCGACATCAACCTCGACCAGGCGGATTTTTGGATCGTTCAAGTGCTGCGCGGCCCATTCTGTGGACACCAACACTTCGGGATGCTTGTATTCAGCCATGCGCTACCTCCTCGAGAAGAATAAGACCCCAAATAAAAAATCCACCGTCATTTGTTTTGGCGGTGGGCTTTCAGAAGGGCAATATTGGAATTCGACCCTTAGGTTGCGAGCCTCCCGCTACACGATACCGGACAACAACAAAGACAGCGGCAGTTGCGGGGCAACGTGCTAGACCTGCGGGGTTCCATGTGGGACAAGTTACACCACAAGCCGCCTCATAGCAATCCGCCGGCCGCGCTACCTGGTGTGGGGCCAAGCGCGAACGTTATTGGCGTTAGTCGAGAAGCAAGTCACCTCGGTGCGTGGGCGGACGCTCGGGGCGCAGCACGATGATCTCCGCGCCATCCGCGATGATGGCGGCATCGGTCAGACCCAGAAATAGTCCGTGTTCGACAACGCCTGGAATCACCTTCAGCTTCGCGGCCAAATCCGAAGGGTCGCCGATGAGACCAAAATCGCAATCGATCAAGATAGTTCTGCTGATCGGTAAGAACAGGCCGGCCGGGCTGCGCCTTATCAAGCCGCAACACGGGCTTGCCGCCGAGCTCTTCGATCTCGTCCATGACCCATGGGGCTGCAAATTGCGTCGCTTCCACGGGCACACTGCGACGGCCCAGTTGGTCGACACGCTTGGAAGAGTCCGCGATAACCAGGAAGTGCCGCGAGGCGCGAGCCAGGATCTTTTCGCGCAGTAGCGCGCCGCCCGCTCCTTTGATCAAGGCGAGGTCAGGAGCAATTTCGTCAGCGCCGTCCACGGCGAGGTCGAGCCGAACTCCGCGGCGCGGTTCGGAAACGGGTATGCCAAGCTCTTTGGCTTTTGTCTCTACCAGCAAGGAAGAAGCCACGGCCTCGATTTTCAGTTCGGCTCGGCGCAGAGCCTCAGCGATTACCACCAGAAAATAGGCGGCCGTAGAACCGCTCCCCAGGCCCAGAAGCATGCCATCGCGGACGTAGCGAAAAGCAGCCTCCGCTGCCGCCTGCTTTTCCCTTTCGAGCTGTTCGGCTGTTTTTGGAGGGCTCACGGTTGAAAGCATATACTCGAATGCCGCCATGCGATCATCCGAAAAAACGAACGTGGATATTGCGAGCAGCTCATCTCCGCGTGCGGCGCCTGCGCCGGAGGGAACTGCCAAGCGGCACGCTGGAGCTTGCGCAATTTCTGATTGGCAAGACGCTGGTGCACGAAATTCCGGAAGGCCGGCTGGTCGGCCGGATCGTGGAAACAGAGGGCTATCCGCCCGGCGATCAGGCAGCACACGCTTTTCGCGGGATGACACCGCGTAATCGCTCGCTTTTTCTCAAGCGCGGCCATGCCTACGTCTATTTCACGTATGGCTCCAGCTTCATGCTAAACATTACGAGCGAAGAGCCGGGAGTGGGCGCCGGCGTGCTGATACGCGCTCTCGAACCCCTCGAGGGAATCGATTTAATGCTTCCCGGAAAGCGCAAAGCCGCGCGTGCGTGCGATCTGACACGCGGCCCGGGCCGGCTGGCGGCGGCATGGCAAATCGACAAGCGCTATGACGGCATTGATGTGTGCGCCACAGGACCCTTGTGGCTAGGCGCCGCCCTGGGGCCGCCGAGGCCGTTTGGCAAGAGCATCCGTATCGGAATTACGCGCGCAGTTGACCGCCAGTTTCGATTTTACGAACGCGGCAATCCCTGCGTCAGCGGACCAGCCCGATTGCGGCGTTAAATAGCGGCATTGCCCTTTTTCAAACTCCACCCGCATAAGGTTGTTGCAAGGGGGAGACAAAGGACTTATATTCCTCGCTGGTTAAGCCACCAAGCAACCGCGCTTTTTGCCTTTACCTGACTTGTTAAATCTGCCGGACCAACCGGGTGAGACGGCACAAAAGGGGAAGACAAAATTAACATCCTACTTTATAACCCGGACAACGAAGTCACGAGCAACTTCATGCCGCATCTCTGGATGTTCCTCCTCAAGTCCCTGACACCCACCGGGCACGAAGTATTTCTTCTGGATGGCAACGCGCACCGCATGAGCGAATCGGAATTGGTGTGCTACGTAAAAGAAAATAACATCGGGCTGGTGGGCATCGGCGCGATGACGCGCATGGCGGGCAAAGCGTATCGCATGGCCGATGCCATTCGAGCGGCCGGCGTTCCGGTGGTCATGGGCGGCCCGCACGTTACTGAAGTCCCCAATGAAGCCCTGGGGCGCGATGGCGGGCGCCGCCACGCCGACGCCGTGGCGCTGGGCGAAGCGGATGCGACCTGGCCACGCATTGTTGCGGATGCGGAGCGCGGCGAGCTGAAGGAGACCTACGCACCCGAAGACGCATTCGGACAGGAATTGAAGCCGTCGCTCGCCGACTATCCGGAGATCCCCTGGGAGCGCATGGATCTCGATCAGTTCAACGTGATCGGGCACTTCCCCAAGGTGGCGCGCCGCATCCTGACGCGCATCGGAATGGAGTGGCAGAGCTTCCTGCTCATTCCGATTGAATCAGGCCGCGGCTGCCCTTACGGATGCGAGTTTTGCACGGTCACGGGCTTTTTCGGCGATTCGATTCGTTTTCGCTCCAATGAGAGCGTCGTCAATGAACTGCTGCGGCTGAAATCCCTGGAAAAGCAAACCAAGGGAAAGATCGTGGTCTTTTTCATCGACGACAACTTCGCCATCAATCCGGCACGGACGAAATCTCTGCTGCGGGAAATCATCGCGCGTAAAGCTCAGGTTCCCTGGATCGCGCAAATCAGCATGAATCTATTGCGGGATGAAGAGCTCGTCTCGCTCATCGCGCAAAGCGGGGGCCGCTGGATATTCATGGGCCTGGAATCAATCGACCCGGAAAACCTGAAGAGCGTGGCCAAGGGGTTCAACAAGCCCAGCGAATACGGGGCCGTGCTGGAACGGCTTGCGCGGCACAATCTTTACGCGATCACCTCATTTATTTTCGGCATGGATGGCGATCGCCCGGGCGCCGCGGAGCGCACGCTCGAGCAGATCCGTTCGTGGCCGCCGGTGCTCCCGGTGTTTGGCCTGCTGACTCCCTACCCGGCGACGCCGCTCTATGACAAACTCGCCGCCGCAGGGCGATTAACCCGTCCCAAACATTGGCTGGATTTCAAACCGTTCGCGATGGCCCATACGCCGCTGGGGTTCTCGACAGCCGACGCGGAAGCCGAGGTCAAGCATGCGTGGGCGGCATCGTACTCGCCCGACGGCCAATAAATCCGCCATGAAATGGTTGCAGGGGAAGTCTCTCGCGGACCGAATTATCCACTTATGTTCGCGGCTGGCCTTCCGAGGCATCTATTTTCCGCAAATGAAGTGGCGGCACTGGGCGAGCCTGCTTTTCCAAAATAGACGGCCCATCCTGCAGGTGGCCTTTCAGGCCTGGAAACTAAAATTTGCTGGAGAGGCGGCCGCGCTCAGGGTGAAGCCGGTTGGTTTCGAGCCGCTCGCCGGTCCGGTGGATTGCGAACCCGCGCTGAGCCGGGAGGAAATAAACTAAAGCAGCCCTGGCAAGAGGGCTCGTCAGTTTGTTGCCGCCTGGGGTGTCCACTGGCCGATGGCGTGAATGCTGAGCTCGACCTTATCGCTCGCCCGCAGAATAAACGTGCTCGGATTCTTCAATCCCCATTTGATGTAGGGAATAGAAAAACTCATATCCAGAGTGAGTTCCGAGCCGGCGATATGTACGGCAGCCGGAATCACGAACTCATGGTCCTGACCATGAAGGCGGAACGTACCTTTCACCTCAACCTGAGAATCGCCCTGCATCTCAACGTGGCCTGCAACTTCGTCCGGAATAAAGCTGATCTCCGGATATTTCTGGCTCTCGAGTATCTCCCTGTGCATTTTTGCAGTCGCGCCCGCTATTTCCGCTGTCACCGCTGGCCGCGTCGATCACTATCGAGCCGGAAGCTTTGCCCGTGGAGAGGTCCAGCTCGGCTTTGCCGCTTTTCAATTTGAACGTGCCATGCACGGTGTGAAGAGACGTGCTGAGAGTGTAGTGGACGGTGGTCCGGGCAGGATCGATCTCCAATGCGGCCTGCTGCGCCGACGCCGGAACAGCCGCCAGTACCAGCGCCGCCAAAGCCACCGCCAATGTGTACCGCAGCCGGCTTCCGATCGAAATCATGAGCCTTGGCCTACACTGACCAGGCGCCATCCGAATCGCACAGCATCGTGCAAACCGAATTTCGACTCGACGTGGGACGCAATTTGCGCGTTCAGCAAATAAGAAAAGAGCGAAGGTTCGGCAGCCAGCGCCCGCAGAGACCGCTGCCGCAGCCGCGAGTGGCCATCCATTGCCAGTATGAGCCTGGACATGAATCGCGGCATTCTGCCAATGCGATCGTGCGCCGCTTGATACAAGCGAAGATCGCCGCCGTCGATCGCCTTGACCAACGCGGCGGCCTGCTTCAAACCCAGACCGATCCCCTCCCCGGTAAGCGGATCGACGGAACCGGAAGCGTCGCCGATCAGAGCGAACCCACGGCGATAGACGCGCCTCAGGCGGCGCAGCGCGGCACGGGCGCCACGCACCCTATCCAACGCACATGCGCCGCGAAGCCGGGCGGCAAGCTCGGGGACCTGCGTGAGCGCATCCGCAAATTTCAGGCCGGGGCTGCGAGAGGTGACCGCGACACAAACCTCCTCGGAGCCGACCGGGCCGGCAACAATCTGGCAATCGCGCGCCCAATAAACTTCGACGAGATCGCTCCACGGAGCGATGCGGAAATGCTGCCGCTGGCCAAAGCGAATCTTTTCGTATCGGGTCTGCTCGAGCGCCGGCCCATTCGCGGACGCGCGAAGCTTCGCCATCGGCTCCGATCACCCACCGGCTGCGAACAGGCCGGCCTTCGCAGACCACCTGGCCATTTTGCAGCGTGACGCGAGAGCCCCAAAGAAGGGCGACGCCGAGGGCGGCGGCGCGCTCGACGAGCTTGGCGTGGAATACGGTTCGTCTCAGACCCACGCCTTCGCCCGTTGCGAATCTCGCAGCGACGGAAGGGCCGCCCGTAGTGTCATGAAAGCGAATGCCGCGAAAGGGCACCGTTTCGCCGGGGCACAGGGTTATGCCCAGCGCGTTCAGCGCCTCCACGGTATCCGGCATTAGACCCTCGCCGCAGGCTTTATCGATCGGAGGCCGGGCGTAATCGGCCACGGCGACCCGATAGCCCCGCTGCGCGGCCAGAATGGCTGCTGCGAGGCCGGCGGGACCGCCGCCGACGATAAAAATATCGGGCGAATGCACGAACGAGTTCATTCCTGTATTTGACCTGGCCCAGAATGCACCGATCTGGAGAGGTTAGACGGGAAAAGGGGGCAATTAGTTGGAAGCTAATTCTGAATTCGTGCCTGCCGTCTCGACGGCGCTACCCACTCTTGCGATTCGGTCGAAGGGCGCGCTCGGCCACCGGTTCAAGAAGGCGCAGGATGTGTTCCTCCGAATTCGGATCAAAGCGGTACGACAAGACAGCATCGGCCGCGGCCGTATCCGCCGCTAGTTCCAGTTCGGGATTGTCGAGAATAATGTCCCCATTCTTTCGGATGCGGAATTCAGTTCCCACCTGCATCGGAATTCTGATTTCACGATTCTCAGCCATGCCTCTCTCCGTTCAGCCGGTAGCCCTACACTTCTTTGATGCAAAAAGATGCGGTTTGTGTACAGACCGGAACGGCAGGATTACAATAGGTCCGTGCGCTACCTCGTCCGAGCACGAGTGAAAGCCGGCCGCGAAGCCGACCTCCTGAAGGCCATCGAAAAGCGGACCCTGGGCCGAGGATCGGTTGCGGGAGGCGAGTACTTCCGCAATATGAATGACGCGCGGCTCTGCGAAGATCAAACCGCCCGCTGGGTTGAAGTCTGTTACTGTCCAAGCCCGCTGCTCGAAGAGCGGCCTTACTGGGAAGAGTATTTCGATCTGACGAAGGTACAAGATGCCCATGACCGGCGCCGTTGCCGGGATGAAAATGGGACAGAGTCCTGGGCTTGCAGCTCTTGCGATTGCACGCAAAGACTCGAGCAACGGCTCGCGGAGACTGGCGAATCTTTTCTCGATGCGCTCCGCCAAAAAAGTAAAGAATCCACCGCCGCCCGGCCCTCCAAGGACAGAACCGATCGATAGCCAGTCTTTTGCCTTGCCTCGAAAAATCGTTTTGGGGTAGAAGGCTACCGCAAAACGTTTTCGGTCATCCAATTCACGTATCCCTGAAGTCGTACCGACGGGAGCCATGGGAGCAAAGATTTGAGCTTTTCTTTTCGTTCAGGCAAGGGATGCACGCAGCGCGGGAATCACCGACGCTCGATGGAAGGGCGAGCGCCCGCGAGCTGCTGCTTGCGCCGGCATTGTGCATTGTCGCGGCGGCGTGCGGATTGCTCTTCGCGCAAAGTACGGCGCCCAGCCCGTTCGATGCGTCGCGCGTGATCCCCTTTCTGAATCAAACGCTGAACTGGTACCGGCAAATGACTGTGGATCAGCAAATCGCGAACGATCCCAGCGAAGTGGCCCTGGTGACCGATAATCGCCAGCTTGCCGACCAGATCGTCCGCCTAAGCTTCGATTTCGCGAGAGCGGAAGCTGACGCGCTCGCAGACAGCCATGTGCTCAGCCCAGGGTCAGGGGCAGCTCAAGCTCAGAATGGAGGCGCACCGGAGCAGCAAGCCATCGTCAAGGCCGAGGAACGGATCGATCAGGAGATCAAAGGTGGCGAATCAGAGCTGAATTCGCTGAAGCAGAAACTGGCGGCGGCCACGGGCCGGCAGCGCGAACTTTTGCAGTCACAGATCGCGCAAAGCCAGGGCGAAATCGACCTGGACAAGGCGCGCAAGGACGCCATCCACAACATGGCCCAATTCGTCGACGGCACGGGCGCAGGCAGCGAGGCTGGCGGACTGCGAGCGCAAATCGACGCCATGGCGGCGATCGGTGCCGTCATTCCGCAGCGGGTTCGCCCAGCGCAAATCAGGCGAACTCCAAAGACCAGGCCAATACGAATGCTGAAGCCGCCGCCAGCGAGCCCACGTGGAATATGGGATCTCGGCGAGCAGCTTTTCGCAATTTCTCGCAAGCTGCGCACCATTGATACGGCGCTCACGCAGATACAAGCGCTGGCGAAAACGTCCTCTGATCTGCGGGCGCCTTTCACGAATCGCCTTCGGACGCTATCTCGTGAGGCCGACGACCTGGCCGGCCAGCCGCCGGCCAAGGATCCGTCCGCAGTGGCGCAGCAACGGGAGCAGGTGGCTTCACTGACGACGGAGTTCAAGCAACTTGCGGCGGTCGCCCTGCCACTGAGCAAGCAAGGCATACTGCTCGGCCTTTATCAGAAAAGCCTGGAGAACTGGCACACCGAGGTAAGGGGCGACCTGAGGGGCCAACTGGAACGCCTGCTGGTGCGATTGGTCATCCTCGGGGTGTTTATCGGGGTGGTTCTCGTTTTTGCGGAGCTTGGAAAGAGAGCGATCTATCGCTACGTGCACGAGCCTCATCGCAGGTACCAATTTTTGTTGCTGCGGAAAATTCTGGTGGCATTCGCAATTGTAGTCATGGTGGGCTTTGCCTTCGCCAGCCGGCTGGAGTCAGCCGTGACTTTCGCGGGGCTGCTTACCGCGGGGTTGGCCGTAGCTCTGCAGAGCGTGCTCGTCTCCGTAGTGGGCTACTTCTTCCTGATCGGGAAGTACGGAATTCGCGTGGGCGATCGCGTTCAAATCAGCGGCGTCACCGGAGAAGTGGTGGATATCGGATTGGTGCGCATGCAGGTGATGGAGCTAGGCGGGAGCGGCGTCGACACACCCACCGGCCGGGTGGTGGCCTTCTCGAACGCGATTGTTTTCCAGCCGACCGCGGGGCTTTTCAAGCAGATTCCGGGCACGAACTTCGTCTGGCATGAGCTCTCCCTTACCTTGGCTGCGGACAGCGATTTCCATGTGGTTCGAGAGAGACTGCTCAAAGGCGTGGACGCCGCGCTCGTCGACTTCCACGACGAGATGCAGCGGCAAAATCGAGCGATGGAACGGAATCTTATCGCCGCCCCAGTAGATGGGCTGAGACCAAAAGTTCATCTACGGCTTACGGCTTCGGGGCTCGAGGCGCTCGTCCGCTTCCCCGTCGATTTTCAACATGCCGGCGAGATCGACGAACGGGTGATGAGCGAACTGCTGAAAGCCCTGGAAGAAGAACCGAAATTGAGATTGGCCGGCTCTTCGGCGCAAATCAGCGTGAGAACGAATCCTCCCCAGGCTGGTGCCGCCGCAGCGGGATGAGAAGCTGCCTGCAAGAGAGTTCGCTCCTGACAAGGGCCCTTTAGAAACTGCTGCGGTTTTGTCACAGAGGGGCTAGAATCTGTTTCCGCCCCTTCAGTGAATTCCAGAAGGCCCTGACACGGAGCCCGTCTATGCGCCATTCGATTCGCGTCCTGATCGCCTCAGCACTCGTGGTAACTGCAGCTTTGGGTCTTTCGGGCAGAGTGCGGCAATCAAGCTCCGCGGCAGCAGGCGAGGCGAAAAGCTGCTTAACTTCGCTGATCTTGAATTTTGAGGACCATCGCCACGGCGAAGACAATCTCGTCCCCGTGTGGCGGCTCCCCGGCAGCTCGGCTTTCTTTTTCGATGCGGGCATGACCATCGACGCCGACGGCGCTCCCAACGCCTACAATCCCGACAATAGCGGGCTCGATGACCTGGCCAATGCCGGGGAGCCCGGACACTGGGTGGGATTCGTCAGCGACGCCGACGGCAATCCGTTTATCCAGGGGCCCGACGATCCATTCCCTGGATATTACGTCTCCTGCACATCGCTATCCGACAGAGAGAAGAAGGTTTCCGACCCGGCGAAATACGTGGACGCGACCAGGATTCCCTACATCGTGCTGCCTCCTCAGGTGGCTGCGGAGGGAGGCGCGCGCCTGGGCGACTTTGCGCTGGTCTTGAATTTGCGCAATGGCCGCAGCGCCTACGCCATCTTTGCGGATATGGGAACCATGGGCGAAGGTTCCGTCGCCCTGGCGGAACGCCTGGGAATCTCCTCTGACGCCCGCCGAGGAGGCACGGCACAAGGCGTGCGCTATATCGTTTTTCCCGGTTCCGGTAACGCCAGGCCGCGCCCACTCGAAGAGATCAACACTCTCGCCGATCAACTATTTCACGACTGGGGCGGCATGGAACAGGTCAACGCCTGCCCCGCTAATTCCGCTCTGTAAAACTATCTGCCGACCGCGAGTTGCCCCGCCAGCTGCAGCACCTCAGCCACATGAAAAGCTCTTCGCCCTGTAAGCTGGCGTATCTGCTCGCGGCAACTGAATCCGTCGGAGACAATGAGAGTATCCGGCGCAGCTTCGCGTACAGCCGGCAACAGGGCCCTCTCTCCGATAGCCCGCGAAATCTCATACTTCCCGCGCTCGAAACCAAATGCGCCCGCCATTCCGCAACAGCCCGCGTCGAGCGAGCGCAAATCAACGCCCATCGCGCGCAGCAGGCGTTCCTCTCCGCTCATCGTCATCAGAGCCTTGTGATGACAATGCCCATGCAGGAGCACCTTTCGATCCAGCGCGGGAGGCCGATAACCGGGCGCCCGGGACTGCAAAAATTCGCTGAAAAGAAAGGTTTGGCTGCGTAATCGCGCAGCGCGCGAATCGCTCGGAAAAAGCCCGCCCAGTTCATCGCGAAAGACCGAGGCGCAACTCGGCTCCAGGAATACGATCGGGATGCCGGCGTCAATCTCGGCTCCCAAGGAGTCCATGATCCGGCGGAGGTACTCCTTCGCGCGATCGAGCATTCCGAAATCGTAGAGCGGGCGGCCGCAACACAGGTGCGACTGCGGCACGGCCACCTGAAACCCGGCTCCCTGCAATACCTCCAGCGCCGCATGGCCGATCTCCGGGTGAAAATAGTTGGTAAACGTGTCGGGCCACAAAATGATTTTGGACTCATCGCGGCCGCCGCCGAATGCTCGCTCCTTCCCATCCTGCGTGAAGGAGTACTTCCGCTTGCCTGCCCAGCTTTGGAATGTGCCGTTAGCGAATCGCGGCAACTCTCTCTCGTTCGGAAGGCCCAGGAGCAGCCGCATCAGTTGGCTAAACGCGGGCGCATGGCTCAGAAAGTTAGCGGCGCGCGGGGCGAACGATGCCAGCCGCGCCCAGCGGTCGATCATGCCGAAAACGTAAGCGTGCAGCGGCCGGCGTCTTCCCTTCGTAATAGTGCGAAAGAAATTCGGCGCGGTACGTGGCGATATCCACGTTGGTGGGACATTCCGACTTGCAGGCTTTGCAGGAAAGGCACAGATCGAGCGCTTTCTTGACGTGCTCGTCCTGCCAGCCGCCGCGCACGACCTCGCCCTGCAGCATTTCGAAGAGCATGTGAGCGCGCCCGCGCGTGCTGTGCTCCTCCTCCAGCGTAGCCATGTAGCTGGGGCACATCGCTGCCGCCCTCGGTCTTGCGGCATTCGCCGAGGCCCACGCAGCGCACGCGTGGCTTTGGCAAAGGAGCCGCCGTCGTCCGGGAACTGGAAATGCGTTTTCGAGTTCCAGCGGCTTGTAGTCGGCTCCCAGTCGCAGATTCTCGGTGGGCAAATAGGCATTCACCACCTTGTGGGGATTCATCTTGTTGTCGGGATCCCAGGCGGATTTGAATTCGCGCAAAGGCGCGCATCAATTCCGGCCCAAACATCTTCGGCAAGCAGCGCGCCGCGCGATTGGCCGTCGCCATGTTCGCCGGAAAGCGAGCCGCCGTAGCTCACCACCAGGTCGGCGGCGCGTTCGACAAATTCGCCGTACTTGCGAATGCCGTGTTCGCTCTGCAGGTCGAAGGTGACGCGCATGTGAATGCAGCCGTGCCCGAAATGGCCGTAGAACGCGGCGTGATAGTTGATATTCGTCGAGCAGCTTGCGGATATCGCGAAGATAGGCGCCTACCTTTTCCGGCGCGACGGCGGCGTCGTCCCAGCCCTCCCATTCCGGCGGCGCTCCGGGAGCGGCGGCCGCGGCGCGCGCGCCCGATTCGCGTATCTTCCAGACCGCATTTCGCCTCATCGGCGGTGTAAAGACGGATGTCGGGATGCGTCAGCCGATTGCTTGAGCCGATCGACAAGTTCGCGAGCGAGCGAGCTGGCCTCGCGCGCATCGTCGCATCCAAATTCCACGAGCAGAATTCCTCTGCCCTCAGGAAGCAGTTCGAGATTGGCGGTGCCCTTTCTTTCGCAGGCCGTCGACGATGCTGCCCTCAAACCCTTCGAGGCCGATGGGGCCGAATTCCAGGATTTCGGGAACGTGTTCGGCGGCGATGAAAAGCATCCGTATAGCCCAGCCCGATCAAGCGTTCGATGCTGCGGGCTGTGGATCAGCCTCAGCTTGGCTTCGAGCACGGTGACGCAGGTGCCTTCGGTGCCCACCAGGGCGCGCGCGACGTGGAATCCATTTTCCGGCAGCAGTTGGTCGAGGTTGTAGCCGGAGACGCGCCGGGGAATTTTCGGATAACGGGCGCGAATGAGCTCGGCGTAGTCGATCTCGAATCTTTCGAAGCTTCGAGTAAATCTCTCCGCTGCGACCGCCGCGAGCGATGATCGAAGCCAGTTCGATCTTCTGAAGTCGCGCCCACCGTCAATTGCGTGCCGTCGTAGAGCAGGATGCGCAGCTCTTCGACGTTGTCGACGGTCTTGCCGGCGAGCAAGGAATGCGTGCCGCAGGAGTTGTTGCCGATCATCCCGCCGAGCGTGCAGCGGCTGTGCGTGGACGGGTCCGGGCCAAAGGTAAGGTGATCTCTTTCGGCGCTCTCGCGCAGGCGGTCCAGCACCACCCCCGGCTGGACGCGCGCGAATCTTTTGGCGGGATCGATCTCCAGAATCCGGTTCATGTATTTCGTGAAGTCGAGGACCACCGCGACGTTGCAGCACTGTCCGGCAAGGCTGGTGCCGGCACCGCGCGGCAGGACCGGAGCGCCATATTTTTTGCACACCGCCACCGTGGCGATCACGTCTTCGTCGTCGCGGGGAACGACCAGCCCGATGGGAATCTGGCGATAGTTGGAGCCGTCGGTGGCATACAGCGCGCGGCTGCCACGGTCGAACCGGACTTCGCCTTTGACCACTTTGTTCAAGCGCGATTTCTAATTCGGAAGCCAGCGCGAACGAATCCACCGGCTTGGCGTGAGAACTGAGCGGCAAAGGGACAAGTGAGTTCAAGGTTTTCTGAGTTCGGGCGCCATATCTTGAGATCAGACGGCCGGTAACACAGCGGGCTTCGCGGTCACGCGCGGCTCCGCAGGCATCTCGTCGAGTTTCATCCAGAAGGCGAGAATCGATCCGCACAGCAAGAGCACAATGCTCCCGACGAAGGGCAACTCCCAGTTGCCGGTGCGATCGATCAGCTTGCCGGCCAGCACGGGCGAGATGATTGCCGCCAGCGCCGATCCAGAATTCATAAAGCCACTGGCAAACCCGGAAAACCGCGGCGCGATATCCATGGGAATCGCCCACATCGGGCCGACCGTGAACTCCGCGAAAAAGAACGCCAGGCTCAGGCAGATGACCGCAGAGGTCAAATTGTGGAGAAACACGATCGGCAGCATCATGACCAGCGAGCCAAGAAATCCGAAACACGATCAGGTTGCGGCGCGCTTTCTTCCGATCGTGCGTCCTCTCGAAGATGCGGTCGCTGACGATGCCGCCCAGGAGGTCACCCAGCACGCCTCCGAGAAAAACACCGGCGGCAAAAAGCGCCGTGTTGTTGAGGTTCAAGTTGTAGCTGTGCAGGAAAAATTGCGGTATCCAGGCGAGAAAAAACCACAGCGTCCAGCCGTAGCAGAAATAGACCACCGTCACCGGAAACATGCGGCGGGCCAGCCGGAGAAAAGGGACGCGCTCGGTCTTATGGTCCGCGCGCGAACGCTGCCGGGGAAGTGTTTTCAACTCGGCCGGAGTGATCCCGGGATGATCCGCGGGTTCGTCGCGGAAATACGATCCCCACACCACGGCCCAGCCCAAGCTCAGCGTTCCCAGGACGATGAACGATCCGCGCCACGCCACCAGCGCAATCAATCCGGCGACCAGCGGAGGAGTGAGCGCATTTCCGAGCCGCGCCGCGGAATGCGTGATTCCCTGCGCGAAGCCGCGCTTGGCCTCCGGCATCCATGCCGACATGGCGCGCGTAGCCGTGGGCAAAGCGGATACTCCGACGCCAAGCATCACGCGGCCGAACAGCATGGCAGACAGGCTGTGGGCCAGGCCCATGAACACCGTGGCTGCCGACCAGATGATCGCGAACACCGTCAGCGCCAGGCGCGCTCCAAATCGGTCACTCACCCAGCCGCCGATGATTTGAAATACAAGGTAAGGATAAGCAAAAGCGGAGAAGATCAGCCCCACCTGAGTATTGTTCAGATGCAGTTCGTCTTTGAAGACGGCGGCCGCGGTGCTGACGTTCACCCTGACGATGTAGTTGATCGCATACATCAGGCAGAGCAGGATGAGCACAACCGTTGTAGCCGGAATCGCTCTTCCACGCGGCGCGGCTGCTGGCTCTTCGCTGTGCATTCCTGCTCCTGATCGATCCAATACGCGCAAACCGACATGCGCAAACGACCTATCGCGCTACCTTGGCAGGCTCACTCTTGGTTGCGGGTGTAAGGCTATTGAGAGCCGCCATGACCCCGCCTTCTTTGTGGGGTATTCCGGCGAGGCGCAAGCCCATTTCGACTCCGCTCAGCGTTCCCGCGAGCATGAGGTCATTGAAACCGCCAAGATGGCCAATGCGAAAGGCCTTGCCGGCGAGCTTGCCCAGCCCGGCGCCCAGAGCCATGTCAAAGTTTTCCAGAATGATTTTCCGCAGGCGATCGGGATCGTGGCCTTCGGGCGTATAAACAGCCGTCATCGAATTCGAATATTCCAGCGGCTCCTCGCAAACGATCTCGAGTCCCCAGGCGCGCACCGCGGCGCGCGTGGCATCGCCATACCGTGGCATGACGCCGAAACATGTTTGCCAGGCCCTCCTCCTGCATCATCTTCAGCGCCTCTCGGAGAGCAAAAAGGAGGTTTGTCGCGGGCGTGAACGGGAAAAAGCCGACATTATTGTGCTTGAGCATCTCCTGCCAGTCCCAATAAGATCGCGGCAGCTTCGCCTGTTTGCTTGCGGCCAAAGCCTTTTCGGAGATGGCGTTGAAGCCGAGGCCCGGCGGCACCATCAGTCCTTTCTGCGAACCGCAGACCGTGACGTCAACCTGCCATTCGTCCATTCTGTAATCCATGCACGCGAGCGAGGAGATCGCATCCACGATCAGCAAGGCGGGATGGCCGAGCCGGTTCATTACCTTCCGCACCTCGGGTACGCGGCTGGTTACGCCGGTCGAGGTTTCGTTGTGAACCACCACGACCGCTTTGACGGCATGCGGCTTGTCCGCGCTGAGCCGGCCTTCGAGGTCTGCGGCGGAGGCGCCCCTGCGCCAATTTCCAGGCACGTAATCCACATCCAGGCCCAGCCGATCCGCGATTTGGCGCCAGATGGTTCGAAAATTGGCCGGTCTCGAAAATCACGACCTTGTCGCCCGGAGAGAGCGTATTGACGAGGGCCGCCTCGCAAGCGCCGGTTCCCGACGACGGATAGATGATGACGTGGCCGCTGGTCTGGAAGATATCGCGCAAACCGCCCAGGACGGCGAGGCCCAGTTCGGCGAACTCCGGCCCGCGGTGATCGATGACCGGTTGATCCATCGCGCGCAGCACGCGGTCGGGAACGTTTGTGGGACCGGGAATCTGAAGGAAATGACGGCCTGTTCGAATCATGGCATCCTCGATGAGATCGGCTCTTCTTGCAGTTATATCACATTGCCCGCGCACTCATCCGTGCGTCGGACGGCCCTCTCTTTGCCCGCAGTGGGCTATATGCGGAAAAGTTTGTGCAGGCCCAAAAGCACGGCCACTCCGACGAAGACCAAAATGGCCGCCCACACATTTCGCTCGCGATTGATCTCGGGGATCAGGTCCGAAGCGGCCACATAGATCGTTACGCCGGCGGACAGCGGCAGGGTGTAGCTCAGACCCGTCTGCAGGATTCCGGTGAGCAAGACGCCGGCAATCGTGGCTCCGCCCAGCAGGGCGGACCCCAAAAGCGCGGTGCGCCTGTTTGCCCCGCCGGCGAGCAGCAACGACGAAACCGTGAAGCCCTCGGGGAGCTTGTGCAGCACGATGGCAAAGAAAATCAGCAAGCCCAGCCATCGCGAAACGAGAAACCCCGACGCAATTGCGACTCCGTCAAAAAGCGAGTGGATCGCAAGGCCGGTAAGCGCGGAGAAGCTGGCGTGACGCACACTCATCTCCTCGTGATGCGTCTCTTCGCCAAAATGAAAATGCGGAGCCAGCGTGTGCTCGAAGAAATGCACGATGAAGTAGCCCACGAGCACCAGAAGCAAAGCGGAGTTCCCTGCGAGGCGGATCGATTCGGGCACAATCTCCATCAGCGAGACGGCGAGCATGAAGCCCGCTCCGAGCGCGAGGAAATAGATCAGATAGCGTCGCGGCCATTCGCGGCGCACCACAAAAAGGCCTCCCAGGATATTTCCCGAAGCGGCGGCAAGGCCAAAAACCACAGCCAGCAGCATGCGCTGCCATTCGTCCGGCTTCATCGCGTCACCCGGAATGGCGGAAGAGAATTACGTCGCCTTCCTGGACGACGTACTCCTTCCCTTCCAGCCGCACCTGCGCCTTTTCGCGCGCCGCAGGCAAACTGCCGGCGGCCAGCAAATCTTCGCAGCGCACCACTTCGGCGCGTATGAAACCGCGCTCGATATCCGTGTGGATCGCGCCGGCGGCTTTTACGGCCGAAGCCCCGCGCCGTATGGTCCAGGCGCGCACTTCCGGCTCGCCCGCGGTAAAAAAGGAGATCAGGCCCATCAAGTCATACGTGGCGCGGATCAGCCGGTGCAGTCCGGGCTGCTTCAGCCCGTAAGCCGCCAGAAGTTCAGCAGCCGCGGCATCATCCAGTTCGGCGAGCTCGGCTTCGATACGCCCGCAGATCGCCACCACGGCGCTTTGCGGGCGCCCCAGCAACTTCTGCAGGCCGTGTCGCTCGACCGCGGTATCCAGCTTGTCCACTTCGTCGTCGCCCAGGTTCAGCACGTAGAGCATCGGGCGCAGCGACAGAAACATGAAGCCGGTGAGCATCTTGCGCTCGTCGGCGGTGAATTCCAGCTCCCGCAGCGGAGTTTCGCTTTCGATGGAGAGGCGGCAGCGCGTGAGCAACGCAAGCTCCTGCTCCCCGACGGTGTCTTTTTTCTTTTTGAGGTCTTTTTCCACGCGCTCGATGCGGCGTTCGATCTGCTCCAGATCGGAAAGCATCAGTTCGAGATCGAGGGACTGCGCATCGCGCAGGGGATCGATGCTGCCCGCAGGATGCGGAACGGCGGGATCATCGAATACGCGCAAGACGTGAGCGAGCGCGTCCACCTGGCGCAAGGGCGCGAAGACCGCCGAATCGCGCACGCGGTCGCGCTGGATTCCGCCTACGTCGACGTATTCCACCGTTGCGTAAGTGACTTTGCGAGGCTTATAGAGCTCGGCGAGTTGATCGATGCGTGGCTCGGGCACCCGCGCCACGCCGATGTGCGTCGCGCCGCGCGCGCTCTTTTCGTCCAGGTGAGCCCGCGTCAGGATGCGGAAAAGCGTTGTCTTGCCAACCTGCGGTAGTCCGACAATTCCCGTTTGCATGAACCGCGAATCGTAGCACAGCACTATGCCGCGCGCCGAAGATCAGGGCGAGGCCTCAGGAATGTAGCTGGCTCAGAGAGAAGACTCGGTTGCGCCCCCGCATTACGGCGCGGGCTTGGGAACGCGGCTGGTAAAAGCCAGCGCGAGCAGGCCGGCGATGAGCACGACCATTTCCAGGCGCACCGAAATGCCATGCAGGCGGTCGAAGGAGGCGCGCAGCTCGTTTGTGGCCGGCGTCGCGGCCACCGAACCCATTTGCGCGCGCAGCGCGTCCATCGTGCTCGCTCACCCAGTACTGCGATACGAATGTCAGCACCACCATGATCACCACCAGCAGCGACGCCGGACGCAGCAGCGCGGCCGCCGAGCGCGCCCCAGATCGCAGTCACCAGAAGATAGATCACGCCGGCGACGATGCCCATCAGGTGCAGGCGGCCGAGCGTCAGGCCGACCAGCGCGCCGGCCTGGTCCGGGGTGAGCACGGAGAACGCGGCGGGAGCCACAATCGCGCCGAAGTAGAGCACGGCGCCAATCCAGGTGCCGAGCGTAAAGAACTGCAAGAATCGAACTATCGTCGCCATCGCCGCGCTCCGCTTTCGTTCGCCTCGAATAAGGGCAAATTTCCTGCGGATACGCGCGCCATTATATCCGGCAGTGCCGCGCTTGTATTCGCCGAGTTTGGGCACGGTGAGGTGATCACGTGCGGGCCGTTCGGGTGCGGCCGGATCGCGCCCCAGCCCAAGGGGCCTCGTGATTACATCCAACCTGAGCACGCTCGCCGCCAGAAAAGATTGGGCACAACCGGGCGAGGATTGGGTTCTCCGCGGCGAGCAACGATGGCAGAATGGAGAATCCGGACGACGTGGGAATCCGGATGGTGGGCGATCAAGGACTTGAACCTTGGACCTCTCCCGTGTGAGGGGAGCGCTCTAACCAACTGAGCTAATCGCCCGCGTTCCTCGAGTTGTGCAGCCTTTGTGCAACGAAGTCTGTAACAGATGCCCGGGAAGCGTCAATGAAGGCGCCAGACATCCACTATGACGCACTGACCGCCACCGTCATCGCTGATCTCGCAGCTGCAGCGCGCCATTGCCCGCGTGATTCGCGGCAAGGACGAGGCCATCGAACTGACGCTGATCGCCCTGCTGGCTCGCGGCCACCTGCTGATCGAAGACGTGCCCGGCGTAGGCAAGACCACGCTGGCGCAGGCGCTGGCGCATTCGTTCCACTGCTCGTTCCAGCGCATCCAGTTCACCTCGGACATGCTGCCGAGCGACGTCATCGGCATCAGCGTCTTCAACCAGATCGACCAGCAGTTTGAATTCAAGCCCGGCCCGATTTTCGCCAACATCGTGCTGGCCGACGAGATCAACCGCACCACGCCGAAGACGCAATCGGCGCTGCTCGAAGCCATGAACGAAGCGCAGGTGACCGTGGACACCCACACGTATCCGCTGCCGCAGCCGTTCATGGTGCTGGCCACGCAGAATCCCATCGAGCATCACGGCACCTATCCGCTGCCCGAATCGCAGCTGGACCGCTTCCTGATGCGCATCCGCATGGGCTATCCCTCGCGCGAAAGCGAAAAGGAGATTCTGCGCAGCCAAGCCGACGCGCACAGCGGCGCAGGCGTGCAGCCGGTGATGGAAGCTAGCGACGTTCTGGCCATGCAGCAGGCCGTCGCAACGCGTGCGCGTGGACGACAGCCTGCTCGACTACGCGCTGGAAATCGTCGAGAAGACGCGGCAGAACGAGCGGCTGGTCCTGGGCGTGAGCCCGCGCGGTTCGCTGATGCTGCAGCGCGCGGCGCAGGCGCGCGCGTTCATCGAAGGCCGCGACTTCTGCCTCCCCGACGATTTCAAGCAACTGGTGCTGCCCGTCTTCGCGCATCGCGTGGTCGTGAACACGCGCTACGCCACCACGCAAAAGAAAACGTCGCAGGCCGAAAGCCATCCTCGCCGAGATTGTCGAATCCACGCCCGTTCCGCTGTGACGGCCGCGATGAGCTCATCGCCGCTGATCGCCAGTAATCTCGCGCGCGTTCGCGCAAGACGGCACGCATCTCGAGTCGCCCATCGCCATCGAGAGCGAGTCGCAGATCGACTGGGCCGCGGCTGGCGCACCTTTGCGATAGCCATTGTCGCGCTGGGCGCTGCGCTGCTGCTGGCGCTGTATTCGAGCGTCGCCGCGGAAGACGGCAGGATCTGGGCGGCCGGAGTCTCCGCGCTCAGTGGCGCTGGCGGTGGCCGGATGGGTGGCCTTCACGGTGGTGCCGGCGCTGGCGCGGCGCACGCCGCTGCGCTGGCTCGCCTATCGCATGGATTACCGCGTGACGCGCGAAGGGCATCGTCTACCTGGCCGGAATCTTCGTCGTTGCGCTGGCCGCGCTCAACACCGGCAACAATCTGCTTTTCATGACGCTGGCCTGTTTGCTGGCCGGAATTCTGATTTCCGGAATCATTTCGCAGGTGGTGCTGAGCGGCGTCGAACTGCGGCTCGATCTGCCCGAGACATATCTTCGCCGGCCAGCCGGTGCTGGCGCTGGCCGAACTGGATCAATCACAAGCAGACGCTGCCGTCGTTTTCGCTGCGCCTGGTGGGCGCGAAGTCGCCGCGAGGCGGGAAACGGTCGCGCACGCAAAGGCGAAGTCCAGGCGCAGGAACATCGACCGGCCAGCGAAATTCTGACCACGCCCGATTTATTTTCCCTATCTGCCGCGCCAGCAGAACAGTGCAGCAAGCCGTCGAGCTCGTTTTTCCGCACCGCGGCATTTACCGGCAGGACACGCTCGGGCCTGCAAACGCGATTTCCCTTCGGCTTTCTGGAGAAAACGCGCCAGGTCGAATCCAGCATGGAAGCTGTCGTTTATCCTTCCGTGAGCTCCGAGCGAGGAGTTTTACGAAATCCTGCCGCTGGTGACCGGCGAACTGGAGAGCTTCATGCGCGGACGCGGCCACGACCTCTACTCCATCCGCGAATACCAGACCTCCGACAGCGCGCGCCACGTGGACTGGAAGGCTTCGGCGCGAACCGGCGCGCTGCAGGTGCGCGAATTCGCCCGCGAAGACGAGCGCCGCGTTCTGCTGGTGCTCGATCCGGTAGTTCCCGGCGGCGACAAGGCCGCGCGAAGCTCGTCTCGCGGCCATCTTCGAGCGCGGCGTCGCGCTTTGCGCCAGCCTGGCCTGGCATTTCTACGAGATCAATTCGGTGCTGGCGTTTCGCAGCGCCGGCTTCGAGACGCGTATGGCGCCTGCCGGCGAGATCATCTACGACGATCCTGCATTACCTGGCCGGCGCGACGCCGGCCGGATTCAGATCGGTCCGCTGCTCAGCGACCTCGCTGAACTTGCCGCAAACCTTCAAGATTATTCTCACGGCGCAGCCGCGCGGCTCGATTCCCACCAGCCTCTGGACCACCTCTTACATCACGTTCCTCGACGTGACCGATTACGACTTCGGCTCAGGCCGCTTTGGCTCGGCGGCGCAGTCGCGGCGACAATGACGCGCTGCGGCCATGGCGCATCCCGCGCTGCCGCTCTGCGCGGCGCTCGCCGCGACAAACGCGAAATGATTCCTGCCGCGGAGCTGCCTGCCTTTCAGGCGCAGCTGCTCGGCATGGTTCGCCCGGGCCAAGCGCGACCTCGATTGGCGCAGGACGCGCGATCCTTACCGCGTGTGGATCTCCGAGATCATGCTGCAGCAGACGCGCGTCGCCGCCGTGCTTCCCTACTACCGGCGATTCTTGACGCGCTTCCCGACCGTGCGACGCACTCGCTCGAGCGCGGCCGGAGTGCGTGCTGCGCTACTGGGCCGGACTCGGCTATTACAGCCGCGCCCGCAACCTGCATCGCGCGGCGAAGGAGATCGTCGCCCGGCATGAGCGGGAACTTTCCGAAACGCCTCGACGAAGCGCTGGCGCTGCCCGGCATCGGACATTACACCGCTGCCGCCGTGCTGAGCATCGCCTACGGGGAGCCGCATGCCGTGCTCGACGGTAACGTCGCGCGCGTGCTGGCGCGCCTGGGCGCGATTCGCGGAGAGTTGCGCCAGCCGAATCACTGGCGCGAGCTTGCCGATGCCGCGAAGGCGCTGCTTCCGGCGCAAGGCACGCACGATGCAGGTCCAGGAGACTGGAACCAGGCCATGATGGAGCTCGGCGCCACGCTCTGCACGCCGCGCGCGCCGCAGTGCGGCGCGCTGCCCGGTGGCTCGCTGGTGCCGCGCCCATGCGCTGGGGATTGCGGGGCGCTGCCCTCGCGCGCGCAAGAAACGCCAGCCGATCAGCCTCGCGCTCTCCGCGGCGGTTCTGCTGGACGCTCGCGGGCGCACCCTGCGTGCTACGGCAGAAGAACGATCACGGCATTCTATTTTCGAACTTGTGGCAGTTCCCCGCCATTCAGGCGTCGAAACCGGACGCCAGAAAACTCGCACGTTATCTGCAATCGGCTTTTGGCATTTCGGCGGATCTGCAACCCTTGCCGCCCGCGCGCCACACGGTCACGTTTCGCAAGAATTCTGCTGGCCCCATTCCTGGTGCGCGTTCGCAAGCTGCCGGTCTCCCGGCTGTCAACGCTGGGCGGCGTGCGCAAGCCCGTCTTGAGTGAACTCGAACGCCTGCCCTATCTCCAGCGCCACGCAGAAAATCGCGGCCGCGGCGCTCGCCGCTTTGGCTGCACGCTAACACCGCGCTCGAGGAACTCTGGGCGCACCCGGCGGCGCTGGATTGAGGTGACCCGAATCCGCGATTACTGATTGGTGCTGGCCCGCAGAGCGGCACTGAGCCGCGGTGCTAAACTGGTCAAACGCATGTCTGCGACTGCGACAATCGGATCGCCAGCCTCTACCGCCGAGCCCACCGCTCTGAGCCGCTATTTTGAGATATCGCTCTATCTCCTGCTGCTGGTGAGCGTGCTTTCGCTCGTATCCACGGGAAAGCTCGATCTGGTTTCCATCGTACTGGCTCCGGCTGCCTTGCTGGCGAAAGGCTACCGCTGGTGGCGCGGCCGCGAACCTGAACTTTCCAACCGCACGGCAACTTTCCTGGTGGTTTTCTATTTTCTCTATTTCCCCATCGATCTGTGGTGGGTCTCGCGGATGCTCTCCATCCGATGCGCAGAATCCGGCCCTTTTTGCCGCCCTGCTGGCAGCCGTCCACTTGCTGCTCTATGCCATGATCGTGCGCCTTTTCAGCGCCAGGACCACGCGCGACTACCTTTTTCTCACTTTGCTGGCCTTCAGCGCCATGCTGGCTTCGGCCATTCTCACCGTAGACACCAGCCTTTCTGTTCTTTTTCCTGGTGTTTCTGGCGCTCGCGATTTCCACGTTCATCGGACTGGAGATGCGCCGCAGCGCCGAAGGCGCGGTCTATGCGCACTCCATGCCTGGATCGGCGCCGGCACGAAAGCTGCAGACGGCGCTGGGCCTCACTTCCGGCGTGATCGCCGTGGCAGCGCTGGTGGCCGGGGCGGTCATCTTTTTCCTGATTCCACGCTTCAGCGCCGGCTATCTCTCCGGGTTCAACCTGCAGCCTAGTTTGATTTCCGGCTTCACGGACGACGTCGAACTGGGCCAGATTGGCGAGATCAAGAAGAGCAGCGCAGTGGTCATGCGGATTCAGGTACAGGGCAATCCGCTCGCTCGCCAGAAGCATGCACTGGCGCGGCATCGCCCTGACGACTTTCGACGGCCGCCGCTGGTATACCGAGGGCCACGAGCCCGTCGCCATCGGCCAGGACTTTGACGGCTGGATCAATGTGCCCCGAGCCGCAGCCACCGACCCGCGCTACTCATTGCCGCTCGCGTACACGGTGATGCTCGAACCGCTGGCGTCCGACGCCATCTTCGTCGCCTCCGAACCGACCCGCCTTCGCGGGGATTTTATAGGCGCGCCTCTTGCCGGGCCTCGCGGGTTTCGGCGCTCTTTTCTCACCGTGGACAAGACCGGCTCGGTGGCGAATCCCTTTCACAACTTTGGAAACCTGCGTTACGACGGCGTCTCGGAACTGCCCGAGGTTCCGGCTGACATCCTTCGCAACTCCCCCGCGACGTACCCGGAATCGATTCGCGCGCTTTACCTGCAGCTGCCCAAGATGGATCCGCGCATCGCCGCTCTGGCCAAATCGATCGGGGATCGCGCCCGCACTCCTTACGATAAGGCGCGCGCCGTGGAAAGCTACCTTCGCAATAATTACGGATACACGCTCGACCTTTCCGGCACGCCGCCCGTCGATCCGCTGGCGTACTTTCTTTTCCAGAAGCGCGCCGGGCATTGCGAATATTTCGCCGCGGCCATGACCGTGATGATGCGCAGCCTGGGCATTCCGGCCCGTTACGTGAACGGCTTTCTTCCCGGCGAATTCAACGATGTGGGCGGCGACTATATTATTCGCGCCAGCGACGCGCACAGCTGGGTGGAGGTCTTTTTCCCGCGGCTACGGCTGGATCACCTTTGATCCCACGCCGCCCAGCGACGAGCGTGCCCGCGGACTTTTTTCGGAACTCGGGCTCTACTGGGACTGGTTCCAGCTGCAATGGAATGAATGGGTGGTCAACTACGACTTTATCCACCAGTTTTCGCTGGCCCAGGGCGTACAACGCGCTTCGCGCCGCTGGACCACGGGGATACGCGAGATGTTCGAGAGCACGCGTTCGGCCGGCGTGAAGCGCCTGCGCCAATTCGGCGGGGCCGCGGCTGCAACTCCCCTCTGGATACCCGTGGTGCTCGCGCTCCTCTTCATCGGCACGATACTTCTTTGCAACGATCACCTCCGCGAGCGATTTGTGTTTGCCTGCAAACTCAAGCTCGGCCGCGAGCCACTGCCGGGGCAGGCCGCTTCGCTTTTCTATGAACGCATGCTGCGGCTGCTCCAGCGGGGAGGCTGGCGCAAATTGCCGTCGCAGACACCCTTGGAATTTGCCACTTCCCTTCCGCCGGGCAAACACGCCGACCCCGTGATGCATCTCACGAGCCTTTGCATGGCCGCAAGGTTCGGCGGTCAAAGTATTGAAGCGTCCCGCTTTGCGGATGTCCTCTCCGAGGTAAAAGCCTCTCTCCGCAGGCGATAGGCCCGCGCCGTCCAACCCAGGAAGGTGATCATGATTCCCGAAAGGCTCGCGCCCCACACTTTTGCGCTGATGCGGATTGTCTTCGGCCTCATGTATATGAGCTATGGGCTGCTGAAGCTGGGCTTGCTCGGCTCGCCGGCAGTGGAGTTCGCGTCGCTCCTGGGCGCCGCGGCCGTCATCGAAGCGTTCATCGGCCCGCTCATCGCCATGGGATTGTTGACGCGGCCCCTGGCGTTCATCGCCTCCGGTGAAATGGCTGCGGCCTATTTCATCGCGCACCAGCCGCACGGGACATGGCCCGTGCAGAACCAGGGCGTTCCGGCAGTGCTCTTCTGCTTTGCATTCCTGCATATCGCCGCGCGGGGCGCGGGTATCTGGAGCTTCGATGACGCGCGTACCCGCCGGAACGCAAAAACCTTGCCATGATCTGCCATCCTGCCGCACTGATTGGACTGGGCCGCCCTGCGCGGGGCAGGCGAGCCCGTGTGTTAGAATTACCCTCTTCATGTCCAAGCCAAACCCTATGCCGAAAGTCGGCTTCATAAGCCTGGGCTGTCCCAAAAACCTTGTGGATAGCGAGGTGATGATGGGCATTCTCACGCGCAGCGGATACGAACTTACCCCGCGCGCGGACGAGGCCGACGTGCTCATCGTCAACACCTGCAGCTTCATCGAGCCGGCTCAGCAGGAGTCGGTGGACACCATCCTGGAGATGGCCGAGCACAAAAAATTCGGCCGCGCCCGCAAACTGGTCGTGGCCGGCTGCCTGGTGGAGCGCTACCGCGACGAGATCCGCAAACAGATTCCCGAAGTGGACGCCGTGATCGGCACGGGAGAAGTAGAGCAGATCCTTACGGCAATCGAAGGCGAGTTCCGAGCGACTCCGCCATCGGTGCCTGCATTTCTTTATCATGACGCCACTCCGCGATTGCTTTCCACGCCCCGCCATGCCGCCTACATCAAGATTGCCGAAGGCTGCGATCATCCCTGCTCGTTCTGCATTATTCCGCAGCTGCGGGGCAACTTCCGGAGCCGCCGGTTTGAATCCGTGGTGCGCGAGGCGGAAAACCTGGCCGCTGCCGGAGTGCGCGAAGTCACGCTCATTGGCCAGGACACCACCTCTTACGGCCACGATCTGGGGCTGCCCCACGGGCTCTCCGATCTGTTAGCGCGCCTGGCTGATGTCGAGGGCCTCGCGTGGGTGCGCTTTCTTTATGCCTATCCGAATCGCGTGACGCAGCGCCTGCTCGACACATTGGCGGAGCATCCGCGCCTGGTGAAGTATCTCGATATGCCGCTTGCAGCACGCCAGCAGAGCGGTCCTCGGCGCAAATGAAGCGCGGTTCGAACGGCGCCGCGTTCCTGCGGCTGCTGGAGCGCATTCGTCAGACGATTCCGGCGGTAATGCTGCGAACTTCGTTCATTGTCGGCTTTCCCGGCGAAACCGAAGCCGATTTCCGGGAGCTTTACGATTTTGTGCGCGCCGCGGAGTTCGATTGGATGGGCGTTTTCCCTTACTCGGATGTGGAAACCGCGGCGAGCCATGCTCTTGGAGCAAAAGTGGATGCCGAAGCGATTGCCGAACGCCGCGATCGCCTCATGGCCCTGCAGCGAAAAATTTCAGCGCGGCGCCTGCGCCGCTTTGTGGGCCAGACGCTGCCCGCTCTGGTCGAAGGTCCGTCGCCCGCCTCGGCCGGAGGCCATTCCGATGACTCCGTTCGTCTGGGAAGCGCGACTCCAGGGCATGGCGCCCGAAATCGATGGCAAACTCTATCTCACCGACCTCGAACCGCCGTCCGGCGGCGCTCCCGCGCGGCCAGGGGACATCGCCATGGTCGAAATCACCGAGTCGCACGACTACGATCTCGTTGGCCGTGTGACCGAAATATGCGAGTCGGTGAGTAAAGCGCCCGCGGGACTTCCAGCCTTCTCGCTGCGGCAGATTCCTACCGGAACGCCTCTGCGCATACTGGCGTAGCGGCCCCCCTTCGGCCTAATATCAAGTTGGCCTGAAGTCAGATAGCGCCCGGGTGACGACGAGTCTAGGCGCTGAATCTAATCGTTGGCGATAGAGATCGCTCGATGAAGCATAATTGCCCCATCTGCCGCAAGCCTGTGGATTCGACCACAGACGCCGATTTCCCTTTCTGCAGCGACCGCTGCCGGCTGCTCGATCTGGGAAATTGGGCATCGGAAAAGTATGTTGTCTCCGAACCGCTTTTCGAGGAAGAGGAGCCAAGCCCTGAATCCGACAAGCGCAAAAACCATGACGACCAAGACTGAGGCCCCGCGCCCGATCTTTGCGCTGGCTATAGCTACCAGCCTGGGCGCCGGTTATCTGCCCAAAGCGCCCGGCACGTGGGGCTCGGCTGTGGCCGTGGCTCTCGTCGCAGGCACTGCTGCGGTTACTCGCTCCGAAGGCGGGCCCTGCAATTCTGGTATCTGAATTCACGCTCCTGCTGGCGCTCGCGGCAATCGGTTTTTGGGCCAGCGAGCGCGTCGTGGAGTCCTCGCCTTCCGACGTCGATCCGCCCTATGTGGTCATCGATGAGCTTTCCGGCCAGACGATCTCATTGGTGATGGGGCTGGCTTTGAGTGCCTGGACGGCGCCTCCTTTCCATGAGGCAGTCAACGCAAAAATCAGCGCTACTCTGGCGACGGGACTGCTGAACTGGAAATATCTGGTGGCGGGATTTATACTTTTTCGCGTCTTCGATATTTGGAAGCCATTTCCTGCGCGCCACGCCGAATCCCTGCCGGGTGGCCTGGGTATCATGGCGGACGACTGGATTGCCGGCGCCTACGCCGCACTCGGGCTCTGGCTCATCCGATATTTGGGTCTCTAAAATCGCGGTTGGCGCGTCTCTGGAAGTTGCCTGCAGCGACGGACAAGCTTTCACCATCGAACAGAGGTCAGACCGAATTGGGAACCGATTCCACACCTCGCGTCGACCAGCATTACACCCACCGCCGCCATTCCCGGCGGCGAGATCGCCATTCGCGGCACAGGCTTCGCGGCCAACAATAATGCGCGCCCGCGTGTTCTGTTTGGCGACGCCGAGGCCAGCCTGGTGATCGCCGCCGACAACCTATCTCGTCGCGCGGGTTCCAGAGGGCGCTGTCGGGCGCGAGCGTGCGCGTCGCGACGTCGCACGGGAGCAGTTCGCCAGTGGAGATCCAGCTCGGCGTGCAAATCGCCGACAACCTGCATCCGGTGGCGAATCCGGCGGTGGATGCAGAGGGCAATATCTACGTCACCTACAGCGGGCAGCGCGGCCAGAAGGTGCCGGTTTCGCTCTACAAGGTCACCGCCAATTACGAGGTGAAGCCCTTCGTCACCGAACTGATGAATCCCACGGGCCTGGCGCTCGACCAGCGCGGCATGCTGTACGTCTCCTGCCGCAACGACGGCACGATTCATCGCGTCACGCCGGACGGCCGCTCGCAACTCTGGATCGAGGGCATGGGCATCGCCACGGGAATCGCCTTCGATGCCGAGCAAAATCTGTTTGTCGGCGATCGCAGCGGCACGATTTTCAAGATCAGCCCGGACCGGCAGATTTTCGTCTTCGCCACGCTCGAGCCTTCCATCGCGGCCTATCATCTGGCTTTCAGCCCGGCGGGCGAACTCTACGTTTCCGGGCCGACGACATCGAGCTACGACCACATCTGCCGCATCAATCATCAGGGCGAGGTGAGCCTTTTCTTCCGCGGGCTGGGCCGGCCGCAGGGCCTGGCGTTTGACCGCGAGGGCAATCTCTACGTGGCCGCATCGCTGAATGGGCGGCGCGGCATCGTGCGAATTACACCGCGACGGCCAGGCGAACTCGTGCTGAGCGGCATGGGCCTGGTCGGGTCTGGCGCTGCTGCCCACGCGCCGCGCGGTGCTGACCACCACCAACGCGCTTTTCAGCGTCGACTGGAATGTCGAAGGGCTGCCCCTGCCGCTATAATCCGCCCGACTATGGCTCCAACAGATGAAAGCTGAAATCATCGCCGTCGGTTCGGAACTGCTCACGCCGGACCGCATCGACACCAATTCCCTTTTTCTCACCGCAGCGGCTCAATCATCTGGGCATCGCCGTGGCGCGCAAGACCGTGGTCGGCGACCAGCACGAGCACGTGCGCGACGCCTTCCGCGCGCCCTCGACCGCGTCGAACTGGTGGTCGCCTCGCGGCGGACTTGGGCCTACGCTCGACGACCTGACGCGCGAGGCCGTCGCCGAACTGCTGGGCCGCAAACTCGTGCTGCAACGACTTCCGTGCTGCAGGGTATCGAGGCGCGCTTTCGCCGCCTGGGACGCACCATGCCCGAAGTGAATAAGCGGCAGGCGATGGTGCCGGAAGGCGCCGATCTGCTGGAAAATTCGCGCGGCACTGCGCCCGGGCTGTGGCTCGAATCGGCGGGCGCATCATTGTGCTTTGCCCGGTCCGCCGCACGAGCTGCAGGCCATGTTCACGGAGAAAGTGGAGCCGCGCCTGGAGCGGCTGGCCGGGCGCCACGCGCCTTTATTATCGTGAATTGCGCACCGCTGGCCTGACCGAATCGGAAGTGGAGCAGCGCATCGCGCCCATCTACACGCAATACGAGGATGTGCAGACCACCATCCTGGCAGCGCCCGGCGAGATTCAGATTCACTTGCGCGCATGGTCGTCCGGATGCCGCGGCCGCCGAACGCATGCTCGAGGAGATGGTCGAGCGCATCACCCTCGCGCTTGGCGAAAACGTCTTTACCTCGAACGGCCAGACGCTCGAAGAGATCGTGGCGCGCGAACTGACCCTCAACCAGGCGACCGTCGCTACCGCGGAAAGTTGCACCGGCGGATTGCTGGCCGAGCGGCTGACGCGCGTTCCCGGAAGCTCTTCGTATTTTCTGCGGCGGCGTGGTCTGCTACAGCAACGATCTGAAGACGGCGTGGGCGGACGTGCCCGCCGAGCTGATTGAATCGAAAGGCGCGGTCAGCCCCGAAGTCGCGCAGGCTCTCGCGCAGGGAATCCGCCGTCGCATCGGCGCCACGCTCGGGATCGGCATCACCGGAATCGCCGGTCCCTCCGGCGGCTCGCCGGAGAAGCCGGTCGGCCTGGTTCACATCGCGCTCGCCGACGCCAACGGCAGCCAGGACCGCACGCTGCGCTTCCCCGGGCGACCGCGAACGCATCCGCTGGCACGCCTCGCAGGCTGCGCTGGATATGGTGCGCCGCTATTTCCTTTATGCGCGCCACGGCAAGCCCAGCTGGCCCACCGCGGTATCGGGACTAAGGCCGTGGATCACGTGCGCCTCTTCGTGGCGCTGGACGTTCCCGAGCCGGTGCGCGCCTCGCTCGCTCAATTGAGCGCGCAACTCGAGAAAGATTTGCCCGAGCGCGCGCTGGGTGCGCCTCGAAGGCGTGCACATCACGCTGAAATTTATCGGCGAGGTTCCGCCGAGACGCTGCGAGCAGATTCGCGCGCGCTCGGCGATCTCCCCAGTTTCGCTCCCGATCGACGCTGCGCTTCGCCGGGCTCGGCTTTTTCCCCAGCGCGCGGCGCCCGCGCGTCTTTTGGGCCGGCAGTCGAAGCGGGCCCGCCGCTCGGCGAACTCGCCGCAGCCATCGAAGACGAAGCTTGCGCCGCTCGGCATCCCGCCGCGAGAGTCGCGACTTCCGTCCGCATCTCACGCTGGCGCGCTTTGAATCTCCGGCAAGGCACACGACGCCTTGCGCGCCGCCGTCGAGGCTCTGGGCGCGCCCGAATTCGGCCGCGACGCTTTCAAGGAATTTTACCTCTACCAAAGCGTGCTGAAACGTTCGGGCGCCGAGTATACTCGCCTGGAAACGTATCCTTTTCTCGGAGAGCCGGCGTCTTGAATCGTTCGTTCGCGTTACTGGTCAGCACGCTCGCAGCTTGCGTTTCAACTCGTCGATCCCGTGCGGAGCAACGCGGGACCGTGGTGGCTTCCCGCTGGCTGCCTATCTGCTCGGCTCGATCCCGTTCGGCTATCTGATCGTGAAGCTCACCGGCGGCGGCGACATCCGTTTCCGCGGCAGCGGCAATATCGGCGCCACGAACGTGGCGCGCGAGGCGGGCGCGTTGCCGGGCGTGGCCACGCTCGCTGCTGGACGCCGCCAAGGGCTACTTCGCCGTGTGGCTCGCCGCCCGCGTGACCGGCAACAATCCTCGCTGGATGATGCTGGCGGCGCTGCTGACGCTTGGCGGGCCATATGTTTCCCGGTTTGGCTGGGGTTTCAGCGGCGGGCGCGGCGTGGCCACCGGCGTCGGCGTTTTCTTGCCCATCTGCTGGCAGGCGGTAGCGGGGGCGCTGATCGTGTGGATGCTGGTGGTGGCGTTCTGGCGCTACGTTTCGCTGGCCTCGATTTCGGCGGCGGCCGCGCTTCCTTTGCTCGTCTACCTGCTCTACGCGCCCGGACATGCGCCGCCGGTCGCCGTCTCCGCCGGAGCGTCTTCTCGCCATGGTCCTGATCATCGTCTCGCCACCGCGCCAATATCATCCGGCTGCTCCGCGGCACCGAGCCGCAATTCACCTTCGACGCACGCGGCGCCGCAGCCGCCGCAACCGATGAAAAAAATCGCCATTATCGGTGCGGGCAGTTGGGGCACCGCGCTGGCCATCGCGCTGGGGCGCAGCCGCGAGCCGCACCGGCTTTCGCTTTGGGTGCATGGCGCCGACGTGCTCGCCGCGCTTCGCAACGACCGCGAAAACTCCGATCTATCTGCCGGGCATCCGCATTCCCGACGAGACCGAAGTCACCGGCGATCTCGGCGAAGCGCTGGCCGGCGCGGATATCGTGCTCGGCGTGATGCCTTCGGCGCACGCCCGCGCCATCTACACCGCGATGCTGCCTTATCTCGATTCGCGAACGAATTCGCACAGACTGATTTTCGTCAGCGCGACCAAGGGTCTGGAGCACGATTCGCTCGCACGCATGAGCGAAGTGATCCGCGAAGTTATCGGCCACGAAGTTTGTCCCCCGGGTGGCCGCGCTCTCCGGCCCCAGCTTCGCCCTGGAGGTGGCGCGCGGCGATCCCACCGCCGTGGTCATCGCTTCCAGCGATTTGCGAGTCGCCGCAGGCGATACAGGAGCGAGTTCTCCGGGTCGACGCTGCGGCTCTACACCAACGACGACGTGGTCGGCGTGGAACTGGGAGGCGCGGTAAAAAACGTGATCGCCATCGCCGCCGGCGTCTGCGCCGGGCTCGGCTTGGGCGCAAACACCATTGCCGCGCTGGTGACGCGCGGCCTCGCGGAGATGACGCGCCTGGCTGTGGCCCTGGGCGGCAGGCGCGATACGCTTGCCGGACTCGCCGGCCTCGGCGATCTCGTGCTCACCGCCACGGGAGGGCTGAGCCGCAATCGCTCGGTGGGCGTGGAACTGGGGAAGGGGCGCACGCTCCCGGAAATTCTGTCGCAAATGCGCATGGTCGCCGAAGGCGTAGGCACCACCTCGGCAACCCTGGCTCTTGCCCGCAGATACAAATTCGACATGCCCATCACCGAGCAGATGCACGCGGTCCTGCATGAAGGTCGCGCGCCGAGCGCGGCCATTCGCGAATTGATGGAGCGGCGGCTTACAAAAGAATAGTCGGCAGGCTTGTTAGGCCGCAACGCTCGACGGGCTGGACGTATCGTCCTGAATCTCCGGTCAGTGCGCGAACGAGCCTCAGAGCGAGAACAAACCATGGAACCGCAAGAATTGGCCGAAGATACGGAAAAGGCCCAGGAATCAGGCCAGCGCTCGATTGGGCTTACCATGGCCATTCTCGCCGTGCTGCTCTCCGTCGCCACTATGTTGAGCCACCGCGCCCATACCGAGGAAGTTTTGCTCGAAACGCACGCCACCGACCAGTGGAATTATTACCAGGCCAAGAATATTCGCTCGCACGTCTACGACGCGGACGCCGAGATTGCCGGCCTTTTCGCCGACAAAGGTGCGCAGGCGGCGGCCGATTTCCACGCCAAGGCGCAACAGCAGAAAAAAGACTCCGAAGAGATTCAAGCCGAGGCCGAAAAGCTTGGCAGAGAGGTGGATACGGCCAGCCGCAAGGCTCGTTTCTATGACGGCAGCGAGCTTTTCCTGGAAGTGGCCATTGTCCTGAGCTCCATTTCGCTGCTGGCCAGGAGTCGCCTTTACTGGAAACTCTCGTTCCTGTTTAGTGCGGTCGGGGTCGGCGCCGGATTGTGGGGCCTATTAGCCATCCACTGATATAGACTCCAGCCAGCATTGGTCGGGGCAGCAACGTCGTCCAACCGTCGATCAAATTACATCAGATAGCAAGCACGGGGCCCGCAGCGGAAAAAGATCAATTGACAGGAGCCAAGCGATGAAAGGATTCAAGCAGTTTTTGCTCCGAGGCAACGTTGTGGATCTGGCCGTCGGCGTGGTCGTAGGGGCGGCCTTCGGCACCGTCGTGACCGCGATGGTGAAGGACCTGCTGACGCCGTTAATCGCTGCCATTGTGAAGCAGCCGGATTTTTCGGCGTTCAGCTTCACGCTGAACGGCAGCAAGTTTCTTTACGGAGACTTCATCAATGCCATCGTCTCTTTCGTGATCATCGCCGCGGCGGTTTACTATGCCGTGGTGCTGCCTATGAACGCGCTGATGGCCCGGGCTCACCGCGAAGACAAGCCGGCGGATCCCACCACCAAGAAGTGCCCCGAATGCCTGAGCGAGATTCCCATTGGCGCGCGCATGCGCCCACTGCTGCTCAGCCTGTGCACCGCAGCCGGTCCCGCAATGAGGCTGTCGGCTCGCCCGTTGCCGGTGTCTGGCGGTCTGTGGCTAATCGGCAACCGCGGCTTGCGCGGTTTCTCCCGCGCACCCCGGCTCGCAAAGTAAAATAGCTAGTGCCTGGCCATGCGCCTAAGCCGCAGCAAATCCGGCTCGCAAGTACCGCCCTCGGCTCCTCCTGTCTGGTTCTGGGCGCGATGCTGCTCGTCAGCGCCTTGCCCCTGGGCCTGTACCACTTCCAGGTTCTGCGGCTTAGCCAGGAAAAGCTCACCGATACCGAAAGCGTGCAGCAAACCGAGGTGACCCGCTCGGTGGGCGAGGAGATTCAACTTTTCGACGCCAATCTTTATCAGCAGCTCATCAGCGAGCGCCAAATCCTGGCCCTTACCGGGCCTGCTCGACCACGTCGGACGATCCCGTGCGAGCGCCGCAGGTGACCCGCCTGCTCGAAAATTTCGTCGCCAGCAATCCGAATATTCTGTATCTCACGGCCGTGGGCACCGACGCCAAGGGCGCAGGCGCCGGAAACTTCCGCGCCGACCAGGACCCCTTCGTCGGCAAGGCGTTGCAGCGCGCGTTTTGCCGCCTGCGCTGCAGTCGGTGGTCTTCCGCAGCGAGCCGTTGGCGCTCGGCCCCGACAATCGGCCGGCCTTCGTGATGGCCATTCCGCTGCAAGTCAGCGATCAATTCAGCGGCATGCTGGCGGCGGTGGTTTCGCTCGATAGCGTCTTGCGGCGCCTGGAAGAGACCAGCGTGCGCGGCCGCACCGTCTTCGTCGTGGATCACAGCGGGCACGTGATCGCGCATCCCGATACACACCAGTTCGTGCCGGGCGCAGACCTGCGCGAGTTCGTACATCGTCGCCCAGGCGTGCGGGGCTGCCCAAGGACTTGCGCACCACGGCAACCGTGCAGCGCTTCACCGACGGTCGAAAACGGGCATAACACCGGAATTGATCGGCACCTACAGCACGATTCCCGATCTGGGGTGGACGGTGATCGCCCAGCGCAGCCTGGAAGAGGCTCGCGATGATGCCGGCGTCAAGGAACTCAACGCCCAGGCGCTGACTTTCGTGCTGGTCGTCACCTGTCGCCGCGGTTATTCTGGGATACCTTTTTGCCGTCGGCATCAGCACGCCGATTCGCGCGCTCGCCGCTTCCACGCGCGCCATCAGCCGCGGAGAGTTCCACGAGCGCGCCCCCGTGCGCGGCGCCGCGGAAATCAGCGAACTGGCTGAAACCTTCAACAACATGGCCGACGATATCGAAAGCTTATATCGCGCGCCTGAAGCAGGCGGCCGAGGAAAATCGCGAGCTATTCCTGGGCTCCATTCGTATGCTCGCCGCGGCCATTGACGAAAAGGATCCCTACACGCGCGGCCATTCCGACCGCGTCGCCAAATATTCGCTCATGATCGGCCAGCAGCTCGGCCTTTCTCGCCGAGGAATTGGACCGCTGCGCATCGCCGCGCTGCTGCACGACGTGGGCAAGATCGGCGTGGACGATCGCGTACTGAAGAAGCCCGGCGCGTTGACGCCGAGGAATTCGAAATCATGAAGCAGCATCCCAGCAAAGGCGCGAACATCATGCGTCCGGTCGCACAGCTGAAGGAGATGCTGCCTGGCATCGAACTGCACCACGAACACGTGAATGGCAACGGCTATCCCTATGGCCTCAAAGGCGACGAAATACCGCTGATGGCGCGCATCATCGCCGTGTCCGACACGCTCGATGCCATGACCACCAATCGTCCTTATCAATCCGCGAAGGAAATCGACGACGCGCTGCGAGGTGATTCGCAAAGTTAGCCGGAACTAAATTCGACCTGAAGGTGGTGGAGGCGCTGGAGGCCGTCGTCCAGACCGGAAAGCTACGCCTCGCCCCCGCCTTGGTCGAAGCCTGACGCCACTTACAGGGTGGGGAGTTTTCACTACCAGCGATCAACCTGCGAGTAATCGTTTTCAGGGTTTCGCGAAGCGTCTTCGTCAGAAATCCAACCACACGCTTCTCATATTCCGCGGGCGCGTGACCGAGCGCCGCTGCATGCTCCGCCCCTTCCACGACCCACAGCTCTCTGGCTCCGCGAGCGGCCTCATAGATTCGTTGCGCATGGCGGCAAGGAATCCGGTGGTCACGCGTGCCACAAATCAAGAGCACCGGAAAAGATCGAGCCGCTACTGCTTTCTCGGGCGATACGTCATCCGGCCGAAAGCGCCCCTCTTTTGCCATTTCGTTTAGGCCGGCGATCGTTGCGGGGCGGAATAGGGTCATACCCAGGAGTGGGCTCCAGTACAGACCGGCGTAGTCGTAACTCACCTCTCTCAAATCCGCAAATGGGTCTTCGGCTATAACGGCCTCAATTCTTGGCTCCACGGCTGCCGATTGCAAAGCGATGGCGGCTCCCATCGAAACGCCCAGCGCCCCAAGGTGCCGCACATTTTCCGTGGCGTACAGCGCCTCCGTAATCGCTACCGTGTCGTATCGTTCCTTCCAACCGTAAGTGACCATATCGCCGCCGCTTTCGCCATGAGCTCGCGAATCCATCATTACGACGTTGTAGCCGTGGCGAAGCAAGAGCTCAGCCGGACCCAGAACGCCTGTGCGATTGTCCGAGACGCCGTGAAACAGCAGAATCCAATCGCCATCATGCGACCGCGCTCGAATCTTCCATCCGCGCAACCGGATTCCTTCCGGTCCTACCACGTCAAACTCCTCCGGGGCGGTCCCGGTGCGGCTCAACATTTGCTGGGTTGGCTCGACGCGCGCAGGATTTAAGTTGGCGGGATGGAGAATTCCTGTACCAAGCGCTCGGCCCACGAGCGCCGAAACTACCGTGGTTAATAAAAGCAGGACGAGCGTGCCGCCGATCAAGCGACGTTGGATAGATCTGTCCATGACCGCTTTCGCATCTTGCGCCGACGTTCTGCCCAAAGTTTCCATCACTCGTAGTTATCACGAAACAGAAGCGTGCCGCTCACATTAAGCGGCACGCAGTGTGTTAAGAACTATCGAAGTGACAGTTTCACCAACTGTCACACTCGGTGGCAGAATGGCTGCATCCTGGCAAGTGCACGCAGAGAGCTCAGCGGTCGCGCGTGGGGCTTTTCCCCGAACCCAGCCGCCGCCCGGTCGCTCCAGCGCCGCACCTGCCCTTCTGCTAAAATCGCATCCAGACAATCGAGCGGCCCATGATCACCCTTTTCGGAGACAACACACCGCCGCCCTCGCTTCTTGAGCGCCTCAAAAAATCTGTCGACAAGACCCGGTCTGAAATTGCTTCACGCGTCGAGGGCATCTTTTCCGGTGATCGGCGGCTCGATCCGGAGCAGCTTCGCCGCCTGGAGAATGCCCTGCTGGCCGCCGACCTGGGCGTGCGCACCACGAAAGAGATCGTTGAAGCGGTTCGCCAGACGGCGGACCAAGAACCTCTGCAGGATGCCGGCCAATTGCGCGCCGCCCTCAAAAGACAGTTGCTTGGAATCCTGAACGCAGTGCCTGTGAAATCGAATGGCGCCTCCGCGACCACACGGCCTCGGGTTATTTTCGTCGTCGGTGTGAATGGCACCGGCAAAACCACCACGATCGGCAAACTGGCTCATCGGTTGCACGCGGACGGCCTCACGGTCATGCTTTGCGCCGGAGATACCTTCCGCGCCGCTGCCATCGAACAGCTTGCCGTCTGGGCCAACCGGACCGGCTCGGAACTGATCAAGCAGAAGCCGGGCGCCGACCCTGCTGCCGTCGTCTATGACGGGCTGGCGGCGGCTCGCGCGCGCGGCGTGGACGTGCGTCATCGTGGATACAGCGGGGCGTCTGCACACCAAGTCAAACCTCATGGCCGAACTCGATAAAATGAAACGCACCGCGGCCAAGCTTATTCCCGGCGCGCCCCATGACGTGTTGCTGGTGCTCGATGCCACCACGGGACAAAATGGTCTCTCGCAGGCGCGGGAGTTCACGTCCACCGCCGGCGTGACGGGCATCGTGCTCACGAAACTCGATGGCACCGCGCGGGGCGGCATCGTCATTCCCATCGTGCGCGAACTGGGCCTGCCGGTGAGCTTCGTGGGCACTGGCGAGACTGCCGACGATCTCGTGCCTTTCGACGCGCAAACCTTTGTCAATTCCCTCTTCGATTGAACCCGCCATGCCGCTCGAAACTCGTGCCGCGAAGGCTTCTGACGCGCATCGCTGAATGGATCGGATATGGCGCGGGCCTTGGCCCTCGCCGCGCGCGGACGAGGGATTGGCCAGCCCGAATCCCATGGTCGGCGCGGTACTCGTGCGCGACGGGCAAGCTGATCGCCGAAGGCGTTCCACACCTACGACGGCCTGCGCCACGCCGAAATCATTGCGCTCGAAGCCGCGGGCGAGAATGCGCGCGGTGCAACCCTTTACATCAATCTCGAGCCTTGCTGCCACACCGGGCGCACCGGCCCCTGCACGCGCGCGCTCGATGTCCGCAGGCGTCAAGCGCGTCGTCGCCGCCATGCCCGATCCCGAATCCCGTCGTCGCAGGACGCGGATTCGCAGGAGTTGCGCGCGGCGGGAATTCAGCGTTGATTCCAGTCGGCACTTCGCGAAGACGAAGCGCGCCGGCTCAACGAGGCTTTCGCGTGGTGGATTCGCAACCGGCGCCCGTTCGTCACGCTCAAAACCGCTCTGACGCTCGACGGCAGTCTGGTCTTGCCGCCATCGCGCAATGGCACGGAGGCTCGCTGGATCACGTCGGAGGCGTCGCGCGCCGAGGTCCAGCGCATGCGGCACGCCTCGGACGCCATCATGACCGGGATCGGAACGGTTCTCGCGGATGATCCGCTGCTCACCGACCGCAGCGGCCTGGCCCGCCGCCGGCCCCTGCTGCGCGTGGTGCTCGATTCGCGCTTGCGCCTCGGACCCGAAATCTCAGATCGTTCGTTCCGCCCAAGGCGACGTTCTGGTTTTTACCTGTGCCGGCGGATCCAGCCCCCGCGCCAAACGGCTGAGCCGGGCAGGTGTGGAAGTTCTTCAGGTACGCGCGCGCCGTGGACGGCCCGACCTGAGCGCTGTGCTCGCCGAACTGGGCCGCCGCGATATTCTTAGCGTGCTGCTCGAGGCCGGCCCTATTCTCAATCAGGCTGCGCTCGAGGCCGACCTGGTGGAAAAAGTTCGCCTGTTCTACGCGCCCACGCTCGTCGGGCTCGGCAATTCGTTGCCGGGCTTACGCAAGGGCAAGCGCGGCGTCACCGCGCGCCAGCTGTCCGATCTTCGCATGGAGCACTTCGGCCCCGATTTCGCCGTGGAAGGATATCTGCGCGATGTTTACGGGAATCGTTGAACACGTCGGGCATATCGAATCGCTGGAAATAGGCGCCCAGGGAAGCCGGCTGCGCGTCCATGCCGGCCCGCTGGCCGCCTCGCTGCATGTTTCAGACAGCATCGCCGTGAACGGCTGCTGCCTCACCGTAGTCGAACTCTCCGGCGAGCTCTTTGCCGCCGATCTCTCCTCGGAGACGATGCGGCGCACCGCGTTCGGGGAGATGAAAGCGGGCGCCCGCGTGAATCTGGAGCGTCCTCTCACTGCGGGCAAGGAGCTCGGCGGCCATTTTATGCAGGGGCACGTCGACGGAGTCGGCCGCATTGTTCGACTGGCGCCGGACGGCGCTAACTGGTGGCTTGGAGTTCGTCTGCCGCGGGAACTCGACCGCTACGTGGCCATGAAGGGCTCGATCGCGATCGACGGCATCAGCCTCACCGTCGCGAATCTTGCGGCCGATACCGTGGAAGCGGCGATCATCCCATTCACTTACGCGAATACCAATCTGCAAGCGCTCAGGATCGGTGACGCCGTCAATATCGAAGCCGACATCCTGGCAAAATACGTCGAGCGATTGCTCGAAACGCGCACGGCGCGCCGCAGCCCCTGCGCTGACCCTCGAGCGCCTCGCCGAAGAAGGCTTTTGAAGGAGCGCCATGCCTCGCGTCACCGGTGTGCTCGAAACCTGCATTCACGTCGACGATGTCGCGAGTTCCGCGGATTTCTACGAGAGCCTTTTCGGCTTTCGGCGCCTGGAATCGGACCAGCGCTTCTGCGCCTTCGCCGTCGGCGAGCGCGACGTCCTGATTCTCTTTCGCCGCGGCGGCACGCTCGAACCGGTCGACGTTGCCCGGCGGCGTGATTCCGCCGCACGATGGCAGCGGCCATCTGCATTTTGCGTTTGCCACTTCGGCGGAGGATCTTCGCGCGTGGGAGCAGCGGCTTAGCGAAGCGGGCGTCAAGATCGAGAGCCGCGTCAAATGGCCGCGCGGCGGCGAAAGCATCTATTTCCGCGATCCCGATGATCATCTGGTGGAACTCGTCACGCCCGGCATCTGGGCGATCTACTAGAATCCTGCAACGAGCCACAAATTCTTAGCGGGCCGTGGTGGCCGAGCCCGAGCGCTTTAACTTCGCGCGACTTCGCTCGCGCCCCCCGAGCGTAAAGCACCAAACCAAGCAGGACCGCAAAGCCCGTCCCGCCCGATCAGTTTCAGCGCGAAGAGCAGTTTGTTCTCCGTCTCGCCCGGCGGAATAAACGAAAGCACGATCCCCAGAAGAACGACGGCAAAACCGAGCCCGCTCGTGATCCATACGCCGATCTTGCCGCCCGGAATCAGCACCGCGCCCGGCGTGCTCTCCCGGTCGGGCCGATAGGCCAGCTTGATCGCCGCTGCATACATATAAAGAAACGGAATGAAGTACAGGATCACCGTCGCAGCCACGAGAATCTGGTAGGCGCTCACGGTGGTCTCGTTGATCTGGCTCAGCAGAAGAATCGCGCCGGAGATAATCGCCTGCACCAGGATCGATACGTAGGGCGTCTGCCAGCGCGGATGGACCTTCCCGAACGCCGCCGGCAGATATCGGTCCACGCCCACCATGAAGGGCACTCGCGCGATTCCCGTTACCGTGCTGCCCACGCCGCCGGCGTTCCCCACGGTGACCAGCAGCGCGGCGATCACGCCCAATCGCGCCGATCTTTTAGAATCGCCGACGCGGCGGTGATGGCCTGGAAGACGCCGCTCTTCGGATCGACAGCGGTATCGTTCAGCAACACCAGCACCGCGACCGTGCCGGCGATGTAGATCAGCGCGATCAGCACGCCGGAGCCAAAGATCGCTCGCGGCAATGTCTTGCGCGGCTCGCGCACCTCATCGCTCATCGCCGAGACCAGCTCCAGTCCCGTAAATGCAAACGCCAGCTGCGGCCAGAAATTCACCGCATCCCAGTTCCACTGCGGCCAGATGCCCGGCCCAGGTGAAATGCGTCACCGAGCCATGCCCGGCGCCAGACGACAAATGCCACCGTCACCAGAATCAGCAGTGGAATATACGTCCCGATGCCGCCCGCGTTCTGAAGCCATTTGCCGACGCGCAGGCCGATGACGTTCAGGTACACGGCCACAAACAGCAGCACGAACGATCCGACCAGCAAAAACGTGCGGTTCTGCGCCAGAGCGCGCCCCGCCAATCCCGCCTACGTAGGCGCTCATGGCTACGCTTGCGAAACACAGGCCCGGGAGATAGAAAAACGTGTACACCCAATAGGTCCAGCCGGCGACGAAGCCGTGAAATTCACCGAAGGCATCCCGCGACCACGCGTAGAGCCCGCCCTCTTCAGGAAAACGGCTGGAAAGCTCCACGATCACCAGCGCGGTGGGCACGAAGAAAAAGACAGCCGCGATGATCCACAGGCTGATCGAAGAGGCGCCATTGTGGGCCGCGGCGGCAATCCAGCGCGGTCCGAGCACCGTGGCGATATTGAAAAGCAGCACATCCCAAAAGCCCATCACGCGGGGCAGTTGCTGGTGCGGTGCGGATTCGGAAGTGGCACTCAAGAGAGCATGCGATTCAGCCGCCATTTACGGGAGGGCAGGATTAGCCCGCACGAGGGTTGGCTGAGACTCAGCGCCGCAAACGATACCAGAATTCCTCTCCGCGGTGATAGTTACCGCGCGCGTGGTAGCCTCGCGATAAACGGTTCAGCCGCCTCACGTTGCGCGCACGAACCCGAGATGCGGTGTTCGAGGCGGCTACACCGTGACGTCGAGCTCGGGGATCAGTTCGTCCTGCAGGCGGAAATCGCGCAGGAAGGGATCCTGCGAGTTCTCGAATTCGCTCCAGGGGCCGAAAAAGGCGACCCGCCCGTCGCGCAGAAACACGAGCTTGTCCGCGACTTTCTTCCCCAGGTGCGTGTCGTGCGTGACCACGACGGAAGTTTTGTGCATGGTCTGCTTGAGCTTCAGGATCAGCTTGCTGGTGTGCGTGGCCATCAGCGGATCGACCATGGTGGTGGGCTCGTCGTAGAGGATCGCTTCGGGGTCCTGCGCCAGGGCGCGCGCGATGGCCACGGCGCGCTTCGTCCCGGTGCTGAGTTCGTCGGGAAGCTTGTCCAGAAACTCGGTGATCTCGAGCATCTCGGCCAGCTCGGCCAACTCGCGCGTCGATCTGCCTCGGGAGTAAGGTCCGGACGCTCGGCCAGCGGAAACGCGATGTTTTCGCGGATGGTGAGCGAATCGAAGAGCGCGCCGGACTGAAAGACCATCGTCACGCGCCGCCGAATCTGAGCCAGTTGCTTTTCCGGCCAGTCGGTGATGTCTTCGCCGGCCACGATCACGCGCCCCTCGTCGGGCTTCAGGAAGCCCATGATGTGCTTCAGCGTTACCGACTTGCCCACGCCGCTGCGCCCCATGATCACGCAGGTCTCCCCGGGATCGACGATGAAGCTGACGTGATCGAGCACCAGGTGATCGCCGAACCGATTTCGTGACGTCGCGAAACTCGATGTAGTGATCCATGCTAAGTTTTGGCGCTAGCGCGCATCACCGCGCGCGTGAACATCATGCTTCAGCATCATTAGGTGTTCAGTGCGGCTGCGCGAGCAAGCAAAAGCGCGACTGCGGATAGACCGCACGTTCCCGAGTGAGAAGACTTGGTCGTACCACGAATATGATACGCTATATAACGATACTTCACATGCACGTATGACGCAGATGCCACGCGCCGTTAGCACGATAGACGGCCATAGGGAATGAATACTTCGAAATCCACAGAGCTGACATTTCGAACGCTTCGGAGTAGTCTTGACAGACGAGCTGGCCTTGCATATATTAGCAGTCGCCTCGGAGGAGTGCTAATCGCACAGCCTCCGCAGGCTACCCCGAATCACAGCGACTGGAGGACAAGCAACGATGGCAGTCAACGTGACTCCCCTGCACGACCGCGTGCTGGTCAAGCGCATCGAGGAGAAAGAGACCGTCAAGGGCGGAATCATCATTCCCGACACCGCAAAAGAAAAACCGCAGGAAGGCGAAGTTATCGCCGTCGGCGCCGGCAAGATCGAGAAGGGCGAACGCGTTCCGCTGGACGTGAAAGCGGGCGACCGCATTCTTTTCGGCAAATACAGCGGCACCGAAATCAAGCTCGAAGACGAGGAGTATCTGATTCTTGCGCGAAGAAGAGATCCTGGCAAAGCTCGGCGGGGCGGCAAAAGCCGCGGGCTCGAAGCGATAAGCGGTAAACGGCCATCCGACCGGGTCGATGCTCGGGTCCGGCGGAGTACCGGCTAGCGAGAGGAATCCGTACGCGAGCGGATCTCTCCACGCGCAAACGATCGGGATCGATCGTCAGGAACGGCAGTGCGAGAGCAGTAAATTTCCAGGAATAAAAATCTGAGGAGGATGCTATGGCAAAGCAAATCGTGACTGGGGAAAATTCCCGCCAGTCTATTTTGCGCGGCGTCAATGCGCTGGCAGACGCCGTGAAGATCACGCTCGGCCCCAAGGGCCGCAATGCGGTGATCGAAAAGAAGTTCGGCGCGCCGATCATCACCAAGGACGGCGTGACGGTAGCCAAGGAGATCGAACTGAAAGATCCGCTCGAGAACATGGGAGCGCAGATGGTCCGCGAAGTGGCGTCGAAGACCTCCGACGTCGCCGGCGACGGCACCACCACCGCCACCGTGCTGGCGCAGGCCATCTTCCGCGAAGGCGTGAAGACGGTTGCGGCCGGCGCGAGCCCCACCGGGCTCAAGCGCGGCATCGAGCGCGCGGTGGAAGTCTCCATCGAGGAGATCCACAAGCTGCACCGCGACGTCAAGGGCGACATGATCGCCCAAGTCGGCACGATCAGCGCCAACAACGACAAGCAGATCGGCGGCATCATCGCCGAGGCCATGAAGAAGGTCGGCAAGGACGGCGTGATCACCGTCGAAGAGAGCCGCACCATGGAGACCACGCTCGAAGTCGTCGAAGGCATGCAGTTCGACCGCGGCTACCTCTCTCCCTACTTCGTCACCGATCCCGAGCGCATGGAGTGCGTGCTCGAGGATGCCCGCATTCTGATCCACGAAAAGAAGATCAGCTCGATGAAGGATCTGCTGCCCCTGCTCGAGCAGATTGCCAAGATGGGCAAGCCGCTCGTGATCATCGCCGAGGACGTCGAAGGCGAAGCGCTGGCGACTCTGGTGGTCAACAAGCTGCGCGGCACGCTGCAGTGCGCGGCCGTGAAGGCCCCGGGCTTCGGCGATCGCCGCAAGGCCATGCTCGAAGACATCGCCACCCTGACCGGCGGCAAGGCCATCACCGAAGACCTGGGCATCAAGCTCGAGAACGTGAAGGTCGAGGATCTCGGGCGCGCCAAGAAGGTCACCATCGACAAGGACAACACCACCATCGTCGAAGGCGGCGGCAAGTCCTCCGAGATCGAAGGCCGCGTCAAGCAGATCCGCACGCAGATCGACGACACCACTTCCGACTACGACCGCGAGAAGCTCCAGGAACGGCTGGCCAAGCTCGTCGGCGGCGTTGCCGTCATCAAGGTGGGCGCGGCGACCGAAACCGAGCTGAAGGAAAAGAAGGCTCGCGTCGAAGACGCCATGCACGCCACTCGCGCGGCGGTCGAGGAAGGCATCGTGCCCGGCGGCGGCGTGGCCCTGCTGCGCTGCGTCCCCGCGCTCGAGAAGCTGAAGGCCGAGGGCGACGAGGCCACCGGCATCAACATCGTCAAGCGCGCGCTCGAAGAGCCGCTGCGGCAGATCGCTTACAACGCAGGGTTCGAGGGCGCGGTGGTGATCGGCCACGTCCGCGACTCCAAGGACGATAACTTCGGCTTCAACGCCGAAACCGGCGAGTACGGCGACATGGTCAAGATGGGCGTCATCGACCCAGCCAAGGTCACCCGTCTGGCCCTGCAGAACGCCGCTTCCATCGCCGCGCTGATGCTCACCACCGAAGCTCTGGTGGCCGACATCCGCGAGGACGACAAGAAGGCAGCCAGCGCCGGCCCACACGGCGGCGGCATGGGCGGCGGCGGAATGTACTAAGGCGCCGTCGGCAACGAATCAGGAAATCAGGGCGCCCGGATGCGGCTTCGCCGGGCGCCCTTTTTCTTTTCATCGGATTCGAATCTTTCCGTTCGACAACTACAAAGTAACGGCCCTGTTTACTGCACTGGTATAATGGAACATGCTCATCGAACTTCATGCGGGAGCCCGTCCGTCCTTGTCCGGGCGTCCGAGAACTTCGCTCTTGAAAAGAGACGTGGTCCTCGCCATCGAACGACAGAGTCTCAACAATGCGCCAAAATCCGTTTTCGGTGGGCGCGCCTTGCGTAAGTTCAATGGACTCCGCACTTGCGCCGCCCCGTTTTCTAACTCCTTTGGAATACGCACTTACACAATCATGCGAGGGCTAACCCTTGCAAAATGCGCACTTACGCAAAAACAGGGTGGGGGGGTGGGGGCCGGACATTCCCGCCTACTTTGCGACGTGCCCCAGCGATATAATGCCGAGCCGAAACCCGCCATCGATGTACAGGGCACGATTTCGAGGAAATAAGTCGGGAAACGAGTTGGAGGGAAAGATGATTAGAAAATTTGTAAGTCTGCTGACCCTGGTCTTGGCTCTCTCCTGGTCGCTCGCGGCCCAGGATGCCAAAAGCGTTTTGCAATCAGCCACAAAAGCGATGGGCGATGTGAAGTCGGTTCAGTTCTCGGGCACCGGCCATGTGGGAAGCGTGGGACAAGCTTATTCACCCACTTCACCGTGGCCCATAAACAACATCACCGCCTATACCCGCACGATTGACTACGGCTCGAAGTCCTCGAAGGAAGAACTGACTCAGGTTGAGCCGAGTCCGATCAGAAAAGGTGGCGCGGCGCCATTCGCAGGCGAACAGAAACAGGTCAATCTGGTAAGCGGGCAATATGCCTGGAACCAGCCGGGCGCGGCTCCCCAGCCGGCAGTAGCTGCCGCCGAAGAGCGCCAGCTGCAGATCTGGCTGACTCCGCACGGCTTTCTGAAGGCAGCTGCGGAAAACAACGCGACGGCCAAGAAAGGCAGCGGCGGTACAGTGGTGTCATTCACGGTGAGCAACAGGTTCAAGGTTAACGGCACGATCGATAAACAAGGCATGGTCACCAGGACGGAGACATGGCTTCCCAACCCGGTCCTCGGAGATATGCCCGTAGAGACGACCTATTCCGCCTATAAAGACTTCAACGGCGTGAAATTCCCCACCATGATCGTGCAAAAGCAGGGCGGATACCCCGTGCTCGATCTGGCGGTCACCGCTGCCAAAGCCAACGTCGACCTCAACCTGCCCGTGCCCGATGCCGTGCGCGCGGCAAAAGCCCCGCCCGTCAATGTGAGCATCGCAAAAGATGGCGGACGGTGTGTGGTTCATGGGCGGCGGCACGCACAATAGCGTTCTGGTCGAGTATCCGAACTATCTGGTAATGATCGAAGGGCCGAACAACGATGCGCGGTCCATGGAGGTGATGGCCGAGGCCAAGAAACTGGTCCCGAACAAGCCCATCAAGTATCTGATCAACTCGCACCACCACTTCGATCACTCCGGGGGCGTCCGCGCCTACGTCGCGGAGGGAGCCACGGTCATCACCAACGACATAAACAAGTCATATTACGAGCAGGTATGGAAAGCTCCGCACACTCTCGATCCGGACCGCCTTTCGCAAAATCCCAAGAAGGCGACCTTCATCACGGTCAAGGACAAATACGTCCTCGCAGATGGGGGCAAGTCGATCGAGATTTATCGCATCGAAGGGGACAATCACAACGCCGGGATGATGCTCGATGTATCTGCCCAAGGAAAAAATCCTGGTGGAAGCGGATGACTTTACGCCCGCGCCTCCGAATGCGCCATCGACAGGGCCTCGATCTCACGCCGGCTTGGTCAATTTGTACGAGTTCCTGCAACGCACCAAACTGGACGTGGCCACGGTCGCACCGCTGCACGCATTCGTGGTGCCCTACTCGGAACTGCAAAAGGCCGCCACAACTCAAGTGAGCAGCCTGCAATAGCTCAGTTAAGCGTTAAATCAGGGTGCTCCGGCGCTTCTTGCCGGAGCACCCTGAGGTCTTGTGTCTCGGGGATAAATTCATGTCCATTGAATTCGCAACCGTAGAAGAGGCCCTGGAGGAGTTTCGCCAGGGCCGCCAGATCGTGCTGGTTGATGACGAGGACCGCGAGAACGAGGGCGACCTCGCGCTGCCCGCGGAAAAGGTAACCCCTGCGGCGATTAACTTCATGGCCAAGTATGGGCGCGGGCTGGTCTGCCTGGCGCTCACGGAAGAGCGCTGCGATGAGCTGAACCTGCCGCTGATGTCGGCTGTAAACACGTCGGCCTTCGGCACTGCATTTACCGAATCCATCGACGCGCTGCGCGGGACGACCACGGGAATCAGCGCCGCAGATCGCGCCACCACCGTGCTTGCCGCCATCGACCCCGGCACGCGCGCTGCCGATCTGGCGCGGCCCGGGCACGTCTTTCCGCTCCGCGCACGGCGCGGCGGAGTGCTGGTCCGGGCGGGGCAAACGGAAGCATCCGTGGATCTTGCGCGCATCGCGGGACTCTATCCCGCGGGCGTGATCTGCGAAATCATGAGCGATGACGGCACCATGGCGCGCCTCCCGCAGCTTGCCAACTTTTGCCGGGAACATTCCCTGAAGCTTCTGACCGTCGCGGAGCTGATCCGCTACCGCATGCGGCACGAAAGATACGTGCGGCGAGTTGCGGAGACGGTGCTCGCCACACGTTACGGCGACTTCCGCATGATCGTCTTTTCGAGTGATGTGGACCGCGAGCAACACATCGCCCTGGTGCGAGGAGATTTGTCGGGGCCTCCGCCACTCGTGCGGGTGCATTCGCACTGCCTCACCGGCGAAGTATTCGGATCGAGTTCCTGCGATTGCTATGAGGTGGTGGCGCGCTCGCTCGAGGCCATCGTTCGCGAGGATCGCGGCGTATTCGTCTATTTGCATCACACCGGCAGAGGCTTCGGACTGGAACAGCCGCCGGCAGGATCCGGGGAGATGCCGCGCGTCCTCTATCACACCCGCGGGCAGCTCGATCAGGACGTGGCGCGGCAGCGGCTGCTGCAGCATGAAAGCGGCATCGGCGCGCAAATTCTGATCGACCTCGGCCTCAAGAGCCTCCGCGTGCTGACCAACCATCCGCGGAAGGTGGTGGCGCTCGAAGGCTATGGCCTCACGATCGCGGACCAGGAGCCGCTTTTGATCACGTCGGGAAGACACACGCACCAGAAGATGTAAGCCGGCCGGCGGAACGAGAGTTCACTTTCCGGGTTTTCGGGACGCGGGCTTGGAGATCGTGACGTAGGGGCGCATCTGTTCCAGCTTTCGCGCGCTAATCCCGCGAATCGCCAGCAGATCTTCGATGCGCTCGAAAGGGCCGCTCTTCCGCCGGAACTGCACGATGGCTTTCGCTGTCGCCGGGCCGATCCCGGGCACTTCCTCGAGTTGCTCCGCGGTTGCCGTATTTACGTCGAGCGGTCTCGCCGGAGGATTTTTCTTGGCATTGCCGGCGGCAACGAGAAGTAAAGCGCTACACAAGATCAGCGGAAACAAGGATGCGCGCACGCGAAGCTTCATCGTCTGCCTCTCTGGTGTCTGCCTCTCTGGGCGCGGCGCGCGATCACGAATGCCGAGATGCAAAGCGCTGCCGCCAGCCCTTGCAGCACACCCGTAGTCAAAGGAGAGATTCTGAGCCTGCCCAGTACGACAAGGAGCGCAAAGCCCAGCAGGAACAAAACAAACGAGAGTCTCCAGGGCTGGGCGCCCCGGCCGCGATCGGGCCGAAGGCCTGAAAAGTTCGGGGCGTTGCTTTCGTGGCGATGCAATTCCCCGCTGGCGCCGGGCTCATTTGGACTCGGCATCGTATTCGGTGACATCGCCGAATAGCGCGGCCTGATCGGCAATCTGCGCGCGATCTCCGACGATCACCATTTGAGCATTCGCGGAATCGAAGTAGGCCCGCGCCGCCGAAAGCACATCCGCCGCACTGAGCGCCCGGATGCGGTGCCGGTAAGTCTCCAGGTAATCCTCAGCCAGTTGGTGGAGATAGACATTCGAGAGCTGCCCGGCAAGCCCATCCTGAGTAGCAAGGCCAAGCGAGAAAACACCGCTCATGTAATTGCGCGCGTCGGAAAGCTCATCTTCGCCGACGGGAAGCGAGCGCATACGATCAAGCTCGTAAAACATCTCCGTGAGCGTCGCGGCCACAACGTCGTTGCGCACCGCGGCATGCACCGAGAAATATCCATGCTGCCGCAAGGCATGCACTCCGCTGCGAGGGCTGTAGGTGTAGCCTTTCTGCTCGCGGATATTCATGATCAGCCGCGAATTGAATGCGCCTCCGTAGATGGAATTGGCGAGCGCCAGTCGCAGCCAATCAGGGTGCTTGCGGGTGATGGCATGATTGGCCACCAGGACCTGCGTCTGCACCGATTCCGGGAGATGCACGAGATGCACATGCCGGCCGCGCAGACTTGGCAGCGACGACGTTGGCTCCGCGGGAACGTCTGCCGCCTTCCACGATCCGAAGATGCCTTCGATCTGCTCCATCATGCGCGGTGAAGAAAAGTCGCCAACCGCAATGAGCAGAGCGTTGCCGGGACGATAGTGCTCGCGATAAAAATCAGACAATTGCGCGAGGCGATATTCCTTCACCTGGGCTTCGGTCGGCGCAATAGTGGCGTAGGGATGCGAGCCAAAGAGAATACGGCGCATACGCTCGCTGGCAAGGAAAGAAGGCGTGGTCCGCTCGATGCGCAGGCCTTCGATCGTCTGCCGGCGCTCCCGCTCAAACTCTTCTTCCGGAAACGACGCCTGCTGTGCAAGCTCGGCAACCAGTTTCAGCAAGTCCGGGGCGAATTCAACCAGGCCGTTGAAGGCGATCGCGCTGTTGTCTGCGCCAGCGCTGGTGCCCATATCCGCACCGATGCGACGTAAATCCTCTTCGATTTGCCGGCTGGTACGAAGTTTGGTACCGGTGCGCACGACCGTGGCGGTGATTTCCGCAAGCCCGGGTGCTTTCGCCGCTACCGAAGCATTGCCGCTGCGGAAATAGAGTTCACCAGTGAATTTAGGAATTGTATGAGATTTGACGAGGACAACCTCGAGGCCATTGGCCAGCTTTCGGCGGGTGCGCGCCGGCCAGACGACCGGACGCTCGGGGCCAAGGGCGGGAACCTGCACAAACGGATCCGGCGTCGCTGCGATGGCCATTATGCCGCTCCTTTTTTGGACGGCTGGCGAAATATGATGGCTCGCCGCTTGGGGTCGAGATAGCGCTGGGCCGCGTCGCGGACCTGTTCCTGAGTGACATTGAGAAAACCATCGAGAATGGAATTTACAAGTGTGGGATCGTTGTCAAAGAGCGTGAAGCAGGCCAAGTAGTGCATCAGGCCGTAGCGCGGGATCGAGGCTCCGTGCCCGCCCTCGAGTGAGGAGACATACTCGGAGCGAAACTTTACCTTCACCTGCTGGAGCTCATCCGGCTCGATGCCGTGCTGGCAGACGTCGTCAATGACCGCATCGAAAGCCGCGAGCGCCTGGTCCGGCGTGTATTCGGGTTTATAGAGCGCGCGAGAAACAAGGAGCGTGGGCCCGTTGTAGTCAAACAAATCGCCTACCGGGTAATGAATTCCACCGGCGGAATCAACCGCAATCTGCTGCTCCAAGACGAGCTTGCGGTAGACGCGCCCCGCGCGGCCGCCGTGGAGAGCGTGGTCCAGCATGGCCAACGCATACCAGTCGCGGGTTTTACGATCCGGCGCGCGATAGCCCACTGCGAAAGCGGGCAGCGTGCCGAACTTTTCCTCCACTTCGCCTCGACGCAGGCCCTCAAACGGCGCTTCGCTGACGTCAGCAGGCGGCTGTGGCGGGCCGGGCTGAATGCTTCCAAAATAGCGGCGGGCCAGAGTGAAGCCTTCCTCAGGAGTGACGTCGCCAAGCATGAGCAAAACCGCATTGGAAGGAGAGTAGTACGTGCGGAAAAACTGCTGCACGTCTTCGAGCGTAGCGGCATCGAGATCGGCAAAATCGCCGTAAAAATTATGAGCATTGGGCCAATTCCGGAAAGCCACCGGGGGCAGATCGAGCCAGGGAAAGCCGCCGTAAGGCTGATTGAGGACGTTGACACGAACCTCTTCTTTGACGACGTCGCGCTGGTTGCGCAGATTTTCGTCGTCCACTTTCAGGGCGCGCATGCGATCGGCTTCGAGCCAAAGAACGCGTTCGAGAGCGTTGGAAGGGATGGACTCGTAATAGTTCGTGAGGTCGTAGTGAGTGGAGCCGTTGAGTACGCCGCCGGAGGAATTAATCAACTTGATATGCATGGTTTTTCCGGCGTGTTCGGAACCCTGAAACATCATGTGCTCAAACAGGTGCGCGAAGCCGCTGCGGCCGCGCGGCTCGAGTCGAAAGCCGATGTTGTAGTAGACGCCAACGGTAGCCACCGGCGCGGCGCGATCGGGCGAGATCACTACGCGGAGGCCGTTTTCGAGCCGGGTGCTTTCCAGCGGAATGTGCAATGCGCTCAATGTGTCTCCTTCAGAGATTATCTATTGTTTGCCGCGCTACGTGATTCGGGCAAGTACTTCGTCAAGTTTCCGCTTTTTCGAGCTGCCGCGGCCGGCCAGAACATTCACGCCGAGCCTCGAAAGCGTCGCATAGGCTTCGCGATATTCCCGCGGAAAGCCCCGCAAAGCTCGAAGGTGCCGCTCGATAACGCCGAAATCATCGCGTCTCAAAGGTCCCGTCCACGCGCCACGGGGGCCCAAACGCTCATAGTTGGCAAGCGTATGGCGCGTGAGCGGCAGCAGCGCATGCACGGCGCGTTTCCGCGTGAAACCTACCGCCACCAGCATGCGGACCGCCGCTTCCATAACCGCGAGAACGTGACCGGCCGCCAGCGCCGCGGCGGCGTGATAGGCGCTTTTGTGGCGGCGCGGGAGCAGCACGGGAACACAACCTAAATCGCGACAAACCCGGCGCGCCATCCGCAACGCGGCCGCACTGCCTTCGATGGCACAGGCACAGCCTGCGAGCGACGGCGCCGTTTGGCCGCTGAACGTCTGCAAGGGATGTAAAGATCCGACGCCTGCGCCGCCATGCGCCAGCGGCGCAAGAACGTCACTACCCAGTGCGCCACTGGTGTGCAGGACGACTTTCCCTTGCCACTCCTTATTGCCAGCACGTTTTGCAGCGCCCGTTTGGCGCGTGCCACGAGAGCGGTCCGCCCCGCGAAGTTTCGCCAACGCCGCCGCAGTTTCACCAATCAGACGATCGGGAGTGGCGATCAGGATCAGCTGTGAAGCCAGGATGTCTTCGGAAAGGGTCGCTTGCGGCGTACCAACTCCGATATAGCGTCTGGCCAAGCGAGCGCTACGCATGGAGCGCGTAACCACCGGGCCAATCCGCCAACCTCGTTCACGTAATCGCCTTCCCAACAGCCGGCCGACCCGCCCCGCTCCAACGATGGCTACGATGGGCGGGTTCGTCTTCAATTCGCATGTCCTTTCTGCGGCGAACTTCATGCTGCTGCGAAGATCACGATCCGTGCTTCGCCTTGGCCGGCTCGGGTTGCGCCGCAGCAGGCGGCGCGGCCGGCTGCGCATCGGGCGGTTTCGAATCGATGGGTTTCGAATCGATGGGTTTTGAATCGATGGGCTTCGAGTCGAGTGGCTGCGAATGTGGGGGCCCCACATCCAGCGCAGCGAAGAGGCCGCCCAGCTCGCGCTGCTGGAGAGCGCGGATTCGGTCGCGCAGGCCTGCGGCACGCTCGAACTCGAATTTCTTGGCGGCTTCGCGCATCTGATTTTCAAGCTGTGCGATCACCTGGCGCAACTCGTCTTCGCTATTGATCTTCTCGGGCAGGAGATCTTCGGTGGGGACGGTCACGTAATCGGCCTCCACGATAGCCGCAAGCTTCATATCCACGCTCCTGACGATACTTTGGGGCGTGATGTGATTCGCCTCGTTATAAGCGAGCTGCTTGGCACGACGGCGGTTGGTTTCGTCGATGGCCTGCCGCATGGAACCGGTCATGGTGTCGGCATAGAGGATCGCGCGACCGCTAATGTGGCGGGCGCAGCGACCCATGGTCTGGATCAAGGCCGTAGCGCTGCGGAGATAGCCTTCCTTATCGGCATCGAGGATGGCGACGAGCGAAACCTCCGGCAAATCCAAGCCTTCGCGCAAAAGATTGATGCCAATCAGGACGTCGAATACTCCGCGCCTGAGGTCCCGCAAAATGCGCACGCGCTCCAGCGTATCGATTTCGGAATGGAGGTAGCGGCAACGAACGCCCACTTCGGCGAAATATTCGGCGAGATCCTCGGACATGCGTTTGGTCAGCGTGGTCACCAGGACGCGCTCGCCCTTTTCAGCGCGGACGCGGATCTGTTCGAGCAGGTCATCGACCTGCCCCTTAACCGGGCGCACCTCGACTTCGGGGTCGATCAATCCAGTGGGACGGATCACCTGCTCGACGATCACACCCGCCGAGCGGGTCAGTTCGTAAGGGCCGGGAGTGGCGGAGACATAGATGACCTGATTCGCGCGATGCTCGAACTCCTCGAAGGCGAGAGGACGGTTATCCAAAGCCGACGGCATACGAAATCCAAAGTCGACCAGGGTCTGCTTTCGAGAGCGGTCGCCATGGTACATGCCGCGCACCTGGGGAATGGTCTGGTGCGATTCGTCGACGAAAAGGAGATAGTCCTGCGGCACGTAGTCGAGCAAAGTCGGCGGCGCTTCACCGGGAAGCCGTCCGGAGAGATGGCGGGAGTAGTTCTCAATACCGTGGCAATAACCGATGGTGCGCATCATTTCCACGTCGAACATGGTTCTCTGCCAGACGCGTTGGGCTTCAATATATTTGCCCTGCTTTTCGAGCTCCGGTTTCCACCACGCCAATTCCTCCAGGATGCTGCGAATGGCGCGTTCCTTCTGCTCGGCGGGCAAGACATAGTGGGATTTGGGATAGATGGGCAGGCGCGCCAGCGGCTCCCCCCGGATTTCGCCGGTCAGTGCGTCAATCGAGCGCAAGCGGTCGATCTGATCGCCCCACATCTCAATACGAAAGGCGTGATCTTCGTAGGGAGGATGAATTTCGATGATGTCGCCGCGGACACGGAAGGTGCCGCGGCGCAGATCTTCACCGCGTTCGTACTGAATCTCGACGAAGCGGCGCAAGAGCGCTTCACGAGAAGTTCTCTGCCCCGGCTCGAGCATCACCAGCATGCCGTAATAGGCTTCGGGCGAACCCAAGCCATAAATACAGGAGACCGAGGCGACGATCACCACATCGCGGCGTTCAAAGAGTGAACGCGTCGCGCTCATGCGCAGTTTGTCCAACTCATCGTTAATCGTGGACTCTTTTTCAATATAGGTGTCGGAAGCAGGTATGTAAGCTTCGGGTTGGTAATAATCGTAGTAGCTGACGAAGTATTCGACGGCATTCCGCGGAAAGAAATTGCGAAATTCGTGGTAGAGCTGGGCCGCGAGAGTTTTGTTGTGGGCGAGCACCAGGGCCGGCCTGCTGGCCTGCTGGATGATCTTGGCCATGGTAAAGGTCTTGCCAGAGCCCGTGACGCCGAGCAGCACCTGATGTTTTTCGCCCGCGTCCACACCGCGAACCAATTCCTTAATGGCCTGCGGCTGGTCGCCGCAGGGCTCGTAGTCGCTGGCGAGCTGAAATTGTTGGGGGTCGGTCATGACAGAGAGCACGGCGGAAAATCCGCACTTGCGCTCAAACAACAAATTATACCGCAGCGCGAAGGAGTGCGCCGCGGGGGCCGGCTAATCCGGAATGCCTATGGGGAATCGGGGGCGTCGGGCGGGAGGAGTGCGACACGCGAATGCGTCTCGATCGTTCCGGCGAAACGCACGGAATTGCCTGAGGAGTTAGTCACGCTGAAGTCAATTTGCTGGGTACTGTCCTGGGTGACGCTGACAGCCGAATGCGACTGCAGCGAAACGTAGCTCAGACTCTCTCCGGAGCCAGACCAGCGGCCCGAGGTGCGCAATCCCTGGCGTCGGTAATCGTCGGGGGTGGTATCACGGACTTGTTTGCGAGGCAGGACGGACTGGCGGGTGAGTATGACTGCACAGAGTTCCTGAGATGGGGGCGCCGCTGGCGGGTCCGCGGGCCGGCAAGATTCGTTTCGCAGGTAAGTGGAGACGCTGCGCCAAATCATGCCTGCGAGGGGCATGGAATTGGCAGGCTGCGCAGAGTTCCATGTTTGGCCCAAGGCGACGCCCTGCCTGCTGAGCGCGGGGGCCGTGACTTGAGCCATCCATTGTTCGGCAGCCTGGCGAACCTGCTCGTTATCAAGGACCGTTTCCAATCCGTGTACATCCGAGACGTGGCCGTCGGTTCCGATCGTAAATTCGATCACGGCGCCCTGAAGGCGCGCATACCTTTGCTCGGTGTCTTCGGCTTCTGGATCGGGGCTATCGCTCTGGACGGTGGCCACCGAATGCTCGTAGGTGGTGCGAATACGCATCGGGGCCGAGTAGGGATTCGGCTCCGCAGCTGACTTCCCGGCAACGTCTTTGGGTTTGGGGATTGCGGGGCCGGCTGCGGCTGCCCCAGCCTCCCCAAGCACTTCTAATCGAACCGTGGCATCCCAGGTGACCACGAGCCGGGAGGGCCCCTGTGGGTCCGAAATGGCGCCGGTACGCCTGGTATCGGTGACGGTTTGAAGCTGAACCTGATAACGGAGTACGGAACCCGGCACGAGCTTCGGCCTAAGGTCGATACGCGGAGTCGAAGGCCGCGACGATGAGGAGGCGGGCTTAGCGGAGGACTGCGCCCGTAAGTCGGATGACGAAAACACGAGGACCCATCCCATCGACAACATCCATAGGGAAGACACGCAAGTAAGGCGACGGAACAGAGCGATGGGTAGCGTAATTCGATACATGTTCAAGCCACACTGACGGGCATTGTGATTTCGATGCGAGAAGATTAAACGGTGCCGTACGGGTCAGCGCCGGCCAGCGCGCGTGACCGGCTGATTGCCGGCCGATGCGCGCTCCTGGCGAACGATCTGCGGGGCATCCAGGGTGCCACCCATGATCCAGACATCCGTGGGAGCTGCGGGTTCGGCAGCCAAGTCGAAACGGTTATCCCTCGGCAGGGAGCGCACCTGCAAATTAAGGCGGCGAGTGAAATCAATGCTACCCGCAATCTCCAACTGGCCGTCGCGACCGGAGAGCAACAAGGGGTCCACGCGAACATGGCCGTCTTCCACGCGGAAGCTGAGCGTGCTGGTTCTGAACCGACTGCCCGCCGCGTCGCGAAAACCAGTGTCCATCGAGGCCAAAGGCTCATCCAACGCCTCAATCGTGGCGTCTTGAACGTGAAGGAACCCTTCGCCCTCGAGCGAGGCAAGCAGAGCCTGGCGCCCAAGGCCGTGCGCAGCAAGGGTCAACTCGCCCGATCCGATTCCGCCGAAACCATTTCTGAGCGACGTGAGGGCAGCCAGCGCGGAGAGGTCAGCCCGATCGACCTGTCCTCGAAAACCGTAGCTCGGCTCGGGCGCCAGTTGCGCCTGAAAGTCGCCGGTCACGCGTCCGCCATACAGATCGGCCTGGGCGCGACGGAGCGTAAGAGTGCCGTGCTCAAGCTGGGCAGCGGACTCAAGCCTTTCCAGCCGAAAGGGCGCAAGCACGAGTTCGTCGATATGCAGGCGGCCTTGCGCGGTGATGCCGGCAATGGCAGCTTCCGCCTGGGAGGCGATCGCCGACGATCCAGCAAACGGAAAGATGCGATAGAGCAGGCCCTGCCGGCCCTGAGCGAGGCTCCGGCCGAGCGCTTCGAGCTCCAACCAATCGGTGGAAAGGTCGAAAGTCCAAGCGCCGCTCGGCGCCTGCCATTCGAGATCGCCCCTCCACTGGGCACCCAATGCTTCCGCACCGCCGATTTCGATTCGCCGCTTGCCCGGCAGAAAATCCAGCGTCGCCTCGGAAACGAGTATCGGTTCATTGATGGCGCTATTTGTCATGCGCAGGTCATGAACGGCGAGCTGCCCGTGGATCAGCGATGTCCCGAGCGAAAGGAAGCCTGTAGAGACAATTTGCATGGACGCAGGGCCCTCAACATCCCAGTTGTGCCCGATTTTCCAACCGAGAGCGCCCGCCGAGGCCTGCAGATCCTGCAATCGCGACGTCTGACCCGAAATCGCCAGCCGGTAAGGCCAATCGTGCAACGCATCGCCGGGATGAACCGGGCCCAAGGCGCCTTCGATACGGAACGCTCCCTCGGGGACAACTTCTGACTGCACGCCGCGACGCGCTTGAACCAATTCGATCGACGAGAGGCGCACGCCGACAGGCGCAAGGACGAGCGAAGAGCGCCTCCAAGATGCCTGCACAGGACCGATCAGAATGGGGGCCAGCTTGCTGCTGCCGTTGCGGACGGTAGCGCCAGGGGACGAAACGTCCAAGTCTGCGATGCGGGGCGGCCATCCCGCGAGCGTCGCCTCAAACCCGACGCTGCCATCTATCTGCAGATTCTCACTAACGCCTGGCAAAAAGGCGTGGCCCCAATTGACGAGATCCGCGAAACCGATCTCAGAATGGAGCACATGCACCTCGGGCTCCGATGCGTGGGCCCATTCGATGCGGGCGAGGCCATTCAAGCTCGAATGCGGCGCCTCCAAGAGCCACTGCAGCACGTCCACGCGAGCGGCACCAGGACGCCAAGCCGCCGTAAGCTTGAGGTTGACGGCAGGATTGTCGGAGCGGGAGGGCAGATTCCAGCGGTGGATGCCCTGGAGACGAAGCGCGCCGTCGATTTGCCAGGCGCCAGCCGATGCCTCTTCGGCAGGGCCGCCAATGCGAGCCGTAAATTCAGCGTCGAGCAAGCCGCGCAGGCCATAGTCGCTCCCGCGCGCAAGACGCGCGGCGTCGGCGACGGATGCACTCTCCCAGCTCAATCTGAGGTCAGCCGGTTGCAGCCGCGCCGAGGCTCCGCCGATGGTCCCCCGCAGGCGCAACGTCCCAGAGCGCTGCAGAACAACGGCGACACGCATGGGGTGAGCCTCAAGATCCAAAGACCAGCGGCCGGCACTTTCCTGGTTCAAATAGCCGGTCACGTCGACGAGAGCAAACTGAAGTTTTTCCGCACCCTGTTTAAAATTTATCCTGCCCGAGTCAATATCGATGCGTGAAAAATGCTGCCCGATTTCAGTCGTCGAGCGAGGCGAATCGCGCGCCAACAGAGGACGCTTGTCCGCCGGCGGAAGCCAGGTTTCGAGATTCCACCTGCCGTCCGCAAAGTGAACGAGATTCAGACTCGGGCGACTGAGAGAGAACCTGTCGAACTCGATCCGGCCGCGCAATAAAGCCGCCCAGCGCAGACTGGCCATCAGCCGGTCCGCTCGAAGGAAATACTCATCACCAAAACGCGGATCTTCACCGACCGTAACGGAATCAGCTTCCAGCCGGGGACCGCCCAAAATCGTGAATCTGAAGCGGGCCACTTCGACGGGACGGCCGAAAGTCGCGGCAAGCCTGGCCGACAATGAGCGGCGCAGCCAGCCGCCCTGCAGCGCGAGCGAAAACAACCAACTCGCGGCCACGATGCAGGCGATCGGCACGACCGCCCACAAGGTAAAGCGCTTGCTTAGCATGGAAGGAATTGTCTCAGATGCGAAGCCTGGAACAAAGCGGAGCGATCAGTGAACCGTCCGGAGCATGCGGTTCCACCGTGTTCGAGTGGGTATTTCCACGAAGGTACGCAAGATGCCGCCGATTCCGCCGCCGAAAGGACGCTCGGAATATTCCTCTTCGGAAGATTGAACCGACCAATAGATGACAACGGGCCGGCCCATAATGGCCTCACGACTTACAAAACCCCAGTAGCGGCTGTCCCAGCTATGATCGCGATTATCTCCCATGGCGAAGTAGTTTCCGGGGGGCACCACAAGCTCGCCATTCTTGACATACTTGAAAATCTGATCGGCCCACTCCGGCTGCATGCTGGAAATCAACTCATCATGGCTGGCCGGCGGGAAATTGTAGAGGAAAGCATCATAGGAGGCCGCGGAATCATGATAGGCAAACGGCTCGGTGATCCGCTGCCCATTGCGATAGACCTGCTGGTCAACAATCTTTATCCGATCCCCCGGCACTCCGATTACGCGCTTGACGTAGTGCGGATGATCCTGAAAAGGAAACTTGAAAACAATCACGTCACCGAGGCGAACGGAACGATAGGGCAATACTTTTTCATACCAGGCATCCCGGCCGCCAAAGATAAATTTATTGACGAGGAGGTGATCACCGACGAGCAGAGTCGGCTCCATCGATTGCGAGGGAATCTTGAAAGCCTGGACGACAAAAGTCGTGCCAAAAAGGGCCAGGATTACCGTGACCAAGAGCGATTCGATATATTCGCGTACCGAGGTATGCGGGCGCTCTTCCGCCCGGCTAGCCTCTGTACGGTGCTCCGCGACTGGTGCGACTTCCGACATGCTGTTAATTACCCCACTTTATCCGCACGGAGCAGCTCGAGCGCTTGCGACGCCGCGGATTGTTCCGCTTCCTTCTTGTTGGACCCCATACCGGTGGCCTTTACAAGACCGGAAACATCGACTTGTATCCAGAATGTTTTTTGATGATCCGGCCCGGCTTCACGCACTACATCATATCGCGCGGGCGGCAAGCCCTTGGCCTGAAGAAACTCCTGGAGCGCTGACTTGTGATCGGACAACTCCAGCAGGCCGCCTTGCGTTTCGATCGCGGGTTCCAGCAATGCCCGCTTCACGAAATCACGGGCGTCAGGAACCCCGGCGTCCAGATAGATCGCCGCAACGAGAGCCTCAAAAGCGTCGGCCAGCAGGGCCGGCTTCTCGCGTCCGCCGGTCTTTTCCTCACCCTTACCCAGGCGCAGATAGCTGCCCAGCCCCAGCCGGCGCGCCGCGGAACAGAGCGACGCCGCATTCACGAGCCTTGCGCGGCTCTTGGATAATTGGCCTTCACTCCATTGCGCGAAGGTAGACACAAGGTGCTCACTGACGACCATGCCGAGCACTGCATCACCCAGGTATTCCAGTTGCTCGTTGTCTGCGCGTAGCTGAGTCGAGTCGCCATCGGTCACGGCGGACCGGTGCGTGAGCGCCCGTTCAAGAAGCTCAGGCCGGCGGAACCTGTAGCCAATGGCTTGCTCCAGTTCCGCCAGCCGATCTGCACTCATCGGCGCAACAAGGCTCGTATACGGGCCTATTTCGGGGCTTATTTCAGGCCTTATTTCGGGGCCTCCAGGTTGTTCTGCGACTTCTTCTTGGTCTCTTCGAGGCCGGCCTTGCATTGGGCCTGCAGGGGACCCGCGGTGGAACACTTGGTAAATGAGGCGATGGCGTCAGTAAAGTGACTCGTTACCTGGTTGGCGACACCGAGAAGGTAATAATCGACCGGATCGGGAGTGGCTGACAACTCCACCGATTGGTTGAGCTCGGCGATCGCTTCATCGTACTTGCCGGTCTTGACCTCGGAAACGCCGAGGCCATCGTGGCACATCGCCAGTTTTTCGTTTTTGGCCTTGGTAAACGCCGCGTCATCCATTTCCGGCGGCTTGGGCATCGTGGTCAACAGTTCGATGCCGTGCTTAGCGTAACCCTGAGCCTTGGTGAGCTGTGCGGGACCGTCCGGCGTTTGGCCGGTGACACGCCGAGGGATGGCCCAAGCCATCAGCGGCAGTACGTCCACGTTGTCCGGGTTCAGCTCTATCGCTTTTGCACCGGCAACGATCATCTTGTCGGGCTGATTGGTATTGAGATAAGAGGAAGTCAGCTCGGAATAGACCGCGCCAGCGTAGATGCTGGTGGGATACTTGGCGAGAAAAGCTTCGCCGACTTCGATGATGTGCGCCGGGTCGCCGCCTCGAGTGTCATAGACGCCCTTGTAGGCGGCGAGCTCATCCTTACTGACTGCCGGACCGCCCGCAGGCGCCTCGCCCGGTTTTTGCTGATCGAGCGAAGCGCCGCCTCCCTGGTCCTTCTGATCTTTCTTATTTTTGGAGTTATCCTTCTGGGCCCATCCCACAGATATCAAACAGAGAGTCAGCAGAACGAGTGCGCTCGCCTTTATCATAAAGTGCTTCATTAAACGGTCTCCTTCTGTAAGTTTCCAAAGCCAGCCAAGATGCAGGCTTTGGTGGTCAATTTGACCGAATAGTAGCCCGCTCATTACTCCGCCGACGGACTGCGCACCGCCGGCTGATATTGTTCGTCAACGCCCCGCTGCGCGGCCGATCGCGCCGCCTCCGACGCATTCGCGACCGCCAGCGCGGAACGATATTCGTCGACAGCCTGGTCGCGGTCACCTTCGCGGTCGTGCATGCGCCCGAGATAGACATGCGACCAGGCAAGGACATCCGGCGCGGGCCGCATTTCGGGGGACGCCGCATTCAGCGCCGCCACGACCTGCTCGAAAGAGCGCGCGGGCACGGTCTGCGTCACCCTGCAACACCGAAGCCACCGCCAATCCATAGAGGGCTCGCGGCTGTTCCGGACTCTTTTCCAGAATTCGTCCGAATGCTTCCGCGGCCGATGCGGCGTCGCGGGCCGCGATCAGGCGCTCGGCAGCGTTCAACTCGGTATCCAAATCAGAGCCTGAATTCGCCGCGGTTTGAGTTTTTGCGTCGCGGTTTTCGGCTCGTTCACGGGCTGAATCCGAATCGGGCGCGGGCGCAAATTTCGCACGAAATAAGCGCTGCTGCTCTGAAATTACGTCAATCGACTTTACCAGGTCCGGAAAATAAAATGTCATGGCGGGTTCAGACATTTCGAATTTCGCGAGCCCTTTGAGCAAAGGCCGGATCAGGACGAAGCCATTGGCTTCGGCGACGTTTACTTCATTGTCGAGCTGGGCCTGGGGCAGTTTCCGGAGCCTAAGCTCAACAGCCTGAATCAAACATTCGGCAAAAAAAGAGGTGAGATCGGTCCGATACTCATTGGGAAGGCGGGGCGCGCGCACAGCGATACGCTGCAGCGGCTGTTCGGCGATCAGGTTATCGCGATAACGAATGGGCAGCGGATCCAGCAAGAAATGCAAAAACGCATGGCGTACCAGGTCGAGAGACGGGGAGTCGGGATTCACGACAACAACGTAGCTGTCGCCGATATTGCGCACGTTGGTTGCGTTGCCCACCATGGGTTCGACGTAGACCGTGAACCTGTGCGAACCCGGACGAACGATCTCGCGAAGGTAGCCGGTACAAGAGAGAACGATCTGGCCCAGAGGGCCGCGAAGGCCCTCGGCATCGCGCTCGTAAACGGGCTGGAACTGGCGCCAGAGCTGTTCGATTTTAGCTTCCTCGTAAAAGCTCCCAAGCACCTGGCCAAAACCATTCAGAGCCAGCACATCAGGCGGCAAGTCCGCGGGCTTGAGAACAGGCTCGAACTTCGGCGCAGGGCCGGCGGTCAAAGCGAACGTTACAAAGCGCGAAAGGGTCGCACCGCGATCCGGCACGGAGTGCTGGTGAAAATAGTCGCGTACCGCTTCGGTGGCGGGGCCATGCAGCGAAAGCAAGTGTGTGCGTAATCGCACGAAGTCCTGGTTGTCCAATGGCGAATCGGCCCCGTAGCCAGCGGCGACAAGAGCGCACATAACGGCAAAGAGCTGGGGATTGGCCTCGGCTGTGACGGTTCCCTGGGAAGCGGTTTGGGGAGCTGCTTCGGCGGGAACTGGAAGGCCACACAACAAAGCCGTCAGGGAAAACAAAAGCGCTCCGATCAAAGTCGATCGGACGGATGCCACACGATAGCTAACCCACGCGGGAATGATCAAACCTCGTGCCGCTGTCGGTGCGGCAAACCACCAGACTCACGCGATACGAAGGGAGGAACCGACGTATTCGCTGCTTCCAATCTACAAGGCGAGTCGCCTAAGGTCAAGAAATCAGAGCGAAAGGCAGATGCCAGGCAGCCGTCCACGTAAACACCAATATGGAGTCTGGGGCTTACTGTGCAAACCGAGCCGCGATGCAGAGGTGGAGGCGGTAAGATCGTCACCCACGCACGCGGATCTGGCTGAAACTCAAGATCACATGCCCGCCCGAAGTGGGACGGCCGAAGCTCATCTGCGGGCGGAATCGCGAAAAGAAAAGCACCTGGTCAAGCTCGCGCTGCACAATCTGATCGACCTGTCCAGAGATGATGCGGTAGCTGATCGCCTGGCCATCGGCGTTTACCATCGCCTCTACCAGGAGGGGATGCTGGCCACCTGTTCGCGTTATCTCCTCAAGCCTCGACATTTGGAACCCAGCGAGAACCTCCAGCCGGGCGGGCTGAAGCAAGTTTGTCGGTGAATCAGGGGTAGCGGCATCCACAGGCATCCCGACGCCCAGGACCTGATAGACCAAGGCAAAGACCAATAGGGCCACGATGATGCCGCCGGTGGCCGGCAATGCCAGGGGTTCAAATATATTCTTGAGGGCGAGTTCCAAGCGATTCCCAACTCGGCGCAGCCGCCCGGCCAGCCCGCCAGCTGCCCGGGCATTCGATACCGCCAAACGGATGCGTATTCCCAACTCGGCCGGAGGCGCGGGACGCTCAAGAGCCGACATCATTCCCTGGATGCGACGATAGCGCTCCAGATCACGCCGGCAGGCAGGACAAGTTTCGAGGTGCAAGCCAATATTCGCGTGCGCTTTCGGGCCCAGGCTCTCCGGCAGAGCACCGTCAAGGTACCCGGGCAACAGGCGACTCACTTGAGCGCAGGTCATTTTCAGTCTCCACACTTCGAGCGGGACACAGCCAAAAATCCCCTCGTGGGCGCCGACTTGTGAGGGATGAAAACCGGCTCGAGAATTTCGCGGAGGGCCCGGCGTCCACGCAGAATGCGGGATTTTACGGTGCCCACGGAAACCTCAAGCACCTCGGCGACCTCTTCGTAAGAAAGACCCTCGAGATCGCGCAGGATCACGGCCGCGCGAAAGACGGGCTGCACTTCCCTCAGCGCTTGCTGCACCGCGTGCTGAATTTCACGACTCGCGCAATCATCGAAGGGAGACATGCCGGGATCCTCAAAACCGACGCAGGCGTCGCCATGCTCCTCCTCCATCGAACTCTGGAATCGCAGATGGCGCCAGAACCAACGCTTGTAATTCAAGCTTTCGCGCACCGCAATGCGATAGAGCCAGGTCTTGAGCGAACTGCCCTGACGGAAGCCACGAATCCCCCGGAACGCCTTCAGAAACACTTCCTGGGTGACGTCGGCCGCATCGTTTTGATCGCGCAGTATTCCCGATATGACTCCGTAGACCGGGGCATGGTAGTAGGTCACCAGCCAGTCAAAAGCCGCTTCGGAGCCGCTGCGCAGCTCCGTCATAATCTCGGCTTCGTCCTGAGGCCAGGATAGGACGCGTGCCAAGTCGGACACAGCAGCCACCTCTCTGCTCCGCCAGTTTTAGCCGCCAGCGCGACGAACGGAAGGAGCTCTCAAAACGTTAGACACCACTGCGGCAGGCAGGTTCCCTGCTTTGTAGGTATTTTCCCGCGCCGGGGGCTTATTTGCAAATGGGGTACCGAAAAACCCCGGGCACCCGAAGCGACGAATTTGGTGTAGCCGAAGGGATCAATACTTAACCTGAAAAGAAAAGCGCGGGCATACCAGGAATGGGTTGCGGTGGGCCACTTTCTGATAAGAGGACTTACCAGGACTTGTGGTTTCTCTCAAGTTGGATCGTAAGGTAATTCATCAATTCCGAGGCTGAGCTATCCATTTCTACAGCGAGGGCTTTCATCCTGGTGATTAAATGACTGTGTAACCAGAATATCGGCACGGCCACGAATAGGCCCAGGGCCGCCGGGACAAGGGAGTCGGAAAGTCCCTCGATCAAGGCTGATAGACAGAACCATTTTTCCGCGGCACAACCCCTGAATGCTCCTGGGATACCGTAGGCGGTTCCGAAAAAACCGACGAGTGGCGCAAGCGATGCGAAAGTTGCAAGGAGGCTTATGCCACGTGTCATTTCGGAATCGAAGGTTCTCCGCGAGCGCTTCAGTGTCAGGTTTGTAACCTCGATCCTCTCGGAGTCCGAAAGAGCAGGTGGCGCTGATGTAAAGGCGACCAACCCAGCAGCCGTTAGCATTGCAGCAGGGCTCTTGTCGTAGCATTCGGCGATGCGAAGGACTTCATCGAGGTCGTCGGTGCGAAACGCGCCGACGACTTGGTGCCTAAAAGCCTCGCTTTGCTTTCGGGCCGCGTTGTATCTGAGGGTGCGCCTAATCGCGACTATCACTGCGTAGACCAGCATGGAAAAGAGCAGACCTATCACGAGATGGGTCGGCCAGTACGTCCATTGAAAAACACAACGCAGGTCCCAAACTGCGTTAGGAAGGTCCCAACATTGAGTTTGAGGTCCACCAAACATAGCGATCGGTTGACGGGCTCTCAGGGCGAGAGCACTGAACGGTTAGACTCCGAGTCTTTCAAATCTGTTCCTAAGTTGTCTGCATAGGTTGCCTGCGGATAACCCCCTGGGGGTGGCCTGTTCCTGACGTCCACCCAACTTGTCGTCCGAAAAAAGAATCCGGTGATGGTCTCAAACGTCACGCTCAAGTCCTGATAAAAGCACTTACGGAAAGTGACTTTCTCGGCCTGGGTTCACATCCCCAGCGTAAACCACTGCCAAAGCACAGCCTTCAAAGGTCGAACCGAAGTTGAACCGAGACAGGCTCCGGCCAGACTTTTCTAAAACCATCGTCTTTATTGGGATTTTGGTGGAGCCGAAGGGATTCGAACCCTCGACCTCCTCGATGCCATCGAGGCGCGCTTCCAACTGCGCCACGGCCCCACCGGAAAGGATGAGTTTTTATAGCACCCGGTTCAGAGAAGGTCAAACGGGCAAGCTTCCTTCGTTGCGGCGGGAGAACCAACAGGTACAATAGCCGACCTATGCCACGGATCACTTTTTTGGGTGCTGCAGGCACGGTTACCGGTTCGAAATACCTCGTTGAAGCCAATCAAAAGCGTTTGCTGGTGGATTGCGGCTTATTTCAAGGCGGCCAGGAGCTGAGCCAACGCAATTGGCAAAGCCTGCCTCAAGCTCCGGGAACGATTGATTGGGTGGTCCTGACGCACGCTCATTTGGACCATACCGGCTATCTCCCGCGACTGGTCAACAGCGGTTTCCGGGGCCCGATCTTCGCCAACGCCACGACTCAAGAGCTCTGCGCCCTGCTGCTGCCGGATTCAGCTCACCTGATGGAAGAAGACGCGCGATCATGCCGCGCAGCATGGCTACAGCGCACATAAGCCGCCGCTGCCGCTCTACACGCAGGAACAAGTGGTGGCGACACTGAAGCGCTTCACGCTCCATGCCGCGACTCGGTGAATTCCGCATCAGCCCCGAGTTTTTGATCCGTTCGCATGACGCCGGCCACATCATCGGCTCGTCGAGTCTCGAATTAGTGATCACGGAGAATGGGAAAAGCACCACGGTCCTTTTTTCGGGTGACGTGGGCCGTTACGACCAGGCGCTCTTGAAAGACCCAGAGCGGCCACCGCGAGCCGATGTGGTCCTTTGCGAGTCCACCTATGGCGATCGCGACCACCCCGCGGAGCCGCCACCCGACGTGGCGCTGGCCGAGGTGATCAATCGCGTGGCACAGAGGAACGGAGTGATTGTCGTTCCGGCGTTCGCCGTGGATCGCACGCAACTTTTGATCTATAACATCCGACAGCTGGAAAGCTCGAAGCGCATCCCTCCGGTGCCGATCTATATGGACAGCCCCATGGCCATCGACGTGACCGAAGTCTATCGCCGTCATGGCGAAGATTTGAAGCTCAGCCCCGATGCGCTGCGGACAGATCCCTTCACCGCGAAAACGCTGCATATCATGCGCAGCCCGGAACAATCGAAACAGATCAACAGCGTCCACACCGCAGCGATTATCATCTCAGCCAGCGGCATGGCCACAGGCGGGCGCGTGCTGCATCATCTGAAACAGCGGCTGCCAGACCCACGTAATTGTGTGCTGCTGGCGGGTTTTCAAGCCGAGGGAACACGCGGCCGGGCGCTGGAGGAAGGCGCTAAATGTAGTCGATATTCATGGGGAGATGGTGCCGGTGCGAGCGGAGGTGGTGAATTTGCGACAATTCTCGGCACACGCGGGACGCGGCGAACTCCTGCGCTGGCTTTCGGGACTGCCGAGTGCGCCCCGGCAGGTGTTCATGGTGCACGGTGAGCCGGCTGCGGCCCAGGCATTGCAGTCGGCGGTGCAGTCGGAATTCCGCTGGCCCACCGCCGTGGCCAACTACCTACAGACCGTCGACCTCGGCGTGTGAAATTTCCTGGTTTGCCGCGACTTTGCGCAAGGGGTAAAGTAGAACCCAAGGCGGAGGCGCATTGATGCCACGCAGTCGAATTTTCGTTCTCCTGATCCTCATCCCCTTTCTTGGCGTGCTGTTCACAACGAACTCAGCAGCGCAAGAACTACAGCGGAGAGGCCGAGGCCGCCGACAACAAGTCAGCGGGCTGGTGCGCGACGATACGACTCATGAGGGGCTCAATAACGTGGAATTGGATTTGCGTTCACGGACAGGAGGAATCGCGACGACGGTCTACACCGGCGAAGGCGGTAACTTCCTATTCGATGGCGTGGCCGACGGGAACTACAATATCGACACGCGCTTAGCGGGTTATGAGTCTTCCTCGCAAGAGGTGATGGTTTCAGGCGCTCCCGTCCTGGGTCTCCAATTGGAACTCCGCAGGACCAACCGGGCCGCGTCGGCAGGGGGACCGGCCGTGGTCTCCGTTCAAGAGCTTTCCATTCCGCGCAAGGCGCAGGACGCGATGCAGAAAGCGATGCAGCAGCTCTACGAAAAAAATGACCCGCCGGGCAGCGTGCCCCAATTTCAACGCGCCATACAGGCCTATCCAAAATACTACGAGGCGTACGGGCAGATGGGCGTGGCCTACATGAAGATGGGCGATACCGCTTCGTCGGAGCAGGCGCTGCGGAAATCCGTCGAGATCAATGACCATTACTCCGACGGCTTTGTTTTTCTGGCGATGCTCCTTTCAAACAACCGGCGCTTCGCCGATTCCGAGCCCATGGCCCGCAAGGCCGTGAGCCTGGATGCAAATTCATTTCAAGCCAATCTCGAGCTGGGGCGCAGCCTGTACGGATTGGATCGGCCCGAAGACGCGGAGGAGAGCGCCAGCACCGCGGCGAAGCTCAAACCGGATAGTCCGCAGGTGCACCTGGTGCTCGCCAATATCCATATCAAGCTGAAGAAATATCCGGAGGTAATGAACGATCTAAATCGTTACCTGGAGCTCGAGCCGAACGGGCCCGAGGCGGGACAGGCCCGCGAGACACGCGACAAAATTCAGAAAGCCCTGACCGAAAGGCCGGCTTCCGGAGCATCTCCGGAAGCTCCGCGCTAATTCACAGCAGCGAAATCCGACCGTTTTTCCCTCAGGCGGAAACGCTGGCGGGGCTGACCTGCTGCGGCATGGCGGGGACTTCCAGCAAGTGAACTCCAACCCTGAACATCGGCAGCGGCGCGACGCGGCCCCAGCGATTGAGGTCCCACTTGGCGCGAATGAATTTTACGTCCGGGCGCAAGACCAATTCGAGCACAGCGCGCGTTTCGCCGCGATAAAAGCGCTGCGGCAGCTTGAGGATGGGATGAGTGCCCCAATTCTGACCATCCGGAGAGCCCCAAATGGAAATGTCGATGGATTCCTGCTCGAGCTGATCGGTAATCATCATGACGCAGAAAAACGTGCGCGTGGAGCTGGCGCTGATATCAAATGTCTCTCCCGCTCCGTTTTCTTCGAGCGTGGTATCGAGGGGGATTAAATTGAACTCCATGGCCATGGAACGATCTCCTTAGACTTCTCCCAGCTCGGGGCGGCGAATTCTAGCACATCGACGGCGCGCTTTTTCAAGATGGACGCAAGCGGGAGAGCCGTTCGGCCGCGGCGGCGAGAGTCTCTTCTTTCTTGCAGAATGTGAAGCGAACCTGCTGAGAGCCGCCGGGAGACTCATCGTAAAAGCTCGAGCCCGGCACCACCGCAATGCCAATCCTCTGCACCAAGTCGCGCGCGAAAGACACATCATCGGGAAATCCAAAACGGGAGATGTCCGTCATGATGTAGTAGGCGCCGCCGGGACGAAAGCATTCGAAACCCGACCCTTCCAAAATGCGCAGCATGCGGTCGCGCTTGACGCCGTAACTTTCGGCCAGGCGCTGATAGTAGGAGTCAGGGAGCTTGAGGGCGAAGGCTCCGGCTGCCTGAAGGGGCGCCGCAGCGCCAACCGTCAGAAAGTCGTGGACCTTGCGAATGGCCTCCGTCGGTCCCGGCGGGGCGATGGCCCATCCGACTCGCCAACCCGTAACGCCGTAGGTTTTCGACATTCCGTTGATGGTGATCGAGCGGTCGCGCATTCCCTCAATCGAGGCCATCGAGATATGCCGAGCGCCGTCGTAGATAATATGCTCGTAAATTTCGTCAGTGATGGCGAAGGTGTTCCAGCGCACGCAGAGATCGCGAATGAAGAGCAGCTCGTCACGCGAGAAAACCTTCCCCGTGGGATTATTGGGAGTATTCACAATAATCGCCTTGGTCCGGGGACCGAAGGCGGCTGCGAGCTCCTGGCGATCGAACTCCCAATTCGGCGGGCGCAGGCGGACGAAGCGCGGGCTGGCTCCCGAAAGAATCGCATCCGGCCCGTAGTTTTCATAAAAGGGCTCGAAGATGACGACTTCATCGCCGGGATTGATGACCGCCATCAGGGAGGAGATCATGGCTTCGGTGGAACCGCAGCAGACGGTAATCTCGCGCTCGGGGTCCACGGTTACGCCCTGCGTTCGCGCGAACTTCTCGACGATGGCATCCCGCAGGGGTTTCGCTCCCCAAGTGATGGCGTACTGATTGTCATCGGCGGCAATAGCGGCGCGGGCGGCCTCTTTCACTTCGGCAGGGGCCGGAAAATCCGGAAATCCCTGAGCCAAGTTGACGGCATTGTGCTTCAGGGCGAGCCGAGTCATTTCACGGATCACGGATTCGGTGAAGCGCTCGGCCTTTTCCGAGAGCATCAATCGGGCGGCCTTGGCAATCGTGTCTGCAGTCGGTCTGGCTTCGGCGGAACTGGTCATGGGTTATTTTTGGAAAAGCCCGGAGGATTTATGGACGATCACTATCACTGGAAGCAGGCGAAGGCGGTTCGCTCGACGCGTTAGCCACAGTAGCTGGAGCGCGCCGATAGATCTGCCGGTAGAGCTCGGCATTTCGCGCCACGATCTGAACGTATTCACGGGTCTGCGTGATGGGTATTGATTCAACAAACTCCGCAGTCTCCTCATAATTCTGACCGGCGTTCCACTCCTCGACGCGATTCTCGCCGGCATTGTAAGCCGCCAGCGCCGCTTCGGGCGTGCGATAAGCGGCAAGAAGATCCGACAGGTACAAAGTTCCAAGTTTCACATTGTACTCTGGATCGAACAGACGCCCTCGAGTGAATCTCATCTTAAGGCTACGAGCCAGTTTAACGCCAGTGGGCGGCCACACCTGCATCAAGCCAACCGCGTTGGCATTGGACACCGCATCGCTTGCAAAGGCCGACTCCTGGCGGATCAGGCCAGCGACGAGCATGGGATCCACATGATTGTGCTGTGATTCGCGCTCGATCAAGTCGCGGTAGGGCAAAGGATAGGCGGTATGCCAGGCTTCGTCGGGGATCTCCTCGAAGCGCCTGGCTTCGAGCTGAGTCACAACCTGACGCGTGGTTACGATTCCCGCCGGGTAGTGCCCTGCTTGCACGGCGGCCTTGGCGATGGCCAGCAGCAATGCAGGCGCATGCGTATCGGCATAAGCGGAACGAAGCTCCAATTCAGCCGAACTGTCGAAAGCGATGGTCTTCAAGGCCTGGGCGCGGGTCCAGCGCTGCGTAGCGGCCGCCGGCAGCGGGCCGTACAGCGATGGAAGTGCCTGCGCAGGTGGAATTACCGAGAGGACCTGGGCAGGAGTCGCTGGTTGCGACCCAATTTCACGCAGGCGCTGAGCCGCCTTTTCGCCAAAATAGGTTTGCGGAAAGCGCTGCACGGCAGCCAGATAGAAGCTGCGCGCGTGCGGCGCATCCGCAGCGCGCTCGTAGCTGCGGCCCAGCCAATAAAGGGCATTCACTACCTGGGGCACCGTTGGATACTTCGTCAGATACTGCTCGAAACGGCTGGCGGCGTCGGGCTGCCGCAACATGTAAGCCGTCCAAGCGATGCGCCACTGCGCAAGCGAAGCGTAGTGTCCCGACGGGAATGAGGAGAGAACCCGCTGGTAGTACTCAGCCGCGTGGCTGCGATCCAAATTCATCCAATAATAGTTACCCGCGGCAAACAAGTGCTTCTTCAGCCCAGGGGCTTTGCGGATAAGTCGAGACCACCTGCTCGATGGCCGCTAACATTTCCGCCTCTACCTTGGCAGAACGCTTCACCTGCGAAAGCGCATAGATGCGTTCGGCATCAAGTTCAGGGTCGCTGAGCTTCAGCGCCTCAAGTACCTCGGGATTGCCGCCCAACTGGACCTGAATTTGCGCGAGGCGCAGCGCAGCACGATCATGGCCGGCGCCCGAAAGCTTGGGCATCAGATCTTCGTAGACCTTGCGGACATCCCGCCAACGGTGTGCGTCGAATAGCGCTTCGGCGCGAGTAATTTCGGTTTCCACCGGCGTACCCGGAAACTGTTCGCCGAGGATAAGCTGGAGATAAGGGATGCGGTCGACAGCAGTTTTGGCCTCATCGTTCAGCGGAAAGCGATAGACGACATCCAAGTAGTCGGCGGCGGCGGCGACCGGCTTTTCACCAGCAGCGGTCGCAGCCTTTTCCCTGGCTTGAGCGCGCAGCAGCAGAAGCGAAGGCTTTGCCGTTGTTTTCGGATACTCCTCAAGCGCCGCGGCGGCCTGACCGGGTTGACCGGCTGCAATCGCCGACTGCGCCAGGGCTTCGACGGCTGCGTCGCTCATGGCAATGCCGGGATATCGCTCGCGGAAACGTTTCAGCTCGGCGAGGGCAATGTCAACCGCTCCCGCGGCACGATCATTCTGAGCTTCCCAATACAACGCATAGTCGGGAAGCAACGGATCGACAGCAGCCTTTTCCAACCAGCCTCTGGCCTCGGTGAAGTGGCCTCTGGTGTAATCGTAGTAACCCAAAGCCAAAGCCGCACGAGCGCCAATGGCGGTGGTCTTTTCACGCTCCGCGAATTGCACCAGCCGTTCGTAAGCCGTCCCTATGGGGTGCTCATGCAGGTCGCGCGCGAGTCGTTCGAGTTCCTGGTCTGCAGCGGGAATCGCGACGGGCGGCTTGGCTGGAACTGTAGTGGAAGGCTTTCGGGCCACGGGGCGCTTTTGACTCTTCGCCCGCACCTGCGGCGCGGCCTGACTCGCGCCCAAAGCAGAGCCGGACAATGCGGCTAACAACAGAATGGCCGGCGCAAGAAACCTAAGCGGCGCTACCGCCTCAGTAAGAACGCGAAAAGAGATTCCACCTGTTTCGTGTTGCCGCTTCATTTTCGCCAGCAAATTAACGCCGTACAACCGACGAGGGATAAGGATACTCGCCGAGAGTCTGTGGATCTCCCTCGCCAAGGATTTCGACCATCCAGTCATAAAAGTAATCCACTGGATGGCGCAGAATCGACTTGAAGCGCCGGTCATATTCTTTGTGAGCCTTTTCAATATCATCTCGCAAACGGAGACAAATGTCTCTATGCTCCCTTCCCAAACGGACCTCGTCGGGCCGGAGCATCTTAATATCCTGCATCGAAACCTTGGCGACGCGATTGGCTCGCCGGTGTAAATCCTGCTCTTCGGGAAGCAGGGCCGAAATATCAAACGACGCCGCGACGGCGGCAATTCCTCTATGGGATTAACCTGCGATTGGCCGACAGGTGCAGACGTAATATCCCCCAAGGATACGACGCCCTTCCCTAGCAAGTCAGATGCATCAGGGTCCCCAAGCGTATGCGCCGGGTGCAAGTCTACCGGCGGATCAAGATCAACGGTAGCCGAATCTGCAACGACAGGTTCCTGAACAGGCGATAGGTCCGCACGGATCTCGGGGACCATCGAGGCGTCCGACCCGGCCGATGCATCGACGCCAGGCAGCAGGAACCGCGGGAGGCTCTGCAGCGCGAGGCGGCGTTGAAGGAACGGACTTTACCGGGCGCTCGGCGGCGGAACGATCGCGCGGCCGCGCCGCGGGTTTATCAGGTTCGATCTCAGGCAGGTAAGCAGCCGAAGCGGGAGATGACTGCAGAGACATGGCGACAAACCGGGAGAGCACTTCGAGACGGGCGGCCAAAGAAGCAGCGGCGGATTGAGCGCGCAAAATTGGCGACAGCGAATTCGCGGGACGACTGCTGGCACAAGCAGCCACCAAGTCATTCAGCGCCTGGTTCAGGTCCTCGGCTGTGCGCTGAAACGAGTCCAGAGTTTCGCGCAAGGTTCGAGATACGGCCTTCTCCATATCAGGGGTGCCTCGAGTCATCGAGGCCCTCGGTATGCACGCATAAAAGCATTATTGTGAGCCGGTAAAACCATTGTCAACAGCGACAACAGGGGGGCGTAGCCAGGTAGGCGCTACCCACCCTCCGGGGCGATTTGGCGGCCAGATTCGCCGGGCCTGCCTGAAGGCGGGTGCAGCGGGTGGTATAATTGGGCGAATGGGGGCGACACGGTTTCGACGGAAGCTGTGGCGACCCGAAGGCATGCCGGGCGCCACCTGCCCGCAATCGGGTGGAAAAATAGAACTGCCAACACTGAGTTGGCTTTGGCTGCCTAGAAAAACCTAGCGTAGCCCGTCTTCCCGAGCTTCGCCCACGGGCTCGGATCGAGGCGTCACACAGTGGGCTGGCCGGCGGACCTCGGTCCGTGGTTTTCCGGCGAGATTCATCGGACTAGTCGGTCGCGTGTCTTGCGCGTTCCAAACGCGGCTGGCGAAACAAATCGAATGCGATAAGCATGTAGTCTTCGGGCCGTAGCGCTTTTCGGACGGGGGTTCGACTCCCCCCGCCTCCACCATTTTAAGCGGTGCGTTTTGATGGGGATATAATTTGGACCTTAGCTTGTGTGCCCATCAGACGCACCGAGCGCGTTGGTGTTGATAACACCGGAACACGCAGAGCACACCATCCCAAGCAACAAACTCAGGTCGGCCCCAAGCTGTGAGAGGCTCACGCCGCCGGTTCGCCCGGTTGCAGCCCCTACCGTGGTGTCTCTTCGAGCCGCTTCAAGATGGGCTTCAGCGTTGCCGCTATCCCTTCAGCCATCTTCAGAGAACCTCCCTCGTTGGGGTGGACCTGATCGATGACCATTAAGTAGATCGGATCGTTGATGAGGCTAAGGCCGTCGAGGAAATAGAGATTGCGATCGGTTTGCCGGCGTTGCTCGACGACCTGACGCATGGTGTTGCGATAATCCTGAGGAAGATCTCCATTCTTGTTCTTCTGATGAATGATGTCCTGATGAGTCAAAATCGGGGAGATGCACAGAATCGGCTTGGTGGGATATTTCGCGCGCACCGCATCCAGAAATGCCCCGTACTTGTCTCGATACTGAGCCAGCGTCTCTGGCTTTCCCCCCGAGTCGCTTCCCCCAAAGGAGTTTGTGCCGAGCATCATCACCAAGACGTCCCAATCGCTGCGACTCGCAATGTAATCCGCCACCGGGGGGTCCGTCCACGCGCTTCCGCCAAAGCCCAAGTTCAGCGGCTCGCAATTTGCCATTTCGCACGTTTGCCACACATAGGTCTCGCGCGGGCTGGTCACACCGTGGCCGTGCGTAATCGAGTCGCCATGAAATAGCACTACCGGCACATTGCGGGGTGTTTGAGCGAGCAATTGGGCATCGTTATCCACACCAATCCCGCCAACGATCACTTCCGCATTGCGGTAATAGTGAGGAAAGAGAATCGAAAACTCAGACTGCTTCTTGGGTTCGCTTGAATTGTCGAAGATCGTCACGTCTTGTTGGTAATACACAATCTTCGCCGGCACGTTGGCCAGAAACTTTCCATCGCGATACACGTCGAAATAGGGCGGACGAGCGCGCTCCCAGGCTGATTCGGGGCTGGCATTGGCCGCTTCGGGAACGTCGATAAAGGTGATCCGAATGGCGATACGTCTGGAATCGGTTTGAAGCCGCAAAGCCACTCCAGCGGTGGAAAGAGCCCGTTCCGCGGATCGGCTGGGGATCTTATCTCGCCACACCTTGGGAATGCGAACCGGTTGCAAACCGCCCGTTTTGGTTTCCCAATCCGCCACGTTGAGCCAGCGCAATTGATTGTCGTTAGCGCTCAGCCATTTCAGATTGTCGGGAGCATTCCGCTGCGCTTGGGTTCTGCCGGCAAAGCTCAATACCAACAATAAGAACCAGCCGATCCTCACGCGAGATAGAGATGACATGACGCTCCTCCTTTTACTGGGTTCCATTTCAACGTGACGACCGTTGTGTCGCAATTGGAAGAGCTCCTTCGCCGCGCTACCAAGTCTCATTCTCGCTTATCTCGTAACCCGCAACAGTGCGTGTACAATGTCGACCGTCGGGGAGTCGCTTGGCGCTTCACTGACGCCATATGGAGGAGCATCGCCGTGCTCAACAAGTTTTCTGCCTTAATATCAAAGACCCTACTTGGCATAGCGCTTGCCGTGACGATCACAGTTACCATAGTGACCGCAGACACTCCAAGCGAATCTTCCGGTGTTGTCGTGATGACGCGACAGGGGTTGATTGAAGGATTGACGCTTGGCAAAGTCGAGCAGTTTCGCGCCGTGCCGTATGCGGCCCCGCCGCTCGGCGACCTGCCGTTGGCGGGCTGCGCTGCTCCCTAAACCCTATTCGGGTACACTGCACGCGACAACATTCCCCCCGCCATGTGTGCAAGGCAGAGCGTTACCCGATTTTCCTCATCCAAACGAGGATTGCTCTCTATTCAACCTTTACCGGCCCGCCGGCAGCACGGAAGGCAAGAAGATGCCGGTGCTCGATCTATTTCCACGGTGGCGGCTTCGCCAGCAATACAGCGAGCGCCCGCGACGGCGTCGAGCTTGCAGTAGGAAACGACATGATCGTTATCATGGCCAACTATAGGCTGGGTGTGTTTGGCTGGCTGGGGCTCTCCGGGCTGGATGCGGAGACGGCGAACCACTCATCATAGGGGAATTATGGTTTCCTGGACATGCTCGCGTCGCTGCGCTGGGTCCATGACAATATGGCGGCATTTGGAGGCGACCGGGAGAACGTGACCATCGCGGGTACATCCGCCGGGGGGATTGCCGTTGCACCCTTATGACGGCTCACCTCCCGGAGCGTCTCTTCCAGCGCGCGATCATCGAGAGTGGCGAGTGCACGGGTACCTCCGGCTTTATCGTCAGTCACCAGACCGCTCTGCTCCAGGGAGCCAAGTTTGCGGCTAAGGCTGGCTGCACCGATCCAAAAGAGTTCGCTTCATGCCTGCGCTCGAAACCGGCTGCGGCGTTGCTCTCGGCGTCGGAAGGCTCGGGCATCTCAACAGCGAACGTCGGTGGGAGCCTCATGCCCAAGGCACCCATGGAAGCTATCGAGTTGGGAGAAATAGATCGTGTTCCGGTAATTGTGGGAGCGAATCACGACGAACAGAAAACGCAGCCCTGTCGAAACCACGGGATTCCCTGGAACCGAACAAGGCTATCAGAAATACGTCGGGAAGGAGAT
>CAWEMN010000010.1:0-41845 GCA_963810155.1 uncultured Acidobacteriota bacterium
AAATCGGTTTTTGCCCCTCGCGCCAGTGGCGCTTATCACCCTGACTTTAGTGCCAAGAGATAGGTGAGGGTGTTTCGCCCAACAGGCTCAGAATCAAGCTATTAGCCGGGGGAATGGAAACCGGGCGTTCACGTCAACCATGTCTCCTGCATCGGCAAGTTATAATCTCCTTTCTTTGGACAGGCGGTCTCCGCTCTTCCTGCTCGGCGCCCGCAGATCACCACTCGATTCAAGTTTTAGTGCGATTTCCCGGGGCTGAGACGCTCAACCCTTCGCGCTGGTCACCGGGTTGAGCCGTTCGGTCAGATGTGCTTGTTCCTCGCGCAACTCGGCGGGCAGGCGGTTTCCGAATTTCTTGAAAAAGACGCCAGTCTCCTCGGCTTCCTTTTGCCACTCGGCGGTGTCCACGCCCAGCAGCTCCCGGATCGTTGCTGAGGAGATATCCAGGCCGTCGAGCGTCAGCGCGTCTGGCGTAGGCACAAATCCGATGGGCGTCTCCGTCGGCCTTTCCCTTGCCTTCGACGCGTTCGAGAATCCATTTCAGCACGCGCACATTGTCGCCGAAGCCGGGCCACAGGAATACTTGCCGTCCGCGCCTTTCCGGAACCAGTTCACGTGGAAAATCTTTGGCGGATGCGGTATTCGCGGCCCATCTCCAGCCAGTGCTGGAAATAGTCGCCCATGTGGTAGCCGCAGAACGGCAGCATGGCCATGGGATCGCGCCGCGTCACGCCGACTTGGCCGGTGATCGCGGCGGTGGTTTCCGAAGCCATGCGTCGCGCCCGACGAATACCCCGTGCTGCCAGCTCAAGCGATTCGTAGACCAGCGGCGCCAGCGCGCGCGCCGGCCGCCGAAGATGAACGCCGAGATCGGCACGCCGCCCGGATCTTCCCAGCGCGGCGAGATGCACGGCGCCTGCCGTGCCGGAACCGTGTAGCGCGAATTGGGTTGCGCCGCCGCGCCGTTTGCTGAGGCAGACGGCTTGCGGCCTTGCCAGTCGACCGTGCCCGCCGGCGATTTCCGCGGTCATGCCCTTCCCACCAGGGTTCGCGCGATGCCGTCATGCCCACGTTGGTGAAAATCGAATTTTGCTTCAGCGCGGTCATGACGTTGGGATTGGTCTGCGCGTTGGTGCCCGGCGCGACGCCGAAAAATCCCGCCTCGGGATTGATCGCGTGCAGGTAGCCGTCCGCGCCGACCTGCATCCAGGCGATATCGTCGCCGACGGTCCACACGCGGTAGCCGCTGATTCTTCGAGCGCCGACACCATCATGGCCAGGTTGGTCTTGCCGCAAGCGCTCGGAAACGCCGCCGCCATGTAGGTGACTTTCCCGATGGGATCTTCCAGGCCCAGGATCAGCATGTGTTCGGCCAGCCAGCCCTGCTCGCGCGCCATGCAGCTGGCGATGCGCAGCGCGAAGCATTTCTTGCCCAGCAGCGCGTTGCCGCCGTAGCCGGAGCCGATGCTCCAGATCAGTTTTTCCTCGGGGAAGTGCATGATGAAGCGCCGGTCGGGATCCAGATCGCCGAGCGAATGCAGGCCGGGCACGAAGTCGTTCGTCTTGCCGATGCGGTCGAGGGCGATCTTGCCGATCCGCGCCATGATGCGCATGCTGGCAACAACGTAGGGACTGTCGGTGACTTCCACGCCCGCGCGGCTCATCGGCGAATCGGCCGGCCCCATCAGGTAGGGCACCACGTACATCGTGCGGCCGGCCATCGCGCCGTTGAACAGGTCGCCGACCTTCTGCTTTGGCTTCGGCCGGTGCCATCCAGTTATTGGTCGGGCCCGGCGTCCTCCTGGCGCTGCGGTGCAGATGAACGTCACCTGCTCGGTGCGCGCCACGTCGCTGGGATCGCTGCGATGCAGGATACAGTTCGGATAGGTCTTCTCGTTCAGCCGGACGGTGCGGCCCTCGGCCAGCAGCGTTTCCGTCATCTGCTGCGCTTCGTTTTCCGATCCGTCGCACCAGACGATCTGCTTTGGCCGCGTCATTCGCGCGGCTGCTTCCACCCACTGCTCTAATGGCGTAGACAAGGGATTCTCCGATCGATGGAATTGTCTGAAACTTGAGATGATTTCCGCAAGTAACGGGACTGCGGCTCTAATCCCCGCCGTCAAGCTGCGGATTCTCTGCTGCCAACACCTATTTTATCTCTGCCAATCGCTCGCATCCGATGATTCACTCTACGATGTTACACTTTCCGCATGTACGCCCAAAAGCTCCGTGTCGAAATCGTCATCGGACGGCGAGCGTCGCCCATGCCCGCTGGATTGGCTCGATAGCTTTTGCATGCGCAATTTCACCGGTCAGGCCGAATTTGACGACACCCTCCCGCTGGCCGAAGGTCTGCTCGAAGCGGGCTTCCGCGTGCAGCCCGCAGCGCCTTGCGGAGGCCATGAGCGCATGGCTTCACCAAGCGCGGCAAGGGAGAAGGCCGTCCGGTCCAGGTCGAAATTCGTCCGGCCTAGCGGCTTTCCCAACCCGGCCCAGACGTTATCGTTCCGGATGTTGCCGGTCCGGACGTTGTCGATCCAGACGTGATGGCTTGCGGTTCCCGCCGTTGGGTGCGCTCGGCGGCCGCTTCCAATGCAGCTCGTACGCGCGGTAGCGCGGCTAACGGCCGCCTGCTGCGCCGGCCGCAACCAGTTCCGGCGTCTTGCGGAAATCGTCCCACGCAAATTCGCGCACCCGCGGCGCAATGACCACGTCCGCTTTCGCCCGCCACGCCAAATCGCGCATGCCGCCGAATGATGGAAAACGACCGGCCGATCACATCGATGATGTTCGTCGGCTTGATGATTGCCTCGGCTTCCAGGAAGACGGCAATCACCACTTCGGCGCCCATTGCGGCGCCGCCCTCCACCGGCACCGCCGCTGCCACGAATCCGTCCACCAGCATCCGGCCTTCGTATTCCACCGGCTGAAAAAGACCCGGATACGCGCACGAGGCCCGCAGCGGAGGCCCCAGCGGACCCGTCGTGAAATAGACCGCCTCGCCGGTGATCAGATCGGTTGCCGCGATTGCCAGCGGAATCTTCAACTCCTCGAACGTCTTTACTCCAAATGCCGCTTGGGATAGGACTCCAGGCGCTGATTGGAAGCCAGCCCCATCCACGAAAATCGCCACTGGCCGAAATTGCCGAAGCGAATCGCGACGCGCGCTTCACAACCTCGTCGAAGGGCCGCCCGCTCGCAAACGCCATTCCGGCCAGCGCCCCGGCGCTGGTGCCGGCGATGCAATCGATCGGGATGTTGTTCGTTTCGAGGGCGTGCAGAACGCCCAGATGCGCAATGCCGCGCGCAAAACCGCCGCCGAGCGCCACGCCCAATTTGGGCACGGGTCGGAGCTTTCGACGGCTCCGGGACGCTCGGCGTACGCAAACTCGCGTACGCGCTCGACGGCAGCCTGCAGCCAGCCCATTACCTTGTCCCTCCCGGCCTCGGTCCCATACTATTTGACAGCATAAGACTCTTTGGGATGCGTTCTCTGCGCCGGTTGACCCCGTTTGCGGTTCTGTAACCTCACCGCTTGTGTCCTGGTACCGCCGCTGGCCGCAGTCCCTGCACACGAAGGGGTCGCCAAACCCATGAAAAATCGACCTCACATCGAAAAAGTCGCCGTCCTCGGCGCCGGCACCATGGGCGCGCGCATCGCCGCGCATCTGGCCAATGCCGGAGTGCCCTGCTGGCTGCTGGATATCGTCCCACCGAGCTGACGCCGGAGGAAAAAGCTCGCGGCCTGACCCTGTCCGATCCCCGCGTGCGCAACCGCATTGTCCGCGCCGGCCTGGACGCCGCGCTAAAGTCACGTCCGGCCGCATTCTTTACTCCCGGCGCGGCAGCTCGCATCACCATCGGCAATTTCGAAGACAATCTCGCCTGGTGCGCCGAAGCCGATTGGATCATCGAGGTCGTCGCCGAAAATCTGGAGATCAAGCGCAAGCTGCTGCGACGCGTCGCCGCGCACCGCCGCCCCGGCACCATCGTCACCACCAATACCTCCGGCCTTCCCATCCGCCAGATCGCCGCCAAGGCCGACGCCGATTTCCAGCAGCACTGGGCCGGCACGCATTTCTTCAATCCCGCCGCGCTACATGAAGCTGGTCGAGCTGATTCCTGGCCCGGCGACGCAGCCGGAAGTCCTCGACGCACTGGACGACTTCTGCGATCGCCGCCTGGGCAAAGGCGTCGTGCGCGCCAAGGACACGCCCAACTTCATCGCCAATCGCATCGGCACGTTTTCCATTCTCACGTCACTCGCCTGATGACCGCGCTCGGGCATGACGCGTCGAGGAAGTGGACGCCTGCACCGGCCCGGCCATCGGCTGGCCGAAGTCCGCCACGTTGCGCACCGCCGACATTGTCGGCCTCGACGTGCTCGCGCACGTCGTGCGCAATATCTACGACAACGCGCCCGACGACGAGTCGCGCGAACTCTACCGCGTGCCGCCGCTGCTCGAGGAGCTGGTGCGCCGCGGCTGGCTGGGCGAAAAATCCGGCCACGGCTTCTACCAGCGCGTGAAAAAAGGCGGCGACAGCGAAATCCTCACGCTCGATCCCGCAACGATGGAATATCGCCCGCGCCAGAAAGCGCGCTTCGCCTCCATCGAGGCGGTTCGCGGCATCGACGACACGCGCGAACGCCTGCGCGCGCTGCTCGCTCCGGTGCTCGCCGGCCAGCCCGGCGACAAAGCCCAGCAATTCCTCTGGAGCGCGCTCTCCGAAACCTGCCTTTACGCCGCGCGCCGCATCCCGGAAATCGCAGACTCGTTCGCCGACGTCGACCGCGCCATGCGCTGGGGTTTCGGCTGGGAACTCGGCCCGTTCGAAGTGTGGGACACGCTCGGCGTCGAGGCCATGGCTCAACGCTTGGCGCAGGAAGGACGCGAGTTGCCGTCGCTGGTTCGCGCGGCTGCTCTCGTCGGCCAGCAAATCCTTCTACGAATCGAGCGCCGGCGAACTCTCCGCGTTCGACCCCGGCACGGCAGTTCCACGAAAGTTGCCGAGCCGCCGGCATCATCCTTCTGAAATCGCTCAAGGAGCGCTCCAGGGAAGTCGCGCGCAATGCCGGCGCCAGCCTGATTGATCTGGGCGACGGCGTTCTCTGCTGCGAATTTCACTCCAAGATGAACGCCATTGGCGACGACATCGCCGCCATGATGCAGGCCGGCGTGAAGCGCTTGAGCGGCGATTTCGACGCCATGGTCATCGCCAACCAGGCGTCAATTTTTCCGCCGGCGCCAACCTGATGCTGCTGCTCGTCGCCGCGCAGGAGCAGGAGTGGGACGACATTCACGACGCCGTGCGCCGCTTCCAGAACGCCAATCTCGCCATCAAGCACGCACCGCGCCCGTCGTGGTCGCTCCGCAAGGACTGGCGCTCGGCGGCGGCTGCGAGGTTTGCCTGCATGGCGCGCGCATTCATGCCGCGGCCGAAACGTACATCGGCCTGGTGGAAACCGGCGTCGGCCTGATTCCTGCCGGCGGCGGCTCCAAAGAGATGATCATTCGCGCGAATGAACACGCCGCGGGCGGCGAGGAGCTCGATCTGTTCCACGCCTTCAAGCCCATCTTCGAGACGCTGGCCATGGCCAAGGTTTCCACCAGCGCCGAAGAGGCGCGCGAGCCTGGGCTTCCTCCGGCCCAGCGATCTGATCTCCATGAATCGCGATCGCCTGGTGGCCGACGCCAAGGCCACCGCGCTCGCCCTCGCTCGCGAGGACTATCGCCCGGCTCTCCCGCCGCCCAACGAGCCTTCCATCCGCGTTCTGGGTGAAGAGTTGCTCGCTGGCGCCAAGCTCGCCATCCACATGATGCTGCGCGGTGAATACATTTCCGAATACGATGCCCACGTCGCGCGCAAACTGGCGCACGTGCTGGCCGGCGGCGCTCTCAGCGATCCGCAACTCGTCAGCGAGCAATATCTGCTCGATCTCGAACGCGAAGCCTTCGTCAGCCTCTGCGGCGAACGCAAAACGCAGGAGCGCATCGCCCACACTCTGAAAACCGGCAAACCCCTCCGCAACTGACGAACATCACTATGTCGCGGTGCCGCCTGGTGCCATTCTGAGCGCGGCGAAGAATCTCACTGAAACCAGAGCCGTGTGATGATGGCGTAACGTCGGTATCCCTGAATCTTTGCCGCGACGTTGTACTTTTCCTGTCCCCGTTAGGTTGGCGGCCTGGCTACTTCTCCTTGAGCTTGAGCTTGCCGTCCGCTTTATTGTCTTCCAGAAACGCTCGCAAATCAGCGCCGGCATCCAGGAGCCGCGTCCATTGCTCGTAATAGAGTGTGACCGGGAAGCGGCCAAGCCCGTATACGCTCACGCCACCCTTCTCTCCAACTCTGAATTCCAGTTGCCCTCCGCGCCGCCCGCCTTTTTGCTTTTCCAGTTCCGCTATCCGTGCCTGGAGCTCTTCATACGACGGTTCCGCCATTGACCCTCCTCCTCTAAATCACCCCGCAAAAATCCCCCAAAATACCCCCGAAATAATAGATCATCGACAGCTTCCCCTGCTACCTGCCAGCAGTTATATCTTCAGCAAGCCTGGCCCTGAGGGCTTCACGCTTTGGACATCGCTCAGCCAGTCATTCACCCCCGTGCGACCCTTCCGGCGTATGCTAATTTCAGCGATCTTCCCTGCACCGAAAGCGGAGCCTGCACCAGATCTGGCAGCTTGGACCAGGTCCGGCATGGACCCGGAACCGGGAAGAATCAATTGCCGAGGATAGGGTCTATGTCGCTGAAAATTATGGTTGTCGACGAAGAACCCCTAAGCCAGAAGGTCATGAGGTCCCTGGCCGTTCCCTTGGGTCACACGGTTTTGACTCCGCACGATAGCCAGGAGGCCAGCCAAGAGGCCGAGAAACGGCGGTTCGATGTTGTGTTTATGGGTATGCCCCGATCCGATGGGCTCGAGCTTACCCAGCAAATTCGGAAGTCACACTCCTGCAATGAGAGCATCATCGTTATGCTCACGGCTACCAACGATATCGAGCTGTTGCGTAAGGCTTTCGGCGCGGGCGCCACGTTCGTTCTGCCGAAGCCGGTTGGCGCATCTCGCGTCGTTCCCATGCTGGCCGCCATCGAGTCCCCCAAGTGGAAAGAGGCAAGACACGCAGCCCGTTTACCCCTTTTTACCGAGGTCAGCTGCAAGTCGGGTGACCAAATTCTCCCCATGAGAAGCATGAACATCAGCGAGACCGGCATGCTTTTGCAATCTTCGCACGACGTGGAGATGGGCCAGGAAGTTTCGCTGGAGTTTAAGATTGCAGAGCTTCATACCTCGCTTAACGTGCGCGCCCGTGTCGTCCGTAAACAAGGGCCGTTGAACGTTGGCGTGGATTTCGTCAATCTCGCGCCCGAAGATATGAATGCGATTCAGCTCTACGTCATGGGGCATCTGACGGAAATCGCTCCTCACAAGGATTCGTCCGGACCCCAAATGCGCCGGCTTTTCACGCCCTGAAAGCCGCGCCATGCCCTCATCTGTGAGGGTTCCTGGTGTGCTAGCTCGTGTGCTATATGGCACAGAAGTTATCCGGTCCTACGCGCATAGTCATGGCAGCCGCGATAGCGGGTAGAAACGCGATACACCAATCCTGAAGTTTAATCCCGCCTGCTGATCCGAGGGTTCAATTGGAGTATTCCTTGCAAACAATAGCCTCGCGTGGAAACCTGCACACAAATCTCTCTACCGGGAGAAGTGCCGTTGCATCTCTGTTTCTTCTGCTGTCTCCAGCCTTCGTCTTGGCCCAGGCGGCTGTTCCGGGCCCTCCAGACGGGTCAGAGCAGGAGCAGCAGACCCAGCAGTCGGGAGGCGTTGGAGAATCCGCACGGCAATCGGATACTTCTGCCCAGCTAGACTCCCAGGAGGCGTTGCTTCCCCCGGCGCCCAAACCAACCGTTATCGACCAAAAGGCAAATAGTTCCGAAGGTCAGCAGACCAAGCGCATGTTTTGGGTCGTTCCTAACTTTGCCGCGGTGAGCGCCGATACAGAACTTCCCCCGCTGACGCGCGGCGGAAAATTCACACTCGCGAGAGAGGATAGCGTGGACTATTCGGCGTTCATCTGGGCGGGTATTCTCGCCGGCCAGAGCATGGCGCTGAAGTCGTATCCCGAGTTGCACCAGGGGATCGCTGGATACGGCCGCTATTATTGGCGGGCGTTTGCCGATCAAGCGTCCGGAGCTTTCTTCACGGAAGCGATCGTTCCGGCCCTGACGCACGAAGACCCGCGTTACTATACGCGTGGCCATGGTGGTTTCTTCCGTAGGGCGGGCTACGCATTGTCTCAAGTCGTGCTTACCAGAACCGATTCCGGGGGCACAGCCTTTAACTTCTCCGAGATTGTGGGGAATGGGCTGGAAGCGGGATTGTCGAACCTTTATTATCCGCCGGAGGAGCGTGGCATGCGCAAGACGGCGGAGAATTGGGGATCACAGATCGAAGCCGCCTCGCTGAACAACATCATCAAGGAGTTCTGGCCGGATATCCGCCGTAAGATGTTCCGTCAGCAATAGGCTGGCTGGCTTCAGCCCCTGCTTCTTTACGCCGATGTTAAGATAGAGGGCGACCCTCGGAGCACGAACGCTCACAACAACTCGCGATAGCGAGCGGTCAGTTAAACGTTTATGCTGCAAACGCATTGTTTCCAACCCGTGTGGCGAGCCGCGAATCTAAACCAAATGCGCAAGCGTAACTGTCTTAGAATCCGCACTTGCGAAGCTGATTTTTCTGAAGCCTTTTGGAATGAACACTTATCTAACGGGGTGGGGGAAGGGGTATCCCCGGGGTTACTGCACCCTTGACTGCAGGATTAAGTGTTGCATTCACAGGAGTTAAGTATGAGAGAAGCCGTGATTGCCAGTTCCGTCCGTACCGCCGTGGGCAAGGCGTATAAGGGAACGCTCCACGCCACTCGCCCCGATGATTTGGCCGCCGTGGCTATTACTGCGGCGATGCAGCGCGTTCCCGGGTTGGATCCTAAAGAGATTGACGACGTAATTCTCGGCTGCGCCATGCCGGAGGGCGAACAAGGCATGAATATCGCCCGAATCGCCTCGTTGCGCGCCGGTCTGCCCGTCGAGGCTTCGGCCATTACCATCAATCGCTTCTGCTCTTCGGGATTGCAGGCCATTGCCATGGGCGCCGAACGTATCATGCTCGGTAGTGCCGATGTCGTCCTGGCCGGAGGCACTGAATCGATGAGCATGGTGCCCATGGGCGGTAATAAGGTCGCTCCCAATCCATGGCTCATGGATCACTATCCCGATTCTTACCTGGGCATGGGCCTGACCGCCGAAAATCTTGCTCGCAAATATGGAATCACGCGCCAGCAGGCCGATGAATTTTCCTATGCCAGCCATCAGAAAGCGCTTGCCGCCATCGCCGCGGGAAAATTCAAGGACGAAATCGTGCCCGTCGAGGTTCGCAATACAGTTGTTGCCAATGGTGATGGCCGCGGCGGTCGCGCAAAGACCACGACCGCAAATTTCGATACGGATGAGGGTCCGCGCGCCGATACCTCACTCGACGCACTCGCGCGCCTCAAGCCCGCATTTCACGCCCACGGGACCGTCACCGCGGGAAATAGCTCGCAGATGAGCGATGGCGCCGCCATTTCCGTGGTCATGAGCGCCGAGCGTGCCCGCGCACTGGGCGTGAAGCCGCTGGCGCGGTTCATCGCTTTTGCAACGGCCGGCTGCGCTCCGGAAGAGATGGGCGTCGGACCGGTTTTTGCAATTCCAAAAGCACTGCGTCTGGCTGGTTTGAAGCTTGACCAGATCGATGTCATCGAGTTGAACGAAGCCTTTGCTGCGCAATCGCTTTCCGTGATTCGGCTGGCCGGCCTCGATCCCGCGCGCGTGAATCCTAATGGTGGTGCCATCGCTTTGGGCCACCCGCTCGGCTGCACGGGAGCGAAGCTCACGGCTACAATGGTGCGCGAACTCGAGCGCCGCAAGGCGCGTTACGGCCTGGTGACCATGTGCGTCGGCGGCGGCATGGGAGCCGCCGGCATTTTCGAGCGAGTGGCGTAATTAATCGGAGGAGTGCGTATGGCTACGACGGCAACACCTCAGACCGCAGTGCCCGGTGGCGGTTTTCTGCTGCAATCCCCGCGTGCCGAAGAGGTTTTCACGCCCGCCGACTTGACGGACGATCAGCGGCTGATCGGCCAGATGGCCGAGGAGTTCGTCGCCAAGGAGGTCATTCCGCTCATCCCCGAGCTCGAACAGCACAAAGAAGGCTTGATGGCTCAGCTTCTCAAGAAAGCGGGAGAGATTGGTCTCCTGGGCGGCGGCGTGCCGGAGGAGTATGGCGGCTCGGGTCTCGACCGGATCTCTTCCACCGTGCTTTCCGAGAAAATCTCCTCCTATGCCTCCTTTAGCGTCAGCGTGGGCGCGCATTCGGGAATCGGCACATTGCCCATCGTCTATTTCGGTACCGAGGATCAGAAGAAAAAGTATCTGCCGAAGATCGCTACCGGCGAATGGCTCGCCTGTTACTGTCTCTCCGAACCGCAGGCGGGCTCCGACGCGCAGAACTCCCGCACCCGCGCAGTTTTATCTCCCGATGGCCGCCACTGGGTTTTGAATGGGCAGAAGATGTGGATCACCAACGGGGGATTCGCAGACGTTTACGTCGTTTTTGCAAAAGTCGATGGTGAGAAATTTTCCTGCTTCATCGTGGAGCGCGGCTTCCCCGGGTTTTCCGCGGGCGCCGAGGAGAAGAAAATGGGCTTGCGCGGCAGCTCCACCACGCCGATTTTCTTCGAGAATTGCCACGTGCCCAAGGAAAACCTGTTGCATGAGATTGGCCGCGGCCATATCGTCGCCTTCAATATTCTCAATACCGGTCGATTCACGCTCGGAGCTTCCTGTCTCGGCTTCTGCAAAAAAGAGCTCGAGTCGGCCGCACGTTATGCCAAAGAGCGCACCGCGTTCGGTCATCCCATCGGCGATTTCGGCCTGGTGAGGGCCAAGCTTGCGGAGATGGCCATTCGCGCCTTCGCTCTCGAATCCATGATCTATCGCACTGCGGGAATGATCGACTACGCGCAGAAGTCGGGCGGCGATGGCGCGAATAAAGCCGCGCACACCATGAAGATTCTCGAGGAGTACGCCATCGAATGTTCGATCGCCAAAGTTTTTGGCAGCGAGGTGCTCGATTACGTTGTGGATGAAGCCGTGCAGATTTACGGCGGCTACGGTTTCCATGAAGACTATCCCGTCGCGCGAGGCTACCGCGATTCGCGCGTGAACCGCATCTTCGAGGGCACCAACGAAATCAACCGCATGCTCATCATCCAGATGCTGATGAAGCGCGCCCTCGCCGGCGCCCTGCCCTTGATGGCTGCAGGCGCAAAATTGCAGGACGAGATACTCAGTGGCGCCTCCACCGAGGATGTGGGCGACGGCCCGTGGGCCGAAGAGAGTCGCATGGTCGCTGGGGCCAAGAAGGTGTTTTTGCTGGCGGCCGGTGGAGCGATGCAAAAGTATCGCGATCGTCTCGCCGATCAGCAGGAGATTATCGGCGCGCTCGCGGATATTGTGATCGAGATCTACTCCATGGAATCCGCGCTGCTGCGAGCCGAAAAATCCATCGCCGCGCGCGGAGCGGATTCCTCGGGCTCGGGCGCCGTTGCCGCGGCGGCGCGTGTGCTGCTGCACGACGGTGCCGCGCGAGTCGAGGCCAGCGCCCGAACGGCGCTCGCGGCATCGGTCGAAGGCGACATGTTGCGCACGCAGATGGCCGTGTTGCGGCGCATGACCAAGCGCGAACCGGCGGATACCATCGGCCTGCGGCGGATCGTTGCCGATGCCGTGGTAAGCGCCAACCGCTATCCGTTTGTCGGACGATAAGCTCAGCTGTGCCGCGAGCCGCTAAGCAGCCTGCCCCGCGCGATCTGCCTCGCGAGAGCTCTGCGGAGTACGATTGCGATTGGATTCCAGACCTCGCCGAGCCCTATCTGCGCGGCTATACGCCACGCTTTGAAAGCGGCAATTCTCTACTGGGCTATCGCTTTCTAACGCCGCATTCCGTTTCTTCGCGCGCCAGCGGGAAAGCATCGCGCCGATCTCAGTCACGCGGCTCGGCGGGATTTTTTGTCGGCTATCTCCTCGATTCTCGCGGGCTGCCCTTTCTCAAATGCGCTCCTCCGGAGTTTCTGCTGTTCTGTTTTATCGAACCGGCGCCCAGCCGTTTGCACCGCCGGCTGGTCGCTGTGCCCGATAGCCTCCTGCGGCGCACCACCGAATACATCCGCTGGCTCACGCATCGTCCGCCGCGCTTTGAGTTTTTTCCCGAAGAGAGTGCCGCGCTGGTTCGCCATATCCCAACGCGGGAATGGCCGGCCAGCCGCACGGCGCACTATGCTCGAAATTTCGCTACCGAGACGCTCGCGTGGCTGGTGCGCAGCGCCCTGGTGCGCCGGCTATCCGGCGAGTTCGCTCCTCGATCTACAGGGAAAAAATCCCGAATCTAAGCTACCAAAATCTGCGCATTACACCGGGTAACATCCTTAGTGTTAAGGTACTTAGCCGACCTCAGAGCGTCTAATCGCGACCTAAGCCCTGTTTGTTACCTCCACATCCAAACCGAGAAGGGTTATTCCGAACAAAGCAGGCCCGAACGGGTAGCTTGAAAGGATCGTCCAATGCTCTCCCCTTGGTCGGTTCCCGAGAATAAAGTGCGAAAGTGGATGTGGATCGGTCTGGCAGTCATCGCCGCTCTTCAGCTCTATTTCGTGCAGGAGATGATTGCTGCCTTCGTGGTTTTTGGCGTGTTATTTGCTGTTGCGGCGGGTGTGGGTCTGCTGGTTTTCGTGGTCGATCGAGCCAGCGAGCGCACGCTGGCTTGGGCTGAAGTGCGCACGCCCACTGTCGTACGCACGGCGCGCCGAGGGTTGAGCTTCCTGGAGATCTTCACGGGGAAGCGCGCGCCTGCGCAGAACGCCAATCTTAACTCAGCTCAGTAGAACGCGGCTCCGCCATCCACGTTCAGGGATTGGCCGGTGATGGCGCTGGCCTGATCGGAAACCAGAAATAAGGCCGCGGCGGCCACTTCGTCCGCCGTCTGTCCGCGGCCCTGCAAAATGCTTTCGAGAAATTGCCGCAGCTGAATTTCCGGATCGATTTTTAAACGCTCCGAGAGCGCCTTTCCCAGATCCTTTGACATTTTCGTTTCCGTAACGGGCCCCGGGCAAATGGCATTCACGCGCACGCCGCGTCGCGCAGCCTCGGCTGCGGTCACGCGCGTGAGCCCAAGCATTCCCGCTTTTGCCGCGGCATAGGGCGCGCCCCAGGCAAACGCCGATTTGGCGGACAGGCTGGAGATATTCAAGATCGTGCCCGACTGCCGCTGATACATGCCGGGCAAGACGAGACGCGTCAGGAGAAATGCGCCTCGCAGGTGCACGGCGATCACGCGATCCCACTCGTCGGTGGACATCTCCTCAACCGGTTTCACGGGGCCGTAATCGCCGGCATTGTTGACGAGGATGCTTACCGCTCCCAGTTGATCCTGTGCTGCGCCCACGATGTGTGCGCAATCCGCTTCGCGCGATACGTCACCGGTCACCCAGGCGGCTTTGCCGCGAGCGCTTTCGATTTCTCCGGCGACGGCGCGAAGCTCTGTTTCGGTACGCGATGCGATCAGCACGGCGGCGCCTTCGGCGGCGAACCTCTTTGCGATGGCGCGTCCGATTCCGCGTCCGCCGCCAGTCACTACGGCAACTTTGCCTTGAAGAAGCATGAAATCTCCCACCCCCGCAATCTTGCGAGCCCTTTGCGAGCACTGTCGAGCCGAGCAGCATAGCATTCTCACCCGTTCGCCCTGAAATCGGTGGCAGCGCCGCGAAGCGGGGAATCGTGCGCTACACTGGCGCCATGCCCGTGCAGAGAAAAGTCGTGCTGGCGATCGGGCTTCCCGGGGCAGGGAAGTCGACCTACTTTGCGCGTCGCGGAATCCTGCCGCTTTCGAGCGATTTGATCCGCGAAATTCTTTACGACGATGCCGCGGATCAGCGCCACCCGGAATGGGTCTTTGCCGCTCTGCATGAGCTGTTGCGGCGGCGTTTGGCAGCCGGCGCCGACACCAGTTACATCGACGCCACGAATCTCACGCGTTTCTTCCGGCGCCCATTCCTGCAAATCGCCAAGGAGTTCGGCTGCCAGGCTGAAGCGATCTATTTCGATGTGCCGCTGGAGGTTTGCCTGGAGCGGAATCGCCGGCGGGAAAATTTGCCTGCCGGCCCGGCGAGGGATGCCCGCGTTGTGCCCGACGAGGTTTTGCGGCGGATGGCGCGGCAGCTCGAGCCTCCCTCCAAAGAGGAGGGTTTTGCGCGCATCACGACGGTGCGAACCGAAGCCAAAAAGTCGCGTAGCCGGGCCAAGGGGAGTTAAGGTATTATGTCTGTTTTCAGGGACTCAGGCAGAGGTGCCTCATTGTCGACACCATCGTCGAAGAGTGTAGTGACTAAAGGTAAGAAGCTGTTGCGCATACGCCCCCGGGGATTTTGTGCCGGAGTGGTTCGCGCGGTGGATATCGTCGAGCTGGCTGTGGAAGCCTACGGCCCGCCGGTCTACGTTCACCACGAAATTGTTCACAATCGCTACGTCGTCGAGCAGCTTCGGCGTCGCGGAGCGATCTTCGTTGAATCCGTACAGGATGTGCCGATTGGCGCCGTGCTGATTTTCAGCGCCCATGGCGTGCCTCCCACGGTGCGCGACGAGGCCCATCTGCGCAAACTTCGCGTGATCGACGCCACCTGCCCCTTGGTCACCAAGGTGCATTTGGAAGCGCTTCGTTTCGCACGCGAGGGACGTACCATCATTTTGATCGGTCACAAGGATCATCAGGAGATCGTGGGCACTTCGGGCGAAGCCCCGGAACAGACCGTGGTCGTCGATAGCGTCGAAGCGGTAAATCGGCTGAAGGTGGACGACCCCAGCCGGCTGGCTTATCTGACGCAAACTACGCTCAGCCTCTACGACACCAACGAAATTGTGGCTCGGCTGCGGGAACGCTTCCCGCAAATCGCCGGGCCCGCTTCCGACGACATCTGCTATGCGACTCAAAACCGGCAGGAAGCCGTGGAGCAGGTGGCGCGCGAAGTGCAATTGATGCTCGTGGTCGGATCGCCGAACAGCTCGAATTCAAATCGCCTGGTCGAAGTCGCTCAGCGCTCGGGTGTTAAGGCGCGGCTGATCGACGACGCCAGCGTGATCAGTCCGGAATGGTTTGAGGGCATCGAGAGCGTCGGATTGACTGCGGGTGCCTCTGCGCCGGAAGTATTGGTCGAACAGGTAAGTGAACGGCTGGCCGAGTGGGGGTTCACCGAGCAAAGCGATCTCGATTTGATTCGAGAGGATGTGCGGTTTACATTGCCGGCCGAACTTGCCGTCATCGCGCCAGCAGGCAAGAGCAACTAGCAGTCAGAAGCGGCCCAGGGTTCAGCCGCCTCCCCGAAAGCTAAAGGAGAAATCTTGGCGGTCAAGATCGTCCGTCAGGTGAAGAGCATTGCCTTGCTGGGCGCTCCGACGAGTGCCGCTGCCTTGGCGGCGGGTCAGGAGGGCGCTCCCGCAGCGCTGCGCTCCGCGGGCCTGATCGACCGGCTAACCAGCGCCGGGTTTCAGGTTACGGATTACGGTGATTGTGCGCCGCGCGTTTACAAAGCGGATGATGAGCATCCGCGCGCCCGCAATGTAGGCGAGGTGCTGGCCATCATTGAGGAGCTGCGGCCCAAAGTTGAGATCGCGGTCAAATCGGGCGCGCTCGCGGTCATCCTGGCCGGCGACGTCTCGATGGTCCTGGCGACGATCGCCGGAGCGCGCCGCTATTACCGTCATGTCAGCCTCATCTCCATGGATCGCGACGCCGGATTGAACCTGCCGGCCACCACTCCGTCGGGCAACCTGGACGGGATGGTTATCTCTCACGTCACCGGCCGCGGAGCGCCTGAGTTGGTTCGGTTTTGGGGTGAGCCTCCGCTGATTCGCGAGCCGGACGTGGCCGTGTTTGGCATCGATCGCATTGACGAGCCGGAGCAGAAGTGGCTGGCGCGTGCGCCTCTGCGCCACTATCTCGCTGCGGACCTCAAGGGCCGTGTGGCGGCCAAGGCCGAGGAAGCGCTGGAGCGTGTGCACGGCACCCGGAACGAATTTGTCTTGCTGATCGATCTGGATGTCATCGCGGCCGAGGATTTTGCGGCTACGAATACCCCGGGCTCGGGAGGCTTGAGCTTGAGCGAAGTTCGGCAAGCGCTGGCCGTGTTTGCCCGCCAGCCGAAGCTCGCGGCACTCGTGGTCGCCGGTTATAACCCCACGCGCGATACGCAGGGTAACGCCGCGAAGATCGTGATCGACTTGCTGCTGGAGACGCTCTCTCCAAGGCTTGAAGTCGCACCCGCCCCGCCGGAGGGTGCTGCCGCTGCGGCCCCCGCCGAAGCTACAGCGGACGTGAGCACGGCTGAGCCTGCGGCGCATCCCGCCGCGCCCGCACCCGAGCCCATCACTCAAGCCGCTACCGAAGAAGCAGCACCCGGAACGCCGGCCGAGAACGAAGTCCCTGGCGAGTGACCCCCGGCACTTCAAGCAAGCCTCTCTCCCGCGACTCCAGCCGCCACGAGAATTTCCTTGCCCGCCTTGGCTAAACCAGCAAGAATTCAGCACTCAAGCGCTGCTCCGCATTCGTAGAGACTGAGAGGCATCCGATGTCACAATTTCTCAAGAAAGACGCCGCGAGGGTATCTGTCCTCATTTGCCTGATGGCGGCTGCGATGCTCGGCTCGCATCTTCTGCTTGCGCGCCAGACTCCGGCGAAAACAGCCCCGTCTGAAGCCAAAGCGATTCCCGCCGTTTCGCCCTACATCGAAGCGCATACGCACTTCGACGAAAAGAACCCGGCTGCGGCGGTGCAGGCCGCGCTGAAGGGCATGCAGCGCCAGAATGCCAGCATGATTTTCTTTCTCGCCCCGCCGGATACTTTCGACAGCCCGGGCAAATTCGATACCGACCTGATCATTCCTTTATTGAAAAAGTACCCGGGGAAATTTCACTACATGGCTGGAGGCGGAACGCTCAATCCGATGATCCAGCAATCGGTTCGTTCCGGCGATGCGGGCCCCGAGGCGCAGAAAAAATTCCGAGCTAAGGCGGAAGAGCTTTTGCGCATGGGCGCCGTAGGGCTGGGCGAAGTGACCACGGAGCATTTTCCGTCTTCCACGCCTTACCAGAATGCGCCGCCGGACCATCCCTTGTTTCTATTGCTTGCGGATATCGCCGCCGAGCACAACGTACCCATCATCCTGCACATGGAAACAGTCGTGGACGATATGAACTTGCCCGCGGACCTGAAGTCGCCGCCTAATCCGCCCCGGTTAAAAGCGAATATTCCTGCGTTCGAGCGCCTGCTGAGCCACAATCCGCGCGCGAAAATTATCTGGGCGCACCTGGGCTCCGATTACACCGGCAATCGCACCATCGAACTCACCCGGCGCTTGCTGACGGCGCATCCCAATCTGTTTATGGAGATCAAAACGGACCCGCTGAATCCGGGCAAGAATTATCCGCTGGACGCGAATGGCAAGCTCAAGCCCGAATGGCTGAAACTCTTCTCCGATTTTTCCGACCGGCTGATTCTGGGCTCCGATCAACACTATCCTGAGCCTCAGCCCGACCCACAGCGCTGGCAGACGGATGTGCTGCTCTACAATCAGCTCCCCGCGGATTTACAGCGCAAAATCGGCACGGACAACGTCTATCGGATTTACCCGATCAAAGCTTCTCCGGCCAAATCCGGTGGGTCCGCCACCGGCAATTAGGCCGGTTGGGAGGCCGTCAGCGCGGCCTTGACGCGCTGCGGCGTCAGTGGCATTTGACGGATGCGAGCGCCGGTCGCGTCGAAGATCGCATTGGCAATGGCCGCCGCTGTAGCGCGGCTGGATGGTTCACCCGCGCCGCTCGACGGGAGTTCGGGATGATCGATCAGTTTGATCTCGACCTTTGCCGGAATGTCTGAAGCGCGAGCCACCGGATAGGTGGCCCAGTCCACGCTGGTGACGTTGCTGCGATCGAAGGTGACTTCTTCTTTCATGCCTCGGCTCATGGACTGAATCAGGTTTGCGGCAATGGTTCCGCGCAGGGCTTCCGGATTGATGACCAGGCCGCAGTCGTGCGCGCAGACGAAGCGGGTCACGCGCACGGCTCCGGTTCGCCGGTTCACTTCCACTTCCGCGATGGTTCCTACGTAAGTGCCGCCACGCGTGCTCAAGCCCACTCCGCGTCCCGTCGCGATCTCTCCGGTCGACTTCGGTTTCGGCGACGGACGCCGGCCCCAGCCCGCCATGTCCGCGGCTGCGGTCAAGACGGCCTTGGCGCGTGGCAGATCCAGATAACGCATGCGAAATTCGACAGGGTCCGCTTTCGTCGCGGCGGCGAGTTCGTCGATAAACGACTCCACCGCAAAGCTCGTGGCTGGACCTTCGGGATCGCGCAGATGCGTCGAGCGCAGCGGTGAGCCCTCGGCGTAAAAGCCGGGTACCACGTGGGAGACCGCGCGCAGATTGCGAAAGACGTAGGGAGGCGCCTGGACACCCCATTGGGCCAATTCATCCACCCCGCCGGTGTTTGGAACGCCGGAGAGCTGCGCGCCGAGATAGTTCCCCGCGTCGGAGGGCTGGAAATGGACCTCGCCGCCTGAGAAAGCGTGCGACGTGAACTCAACGGCGCTGATTTCGCCGCGCTCATCGATGGCAGCGGCAAGTTCGTAGGCCACGGCGGGCCCTTTGGCGCCCCAGGCGGTCATGTCGGCGCGCGACCATTGCACGCGCACCGGTTTGCCCACGGCCTGCGAGAGCAACACGGCATCCGCGGCGGTATCCTCGAAACCGGGACGGCCGTACGAGCCGGCGTCCTCCACCCAAATCACGCGCACCTTGTCGATCGGAACCTGCAGCAATTCGGCAAAGCCTTTTTTCAGCGCATGAGGCTTTTGACCGCCGGACCAGATGGTGGTCAGGCCATCGGTGTGAACATCGGCTATCGCGCATCCCGGTCCCATCGTCGCGTGCGATTGAAAGGGAGCTTCGTAGCTGGCCTGCACTTTCCTGGCAGCACTCGAAAGCGCGGCCGAGGTATCCCCCTGCTTGAGGGTTTCCTTGGTGACCCTGGGGGAGACGGAGCGCATGTGGGAATAGAGATCCTTCTGCTCCGGAAAAGCCTGCGCGGGTGCGCTCCAGGTGACTCGCAGGGCTTTCGCCGCACGAATGGCGCTCCATTCGTTTTCCGCCACGACACCTACAAAATTATTTTTAGTCACCGTCTTTACGTAGCCGGGAATCTTCTTCGCGGCTGCGTCGTCGACGCTGGTCAATTTTGCGCCGACGCCGGCGGGGCGAATCACGCGGCCATGCAGCATGCCGGGCACGCGCACGTCGGTGACGTACTGAAATTTGCCGAGAATTTTCGGCGCGAGATCGACGCGTGGCACGGATGTGCCAACAATGGTGTAGCTCGAGGGGGCTTTGGGCTTGCCCAGGCCTTCTACGTTCAGCGCAAAACCCTCTCCTGTGACTTTCAGGTCGCCCGAAGCCTGGAGCGCATCCTGCAGTGCGCTGCCCGCGGCGAGCTCACCGTAAGAGATTTTGCGCGCGGGGTTGTCCTTCACACTCACGACGCCGTCGCGCACCTGGAGTTGATCCGGCGACGCGCCGAGGTTCTTCGCCGCCATGAGCACCAGGAGAGCGCGGGCCGTGGCCGCCGCGTTACGCAGTGGCTTTGAGCCCTGCGCGATGGTGGTGCTGCCGCCGACGCCACCCTGATCGGTGGTAGTGGATGTATCGCCCATGACGAAAACGATGCGGTCGGTCGGAACGTCCAGCTCCTCGGCGACAATCTGCGTCAGGCCGGTTTCCGCTCCCATGCCAATCTCCGCTTTGCCGGTGAAAACGTGCACGCTTCCATCACGCTCGATGCGCAGCCAGGCGTCCAGGCGGTTCGGAGAAGGCATCGTGGCAAGTTGAGGAACTGGCGCCGCGAACACCCGCGGCAGAACCGCACTCTCAGCCACGCTGAAGCCAATCAAAAGGCCGCCCGTATCCTTGACGAACTCTCTTCTGGAGAGACTCTTTTTGGCGGCCATGGCTAAGCGCTCCTCTTCATTTCGTCGGCGGCATGGCGGACAGCCTCAAAAATCCGCACGTGGCTGCCGCATCGGCAGACCAGGCTTTCAAACGCGCTTCTCATCTCTTCGTCACTGGGGTGAGGATTTTTATCGAGCAGGACTTTGGCGGTCAGCACCCATCCATTCAGGCAGTAGCCGCATTGAAAGGTTTGCTCCGCGATGAAAGCCTTCTGCACGGGATGCGGATTGCTCTCGGTGCCCAGGCCTTCCAGCGTGACGATCTCTTTCCCGGCTACTGCCGATAACGGCAGCATGCAGGAGCGCACTGCGCGATTTTCGATCAGCACCGTGCAGGCGCCGCATTGTCCGAGCCCGCAGCCGAAACGCGGATTGTTCAGCGCCAGATTGTCGCGCAGCACGTAAAGCAGCGGGCAATCCGCCTCGGCTTCGATCGTGTGAGATTGACCATTGACTTTCAGCGAAGTGCGCATCAGCAAGGGACCTCAAGGGCGGAACGGCTCTCCGCGCAAAATTCTCCGGGTATTCTACTCCCTTGGCGAGGTTTGAGAACAAAACCACCCAGAAAACCCGGGGGTCGTATTTGCCAAGGCAAGTCCCAAGACACCAAATTTCTCGTCTCTAAGCCATTGCGGCGCAGGGGGATACGGACTCGACCAGGCGTCCGACTTCTCGGAACTGCGCCCGGATCGAAAGGTTACTGGCGGAGCCCAGCAGGTAAAAATGGCACTCGAATTGCCTTTGTCACGCGAAAAGCAATATCAGTTTCGTTCTCCGTCGCAAACTTGGCAATTACTCCGACTGCTGCGTGACGCTAACCTTGGCAAAGGGAGGAAGCGCCCATGTGCCGTAGAGTGCTCGTTACGCTAGGAATTCTGTTGTTGCTGTGCAGTGCCGGGGCGAAAGCAGACGATGTCTTAGCTTACTGCCCGCTGGGAGAAGGATACGTATTCCTCTACGACTCCCCGACCAGTTTCCAAGTAGTAGCCAACCTGCATTGCGGCGACAAGGTCACGGTTGTGGATGCGAAAGGGACTGACAGACTCAAGGTTCGTACTGCAGACGGGAAAGAGGGATATGTGTTGAAATCCTCCGTCACTGCGCCTCCTGTGAGCCAGCGTCAACCTGCAGCGCCTGCGGCGCCCTCGAGCGACAGCAGCCAACAACCACAAGCACCACGAACACAGTCACTGCCACAACCACCACAGCCACAAGTACAGTCACAGCCAGAGCCACAGCCGCAAGCACAGCCCCAACCGCAAGCACCACAGCCACAGCCCCAGCCGCAAGCACAGCCGCAAGCACCACAGCTACAGCCTCAAGCGGAACCACAGCCTGCTGCGGCGGCATTCACGCCTTTTTCGAGCCTGGGCTTCGGACAGGACGTTCCGCGCCTGGAAGTTGCGGGCGGTTATTCGTACCTCAACGCGGGAACGAGCGCATTGGTATCCCGCCAGAACCTCAACGGCTTTGAGGGTTCCGCAGTCGTCAATGTTAAGAGGTGGATCGCGGCGGAAGGTAATTTCGGGGGCTACTACAAGACCATCCAGATCCTGAACGTCGGCACCTTCGGATTCCACGATTACGTAGCGATGGGTGGACCCCGCTTCAACGTGCGAAAGATATTTATCCACGGGCTGATCGGAGTGGACCATCTCTCGGGCAGCGGGAATTTCTTTGCGGCCGGCGCCTCCGCTTCCGATAACGCAATTGCGGCGGCCATGGGCGGCGGCGTGCAATGGAAAGTCACGCGAAAGATCGCCATTCGCACCTCTGCGGACTATTTCCTCAGTCGCTTTGAGGGTGCGACGCAAAGCAACATTCGCATATCGACTGGCGTCGTGTTCGAGACAGGCTCCATCTACGGCCGCTAGAAGCCAGAACACATTGTACAAATGGAGCGGTACCCGGCGGCGCTGGTTTTTCCACCAGCGCCGTCTGGCTTTTTGCGATGTCGCGTCCGTCGCCTGTCGAGCCTGTCGTGCGCCCTTTGCCGAGGTTGACGATACTTTAGGTACTGCATATCATTGCGTCATCGTTTCTCATTTTACCGGTTAGAGGAAAAACAATGTCAGCACAAAAAGGCTCTGAGAAGACGGCCTTCCGCGTGAAAGCGGAAAGCCTCGAGGCCTGCAACTGTCATCACGGCTGCAACTGCCAGTTCGCCGGATATCCCAATGAAGGCAAATGCGAATTCATCGTTGGCTACGAAGTGAAGGACGGTCGCTTCGGCAACGTTTCGCTGAATGGCGTTCGCGCCGTAGTCGCGGCCAAATATCCGAAGGCGATCCATGAGGGCCACGGCCACGTCCTTCTTTTCATCGACGAGAAAGCGACCGAGGATCAAGTGAACGCGTTTGCGACAATCCTGTCGGGCCAGATGGGCGGAATGCCCTGGGAAGCGATCGCAGGCACGATCGAGAAGTTCGAAGGCCCCATCCGCAAGCCCGTTGAGATTCGCATAAACGGAGAGCGTTCGGAGGTGCGCGTTCCTGGCATCGTTGAACTTCGCGCGACTCCCCTCCGCGATGTCGTATCCGGGGCGGAAAAGGAAGTTCACATCGTCTACCCAAAGGGTGGGTTTTTCTGGAACGACGGCAAGATCGCGACCACCGACGTCATGCAGATTTCTCACGGCGACTTCCATTTCGCGTGGCCAAATCGTTACGCGGCGGCCGCCGAAGTGAATTGGACGAACCAGGCGTAAACCTGTGGCGGCTGACTTCACAGGCGCCCGCTCTCCCCTGGAGCGCTTGGTCCGGCGTGACCGTCTGTTCGTCATCCTTGGGCTCGCGGTAATCCTTGCACTCTCGTGGATTTACCTCGTACGCATGGCCGCGGACATGCGTTCCATGGCGGCCATGGGAATGCCCGAGATGCAGTCGTGGGGCGCCGGCGATTTTCTCCAGCTCTTCATCATGTGGACGGTGATGATGGTTGGAATGATGCTGCCGTCCGCGACACCCTTGATTTTGCTGGTATTGAGCGTCTACCGCCGTCGCGGTGGCGAGGCGCGTCTGAATGGCGGACTATTCGTAGCCGGCTATCTGCTGGCTTGGACGCTCTTCAGCGCCGTCGCTGCGGAATCGCAAGTCATCCTGCATCGTGCGGCCCTGCTTTCGTCCGGCATGGCCGCCCGATCCACGGTTTTCGCGGGGCTCGTTCTGTTGATCGCGGGCGCCTATCAACTTCTGCCTGTCAAAAACGCGTGTCTCACTCACTGTCGCTCACCGCTGGACTTCTTGACCCGACACTGGCACGAAGGCGCTGGCGGCGCGCTGCGCATGGGCTTGCATGATGGGCTTTTCTGCGTCGGCTGCTGCTGGGCATTGATGGCCTTGCTTTTCGTGGCTGGCGTTATGAACCTGCTGTGGGTAGCCGCTATCGCCGTGTTCGTGTTCGTTGAGAAGCTGGCCCCGCACGGGCTGCGCGTCGCTCGCGTTGCAGGTGCGCTCCTGATCGCCTGGGGAGCATTCGTGTTGCTGCATCGTTGAAGAGAACTGGTGCCGGGCGAGGGAGTCGAACCCTCACGAGGAAAATCCCCACGGGATTTTAAGTCCCGAACGTCTGCCATTCCGTCAGCCCGGCATCCTGGCAGTTGCTGCCAACATTACCATTTTCCCCAGCCCTCCTGACAGTAGCGCCCTCACCGATTGACTTTTCTGTTCCCACCCGCAGCCAGGCGCACCCTGACACCGTAATTTGGCGGCTGAAAGCGGATAGCCGCCCCGCGGGCCGCTTCGCTACGCTCCCTTCTGCAAAAAAACGCGCGCGCTGAGTTTTCTCCACTCGTTCGGCCAATTTGGACGCGCTCCAATTTGGATGGCAAACCATTTTGGCCGCCAACCAATATGAGTCTTGTTGCGGGTGCGGAGAAAACTCAGGATGAATGCGCGCAACGCTGGTATGGAGGAAGCATGAACACCAGAAAATTCAGCCTTCTGCTCCTGCAATTGACTCTCCCGATTCTGATGCTGTTGGGTCCGAACGCTTCCGCAACGCCGAATAACGAGAAAACCTTCACGTTTGCTTCTGACGTGTCTCTGAATGGAACGATGCTCCCCGCCGGGTATTACGATATCCGCTGGGTCTCCCACAGCCCCGAGGCGACCGTCACCTTCACCCAAGGCGGACATATGGTGGCTACGTCCCCGGGCAAGTGGGTGGACCGCGGAGCCAAGTACAAGGCAGACGCCGCCGTCTATACCAATAATGCCGACGGTTCGCACACGCTGAAGGAGCTACGATTCGCGGGCCAGAAGCAGGTGCTGGTTCTCGGGTCAGCGGCGGAATCCGCGCAGCCCAATGCAAAGTGATGGCGGTTTTCCGCGCCGCGCCATCGCCGGCAATCGCTGGAAACGGCTCCTGGGGCCGCGACGCTCACATTAGGGGGCAGCGTCGCGGCCTCGGTTTTGGATGCAGAGCTGCGTTGCGGGCCGCACTCCGAGCGTGTTAGCATCATGGCCACTGCAAAACCACAACGCAGACTGAGGAGCTTAATAACGATGAAACTGTTGCTTTCAAGAATGTTCATGGCCGTTGGCCTGATGGCTTTGGTTGTATCGTTGCACGCGCAGGCGCGTCCGGTGCAGACCTTTGACACTTCGGCGGGCCAGGTAAAGATCACCCCGATCTATCACGCCACCCTGCTGATCCAGGCGGGCGGCAAGAATATTTACGTGGACCCGGCCAAACCGGCCAGCTTCGCGGGATTGCCCCCTGCAGACCTGATCCTCGTGACGGATATTCACGGCGATCACGTCGATATGGACCAGACCTCGATCAAGGCCATTAGCAAGCCGGGGACGGAGATTTGGGCTCCATCGGCGGTACAAAAGTTCGTCACGACAGCCAATGTGATTTCCAATGGAGACACCAAGAAGTGGGATAAGTGGTCCATCGAAGCGATTCCCATGTACAACATGACCCGCGGGCCCAAGCCGGGAGCCTTTTTCCACGATAAGGGCCGCGGCAATGGCTATGTCCTCGCCTACGGCGGTAAGCGCTTCTACATTTCCGGGGATACCGAAGCGATTCCGGAGATGAAGGCGCTCAAGAACATCGACGTCGCTTTCGTCTGCATCAACTTGCCTTACACGATGCCTGCGGACGAGGCTGCCGACGCGGTGAAGGCCTTCCATCCCAAGGTCGTGATTCCTTACCACTATCGCGGCGATCCGCCGACCGATCTCAATGCATTCAAGCAGAAGCTTGAGGGCTCGGGGATCGAGGTCAGGCTATTGGAGTGGTATCCGAAGGCTACGTAGTCCAGAGATCGCGTAGCACAACACCGTTTTTACGAGCGAGGGGACAAAGCGCGTCTTTGCCCCCTCGCTTTTGTTTTATGGTTCGACCGCACCTGATTCAAGTAACGCGTTACTCTTCGCGCGCCTTAGCGTGTTAGTCCGCCGTAGCCCGCAAGGCTCGCGGACGCGCCGGGCCGCTGCCTGCCTGTGTCTCCTCGATCGCTCGCGCGATCTCGTCGAGGTCTTCCCGCGTCAGTTCAATTTCGCCGGCTCGAATCCAGCCATCCACCTGCTCGGCGGATCGCGCTCCTACAATCGCCCCGGTTACGCCCGGCCAGCTGAGCGTCCAGGCCACGGAAACGGCTGCCAGGGTCGTATTGTGCCGCTGCGCGACAGGCCGCAGCGCATCCCGCAAACGCAAATTGCGGCTCAGTTGCGGCTCCTGAAACTCCGGAGTTTTTCGCCGCCAATCATCTTCGGCCAGCTTGGAGACGCGTTCCGCGGTGAACCGATCCGTCAGCAGGCCCGCCTGCATTGGGCTATAGACGATCACGCCCGTACCGTGAGCCGCGCACCAGGGGATCAAGTCGGCTGCCGTGCTGCGGCGGACCATGGAAAACGGCGGCTGCAGCGAATCCACGTGCCGCACCTTTTCGCAGCTCCCGAGCAGCGGCACCGTAAAGTTCGAGACGCCCGCGGCACGCACTTTGCCCTCTTCCGCCAGCCGCTTCATCTCGCCCCAGGAGTCCTCCACGCGCGTGCCTCCCTCGTCGGGCCAATGAAATTGGTACAGGTCGATGCGTTCCACACCCAGACGCTGTAGGGAGGCCTCACATTCGCGACGAATCGTCTCCGGCCGCAGGTCCCGGCGCGGAGCTTCAAAAGGCTTGTTGCGGTCGCCGGTCAGGCCACATTTCGTAAAAATCATCGGCCGCCTCGCCTGCGGAATTTCGGATACGGCGCGCCGCACCACCTCTTCCGAGTGGCCCAGGCCGTAAATAGCGGCTGTATCGATCCAGTTGATGCCCAATTCGACTCCGCGACGTATCGCTGCAATCGACGCATCGTCGTCCTGCTTGCCCCAGCCGAAAAGCCAGCCGCCTCCGCCGATGGCCCAGGTTCCCAGACCCACCGTCGTAATTTCGATTCCGCTGCTTCCGAGAGGCCTTTTCTTTAGCGCCATATCACTTCTCCTTCCCTTGAAGACTTTTCCCGATGCTACTCTTTCGACTCTCTTTTTTGCCAAATATTGATATTACCTGCGAAGATGTTGGGGTTGATGGCATACCGAAATGCGTCACGATCGCGCCGTGTGCCGTGATGAGTTGCAGAACAGTCATTTGATTGCCACGCGTCAGATGTGGTTATATGCATTTCTGTTTAAGTCGCGGCGCCTGAGCTTCGATACGTTGGGAATACGGCAGCCTCGGGCAGTGGCTTGCGTCAAATGCATTCATACGGGAAACGTAATGGAAAGGGAATCCTAGGTCATGAGCGAGATCACAGCCAAAAAAGCGATACGCATGGAATCCGACAGCATGGGCACCATCGAAGTGCCCTCCAACGTTTATTGGGGCGCGCAGACGGCGCGTTCGCTGGTGCACTTCGATATCGGCCGCGACGTTATGCCGCCGGAGCTGATTCGCGCCTTTGGCATCCTGAAAAAGGCCTGCGCGCTCGTGAACCAGGAGCTGGGCAAGCTGCCGCCCGAAAAAGCTCGCCTGATCGTTCAGGCTGGCGACGAAGTGATCGCCGGCAAGCTCAACGACGAGTTTCCGCTGCGCATCTGGCAGACCGGCAGCGGCACGCAAACCAATATGAACGCCAACGAGGTGATCTCCAATCGCGCCATCGAATTGGCCGGCGGCGTGCTCGGCTCGAAGAATCCGATTCATCCCAACGACCACGTGAATATGTCGCAATCTTCGAACGACACCTTTCCCGCGGCCATGCACATCGCCGCCGCCGAGCGTATCCACAATGCGCTGATTCCGTCGGTACGGCGCGTGCACGAGGCCCTTGACGCCAAGGCCAAGGAGTTCGCCGACGTCGTAAAGATTGGTCGTACTCATCTGATGGACGCCACGCCGCTCACCGTGGGCCAGGAGATGGGCGGCTGGGCCAGCCTCGTGGAGCGCGATATCGCGCGGCTGGAGCAGTCGCTCGACGGCATCTACGATCTGGCCATCGGCGGCACTGCCGTCGGCACCGGCCTCAATGCCCATCCCGAATTCGCCGAGCGCGCCGCGAAAAAAATCGCCGAGCTCACGCACCTGCCGTTTCGCTCGCACGGCAACAAGTTCGCCGCGCTTTCCGCGCATGACGAGCTGGTCTACGCGCATGGCGCCATCACCACGCTCGGCGGCTCGCTGATGAAGATTTCGAACGACATCCGCTGGCTGGCTTCGGGCCCGCGCTGCGGACTGGCGGAGATTCATATTCCGGAAAACGAGCCGGGCTCTTCGATCATGCCGGGCAAAGTGAACCCCACGCAGTGCGAAGCGATGACCATGGTGGCCGTGCAGGTGCACGGAAATAATGCCGCCATCGCCTTTGCCGGTTCGCAGGGAAATTTCGAGCTGAACGTGTTCAAGCCGGTGATGATTTACAATTTCCTGCACTCGGTCACGCTGCTCACCGACGCCTGCCGCGGGTTCGTCGATTACATGGTGCGCGGCATCACCCTCAATCGCGCCAAGATCGACGAGTACGTGCGCAATTCGCTGATGCTGGTCACCGCGCTCAGTCCGAAGATCGGCTACGACAAATCCGCCAAGATCGCGCACGACGCCTACGTCGAGGACCTCAGCCTGCGCGAAGTGTGTTTGAGGCTCGGCTACCTGACCGGCGAGGAGTTCGATCAGCTGGTGCGCCCGGCCGACATGACCCATCCCTGAGGGATTTAGCATGAGAATGAGTTTGCTGATTTTAGCGGCTGCCATTTGTGGCGCTGCGATTTCGCCTCCGGCAATCGCGCACCACGGCGATGCGGGCTATGACACCACGAAGCTGGTCACTGTCAAGGGAACGGTGACGGAGTTCCACTTCGCTAATCCCCATATCGAAATCTTCATTGACGTAAAGAAGGAAGATCGCTCCGTCGAAAAGTGGCACGGCGAGCTCAATAGCCCCAATCTCGTGGCCAGAATGGTCGGCTGGAACGGGAAAACACTCAAGCCGGGGGATGAAATCGTCCTGGTCGGGTATCGCGCGAAGAATGGTCTAAACGTCCTGCGTTTGGAAAAAGTCTCATTGTCAAACGGCACAGAGCTGTACCCAAAGAACGGCAACGGCGTGACGGTATTCTGATTCGGGCCTCAGGCAGTTCCGATTGACAATGGCTCCTGTGATAGCGTACATCCCTAAGCTCGTCCCGCGTGTCCAGAAGCGCCTGAAGCCGTGGAGGAGGTTCCGTAGTGTCCGCATCGTCTGAGAAAAGTCTGTCCGCGCTGCTCGACGAGCGCCGCGTCTTTCCGCCCTCGGAGGAGTTTCGCGCCAGGCGCAACGCCGCCGATCCCGGCATTTACGACCGCGCGCTGCGCGATCCCGAAGCTTTCTGGGCCGCCGAGGCCAAGCGCCTCGATTGGTTCACGCCCTGGCAGAAGGTGCTCGAGTGGAACGCGCCGTGGGTGAAATGGTTCGTCGGCGGCAAACTGAACGTCGCGCACAACTGCGTCGATCGCCACGCGCATTCGGCGCGGCGCAACAAGGCCGCGATCATCTGGGAAGGCGAGCCGGGCGATTCGCGCGTGCTCACCTACGGAATGCTCGAGCGCGAAGTGAATCGTTTCGCCAACGCGCTGCGCTCGCTCGGCGTGGCCAAGGGCGACCGCGTGGCGATTTACATGGGCATGGTGCCGGAACTGGCCATCGCCATGCTCGCCTGCGCCAAAATCGGCGCGCCGCACAGCATCGTCTTCGGCGGATTTTCCGCGGAGGCGTTGCGCGAACGCATCAACGACGCGCAAGGCCAAGGTAGTGGTCACCTGCGACGGCGCGTTGGCGCCGCGGCACCATCGTGCCGCTGAAGGCGAGCGTGGATGAAGCGCTGCGCGGCACGCCCACGGTTCGAAAAAGTGGTCGTCGTGCGGCGCGTTGGCGACGCCGCCAAAATCACGATGCAACCGGGCCGCGACGTCTGGTGGCATGAACTTGTCGGCGCCGCTTCCGACCAGTGCGCCGCCGAGCCCATGGATGCCGAGGACATGCTCTTCGTCCTCTACACCAGCGGCACCACCGGAAAGCCCAAGGGCATCGTGCACACCACGGGCGGCTATCTGGTGGGCGTCGTCGACCACGCATCACTACGTCTTCGACATCAAGGAAGACGACGTCTATTGGTGCACCGCGGATATCGGCTGGGTCACCGGCCATTCCTACGTGGTCTATGGCCCGCTCGCCAATGGCGCGACCATCGCTGATGTACGAAGGCACTCCGGACTTTCCCGATCGCGACCGCTTCTGGTCCATCATCGACAAATACGGCGTCAACATTTTCTACACCGCGCCCACCGCGATTCGCACGTTCATGCGCTGGGGCACGGAATTGCCGGCGCGACACTCCCTCGCCAGCCTGCGCCTGCTCGGCACCGTCGGCGAACCCATCAATCCCGAGGCCTGGATCTGGTACAACGACTACATCGGCCGGCGGCGCTGCCCCATCGTGGATACCTGGTGGCAGACCGAGACGGGCATGATTCTGATTTCGCCGCTGCCGGGCATTACGCCGACCAAGCCGGGCTCGGCAACGCGCCCGTCTCCCGGCATCGTCGCCGAAGTGGTGGATGCCAAGGGCGATGCGGTCGGGCCAGGCGCGGGCGGCTATCTCGTGCTCAAGCAGCCCTGGCCGGCCATGATGCGCACGATCTATGGCGATCCAGATCGTTACGTGCAGCAATACTGGTCGCGCTATCCGGGCATGTATTTCACCGGCGACGGCTGCAAGATGGACGACGACGGATATTTCTGGCTGCTGGGCCGCGTGGACGACGTGATGAACGTCGCCGGCCATCGCATCTCGACCTACGAAGTGGAAAGCGCCCTGGTCGATCACTCCTCGGTCGCCGAAGCGGCCGTGATCGGCAAGACGCACGAGGTCAAGGGGCAGGGCATCTCCGCTTTCGTCACCTTGAAGGAAGGCATCACCGCGGACGATGCGCTGAAAAATGAGCTGAAGCAGCACGTCGTGGGCAAAATCGGCGCCATAGCCCGGCCCGACGACATCTTTTTCGTCCGCCGAACTTCCCAAGACGCGCAGCGCCAAGATCATGCGCCGCCTGCTGCGCGATATCGCCGAGGGCCGCGTGCTGGGCGACACCACCACGCTGGCCGATCCGACCGTGGTGGCTCGCCTGAAGACGCAGTATCAGGACGAGGGCTAGAAGCTTAGAGCAGTCGGCTAAGATTTGACGCATCTCCGCGCCCCCCGCGGCGGGCCAGCCGCCCTCGCCGTTCAGACAGGGGAGGCTGATTGACGCCATCCCGGCTGCCCTCTACCATGTCGATAGAAGCTTCTATGCCTGCCAACTCGGCACCCTCTTTGCTCGACCGTTTAGGACGCCCGCTCGAGAGCTTGCGTCTCTCGGTCACGGACCGTTGCAATCTGCGCTGCCTCTATTGCATGCCGGAGGAAGATTACGTCTGGCTGCCGCGCGAAGAGTTGCTGAGCTTTGAGGAGCTGGTTCAGCTGGTCGATATCTTTACCGGGCTGGGCGTCACCCGCCTCAGGCTCACCGGAGGCGAGCCGCTGCTGCGCCAGCATCTCGACCGCCTGGTGGGCATGCTGGCTCGCAACTCCCGCATTCGCGATCTCGCTCTCACCACGAATGGCGTGCTGTTTTGCCGATCAGGCGGCAGGCGCTCAAGCGCGCCGGCCTCGGCCGCGTCACCATCAGCCTGGACACCTTGCGCCGCGACCGCTTTCGCGAAATGACCCGCCGGGATGAACACGATCGCGTGCTTTCCGCATTCGATGCGGCACGCAGCGCCGGATTCACCGGCACGAAACTCGACGCCGTCATCGTGCGGGGAGAAAACGACGATGAGCTCGCGGATTTGATCGAGTTCGGCCGCAGCCATGACACTGAGGTGCGCTTCATCGAGTACATGGACGTCCTCGGCGCGACGAAGTGGACCATGCCAAAAGTAGTCACGCGCGACGAAATGCTGCAGCGCCTCGAAGAGCGCTACGGCAAAATTATCGCCATGCCGGAGAGCGCCGCTCCTGCTTCGCGCTTTCGGCTGCCCGATGGCACTGTTTTCGGCATCATCGCCTCCACCAGTTCGCCTTTTTGCCGCACCTGCGATCGCAGCCGCATCACCGCGGACGGAATGTGGTACCGCTGCTTGTATGCGACCGATGGCACGGATTTGAGGCGCCTGTTGCGGAGCGATTTAATGAAGGCCGGCGCATCGCGGGAAGCTGCGATCTCAGAGATTTCTGAAACGATCGCGGCAGCCTGGCGGGGGCGCGAAGATCGAGGCGCCGAAGTGCGCTTGGCGCGGCATCATCGCGAGGCCTTTGTAGGGATCGAAGAGCTGCGCCGCGATCCTCACCTCGAAATGCACACGCGCGGCGGGTAATGCTGCGTCCTGCCTAACTTCCGGTGACGTGCCCCAGGTCGGAGCGGGTCTGCACCACTCGCATGATGGAGTCGCGGGTGACCAGCCCCACCGGTTTGTCTCCGGTAATCACAGCCAGCTGATCGACATTTGCCGAGCGCATGCGCTCGAGGACGTTCAGTACCGGCTCGTCCGGAGCCGTCCAGGGCAATTGTTCGCGGGAGAGCATCGCCGCCTGCACGGAAGTGGAGGTCCATTCCTGCCTCGGAACGGCTTGCAGCGCTTCCACCCGCATCAGCCCGACGAGCCGGCCGTCGGAGAGCACCAGGTGCGCGCGCCTGCCGGTCCGCGAAGCCTCGGCCGCGTACTCTTCGAGCGAGACATCGCTTGGGATCGTGGGCATTTCCGAGGTCATTACGTCAGCGGCGCGCAGGCCTTGCAGCGCACCCTGTGTGGCCACCTGCATGTAGCTTTGGCGCGCCGCCGTGAGCAGAAACCATCCGATGAAGAGGAACCAGACGCCGTTGGCGGTGGAATGGTCCACCAGCGCCAGCCACAGGCCAAAGCCCATCATCGCGTAGGCGATGGCCTGCCCGATCCGTGCAGCGATGCGCGTGGAGCGCGAATAGTCTTTGGTAATTCCCCAAACGATGGATCGAAAGATGCGCCCGCCGTCGAGCGGAAATCCCGGCAGCAGGTTGAAGAGAGCCAGCCCCAGATTGGTTTTCCCCAGCCACATCCCGAGTGCGTTCAGCATGCTTCCGTCAGGCGTGGAGAGCGCCAGCAACCAGAATCCGCCTGCCAGGAGGCAGCTCGACGCCGGACCGGCCGCGGCGATCAGAAACTCCTGGGACGAGCGGTCGGGATCTCGTGTAATGCTCGCAATCCCGCCGAAGAAGAAAAGAGTGATGGAAGCTACGGGGATCCGATAGTAGCGGGCTACCACGCTGTGAGAGAGCTCGTGAAACAGTACCGAACCGAAGAAGAGCAGGCTGGTGAGCAGGCCCAGAGACCAAAGCTGCCGGCTGCCCCACTGAGGGTTACCCGCTCCGAACTCGTCTCCGATGGAATAGGTGATCAAGGCAAAAATGAGAAACCAGCTCAAGTGCACGTAAATGGGGATGCCGAATACTCGCCCGATTTTGAGTCCCGCGCGGCGCATGGAAGTGCCTCTCCGGCAGTATAACCGAATCGGCCTCGGTCAGAGCGGGCGCCGGCCCGTATGGCTTTCGGTGACATCTTCGGTAACACAGGCGCAACTTTCCGCTTCCGTGGCGCGAGTCTCATCTATGATTCCACCGTTACACAGGCGCGCTGCCTCCGCCCCATGGGGTGTGAGTGGCCAGAGCCTGAGCCGCGGACTGCATCCGGGCGAGCGAGACACTTATGAAGTTGCGCACAAAGCTGTTGATGGCCTTGATGGGCCTGATCATTGGTTGCGTCGGCCTTCTGGCGTGGAGCGTGGACCGGTTTGTCCGCCAGCAGTTCCAGCTGGCCCAGGGACAGCAGTCGGATACGCTGGTTACGCAATTCCGGCGCGAATTCACGCATCGCGGCGACGAGGTGGTGTACGCGTTGCAGGGGATCGCCGAGGCCGAAAGCACTTTGCGCATGGCCATCGACCTGAGCCGCCCGCAAGCCGATCCTTCCTTGTATGCGCGCGATGCTCGCGGCATCGCCACTTCTCGCCAGCTTGATTTCCTCGAATTCGTCAGCGACGACGGAACGTTGATCTCCTCGGCGCAGTGGCCGGGCCGCATCGGTTTCAAAAACGATTGGGTCACCCAGCAGACGGATTGGAATCAGCAGGGCGCATTTCTGGCGAAGGTCGAATTGCCGGACAAAGTGGATTTAGGCTTGCTGGCGGTGCGCCTGGTGAGCGTCGGCGAGAAGAAGTTCTACGTCATCGGAGGCAGAAGACTTGATAGCGATTTCCTCCAGGCCCTGGTCGTGCCGGGAGGCATGCGAGTCTTGTTTTACCGAAATCTGGAACCGGCTTTTGTGCCTGAGGCACTCTTCGACTCCAAAGGCCCGGCGGAGCAGCCAGATCGCTTCGCGGCATTGATTGAAACTGTGCAGAAGCAGCCCAGCTCCGGGGAATTTGACGTTCGGGGCGCTGCGGGCGCGGCCAGTGCGGAGAAATTCGTGGCCCTGCCGCTCACGGGGCGAAGTAACGACCTGCTGGCAATGGTATTGGTGGGCAGCGCGCAGGATCTGGTGGTAACGAGTTCGACCTATATTCGGAATTCGGCACTCGCCATCGGCTTGGCGGGCATTCTTTTTGCCCTGATCTTTTCCTGGTCGATTTCGGCGCAGGTAACGCGGCCGCTGGAGCGCCTGGAGGGCGCGGCGCGCGAGGTGGCTGCGGGGCATTGGAACGCGAAGGCGGAAACACAAGCGCGCGGTGAGGTGGGGCGTGCTCTGCGCGCTTTCAACGAGATGACCGCGCAGCTAAGCGCCAAGCGCGAAAAGCTGATACAGGCGGAACGCGTGGCCGCATGGCGCGAGCTGGCCCGGAATTTTGCCGTGGAGCTGAAGCTGCCGCTTTTCTCCTTGCAAGTCACCCTGGAAAGCCTCGCCAGGACGCGGCAGCAGGTGCCCGAACACTTCGACGAGATTTTCTTTGATTCGATGAAGACGGCAGATGCGGAATTGGAGAGTCTGAAGGGAATCATCGCCCGATTCGGGGAATTTGCCCGAACGCGGGAACCGCGCATGCAGGCGGTGGATGTGAATGAGGTGGTGCGCGCGGCGGTCAAATCGTTTGAGCCGCAATTCAACGAGCGCGGCCGGCCGCCCGTCAGGCCTGAACTGCTGCTGGATGAGTACGCGGCAAAGATTTGGGCGGACCCGGAGGCATTGCACAAGGGCTTCGAGAATGTGATGGCCAATTCGCTGAACGCCATGCCCTTGGGCGGCACCCTGACGATTCGTACCGCTCAGCAGAATGGCGCGGTATGCGTGGAGATTTCCGATGCGGGTTCAGGCCTTAAAGCCGAAGAATCAAACGGGCAACCAGCCCTGCCTTACGCCGCCAAGTTACAAGGAACCGGTTTGGGATTGGCAACCATACAAGCCGTGGTTAGCGACCACGGTGGCCGCATCTCTGTTGAATCCACACCCAGTGCGGGAACGGCATTTCGCATGGAGTTTCCCATCGCCTCAGCGTCCACTGCTGCGGCACCCAAGATTGACACTGCGCCCAAGCCACCGAGCCCTCAAATCGAAGCTGTGACTGAAGCGCAGCACGTTAATTCGCAGAAGCGGAAGCCATCCTTCGCCCGCACGATAGACATCTAGCCGTCCACTCGCCCTACTTCGTAATTCCACCACACAGCGCTACGCCTTGGCGCCGTCGTAGATCAGAGCATCATAGGGTCATTCGTGTACTCAAACAGGCACTGTCCTACAGGAGCTACCCTAGGGCAGTTACTCCCCTGTACCCCAATTACCCTATTAACCGGTATTTCGCTCCAACCCCAACCACTAGTTTAGGTTTGCCCAGAAACGCCTAAAAACAGGGGGTCGAGATTGGACGCACATCGAGGACGGCGCGCGAGCGCCTCCGCAAATTGTCTATCATCCGATCCCGCCCATTTTCAGCGAAGCAAATCACCATTCCTCCTACTCGTCATCTTTCTAATCACTCTTACACTTTGCGGCTGGGGATGCGGCGGTGCAACTAGTGCAGCGCCAAGGACTTCAACCGGCGCCACAGATTCAAGCGGGACAGTGCAATCGCCTTCAAGCGGATCGACAACGCAAGTACCTCCAGGCTCCAGCGGAAGCAGCGTCAAATTCTGGCGGTGGCGCGACGCAGTCGCCCAACCCGCCGGTCTCGACGCCTGCCATCGTCTCCGCCGTGAGCTGTGACTCCTTCGCCGGCAACTGTTCTCGCTTCGAGAACCATTCAATTCGCTGCCAGCGTGCAGGGCATTGCAGCGGACAAATCGGTCACTTGGAATGCCGCGCGGGGCACGATCACGCCATCGGGTTTGTATACGGCACCCGCCAGCGCCGGAACCGACACCGTGACCGCGACGAGCAATGCTGATCCGACCCAATCGAGTTTCGATTACCGTCTCGATAACGCCAGCGCCGCCGCCCAATGCGGTGAGCTTGCTGCATTTCGGAAACGCCGGCTTCGGCGGTGATGACACAAACGTATTCCAGACGGCTCTAAATTCCACGGCATCGAATGGCCAACCCCTCGAGATACCCGCGGGGAATTACAATATCAATCCGATCTCTTTTCCTAATAACTCCAATGTGTTCGTGGATGCGGGCGTGACCGTCACGGCCAATTCAGGCTACGGGACCAGCTCCGTCATGCTCAGTATTCATTCCTCGAACGTAGCCCTTACCGGCGCCGGTGCGGCTGTGTCCGTGTTTCACATGCGCAAAGCGGAGTACACCAGCGGGGAGTGGCGGCACTGCTTGAACATACAGAACGCCAGCAACGTGACCGTCAGCGGGATTTCCTGTAACGATTCGGGCGGCGATGGCGTTTATGTGAGCTACAGCACAAACGTCACGGTCCAGGACTCCGTCTTCAACAATAACCGCAGGCAAGGTTCGAGCATCACCGGCGGAGTCAATCACATCTACTATCTCCGCAACCACTTCACGAACACCACCGGCACCGCGCCCCAGAGCGGCATTGACATCGAACCCAACGCGCCCGGCGACTTCCTCCTCGACGTCAATATTCAGGATTGTTACACGGACGGGAATGCTGGGGACGGCCTCATGATCAGCACCTGGCTGATGGATTCGACGTCGCAACCGATCAGCGTCAATGTTTTGCGGCACCATTCCACAGGGAATCAGCGCTACGGCTACGTGGGCATCAACAACGACCCCACCAACGCTCCCGGCGCTATCCTGATCCAGGACTCCTTCAGCGATCAGAGCGGCAGTTCAGGCGCTTCTGGGCGGTTTTATGGCGCAAACGGAGCCAGTCTTACATTCCAGAATTTGACCGTCACCAACCCACACGTCAATGGGCCCGACCCGTCCTATGGAGATAGTGCTGCCGTGGACATCGTGCGCGGCGGCGGCGGTACCATACCGCTCGGCAATGTCCGTTTTCTGAATGTCAACGTCTCCAGTACAAATGGAAAGGTCGACCGCTATTTCGATTTCCTGGATGGCTCGAATAAAGGAATCGTGACGACGGGCAGTAACAGGGCGGAATTTGTTCCCGGCACGCTCAGCGGTGCGACCAACGCCCCGCCAAATGGATTGGTTATGGGCGTGGGCACCAATCAGATCAATTGAAGTTACTTCGCGGCCACCCTTGCAGATTCCTCTGCCAGGGTGGCCACTCGAAGTGAGAACTAGTTTCCGCCGGAACCGGCAGGCGCCGGAGCTGGCGCTGCAGGAGCCAGGGGCGGCCGAAGGGCAAAGTAATTGCGCCCGAACGCGGCTTGCGCGCCGCCCGCTTCCACCACGACAGCCTGCACCGTGTAACGCCCCATGGAGATTGCGCTCAGCGGCAGGCTGATGCGAAACGAAGCCGTCCGCGTCTTATCGTCCACCTGCGCCGGCGCGACCATCGGCGTCTGGTTGATGCGCGCGCCGTTGCGGAAAAATTCGAGTCCGGCGCGCAGCTGATTGGGATCGATCTTTTCCGGCACGTACGCCTGGAAGAAAACGTAGAGCATCTGCTGGTTGGTGAAGACGCGCGTCACGCTGGGAATGATGCGCTCCCCGGCGACGTCCAGCGGCGACTGCTTCAGCTTGGCGTCGGGCGCGAAGCCCTTGGTCTGCACTTCGGAACTCTTCTGGACTGGCCACCAGCTGGCTCGACAGCACCACCGAGCTCAACTGCATGCGGTCGGCCTGTGCTGCGGGCAGCTTCAGGTCATCCTCGAAGGTGCCGATGCGGCCCGTGTCATTTTCCCGCGCCAGGAATTTCAGCTTGTAATCGCCGGGAGGCAAGATGATCCCGCCCTGATAAACCAGGGCGTTCTGCTGAACTTCTTCGAAGCGTTCGCTATCGAGGTTGACGGTAATCGTGTCGCGCAGCGCGCCGACCACGCGGCCCGATTGCGCCTCGCGAATCTCGGCGGCGAAATCGAACTCCACCTGGCGCCGGTCGCTCTTTTGCGCCCACTGCAGCGCGCTGGACGCCAGCTTCGCGGAGATGGGCACGAAAATCTGGTTCTTGTCGAGGCGGAAGTACGCCGTTTCGACGGCGATGGGCAGTTCCACGACGGGCGTTTCCGAGCGCATGGCGTCTTCCAGTTGGCGCTCGCGGTCTTCGGTGGTGTAGACGCCGAAGTCCTTCGGCGCGTAGTAGCCCTCCCGGTAGCGAATGCGCGCTCCGGGCGCTCCGGCGACTTTTACGCGGAGCGTGCGCCAGCGGCCGTCGCGCGCGGCATTGGTGCTGTAGTAGCCGACCAGGTAGTAGCCGGCCGTATCGGCCTGCACGGAATGGAAGGCCTGGCCGAGATCGCCCAGATCAAAAAAGCTCCGCCCGCCGGTATCCGACGCCAGCGTGGCCAGCGTCTCGCGCGAATCCTGCCGCGCGCCGCTTTGCTGGAAAACGGCGGCGCCGGAAAACGACCGCTTCCGGCGGCCGCTCCGACGCTCGCATCGCCGCCGGGAATTTCGGCCATCAGGCCGCGCGAATCCACGGTGTAGATCGAGACGTTGGCGCGATTGGCGGCATCGGTGGTGGCGCGAAGCTGCGAGCGATTGTCTTCGCCGGTCTGCGTGATGCCGCTGGTGAACTGGATCACCGATTTTTTGCCGGGAATGTCGCGCAGCAGGTCGGCGAGCGATTCGAGCGCGGCCAGCTTGCGGTCGGTGTTGAAGACGTTGAACTCGGTGTCGTCGGCGGTGAACGCCGCGTCGGTATCTTCCGTGACGGCCGTATCAATGCCTGTCGAAGCCGCCGCGGCCAGCGCCGCGAGTTGCGATTCCTTGCCGGGAAGCAGCGCGTCCACGGCGCTATTGAGCAGATCGCGGTCGTTGGTGAAATCGGCGACCACGCGCAGCTGGTTGCCAAAGGCCACCACGCCCACCAGGTCGGCGGCGGTCATCTGCTCGCTGCAGGAATTGCTTTGCCGGCGTCGGTCGAGCGTGTCAGGTCGCTCGGCTGCAGCGAGGTCAGATCGAAGAACAGCACGATCAGGCGCCGGTCGCGCACCTGCTGGCGCAGCTGCTCGGGAGCGGCGACGCCGCCGATCGGCGATGGTCATCGGCGCCGTCATCGGCGGCATCCGGCCTTTTCGATTTTCTCGACGTCGTAGTAGTCGAACGTCGAAACTTTCTGGTCCTTGCCGTCCTCGGAGATGCTGAATTGGTCCTGCCGCAAGCCCTTGACGGGCTTGCCGTTGCGGTCGGTGACTTCCACATCGACTTCGCACCAGATTCAACCGCCGCGCGAATGGTGCCCTTGTCGTTCAGCGGAGCACGCTGCGGCGGGGCGGAGGCGCGCGGGTCGCGGGCTGCTGCGGATTCTGCGCCAGGCCGCGCGGGGGCCAGCAGGGCGGCCAGCAGCGCGAGCGCGCCAGCGCGGCGAGTTCGCGATTGCTCTTCGGCGTGCGCGCCATCAGAAGTTCAACCGCGTCATGACGTCCATGGTGCGCATTCCGGCCGCGCCGAGTCACGCGGCCGAAGGTGGACGAGCCCACGACCGTCGAAAGCCCGATGAAAGTTCGGCGTGTTGGTCAGGTTGGTGATCTCCCAGCGCACGTCCACGCGGTGCTGGCCGTCCTTGCCGAAAGGGAACCACTTGGCCATTTGCAAATTCCAGGTGAACATGCCCGGGCCCTCATCGTGTTGCGCGCGGCGTCGCCGAATTGCCCGGCCGGCGGGCGCGACGAAGCACGCGGTGTTGAAGAAGTGCAGCGGCGTGCGCTCGCTCGCCGGCAGATTCGGATCGCAGATCTGGTCGGCGCGCGTCGCGAAAACTCCGCCGCCGCCGGTGTTGCCGGTGCCGGCGCCCGGACCGTGGCGGTAAAGGGCGTGCCGGTCTGCGCGCGCGATGTTGCCGCTGAGGCGCCAGTTGCCAAACAGCGCGGCGGTCAAACCCTTCTGCGCGAAGCGGTGGCGGTCGCCAAAGGGAACTCGTAGAAATAGTTGAGCCGCAGCTGCTGCTCGACGTCGAACGAAGACAGCCCGTACTCGGCGGCCAGATTTGCTGGAGTTCTGCACCACGATGGGCGAGCCGCCGCCGATCGAGCTGGCGTCGTCGATGGATTTTCCGTAGGTGTAGATGACGTTGACCACGATGCCGTGCGTCGTGCGCTGTTGCAGGCGCACTTGCAGCGCGTTGTAGATGGAGTTCGCGCCCGAGGTGTCGTAGATGAAGTTGCCGGCGTTGGCCACCGGCCCCGGCGGAGGCTGCCGGGCAGCGCGACGGTTCGGCGCGAAGAGCATGTCGAGGTGCGTGCCCTTGGTGCCGGTGTAGGTGAACGAGAGCGTGGTGTTGTTGAACAGGGTGGTTTCCATCGAAAGATTCCAGATCTGCGCGTAGCCCACTTTGTAATTGGGATTGATCGCGTAGGTGTTGTGGACGGCGTTGGTGGAGGCGACAGATGACGGAAAGCCGTTCTGCGATCGTCAGCAGTTGGCAGGGCCCCGAAATGAGCAACTGCGAATTGGCCCAGGGAGACTGATTGGCCAGATCTCCGAGCAGCTGGCTGTAGATCGATTCGTTGTAAAACATGCCGTAGCCGGCGCGCACGATCGTGGCGTGCTTGCCCTGCAGCGCTTTAATCGGCGGTCGCCAGGCGATGCCGATGCGCGGCGCAAAATTGTCGTATTGCGGCGAATCAGCGAGTTGGGCAAGGGCGCCGCTAAAGGGCGCGAGCCTGGCCTGGGATGACGACCGCGACCTGAGACGCCGTGGGATCGAAGTCCAGGTTCGAGAGGTGGCCGTAGAGTTCCGACGGCGGCGTGAAGGCTTCGTAGCGAACGCCGTATTCCAGCGTGAAATTCGGACGACGCGCCAGTCGTCGGTGAAGTAGCCGGCTGTATCCCCAGCTGCGGAAGTATGTGCTGGACGTTCCGAAGCGCACGTTGGTGGCGACGGCAAGCCGAGCAGGAAGCTGGCGAAATCACAGGCCGGTGCCCGGCAACCGGCTGGCCCGTGGAGTCCGAGTTGCGCCGTCATCAGATTGCTGAAGCTGAACAGTCCCTCGGGCGTGGCGTCGGATGAAGGTGTTGTTTTCGATGCGGCGAATCTCGACCCCCGATCGTCAGGGTGTGCTTCGGCGCGATGTTGGTGACGCCGTCCACGAAGCGATAGGTCTGGTTGCGCATCAGCGAAGGCACCGAAGTCGCTAGCTTTCGGTGTAGTTCGTGAAGCTCAGCTGCGGCACGCCCCAGTCGATCGGCGCGGTGGAGATTCCGGTGATGCCCAGGTCTCCGGCGACGTCATTCTACGTTGGCGAACGAGTTGAGGGTCAGCACGCGATTGCGCGAGAAGATCAGCTGCGAATCGTTGATCCAGGTGCGCGAAGGGTTTTGCGTGAGCCCGAGCGTTACCGATTGCCCGCGAGTGTTTTGGCTGCTCTCGAAATCGGAGAAAGATTGGAAGGCGTGATTGGCCCCCTGGCTGAAGTTGTAAATGACCCGCGCGTTCAGTTTCGGCGAGATCGTTTGCAGGATGCGCGTGTTGAAGCGATCCTGCTGCGTGGGAACGCGCGTCTGCAGATGGTAGTTATAGACCAGGCCCGGCACGTTCGGTTCGGGGATAAACTGCAGCAGCCCCAGCGCGGCGGGATTGAGCGCGGAGGATGGAAGCTGGCAGCCCACGAAGGTGCGCGGCCCATTGAGGTCGGCGGGATTTGGAACGTAGAGTTGCGCGCCGCGATCGCAGAAATTTCCGGGCTGCTGGCGTTCCGATAATGTCGGCACGGTGGAAAATTGGTC